>NZ_CP122407.1:4800000-6000000 GCF_029834475.1 Rugamonas sp. DEMB1 | reverse complement strand
CGCCTGGCGCCTGCTGCTCAGCCGGCGCCACCTGCTCGAGTGGCGCGCCTCGGCGCTGGCGCGCGCCGCGGACGGCCTGGCCGCCAACTGGCGCGCCATGTGGTGCGCGCCGCTGCTGGCGGGCGGCGCCGGCGCCGCGCTGGCGCTGTGGCGGCCGGACGCGCTGGCCGCCGCCGCCGTGTTCCTGCCGGCCTGGCTCGGCTCGCCGCTGGCGGCCTGGTGGATCAGCCGCCCGGCCGCCGTCGCGCCGGACCAGCTGTCGGCCGAGCAGCACCGCTTCCTGCGCCTGCTGGCGCGGCGCACCTGGGCCTTCTTCGAGGACCACGTCGGCCCGGCCGACCACTGGCTGCCGCCCGACAACGTGCAGGAGCAGCCGCTGGCCGTGGTGGCGCACCGCACCTCGCCGACCAACATCGGCCTGGCCCTGCTGGCCAACCTGAGCGCCTACGACTTCGGCTTCGTCGGCGTCGGCGCGCTGCTCGAGCGCAGCGAGCGCACCCTGGCCAGCATGGCCCTGCTCGAGCGCCACCAGGGCCACCTGTACAACTGGTACGACACGCTGAGCCTGCAGCCGCTGCTGCCGGTCTACATCTCCACCGTCGACAGCGGCAACCTGGCCGGCCACCTGCTGGTGCTGCGCGCCGGCCTGCTCGAGCTGCTCGAGCGGCCGCTGCTCGGCGCCCAGCTGTTCGACGGCCTGGCCGTCACCGCCGCCGTGCTCGACGAGGCGCTGGCCGCCGCCGCCGAGCCGGGCCCCGGCGCGGGCCCGGGCCCGGGCCTGACGGTGCCGGCGCCGCTGGCCGCCGCCGCCGCCGCGCTGCGCCGGCACCTGGCCGCGCCGCCGCCGCCCGACCGGCTGCCGGCGCTGCACGCCTGGCTGGCGCACGGCGCCGCGCTGGCCGAGGCGCTGTCGGCCCGGGTCGAGGCGCTGGGCGAGGCCACGGCGCGCGACTGGGCCGCCGCGCTGGCGCGCCAGTGCCGCGCCGCCGAGCAGGAGCTGGCCGAGCTGGCGCCCTGGGCCACCCTGCCGGCCGAGGCGGTGTTCGACGCCGCCCTGCTGCGCATGCCGACCCTGCGCGCGCTGGCCGGGCTGCAACCGGCCGCCGCCAGCGCCTCCGACCTGGCGCCCGACGAGCGCGCCCGCCAGCAGCAGCTGGCCGAGCTGGTGGCGCTGGGCGGCGCCCGCGCCGCCAGCCGCATCGAGCGCATCGCCGCGCTGGCCGCGCTGGCCCGCGCCCAGGCGCAGATGGACTACTCCTTCCTCTACAACCCGGCCACCAAGCTGCTGGCGATCGGCTACAGCGTCAGCGAGCGCCGCCTCGACGCCAGCTGCTACGACCTGCTGGCCTCCGAGGTGCGCCTGGCCAGCTTCGTCGCCATCGCCCAGGGCCAGCTGCCGCAGCAGCACTGGTTCGCGCTGGGGCGCCAGCTGTGCATGGTCGGCGGCCGCCCGCTGCTGCTGTCGTGGAGCGGCTCGATGTTCGAATACCTGATGCCGCTGCTGGTCATGCCGAGCTACCCGAACACCCTGCTGACGCAGACCTACCACGCCGTGCTCGACGCGCAGATCGACTACGGCCGCCAGCGCGGCGTGCCGTGGGGCGTCTCCGAGTCCGGCTACAACACCGTCGACGCCAGCCTGAACTACCAGTACCGCGCCTTCGGCGTGCCCGGCCTGGGCCTCAAGCGCGGCCTGGCCGACGACCTGGTGGTGGCGCCCTACGCCTGCATGATGGGGCTGATGGTGCGGCCCGAGGCGGCCTGCCAGAACCTGCAGCGCATGGCCGCCCTGGGCTTCCTCGGCCGCTACGGCTTCTACGAGGCGGTCGACTACACCGGCAGCCGCCTGCCGCGCGGCCAGAGCGCCGCCGTGGTGCGCTCCTTCATGGTGCACCACCAGGGCATGGGCCTGCTGGCCATCGGCTACCTGCTGCACGAGCGGCCGATGCAGCGCCGCTTCGAGGCCGACGCCGAGCTGCGCGCCACCCTGCTGCTGCTGCAGGAGCGCATCCCGCAGGCCGGCGCCTTCCACCCGCAGCAGCAGGCCGAGGGCGAGCCGCGCCCGGCCGCCGCCGAGCAGGTCATGCCGCTGCGCGTGCTGACCCAGCCCAACACCGCGCTGCCCGAGACCCAGCTGCTGTCGAACGGCCGCTACCACGTCATGGTCAGCCACGCCGGCGGCGGCTCGAGCCGCTGGCGCGACCTGGCCGTGACCCGCTGGCGCGAGGACGGCACGCGCGACAACTGGGGCAGCTTCTGCTACCTGCGCGACGTCGACAGCGGCGCCGTCTGGTCGACCACCTACCAGCCGACCCTGGCCGCGCCGCGCAAGTACGAGGTGATCTTCTCCGAGGGCCGCGCCGAGTTCCGCCGCGGCGACCACGAGCTCGACCTGCACACCGAGATCGTCGTCTCGCCGGAGGACGACATCGAGCTGCGCCGCACCCGCATCACCAACAAGTCGGCGCGCCGCCGCGTCGTCGAGCTGACCAGCTACGCCGAGGTGGTGATGGCGGCGCCGGCCGCCGACGCCGCCCACCCGGCCTTCGGCAAGCTGTTCGTGCAGACCGAGATCCTGCACCACGAGGGCGCCATCCTGTGCGCGCGCCGGCCGCGCGGCAAGGACGAGGCGACGCCGACCCTGCTGCACCTGATGACGGTGCACGACGCCGCCGTCGCCGAGCTGTCCTTCGAGACCGACCGCGCCCGCTTCATCGGCCGCGGCCGCAGCGCCATCGCGCCGCTGGCCATGGCCCAGGCCGGGCCGCTGGGCGGCGGCGCCGGCCCGGTGCTCGACCCGGTGGTGGCGATCCGCTACCAGATCACGCTCGAGCCGGACCAGAGCGCCACCGTCGACATCGTCAGCGGCATGACCGACACGCGCGAGGCGGCGCTGCACCTGATCGACAAGTACCAGGACCGCCACCTGGCCGACCGCGTCTTCGAGCTGGCCTGGACCCACAGCCAGGTGGTGCTGCGCCAGCTCAACGCCAGCGAGGCCGACGCCCAGCTCTACGCCCGCCTGGCCAGCACCGTCATCTACCCCAACGCGCTGCTGCGCGCCGAGCCGGCCGTGCTGCAGAGGAACCAGCGCGGCCAGTCCGGCCTGTGGGCCTACGCCATCTCCGGCGACCTGCCGATCGTGCTGCTGCAGATCCGCGACCCGGCCAACATCGAGCTGGCGCGCCAGCTGGTGCAGGCGCACGCCTACTGGCGCCTGAAGGGCCTGGTGGTCGACCTGGTCATCTGGTACGAGGACCAGGCCGGCTACCGCCAACTGCTGCACGAGCAGATCATGGGCCTGATCGCCTCCGGCAACGACGCCCAGGCGATCGACCGGCCGGGCGGCATCTTCGTGCGCCAGGCCGAGCAGATCGCCAACGAGGACCGCGTGCTGCTGCAGTCGGTGGCGCGGGTCGTCATCAGCGACAGCCGCGGCACGCTGGCCGAGCAGATCAAGCGGCCGCCGGCGCCGGCGCCGCGCCTGCCGCCGCCGCTCGGCGAGGGCCGCGCCGGCTTCGCCGCGCCGGCCGCCGCCGCCGCCGCCGCCGGGGCCGGGGCCGGCCCGGCGCCGCTGCTCGACAACGGCATCGGCGGCTTCTCCGCCGACGGCGGCGAGTACCTGATCCGCCACGGCGCCGGCCGGCGCACCCCGGCGCCGTGGAGCAACGTGCTGGCCAACGCCCAGTTCGGCTGCGTGGTGTCGGAGAGCGGCCAGGCCTACACCTGGCACGAGAACGCCCACGAGTTCCGCCTGACGCCCTGGCACAACGACCCGGTGGGCGACGCCAGCGGCGAGGCCTTCTACCTGCGCGACGAGCACAGCGGCCAGGTCTGGTCGCCCACCGCGCTGCCGGCCGGCGGCGCCGGCGAGTACCTGACCCGGCACGGCTTCGGCTACAGCGTGTTCGAGCACAGCGAGGGCGCCATCGCCAGCGAGCTGACCACCTTCGTCGCCCTCGACGCGGCGCTCAAGTACAGCGTGCTGCGCCTGCGCAACGACGGCGCCGCGCCGCGCCGCCTGTCCGTCACCGGCTACGTCGAGTGGGTGCTGGGCGACATGCGCAGCAAGTCCGGCATGCACATCGTCACCGAGCGCGAGCCGGCCAGCGGCGCGCTGTTCGCCCGCAACCCCTACAACACCGAGTTCAGCGGCCGGGTCGCCTTCTTCCACGCCGACGCCGGCCTGGCCGCCGGCGCCAGCTTCAGCGCCGACCGCGCCGAGTTCATCGGCCGCAACGGCAGCCTGGCCGAGCCGGCCGCGCTGCGCCGCACCCGCCTGTCGGGCCGGCTCGGCGCCGGCCTCGACGCCTGCGCCGCGCTGCAGCTGCCCTGCGAGCTGGCGCCCGGCGAGCAGCGCGAGTTCGTCTTCCTGCTCGGCGTCGGCGGCCGCCGCAACGCCGACGCCGGCAGCCTGGTGCGCCAGCACGGCAACGCCGCCGCCGCCGCCGCCGCGCTGGCCGCCGTGCGCGCCCACTGGGCCGCCACCCTGGGCGCGGTGCGGATCGCCACGCCCGACCCGGCGCTCGACGTGCTGGCCAACGGCTGGCTGCTGTACCAGACCATCGCCTGCCGGCTGTGGGCGCGCAGCGGCTACTACCAGTCGGGCGGCGCCTTCGGCTTCCGCGACCAGCTGCAGGACGCCATGGCGGCGCTGCACAGCGCGCCGCAGCTGCTGCGCGAGCACCTGCTGCTGTGCGCCGGCCACCAGTTCGCCGAGGGCGACGTGCAGCACTGGTGGCACCCGCCGTCCGACCGCGGCGTGCGCACCCACTGCTCGGACGACTACCTGTGGCTGCCGCTGGCGGCCTGCCGCTACGCCGCCGTCACCGGCGACCTGGCGGTGCTCGACGAGACCGCGCCCTACCTGGAGGGGCGCGCCGTCAAGCCCGAGGAGGACTCCTACTACGACCTGCCGAGCCGCTCCTCGCACAGCGAGACGCTGTACCAGCACTGCGTGCGGGCGATCCGCCACGGCCTGCGCTACGGCGTCCACGGCCTGCCGCTGATCGGCTCCTGCGACTGGAACGACGGCATGGACAAGGTCGGCGAGCACGGCAAGGGCGAGAGCGTCTGGCTGGCCTTCTTCCTGGTCGAGGTGCTGCAGCGCTTCGCCGAGCTGGCCGAGCGGCGCCAGGACGGCGTCTTCGCCGCCGAGTGCCGGGTCGAGGCCAAGCGCCTGGCCGGCAGCGTCGAGGCCAACGCCTGGGACGGCCAGTGGTACCGCCGCGCCTACTTCGACGACGGCACCCCGCTCGGCTCGCACGCCAACGCCGAGTGCCAGATCGACTCGATCTCGCAGAGCTGGGCGGTGCTGTCGGGCGCCGCCGCGCCGGAGCGGGCGCGCCAGGCGATGGAACAGGTCGACGCCCGCCTGGTGCGGCGCGAGCACGGCCTGATCCAGCTGCTCGACCCGCCGTTCGACCGCGCCGAGCCCAACCCCGGCTACATCCGCGGCTACCTGCCGGGGGTGCGCGAGAACGGCGGCCAGTACACCCACGCCGCCATCTGGACGGTGATGGCCTTCGCCCGCCTGGGCGACGGCGAGCGCGCCTGGCAGCTGCTGCGCATGCTCAACCCGCTGCGCCACGCCGCCGACGCCGAGGGCTGCGCCCGCTACAAGGTCGAGCCCTACGTGGTGACGGCCGACATCTACGCCGTGCCGCCCCACGTCGGCCGGGGCGGCTGGAGCTGGTACACCGGCTCGGCCGGCTGGATGTACCGCCTGATCGTCGAGGAGATGCTGGGCCTGACGCGGGCCGGCGAGCGGCTGCGCCTGGCGCCGCACCTGCCGGCCGACTGGGACGGCTTCGCCATCAGCTACCGCCACGGCGGCGCCGTCTACCGGATCGAGGTGCGCCGCGCCGCGGCCGGCGCGGCCGGCCTGAGCCTCGACGGCGTGGCCCAGCCGGACGCCAGCTTCGCCCTGGTCGACGACGGCGCCAGCCATGTGGTGGACTTGCAAGTGGCGGCCGCCCCGCGCGGCTGAACGCGGCGGGCGTAAAAAAACCGGCGCCGCGTGGGCGGCGCCGGTCCGGCGGAAGAGGCGGGGAAAACGGAGGACGGAAACGGAGGACGGAAACGGCAAGGCGCGAACGCGCCTCCTATTTGTCGACGCGGATCATGCCCCAGGGCGAGGCGACGTCGCGGCGGCGGCCCGCCAGCAGCAGGATGGCGATGCCGACCAGAAACATTGTGTAAATCTCCGGCTCGGGGATCGGTTCGGGCGGCGGCGCCGGATGTTGCGTCCGTGGTTGCGCCCGGGCTTGGCCGTCCAGGCCGGCTCGAGCGTCGCGCCGCGGCGCCGGCGCCAGTTGGCCCGGCGCCAGATAGTCCGCCGTTTCGTCCAGACCGGTGCGCATCTCCGCCACATCGCCCAAATCAGCCCGCTCCAAGCCGGCGAGCAGATGGGTGGCGGCCAGCTCGTCGAGCTGGAAGGCGGGCAAGGCCGGGGCCGGCGCCGCGATGGACATGCTGGTGGCGCCGGCCAGGCCGCTCAACCCCAGGGTCAACGCCGCGATCGCCAGTTTGCTCTGGACACTCATTTACAACCTCTTTCAAAGATTTCATACTTAACAAAGATGATATCTTATCAATTTTTCGAGATCTGTGTGCGAACGCACATAAGTGGGCAGAAAAACACGCAAATCGGCAAGCTGTGGCGTGCCGGAAACGTCCTAGAAACCCCAGCCGGCGCCGGCGCCCAGCAGCGTGGCCAGGCCGAGCAGGGCGAACACGGCCGCCGCGATGCCGTGCACCAATTTCAGCGACACCCGGCCGGCGATGCGCTCGCCCAGGTAGACCGCCGGCACGTTGGCCAGCATCATGCCGACCGTGGTGCCGGCCACCACCGCCGCCAGGCTGTGGTAGCGCGCCGCCAGCGCCACCGTGGCGATCTGCGTCTTGTCGCCCATCTCGGCCATGAAGAAGGCGATCAGGGTGGTCAGGAACACGCCGTAGCCGGCCAGCTTGGTGTCCTCGTCGTCGAGTTTGTCGGGCACCAGGGTCCAGGCGGCCATCGCCAGGAAGCCGGCGCCCAGCACCCAGCGCAGCAGGTCCGGCCCCATCAGGCCGGTGACCCAGCCGCCGACGGCGGCGGCGAAGGCGTGGTTGGCGATGGTGGCGACGAGGATCGCCAGCACGATGGGCAGGGGACGGCGGAATTTGGCGGCCAGCACGAAGGCCAGCAACTGGGTTTTGTCGCCGATTTCGGCGAGCGCGACGATGCCGCTAGAGACGAGGAAAGCTTCCATGGGAGTGAGGGTGGTACGCGGGCCGGACGGTTTACCAATGATCCAGGGGCGACTCCGGCCCATGCGGCCGCCCCTTGATCAATGGTCTCGTCAAGTGGATCACCATCTGCACCACGGCCTGCGGGCCGATTATGTTGATGCAGATTCCGCCGGACGGGCCGACGGACGACTACTCCCCAATGTTCAGCGGCGATGATACCGCAACGCCGCCGCCCGGTCCAGCGCGGCGCCCTGTGCTATTCTGCTCGGCGCTGCTGCCCTTGCCGGCAATCTTTTTCAATTGCTCATTTTTTGCGAAGACCACCATGCCCACTCCACATTCCCTGCGCCTGGCGCTGTGCCTGCTGCTCGGCCTCGCCGCCCAGGCCCAGGCCGACCCGCTCAGCTACGCCCGCTACGACCAGGTGCGCACCAGCGACCTGCACCTCGACCTGAAGGCCGACTTCGCCAGCAAGACGCTGAGCGGCTACGCCGAACTGAGCCTGAACTGGCTCGACAAGTCGGCGCGCAGCCTGGTGCTCGACACGCGCGACCTGAGCATCGCCCGCGTCCAGGTGCTGGGCGCCAACGGCAAGTGGGCGCCGGCCTCCTACATGCTCGACAAGCTGGAGGCCGACAAGGGCCGCGCCCTGCGCATCGCCGTCGCCGCCCAGCCGCGGAAGGTGCGCATCTACTACCACACGGCGCCCGCCGCCGCCGCGTTGCAGTGGATGACGCCGCAGCAGACCATGTCGGGCAAGCGGCCCTTCATGTTCAGCCAGTCCGAGACCATCAACGCGCGCTCCTGGGCGCCGTTGCAGGACACCCCGGCGGTGCGCTTCACCTACAGCGCCCGCATCGACGCGCCGGCCGGCCTGCGCGTGGTGATGAGCGCCGAGAACGACCAGAACGCCACCGGCGCCGGCGGCTGGAAGTTCCGCATGGCCCAGCCGATCCCGGCCTACCTGCTGGCCATCGCCATCGGCGAGCTCGAGCTGCGCAAGCTCGGCCCGCGCTCGGCCGTCTACGCCGAGCCGGCCCGCATCGAAGCGGCCGCCTGGGAGCTGGCCGACACCGAGAAGATGATCGCCGCCGCCGAGAGCCTGTACGGCCCCTACCGCTGGGAGCGCTACGACATGATCGTGCTGCCGCCGTCCTTCCCCATCGGCGGCATGGAGAACCCGCGCCTGACCTTCCTGACGCCGACCATGATCGCCGGCGACCGCAGCCTGGTCGACCTGATCGCCCACGAGCTGGCCCACTCCTGGTCCGGCAACCTGGTCACCAACGCCTCGTGGAAGCACTGGTGGCTCAACGAGGGCTTCACCACCTACGTGACGACGCGCATCGTCGAGAGCCTGTACGGCGCCGACGTCGCCGAGATCGGCCTGCAGCTCGAGCAGGAGGAGCTGTTCGCCTCGCTGCCGGAGATCCCGCCGGCGCGCCAGGCGCTGGTCAGCCGCGACCCCGACGAGCGGCCGGCCGCCACCTACACCGACGAGGGCCTGGCCTATCCGAAGGGCGCCTGGTTCCTGCGCACGCTCGAGCAGCGCGCCGGCCGCGCCGTGTTCGACCCCTTCCTGCGCGGCTGGTTCGACCAGCACGCCTTCCAGTCGGCCACCACCGGGCAGTTCCTCGCCTACCTGCGCAAGAACCTGCTCGACGGCCATCCCGAGCTGATGGGCGAGGCCGAGCTCGACGAGTGGCTGCACGGCGTCGGCGTGCCGGCCAGCGCCAAGCGCGCCGTCTCGCCACGGCTGGCCGCCGTCGACGCCCAGCGCGACGCCTGGCTCAAGGGCGCGCTGGCCACCAAGGATGTCGACAGCAAGGCCTGGATCGCCACCGAGTGGATGCACTTCCTCAACGACATCAGCGGCAAGGCCACGGCGGCGCAGTTGGCCGAGCTCGACCAGCAGTTCGGCCTGGGCAAGAGCGGCAACAACGAGATCGCCTACCGCTTCTACCTGGCCTCGGTGAAGGCCGGCTACAACGTGCGCGAGCCGCTCGGCAGCTTCCTGATGAGCGTGGGCCGGCAGAAGTTCGTCGTGCCGCTGTACACCGCGCTGCTCAAGACGCCGGACGACAAGGCCTGGGCCAAGGCGCTGTACGCCAAGGCGCGCGAACGCTACCACCCGGTGACCCAGGGCGCGGTCGACAAGCAGTTCGCCAAGAAGTAGGGCGCCCGGCGGCGCCCGCCGCCCGGCGCCGCGCCGCCCGCCGCGCGGCAGACAAGGCCAGTTCCGTCGGACTGGCCTTTTTTTTCGCTCAGGAGAATGTCTTGGTTTTAGGTAATATTGCAAATATAGTATTATCGTGGGGGATGTGGCGCGTGCCGCCCGCGCGGTGTCGGGTCCGTTCAACCGCCTCTCCCTCCAACGCCAAGGAATTTCATGATCTATTGCAAGGCCCACAAGTTGGCAGCGTCGATGTTGAGCTGCCTAATCACCACCCTGGCCGCCGCTAACCCACCCGAGCTGCCCGCCCAAGACCTGCTGGGCTACTGGCGCTTCGACGAAAGTGCCGGCGCCTTGGCCGCCGACGCCAGCGGCAAGAACAACCATGCTACCTTGGTGAACGGTCCGTCGTGGCTACCCGGTGTCAACGGCAACGCCCTCAGTTTGACGACTGCGGACGGCCAGCCGGGCCGCTATGTGCAGTTCCCCGCGTCGCTACAGGGCCAGGCGTTTCCCGCCAACGGCACATTGGCATTTTGGATCAAGGGTAGTTTCTCGTCCACGCAGGCTCAGCGGAAAATATTGGATCAGTACGATATGACGCGCGACCACCTGTTTATCCGGGCTAGCCGGGTGCTGGATCAGGGGGTACTACAAATCGGCCTGCAGAACAAAGGGAACTATGTGAAGCCGGTGGGCGCTATCCTGGCGTCCGGAATCCCCGCACCAGGTATGTTGCCGGTCGCCCCTGACAGCTGGACGCATGTCGCGCTGGCCTGGGACAGCGGCAAGCAGATGATGCGCATCTACAAAAACGGCGAACTCGCCATCTCCTACTTCTGGGAGGGCGAGTTCAATGGCTGGCAGCCGAGGCAACAAAGCTTGCAGTTCGGTGTGCCCGGCAAAAACGAGGGCGCCGACATGGCGCTCGACGGTCTTGCCCTCTACCAGCGCGCCTTGTCGCCGGCCGAGCTGAAGGCGATGTACGCCGGCACTCCGGTGCCGCCGCCCGACACCAGCGCGCCGCCGGCCCCGGCCGGCTGCTCCGCCGAGCCGGCCTCGCCCAACAGCGCAACCTTGCGCTGGAGCGCCGCACAGGACGAGACCGCCTTGGCCGGGTATCGTTTGTACCGCGATGGCATGCCCGTCGCTTACCTGCCGCCGAGCGCGACGGGTTTTCTCGCTACCGGCCTGGGCCCGGCCAGCGACTACACCTTCGCCGTGGTCGCCTATGACAGTAGCGGCAACCTTGCCGCACCCTGCGTGATCGCCGCGCGCACCACCGACGCCAGGCTGCTTTTTCACAGCGGCCTAGAGGCCAACGATCCCGGCGCCGGCAAATTGGACGGCTGGACGGTGCAAAGCCCGCCCGGCGCCGTCAGCGTCAGTCAGGAGCAGGCCAGGGCTGGCGTCCACTCGCTGAAGTTCGACTTCAAGTTCGCCGACTGGCGCGAGAAAAGCATGCTGCGGGCCGAAGCGGCACCGAGTCCAAACAACAGCGCCGTAACGCACGTGCTGGGGAACAGCTATTGGAGTGGCTTCAGTCAGTTCATCCCGGCCAGCTGGGACGATGAAAAAAAGGACAACAACGAAGAGGTTGTTTGGCAATACCACGGCGCGATCAAGGGACCGAGCAGCATCGGCGCGCCGCTCGCCCTGTATTTGGACAAGGGCCGTGCCCGCATCGTGCTGCAGGCGAACGAACAGCCCGGCTCGGTGTATTGGCCCGCAGCGGCCGACAAAGGCAAGGCGGCGCACATGCCGCCACCGCACGAACTGTGGAGCGAGTCTAGCGCTCAGCTGAAGGGGCGATGGGTTGACTGGGTCATCCACGTCAACTTCGACTACGGCGCCACGCCCGGCTTCGTGCAAGTCTGGAAGGACGGTGTCAAAATCGTCGACTACACCGGCCTCACCATGTATCGCCTCGACAAGGACTACCAGGACAACGAGAACGGGCCTTACCTGAAGATGGGCGACTATAAGTGGGGCTGGGGTGCGCGGCCGAGCAGCATCGCCGAGCGTGTCCTGTATGTCGACGAAGTCCGCATTGGCTCGGCCGAAGCAAGCTGTGCCGACGTTTTGCCGAGCGGCGCCCAGCCTTGTGGCCAGCCCGTCGTCAGCGATGTCGCCATGCGTTCCGACCTGAACTCTCCCGGCATTGCCCATGTTGGATCGCGGATCACGCTGACGTTCGTGCTGAACCAGCCCCCGTTCAGCGTACCGAAGGTGATGCTGGCGGGGCGGGCCGCCACCGTGGTCGCCGGCGCGAACAGTACCTGGAGCGCGTATATCGACGTGACGGCTGGCGACGCCGACGGTCCGGTCGACATTTCTGTTGCGGCTGTCAACAACGACGGATCGGCGGCCACGACGGCGATCCGTGTCACAGTGGGACTGCCAGTGTTGGTCGACAAGCAGTTCGCCAAGAAGTAGGGCGCCCGGCGCCGCGCCGCCCGCCGCGCGGCAACCAAGGCCAGTCCCGTCGGACTGGCCTTTTTTTGCCTCCGCGCGTACCGCCTCGCGCTACCCCAAGTGGCGTCCGATGGTGCTCCGCACAAATGACTGGAGTCTTGCCCGGGAAATTGCAACACTTTGTTTCCGGCGCGACGTGCGCCCCAAGCAAACCAGGAGGCAGGCATGATGGCGAGACAGGCGATGTGGCAACGCATGATGTTGCTCGGCACCTTGTGCTGCCTGGCCGGCTCGGCCCCTGCCGCGCCGTCGCCGTCGCCGGCCCCCGCCGGGCCCGCCGCCGAGGCCGGCGGCCCGCCCAAGGGCGTGGCCCTGTTCGAGCGTTACGCCCCCAGCATGCCCGACATTTCGCTGCGCTTCCGCCTGCTCGGCTTCCCCACCGACGCGCTGCGCAAGCCCATGCGCTTGAGCCAGGCCGGCGGGCCGGCCGCGCCGCCGCCGGCCTTTGCCTACCTGGACGACGGCCCGGCGCCGACGGCGTCCGCCGCCACGGCACCGCGCGCGCGCTGAACGGAGTCGACCATGATGAACATCCTGAGCAGATTGAGCTGGGCCATGCTGCTGTTGCTGGGCGGTTGCGCCGTGCTCGGCAACGGCGCCGTCAGCCGCATGAGCCGTGGCGAGATGGACCACGCCATCAAGGTCGGCCACAGCACCAAGGCCGACATCGTCGCCGCCTTCGGCGACTCGCACGTGTTCAAGTTCGACAGCGGCTACGAGATCTGGGTCTACCAGGACCGGCAGAGCGTGCCCGGCTTCGTGCGCTACCTGCCCATCATCGGCACGGCCGCGCTGTTCGTGCCGGACCGCAGCCGCGAGCTGGTGCTGCTGTTCGGCAGCGACGGTGTGCTGCGCAAGTACCGCCTGCACCAATTCCGCAGTTAACCCTCGACGCGGTTGCGGCCGAGGTGCTTGGCGCGGTACAGCGCCAGGTCGGCGGCGTGGAACAGGCCGTCGAGGGCGGCCCGCTCGCCGCTGGCGGCGGCCACGCCGAAGCTGGCGGTGATGCGCAGGATGTGGCCGTCGACCAGCGGCAGCGGCTCGGCCTCGATGGCGCGGCGCAGCCGCTCGGCCACCACGCGCGCCGCGTTCAGGTCGCAGTAGGCCGGCATGACGACGAACTCCTCGCCGCCGTAGCGCGCCAGGATCTCGCCGTCGCGCAGCTCGTGGCGCACCAGCGCGGCGACGCGGATCAGCACCTGGTCGCCGGCGTCGTGGCCGTGGCAGTCGTTGACCGACTTGAAGTGGTCGATGTCGAACAGGATCACCGCCAGCGACAGGTCGTTCTCCTGCGCGCCGCGCATGCGCTGCTGGCCGGCGGCGGTGAAGGCGCGCCGGTTCAGGATGCCGGTCAGGTAGTCGGTGTCGGCGCTGCGGCGCAGCTCCTCCATCAGCTGCTGGCGCTCCTGCTCCAGGCGCCGCTTGTCGAGCGCGCCGGCGCGCAGCGCCACCAGGGCGCGCAGCAGGTCGCCCACCTCGTCGCGCCGGCGCGTGCCGCGCACCTCGCTGGCCAGGTCGCCGTTGCTCAGGTTGACCAGCGCGCGCGTCGCCCACAGCAGCGGCCGGATCACCCGGCGCCGCACGATCAGGGCCAGCACCGCCAGCACCAGCAGGGTCAGCGCGCCGGTGGCGCAGGCCAGCAGCAACTGGCGCCGGGCCGTGTGGTAGGCCTGCTGGGCCTGTTCCAGCGAGGCCTCCAGCAGCACGTCGCGCACGCGCAGGATGGGCGCCATGGTCGGCACGTAGCGCTCGGCGAACTGGCCGGTGTCCATTTGGTAGGGCCGGCCGGCGCGGCTGGCCTCGACCATGGCGGCCACCAGCGCCAGGCCGTCGCCGAAGTAGCGCTGCTCCATCGCGCGCAGCGCCGCCAGCAGGCGCGGGTCGGTGGCCACATTGTTGGTGGGCAGCTTGATCAGCTCGCGCAGCTGTTCGATGCGGCCCTCGATGAACTGGATGCGCCGCTGCGCCGCCTCGTCGAGCGGCCGGCGCGCCACCAGCGCCGCCGTCAGCTGCGAGCCGAGGCGGCCGGCGTACTCGCGCAGCTCGACGGCGAAGCGGGCGTTCTGCAAGATCACCGAGAACTGCGGATAGCGCAGCTGCGAGCTGCGCGAGAACTCGTTGACGGTCTCCATGATGATCGGCACCAGGGCGAACATCTGCTCGACGGTGGCGGTCAGCTCGGCCGGGGCGCGCTGCTCCTGCGGCAGGGCGGCCAGGCGGTCGACCGTCCGGCGCGCCGCCGCCAGCGCCTGCCGCACCCGCTGCAGCGCGGCCAGCGCGGCGGCCGACGGCGCCGGGCCGGCGCCGACGGCGTCCTGCAGCTCGGCCAGGGCGCGGTCGCTGGCGCCGCGCGCGGCGGCCAGGCGTTGCAGGCGCAGCGCCTGGTGCGGCAGGGCGTCGCCCAGCATGCCGTTGACCGGGCCGCGCTCGAAGGACAGCTTCTCGGCCGCCAACATGCTCTTTTGCACCAGTTGCAGGATGCGCAGGCCGTCGGCGGCGGCGCCGTAGTTGTTCCACTCCGTCAGCACGATGCGGCCCAGCATGGCGCTGCTGAGCAACGCCAACACGGCGATGGAGACGGCGAACAGGCGGGTCAGTTTCATGGCGGGAAATTCTCTTGCAGTTTGCTCGGCGTGTGGCGGGAAAACGTTTGCCCTCGCAAATCGTATTTTTCTAAATGGCAATATGCCACAAGACGGCCGCCGTGTCGCCCGGCATCTGCCGGCGGTGGCCGGCGGCGCCACGTTTGCGGCCGCGCCGGGTGGTTGCGGTACAGGATTGGTCTGCTCGACGGCGCTTGCGGTCTTGGATTGGCATTCTTGTTGCCGCATGAAACGCAACACGCCGCGGCGCTGCCGGCGCGCCGCCTCAGGGCAGCGGCCGCAGTTCGAACACGCGGCGCTTGCCGGCGCGGATCTCGTCCAGGCTGCGGCGGAAGGCCGGCACGCCGTTGAACAGGCGGGCGAAGCTGCCGTCCTGTTGCGCCAGGCGCAGGCCGCGCTCGATGCGCGCCGCCAGCGCCGGATTGTCGCGGCTGACGAAGAAGTGGAAGGGCACGTGGTAGTGCAGGAAGATGTCCGGTTCGACCACCAGGTCGCGCCCGGCGTGCACGCGCTGCTCGAACCAGGCCTCGTAGACGCCGCGCGGCAGGTAGTCGAAGCGGCCGCCCTGCAGCATGGGGAACAGGAACTCGTAGGAGATCGCCGTCACCACCGGCAGGCCGTTGGCGCGCAGGATCTCGGTCGAGGGCCAGTTGACGCCGGCGCCGGCGCGCAGCGCGGCCAGTTGCTCGAGCGTGTGCACGGCGGCGAAGCGGGGCGCGTCCTGGCGGCGGATCAGCAACACGCGGTAGTCGTTCAGCTCGCCCAACAGCGACACCGGCACGGCCAGCAGTTCGCGCTCGCGCTGGGCGTTGCTGCCGTCCCACATGACGTTGATCACGCCGTTGTTCTTCAGCTCCAGCGCCTGGCGCGGGCTGGTCAGCGCGCGCGGGAAGACGCTGATCTCGAACGGACCGTCGCTGGCGCGGGTTTTTTCCAGCGCCAGGCGCAGCAGCGCGGGGAAGTAGGCGGCGTGCTCGCGCGCGCTCGGATGCAGCGGCGGCAGTACGATGCGCAGCGGCGCCGCCGGCGGCGCCGGCGGCGCCGCGGCCGACGCCGCTGGCGCCCACGCCAGTAAGGCCGCGAGCAGCGGCGGCAGCGACAGCAGCGAACGGAACATGGACGGAGCGGGCATGCGCGGTGTGGGTGTGGACGAACAAGCCACCATGGTAACTGATCACCGGCCCACGCCGCGCGCGGGCGAAAAAAAGGCCGGGCGGCGCAGCTGCGCCCCCGGCCCGTTGACGCGGCGGCCCTCAGGCCGGCCCGGCTCAGTCCTTCTTGCCGATGGCGCGGTAGATCAGCGCGCCGAGCAGGGCGCCGGCGATCGGCGCCACCCAGAACAACCACAGCTGGCTGGTGGCCCAACCGCCCACGTACAGCGCCACGCCGGTGCTGCGCGCCGGGTTGACCGAGGTGTTGGTGACCGGGATGCTGATCAGGTGGATCAGGGTCAGGCACAGGCCGATCGGCAGCGGCGCGAAGCCGGCCGGGGCGCGGCCGTCGGTGGCGCCGAGGATGACGACCAGGAACATCGCCGTCATCACCACCTCGGTGACCAGCGCGGCGGTCAGCGAGTAGCCGCCCGGCGAGTGCTCGCCGTAGCCGTTCGAGGCGAAGCCGCCGGCCAGGTCGAAACCGGCCTTGCCGCTGGCGATCAGGTACAGCACGCCGCCGGCGGCGATGCCGCCGAGCACCTGGGCGACGATGTAGGGCAGCAGCTTGCTGGCGGGGAAGCGGCCGCCGGCCCACAGGCCGATCGACACGGCCGGGTTCAGGTGGCAGCCGGAGATGTGGCCGATGGCGTAGGCCATGGTCAGCACGGTCAGGCCGAAGGCCAGCGAGACGCCCAGCAGGCCGATGCCGACGCCGGGGAAGGCGGCCGCCAGCACGGCGCTACCGCAGCCGCCCAGCACCAGCCAGAAGGTACCAAAAAATTCAGCTCCGTATTGTTTCATTGGGCTTGTTCCTATAGAAATGTTGTTGTTGGGAGTGCATTGTCTAAATTATTACTTTGCGACGGTGGCAATGTACATGCGGCGGCCGAAAAAGTCCACCGGCAAAGGCGACAGGGCGTCGGGTTGCGCCTCCGCAACACCGCCGCGCCGCGCCGCCACGGGCGTGGCGCGGGGCGGGCGCGGCGTCGTATGTGTCGATTGGAAATTATTTCTCTTTGGCAGTTATTTAAAGCGCCAGCGCCAACAACTCCAGCTACAATTGGTTTGCCAGTGAGGGCGCGGCCGGGCGTTTCAACGCTTTCCTTTTGCCCTTCCTTGGCACAGAATGTGGGAAGAGATTTCGTAACGGCATGCCCGCGGTCGGCGTGTCCCGAATGGTTTTTTCGGCGGTGGGGTCCAGTGAAAAATATCACCAGTCTCGGCAGCGCAACCCTGTTCCCCCTCGCCCTGGCGCTGGGCGGCGCCGTCGGCACGCTGGCGGCCGGCTGGGGCCACGCCGGCTGGCCGGCCTGGTTGTGGGCCGCGCTGCTGCTGGCCGCCGGCGCCGCCGCCGCGCGCCTGCTCGGCGCGGCCGGCGCCGCGCCGCAGGCCATGATCGAACGCTACCTGGAGGGCCGCGAACAGTTCGGCGACGCCGTGCTGCCGGTCTGGAGCCGCCACCTGGAATCGTCGCGCAGCCAGATGGAGGACGCCGTGGCCGAGCTGGCCGGCCGCTTCTCCTCCATCGTCGACAAGCTCGACAACACCCTGCACGTGGCCGGCGCCGGCCAGCAGGGCGGCGCCGGCCCCTCGCTGGCCGAGGTGTTCGGCCACAGCCAGAGCCAGCTCGGCTCGGTGGTCGCCTCGATGCAGTCGGCGATGCGCTCCAAACAAACCATGCTCGACCAGATCAAGCAGCTCGAGGGCTACACCCGCGAGCTGCGCGGCATGGCCGAGGGCGTCGCCAGCATCGCCGCCCAGACCAATCTGCTGGCGCTCAACGCGGCCATCGAGGCGGCCCGCGCCGGTCCGGCCGGGGCCGGCTTCGCGGTGGTCGCCACCGAGGTGCGCAACCTGTCGAACCGCTCGGCCGAGACCGGCCGCAGCATCGCCGAGCGGGTCGGCCAGATCAGCCGCGCCATCGTCGCCGCCAGCCAGGCGGCCGAGCTGTCGAGCGAGCAGGAGAACGCCTCGCTGCAGTCGGCCGAGGGGCTGATCGCCGCCGTGCTGGGCGACTTCCGCCAGGTCACCGACGCGCTGCAGCAGTCGACCGAGCTGCTCAAGCAGGACAGCGTGGCGATCCAGGGCGAGGTCGGCGAGGCGCTGGTGCAGCTGCAGTTCCAGGACCGGGTCAGCCAGGTGATGGCCCACGTGCGCGACAACATGGACCTGCTGCCGCAGCTGCTGCGCGACAACCGCGCCCGCTACGCCGAGGGCGCGGTCCTCGAGCCGCTGGCCGCCGCCGCCCTGCTCGGCGAGCTCGAGAAGACCTACGCGATGGCCGAGGAGCACGCCGTGCACCACGGCGGCCAGGCCCGCCCGGCGGCCGCCGCCGCCGCCGACGAGGTGACCTTTTTCTAAGGAGAACAACGCATGGCCAAAACTATCATGGTGGTCGACGATTCGGCCTCGCTGCGCCAGGTGGTGGGCATCGCGCTCAAGGGCGCCGGCTACGACGTCATCGAGGGGCGCGACGGGCTCGACGCGCTGTCCAAGTGCACCGGCCAGAAGATCCACCTGGTGGTGTGCGACGTCAACATGCCGAATATGGACGGCATCACCTTCGTCAAGGAGTTCAAGCAGCTGCCGCTGTACCGCTTCACGCCGGTGATCATGCTGACCACCGAGTCGCAGGAGGCCAAGAAGCGCGAGGGCCAGGCGGCCGGCGCCAAGGCCTGGGTGGTCAAGCCCTTCAAGCCCGAGGTGCTGCTGGGCGCCGTGGCCAAGCTGGTGCTGCCGTAGCCGGCGCGATCCGGTCCGCCCGCCCGCCAACCCGCCAACCCGCCGCGCCGGCCAGCGCGCCAGTCCAACCGCCACGCCACGGAGTCCGCCATGCCCGCCGATCCCAGCACCGCCGCCAGCCGCCTCGCCATCGCCGGCGAGTTGACCATCTACCGCGCCGCCGAGTTGAAGGGCGAGCTGATGCAGGCGCTGGCGCGCGCCCCGCTGCTCGAGCTCGACCTGTCGGCCGTCAGCGAGCTCGACACGGCCGGCCTGCAGGTGCTGATGCTGGCCAAGCAGCACGCCACCACGCTGGGCCACCAGTTGCGCCTGGTCGGCCACAGCGCCGCCGTGCTGGAGATCTTCGACATGCTGGACCTGGGCGGCTATTTCGGCGACGCCCTGCTGGTCTCCGCCGCCCACTGAATTCGCCGACCAACCCGCCGACGCCACCGCCGACCTGCCTAGCGAGGTAAGCCATGAATCTGGACCAAGCGCTGCAAACCTTCATCGTCGAGAGCCGCGAGCTGCTCGAGGAGATGGAGAACGCCCTGCTCAACGTCGACCTGGCCGGCGACCAGGGCGAGGCGATCAACGCCATCTTCCGCGCCGCCCACACCATCAAGGGCTCGGCCGGCCTGTTCAGCCTGGACCACATCGTCGCCTTCACCCACGTCGTCGAGAGCCTGCTCGACGAGGTGCGCGACGGCCGCGTGGTGCTGGTCGACGAGATGATCGTGCTGCTGCTGTCCTGCTGCGACTTCCTGTCGGGCATGATCGACGGCCTGGCCGCCGGCGCCACCGAGGCCGACCC
Source organism: Rugamonas sp. DEMB1 (assembly GCF_029834475.1). Classification (GTDB taxonomy): domain Bacteria; phylum Pseudomonadota; class Gammaproteobacteria; order Burkholderiales; family Burkholderiaceae_D; genus Rugamonas; species Rugamonas rubra. The sequence continues at coordinate 5,980,827 of NZ_CP122407.1, read as the reverse complement.
GGCCAACGCCGCCGAGGACGCCGCCCTGGTGGCCCAGCTGCGCCGCCACATGAGCGCCGGCCACGCCGACGCCGCCGGCCACGGCCACGGCGGCGGCGGCGGCGCCAGCCCGCTGGTCGAGCTGGCCCAGCCCGGCGTCGAGCGCATGGCCGGCGCCCCCGGCGAGCGCGACCATTGGCACATCTCGCTGCGCTTCGGCCGCGGCGTGCTGCAGAACGGCATGGACCCGATCGCCTTCCTGCGCTACCTGGCCAGGCTCGGCAGCATCGTCGGCATCGCCACCGTCGACGCGCTGCCGCCGGCCGAGCAGATGGACGCCGAGCTGTGCTACCTGGGCTTCGAGATCGCCTTCGACAGCACGGCCGACAAGGAGACCATCGAGGCGGTGTTCGAGTTCGTCCACGACGACTGCGTGATGCACATCCTGCCGCCGCACAGCCGCGTCTCGCAGTACGTCGAGTTGATCCGCACGCTGCCCGAGCAGGACGCCCGCCTCGGCGAGATCCTGGTGCGCTGCGGCAGCGTCACGGCGCGCGAGCTGGAGCAGGCGCTGGCGGCGCAGGACGCCGCCAGCGGCCAGATCGGCAGCATCCTGGTCGGCGCCGGCAACGTGCCGCCGGTGGTGGTCGAGGCGGCGCTGGCCAAGCAGAAGCAGGCCAACGAGCAGAAGGCGCAGGAGAGCCGCTCGATCCGCGTCGACTCCGACAAGCTGGACCGGCTGATCGACCTGGTCGGCGAACTGATCATCGCCGGCGCGCGCGCCAACCTGATCGGCCAGCGCCTGTGCAACGCCGAGCTGCTCGAGTGCAGCTCGGTGCTGTCGGGCCTGGTCGAGGAGGTGCGCGACGCCGCCCTCGAGCTGCGCATGGTCAAGATCGGCGCCACCTTCAACCGCTTCCAGCGCGTCGTGCACGACGTCGCCCGCGAGCTGGGCAAGGACATCGGCCTGGCCGTCGACGGCGAGGACGCCGAGCTCGACAAGACCGTCGTCGAGAAGATCGGCGACCCGCTGATGCACCTGGTGCGCAACGCCATGGACCACGGCATCCAGCCGGCCGAGCTGCGCGCCGCGCGCGGCAAGCCGGCCCGCGGCCTGATCTCGCTGAACGCCTTCCACGAGTCGGGCAGCATCGTCATCGAGGTCAGCGACGACGGCGGCGGCCTGCAGAAGGAGCGCATCCTGGCCAAGGCGGTCGAGCGCGGCCTGGTCGAACCGGACCGCAAGATGAGCGACGGCGAGATCTACAACCTGATCTTCGAGGCCGGCTTCTCGACCGCCGAGAAGATCACCAACCTGTCGGGCCGCGGGGTCGGCATGGACGTGGTCAAGCGCAACATCACGGCGCTGCGCGGCAGCGTCGAGGTCGACAGCAAGGAGGGCGCCGGCACCATCGTCACGGTGCGCCTGCCGCTCACCCTGGCCATCATCGACGGCTTCCTGGTGCAGGTCGGCGGCTCGGTGTTCGTCATCCCGCTCGACATGATCGAGGAGTGCATCGAGTACGCCGCCGAGCCGGGCCAGGACTACTGCAACCTGCGCGGCCAGGTGCTGCCCTTCATCCGCCTGCGCCAGTTGTTCGGGCTGGACGGCCAGGCCGGGCGGCGCGAGAGCATCGTCGTGCTGAAGTTCGGCAGCCAGCGCGCCGGCCTGGTGGTCGACACCCTGCTGGGCGAGTTCCAGACCGTGATCAAGCCGCTCAGCCCGATCTTCTCCGAGGTCAAGTGCATCAGCGGCTCGACCATCCTGGGCAGCGGCGACGTCGCCCTGATCCTCGACGTCGCCGCCTTGATGGCCCAGGTCGGCGCCAAGCCGCCGGCCCAGCTGGCCGCCGCCTGATGGCGCCGCCCGTCCACCTTCCCATGAGGAGCGCCCGATGATCCCCGCCACCGAACCCAGCGCCGGCCGCGCCCTGGCCAACCCGGCCGCCGCCGCCGCCGCGCTGCCCAGCCAGTTCCTCACCTTCATGCTGGGCGAGGAGCAGTTCGCCGTCGGCATCCTGCACATCAAGGAGATCATCGAATACTGCAGCCTGGCGACGGTGCCGATGATGCCGCCCTGCGTGCGCGGCGTGATCAACCTGCGCGGCGCGGTGGTGCCGGTGCTCGACCTGTCGGCCCGCTTCGGCCGCGCCAGCAGCCCGATCAGCAAGCGCAGCTGCATCGTCATCGTCGAGCTGCTCGACGGCGAGCAGGGCCGCCAGGTGCTGGGCATGCTGGTCGACGCCGTCAACGCCGTGGTCGACATCGGCGGCGCCGACATCGAGCCGCCGCCGGCCTTCGGCACGCGCATCCGGCCCGACTTCATCGCCGGCATCGGCAAGGCCGGCGGCCGCTTCGTCAGCCTGCTGGCGATCGACCGCGTGCTGTCGGGCGAAGAGATCGTCGCGCTGGCGCGCGCCGCGCAACACTGAGCACCGGCATGGCGATGATCACCCTGAGCGAACGCGAGTTCTCGCAGTTCCAGCGCTTCATCTACGAGGCGGCGGGGATCTTCATGGCCAACGGCAAGCAGGCCCTGGTCAGCGGCCGCCTGGCCAAGCGCCTGGCGCACTACCAGCTGGCCAGCTACGGCGACTACCTGATGCTGCTCGAGAGCCGGCGCGAGCCGGCCGAGCTGCAGATGGCGGTCGACCTGCTGACCACCAACGAGACCTACTTCTTCCGCGAACCCAAGCACTTCGCCCTGCTGCGCGAGCTGGCCCTGGCGGCCAAGGCCCAGCAGCGCGCGCTGCGCGTCTGGAGCGCCGCCTGCTCCAGCGGCGAGGAGCCCTACAGCATCGCCATGGTGCTGGCCGAGGTGCTCGGCGAGGCGCCCTGGGAGGTGCTCGGCAGCGACATCTCCAGCCGCGTGCTGGACAAGGCGCGGCGCGGCCACTACCCGATGGAGCGCGCCAGCCAGATGCCGCCGGCCTACCTCAAGCGCTACTGCCTGAAGGGCCAGGGCAGCGAGGCCGGCACCCTGCTGGTCGAGCGCGCGCTGCGCGCCCGCGTCACCTTCCAGCACCTCAACCTGGTGCAGCCGCTGCCCAAGCTGGGCAGCTTCGACCTGATCTTCCTGCGCAACGTGATGATCTACTTCGACCTGCCGACCAAGCGCGCCGTGGTGGCCCGCCTGCTGGCCCAGTTGCGCCCCGGCGGCCACTTCCTGATCGGCCACTCCGAGACCCTCAACGACATCAGCGACGCCGTGCAGGCGCTGGCGCCGTCGATCTACCGCAAGCCGGCGCCATGAACGGCGCCGCCCTCAAGCTGATCGACGTGTTCCTGATGCCGGGCGACTGCTTCGTCGGCGACCAGCAGTACCGCGTGCGCACCCTGCTCGGCTCCTGCGTCTCGATCACCCTGTGGCACCCGGCGCGGCGGGTCGGCGCCATGTCGCACTTCCTGCTGCCCGGCAGCAACCGCAAGGCCGGCGCCGGGCGCGCCGGCCTGTACGGCGTCGACGCGATGGACTTCCTGCTGGCCGAGCTGGAGCGGCGCGCCGTGCCGCCGGCGCAGTGCCAGGGCAAGCTGTTCGGCGGCGGCGCGATGTTCCCGCGCAGCGCCAAGGTGCCCGACATCGGCAGCCAGAACGCCGCCTGCGCCCGCGAGCTGCTGCGCCAGCACGGCATCGCCGTGGTCTCGGAGAGCCTGTACGGCGAGGGCCACCGCCAACTGATCTTCACCATCCGCAGCGGCGAGGTGCTGAGCCGCCAGGTGCCGCCCGACTTCGTGCCGCGCCGCCCGCACCAGGAGCCGGCATGAGCATCGAGGTGATGATCGTCGACGATTCGGCCGTCGTGCGCCAGGTGCTCAGCGGCCTGCTCAACGGCGCCCAGGGCATCGTCGTCACCCACGCCGTGGCCAACCCGCTGCTGGCGATCGAGCGCATGAAGACGCAGTGGCCCGACGTCATCGTGCTCGACGTCGAGATGCCGCGCATGGACGGCATCACCTTCCTGCGCAAGATCATGGCCGAGCGGCCGACCCCGGTGGTGATCTGCTCGACCCTGACCGAGAAGGGGGCGCAGACCTCGATGGACGCGCTGGCCGCCGGCGCCGTGGCGATCATCACCAAGCCGCGGCTCGACCTCAAGCAGTTCCTGCACGACAGCGCCGACGAGCTGGTCTCGGCGGTGCGCGCGGCGGCCGGCGCCAACGTGCGCCGCCTGGCCGGCCGGGCGGCGGCGCCGCCCCAGCCCACCGTCAAGCACAACGCCGACGTGATCCTGCCGCCGGCCGAGGGGCGCGCGGTGCTGCAGACCACCGAGCGGGTGGTGGCGCTGGGCACCTCGACCGGCGGCACCCAGGCGCTCGAGGAGGTGCTGACGGCGCTGCCGCGGGTCTGCCCCGGCATCGTCATCGTCCAGCACATGCCGGAGAAGTTCACCGCCGCCTTCGCCGCGCGGCTCGACAGCGTCTGCCAGATCAGCGTCAAGGAGGCCGCCAACAACGACCGCGTGGTGCCCGGCCGCGCCCTGATCGCGCCGGGCGGCAAGCACATGCTGTTGCGCCGCACCGGCGCCTACTACTTCGTCGAGGTGGTCGACGGCCCGCTGGTGAACCGCCACCGGCCCTCGGTCGACGTGCTGTTCCGCTCGGTGGCGCGCTGCGCCGGCGCCAACGCGCTCGGCGTCATCATGACCGGCATGGGCGACGACGGCGCCGCCGGCCTGCTCGAGATGCTCAAGGCCGGCGCCCGCACGCTGGCGCAGGACGAGGCCAGCTGCGTGGTCTACGGCATGCCCAAGGAGGCGGTCAAGCGCGGCGGTGTCGAGAAGACCCTGCCGCTCAACCAGATCTACCGCGAGATCCTGCAGCAGCTCGCCTCCTTCCACCACTGAGCGCGGGCGACCATGACCATCGACCTCTCCGCCCACGCCGACGCCGACGCCGACGCCGCCCCGACCGGGCCGGCCCGCGTCTGGCACGGCCAGAGCGTGCTGGTGGTCGAGGACAGCGCGGTGCAGCGCGCCCACCTGGTCGGCCTGCTGCGCCAGCTCGGCTTCGGCACCGTGCTCGAGGCGGCCGACGGCAACGAGGCGCTGCGCGCGCTGGAGGGGGCCGGCGGCGTGCCGCTGTTCCTGGTGCTGACCGACCTGGAGATGCCGGGCATGGACGGCATCGAGCTGACCTGCCAGCTGCGCGAGCGGCGCCTGGTGCACCACCTGATCGTCATCAGCGCGCGCGACCCGCGCCTGCTCGAGATCATCGAGAGCATGGGCTCGGAGGACGCCAGCTTCGGCCTGCTCGGCACCCTGCTCAAGCCGGTGCAGCCGGCCGCGCTCGAGCAGCTGCTCGAGCTGGCCGCGCGCGTGCCCGGCGCCGCCGCGCTGGCGCCCGATTTCGTGCCCACCCTGGACGAGCTGGCGGCGGCGCTGGCGCGCCGCGAGTTCCTGCCCTACTTCCAGCCCAAGGTGGCCATCAACAGCGGCCAGTTGAAGGGCGTCGAGGCGCTGGCGCGCTGGCAGCACCCGCAGCGCGGCCTGCTGGCGCCGCTGTACTTCATCGGCGCGCTCGAGGGCAGCGCGCTGATGGCCGAGTTCACCCTGGCCATCGTCGGCCAGGTGCTCGAGCGCATGCTGGCCTGGCGCGAGGCCGGCCTGCCGCCGCTGACGGTGTCGATCAACCTGGCGGCCGACAACCTGGCCGAGCGCGCCTTCGTCGACCGCCTGACGGCGCTGGTGCTGGCCTCCGGCGTGGCGCCGGCGGCGCTGGTGTGGGAGGTCACCGAGACCAGCGTGATGCGCCAGTTGTCGCAGTCGCTGACCAACCTGGGGCGGCTGCGCCTGATGGGCTTCGGCCTGGCGATGGACGACTTCGGCATCGGCTACTCGTCGATGCAGCAGTTCGCCCGCTGCCCCTTCACCGAACTGAAGATCGACCGCGCCTTCGTGCACGGCGCCGCGCAGCGGCCCAACCGCCAGGTGGTGCTGAAGAGCGCGCTCGAGCTGGGCCAGCGCCTCGGCGTGCACACCGTGGCCGAGGGCGTCGAGAGCGAGGCCGACTGGCGCCTGCTGCGCGAACTCGGCTGCGACATGGCGCAGGGCTACCTGGTGGCGCGGCCGATGCCGGCCGGGGAATTGATCGGCTGGATGCGGCGCGACCGCCGCCGCCTGCGCGCGCTGGCCGGCGCCGGGCAGGTTGACTGAGTTGACAAAGAGGGCCGGCGCGCGGTGCGACCGGACCATGGGGCAGGACCACACTGGGGAGACAATGATGCTGAACAATCTGACGGTCAAGAGCAAAATCATCGGCCTGATCGCCGTCGCCGTGCTGGCCTTGGCGCTGGTGGTGTTGATCGCCTTCCTCGGCATGCGCAAGCAGGCCGACATGATCGACGAGGTCGGCCGCAACCGCATGCCCTCGGTGCAGAGCCTGCAGACCATGAACGAGGCGAAGACGGCGCTGCGCTCGGCCAACCGGGCGGTCGATTCGATGGCCAGCTACTTCACCGACGCCAAGGACATCGCCCACGAGGTCAAGCGCAAGGCCGACATCATGGCCGAGCTGGAGAAGGCCTGGAGGGTCTACGACCCGCTGCCGCAGACCGCCGACGAGGCGGTGGTGTGGAAGCAGTTCGTCAAGGACTGGGAGCAGTGGAAGGCGCGCGACGGCCAGATCGTCGAGCAGATGAACCGCATCGTCGGCGCCGAGCCGGCCAAGCGCAAGGAGCTGTTCGCCGCGCTGCACCAGCTGATCCTCGACAACCGGCCGGCCTTCCACGCCGTCGAGGAGGGCTGGGCAAGCTGGTGGCGATGAACGCCAAGTACGGCGAGGACGCGGTCAAGGAGGCCGAGGCGGCCTCGACCGCCGCGCTGCGCCAGATGTACACCGCCTCGGCCGTCGCGTTGGCGCTGCTGGTGGCGCTGGGCGCGCTGATCCTGTCGGGCATCCTGCGCCAGCTGGGCGGCGACCCGTCCTACGCCGCCGAGATCGTGCGCCGGGTGGCCGACGGCGACCTGACCGCCGACGTCGTGCTCAAGCCGGGCGACAGCGCCAGCCTGCTGGCGGCGATGAAGAACATGATCGACAAGCTGTCGCACGTGGTGCAGGAGGTCAACAACGGCGCCGAGGCGCTGGCCAGCGCCTCCGAGGAGGTCAGCGCCACCGCCCAGGCGCTGTCGCAGGCGGCCAGCGAGCAGGCCGCCGGCACCGAGCAGACCAGCGCCTCGGTCGAGCAGATGACCGCCTCGATCTCGCAGAACACCGAGAACGCCCGGGTCACCGACGGCATCGCCAGCAAGGCGGCGCTGGAGGCGGCCGAGGGCGGCGAGGCGGTGCGCTCGACGGTGGCGGCGATGCAGCAGATCGCCCGCAAGATCGGCATCATCGACGACATCGCCTACCAGACCAACCTGCTGGCGCTGAACGCGGCGATCGAGGCGGCGCGCGCCGGCGAGCACGGCAAGGGCTTCGCCGTGGTCGCCGCCGAGGTGCGCAAGCTGGCCGAGCGCAGCCAGGTGGCGGCGCAGGAGATCGAGCAGGTCGCCAGCAGCAGCGTCGAGCTGGCCGAGAAGGCCGGCAAGCTGCTCGACCAGATGGTGCCCAACATCCGCCGCACCTCCAACCTGGTGCAGGAGATCACCGCCGCCTCGGAGGAGCAGTCGGCCGGCGTCGGCCAGATCAACTCGGCCGTCACCCAGCTCAGCCAAACCACCCAGCAGAACGCCTCCAGCTCCGAGCAGCTGGCCGCCACCGCCGAGGAGATGAGCGGCCAGGCCGAGCAGCTGCAGCAGACCATGGCCTTCTTCAAGCTGCTGGGGGCGCCGCGCAAATCGCTGCCGCGGCCGCCCGCACGCGGCGGCAAGAAGGCCGCCGGCCAGGGCTTCGGCGGCCAGGGCGGACGCCGCCAGATGGCCGACATGGGCGATCCGGACGAGTCGCACTTCGTCAAGTTCTAGGGGGACGGCCATGGCAGCCTTGCCGCTGGTGACACCGCCGCCGCCGGCAGGGGCGGCGTCGGCGCAGTACCTGACCTTCCTGCTCGGCGCCGACCTGTTCGCCATCGGCATCCTGGCGGTCAAGGAGATCATCGAATACAACGGCGTGACGGCGTTGCCGGGCATGCCGGCCTGCATCAGCGGCGTCATCAACCTGCGCGGCGCCGCCGTGCCGGTGCTCGACCTGGCGCGCCGCCTCGAGCGCGCCGCCGGCGCGCTCACCAAGCGCAGCTGCATCATCGTGCTCGAGGTGGCGGCCGAGGAGGGCGCCTTCGTCATCGGCGTGCTGGTCGACGCGGTGCAGGCCGTGCTCGACATCGGCGCCGCCGACATCGAGCCGGCGCCCAGCTTCGGCGCCCAGGTGCGCGCCGAGCTGTTGCAGGGCATCGGCAAGGTCGGCGGCCGCTTCGTCCTGCTGCTCGACGTGCAGCACGTGGTGTCGGGCAGCGAGATCGCCGCGCTGGCCGCCGCCCAGGGCGCGCCGCCGGCCGCGCCGCTGTAGCGCGCCGCGCCCGCGCCGCCGGGGGCCGCCGCCGGCCGCCTGGCCGGCGCCGTCCGCCGCCCGGCGCCGTCCGCCGCCCGGCGGGCGCCGATGCAACACTGTGGCTTTTGGTGAGAATTGCCGTGCGTTATTGCGGCACAATGGTTTCCGCCGGTCCCCGCTTTCCCTCCGCGCCGCCGCCCTGCGCAGGCCCGTCCCGCCGCAGCGCAGCGGCCGCCACCCAAAGGAGTTGCTCATGTTGAGACGAATGAAAATGGAGGCCCGGTTGCACCTGGGCTTGGGCCTCATCGTGCTGCTGGTGCTGCTGCTCGGCGTGGTCGCCTTCGTCAACCTGGGCGCGCTGCAGCGCAACTGGGACGAGGTCGAGCACGTCACCATGGCGCGCAAGGACGCCGTGCTGGGCGTGGTGCGCTCGCACGGCGACGCCGTCCACCACTTCAAGAACTACGTGCTGCGCGGCGGCGACTACGCCGCCAAGTTCCGCGCCGACCTGGCCGCCATCGACAAGGCCGTCGCCGCCTACCAGGCGCGCGGCGAGTTGAGCCGCGAGGAGCAGGGCCAGCTCGGCGAGATCCACGCCGGCATCAAGGCCTACGCCGAGAGCATGGTGGAGCTGGAGGCGCTGCGCGCCAAGGGCGCCGGCGTGGCCGAGCTGGACAAGGCGGCCAAGGGCGCCGACGCCGCCATCGCCACCGCCACCGACAAGCTGCTCGAACTCAACGCCGCCGAGACGCTGCGCCAGTCGGCGCAGATGGGCGCCGTCTCCGAGACGGCCAAGCGGCTGATCTTGACGCTCGACGTCGTCATCGTGGCGGTCGGCTGCCTGCTGGCCTGGTGGTTGTCGCGCAGCCTGGGCCTGGTGGTGCGCGACGTGCAGCAGGTGGTGGCCCAGTTGGCCGGCGCCTCGCAGGAGGTCAGCGCCACCGCGCAAACTTTATCGCAGGCCTCCAGCGAGCAGGCCGCCGGGGTCGAGGAGACCAGCGCCTCGATCGAGCAGATGAGCGCCTCGATCGCCCAGAACGCCGAGAACGCCAAGCTGACCGACGGCATGGCCACCCAGGCGGCGCAGGAGGCGGCGCGCGGCGGCGAGGTGGTCAAGGCGACGGCGGCGGCGATGCGCCAGATCGCCCTGAAGATCGGCATCATCGACGACATCGCCTACCAGACCAACCTGCTGGCGCTGAACGCCGCCATCGAGGCGGCCCGCGCCCACGAGCACGGCAAGGGCTTCGCCGTGGTCGCCGCCGAGGTGCGCAAGCTGGCCGAGCGCAGCCAGGTGGCGGCGCGCGAGATCGGCGAGGTGGCCGCCAACAGCGTGCAGCTGGCCGAGCAGGCCGGCGTGCTGCTCGACGCCATCGTGCCGGCCATCCGCAAGACCTCGGCGCTGGTGCAGGAGATCGCCGCCGCCTCGGCCGAGCAGTCCTCCGGCGTGCGCCAGATCAACAGCGCGGTCGGCCAGCTGAGCCAGACCACCCAGATGAACGCCGCCAGCTCGGAGGAGCTGGCCGCCACCGCCGAGGAGATGAGCGCCCAGGCCGAGCAGCTCGAGCAACTGATGCAGCTGTTCCGCCACCACGCCGTCGAGGCGGCGCCGGCGCGCGCGCCGAACCGGCCGACGGCGATCCGCGCCGGCGCGGCGCGGCGCGCGGCCAAGCCGGCGCGCCCGCTGGCCGTCGGCGCCGACGGCCCGGACGAGAGCCACTTCACCAAGTTCTAGCCGGGCGCGGTAAACGACAGAGGGAGGCGCGCGGCCTCCCTCTGTCGTTTACGTTGCCACCGCCGGCTATGGCTGAACTACGGCTTCACGAACTTCAAGGTCATGCGGTCGCTCTCGCCGATCGCCGTGTACTTGGCGCGGTCCTCGTCCTTGTTGGCGTAGGTCGGCGGCAGCGCCCACACGCCGCTCTTGTGGTCGGCCTTGTCCTTCGGATTGGCGTTGATCTCCGACTTGGCCGCCAGCTTGAAGCCGGCCGCCTCGGCCAGGCCGATCACGTAGCGCTCCGACATGTAGCCGGTGCTGGCATGGGCGTCCTGGGTCTGGCCTGCCGGCAGGCGGTGCTCGACCACGCCGAACACGCCGCCCGGTTTGAGGCTGGTGTAGACGCTGGCGAACAGCGTCTTCAAATTGTCCGGCCCGCTCGGAATCCAGTTGTGGATGTTGCGGAAGGTGAGCACCATGTCGGCGCTGCCGGCCGGCGCGAACTCGTATTTGCGCGGCGGCTCGAACACGCCCAGCTGCACCTTGTTGAACACGGTCGGCCGCGCGTTCAGGCGGGTCATGAAGCGCTCGGCGCCGCGGCGCGCGTCGGCGTCCGGCGAGGCCAGCTCGTTGCCGGCGGCGATCAGCTTGCCGCGCTCGCGCAGGTAGGGCGCCAGGATCTCGGTGTACCAGCCGCCGCCCGGCGCCAGCTCGACCACCGTCATGGTCGGCTTGATGCCGAAGAAGCTCAGCGTCTCGTAGGGGTGGCGGGCGCCGTCGCGCAGCGCGTTGGCCGGCGTGCGGTTGTCGCCGGAAATGGCCGCCTTCAGCGCGTCGTCGGCCTGGGCCGTGCCGGCCATGCCGCACAACAGGGCGCTGGCCAGTAGTAGTCGTTTCATGCAAAGTCTCCTCGTGGTGGGTGGGATGCTGCGATGGACGGGCGACACGGCGGCGGTCGCCCTGCGCGATCATCGGCCAACTGCGCAGGCCGGTCAAGCGAATCCGCAGCGCCGCCGCGCCGCTGGCCCGCAGTTCCATAGCCGCCATCCCGCCCCCCCCCCGCCGCCATCCCGCCGTTCCGCAGCCGCCGGCACTGTCCGCCGGCCGTACGCGGACACCCGGCGGACACTTGGCGGACAGTTCGCGGACAGTTCGCGGACAGCGCGCGGACAGCCGGCCGGCGCGCTTGTCCGCCTCCCTGCCAGCATGCAAGCCGCTACCGCCGTGCCGCCTACCCCGGCCGGCCGCCGCCGCCCAGTGGCACAAATATTGCCTATCTCGTTTCTTATTTTGCTGGTAATGTTGCCGCTCATTACGCGATAGCGGGCCCCGACGTAATTGCAAAAGTATCAAGTGGTGGCGACACCCGCCAGTAGCACAAGCCGTGGCGCACAAGACCCGGCGCAACCGAGCAAGACCCCGCGTGCGGCCCGTCCGCAACCCGATGCGTGAGTGTTTTTTTGGAGATACTATGGAACGACGTGCATTTCTCAACATCAGTAGTCTGGCCCTGGGCAGCATGTTGCTGCCCGCCTTCGGACGCGCCATCGCGGCCGAGGAGCTGCTCAAGCCGGTGGCCCTGCAGTTCAAGAAAATGTTGGCCGACACCGCGCTGACGGCGGCCACCCAGGCCGGCGCCAGCTATTGCGACGTGCGCGTCGGCCGCTACCTGAACCAGTTCATCACCACCCGCGACCTGAACATCGAAAACGTCACCAACACCGAGTCGGCCGGGGTCGGCGTGCGCGTCATCGCCAACGGCGCCTACGGCTTCGCCGCCACCAACGACATGTCGCCCGACGGCGTGGCCGGCGCGGCGCGCCAGGCGGTGGCCATCGCCAAGGCCAACGCCAAGCTGGGCGGCGAGCCGGTGCGGCTGGCGCCGCAGAAGGGCGTCGGCGAGGTGGCCTGGGCCACGCCGTACAAGAAGGATTGGCGCACCGTGCCGATCCAGCAGAAGGCCGAGCTGCTGATCGCCGCCAACAAGGCCGGCATGGAGGGCGGCGCCAGCTTCATGCAGTCGCTGCTGTTCCAGGTCAACCAGCAGAAGTACTTCGCCTCCACCGACGGCTCCTACATCGACCAGGACCTGCACCGCCTGTGGATGCCGGTGTTCGCCACCGCCGTCGACAAGACCAGCAACAAGTTCCGCTCGCGCCAGGGCCTGTCCTCGCCGGTCGGCATGGGCTACGAGTACCTGGACGCGCGGCCGGAGGACAAGGTCAAGGCGGCCGGCGGCATCTGCACCCTGTACAAGAACTCCTACGACCTGATCGAGGACGCCCGCGCCTGCGGCCAGCAGGCCAAGGCCAAGCTGAGCGCCAAGTCGGTCGAGCCGGGCAAGTACGACCTGGTGCTCAGCCCCGAGCACCTGTGGTTGACCATCCACGAGTCGGTCGGCCACCCGACCGAGTTGGACCGCGTGCTCGGCTACGAGGCCAACTTCGCCGGCACCAGCTTCGCCACGCTGGACAAGTGGCAGAGCAAGAAATTCAAGTACGGCTCGGAGCTGGTCAACATCGTCGCCGACAAGACCACCCCCGGCTCGCTGGCCAACGTCGGCTACGACGACGAGGGCGTGCCCTGCAAGCGCTGGGACATCATCAAGGACGGCATCCTGGTCAACTACCAGGCCACCCGCGACCAGGCCCACATCATCGGCGAGACCGCCTCGCACGGCTGCTCCTACGCCGACAATTGGAGCAGCGTGCAGTTCCAGCGCATGCCCAACGTGTCGCTCCAGGCCGGCAAGAAGAAGCTGACCCCGGACGAGATGATCAAGGACGTCAAGAAGGGCATCTACATCGTCGGCGACGGCTCCTTCTCGATCGACCAGCAGCGCTACAACTTCCAGTTCGGCGGCCAGCTGTACTACGAGATCAAGGACGGCAAGATCGGCGCCCAGCTGGAGGACGTGGCCTACCAGTCCAACACCCAGGAGTTCTGGAACGCCTGCACGGCGATCTGCGACGAGCGCGACTGGCGCATGGGCGGCTCCTTCTTCGACGGCAAGGGCCAGCCCAGCCAGTCGAGCGTGGTGTCGCACGGCGCGTCCACCACCCGCTTCAACGGCATCAACGTCATCAACACCGCCCGCAAGATCGGCTAAGCCCTGGAGAGTTCCGCGATGAAGAATCTGAATCAAGAAGAAGCGCAGCGCATCTGCGCCAAGGTGCTGGCCTATTCCAAGGGCGACGAGTGCGAGGTCAAGCTGAGCGGCAGCCGCAAGGGCAACATCCGCTACGCCCGCAACACCGTCTCCACCGCCGGCCTGGTGGAGGACACCCAGTTGTCGGTCGCCGTCGCCTTCGGCAAGAAGCAGGGCGTGGCCACCATCAACGAGTTCGACGACAAGTCGCTGGAGAAGGCGGTGCGGCGCGCCGAGGGCAACTGGCCCGCCTGGCGCCGGACAACCCGGAGTTCATGTCGACGCCGGCCAAGCAGGCCTTCAAGGCCAGCGCCACCTTCAGCGCCAGCACGGCCGCCATCGACCCCGAATTCCGCGCCCAGGTGGCCGCCTACAGCATCGAGAACAGCCGCAAGAACCAGCTGGTGGCCGCCGGCTTCTTCGCCGACACCACCTCCTTCGAGGCGATCGCCAACTCCAACGGCGTGTTCGGCTACCAGCAGGACACCGCCATCGACTTCACCGTCACCGTGCGCACCGAGGACGGCCGGGGCTCCGGCTGGGCCAAGCGCAACGCCGGCGACGTCGCCAAGTTCGACGCCCGCGAGGCCTCCAACGTGGCCATCGAGAAGGCGCTGCGCTCGGTCGAGGCGAAGGCGCTGGAACCGGGCCGCTACACCGTGATCCTCGAACCGGCCGCCACCTCCGACCTGCTCGGCTACATGTTCAACGGCTTCGACGCGCGCCAGGCCGACGAGGGCCGCAGCTTCCTGTCGAAGAAGGGCGGCGGCAACCGCCTGGGCGAGAAGCTGTTCGACCAGCAGGTCAACGTCTGGGCCGACCCGTGGGACAAGGACGTCGCCGTGCTGCCCTGGGACGGCAACAGCATGCTGGCGCGCGAGCGCATGGACATCATCAAGAACGGCCGCGTCAGCGCGCTGGACTACTCGCTGTTCTGGGCCAAGAAGCAGGGCAAGCGCGCCGTCGGCCAGCCGGGCAACATCATCATGGCCGGCACCAACAAGTCGACCGCCGAGCTGATCGCCAACACCAAGAAGGGTGTGCTGGTCACCCGCACCTGGTACATCCGCATGGTCGACCCGCAGTCGGTGCTGCTGACCGGCCTCACGCGCGACGGCACCTTCTACATCGAGAACGGCAAGATCAAGCATCCGATCAAGAACTTCCGTTTCAACGAGAGCCCGGTCAGCATGCTCAACAACATCGACGAGCTGGGCCGGCCGGAGATCGTCGCCGGCGACGAGTCGCAGTACCAGCTGCTGATCCCGGCGATGAAGGTGCGCGACTTCAACTTCACCTCGCTGTCGGACGCGGTGTAACGGGCACGGCGCTGAAGGTCGAGAGCCACGACGCAAATCTAGGGTCAGACCCTAGGGTCTGACCCTGGCTCTCCGCCTCTGGCTAGCATAGCAGCCGCCGGCACCAAGCTGGCGACGAAGCATCTGAGTACCGCAGTGAAGGTTGTGCCGTACTTCGCACCGTCACACGGCGGCGCGTTTCAAATTGTATGCATTAGGAGCCACAGTGGAACGACGTTCATTTCTCAAAATCGGCGCGGCGGCGGGCGGCGCCATGCTGGTGCCGGTGTTCGGCAACGCCATCGCCGCCGACGAGCTGCTCAAGCCGCAGGAGGTGCGCTTCAAGAAGGCCTTGGCCGACGCCGCGCTGAACGCCGCCACCCGGGCCGGCGCCAGCTACTGCGACGTGCGCATCGGCCGCTACCTGAACCAGTTCATCACCACGCGCGAGCTGAACGTGGAGAACATCGTCAACACCGAATCGTCCGGCGTCGGCGTGCGCGTCATCGCCAACGGCGCCTACGGCTTCGCCGCCACCAACGACATGTCGCCCGACGGCGTGGCCGGCGCGGCGCGCCTGGCCGTGTCCATCGCCAAGGCCAACGCCAAGCTGGGCGGCGAGCCGGTGCGCCTGGCGCCCGTGCAGGGCGTCGGCGAGGTGGCCTGGGCCACGCCGTACAAGAAGGATTGGCGCATGGTGCCGATCAAGGACAAGGCCGAGCTGCTGATCGCCGCCAACAAGGCCGGCATGGACGCCGGCGCCAGCTTCATGCAGTCGATGCTGTTCCAGGTCAACCAGCAGAAGTACTTCGCCTCCACCGACGGCTCCTACATCGACCAGGACATCCACCGCCTGTGGGCGCCGTTCACCGCCACCGCCGTCGACAAGGCCAGCAACCGCTTCCGCACCCGCGAGGGCCTGTCCTCGCCGGCCAGCATGGGCTACGAGTTCTTCGACGCGCGGCCGGAGCACAAGCTGCGCGCCGCCGGCGGCGTCACCACCTTGTACCGTGGCGGCTACGACCTGGTGGAGGACGCCCGCGCCGCCGGCCGCCAGGCGCGCGAGAAGCTGGGCGCCAAGTCTGTCGAGCCGGGCAAGTACGACCTGGTGCTCAGCCCCGAGCACCTGTTCCTGACCATCCACGAGTCGGTCGGCCACGCCACCGAGTTGGACCGCGTGCTCGGCTACGAGGCCAACTACGCCGGCACCAGCTTCGCCACGCTGGACAAGTGGCAGAGCAAAAAATTCAAGTACGGCTCCGAGCTGGTCAACGTGGTCGCCGACAAGACCACGCCCGGTTCGCTCGGCCACGTCGGCTACGACGACGAGGGCGTCGCCGCCAAGCGCTGGAGCCTGATCAAGGACGGCATCCTGGTCAACTACCAGGCCACGCGCGACCAGGCCCACATCATCGGCGAGACCGCCTCGCACGGCTGCTCCTATGCGGACAGCTGGAGCAGCGTGCAGTTCCAGCGCATGCCCAACGTGTCGCTGGCGGCCGGCAAAAAACCGCTGACGCCGGACGAGATGGTCAAGGACGTCAAGAAGGGCATCTACATCCTGGGACGCGGCTCGTTCTCGATCGACCAGCAGCGCTACAACTTCCAGTTCGGCGGCCAGCTGTACTACGAGATCAAGGACGGCAAAATCGGCGCGCCCCTGGAGGACGTGGCCTACCAGTCGAACACCCAGGAGTTCTGGAACGCCTGCTCGGCGCTGTGCGACGAGCGCGACTGGCGCATGGGCGGCTCCTTCTTCGACGGCAAGGGCCAGCCGAGCCAGGTCAGCGCCGTCTCGCACGGCTCCAGCACCACGCGCTTCAACGGCGTCAACGTGATCAACACCGCTCGCAAGATCGGCTAAGGGACAACATGAAACAGCTGAACCAGGAAGAAGCCAAACGCATCAGCGACAAGGTGATCGCCCTGTCGCGCGCCGACGAGTGCCGCGTCTCGATCAGCGGCAGCCGCAACGGCAATATCCGCTACGCCCGCAACAGCGTCTCCACCTCCGGCGTGGTCGACAACACCCAGCTCAACGTCAGCGTCGCCTTCGGCAAGCGCCAGGGCAGCGCCTCGGTCAACGAGTTCGACGACCAGTCGCTGGAGAAGGCCGTGCGCCGCGCCGAGGACGTGGCGCGGCTGGCGCCGGAGAACCCGGAGTTCCAGCCGGCCATCAAGCAGCAGCAGTACAAGGCCTCGGCCACCTACAGCGCGGCCACCGCCGCCATCGACCCGGACTTCCGCGCCGAGGTGGCGGCGCACAGCATCAACGCCGCGCGCAAGCACAATCTGGTGGCGGCCGGCTTCTTCTCCGACACCACCGGCTTCGAGGTGGTGGCCAACTCGAACGGCCTGTTCGGCTACCAGGAACTGAGCAACCTGGGCTTCACCGTCACCACCCGCACCGAGGACGGCCGTGGCTCCGGCTGGGTCACCCGTTCGGCCAACGACGCCGCCAAGTTCGACGTGCGCGAGGCCTCGGCCATCGCCATCGACAAGGCGCTGCGCTCGGTCGAGGCCAAGGCGCTCGAACCCGGCCGCTACACCGTGATCCTGGAGCCGGCCGCCACCTCGGAACTGATCGGCCGCATGTTCGGCGCCTTCGACGCGCGCCAGGCCGACGAGGGCCGCAGCTTCCTGTCGAAGAAGGGCGGCGGCAACCGCCTGGGCGAGAAGCTGTTCGACCAACAGGTCAACTTGTGGGCCGACCCGTGGGACAAGGACGTGCCGGTGCTGGCCTGGGACGGCAGGTCGATGCTGCCGCGCGAGCGCACCAGCGTGATCAAGGACGGCCGCATCGAGGCGCTCGACTACAGCCTGTTCTGGGCCGCCAAGCAGGGCAAGCGCGCCAGCGGCCGGCACGGCAACATGATCATGTCGGGCGGCGGCAAGTCGACCGAGGAGCTGATCGCCTCGACCAAGAAGGGCATCCTGGTCACCCGCACCTGGTACATCCGCGAGGTCGACCCGCAGTCGCTGCTGCTGACCGGCCTGACGCGCGACGGCACCTTCTACATCGAGAACGGCAAGATCAAGCACCCGGTGAAGAACTTCCGCTTCAACGAGAGCCCGGTGTCCATGCTCAACAACATCGAGGAGCTGGGCAAGCCGGTGGTGATCGGCGGCGACGAGGTGCGCTACCAAATGTTGATCCCGCCGATGAAGGTGCGCGACTTCAACTTCACCTCGCTGTCGGACGCGGTGTAGCGCGCGCATGGCCAGCTACGACTTCTACTTCACGCGCCTGAGCTACGAGTCGGGCGACTGGGACGTCGATATCCGGATGCCGAGCAATGTGCTCAATTCCCTGGTCGAATACACCACCCTGCGCGTCGATCCGGTGGAGCGGATCGTCGCGCTGTCGGACCCGAAGATGCTGGAGGCGCCGTTCTGCTACTTCGCCGGCCACAAGCTGGTGCAGTTCAGCGCCGCCGAACGCAAGAACCTGGAACGCTATGTGAAGGGCGGCGGCTTCCTCTTCGTCGACGACTGCAACCACGACATCGACGGCCTGTTCGCCAAGTCCTTCGAGGCCGAGCTGGCGCGCATTTTCGGCGCCAAGGCGCTGCGCAAGATCGCCAACAACCATCCGCTGTATTCGAGCTTCTTCCATTTCGACGGCCCGCCCAACACCAGCGTGGAGCTGAACGGCTGGGGCGACGACCTGGTGCACGACTACCTGAAGGCGATCGAGGTGGGCGGCCGCGTGCGGCTTTTGTACAGCAACAAGGACTACGGTTGCGAGTGGGACTACGACTTCCGCAACAAGCGCTGGCTGGTCATCGACAACACCCGCTTCGCCGTCAACATCATTCAATACGCATTGGGAGCCTGATAGTGTCTGCATTGTCGAACATGTCGCACAGCGCGAGCATCGCCTGGAGCGAGGACGAGATCGGCGCGTTGAGCGCCAAGGTGGCCGGCCTCAAGGCCAGCATGGCCAAGGTCATCATCGGCCAGGAGAACGTGATCGACTCGCTGATCATCTGCCTGCTGGCCGGCGGCCACGCGCTGGTCGAGGGCGTGCCGGGGCTGGGCAAAACGCTGCTGGTCAAGTCGCTGGCGCAGGCCACCGACATGCAGTTCCGCCGCGTCCAGTTCACGCCCGACCTGATGCCGTCCGATATCGTCGGCACCGAAATCCTGGAGGAGGACACGGCGACCCGCAAGCGCGAGTTCCGCTTCCAGCGCGGCCCCGTGTTCACCCAGGTGCTGCTGGCCGACGAGATCAACCGCGCGCCGCCGAAGACGCAGTCGGCCCTGCTCGAGGCGATGCAGGAGCGCAGCGTCACCTTCGCCGGACAGACGCACATGCTGCCGCGCCCCTTCTTCGTGCTGGCGACGCAAAACCCGATCGAGCAGGCCGGCACCTATCCGCTGCCGGAGGCGCAGCTGGACCGCTTCCTGCTGCGCATCGACGTGGTCTACCCGAGCGAGGAGGAGGAGATCGCCATGGTCTCGGCCACCACCCACGCCGGCCTGGCCGACGCCGAGCCGGTGATGGACGTGGACACCCTGCTGCGCCTGCAGCAACTGGTGCGCGACATTCAAATCGGCGAGCACCTGCTGCGCTACGCCACCCGCCTGGTGCGCGCCACCCGGCCGGCCGACAGCGAGGTGGCCAGCGTGAAGAAGCACGTCGGCTGGGGCGCCGGTCCGCGCGCCGGCCAGGCGCTGGTGCTGGCCTCGAAGGCGCGCGCGCTGATGCACGGCCGCCTGGCGGTGACGCGCGACGACATCGCGGCGATGCTGCTGCCGGTGCTGGCGCACCGCGTGCTGCGCAACTTCGAGGCCGAGGCCGACGGCGTCGCCATCGCCGAGATCCTGCAGGCGCTGCGCGACCACGTGCGGCCGGAGTAGGGCCGCGCATGCTGCAAACGTCGGCCCTGGTGGCGCACGCCACCGATTTGAACCTGATCATCCGCCACGTGCTGGCCGGTCTCGGCCACGGCATGCACGCCGGCCGCGAGCGCGGCGCCGGCGTCGAGTTCTCCGAGTACCGCGCCTACGCGCCGGGCGACGAGTGGCGCCGGGTCGACTGGAAGCTGCTGGCGCGGGCCGACCGCTACTACGTGCGCGAGGCCGAGCGCGACAGCCATGTCGCCGTCTGGCTGTGGCTGGACGCCAGCGCCTCGATGGCCGAGCCCAGCCGCGAGGTGGCGGGACTGGACAAGCTGTGGTTCGCCCGCACCATGCTGGCCTGCCTGGCCGCCGTGGCGCAGCGCCAGGGCGACGCCTTCGGCCTGGTGGTGTGCGGCGGCGGCCGCGTCGAGTTCACCCCGGCCGGGCGCGGCCCGCGCCAGTTGCAGCGCGTGCTGGCGCAGCTGTCCCGCGTCAAGGCGCTGGGCGCGCTGCCGGACGAGGCGACGCTGCGCGCCAACCTGCACTTCGCCCGCGCGCCCAGTTTGATCTTCGCCGTCAGCGATTTCTTGGAGTGGCCGTCGCCGCTGAGCGAGGCGCTGCTGCGCCTGCGCCGTCTACAGCACGACGTGCGCATCCTGGCGCTGCGCACCCAGGCCGAGGTGGACGCCAGCTTCAAGGCCGGCGCCGGCTACCGCGATCCCGAGCAGCCGGACGGCCTGCACCGCATGGGCCAGGCCGAGCGCGAGGCCTACCGCCAGGCGTTAACTGAGCATTTCGATGCGCTGGCCACCAGCTGCCGCCAGCACGACATCGTGCGCTGCGAGGCGCGCATCGAGCAGCCGCTGGCGTTGGTGCTGCGCAGCTGGCTGCAACTGGCGGGGGCGCGCGCAAGATGTTGAGTACTCAAGCATTGTGGTGGCTGGCGCTGCCCGTCCTGCTGCTGCCGATCTGGTGGCATCGGAAAAAGCGCCAGCGCCTGAAGGCCGAGCCGCTGGCCACCGCGCGCTTCCTGCCGGCCGCCGCGCCGGAACAATTGCGCGTGTGGCGCTGGCGCGACCTGCTCCTGCTGTTGTTGCGCTGCCTGCTGCTGCTGGCGCTGATCGCCTGGCTGGCCGCCACCGTGCTGCCGTGGCGCGGCGACACCGTGCTGCTGGCGCGCGGCGTCGACCAGGCCTGGGCCGGCCAGCGCATCGCCGCCGCCGGCTTCGGCGCCGCCCGCCGCGAGGAGATCGCCGCCGAGGCGCTGCCGCATTTGCTGCCCTGGCTGCGCCAGCACGAGTACCAGTGGCGCGGCGACGCCCGCGTGTTGGTGCTGGCCGACGGCGGCCAAGTCGCCATGCCGGCGCGCTTGCCGCGCTTTTCCCATCAGATCCGGTTGGAGTTGAAGCCGGCACCGGTAGTCGCCAACTCCGCTCCGACCGCCACCGTGGCCGAACACCGCGTCGCGCTGGCCACCACAGCGGCGCGCGCGCCGGCCTGGCAGGCGTTGTTCGCCGCCTTCAACGCCGGTGCCGACGGCCGCTACGTCTTGACCGACGAGCCCGACGCCGCCACCGAACTGATCGTCTGGGACCGGCCGCAATTGCCGCCGCATGGCTGGCACGCGCCGCTGTGGTGGTTCGGCGGCGGCGTAATGCCGCCCGAGCTGGCCGACGCGCCCACGCTGGACATCAACGGCATCAAGCTGCGCTACGCCGACAGCGCGCGCGGGCGGCTGTGGGCCTCGGGCGCCTGGCCGGCGCATGACGCCGAGACGGCGCGCGCCATCTTCGCCACCCTGAACGCGCTGGACCGAGCGGCGCCGGACTACCCGGCGCCGGCGCAGGCGTTCGCCGCCGAACGCGGCGTCGGCGTGCCGGTCGAGGCCAGCCCGGCCTCCTGGATCGGCTGGTTGCTGCTGGCGCTGTTTTCACTGGAACGGATACTCACCCATGCGCGACGCCGCTGACCTCCTGCGCGGCCAGTTGCGCCGCGCCGTGCTGCGCCGCCGCGCGCCGCTTTGGCTGGCCACGCTGCTGCCGCTGCTGGCCTGCGCGCTGTGGCTGCCCGCCGCGCGCCCCTACACCCTGGCCGCGCCGCTGCTGTGGGCCGCCTGGCTGTTGTGGAACCTGGCACGCTGGCGCCGCCGTGTCGGCGCGCAGTGGACCGCCTGGCTGGACGCCGCCGTGCCCGCGCTGGAGGACAGCAGCGCCTTGCTGGCCGGCGCCGCCGAAAGCCCGATCGCTCGCCTGCAACTGGAGCGCTTGCGCGTCCGCCTGGCCAGCGCGCTGGGGCCGGACGACTACCGCGCCATCGCCCGCGTGCGCGCGCCGGTCGCCTCCGTGGAAGCACTGCTGCCGTTGTTGTTGGCGCTGGCCGTGGCCGGCGCCGCCTGGGGTTGGCAGCAGCGCCACCAGGCCGGCGCCTCAGGTGGCCCCGCCGCCGCCGCCGCCGCGCGCGCCATCGTCGACGGCGAGATCTACCTGCGCGTGGCGCCGCCGGCCTACACCGGCGTGGCCGCCTTCGAGACGGCCGCGCGCGATATCGAGGTGCCGCAGTATTCCGCGGTGCGCTGGTGCGTCAAGAACGCCGTCGGCGCGCAGCCGGTGGTGGAGCTGAGCGACGGCCAGGCGCTGCCCGTCACGGCCGACTGCGCGCAGTGGCGCGCCGGCGAGTCGATCTTCTGGCGCGCCCGTGGCAAGGCCGGCACGCGCTACAACGTGCGGGTGCGGCCCGACCAGGCGCCGCAGGTCAACGTGGTCGCGCCGAACGAGTTGATCACCGTGCTGCCGGCCGACGCCGGCGGCGTGCAGCTGGAGCTGAGCGCGCGCGACGACTACGCCATCGTGCGCGCCAGCCTGCACATGACGCTGGCGCGCGGCAGCGGCGAGAACGTCCGCTTCAGCGACCGCGAGGTGCCGCTGCCCGAGTCGGCCGACCGCAAGGTGCGCAAGTGGCAGAAGCGCTGGACGCTGGCGGTGCTGGGCATGGAGCCGGGCGACGAGCTGTACTTCTTCGTGCGCGCCACCGACAACGCGCCCGAGCACGCCCACACCACCCAGTCGCCGACCTACACGCTGCGCCTGCCCGGCCCGGCCGCCGAGAGCCTGGACGCGACGGCGCTGCCGTCGATGGTCAAGCCGGAGAACCTGCGCAGCCAGCGCCAGATCATCATGGACACCGAACAGCTGCTGGCCGACCTGCAAGCCAAGCCCAACATGCCGCGCGCCACGCTGCGCGAGCGCAGCGAGTCCATCGCCACCGACCAGGCGCAGCTGCGGCGGCGCTACGGCATGTTCCTCGGCGAGGAGTCCAGCCTGTTCGGCGACGAGCACGAGCACGAACAGGAGCACGGTCAGGAGGCTGGCGGCGAACATGGCGCGCCCAAGCGCGGCGCCGAGGCGGCCATCATCGCCGAGTTCGGCCACGCCCACGACCAGGAGGACAACGCCACCATCTTCGACCCGGCCACCAAGGCGCTGCTCAAGCGCGCGCTGGCGGCCATGTGGGACGCCGAGAAGTCGCTGCGCGCCATCACGCCGAAGTCGGCCCTGCCGCCCGAGTACAAGGCGCTGGCGGCGATCAAGGAATTGCAGCAGGCCGAGCGCGTCTACCTGCACCGCACCGCCTTCGTGCCGCCGGCGCTGAAGGAGGAGAAGCGCATGAGCGGCGACATGGTCGGCGCGCTCAGCTACAAACGCGCCCAGGGCGGCGCCGTTGACGCCGCGCCGGCCGAGGTGCGCGAGCTGGTGCTGGCGCTGGCCGGCGACGGCACGCTGCCGGCGCTGTGGAGCAAGTCGGCGCGCGAGATCGTCGCCGCCCGCATCACCGACCAGGAACAGAAGCTGGCGGCGCAACGCGCCGTGCAGGACGTGGCCGACGGCTGCGTCGCCTGCCGCGCCGTGCTGCGCGCCTGGCTGCGCGGCACGCTGGCCGAGGCGTCCGTGCGCCTGCAGGCGCAGCCGCAGGCCGACACCCCATTCCGCCGCGCCTGGCGCGGCAAGGAGCAGCCATGACGGCCAGCATCACCAGTCTGGCCGTGCTGGCCGCCGGCGCGCTCAGCGCGCTGTTCTACGCGCGCCGCCGCCAGTGGGTCGAGCTGGCGCTGGTCGGCCTCGCCGCGCTGGCGCTGGCCGCCATGTTCGCCGACCTGCGCCAGCCGGGCAGCGTGGCCGCCAACATCACACTCAGCACCGACGCCGCCGGCAACGCCAGCGAGGCTGCGCTGCTCGCCGTGCCGCAGGCCGGCGCCATCCTGCTGCGCGGCGACGGCCTGCGCGAGGCGCAGTGGCGCGACCTGCCGGCCCGTCCGTTGCAATGGAAGCCGCCGGCCGACGCCGACCTGCTGTGGCTGGACTTTCCGCGCAGCGTGGCGCTGGGCCGCATGTTCCAGTTCAGCGCGCGGCGCGGCCAGGCGCAGGCCGGCTGGCGTTTGCAACTGCTGGCCGAGAACGGCCAGCTGCTGGCCGAGGCGCGCGCCGCCGCCGCCACCGACAAGCTCTCGCTGCAATGGCTGCCGCCGCTGGCCGAAGCCATGCTGCTGCAGGCGCGCCTGCTCGACGCGGCCGGCAAGACCATCGCCGCCGGGCCGGTGCCGCTGCAGGTGGTGGCCGCCGCGCCGTTGCAGGTGCTGGGCCGTTTCGACGCGCCGTCCTTCGACGCCCGCGCGCTGAACCAGTTGCTGGCCGAGGGCGACGCCGTGCTGGACTGGCAGCTCACGCTGGGCAAGGCCATCGCCCGCAGCGAGACGGCGCGGGTGCCGTTGACGCGGCCGAACCTGTTGTTGGTCGACGCCGCCTATGTCGAGCATATGAACCCGGCCGCGCGCGCCGCGCTGCTGGCCCAGGTGGCGCAGGGCGCGCCCTTGCTGGTGCTGGGCGCGAACGCGGCCGACGCCGCCCTGTGGCAGCGCGAATTCGGCCTGCGTCTGCGGCCGCAGTCGGCCACCACGGAGAAGGAGGACACGCGCCAGTTCAGCATCAACGGCGCCCAGTTGGCGCTGACGCCGGCCGGCCTGAACCCGGACGCGCAGGCCGGCGCCGCCTGGACGGCGGCGGCACGCGACGACAAACAGCAAGCCTGGTTGTGGCAGCGCGACTGGCAGCGCGGCCGCGTGCTGTGGCTGGGCGTGGCCGACTGGCACCGCTACGCCATCAGCGCGCCGCAGCCGCTGGCGCTGTGGTGGCAGCAGCTGCTCGACAGGGTGGCGCTGCCGGCCCCGCAAAAGAGCGCCTGGCGCCTGCCCGACCCGATGCCGGTGCCGGGGCTGCGCAGCGAATTGTGCGGGCAAGGATTCAAGCCGGGGGAAGAGGTGCAACTGGATGGCATGGCGGCGGCGCGATGGCAGGCGCGCGCCGAGCAGGCCGACGCGGTCTGCGTGGCGCTGTGGCCGCGCGCGCCCGGCTGGCAGAAGTTCGCCAGCGGCGGCCAGGAGGGCATGGAATACGTCTACGCCGCCGGCGACTGGCCGGCCTGGCAGCGCGCGCTGCGGCGCGACGCCACCGCGCGCTACGCCGCGCGCAGCGAGGCGAAGCCGGCGTCGGCCGGCGCCGGCGCCACCAGCGCGGCCGGCGCCCCAGTCAACGGCAGACTAGCTCCCGACGCCACCGCTGCCGCGAACGGCGCACCCGTGCCGGCCGCACCGTTCGCGCTGCTGTTCGCGCTGTGCATGCTGACGCTGTGGTGGCGCGAGCAGCGCTAAAAACTGATTCTTTCGGGATTTGCTGGACGCCGGTCCGCACCCCGCACCCCGCAAGCCAGGGGTCTGACCCCGACCGTGGCGTAGCGGGGTGCGGGGTGAAAATCAGCCCTCGCTCCAGCGTTGCACGTGGTCGGGCACCGCCAGCGCGCAGGCCGGGTCGGTCTGCGGCGCCAGGCGGCTGCGCTCGAACGGCAGCACGCCGGCCCAGACCGGCCAGGCCATGTCCTCGGCGTCGTCGTTCGGCGCGCCGGCGCGCACCTTGCAGGCCGCCTCGCTCAGCGCGATGCGCAGCACCGTGGTGGCGGCGTATTCCTTGTCGTTGCCGGCGCGGACCTCGGCCTGGCGGCCCGGCACCAGCCGGTCCATGAAGTTCTCCATGGTGCGCCGCTTGTGCGCCTCGTCGCCGACCTTTTCAAAACGGCCGTAGATCATCACCGAGCGGTAGTTCATCGAATGGTTGAAGGCCGAGCGCGCCATCACCAGGCCGTCGAGGTGGGTGATGGTGATGCAGATGTCCGACTCGACCAGCCGGCGCAGCATGCGGCTGCCGTTCGAGCCGTGGATGTACAGGTGCTCGCCGTCGCGCCAGCAGGCGGTGGGGATGCAGTGGCTGCCCTTGTCGTCGCTGAAGGCGATGTGGCACAGGTAGGCGTCGTCGACGATGCCGTACACGGTGGCGGCGTCGTAGCGGGCGTTCTCGGCGACGCGGCGCACGCGGGTGCGCTCGCTCGGCGCGCCGGCGAAGGTGGTGGTGTCTGCGGGTGCTGCGGTGTCGGCTGCGACGGTGTCGGTCATGGTGGTGTCCAAATGGGTGGCTACAAAGGGTGAAGTAGGCAATATAATGGCCGGCTGGCTCTGTCGACAGATCCAGGCCTGTGTCATTTTTTGGAGCCATGAATGGAGCACACCCCGTGGATTACGCCCTGTTGATCGCCGCCTTCACCGAGCAGCACCGCGCGCGCGGCTGGCCGCGCCAGCGCCTGCTGCACGAATGCCTGCGCGCGGCGATCCGCAACGGCACGCTGGGCGCCGGCAGCCGCCTGGTGGCCACCCGCGTGCTGGCCGCCGAGCTGGGCGTGGCGCGCAACACCGTACTGTACGCCTACGAGCAGCTGGCCTGCGAGGGTTACGTCAACACCGGCCGCGGCGGCACCATCGTCGCCGCGCTGGCGCCGGAGTTCGCCGCGCCGGCGGTGGCGGCGCCGCACGCCGGCCTGTCGTCGCGCGCCCGCGAGCTGCGCCCGATGTCCGGCATCAGCGACAGCATGGCCGCCTTCATGCCGGGCGTGCCGGCGCTCGAGCAGTTTCCGCTGGCGCTGTGGCGGCGCATGCTGGAGCGGGCCTGGCGCGGCCTGACGGTGGCGCAGCTGAACTACGGCGAGCCGTGCGGCGAGGCGGCGCTGCGCGAGGCCATCGCCGACCACCTGCGCGCCTCGCGCGGGGTGGTGTGCGAGGCCGGCCAGGTGTTCATCACCGACGGCACCCAGAGCAGCCTGGACCTGTGCGCCCGCGCCTTCGCCGACCACGGCGACACCGCCTGGCTGGAGTGCCCCGGCTACGCCGGCGCGCTGGCCGCCTTCCGCGCCGCCGGCCTGCGCGTCGAGCCGCTCGCCGTCGACCAGGACGGCATCGCGCCGCAGCCGCGCGACTGGGCGGAGCGCCCGCCTCGGCTGATCTACACCACGCCGTCGCACCAGTATCCGACCGGCAGCGTGCTCAGCCTGCGGCGCAGGCTGGCGCTGATCGAGCAGGCGCGCGCCGCCGGCGCCTTGATCATCGAGGACGACTACGACAGCGAGTTCCGCCACGACGGCCCGCCGCTGGCGGCCATGCAGGGGCTGGCGGCGGACGCGCCGGTGCTCTACCTGGGCACCTTCAGCAAGACCATGTTCCCTTCGCTGCGCATCGGCTTCGTGGTGGTGCCCAGGGCCTGGCGCCGGCACTGGCGGCGATGCGCGCGCAGTCGGCCGCGCGCGGCCGCGTCGCCGAGCAGCTGGCGCTGGCCGAATTCCTGCGCAGCGGCCAGTTCGCCCTGCACCTGCGGCGCATGCGGCGGCTGTACCGGCAGCGCCGCGACGCGCTGGCGGCGGCGCTGGGCGAGCATGTGGGGACGGTGGCGTTGGTGCACGGCGGCTCGGCCGGCATGCACCTGGCCTTGCGCTTCACCGACGCGGCGCTGTGCGACACGACGATCGCCGCGCAGGCGCTGGAGCTGGGCATCGTGACGCACGCGCTGAGCGCGCACTGCGACCATGCGGGGGAGGGCGGTTCGGACTGGCGGGGCTTGATGCTCGGCTACGCGCAGGTGCCGGCCGAGGAAATGGATGGACTGGTCAGGCGCTTGGCGGCGCTGTTGCACCTGGCGGCCTACAGCGCCAACCGTCCGCGCCGCAGCGGTTGAAGCTGCGGCGCGGAGGCACTACGGAACTAGCTTAGAACGCCGTGTCGGCGCGGATGTACATCGAGCGGCCGTTCACGCCGATCGGGCAGGTTTCCCAGCAGCGGGTGAAGCCGATCTTCGGGAAGTCGCCGCCGTTGCTCCATTCCGAAGGCAAGGTGTTGAACACGTTGTTGGCGCCGACGCTGAGGAAGGTGCGCTTGCTGAAGGCGTAGCGTACCGAGGCGTCGACCAGCCACTTGGCGTCCCAGGTGTGCAGCGGGCTGAAGTTCGAGGCCTGCACTTCGCCGTAGTAGTTGGCGCGCGTGTTGAGGTTCCACGGGCCGGCTGTGTAGTCGGCCGCCACCACGTGGTGGCGGCGCGGCTGGCCGCGTTCGATCAGCGTGACCTGCGACTGGTCGAACAGCTGCTCGCCGGTCAGCACCGATGACGTCGAGTGGCGCTTGGTGACCTCGGTCTTGTTGAAGCCCAGCTGGCCCGACAGCACCAGCGTCGAGGCCGGCAGACGGGTGGTGTGCTCGGCGACGATGTCCAGGCCACGGGTCCGGGTGTCGACCGCGTTGGTGAAGAACTGCGCCTGGCCCACGCCCAGCGGATTGAGGATGCTGGCGATCGGGCCGACGCCGCCCTTCTCCGGCGACACCTCGCTGGAGAACACGATGCGGTCCTTGATCTTGATCTGGTAGGCGTCGGCGGTGATCGAGAAGTTCTTCGCCGGGCGCAGCACCATGCCGATGCTGCCGCCGGTCGAGGTCTCCTCCTTCAAGGGGGCGATGCCGAAGGCCTGGGTCACGGCGCTGCCCTGGCGCGCGGTCAGCGTTTCGGTCAGCACGCCGTTGTTCAGGTTGGTCGAGACCGAGCTGTAGAACGCCTGCTGCACGCTGGGGGCGCGGAAGCCGGTCGAGACGCTGCCGCGGAAGCCGAGCTCCTTGCTCGGGTCGAAGCGGGCGCTGAACTTGCCCGTCACGGTGCTGCCGAAGTCGGAGTACTTCTCGTAGCGCACGGCGCCGGCGACGGTCAGCTGGTCGACCGGCTTGTGTTCGAGGTCGAGGAACAGGGCGACGTTGTGGCGGCCGGCGTCGACGGCGGTGCCCGGCGTGTAGCCGGGGAAGCCCTGGATGCCGGAGGCGGCGGTCTTGCCGTTCTGGCCCTTGATGGCGATGGTCGGGTTGTTGGTGCGGCCGTACTGGTAGGAGACCGGGTCGCCCGCCTCGATCTGGTAGTTGTCGCTGCGGTACTCGAAGCCGGTGGCGACGAACACGGTGCCGTCGCCGACCTTGACCGGACCCTTGACGTCGGCGTTGAAGGTGGTTTGGGTGAACTTCAGTTTGCCGGTGTCGGCCTCGCGCGGCGACTCGCCGTAGATCTGGCCCGGCGCGCCGCCCGGTTTCGGCTCGTACCAGTAGCTGACGTTGATGCTGTTCGACTCGTGGAAGTCGAGTTCGCTCTCGCCGTGGTTGATGCTGATGTCGGCCTTCCAGTCGTTCGGCAGGTCGCGCCGGTAGCCGAAGGCGAAGGAGGCGTCCTTGACGGTGGTGTGGATGTTGGGCAGGTAGCCGTCGGCGTGGGTCTCGGACGGCACGGTGCGGTCGTCGCCCTGCGAGCGGTAGAAGCCGTAGGCGTCGCCCTTGCGGCGCGACAGGCCGCCGAAGGCGTAGAACTCGCTGGCCTTGTCGATCGGCAGCGCGGCGTTCCACCACAGGTAGGCGTCCTTGGCGTTGCTGTCGCCGATGTGCTGGGTCACCCGTGGCGCGCCCTGCACGCGCAGCGAGTCGGGGCCGGCGCGGTTGGTTTCGCCGCGCTTGCGCGCCTCGACGGTCAGGTTGATGAAGCCGCCGTCCTGGCCCAGCGCGAAGCCGGTGTTGGCGCTGCCGGAATAGGTGTCGCCGTCGCCCTCGGAGGTGGTGCCGACGGTGCCGCTCAGGGTGGTCTCCTTGACCTGCGACTTGAGCACGATGTTGATCACGCCGGCGATGGCGTCGGAGCCGTACTGGGCGGCGGCGCCGTCGCGCAACACCTCGATGTGGTGGATCGCGCCGAGCGGGATGGCGTTGATGTCGGTGCCGGCCGAGCCGCGTCCGATGGTTTGCTGCACGTTGACCAAGGCCTGCTGGTGACGGCGCTTGCCGTTGACCAGCACCAGCACCTGGTCGGGGCCGAGCGAGCGCAGCGTGGCGGGACGGATGATGTCCGAGCCGTCGCTGATGAAGGTGGTCGAGAAGTTGAACGACGGGTCCAGCGTCTGCAGCAGCTTGCCCAGCTCCAGCGGTCCTGCGGTTTGCATGTCCTTCAGGCTGATCAGGCCGACCGGTGCCGAGGTGTCGAGCGCGGTCTTGGCCACCGAGCGCGAGCCCAGCACGACGACGGTTTGTTCGGCCGGCGGGGCGCTGTCGGCGGCGCTTTGCGCCCAGCTATGGCCGGCGGCGAGCAACAGGGCGGAGGCGATCAGGGTGCGGCGGAAGGGGAGGCGTTGCGGGGCGGCGGTGCTGTGGTGTGCTGTAGTCATGTGTCATTCTCTCGTATGGTTTTTATCTGAACATGCAGCCAATGGGTGACCGGCTTTGACGCTGAACGGGCGAGGGTGACTCGCCGCCGAGAAAATACTACAGTGTGCGATTGCTGCCGGCCAAGGGGTTTGCGGCGTGGTGTTGTGTTATGTGCACCAGTTGCAATATTGCGTGCGTTATACGGGGAAATCCCTTACCCTGATCGACCGCCGGCCGGAAAGTCGAGTCCGCCAGGGGGCGGCGGGTGGATGCCTTTATGCTAGTCTTGCCGGCGCGGCAACGACTGTTGCCGCCGCCGGCGCCGCCTATTGCTGGTCGAGCATCCAGCCCTTGAGGCCGTTGACCCAGGACTTGGCGGGCAGGTTGAAGCGCGTCTTGATGGCGCCGGCGCGCTCGTAGAGCAGGCTGAAGTCGAGCAGCGGCGAGCGCTTGAAGGCGATCACGACGATGTTGGCGTCGTGCACCTCGGGCAGCCAGACGACGGCGTCGAACACCTGCTCCATGGCTTGCAGGTTCTTGTCGTAGTTGGGGAAGTCGCCGAACACGTTGGTGGTCATGATGCCGTCGGCGCTCAGGCAGTCGTGGCAGGCCTGGTAGAACTCGGGCGAGTCGAGCACCGGGCCGCGCGCCTCCTCGTCGTACAGGTCGACCTGCAGCACGTCGACCGTGCCGTGGTTGGCCGGGTCGAGCACGAAGTCCATGGCGTCCATCTCGCGCACCGCCAGGCGCTCGTCGTCGGGCGGCAGGCCGAACTGGGCGCGGCAGATGGCGATGACGTTGGGGTTGAGCTCGACGGCGGTGACGCGCGCCTCGGCCAGGCGGTGGTAGCAGAACTTGGTCAGCGCGGCGCTGCCCAGGCCGAGCTGGACGACGTGGCGCGGGCGTTCCTGGAACAGCAGCCACATCATCATCATCTGCACGTATTCGAGCTCGATGGCGTCCGGTTTGGACAGGCGCATCGCGCCCTGCACCCACGAGGTGCCCAGGTGGAGGAAGCGCACGCCCTGGAACTGGGTGGTGGTGGCCGGCGGGTGGCCGGGCTGGTCGTAGCGCGCGGCGCTGGCCGGCGCGGCGGCGGTGGGGGAGGCGGTTTTCTTGGACATGGGCGTAGTTTACCAGCCGTCCCGGCGGCGCAAAAAAAAAGACGCCGCAGCGTCTTTCAAGCTGGGCGCCGGGTTGCGCTCAGGACGACTTGCGGCGCCGCGCCAGGAAGGCCAGCACGCCCAGGCCGCCGAGCATCATGCCGTAGGTTTCCGGCTCGGGCACGGCGGTCACGTTGATGGTGCCGGCGTACGAGGCGGTGATCGGGGTGTCCTTGTGCATCATCATGTCGCCGGCCCAGCCGTGCACGACCAGCGTCAGGACGCCCGATGCGGGGGCCATGAGCAGGCCGCCGGCTTCAAAGACGCCGCCCGGGCTGGCGAACAGGGCCAGGGGGTTGCCGTTCAGCGTGGCGCCGATGAAGTCGATGTCTTGGGCGGGGGTGAAGCCGACCGTGACCAGGCTGGCGTCGACCAGCGAGGGGCCGACCGGCGGCGTGAAGGTGATGGTGTCCCAGAACTCGCCGGAGAACACGTGTGTCAGGCCGAAGCCGGCGCTTTGCAGTGGTGGCGAGCCGACCAATGGCACGACCGGAGTGAGATCTTCCGCCATGACGGCAGTGAAAGGTGCGGCCAGCATGGCGGCCAAAAGTAATGATTTTAGTTTCATTTTTCTTCCCCGTGAAAGTGTTCCCCGGCACTGAAAGGTCAGTGCCGGATTCCAAGTTACGCCGGTGGAAAATTCATGTCAATTCGCTATTTTCAAATCGATAGTCACGGCAAAATAGCTTGTCGCTAAGACACGGGCTGGGCCGTGCCGATGTTTGCGTGAAACACAACGGATGTTGTCAAAATTGACAATGGAATGTCGAAAAAATAATTCCCCGCCTAGTTGCAGGAAACCGACAGCGGCAGGATCAGCGCCACCGTCAGGCCGCCGCCGGCGCGGTTGGCCAGGGTGATGCGGCCGCCGTGGGCCTCGGCGATCTCGCGCGCCAGCGCCAGGCCCAGGCCGGTGCCGCTGCGCTTGGTCGAGTAGAACGGCACCAGCGCGTTGGTCAGCACCGTCTCGCTCATGCCCGGGCCGCGGTCCTGCACCTCGATGCGCAGGCCGTCCTGCAGGCGGCGCACGGCGAGGCGCACGGCGCCGGCCGGCGAGCCGGACTCGTGGGCGTTCTTGAGCAGGTTGAGCAGGGCCGTTCGAGCTGGGCGGCGTCGAAGGCGGCCGGCTCGGCCGGCAGGGCGCCGGCCAGGGCGAACTCGACCTGGGCCGCCAGGTGGCCGACGAAGGCGCCCCAGTCCTGCCATTCCGGGCGCGGCGCCGGCAGCTTGGCGAAGCGGGCGTAGCCGAGGATGAAGCTCTCCAGGTGGCGGCTGCGCTCTTCGATGGTGGCGAGGATCTGCGGCAGGCGCGCGGTCTGGCCGCGGCGCACCAGCTCGGCGCCGGAGTGGGCCAGCGAGGTGAGCGGGGCGAGCGAGTTGTTGAGCTCGTGGCTGATGACGCGGATCACCTTCTTCCAGGTCTGCACCTCCTGCCGGCGCAGCTCCAGGGTCAGCTGGCGCAGCAGCAGCAGCTCGTGCCTGCGGCCGTTCAGGTTGAAGCTGCGCCGCGCCAGGTGGAACACCTCCTCCTCGGCGCCCGCCTCGGTGCCGGCGCCGGCGCCGGTGGTGAACAGGCCGTCGCCGCCGCGCGCCAGCGCCTCGTTGAGGGCCGGCGCGGCCTGCGCCAGCACGGCGTCCAGGCGGTGGCCCTCGAGCTTGCGGCCCTGGTTGAGCAGCTGGCGGGCGGCCACGTTGGCGTACACCACCGGCCCGCCCTCGCTCACCAGCAGCATCGCCACCGGCGTGTTCTGCACCATGGTGTCGAGCAGCAGCTCGCGCTGCACCAGCTCGAGGCGCTGTTGGCGCAGCACGGCGCCGAGCGCGTTGTGGGCCGCCACCAGGTCGCTCAGCTCGTCGTTCTGCGGCCAGTGCAGGCTGAACGAGAAGTCGCCGTCCTGGTAGCTGGTGACGGTGCCGGTGAGGGCGCGGAACAGCGACAGGATGGGCGCCAGCTGGGCGCGGATGGTGATGACGGCGAGCGGCAGCACGCACAGCAGGCACAGCGCCAGCACCAGGCCGGGCCGTTGCGGCAGCAGGCGGGTCAGCGCCAGCGCGACCAGGATGCCCAGTGTCAGCAGGGTGCCGACCAGGGCCGACCAGCGCGTCAGCAGCGAGAGGCGGATGCCCTTCGACGCGCCGCCCCTGGCCCCGGCGGCCGGCCGGGGCCGCTGCTGCTGCTGCTGCTCGGCGCCGGCCATCAGGGACGGGCGATGCCGAGCCGCTCCATGCGGCGGTACAGCGCCTGGCGCGACAGGCCGAGCTCGGCGGCGGCCTGCGCCACCACGCCGCCGGCGCGGCGCAGCGCCAGGCCGATGGCGTCGCGGTCAGGCTCGGCCTCGGCGGCGGCGGCCGCCGCCATGGCCGGCGAGGGCGGCAGGCCGAGGTCGGCGGCGCCGATCGACTCGCCGGCGGCCAGCAGGCCGGCGCGCGCCATCACGTTCTTCAGCTCGCGCACGTTGCCCGGCCAGGGGTGGGCCAGCAGGGCCGCCTCGGCGCCGGCCTGCAGGCGTTTGCCGGCGCCGAGGAAGTGGGCCGCCAGCGGCAGGATGTCGGCCGGGCGCGCCGCCAGCGGCGGCAGGCGCAGCTCGATGACGTTGAGGCGGTAGAACAGGTCCTCGCGGAAGCTGCCGGCGCGTATCATCGCCGGCAGGTCGGCGTTGGTGGCGCTGACCACGCGCACCTTGACCTGGCGCTCCCTGTTCGAGCCGAGCCGCTCGAAGCGGCCCGTCTCGAGCACGCGCAGCAGCTTCATCTGGCCGGCCAGCGGCAGGTTGCCGATCTCGTCGAGGAACAGGGTGCCGCCGTCGGCCGCCTCGAACTTGCCCTCGCGCGCGCGCGAGGCGCCGGTGTAGGCGCCGGCCTCGGCGCCGAACAGCTCGGCCTCGACCAGCTCGGCCGGCAGGGCGCCGCAGTTGAGCACGACGAAGGGGCCGTCGCGCACCGCCGAGTTGGCCTGGATGATGGCGGCGATGCCCTCCTTGCCGCTGCCGTTCGGCCCGGAGATCAAGACCGGCACGTCGGCCCGCGCCACCTGGCAGGCCAGGTGGATCACGCGCTCGGTGGCGGCGTCGCGCCAGACCATGCCGCGCAGGTCGAAGTCGCGTTCCAG
The DNA here is from genome assembly GCF_029834475.1 of Rugamonas sp. DEMB1. Lineage (GTDB taxonomy): Bacteria > Pseudomonadota > Gammaproteobacteria > Burkholderiales > Burkholderiaceae_D > Rugamonas > Rugamonas rubra. The sequence goes on along the minus strand of NZ_CP122407.1, from coordinate 5,946,556 downwards.
GTCGTGGCGCTGGCGCGCCTCGCTGCGCAGGCGCGCGCCGAGGGCGCGCTTGGCCTGGCCCAGTTCGATCAGGTTGCGCACGGTGGCGATCAGGCGGTGGTCGTCCCAGGGCTTGGCCAGGTAGTCGGCGGCGCCCGAGCGCACCAGCTCGACGGCGGCGTCGAGCTGGGTCCAGGCGGTCAGCAGGATCACCGGCAGCCCGGGGTGGCGCGCGCGGATGGCGTGGAACAGGGCGCGGCCCTCGTCGCCCGAGGTGGTGTCGGCCGAGAAGTTCATGTCCTGGATCACCAGGTCGACCTGGTGGCGCTCCAGCAGGGCCAGGCCTTCGTCGGGCGAGGCGGCGCGCAGCGCCTCGATGTCGTGCAGCGAGAACAGCACCTCGAGGGCGATGGCGACGGCGCTGTTGTCGTCGATAATGAGTACGGTAGGCATGCGCGAAGAATAACATTGCCGGACCGCGCGCGGTCCGGTGATTTCCCCCGGGGGGGGGCTCAGGCGCTGCGGGTGGCCAGCGCGGGCGAGGTGGAGGCGGCGCGCCAGGCCGGGCCGTAGACGGCGCCCAGGCCGAGCAGCCAGAACACGCCGGCGCCGGCCGCCAGATAGGCCGCCGGCAGGCGCGTCATCTCCAGCTGGCTCACCAGCAGCGCGTTCAGCGCCAGCCCGAGCAGCACGCCGGCGGCCACGCCGACACTGGTGATCATCACGTTCTCGACCAGGAAGTAGCGCAGGATGTCGACGCGGCGCGCGCCCAGCGCGCGGCGCACGCCGATCTGCTTGCGCCGCTGCGTCACCCACAGGCTGGCCATGCCGACGATGCCGCTGGCCGTCACCAGCAGCAGCAGCGCGCTGACGGCGACCAGCATGCCGGACAGGCCGCGGTCGGCGCGGTAGCGGTCGGCGCGCACCTCGGCCAGGCTCTTCATGCGCACGATGACCGGGGCGCCGGCGCCGGCCCGCGCCGCCGCCTCGGCCTCCTTCATCACGCGCTCGAGCTGGCCCGGCTCGGCGCGCAGGGTGAAGTTGCTGTCGCTGCCGCCGGTGTAGCGGATCGGCACGATGACGGAGATCTCGCCGTCGCCCTTGATCTGGGCGCCCGGCGTCTGCAGCCGCTCGACCACGCCGACCACCTCGCTGGCGCCGGCCTTGTCGCCGGTGCCGAAGTACAGCGTCCTGCCCAGCGCGCTGGCGCGGTCGGGCCACAGCCGGCGCGCCAGCGCCTGCGTGACGATGGCCACCTTGGCGAACTCCTCGCTGGTCTCCTGGTCGACCTCGACGACGTCCTGCGGCGCGAAGTCGCGCCCCTCGCGCAGCTGCAGGCCCCAGGTCTTGAGCAGGCCGTCGGGCGTGTTGTAGAGCGCCGCCGACTCGTTGACCTGCGCCTGCTCGCGCTTGGCGGCGATGCCGCTGTAGCTGCCCGAACGGCTCATCGGCAGCTGGTTGACGGCGGCCACCGACAGCACGCCGGGCACGGCGCGCAGCGTGGCCGCCTCGGCCTTCTGCTCGGCCAGCTGCTGCTGGTGGCCGCCGGCCTTCAGGTGGCGGATCTGCAGCGAGAACACGTCGGCCTCGGCGGCCACGCCGCTGGGCCGCGCCGCCACCGCCTGGCGCACGGCGACGATGTGCAGGGCGTTGGCCAAAATGGCCAGGCTGAGCGCGACCTGCACGGCGACCAGCACGGCGCCGGTCTTGCTGCGCAGCAGCGCCGACAGGATGGGTCGGATTTCCATGGTGTTGTCCTCTTTTCTTTGCGGGCTTACTGGGATTTGAGTTGCAGCGCCGGCGTCACCTGGCAGGCGCGCCAGGTCGGCAGCAGGCCGGCCAGCACGGCCGCCGCCACCGCCATGGCGAAGGTGGCCGCCAGCATGGTCCAGTCCATCTGCGCGGCCACCGTCAGCTCCTTCGACTGGCGGCCGATCAGGGCCAGCGCGCCGAAGGCCAGCAGCAGGCCGAGCGCGCCGCCGGCCAGGCCGACCACGGTGGTCTCGACCAGGAACTGGCGGAAGATCTCGCGCCGCGAGGCGCCCAGCGCGCGGCGGATGCCGACCTCGGCGGCGCGCACCGAGAACTTGGCCAGCAGCAGGCCGATGGCGTTGACCAGGCAAAGCAGCAGGAAGCCGAAGGCCAGCCAGGCGCTCAGCCGGTTGTCGTTGCCGACCACCTTGAGGAACTCCAGCCACTCCATCACGTTGTACAGGCGGTTGGGGGCGTTGCGCGGCAGCCGGCCCAGGCGGCGCTGCTCGGCGGCGTAGTTGTCCAGGTAGCCCTGCAGCGCGGCGCGCCCGCCGCCAGCCGCACTGGTCTCGAACCAGAACTGGATCCAGGTGCATTCCGAGTCGAGCAGGCCCTGGTAGCCGGGTGCCGGCGGCCCCTTGCAGTTGGTGCTGCCGTGGTGCTCGGTCTGGTGCCGCAGCATGCTGGCGAAGGGGATGAAGAACTCCTCCTCGCTGCCGAAGGCGCCGCGCCCGCCGACGACGCGGTGGAAGCGCGGCACCACCTTCCAGGTCTCGAGCACGCCGCTGACCAGGAAGGGGAAACCGAGCAGGTTGACGCGCCGGCCGACCGGGTCGGCGGCGCCGTACAGCTTTTCGGCCAGCGCGCGGCTGAGCACCACCACGTCGGCGCCGGCGGCGTCGTCGGCCGGGCTCCAACCCTGGCCGTGGCGGAACGGCGCCTCGAACATGGCGAAGAAGTCGCTGGTCGGCGCCAGGCCGTAGGCGGCGAACGGGGCCAGGTCGGGCCGCGCCGGCGCCACCGCCGCCGCCACGCCGACGATGGCGGTGCGCCGCTCGCCCTGGCCGCTGCGCAGCAGGTTGCTGGCGTCGCGGTAGCTGAGCTGGCGGTCGGTCTGGCGCGGGTCGCCGCCCGGCGTGTAGCCGTCGGCCGGGCCGTTGTCGAGCAGCGGCACGAACAGGCGCGCGCTCTTGTGCGGGATCGGGTCGCCGCCCATCACGTGCAGCACGGTCAGCGTGGCGACGCTGGCGGCCACGCCGACGGCCAGCGTCAACACCATCAGCGCGGTCAGCGCCGGGTTGCGCCGCAGGCTGCGCAGGCCCAGTTGGAAGTAGTAGAGCCACATGGCCGCCCCCTATGCCGCGTGGACGTTCGACTGGCCGTCGAACAGCGAGGCGGTGCGCCGCGCCAGGTCGGACACCTGGCCGTCGATGATGTGCACGTTGCGCTGCGAGCGCACGGCCAGCTCGGGGTCGTGGGTGACCATCAGGATGGTGGTGCCCTGGGCGTTGATCTCCTCGAGCAGCTGCATGACGCCGCGCGCCATCTGGGTGTCGAGGTTGCCGGTCGGCTCGTCGGCCAGCAGCAGCTTGGGCGAGCCGGCCAGCGCGCGGGCGATCGCCACGCGCTGCTGCTGGCCGCCCGACAGCTCGGCCGGGTAGTGGCGCATGCGCGAGGCCAGGCCGACCTTGGCCAGCGCGTCCTCGATGCGTTCGCGGCGCTCGGCGCGGTTGAAGCCGCGGTAGCGCAGCGGCACGTCGACGTTGTCGAACAGCGACAGGTCGGGGATCAGGTTGAAGCCCTGGAAGATGAAACCGAGCTTCTCGTTGCGCAGGCGCGAGCGGGCGTTGTCGTCCATGCCCTGGACGTTGACGCCGTCGAGGATGTACTCGCCGTCGCTGAACTCCTCGAGCAGGCCGGCGATGTTGAGGAAGCTGGTCTTGCCCGAGCCGGAAGGGCCCGGTGACGGTGACGAATTCGCCGGCCTTCACCTCGATCTCGAAGCCGCGCAGGGCGTGCGTCTCGATCATGTGGGTGCGGTAGACTTTGCTCAGGTTGTGCATGCGCAGCATGGCTTGCCTTTCGGGTCGGGTGGAATGGGTTGACTTGTTTCTGCTTATTGGTGGATGGCGACGCGGGCGGCGTTGTCGAAGGCCTCGCTGCCGGCGATCACCACCTGGTCGCCCAGGCGCAGGCCGCCGGCGATCTCCACCGCCGCCACGCTGGTGGCGCCCAGCTTGACCGCCGTGCGCACGGCCACGCCGTCGCGCACCAGGTAGACGAAGCGGCCGCCGTCGGCCTCGACGAAGGGGCCGCGCGGCAGCAGCAGCACGCCCGGCTTCTCGTCGATCAGCAGGCGCGCGCCGACGCGCTGGTTCTGCCGCAGGCCGGCCGGCTGGGCGCCGTCGAAGCGCAGCCGCGCCAGCACCTGGTTTTTCACCACCTCGGGCGACAGCGCCGACAGGGTGCCGACCGCCTGGATGGCGCCGGCGGTGATCTCGGCGCGCATGCCCAGGCCGATGTCGGCCACGTAGGTCTCCGGCACCTCCAGCTCGACCTCCAGCTTGGACAGGTCGACCAGCGTCATCAAGGCCGCGTTGGCCTGCACCACGCTGCGGTTGGCCACCGACAGCGTGCCGATGAAGCCGTCGACCGGCGCGCGCACGGTCAGCTCGTCGACCCGGCGCTGGGCGTTGGCCAGGGTCAGGCGCTGGCGTTCGAGCTGCTGCACCTTGGTGGCCAGCTCGAGCGCCACGTTGTCGCCCTCCAGCGCGGCGGCCTGCTCGGCGTGCCTGGCGCGGATCTCGGCCGAGCTGAGCGCGTCCTTGGCCTTCTGGAAGTCGATCTTGGCGATGATGCCGTCGTTGGCCACCGCCTGGTAGCGCTCCAGCACGCGCTGGGCCGACAGGCGCTCGATCTCGGCGGTGTCGGCCTCGCGCCGCGCCAGCAGCTTCTGCTTGCGCGCCAGGATGTGCTGGCGCGCCACCTCGGCCTCGAGCTGGGCGTAGCTGGACTGTTCGCGCTTGAGCGCGTCCGACAGGTCGGCCGACTCCAGCACGGCCAGCACGTCGCCCTTTTTGACGGTGTCGCCGGCCGAGGCCTTCAAGGTCACCGTGGCCGGCGTGGTGGCGTACAGGGTCGGGCTGACGGCGGCCACCACGCGGCCGTTGACGGCGGCGTCGCGCAGCAGCGTGCCACGGCTGACGGCGGCGATGCGCAGGCGCGCCGCGCTGACCGAATGTTCGTTGCCGCGCCAGGCGGCCAGCAGCAGCACGCCGGCGCCGGCCAGGGCGATGGCGGCGCCGGCCCACAACAGGCGGCGCCGGTGGCGTTGTGCCGGCGGCGCGTTCAGCACGGTGTCTTGATGGGAGGTGTCGCGGATCATTGGGGGCGCCGGTGGAAGAAGGATGCGGCTATCTATGCAGCTTCCGTGCCAGCGCCGCGCGGCGCGCCCAAGTGCTTGATTCAGCTGGATTTTCCTGCCGCCGCCGGGGCCGCGCAGGGCGCTGCGGTGTCCGCCGCCGTGTCCGTTGCGGTGTCCGCCGGGCGGCGCCGGACGGCCAGCGTCAGCAGCGCCGCGCACAGCGCGGCGCCGGCCATCACGCCGACGCCGGCGCGCAGCGACCAGTTGGCGGCCACCGCGCCGATCAGCGGCGGCCCGGCCAGCAGGCCGGCGTAGCCGATGCTGGCCACCATGGCGATGCCGGCGGCGGCCGAGCTGCCGGTCCGCCCGGCGGCGCTGAAGATGGCCGGCACCACGTTCGACAGGCCCAGTCCGGCCATCGCATAGCCGGCCAGGATGGCGCCGGTGGCCGGCAGCGCGCCGGCCAGGCCCAGGCCCAGCGCGGCCAGCGCGGCGCCGCCGGCGATCACCCGCCGGCTGCCGCAGTGGCGCACCACGCGGTCGCCCAGCAGGCGGCCCAGCACCATCGTGCAGGAGAAGGCGGCGAAGCCGGCGGCGGCGGCGGCCGCCGTGGCGCCGGTGCTGGCCAGGTACAGGCCGCTCCAGTCGACCATCGCGCCCTCGACCAGGAAGCACAGCAGGGCGATCACCGCCAGGCCGGCCACGGCCCGCCGCGCGCCGCGCGCCGCCGCTCCTTCTGCCGCCGCCGCCGCGACAGGCGCGGCCGCCGTCGATGCGCCGTGTGCCGGCGGCGTATTGTCCGCGCCCGCGTCCAGCCGTCCGGCCGCCGTCAGCACCAGCGCCAGGGCGAGCAGCGCCGTCGGTAGCAGCAGCCAGGCGGTCGGCGTGTCGAAGTACAGCAGGGCGGCGCCGATGCCGGTGCCGGCCAGGCCGCCCAGGCTGAAGGCGGCGTGGAACGACGACATGATGGCCGCGCCCCAGCGCCGCTCCACCGTGCTGGCGTGGGCGTTCATGGCGACGTCGAGCAGGCCGTTGGCGCCGCCCAGCAGCAGCGTGGCCAGCATCAGCAGCGGCAGGCTGTCGACCCACAGCGGCAGCGGCAGCAGCACGGCGAAGGCCAGCCCGGCCAGCTTGGTGGCGGCGGCCGTGCCGCCGACGCGCGGCACCAGCCGGCCGCTCAGCGGCATGCAGCACACCGCGCCGGCGGCCAGGGCCAGCAGCGCCAGACTGAGGCTGGCGTCGGACAAGGCCAGCGCCTGTTTGAGCGGCGGGATCGCCGTGGCCCAGGCGCCGATGCCCAGGCCGTTGGCGAAGAAGACCATCAGCGTGGCCCGGCGGGCCTGTTTGACTGCGGCGGTGTGCATGTGTGCTTTCGGTTGGTGGGCGCGGGGGCGGGGTCAGGCGGCGTCGGCCACCCGCACCTGGGTCGCCTCGCCGTAGAAGCTGGCCAGGCGCGCCGGGTCGGCGTCGTGTTCGACCAGCAGGTAGGCGATCTGGCGCATCGCCGCCACGCCGTAGGGCGCGCCGGTGCCGATCTTCTCGTTGGTGACGGCCACCGCGACGGCGTCGCTGGCGGCCACGGCGGCCTGCTTGAACTCGGCCTCCTCGAAGCTGAAGCCGCCAATGCCGCGCCGCGCGTCGACCGAGCAGGCGCCGAGGAAGCACAGGTCGGCGCGCAGGGCGGCGACGTCGCGCACGGCGCGCGCGCCCAGGCTGGCGCCGGAGCGCCAGTCGACCTGGCCGCCGATGACGATCAGCTCGATGCCGCGCCGTGGCGCCAGCAGCGCGGCGATGGCCGGCGAGTTGGTCGCCACGCTCAGGCCCAGGTTGTCCGGCAGCAGTTCGGCGATGGCGCCGTTGGTCGAGCCGGCGTCGATCAGCAGCAGTTGGCCCTGGCGCAGCAGCGGCAGGGCGGCGGCGGCCAGCGCCAGTTTGCGCGGGCGCGCCTGCTCCAGCCGCTGCACCAGCGGGCCGGAGGCCGGCGACAGCGGCAGCACGCCGCCGTAGACGCGCTCGCACAGGCCGGCGGCGGCCAGCTCGCGCATGTCGCGCCGCACGGTGTCCTCGGAGATGCCGAATTCGCGCGCCAACTCGGCGGCCAACACCCGGCCGCCGCCGGCCAGGCGTTCGACGATCAGGCGTTGGCGTTCCTCGGGCAGGCGAACGGCGGAGATAGATGTGATGGAGGCGGACATGGCAAAATAAACGTGCAAATAGGTGAGTCAAATTGTGCATCAACGTGCATAAACATGCAAGCGCGCATGGCGTTCCCTGGGGATTGCAGTTAGGCGCCGCCCTGCGGCGGCAGGCGGGCGGGGTGATTTGTTTCTTCATCGCACTTGTTAATGTTGCAAGCGGTATCATCTTGGCTCGACCGCATCACCATGGAACCCCGCATGAATCCTTTGCCACGCTGGCGCCTCTCCCTGAGCAGCGCCTTCGGCCGCCTGATCGCGCTGCTGACGCCGGAACGCCCGCCGCTGGCCGACTATCCGTTCACCGCCCACGACGTCGGCCTGTACCACCGCACCGTCTCGGCGACGGCCGCCGGCGCGGTCGACGAGCAGACCTGGCAGGAGATGCTGCTCGAGCCGTACAGCGCCCGCTTGGCGCCGGCCACCAGCATCATCGGCCAGCAGATCCTGCACCAGCGCCTGCGCGGCGCGGCCGGCGCGGAGGACGGGTCAAACGAGGCGGGCGGGGCGGGCGGGGCAGGCGCGGCGCGCGTGCGCGCGCTGAGCCTGGACGCGCCGCGCCTAGCCCGCCTGCAGCAGTGCTGCGAGGGCTTGCGGCAAACAGATGTTGAGATCAGCGAACAATTGTTTGACGCGCCCCACCGAACGGCGCCGCGTTGGAGCGCCATGCTGCCTTGGCTGCCGCTGGGTTTCCTGCTGCTGGTGGCCGGCGGCCTGGCCAGCGGCTGGATGCTGTTGTGGCTGGGCGCCGTGCTGGTGTGGCTGGCGCTGCTCGGCGTGCAGATGTGCTTCAGCGACGCGGTCGAACAGTGGGAGCGCAAGCTGCGCACCATGCGGCAGCTGTTGCGCAGCCATGTGCTGCTGGCGCGGCTGGACGATCCGTTCACGGCGGCCTTGCGTGGCGGCGCCGCGCGCGCCGGCAAGATCAACCGCGCCATCACCCGCTCGCCGCTCGACATGCTGCCCGGCGTGCGCGAGTACAGCGACTGGCTGCTGCTGAAGAACGTGCGCCACTACTTCGCCAGCCGCGACACGGTGCTGCTGCATCTGGACTTGCTGCGCTCCAGCTTCCTGCTGGTCGGCCGGCTGGAGGCCGACCTGGCCTTGGCGCGCCACCTGGCCGCCACGCCGCAGCACTGCTGGGTCGAACCCGAGTCGGCGGCGTGTGCGTTCGCGTCGCCGTCATCGTCGCCAGCGTCGTCGGCGCCGGCAAGCGTATCCGATGGGGCGCCGCCAGCCGTTGCGCCGGCCGCCACCGCTGCCGCCGCGAGCCCGTCTGCGGCGGCCGTCCCGGCGCCGCCGCGCCTGCGCTTCGAGCAGGTGGTGCATCCCTTATTGGAGCGCGCCGCGCCGCTCGACTTCGCGCTGGACGGCCGGGGCGCCTTCATCTCCGGCCAGAACGGCATCGGCAAGAGCACGCTGCTGCGCACCGTCGGCTTGAATTTGATCGTCGCGCGCGCCTTCGGCTTCTGCTACGCGCGCTCGGCCAGCGCGCCTGCGCTGCCGGTGTATTCGAGCATGCAGGGCGAGGACGCGCTGAGCAGCGGCGAGAGCCTGTACATCGCCGAGCTGCGCCGCGCCCGCGAGCTGCTGGCGCTGGCCGAGCGCGGCCCCGGCCTGTTCATCATCGACGAGATCTTCCGTGGCACCAACCACATCGAATCGATTTCGGCGGCGGCGGCCGTGCTGCACTCGCTGGCCGCCTCCGGCCTGGTGATCGTCTCCTCGCACAACCTGGTGCTGGCGCCGCTGCTGGCCGACTGCCTGACCCCGCTGTGCGTCAGCGCGCCCGACGGCGACCAGTCGCGCCTGCGCATCGCGCCCGGCGTGCTGGCCGAGACCAACGGCATCGCCCTGCTCAGCGCGCGCGGCTTCGGCGCCGACATCGACGCCAAGGCCAGGCGCGTGTTCGACTGGCTCAGCGAGTATCTGGCCGAGCCGCAGGACTGCGGCCAGGTGCTGCGGCAGCAGGCCGCCTAGCGTGCTGGCGAACCCCGGCGCGACGCCAGGGTCAGACCCTGAGGGTCTGACCCTCATGTGGCCGCGCCTGCCCGCCACGGAGTGTTTGGCGGGGTGGCCTCACTTCTCCTGCTTGAGCGGCTTGCTCTTGTCGATCACCTCGCGGCAGTCGCCCTTGATGGTGGCGTTGTCGTAGTTGGTCCAGCCGTAGCTGTCGACGTAGCGCTTGTGCTGCTTGAACTGCTTGTTGATGAAGCTCCATTCCAGCCGCTCGCCGTCGTAGTCGATGTCGCCCAGGTCGAGCAGGGTGTGGAACACGTTCTCCGTCGCCAGCCTGGCCTTGCGGTGGCGCAGCAGCTGCTTGACCTTGTCCGGATAGCGGGCGCGGTACTGGTCGGAATACCAGACCAGCGCCGGCACGTGGAACTCGAACTGCGTGTTGTGGCCGTGGAAGGCCAGGTTGCAGGTGCCGTCGTACAGCGTCTGGCCGTGGTCGGCCACGTACATCATCGAGGCCAGCCGGCCGCCGTCCTTCAACTGGCCGATCACTTGCGACAGGAACCAGTCGGTGTAGAGGATCGAGCTGTCGTAGCTGTTGTTCAGCTGCGGCTTGATCTTGGTGTCGGTGTAGACCGGCCTGTCGACGCCGTACAGCGAGGGCTGCCACTTGTCGAAGGCCTGTGGATAGCGCTGGCTGTAGTTCCAGTGGCTGCCCAGCGAGTGCAGCACGATCAGCTTCTTCGGCGCCGGATCGGCCAGCGCGTTCTTCAGCGGGTCGAGCAGGATCTGGTCGAAGTTGGAGTTGTTGGTGAAGCCGCCCAGGTTGAGGAACTGGATCACGTCGGCCTCCTTGGCGAACACCGACACCGGCGTGTCGAACTGGCCGAAGGAGATCTGGTTCGACAACCAGTAGGTCTTGAAGCCGGCCTCCTTGTAGGCGGTCAGGAAGGACTTCTCCGAGAAGCCGTCCTTCAGGCTCTGCATCGACGGCTTGCGCGAGATCATCACCGGCACCGACAGGCGCGTCGCCGACACCGCCGTGATCACGTCCGGCAGCGTCACCAGGTTGGCCTCGCGCTTGAGCAGGGGATTGGTCTCGCGCTCGTAGCCGTTCAGGCTCCAGCGGTCGTAGCGCGACGATTCGCCGATCACCATCACCACCAGCTCGGGATCGCGGTTGGGCGTCGGCTGGTGCGCCTTGAAGGTGAAGCTGCTGCTGCGCTGGCCCAGCTCGGCCAGGTAGTGGCGCTCCTTATAGAAGTCGATGCCGCGCACCATCAGGCCGAACGGCCAGGCGCCGCCGATCGCCTCGAACTCGATCGGCGAGCGCGCCCACCACGGCAGCGGCGCCAGCTTCCAGCCGGTGCGGTGCGCCGCCGCGACGGCGACGTGTTGCGGGCTGCTGTCCTCGACGGCGTCCTCCTCGCCTTCGTCGGACTCGTCGTCGGCGTCGTCGCCGAAGCCGGAGGCGGCCACGCTGACGGCCGAAGCCGAAGCCGAAGCCGAAGCCGAAGCAGATGCCGGGGCCGAAGCCGTTGCCGCGCCGCTGCCCACGCCGCCGGCCGCCACGCCGCTGCCCGGGCTCGCCTTGGCGGCCGAGACGGCACTGCCGGCCGGGGCCGCGCCGGCCGCCGCCAGGCTGGCCGCGTGCGCCGCGCCGGCGCCGTGGCCGCCGCCGGCCGGCTTGGCGCTGATGCCGAACTCCCAGCCGTAGGCCCAGCCGCCGGCCAGCAGCAGCAGCGCCGCCAGCGCGGCCCAGCGGCTGCGGCCGCGCCAGTCCAGCGCGCGGGTGCGGCTGGCGGCCCAGCCGGCCAGCAGCCACCAGACACAGACGCCGAGCATCACGCCGCCCATCAGCCACACCTTCTGGCCGAGGAACTCCAGCGCCTCCTTCGGGCTGGTCTCGGCGATGATGCCGAGGTGGTGGGTGGAGATGCCCTGGCCGTAGAAGACAAATAGATACAGCTCGGTCGGCGCGGCCAGGAAGGCCGGCAACAACAAGCAGTGGAACCAGGCCGGGCGCTGCAACACGGCCCACACCGCCAGCCAGGCGATCAGCTCGACGGCGGCGATCTGGCCGCCGCGCTCGACCGCGCGGCCGAGCAGCAGCGGCACCCAGGGCAGGAGGCTGAGCAGCAAGTAGCTGGCGAGCAGGAACAGGGGGGCGGGACGCAACAGCGGCCGGAGGGAAACGCGCATAGAATCCGGAGGTGGCAAAAATGTCTGCTATTATCTGTGCTTTCCCGGGGCGACAGTTAGCTTTTGCGCACCCCGCGCAACACTCCTCGGCCGTGGCGCCAGCCGCCGTCCGCCGCGAATTAGATTGACTGCAAGCTAGTCCACGTCTATACTCGCGAGTTCTCAATTTATTCTGCACATCGTATACGCTCTTTGTGGCCGCTCCAACGTGAGTGGCTGTTCGCGCCTCTACCGTGCATAGGAAATCGAGACTAGGTTTTAGTCCCCGGACATCCGTCCGGGTTATCAACGTTGTAATTTTGTTGGATTTAGAACGATGCCAACCATCAATCAACTGATTCGCAATCCACGTGTCGCTTTGACCGTGAAGAGCAAATCGCCGGCGCTGGAAAACAGCCCGCAAAAACGTGGCGTTTGCACCCGTGTTTACACCACCACCCCTAAAAAGCCTAACTCGGCGCTGCGTAAAGTAGCCAAGGTTCGCCTGACCAACGGTTTCGAAGTCATTTCGTACATCGGCGGCGAAGGCCACAACCTGCAAGAGCACAGCGTTGTTCTGCTGCGCGGCGGTCGTGTTAAGGATTTGCCGGGTGTGCGTTACCACATGGTTCGCGGTGCACTGGATACCCAGGGCGTCAAAGACCGTAAGCAAGCTCGCTCGAAATACGGTACCAAGCGCGCTAAGGCTGGTAAGAAGTAATCGAGTTGTAAACCAAGTTTCGCTCAGTGGCAGTAGGCTAAGTGAATGTAGTCGACCGCATCTGGTCGAGTAAGTGGGGGGCTATGATGGCCGTCCGCGAGTGTGCGATAAAGCGCACCTCAACTGAAGATTGAAAGGAATTGATATGCCACGTCGTCGTGAAGTACCCAAGCGCGAAATTTTGCCAGATCCAAAATTCGGCAACACTGATGTCGCCAAGTTTGTAAACGTGCTGATGCTGTCCGGTAAAAAATCGGTCGCAGAAAACATCATCTACGGTGCCTTCGAGCACATCGCTGCTAAATCGGGCAAGGATCCGCTCGAAGTGTTCGCTACCGCGATCAGCAACGCCAAGCCGCTCGTTGAGGTGAAATCCCGTCGCGTCGGTGGTGCAAACTACCAGGTGCCGGTCGAAGTTCGCCCAGTCCGTCGTATGGCTCTGTCGATGCGTTGGTTGCGCGAAGCCGCGAACAAACGTAGCGAAAAATCCATGCCACAGCGTCTCGGTGGCGAGCTGATGGAAGCGGCCGAAGGCCGTGGCGGCGCAATGAAAAAGCGTGATGAAGTGCACCGCATGGCTGAAGCGAACAAGGCGTTCTCGCACTTCCGCTTCTAATAAAATCGGCCGGGTCTTTCGGGACTTGGCTGTTATCTGTTGTTCGAGGCCGGGCTCATTTTGTCAAAAAATGGTGCTCGGTTTTGTCCATTAAAAGATTTAGGATTAATTATGGCCCGCAAGACCCCCATTGAGCGCTACCGCAATATCGGTATTTCCGCTCACATCGATGCAGGTAAGACGACCACCACCGAGCGCGTTCTGTTCTACACGGGCGTGAACCACAAGATCGGTGAAGTCCACGATGGCGCCGCCACGATGGACTGGATGGAGCAGGAACAAGAGCGCGGTATCACGATTACCTCCGCAGCGACCACCTGCTTCTGGAAAGGGATGGCTAACAACTTCCCAGAGCACCACATCAACATCATCGACACCCCGGGCCACGTCGACTTCACCATTGAAGTCGAACGCTCGATGCGCGTGCTCGACGGCGCTTGCATGGTTTACTGCGCAGTGGGCGGTGTTCAGCCACAGTCGGAAACCGTATGGCGTCAGGCCAACAAGTACAAAGTGCCACGTCTGGCCTTCGTCAACAAGATGGACCGTACCGGCGCGAACTTCTTCAAAGTTTACGAGCAGATGCGTGCCCGCCTGAAGGCGAACCCGATTCCTCTGCAGATCCCGATCGGCGCCGAAGAGAACTTCCTCGGCGTGGTCGACCTGGTCAAGATGAAGGCGATCTATTGGGACGACGCGTCCCAGGGCATGAAGTTCGACTACCGTGAAATCCCGGCCGAGCTGGCCGAGCAGGCCGCCGAGTGGCGCCTGAAGATGGTCGAAGCCGCCGCCGAGTCCAGCGACGAACTGATGAACAAGTACCTGGAAGAGGGCGACCTGAACGAAGCCGAGATCAAGGCCGCCATCCGCGCCCGTACCCTCGCTTCGGAAATCGTTCCAATGATGTGCGGCACCGCCTTCAAGAACAAGGGCGTGCAAGCCATGCTGGACGGCGTGATCGAGTACCTGCCATCGCCGGTCGACATCAAGCCGGTTCAAGGTATGGACGAGGACGACCAGCCGACCAGCCGCAAGGCTGAAGACACCGAGAAGTTCTCGGCGCTGGCCTTCAAGATCATGACCGACCCGTTCGTCGGCCAGCTGATCTTCTTCCGCGTCTACTCGGGCACCATCAAGTCGGGCGACACCGTCTACAATCCGATCAAGAACAAGAAGGAACGTCTTGGCCGTATTCTGCAGATGCACGCCAACCAACGCGAAGAGATCAAAGAAGTGCACGCCGGCGACATCGCCGCTGCGGTTGGTCTGAAAGACGCGACCACGGGCGAAACCCTGTGCGATCCATCGTCGATCATCACGCTGGAAAAAATGGTCTTCCCTGAGCCGGTGATTCAACAGGCCGTGGAACCTAAGACCAAGGTCGACCAGGAAAAAATGGGCTTGGCGCTGAACCGCCTGGCACAGGAAGATCCTTCGTTCCGCGTCAAGACCGATGAAGAATCGGGCCAGACCATCATCGGTGGTATGGGCGAGCTTCACCTGGAAATTATCGTTGACCGCATGAAGCGCGAATTCGGCGTCGAAGCGACCGTCGGCAAGCCACAAGTGGCCTACCGCGAAACGATCCGCAAGACCTGCGAAGAGTCCGAAGGCAAGTTCGTCAAGCAATCGGGTGGTCGTGGTCAATACGGTCACGTGGTTCTGAAGATCGAGCCGCAAGAACCGGGCAAGGGCTTCGAGTTCGTTGACGCCATCAAGGGCGGCACCGTTCCACGCGAATACATCCCTGCGGTTGAAAAGGGTGTGCGCGGCACGCTGAACACCGGCGTGTTGGCCGGCTACCCAGTGGTCGACGTCAAGGTCACGCTGTTCTTCGGTTCGTACCACGACGTGGACTCGAACGAAAACGCGTTCCAGATGGCCGCTTCGATGGCCTTCAAAGACGGTTGCCGCAAAGCGTCGCCAGTCATTCTGGAGCCAATGATGGCTGTGGAAGTGGAAACGCCGGAAGACTACGCCGGTACCGTGATGGGCGATCTGTCGTCCCGCCGCGGTATGGTGCAGGGCATGGACGAGATCCCAGGCGGTGGTGGCAAGATCATCAAAGCCGAAGTGCCGCTGTCCGAAATGTTCGGTTACTCGACCTCGCTGCGTTCCGCAACGCAGGGTCGCGCTACCTACACGATGGAATTCAAGCACTACTCGGAAGCGCCTAAGCACGTTACCGACGCAATCGTTACCGCGAAAGCCAAGTAATTTTTGTATTTTTTGCGGCCGGGGGGATCCCCCGGGCCGCATATCTAAAACAATGTTCTAAGGAAGAATAAAATGGCAAAAGAGAAATTCGAACGGACCAAGCCGCACGTCAACGTCGGCACCATCGGCCACGTCGACCACGGTAAAACCACCCTGACCGCTGCGATCGCAACCGTTCTGTCGAAGAAATTCGGCGGCGAAGCTAAAGCATACGACCAGATCGATGCAGCTCCGGAAGAAAAAGCACGCGGCATCACCATCAACACCGCCCACGTCGAGTACGAAACCGCAGCGCGCCACTACGCTCACGTTGACTGCCCAGGCCACGCCGATTACATCAAAAACATGATCACCGGCGCGGCACAGATGGACGGCGCGATCCTGGTTTGCTCCGCAGCTGACGGCCCAATGCCACAGACCCGCGAGCACATCCTGCTGGCCCGCCAAGTTGGCGTTCCATACATCATCGTGTTCCTGAACAAGTGCGACCTGGTCGACGACGCGGAACTGCTGGAACTGGTCGAAATGGAAGTGCGCGAGCTGTTGTCGAAATACGATTTCCCAGGCGACGACCTGCCAATCGTCAAAGGTTCGGCACGTATGGCACTGGACGGCGACACCGGCCCAATGGGCGAGCAAGCCATCATGCAACTGGCCGAAGCGCTCGATTCGTACATCCCTACGCCAGAGCGCGCTGTTGACGGCGCCTTCCTGATGCCAGTGGAAGACGTGTTCTCGATCTCGGGTCGCGGCACCGTTGTTACCGGCCGTATCGAGCGCGGTATCATCAAAGTCGGCGAAGAAATCGAAATCGTCGGCATCACCGACACCGTCAAAACCATCTGCACCGGCGTGGAAATGTTCCGCAAGCTGCTGGACCAGGGTATGGCTGGCGACAACGTCGGTCTGCTGCTGCGCGGCACCAAGCGTGAAGATGTCCAGCGTGGTCAAGTTCTGGCCAAGCCAGGTTCGATCAAGCCGCACAACCACTTCACCGGCGAGATCTATGTGCTGTCGAAAGACGAAGGCGGTCGCCACACCCCGTTCTTCAACAACTATCGTCCACAGTTCTACTTCCGTACCACCGACGTGACCGGTTCGATCGAACTGCCAGCGGACAAAGAAATGGTCATGCCAGGCGACAACGTGTCGATCACCGTCAAGTTGATCAACCCGATCGCCATGGAAGAAGGCCTGCGCTTCGCTATCCGTGAAGGCGGTCGTACCGTCGGCGCCGGCGTGGTTGCAAAAATCATTGCTTAATTCTTGATTTTTAAGAACTAGCGATAGATGAAAAGGGCAGGGCCGCTCGCGGCGCTGCCCTTTTTTATCGAGCTGCTGAGAACGGCGCGCATTTTGGTGCTATCATGTCGTCCCTAGCAGTATCAAGGTAGTTTTTTTACTTATTGCCGCGCGCCAGCCGCCGCGGTTCGTTCTTTTAAGGAAATACCATGTCGACCCCAAATCAAAAAATCCGTATCCGTCTGAAAGCTTTCGACTACAAGCTGATCGACCAATCCGCTCTGGAAATCGTCGAAACCGCTAAGCGCACCGGCGCCGTGGTCAAGGGTCCAGTACCCCTGCCAACCCGCATCCAGCGTTTCGACGTTCTGCGTTCGCCACACGTCAACAAGACCTCGCGCGACCAGTTCGAGATCCGCACCCACCAGCGTCTGATGGACATCGTTGATCCTACCGACAAGACCGTCGACGCGCTGATGAAGCTGGACCTGCCAGCTGGTGTTGACGTCGAAATCAAACTGCAATAATCATTGCCGAACCGGCGGGGTGTCCCGCCGGTTCAAGAAGGGGCCGGGCCGGTTCGCATCGCGAACCCGCCCGGCCCCTTTTTTCATGGCGGCGCCGGTGCGGCGGGTCGTCCGTTCCAAAAAGCAACAGTATTTCTTCCAAATTAGAAAATATCGACAATATCAAGCTGAAAGTCTTTTATTTTCGGTAACGGTGTGAGACATTTCGGGGTTGCGTGAAAAACCAGGCTACTTTTACAACAAGAAGGCCTTGGCGAACACGCGGAACTTTTATATGAAAAATTCACCCGGGAGTAGTCTTGAGTCATTTACCTGTTTTGAAGAAAAGCGCCATCGCACTGGCATTGACGCTGGCGTTTTCGCCCTACGCCTCGGCGCAACAAGCGGCCGCCGGCGAGCAAAAAATCCAACGCATCGAGATCACCGGCAGTAGCATCAAGCGCACCGCCTCCGAGGCGGCCGGTTCGATCCAGATCCTCAGCCGCGGCGACATCGAGCGCACCGGCGAGCACACCGCCCTGGGCATCCTGATGTCGTCGAGCGCGATCAGCACCGACATCAGCTCGACCACCGCCAGCTCGGGCGGCTTCGCCACCGGCTCGTCCGGCGTCGGCATGCGCGGCCTGGGCAAGGTCGCCACCTTGGTGCTGGTCAACGGCCGCCGCATCGCCCCCTACGGCCTGTCCGACGGCGCGCAACAAAACTTCACCAACCTCGACGCCATCGCCGCCGAGGCCATCGAGCGCATCGAGATCCTGAAGGACGGCGCCTCCGCCATCTACGGCTCCGACGCCATCGCCGGCGTCATCAACATCATCCTGCGCAAGGACTTCGAGGGCGGCAAGGTGTCGGTCAACTACGAGGCCACCGACGGCTTCCAGGACCGCCGCAACCGCAGCGCCTCGGCCATCTACGGCTACGGCGACATCGACAAGCAGGGCTTCAACACCTACATCACCTTCGAGGGCTACAAGCGCGACGGCTACACCACCGGCGAGCTGGCCAACAGCATCCCGGCCTGGTACCGCAAGACGCCTAGCCACTCGACCTGGGACGCCAAGAGCGGCTACTCGCCGACCGGCAACTACTTCCGCAGCGCGACCAACATCGTCGCCGCGCCCGGCTGCCCGGCCGACCAGATCGACCCGGCCGACAAACAGTGCAAATTCGACGTCATCCCGTACACCGGCCTGAACACGAACAACAAGCGCTATGCCGCCGTCAGCAACACCCATTTCAAAATCGGCAAGGACATCGACGCCAATTTCGAGATCACCACCGCCGGCGCCACCAGCGAATACCTCGTTGCGCCGCTGCACACCAACCTGGGCGTCGCCACCACCACCAGCAACATCTGGTACAACGCCGTCGGCGGCAAGATGGTCGGCCCGTTCTTCTATCCGAAACTGCCGGTCGGCCACCCGAACAATCCATACAGCACGCCGACCGAGTTCCGCGCCCGCCTGATGGACACCGGCAACGGCTTCAACTTCAACCGCACCGAGTCGGACCAAACCCGCGCCATGCTGGCCTTGAACGGCTCGCTCGGCGACTTCGACTGGAAATCGGCGGTCGGCTACATGACCTCGTCGGCCAGCAAGTCGACCCGCGCCGCCAGCGCCA
Source organism: Rugamonas sp. DEMB1 (assembly GCF_029834475.1). Lineage (GTDB taxonomy): Bacteria > Pseudomonadota > Gammaproteobacteria > Burkholderiales > Burkholderiaceae_D > Rugamonas > Rugamonas rubra. The sequence goes on along the minus strand of NZ_CP122407.1, from coordinate 5,928,183 downwards.
AAGGCTACACCGACGCGATCGTCAACGGCACCTACAAGTTCGGCCAGCAAAACGATCCGGCCCTGCTGGAGTCGATGTTCCCGGTCCGCACCACCGAGGGCAAGTCGACCATCTCCTTCTTCGACGCCACCGTCACGGGCGAAGTGGCGCAACTGCCGGCCGGTCCGCTGAGCATCGCGCTGGGCACCAACCTGCGTCGCGAATCCTACGAAATGAAGAGTTCGGACAACGTGCTCAACGGCGACCTGATCGGCATCTTCGGCCTGCAGGTCAAGGACCGCGTCAGCCAGTACGCCGTGTTCGGCGAAGCCACCATTCCGGTGATCAAGCGCGTCGAGCTGAGCGCCGCCCTGCGCGCCGACAAGACCAGCGGCACCGAGGCCCACCTCTCGCCTAAGCTGGGCCTGCGCGTCAACGCCACCGACTCGTTGTTGCTGCGCGCCACGGCCGCCGGCGGCTTCCGCGCGCCGAACATCGTCGAATCGGGCAACGGTCTGGGCCGTAGTTCGGTCTCCAACAAGGTGGAGGGCCCGCGCCGCTGCCCAACCGCCGCCGCGCTGAACAAGCTGGTGCAGGATTCGCCGAGCGCGACCACCAGCGACAAGCAACTGGCCAACACCTACCAGAGCAACGATTGCTCGGGCGCGCTGCCGGGCTTCGTCAAGTCGAACCCCGACCTGAAGCCGGAAACCTCGCGTTCGTACACGCTGGGCCTGGTGTTCGAGCCGATCAAGAGCCTGACCTTCGCACTCGACTACTACAACATCGAGCGCAAGAACGAAATCGGCACCCGCACCACCGTCGACATCCTGAAGGGCGAAGCTTCGCTGCCGGACGGCCAACTGCTGCGCGTCGACAACAGCGGCACCGACAACGAGTTCCTGGCGCTGGTCAAGAAGTACGCTCCGGGCAACACCACCAACTTCCAGGGCGTCGGCAAGCTGGGCCTGGTGTACAACCCGTATGTCAACTCCGGCAAGACGCGCGCTTCCGGCTTCGACTTCGACATCACCAGCCGCTTCACGCTGAAGGACATCGGCGACGTGAAGGTCAAGCTCGAGGGTGCCTACGCCCTGAACTACCAGAACTTCAGCGTCTCCGACAACGCCTACAGCGCTAGCACCGTCGGCAACTACGACGGCGAGGCGCGCCTGAACATGAAGTTGCGCAGCTCGCTGAAATCGGGCGACTTCGACAACAGCGTGACGGTCAACTACACCGGCGGCTATGCCAACAACAACGAGGCGTCGCCAACCTACTGCGTCACGCAGAAGGTTTCCGCCGAAAACATGTCGGCCTGCGAACGGGTGCGCAGCAACACCACGGTCGACTACAGCGTGACCTACTCGGGCATCAAGAACGTCAAGTTGAGCTTCTACATCAACAACTTGTTGCATCAGGATTCGCCGGTCGCCTGGCGTCGCACCGACTATCTGCTGCAGCCGCGCACCTTCGCGGCGAACGCGTCCTACTCGTTCTAATTCCCTGCAACTCGAGGGCTGAAAAACCAGGCACGCCGTGCCTGGTTTTTTTTTTGGTTCTTGCCGGTCCGCCGCGAAGAGCGTACCAATTTCGCAACCATCAACAATACCTATTTATTAAAAGTATTGTTTTGGTAATTCTCCTATGTTAACTTCATATGCCCATGCAGCTTTTGCCTGGACGCCGGCGTGCCGGTGCGCACGTCGAGCAGCGCTCCGGCAGCACCTGCAAGCAAGTCCACATCGTCAACTTTGGAGAGTCCGCAATGAAGATCAAGCCACTTTTGTTCATGTTCGCCCTCGGCCTCGGCAGCGCGACGGTGTATGCCGACACGCCACGGGAGCAATGCCTGGCCGATTGCAACAGGTCCTACGAGCGCTGCAACGGGCCGGTATCGGACGCTCCCGACCCTTGGTGCATCGAGCAGCTCACCTATTGCCAAGACGCCTGCGACGCCCTGTGATCGGTTCCGGCCGCGCGCGGTCGGCGTAGTAAATACGCAACTCGAATTCATATATCTTTACTAAAAGTATATTTTAGGTAATATTGATATGCCGATTTCATATAGGTAGGCGAAATCGGCGAGGGCAGGGCGGTTCCCGATCGGAGCGCGCCCTGATGTTCCCGCCGCGCGCCGCACCGGCACGCCCATCGGCGGTCTCACCATCGGAAACAAGGCCGAGTCGACATGTTGATCCAGAAACTGAAGCAAACCGTTTCCTATCTGCTGGTGCTTGGCGCCGGCCTCGGCGCCGGCTACGTCGCCGTGCACGCCCCACAATGGCTCAAATCGCCCTACACCGAGGGCAACTACGCCGCCTACTTCCCCGACGCCAAGACCCAGGTGGTGGTCTACGGCACCAAGCACTGCCCCTATTGCGCCAAGACACGCGACTTCCTGCGCGGCCAGAACATCGCCTTCGCCGACTTCGACATCGAGGACTCCAGCAAGGCCCGCGAGGAGTTCAAGCGCCTCGACGGCGAGGGCGTGCCCGTCATCCTGATCGGCAACCGCCGCATCGCCGGCTTCAACCAGGCCGCCATCGAGGACGCGCTCAAGCGCGCCAGCAAGCCCGGCGCCTGAGCCGCTAGAACACATCGCAACACCGCTGTGGCGGGCAGGGCGTGCGGACGGCGCGCCCGGCCTGTATCCGTCCGTCCGATTCGCCATCTGGAGACGCACCATGAAAGTGAAATTGTCGCTGTTCCTGTTCGCCCTTGGCCTGGGAGCTTCCGCCGCCAACGCCCGCCCGCCCAACTGGGAGTGCCTGCAGGGTTGCAACGCCGTCTACAAGTACTGCCTGAAGTCGCAGCCGAGCGAGGTCTGCGCCGCCGAGCGCCAACAGTGCCGGGAAGAGTGCATCGGCGCCGAATAGGCATCGCGGCGGCCGCCGCAGCGGCCGCCATTGTCCCTATGATTCGACCTTTTTAAGGACTACAAAAGATGAAAAAGGGAATTGCCTTGTTCCTGTTTGCGCTCGGCCTGGGTTGCTCGCTGGCCAACGCCGACCCGTACTGCCACTACCGATGCGACCTCAAGTACCAGGCTTGCCTGGCGAAGCAGCCGGGCAGCCTGGAATGCAAAGACGATTGGTACCAGTGCCGCGCCGACTGCTCCAACCATAACTGAGCGCTTCCTGGCGCCGCGCCGCCGCGTTCGAACCCACAATTGGAGAATGACCGATGAAGCTGAAACTGACCCTGTTTATGTTCGCCCTCGGCCTGGGCGGCTCGACCGCCACCGCCTACGCCGGCGGCAACTGGTGCCTGAACCAATGCCAGGCCGAATGGCGCTACTGCGTCAGCCACAACGGCGGCCCGCAGTGCAACGACACGCTGACCGCGTGCCGCCACTTCTGCTTGCGTGACGAGTAAGAGTAAGAGTAAGCCGGGGCCGGCGCGTGCGCGCCGGCCCATCACCCCGTTGTCTATCTCACTGACTTGGAGGAAGCACCATGAAAGCCAAACTGATGCTGTTTGTGTTCGCACTCGGCCTGGGCAGCGCGACCGTGTACGCCGAAACCCCGCAACACCAATGCCAAACCCAGTGCCAAAAGGCCTACAAGCGCTGCACCGGCGGCATCCTGACGCCGGAACCGAACGAGGCCTGCCTGCAGCAGCTTTCCGACTGCTTGGACACCTGCGAAGGCCTGTAGTCCGGCGCCGAGCGCAGCAACTGAAGGGACCGAAAAAATGAACAAGTTGAAGTTGTCGCTGTTCCTGTTCACCCTCGGCCTGGGCGCCTCTAGCGCCTACGCCAACGACCCGGTGTACGCCTGCTACAAGCAGTGCGCCGAGAACTACCGCCAGTGCGTCGGCTTCGGCACAGGCCTGCCGTGCCAGCAATGGCGCGAGGAGTGCGACGCCGGCTGTCCCGACATGGTGTAGCCGGCATCGTCGCAAGCAGCGTCGCCGCCGTGGCGCGGCATGGCGGCGCCGCAGTCGCCATCCGCGCAGCCACTTGGAGAGAAGATGAAATTGAAAATCCGTATGTTCCTGTTCGCGCTGGGCCTGGGCAGCTCGATGGCCTGGGCCCAGCCCAACCTGAACACCTGCCTGAACCAGTGCACCTACGACTACAACCAGTGCCGCGCCGACGGCCAGCCCTCGTGCGGCGCCATCCGCAGCGCCTGCGTGGGCGACTGCTACCGCCAGTAAGCCGGCGTCCGCTTCGCGGCGGCGACGTTTTGGAGCCGGGGCGGCGCCGCCGCCCCCTCCCGTCCGGGCGCCGTCGCGCGCCCGGTCCTACCCCCAGGAGACTGCAATGAAAACCAAATTGGCCCTGTTCCTCTTCGCCCTCGGACTGGGCAGCTCGATGGCCGTCGCCTCGACGCCCTGCACCTATCAGTGCGATGTGCAATACCGCTCCTGCCTGCAATACAGCAGCGCCGCTGAGTGCCGCGCCCTCAAGCTGGAGTGCTACGGCGAGTGCATGTAGCGGCTCCCGGCCCCGCGTCCGGCGCCCGCAGCGGGCCGGACGAGGGGCGCTCCCCGCGCCCCCCGCGGCGCGCCCGCGGCCGCGCCGCGCCTGCCTTTCCGCCCGATTCCCGCCGCCGCCGCCGCCCGCCCGCGCCGCCGCCACATACCCCGTATTAAGTTGTTGCGTCAAGACCCTTTTCGGGATACACTAGCCGGCTTCGGTATGGATTCGCCCTTTTTGAGTTCATACGTTACTTTGTAGTTAAACAAGCCCCGCCCAATCGCAGGTGGGAATGGAGAAAAAATGAGCCTAGGCCTCCTCGGTCGCAAGGTTGGTATGATGCGCATTTTCACGGACGAAGGGGATTCGATTCCTGTCACCGTGTTGGACGTGTCGAACAATCGTGTTGCGCAAATCAAAACTCCTGAAACAGACGGTTACTCCGCTGTTCAGGTCGCATTCGGTCAACGTCGCGCTTCCCGCGTGACCAAGGCTGTTGCTGGTCACCACGCCAAAGCTGGTGTTGAAGCCGGTACTCTGTTGAAAGAGTTCCGCGTCGACGCCACCAAGGCGGCAGAACTGAAAGCCGGCGATGTCGTTGCCGCTTCCCTGTTCGAAGTCGGCCAAAAGGTCGACGTCCAAGGCGTTACGATTGGTAAAGGTTACGCTGGCGTCATCAAGCGTTACCACTTCGGTTCCGGCCGCGCTACCCACGGTAACTCCCGTTCGCACAACGTTCCAGGCTCCATCGGTATGGCGCAAGATCCAGGTCGCGTTTTCCCTGGTAAGCGCATGACCGGTCACCTGGGTGACGTTAACCGTACGATCCAGAACCTCGTCATCGCTCGTATCGACGCCGACCGCCAGCTGCTGCTGGTCAAGGGTGCGATTCCAGGCGCGAAAAATGGCCAGGTCGTAGTGTCGCCAGCCGTCAAAACCAAAGCCAAGAAGGGAGCTTAAACGATGGAACTCAAGCTCTTGAACGCGCAAGGTCAAGCCGCCTCGAACGTTGCCGCCGCCGATACCATTTTCGGTCGTGACTACAACGAAGCGCTGATCCACCAAGTCGTCGTCGCCTACCAGGCGAACGCACGCGGTGGTAACCGCAAACAGAAAGACCGTGAAGAAGTTCACCACACGACGAAAAAGCCATGGCGCCAAAAAGGTACCGGCCGCGCTCGTGCTGGTATGTCGTCGTCGCCACTGTGGCGCGGCGGTGGTCGGATCTTCCCGAACTCGCCTGACGAAAACTTCACCCACAAAGTGAACAAAAAGATGTATCGCGCAGGTATCTGCTCGATCCTGTCCCAGCTGGCCCGCGAAGACCGTCTGACGATCATCGAAGATCTGACGATCGAAGCGCCAAAGACCAAGCTGCTGTCGCAAAAGCTGACCGGTATGGGTTTCGACTCCGTGCTGATCATCACCGACACGCTGGACGAGAACCTGCTGCTGGCATCGCGCAACCTGCCGAACGTGCTGGTTGTTGAACCACGTCACGCAGATCCAATGTCCCTGGTGTTCTACAAGAAGATCCTGGTCACCAAAGCTGCACTGGCTAAGATTGAGGAGATGCTGGCATGAGCGCGGTATTGAAATTTAGCGAAGAGCGCCTGATGAAGGTGCTGCTGGCTCCGGTCATTTCCGAAAAGGCCACCATGGTCGCGGAAAAGAACGAGCAGATCGTATTCCGTGTCACCAAGGATGCGACCAAGCCAGAAATCAAAGCAGCCGTTGAACTGTTGTTCAAGGTTGAGGTTCTGTCGGTTCAGACAGCCAACCGCCAAGGTAAACAGAAGCGCACCGGTGCCCACACCGGCCGTCGCAACCATACCAAACGCGCTTTCGTGTGCCTGAAGCCCGGCCAGGAAATCAACTTCTCCGAGGAGGCTAAATAATGGCACTCGTTAAGATGAAACCAACCTCGCCAGGCCGTCGTGGCATGGTAAAAGTGGTGAACCCAGATCTGTACAAAGGTCGTCCGTTCGCCGCTCTGGTTGAGAAAAAATCCAAAACTGCCGGCCGTAACAACAACGGCCACATCACCACCCGCCACATCGGCGGTGGTCATAAGCAGCACTATCGCCTGATCGACTTCAAGCGCCAGAAAGATGGTATTCCAGCGAAAGTGGAACGGATCGAATACGATCCTAACCGCACCGCGAACATCGCTCTGCTGTGCTACGCCGACGGCGAGCGCCAGTACATCATCGCCACCAAGGGCATGGCCGTTGGCGACAGCGTGATGAACGGTTCGGAAGCGCCTATCAAGTCGGGCAACTGCCTGCCGATCCGCAACATCCCGGTCGGCACCATCATGCACTGCGTCGAAATGCTGCCAGGTAAGGGTGCCCAGATGGCCCGTACCGCCGGCGCCGGCGTCGTCCTGATGGCCCGCGAAGGCACCTACGCTCAAGTGCGTCTGCGCTCGGGTGAAGTGCGTCGCGTGCACATCGAGTGCCGTGCCACCGTGGGTGAAGTCGGCAACGCCGAACACAGCCTGCGTAAAATCGGTAAGGCCGGCGCGATGCGCTGGCGCGGTGTTCGTCCTACCGTTCGCGGTGTGGTCATGAACCCGGTCGATCACCCGCACGGTGGTGGTGAAGGTAAAACAGCAGCTGGTCGTCATCCAGTTTCGCCTTGGGGCCAACAGACTAAGGGTAAGAAGACACGCCGTAACAAGCGTACTACTTCCATGATCGTCTCGCGCCGCGGCAAGAAATAAGGGGTAGCACATGACACGTTCATTGAAAAAAGGGCCGTTTTGTGACGCCCACCTGGTGAAAAAAGTCGAAGCCGCGCAAGCGATCAAAGACAAAAAGCCAATCAAAACCTGGTCCCGCCGTTCGACCATCATGCCTGACTTCATCGGCCTGACGATCGCTGTTCACAACGGCAAACTGCACGTTCCCGTGTACGTTTCCGAGAACATGGTTGGTCACAAGCTCGGCGAATTCGCGCTGACCCGCACGTTCAAGGGCCATGCCGCTGACAAGAAGGCGAAGAAATAATGGAAACCAAAGCTATCCTCAAAGGTGTGCGCTTGTCGGATCAAAAGGGTCGCCTCGTCGCTGACCTGATCCGCGGCAAGAAAGTTGACGCTGCGCTCAACATTCTGCAATTCAGCCCAAAAAAGGGCGCGACCATCATCAAGAAGGTTCTGGAGTCGGCTATCGCCAACGCCGAGCACAATGATGGCGCGGACATCGACGAACTGTTCGTGAAAACGATCTACGTCGAAAAGGGCCCGATCCTGAAGCGCTTTACTGCACGCGCTAAAGGCCGGGGTGATCGTATCTCGAAGCAATCCTGTCACATTTTCGTGACTGTCGGCAACTAAGGAGTCACGATGGGACAGAAGATACATCCAACAGGCTTCCGCCTTTCGGTTACCCGTAACTGGGCATCGCGTTGGTACGCTGGCAACGGTAATTTCGCTGCCATGCTCAACGAAGATCTGAAAGCACGCGCCTACCTGAAAACCAAACTGAAGAACGCTTCGGTTGGCCGCATCGTCATCGAGCGTCCTGCCAAGAACGCGCGCTTCACGATCTACAGCTCGCGTCCGGGCGTGGTCATCGGTAAAAAAGGCGAAGATATCGAAGTGCTGAAAGCAGCCCTGACCAAAATCATGGGTGTGCCGGTACACGTCAATATCGAAGAGATCCGCAAGCCGGAAATCGACTCGCAGCTGATCGCCGATTCGATCGCCCAACAGCTGGAAAAACGCATCATGTTCCGTCGCGCCATGAAACGCGCGATGCAGAACGCCATGCGTCTGGGTGCCCTGGGCATCAAGATCATGTCGTCGGGTCGTCTGAACGGTATCGAAATCGCTCGTAAAGAGTGGTATCGCGAAGGTCGCGTGCCTCTGCACACCCTGCGCGCCGATATCGACTACGGTACCAGCGAAGCGTCGACCACCTACGGCATCATCGGTGTCAAGGTGTGGGTGTACAAGGGTGACCGCGCGCCGAACGGCGACGCACCAGTCATCGACACCCCGCCGGACGAGAAGAAAAGCCGCGGTCCACGTCGTGACGACGGCAAACCAGCTGGCCGTCCGCGTCCAGCCGGCGCCGGTGCGAAACCAACCACAGCACCAGGTGCACGTGTGCGTACCGCCGCTAAACCGGCCGTCGTTGCTGCGCCAGCTGAGAAAGCAGGAGAATAATCATGCTGCAACCAGCACGCAGAAAGTATCGTAAAGAGCAGAAAGGCCGTAACACCGGTATTTCGCACAGCCGCGGCACCGCCGTGTCGTTCGGCGAATTCGGTCTGAAAGCTGTTGCCCGTGGTCGTATCACGGCACGCCAAATCGAGGCAGCACGTCGCGCCATGACCCGTCACATCAAGCGTGGCGGTCGTATCTGGATCCGCGTGTTCCCGGACAAGCCAATCTCGAACAAGCCTGCCGAAGTCCGTATGGGTAACGGTAAGGGTAATCCAGAGTACTACGTCGCTGAAATCCAGCCAGGCAAAGTCCTGTACGAGATGGACGGCGTGGACGAAGCGCTGGCACGGGAAGCTTTCCGTCTTGCCGCCGCTAAACTGCCACTGGCCACGACCTTCGTCGTGCGTCAAGTTGGCCAATAATTGGAGTTGAATTATGAAAGCAACTGAACTCCGCGGCAAAGACCAGGCAGCTCTGCAAAAAGAGTTGAATGACCTGTTGAAGGCACAGTTCGGCATGCGTATGCAAATCGCTACGCAGCAGCTGAGCAACACTTCGCAGCTCAAGAAGGTACGCCGCGACATCGCGCGTGTAAAGACGGTAATGAACATCAAGGAAGCCAAATGACCGAACCAGTGAAAAAGCCGCTCAAGCGCACGCTGATCGGTAAAGTGGTGTCCGACAAGATGGACAAGACCGTTACCGTTCTGATCGAACGTCACGTCAAGCATCCTTTGTACGGCAAGATCATCATGCGCTCGAACAAGTACCACGCGCATGACGAAACCAACCAGGTCAAAGCCGGTGACACGGTCGAGATCCAGGAAGGTCGCCCGATCTCCAAAACGAAGGCATGGACCGTGACTCGTGTGGTGCAAGCCGCACAAATCGTTTAATTAGGAAAACCCCGCTCCGGCAACGGCGCGGGGTGTTTTTAATTAGTTCTTGCAAGCCCGCAAATTGTATGTAATACTTGCGGGCTTCGTTCATGTAACGCCGCAAAGTGTCTGGTCACAGACGGTAGCACCAGCGGTCAGTGCAGTACGAAGGTCAAGCACCCAAACAGCGGGGCCCCACGGGCGCCACTGGCGGGACCAAGACTGACCGCGGGTCTACATTGTGTGGATTCTTCGGCTTAAGTTGGGAAAGAGAATACTATGATTCAAACTGAAAGCCGGCTCGAAGTGGCTGACAATACCGGTGCCAAAGAAGTCATGTGCATCAAGGTATTGGGCGGCTCCAAGCGCCGTTATGCTGGCATCGGCGACGTGATCAAGGTAACCGTTAAGGTTGCTGCGCCACGTGGCCGTGTCAAAAAAGGTGAAATTTATAACGCCGTGGTTGTGCGCACCGCTAAAGGTGTTCGCCGCCAAGACGGTTCCCTGGTGAAGTTCGACAGCAACGCTGCTGTTCTGCTCAACGCCAAGCTGGAACCGATCGGTACCCGTATTTTTGGACCAGTCACGCGCGAACTGCGCACTGAAAAGTTCATGAAGATCGTGTCCCTGGCACCGGAAGTCCTGTAAGGAGTCGTAATGGATAAGATTCGTAAAAACGACGAAGTCATCGTTCTGACCGGGAAAGATAAGGGCAAACGTGGCGTGGTACAGCAGCGTATCGATGCTGAGCACGTCGTGGTTGAAGGCATCAACGTCGCCAAAAAAGCGACCAAGCCTAACCCAATGACTGGCGTTCAAGGTGGTATCGTCGACAAGACAATGCCGATTCACGTGTCCAACGTTGCATTGTTCAATGCAGCGTCTGGCAAGGCAGACCGTGTTGGTTTCAAAGAAGTGGACGGCAAAAAAGTCCGCGTCTTTAAATCGTCCGGCGAAGTAGTGAAGGCTTAAGAAATCATGGCACGTCTCCAAGAGTTCTATAAAGATAAAGTCGTTGCCGACCTGACCACGAAATTTGGTTACAAGTCGGTAATGGAAGTTCCACGTCTGACCAAGATCACCCTGAACATGGGTGTTGGTGAGGCTATCGCCGACAAGAAGTCCTTGAGCACGCTGTTGGCGATCTGACCAAGATCGCCGGCCAGAAGCCAGTGACCACCAAGTCGCGTAAAGCAATCGCGGGTTTCAAAATCCGTGAAGGCTATCCGATCGGTACCATGGTCACCCTGCGCGGCGCTCGCATGTACGAGTTCCTGGATCGCTTCATCACCGTGGCCCTGCCGCGCGTGCGCGATTTCCGTGGTGTGTCCGGTCGTTCGTTCGACGGTCGTGGCAACTACAACATCGGTGTCAAGGAACAGATCATCTTCCCTGAGATCGAGTACGACAAGATTGATGCGCTGCGTGGTATGAACATTTCGATCACCACCACCGCCAAGACCGACGACGAAGCGAAAGCACTCCTCGCCGCCTTTAAATTCCCGTTCAGAAACTGAGATCATGGCAAAACTCGCACTGATTAATCGTGAGCAGAAACGTGTCGACCTGGCAAACAAGTTTGCCGGCAAGCGCGCTTCGCTGAAGGCCATCATTGATGACCAGTCGAAGTCGGAAGAAGAGCGTTACGAAGCTCGCCTGAAACTGCAGGCGCTGCCACGTAACTCCGCTCCGACTCGCCAGCGTAACCGCTGCGCCATCACCGGTCGTCCTCGCGGCACATTCCGTAAATTCGGTCTGGGTCGTATCAAGCTCCGTGAATTCGCCATGCGTGGTGAGATCCCGGGTATGACTAAAGCAAGCTGGTAATAGGAGAATATGCAATGAGTATGAGCGATCCTATCGCCGATATGCTGACCCGCATTCGTAACGCCCAGGGCGTGCAAAAAACGACCGTGGCCATGCCATCGTCGAAAGTCAAAATTGCGATTGCCAACGTCCTGAAGGACGAGGGTTACATTGAAGATTTCGCCGTCGCCGAAGCTGGTGGCAAGGCGGAACTGAAGATCGGTTTGAAGTATTATGTTGGCCGTCCCGTCATCGAGCGCCTTGAGCGCGTGTCCCGTCCGGGCCTGCGCGTCTACAAGGGCAAAGACGAGATCCCTACTGTGATGAATGGCTTGGGTGTGGCGATCGTGTCGACTCCGCAAGGCGTCATGACTGACCGCAAAGCACGCGCTACCGGTGTCGGCGGCGAAGTTATTTGCTACGTCGCATAAGGAGTTACACATGTCTCGAGTAGCTAAAATGCCAATCGCTGTGCCAGCTGGCGCCGAAGTCGCCATCTCCGCACAAGCGATCACCGTCAAGGGCCCGCTGGGCGTCCTGACCCAGAGCCTGAACGGTCTGGTGACGGTAGAAAACAACGCAGGAACCCTCAATTTCGCCCCGGCCAATGACAGCCGCGAAGCCAATGCCATGTCCGGCACGCTGCGCGCCCTGGTCAACAACATGGTCACCGGCGTCACCAAGGGTTTCGAGAAAAAGCTGAACCTGGTTGGTGTGGGTTACAAGGCGCAAGCACAAGGCGACAAGCTGAATCTGTCCCTGGGCTTCTCGCACCCTGTCGTCCACGCGATGCCAACCGGCGTGACCTGCGCCACCGCGACGCCGACCGAAATCCTGATCAAGGGTATCGATCGCCAGCAGGTGGGCCAAGTCGCCGCCGAAGTTCGCGCTTACCGCTCCCCTGAGCCATACAAGGGCAAGGGCGTTCGCTATGCGGACGAAGTGGTTAAGCTTAAAGAAACCAAGAAGAAGTAATTAGGGGCTGACGATGGATAAGAAAGAATCACGGCTTCGCCGCGGACGCCAAACGCGCATCAAGATCGCGGAACTGAAAGTAAATCGCCTGTCGGTGCACCGCACCAACCTGCACATTTACGCGAACCTGATCAGCCCGGACGCTAAAGTTCTGGTGTCGGCATCGACCGCTGAAGTCGAAGTGCGTACCGAACTGGCAGGCAAGTCCGGCAAGGGTGGCAACGCCGCCGCCGCCGCACTGGTCGGCAAGCGCGTCGCTGAGAAAGCTTTGAAAGCAGGAATCACCGAAGTCGCGTTTGACCGCTCCGGTTTCCGTTACCACGGCCGAGTGAAGGCGCTGGCAGAAGCCGCGCGTGAAGCCGGTCTGAAGTTCTAAGGAACGATCATGGCAAAAATGCAAGCAAAAATGCAATCCGACAAGCCGGATGATGGCATGCGCGAAAAAATGATCGCGATCAACCGCGTGACCAAAGTGGTCAAGGGTGGTCGTATCATGGGTTTCGCCGCGCTGACCGTAGTTGGTGACGGCGATGGCCGCATCGGCATGGGCAAGGGCAAGTCGAAGGAAGTACCGGTTGGTGTGCAGAAGGCAATGGAAGAAGCCCGTCGCAACCTGATCAAGGTACCCCTGAAGAACGGCACCCTGCATCACACCGTCTACGGCCGTCACGGCGCGTCGAAAGTGATGATGAACCCGGCTAAGCCAGGTACTGGCGTCATCGCCGGCGGCGCTATGCGCGCAATCTTCGAAGTAATGGGCGTGACGGACGTGGTGGCGAAATCCACCGGCTCGTCGAACCCTTACAACCTGGTTCGTGCCACGCTCGACGGTCTGTCGAAAATGAGCACTGCATCCGACATCGCCGCCAAGCGCGGCAAGTCGGTTGAAGACATCCTGGGCTAAGGTGGACATCATGACAAAAACAGTCAAAGTACAATTGGTCAAGGGCTTGATCGGCACGCGTGAAGACCACCGTGCCACCGTACGCGGCCTGGGTCTGCGTCGTGTTAACTCGGTTGCCGAGTTGCAGGACACCCCATCCGTGCGCGGCATGATCAACAAAGTCTCGTACCTCGTTAAAGTAGTCGCGTAAGCCTTCGGGCTTACCAACGGAGAAATCATGGAACTGAATACCATTCAACCAGCTGACGGCGCCAAGCACTACAAGCGTCGCGTCGGCCGCGGTATCGGCTCCGGTCTGGGTAAAACCTCGGGCCGTGGTCACAAGGGTCAAAAATCGCGTTCGGGCGGCTTCCACAAAGTCGGTTTCGAAGGCGGTCAGATGCCTCTGCAACGCCGCTTGCCTAAGCGTGGTTTCAAATCGCTCAACGCGACCTTCAAAGCTGAAGTGCGCCTGTCCGATCTGAACAATCTGGCGGTCGGCGATGTCGACATCCTGGTGCTCAAGCAAGCTGGCGTGCTCAGCGTGCTGGCCCGCGACGTGCGCGTCATTCTGTCCGGCGAGATCACCAAAGCGGTGAACCTCAAAGGCCTGAAAGTGACCGCTGGCGCGAAGGCAGCCATCGAAGCAGCCGGCGGCTCGGTAGCCTGAGTTGACCGCTAACAGCTTGATCGGAGCGAAAATTGGCGACTAATCCACAACTTGCTAAAAGTGCAGCGGCCGGCTTCCCCTGGGGACGGCTGTGGTTCTTGCTTGGCGCATTGGTGGTTTATCGTATCGGCGCTCACGTCCCGGTTCCCGGGATCGATCCGGTACAATTAGCCGCGCTGTTCAAGTCGCAAGAGGGCGGTTTCCTGGGCATGTTCAACATGTTCAGTGGCGGCGCCCTCTCGCGCTTCGCAGTGTTTGCGCTGGGTATCACGCCTTACATCTCGGCCTCGATCATCATGCAATTGCTGTCGATCGTCTCGCCGCAGATGGAAGCGCTCAAAAAAGAAGGCGAAGCAGGCCGGCGCAAGATCACCCAGTACACCCGGTATTTCACGGTGGCACTGGCGACCTTCCAAGCGCTCGGCATCGCAGTCGCACTGGAATCGCAAGCTGGCCTGGTGCTGGACCCCGGTCTGGCATTCCGTTTCGTGACGGTCGTGACGCTGTTGACCGGCACCATGTTCCTGATGTGGTTGGGTGAGCAGATTACCGAGCGCGGCTTGGGTAACGGCATCTCGATCATCATCTTCGCCGGTATCGCCGCCGGTCTGCCGAGTGCCCTGGGTAGCTTGTTCGCCCAGGTCAGCAACGGTGCGATCGGCAGCTTCTCGGCGATCATCATCGTGGCCTTGGTGGCGTTGGTGACGTTCGTCGTGGTGTTTGTCGAACGCGGTCAGCGCAAGATTCTGGTGAACTATGCGAAACGCCAGGTAGGTAACAAGATTTACGGTGGACAGACGTCCCACCTGCCATTGAAGTTGAATATGGCCGGTGTGATCCCACCGATCTTCGCTTCGTCGATTATCTTGTTCCCGACCACGATCCTGGACTGGTTCTCGAAGGGCGCCGACCAGGCCAACCCGGCGATCCGGTTCTTGAAAGATTTGGCAGCATCGATGGGGCCAGGCGAGCCTATCCACGCACTGTTGTACGCCATCGCCATCGTGTTCTTCTGCTTCTTCTACACCGCTTTGGTGTTCAACAGCAAGGAAACGGCGGATAACTTGAAGAAGAGCGGGGCCTTCGTGCCAGGGATTCGTCCCGGTGAGCAGACAGCCCGTTACATCGACAAGATCCTCACGCGATTGACGCTGGCAGGCGCCATCTACATCACTTTGGTGTGTTTGTTGCCGGAATTTATGCAAGCCCAGTGGAAGGTACCGTTCTATTTTGGTGGTACTTCTCTGTTGATTATTGTAGTTGTCACCATGGACTTCATGGCGCAGGTACAGAACTACGTGATGTCGCAGCAATATGAATCGCTGCTGCGCAAAGCAAACTTCAAGGGCGGAATTCCGACGCGATAAGCGCTGGTAAACATACCGAATGGCAAAAGACGACGTCATACAGATGCAGGGCGAGATTCTTGAGAATCTCCCGAATGCAACATTTCGAGTGAAGCTGGAGAACGGGCACGTGGTGCTCGGCCATATTTCGGGTAAAATGCGGATGAACTATATCCGCATTCTTCCTGGCGACAAGGTGACGGTAGAACTGACACCTTACGATTTGAGCCGAGCCCGTATCGTGTTCCGGACCAAGTAAATAGATAATCGAACTTAAGAGAGAGCAAAATGAAAGTTAACGCCTCAGTCAAGCGGATCTGCCGCAACTGCAAGATCATCAAGCGCAAAGGCGTCGTTCGCGTAATCTGCGTCGAACCGCGTCACAAGCAGCGTCAAGGTTAATAACCGTTATTTATCGAGGAATAACGAATGGCACGTATTGCAGGGGTTAATATCCCCAATCATCAGCACACCGTAATCGGCCTGACGGCCATCTACGGCGTAGGCCGCCCACGCGCACAGTTCATCTGCGCCGCGACGGGCATTGCGACCGACAAAAAGGTCAAAGATCTGGATGACAACGAACTGGAAAAGCTCCGCGATGAAGTAGCAAAATTCATCGTCGAAGGCGACCTGCGTCGTGAAATCTCGATGAACATCAAGCGTTTGATGGACCTGGGTTGCTACCGTGGTATGCGTCACCGTAAGGGCCTGCCGGTCCGCGGCCAGCGTACTCGCACCAATGCACGTACTCGCAAGGGTCCGCGCAAAGCCGCACAATCGCTCAAGAAATAATCTAGGGAAATCACATGGCTAAGCAACAAAGCAGCGCAGCAGCAGCGCGCGTCCGCAAAAAGGTTAAGAAGAACGTCGCCGAAGGTATCGCGCACGTTCACGCTTCCTTCAACAACACCATCATCACCATCACCGACCGTCAGGGCAATGCCCTGTCGTGGGCGACCTCCGGTGGCGCTGGCTTCAAGGGTTCGCGTAAATCGACCCCGTTCGCAGCGCAGGTTGCGGCCGAAGCAGCTGGTAAAGTCGCAGTGGAATGCGGCGTGAAGAACCTGGAAGTGCGTATCGAGGGGGGCCTGGTCCTGGTCGCGAATCCGCGGTGCGCGCACTGAACAACCTGGGCATCAAGATCACCGAGATCCAGGACGTTACCCCAGTACCGCACAACGGCTGCCGTCCTCCGAAGCGTCGTCGTATCTAATACGCAGTCGGCGGCGGGTTCGCTCGCCCGCCTTCTGCCGTAGGGATCGACCCGTTTCAGGCGTGGCACCCGGTGCCATGCACAAGTCGTAGAAAAAAATCGCTGGAGCAGGCAGCCGGAAACGGTTATACTGCCCGGCTATTGACGCCTGCCGAACTGTTTGGCGGGTTTTTCGTTTTTAGCCACCGTCTGGCCGAGTAGGGACCAGACTAGCGCCTAACCGCATCAGCATGGTTTCCATGTGTGTGGCTGGGGCGTTATTATTCAAACAAAGGAAACATCGTGGCACGTTATATCGGACCTAAAGCAAAACTTTCCCGTCGTGAAGGCACTGACCTGTTCCTGAAGAGCGCACGTCGCTCGCTCGACAGCAAGTGCAAACTGGACGTCAAACCAGGCCAGCACGGCGTTAAATCCGGCGCCCGCACCTCGGACTACGGCAACCAACTGCGCGAAAAACAAAAAGTCAAGCGCATGTACGGCGTGCTGGAACGTCAGTTCCGCCGCTACTTCGCCGAAGCGGACCGTCGTAAAGGCAACACCGGCGAAACGCTGTTGAAGTTGCTGGAAACCCGTCTGGACAACGTTGCATACCGCATGGGCTTCGGCTCGACCCGCGCTGAAGCGCGTCAGCTGGTATCGCACAAAGCGTTCACCGTCAACGGTATCGTTGTCAACATCGCTTCGTACGCCGTCAAAATCGGCGACGTCATCGCCGTCCGCGAAAAGTCGAAAAAGCAAGTGCGTATCGTTGAAGCACTGTCGCTGGCTGAACAAGTCGGCATGCCTAGCTGGGTTTCGGTTGATGCCAAGAAAATGGAAGGCACCTTCAAGTCCCTGCCAGAGCGCAACGAAATCTGCAACGACGTCAACGAATCGCTGATCGTCGAACTGTACTCGCGTTAATCGCAGTCGGTAAGATCCCCGCCCACTCCCCGGAGTGGGCGTTTTCACTAATGCCATCAGCCTTATCGGCGTAACGAGCCGAGGGTATTGAAAAGGACATTTCATGCAAAACAGTTTGTTGAAGCCACGTATTATCGATGTAGAGGCGCTCGGCGCCGGCCACGCTAAAGTAGTGATGGAGCCGTTCGAACGCGGCTATGGCCATACATTGGGTAATGCGCTGCGCCGCGTCCTGCTGTCGTCGATGGTGGGCTACGCGCCGACCGAAGTGACGATCGCCGGTGTTGTACACGAATACTCGTCGCTCGACGGCGTGCAAGAAGACGTCGTCGATCTGCTGCTGAACCTGAAGGGCGTGGTCTTCAAAGTCCACAACCGTGACTCCGTCACCCTGACCCTGAAAAAGGAAGGCGAAGGCGCCATCCTGGCATCCGATATCGATCTGCCACACGATGTGGAACTGATCAACCCGGACCACGTGATCGCCCACCTGACCGCCGGCGGTAAGCTGGACATGCAGATCAAGGTCGAAAAAGGCCGTGGCTATGTGCCGGGCAACGTCCGCCGCCTGTCGGAAGACACCAACAAGACCATCGGCCGCATCATTCTGGACGCCTCGTTCTCGCCGGTGCGCCGCGTCTCGTACTTCGTCGAGTCGGCCCGCGTCGAACAGCGTACCGATCTGGACAAGCTGATCATCAACATTGAAACCAATGGTGTGATCTCGCCGGAAGAAGCGATCCGTCAATCGGCCCGCGTGCTGGTCGACCAACTGAACGTGTTCGCCGCCCTGGAAGGCACGGAAGCGGCCGCCGAAGCGCCATCGCGCGCCCCGCTGGTCGATCCTATCCTGCTGCGTCCGGTCGACGACCTGGAACTGACCGTGCGTTCGGCCAACTGCCTGAAAGCCGAAAACATCTACTACATCGGCGACCTGATCCAGCGTTCGGAAAACGAGCTGCTGAAGACGCCGAACCTGGGCCGCAAGTCCCTGAACGAAATCAAGGAAGTGCTGGCGTCGCGCGGCCTGACCTTGGGCATGAAACTCGAAAACTGGCCGCCAGCCGGTTTGGAGAAGTAATCGCTGCAAAGCATTTGTTGTACCGTAGTAAAGCAGTAATGCAGTAACACTGTCCGGGACAGGTGTCCCGGACTTTATGTTGTATTTAACCTGTTTATTGAACCGGTCCGCGACCATGCACGACGTGCATGGTTGATCGAAGAACTGGAATAAAACCAACCGAAAGGAATTACCATGCGTCACCGTCACGGCCTTCGTAAGCTGAATCGTACCTCGTCCCACCGCCTCGCCATGCTGCGCAACATGATGGTTTCCCTGCTGCGTCACGAAGCAATCAAAACCACCCTGCCAAAAGCCAAAGAACTGCGTCGCGTGGTCGAGCCAATGCTGACCCTGGGCAAGACCGACACCCTGGCCAACAAGCGTCTGGCCTTCTCCCGCCTGCGCGACCGCGAAATCGTTCTGAAACTGTTCGCCGATCTGGGCCCACGTTACGCCAACCGTAACGGCGGCTACCTGCGCATCCTGAAAATGGGTTTCCGTGTTGGCGACAACGCTCCAATGGCTTACGTTGAGCTGCTGGACCGTCCTGAAGTCACCGAAATGGACGACGCTCCAACCGCTGAGTAATCTCGGCCGTTAGTAAGCGAAAAAAAGCCAGGCTGAGCCTGGCTTTTTTTTATGCCCGGCGCGGAAATCCAGACATTTCATCAAGGAATCGCGCCGCCGCGCCGCCTATACTGGTGGGGCCCGTGGCCATGTCGGACCTCGGCCCGGGGCACTGTCGAGCTCGTGTCCGAATGCCGGGCCCGGCGCGGGATGGCTGGCGGATGGCTTAAGGCTGGCCTCAGGCGGCGCCGGGACGGCCGGTGTACTATGCTGGTTTTGTCGATTGCTTTAGCCTATTTTCCGAAGGTGTCCATGTTCCATCCTGTCCGTAGCGCCTTTTCCGCACCGCGCCTTGTGGCGCTGTTGTCCGGCTTCTTGCTGCTGCTGTTGCTGGCCCTGGGCGCGCTGCGCCCGGCGCTGGCCGACGAGGAGTTCCTCGAACCGGACGCCGCCTTCAAGTTCTCGGCCCGCATGGTCGACGGCCACACCGTCGCCGTCACCTACCAGATCGCCGAGGGCTACTATATGTACCGCGAGCGCTTCAAGTTCGCCGCCAGCGGCGCGAAACTGGGCGCGCCGGCGATCCCGCCGGGCAAGGTCAAGTTCGACGAGACCTTCAACAAGAAGGTCGAGACCTACCGCCACAGCGTGACCATCACCATTCCGGTCGAGAGCGGCGGTCCGTTCACGCTGCAGGCCACCAGCCAGGGTTGTTCGGACAAGGGCCTGTGCTACGCGCCGCAGGACGCCAAGGCCAGCCTGGTGGGCAGCGGCATGGTGCCGGTGCCGCCCGCGCCGGCCGCCGCGCCGCCCGCCGGCACCGCCGCCGGCAGCACATCCGCCGCCAGCGGCGCCAGCGCGAAGGTCGGCTCGGCGCCGGCCGCCGCCAGCGTCGCGCCCGCCGCGCCGGCGCAGTCGGCGCCGGTCTCGCCCGGCGTCACCGTCAACAGCGTGCCGATGCCGCAAACCACCATCATCGAAGCGCCCGCCGTGGCCGCCGCCGTGCCGCCGGCAGCACCGGCGCCCAGCGAAATGGGCGTCATCGAGGCGGCGCTGAAGGGCGGCAAGCTGATGGTCTACCTGCCACTGTTCTTCCTGTTCGGCCTCGGCCTGTCGTTCACGCCCTGCGTGCTGCCGATGGTGCCTATCCTTTCCTTCATCATCGTCGGCGAGGGCACCAAGGTCAGCCGTGGGCGCGGCCTGCTGCTGTCGTCCACCTATTCGCTGGGCATGGCGAGTGTCTACACCGCGCTGGGTATCGCCGCCGGCCTGGCTGGCGCGGGCCTGGCCGCGAGTTTGCAAAACCCCTGGGTGCTGGGCGCCTTCGGTTTGCTGATGGCGGCCCTGTCGCTGTCGATGTTCGGCGTGTACGACCTGCAAGTGCCGGCCGCGCTGCAAACCCGCTTGAGTTCGATTTCCAACCGCCAGTCCGGCGGCAAGCTGGCCGGCGTGTTCGTCATGGGCGCCATCTCGGCGTTGATCGTCGGCCCCTGCGTGGCGGCGCCGCTGGCCGGCATTCTGGTCTACATCGGCAAGACCGGCGACGTGGTCGTCGGCGGCTCGGCGCTGTTCGCGATGGCGGCGGGCATGAGTTTGCCGTTGCTGCTGGTGGGCGTGTCGGCCGGCTCGCTGCTGCCGCGCGCCGGCGCCTGGATGGACGCGGTCAAGCGCTTCTTCGGCGTGTTGCTGCTGGCCATGGCCTGGTGGCTGGTGTCGCCGGTGTTGCCGCCGGTGGTGCAGATGCTGGGCTGGACCGTGCTGCTGGTCGGCTACGGCGGCTACCTGCTGGCCCGTCCGGGCAAGTGGGCCGGCAAGGCCGCCGGGCTGCTGTTCGCCGCGCTGGGCGTGGTGCAGCTGGTCGGCGCGGCCAGCGGCGGGCGCGACGTGCTGGCGCCGCTGGCGCACCTGCGCGAAGGCGGCGTCGCCGAGGCGCTGCCGTTCAAGCGCGTCAAGACGGTGGCCGAGCTCGACGCCGCGCTGGCGCAGAGCGGCGGCAAGACCGCCATGCTCGACTTCTACGCCGACTGGTGCGTGTCCTGCAAGGAGATGGAGAAGCTGACCTTTGTCGATGCCAAGGTGCGCGCGCGGCTGGCCAACTCCATCCTGCTGCAGGTCGACGTGACCGCCAACGACGCCGACGACAAGGCCATGCTCAAGCGTTTCGGCCTGTACGGCCCGCCGGGCATCATCCTGTTCGACGGCAAGGGCCGGGAAATCGCCGATTCGCGCGTGATCGGCTTCCAGGACGCGGAGAAGTTCCGCGCTTCGCTGGACAAGCTGAACTAGCCAAGGGCGAACGTTTGGCGGGGCGCCGGCGTAACCCCGCAAGCGAGGGGTCAGACCCCGTACGGGGTCTGACCCCGGCTTCCGCGTCGCGGGGTGGGGGAAATGGAAAGGGAGCGCACCGTATGGTCCGCTCCCTTGGTTATTGCCGCCCGGCTGTGCCGTCCGGATTTGTTGCCCGATCTTGGCGCACCGCCTTGGCGCGCCGCCTTGGCGCACCGCCTTGGCGTGCCGAGATGGAGCTAAGGGGAAATTAGCCGCGATGCATCATGCCGTGGCGCATGCCGCGCGGGCCGTGCTCGCCGCCCATCACCTTGGCGTCGAACACTTTCTTCTGCTCGGCCGTCAGTGTGCCGTAGAACGCGGTCAGCGCCGTCAGATGGCTTTCCATGGTGGCGGTGTGCTGCTTGGCCAGGTCGATCATCTTGGCCATACGCTCGGGCGCGGGCACTGCTCTCGAAGGCGGCGTGGTCCGGGCGGGCAGCCGGCGCGCTCGGCTTGATGGCGGCCTGGTAGGTGGTCCAGGCGGCCTCCTGCTGCGCCGTCAGCTTGAGCAGCTCGTGCAGTTTGGCCTGGCGCGCGGCGAAGTGCTCGGCCATCTTGGCCTGCATCTGCTCGGCGTTGGCCTGGTGGCCGTGGCGGCCGGCGCCGGCGGCGGTAGTGGTGTCGGCGGCGTGGGCGGCCAGCGAGGCCGTGCCCATGCCGAGTACCGTCAGGCCGATCAGGATGTTTTTGCGAATGGTGTTCATGATGGTTCCTTTGTCGTGTCGATAGAAGTGTGTGTGTCACGGGTGCCATCGCACCGCACATGAAGCCATCATGGCAGCAAGCTGTTTCGAAGAAGTTTCCCCACCGGTGCATTTTGTATCCATATGTTTCGCGCCGCCGGATGGCGCCCCGGTATATACAAGACGATACAATTGGCCGTTGGTCGGTGCCGGCCTTCAGGGGATAATCAGCGTCATGGAACCATCATCTACTATTCTGATCGTCGACGACGATCGCGAGATCCGCACCCTGCTGGCCGACTACCTTGAAACCAATGGTTACCGGCCCCTGTGTGCGGCCGACGGCGTGGCGATGTGGAAGATGCTCGACGAGTCGCGCCCCGACCTGGTGGTGCTGGACTTGAACCTGCCCGGCGAGGACGGCCTGACGCTGTGCCGCAAGCTGCGCGCCCATTCGACCCTGCCGGTGATCATGCTGACGGCGCGCAGCGAGCCGCTCGACCGCATCCTCGGCCTGGAGATGGGCGCCGACGACTACCTGCCCAAGCCCTTCGAGCCGCGCGAGCTGCTGGCGCGCATCCGCAGCGTGCTGCGGCGCAGCCACGCCATGCCGTCCAACAGCGCGGCCGACAAGGCGCAGCAGATGCGCTTCTCCGGCTGGACGCTGGACCTGACGGCGCGCCACCTGCTCAACCCGGACGGCCTGGTCATCATGCTGTCGGGCGCCGAGTTCCGCCTGCTCAAGGTGTTCCTCGAGCATCCGAACCGCGTGCTCAACCGCGACCAGCTGCTCAACCTGACCCAGGGCCGCGACGCCGACCCCTTCGACCGCTCGATCGACATCCAGATCAGCCGCCTGCGGCAAAAGCTGGGCGAGGACGCGCGCCTGCCGCAGATCATCAAGACGGTGCGCAACGGCGGCTACGTGCTGGCCGGCCAGGTCAGCGTGGAGCCGAACGCGTGAGGGCATTTCTCGGCTCGATGACGGGGCGGGTGTTCCTGGTGCTGCTGCTGGGCATTGTCGCCTCGGCCGCGCTGACCCAATGGTTGGCGGTGGGCGAGCGCACCCGCGCCATCGAACGCTACCGCGACTTCCACGCCCTCGAACGGGCCGAACAACTGATCACCACCGCCGACGTGGTGCCGCCGGTGTCGCGGCCGGCCTACCTGAAGGTGGCCAGCCGGGGCAGCGTGCGCCTCGAACCGGTGCGGCAGGCGGCCGCCCCGGACCTGCAGCAGACCGATTTCTCCGCCGCGCTGCAGCTGCGCCTGGGCCAGGGCTTCTCGCTCAGCCCGCTGGCCGAGCGGCCGGCCGAATGCGACCGGCCGCGCAAGTCGGTCTCGCTGTTCGGTCCCAAGCAGTGGCGCGGCACCTGCGAGACGATGTTCGTGCGCATGCACGACGGCGAGGTGATGAAGCTGTCCGTGCTGCCGCCGCGCGCGCCGCCGGGCGGCAACAAGAACGAGCTGCTGAGCATCCTGCCCTTCCTGCTCAGCATCGCCGTGCTGGCCTACCTGGTCACGCGCATGACCATGCGGCCGCTGAAGAAGCTGGCGCAAGCGGCCAAGGGCCTGGGCAACGACATCAACCACCCGCCGCTGGCCCTGGGCGGCGCCGGCGAGATCCGCCAGGCCAGCGCGGCCTTCAACGCCATGCAGGCGCGCATCCGCCAGCACATCTTCCAGCGCACACAGATGCTGGCCGCCATCACCCACGACCTGCAGACGCCGCTGACCCGCCTGCGCCTGCGGCTGGAAAAAGTCGCCGACGCCGAGCTGCGGCAACGCCTGGTGGACGACCTGTCGGCCATGCAGCAGATGGTCAAGGAGGGGCTGGATCTGGCGCGCAGCATGGACACCACCGAGAACATGCAGGCGCTCGACCTCGACTCGC
The DNA here is from genome assembly GCF_029834475.1 of Rugamonas sp. DEMB1. GTDB lineage: Bacteria > Pseudomonadota > Gammaproteobacteria > Burkholderiales > Burkholderiaceae_D > Rugamonas > Rugamonas rubra. The sequence continues at coordinate 5,904,392 of NZ_CP122407.1, read as the reverse complement.
TGCTCGACAGCGTCTGCTCCGACGCCGCCGACGCCGGCCAGCCGGTGCGCCTGCACGGCCGCGCCGCGATGACGGCGATGGGCCGGCCGATGTCGATCCGCCGCTGCCTGGTCAACCTGATCGACAACGCCGTCAAGTACGGCCAGTCGGCCGAGGTGACGGTCGAGCGCATGGCCGGTTCGACGCGCGTGCGCATCCGCGACCACGGCCCCGGCATCGCCCAGGACCAGATGGCGCAGGTGTTCGAGCCCTTCTACCGCATCGAGAGCTCGCGTTCGCGCGCCTCGGGCGGCACCGGCCTGGGCCTGACCATCGCGCGCAACATCGCCGAGCAGCACGGCGCCAGCCTGCAGCTGGCCAACCACGTCGACGGCGGCCTGGAAGTGACCCTGGTGGTGCCGGAATACTACGCCGCCAAATAGCCCGGCGCCTGGCCGGCGCCGCGGTTTTTCGGTAAATAATTGTGCGACAATGCAGCGCCCTATGCAAAGCGGCAATATTTCTTCGCCAGCAAAAGAACAAAGACCAACATGAAAAAATCTACCCTTGGACTTCTGGTGGGCGCCGCCCTGGTGATGGGCGGCGGCTGGTACTACACGCACCAGGGCGCCGAACCCGCCGCCGCCCCGGGCGGCCAGGCCAAGCCGGGCGCCGGCGGGGCGCAGGGGCCGACCACGGTCAACGTGGTCAAGCCGCAGCGCCAGGACGTCGCCGTGCTGCTGCAGGCCAACGGCACGGTCACGCCGATCAGCACGGTCGACCTGCACCCGCAGACCACCAGCACGATCACCAAGGTGCACATCCGCGAGGGCCAGTACGTCAAGGCCGGCGAGTTGATGTTCTCGCTCGACGAGCGCAGCGCCCGCGCCAACCTGGACAAGGCGCAGGCCCAGGTGGCGCGCGACCAGGCCGCGCTGGGCGACCTGGAACGGCAATACCGCCGCGGCCAGGAGCTGCTGAGCAAGAACTTCATCGCCCAGGGCGCCGTCGACACCTTGAAGAGCCAGGTCGAGTCGGCCCGCGCGCTGCTGCAGCTCGACGTGGCGGCGGCCCGCTCGGTGGCGGTGGACGCCAGCTACAACACGATACGCGCGCCGATGAGCGGGCGGGTCGGCGCCATCGGCGTCTACCCGGGCAGCCTGGTACAGCTGAGCACCTCGCTGACCAGCATCACCCAGCTCGACCCGATCAACGTCTCCTTCACCCTGCCGGAAAGCGCGCTGGGCGGCCTGCTCGAGGCGCAGCGCGCCGGCGCGGTGCCGGTCAAGGCGGCGCTGGCCGGCGCCGCCGAGGAGGTGGCCGGCCAGCTCAGCTTCATCGACAACACGGTCGACCCGGTCGCCGGCGTGATCCGCGTCAAGGCGCAGTTCGCCAATGCGCAGACCAAGCTGTGGCCTGGCCAGTACGTCAACACCAAGCTGACCGTGCAAACCTTGAAAGACGCCACGGTGATCCCGCAAAACGCTATCATCAACAACACCCGTGGCGTGTTCGTCTATACCGTGGCGGCCGACCAGACGGCGCAGACCACCAACGTCAAGCGGCTGTACTCGTTCGGCGCCAACGTCGCCGTGTCCGGCCTGAGCGGCGACGAGCAGGTGATCGTCGAGGGCAAGCAGAACCTGCGTCCGGGCGGCAAGGTGAAGCTCGCCGCGCCCGGCAAACAGAAAGGCGAGAAAGGCGGTTCCGCATGAACCTGTCCGAATTGTGCATCCGCCGTCCGGTGATGGTGGTGCTGCTGTCGCTGACGCTGATTTTGGCCGGCGTGCTGGCCTATTCGGCCATCCCGGTCGCCGCGCTGCCCAGCTATAACACCCCGGTGATCCAGGTCAGCGCCAACCTCGACGGCGCCAGCCCGGACACCATGGCCTCGTCGGTCGCCTTGCCGCTGGAGAAGCAGTTCTCCACCATCGCCGGGCTCAGCCTGATCACCTCCACCAACACCCTCGGCTCGACCTCGCTGACGCTGGAGTTCGACCCCAGCATCGACGTCAACGCCGCCGCCGTCGACGTCCAGGCGGCGCTGCTGCGCGCCCAGCGCGCGCTGCCGCTGGAGATGACCGAGCTGCCGTCCTACCGCAAGGTCAACCCGGCCGACGCGCCGGTGCTGTTCATGGCGATGACCTCGCCGTCGCTGTCGCTGTCCGAGCTGAACGACTACGCCGAGAACCTGATCGCGCCCAGCCTGTCGACCCTGCCCGGCGTGGCCCAGGTGACGGTGAACGGCCAGAAACGCTTCGCCGTGCGCGTGCGCGCCAAGTCCGACATGATGAACGCGCGCAACCTCTCGCTCGACGAGCTGGCCGCCGCCATCAAGTCGGCCAACGCCAACACGCCGCTGGGCGTGCTCGACGGCCCCAACCAGGTGCTGACCATCCAGGGCAACGCCCAGCTGATGAAGGCGGCCGAGTTCGCCGAACTGATCGTCGCCACGCGCAACGGCCAGCCGGTGCGGCTGAAGGAGGTCGCCAGCGTCGAGGACAGCTTCCAGTCCGTCAAGACGGCCGGCAGCTACAACGGCGAGCGCTCCATCGTGCTGCTGGTGCAGCGCCAGCCCAACGCCAACACGGTGCAGGTGGTCGACGGCGTGCGCGGCCTGCTGCCGCGCTTCCAGGCCCAGCTGCCCAGCTCGATCAAGATCAACCTGGTCAACGACCGCTCGGTGTCGATCCGCGAGGCGATCCACGACGTCAACCTGACGCTGGCGCTGACGGTCGGCCTGGTGGTGCTGGTGATCTTCCTGTTCCTGCACCGCGCCGCCGCCACCTTCATCCCGGCCGTGACGATGCCGATCTCGCTGCTCGGCGCGCTGGCCCTGCTGTACGCCTTCGGCTACAGCCTGGACAACGTCTCCCTGCTCGGCATCACGCTGGCCGTCGGCCTGGTGGTCGACGACGCCATCGTCGTGCTGGAGAACATCGTGCGGCACATCGAGATGGGCAAGAAGCCGCTGCAGGCCGCGCTGGTCGGCGCCAGGGAGATGGGCTTCACCATCATCTCGATCTCGATCTCGCTGGTGGCCGTGTTCATCCCCATCTTCTTCATGCCCGGCGTGATCGGCCTGCTGTTCCACGAGTTCGCCGTGGTGGTGGCGCTGTCGATCATGGTCTCGGCGCTCGTCTCGCTGACCCTGGTGCCGATGCTGGCCAGCCGGCTGCTGCCGGCCGGCGCCCACCACGCCGCCGCCGAGCCGACCCTGATCGGCCGCTGCTTCGAGGCCGGCTTCACGCGCCTGCGCAACGGCTACGCCCGCAGCCTCGACATCGCGCTGGAACACCGCCACATCGTGCTGGCGGTGGCCTTCGCCACCTTCGCGCTGACGGTGCTGCTGTACATCACCATCCCCAAGGGCTTCTTCCCGGAGGAGGGCCTGGGCCAGATCCAAGTCACCACCGAGGCCTCGGAGGACATCTCCTCGGCCGCCTTGCTGGCGCTGCAGGAGCGCGTCGCCGCCGTCATCAAGGCCGACCCCAACGTGCAGGACGTCACCTCCTTCGTCGGCGGCGGCAACACCGGCCGCATGTTCCTGGTGCTCAAGCCGCGCGGCGAGCGGGCCAAGATGGCGCAGGTGTTGGACAGCCTGCGCAAGGCCACCCGCGCCGTGCCCGGCATCGCCGTCTACCTGCGGCCGATCCAGAACCTGCAGCTGGGCGGACGGCAGAGCAAGAGCCGCTACCAGTACACGCTGCAGGCGGTCAGCCCGGACGCGCTGAGCGACTGGGCCGGCAAGTTCACCGAGCGCCTGCGCGCCGACGCCGACTTCCGCGACGTCACCAGCGATTCGCAGAACCGTGGCCTGCAGGCCTCGCTGAAGATCGACCGCGACAAGGCCAACATGCTCGGCGTGCAGATCGCCGACATCCGCACCGCGCTCTACCTGGCCTTCGGCGAGCGCCAGGTCTCGACCATCTACTCGCCCTCGGCCAGCTATTTCGTGCTGCTCGAGGCGGCCAGCGCCGACCGCCAGTTCGACGACGCGCTGACCAAGATCTCGGTGCGCAGCAAGAGCGGCGGCCAGCTGGTGCAGCTGTCGAGCTTCGCCACGGTCGAGCGCACCATCGGCCCGACCGCCGTCAACCACCAGGGCCAGCTGCAGGCGATCACCTTGTCGTTCAACCTGGCGCCGGACGTGCCGCTGGGCGTGGCCACCGCCAAGATCGACAAGATGGGCGCCGAGATGAACCTGCCGGCGAGCATCATCACCAACTACGGCGGCGACGCGGCGGTGTTCCAAAGTTCCCAGGGCAGCCAGCTGATCCTGATCATCGCCGCGCTGGGCGTGATCTACGTGCTGCTCGGCGTGTTGTACGAGAGCTACATCCACCCGCTGACCATCCTGGCCGGCCTGCCGTCGGCGGCGGTGGGCGCCTTGCTGACGCTGCGCCTGTTCGGCCTGGACCTGACGATGATCGCCATCATCGGCATCCTGATGCTGATCGGCATCGTCAAGAAGAACGCCATCATGATGATCGACTTCGCCCTGCACGCCCAGCGCAACGAGGGCATGACGCCGGAGAACGCGATCCGCGAGGCCTGCGTGCTGCGCTTCCGCCCGATCATGATGACCACCATGGCGGCGCTGATGGGCGCCTTGCCGATCGCCCTCGGCCTGGGCGCCGGCGCCGAGCTGCGCCAGCCGCTCGGCCTGGCGGTGGTGGGCGGCCTGCTGTTCTCGCAGGTCATCACCCTGTACATCACGCCGGTGATCTACCTGTTCCTCGACAAGTACAGCGGCGGCGGCCCGATGTCGGACGAGCAACTGGCGCGGAGCGGCGACAACGATGATGCGGCGACCCCACACGCGGCCGGCCTGAAAGCGGTGAACACCGCCAAAAGTTGACCGGCAACAATTCGGCGGTTTGATTGCTTCGTATCATGGGAAAGGAGCTTTTTCCTTGCGGCATGGAGCAATCAGAGATGAAACGCTATAACATCACCATCGTCGGCATGGGGCCGCGCGGCCTCAGCGTGTTGGAACGCCTCGCCGCGCACGCCCTTGAACACCAGCTGGCGCTCGACATCGGCCTGGTCGAACCGGGCGAGTGCGGCCAGGGCGTGCATTCGGCGCGCCAACCGCAGCACCTGTTGATCAACACCGTGGCCAGCCAGGTGACGCTGTTCCCGGCGCCCGGCGCGGTGGCGTTGGCGCCGCACTGCGCCACGCCCTCGCTGACCGAATGGGCGCGGCAGAGCGGCTACCGGCGGGTCGGCGACCAGTACTACCGCATCGGCGCCACCGGCGCCGGCGCCGAGATCGGCGAGGCCGACTACCTGCCGCGCCGCCTGCTCGGCGAATACCTGACCTGGGGCTACGAGCAGATCCTCGCCAGCCTGCCGCCCAACGTCACCCTGCGCCACCACCGGCTGCGCGCCAACGACATGTGGCAGCAGCCGGACGGCCGCTGCGCCGTCGAGCTCGACAGCGGCTTCATCCTGATCAGCGACTACGTCTTCCTCACCACCGGCCACGGCAACAACGCCATGACCGAGCCGGAGGCCGCCTGCGCCAGCTTCGCCCAGGAGCACGCCCGCCACAACAGCAAGCTGGCCTACATCCGCCACGTCTATCCGCTCGACAAGCTGGTGCAGATCGACGCCGACGCCCGCGTCGCCATCCAGGGCCTGGGCCTGACGGCGCACGACGTCATCGCCGAGCTGACGGTGGGGCGCGGCGGCCAGTTCATCCGCGAGGGGCAGACGCTGCGCTACCAAAAATCCGGCCGCGAGCCGCAGTTGATCCTGTTCTCGCGCAACTGCCTGCCCTTCGCCGCCCGCGGCGTCAACCAGAAGGGCCTGGCCGGGCGCCACCGGCCGCACTACTTCACGCCGGACGCCGTCGCCGCCCTGCGCGAGCGGGCCCTGCGCGAGCGCGGCTGCGCCCAGCTCGACTTCGACCTCGAGCTGTTGCCGCTGCTGCGCCGCGAGATGGGCTATGTCTACCGCGCCACGCTGGACGGCGCCGGCCCCGAGCCGGCCGCCTACCAGCTCAGCGAGGAGGAGGGCGCCATCATCGACGTGCTGCTGTTCCCGCTGCGCGGGCGCGAGTTCGCCTCGCTGGCCGAGTTCCGCGACTACTTCGACGACTGGCTGCGGCGCGACTTGGCCGAGGCGGTGCGCGGCAACGTCGGCAGCGCCGTCAAGGCCGCCACCGACGTGCTGCGCGACGTGCGCGCCACCTGGCAGGCGGCGCTCGAGCACGCCGGCCTGACGCCGGCCTCGCACCGCAAGTTCCTCAACGTCTACAACCCGGTGATCAACCGCATCTCCTTCGGCCCGCCGCGCCAGCGCAACGAGCAGCTGCTGGCGCTGCGCGAGGCCGGCATGGTCGACATCGTCTCCGGTCCGGGCGGCAGCGTCGGCTTCGACGAGACCGCCGCCTGCTTCGAGCTGCGCACCCGCTTCGGCAGCGGCCAGGAGCGGCGCCCCTTCGACGTGCTGGCGGTGGCCCGGCTCGACGTGTTCTCGCCGCAGACCGACGAGTCGGTGTTCATGCAGAACCTGCTGCGGCGCGGCCTGGTGCGGCCCTACTACAACGGCGTCTTCCATCCGGGCGGCATCGACATCGAGCCGGGCGGCCGCGTGCTCGGCGCCGCCGGCCGGCCGCTCGGCAACGTGTGGGCGCTGGGCTACCTGGTCGAGGGCGCGCACTACTACACCCACGCGCTGCCACGGCCGCAACTGGCCTCGCGCCAGGTGCTCGACGCCGACCGCTGCGTCGGCGCCATGTTCGACGCCATCGCCGCCAACAGCGCCGCCGGCACCGGCAGCAGTGCCAGCAGCACCGGCGCCGCCACCCCGCGCCAGCCGGGCCGGCGCGAGGCCAACGCCAAGGCGGCCAGCTTCGATCCCCTCGCCACCACCATCGCCACGCTGCCCGTCGTTCCCGCCGATGCCGATGCCGATGCCGCCGTCGCGGCCGGCCAGGAGGGCAGCGCCACCCCCGCCGAGCCGGCCACGCCGCGCGTCCCCGTGTAACGCCGTTGATACATCGGCGGATACATACCGTAACATCCCTCAAGGCCGCACTCGAGTAAGCTGTGCTCGGTCAGGTTGCCGGACGCCCCCGTCGGGGGCGGCGTCCGGCCGTGCCTGTCGGAGCGGTTCCCAAAACGGCGGGACTCTGGCACTATGGCCGCATTTTGTAGACTTCGCCCCAAAGAAGGTTCGATTTATTTTGCACGACAATACCCATTCAATGTCAGCAGATAGCGAGTACTGCGTGACTTGCGGCCAGAAGCTGCCGCCGCCCGAAGGGTTCGCCTACGGCACACGCAAACCGATGTCGAATCGGATCGGCATCGCCATCTCGGTGGGTCTGCATTTGCTCGGCGTGCTGTACTACCTGTTCCGGCCGGCCGAGCCCTTCCACCGCACGCCGCCGCCGGGCGGCGGGCAGATCGTCTACATCGAGCCGCTCAAGCCGAACCAAGCCAAGCTGCCCAAGCAGCCGAAGAAGACCGAGGTGGCCAAGGCCAAACCGCCGCCGCAGCAGCGGCAAAAGACCGCCACGATCACGCCGCCGGCCGCCAAGCCGAAGCTGGAGACCTATGTGCCGCCGGTTGTGGCGCCGATGCAAGCGCCGCCCGAGCAGGACATGTCGGAAATGATCGCCAAGGCGCGCGCCCGCCGCGCCGCCGCCAACCCGACGCCGGCCGAGCCGGCGGCGGAGAGCGACGCCGAGCGCGGGCTGCGCATCGCCAAGGCCAACATCGCCGGCGCCCAGGGCCGCTCGAACGGCGCCGACCGCGACGACACCGGCGGCGTGTTCACCATCCTGAGCCAGACCTCGCACAGCGCCGACGTCAAGTTCAAGGGCTGGAACGCCAACTTCAAACGCAACTGGAGCCAGCAGGTGCACGTGGAGCAGGGCGCCGAGCTGGACATCGAGACGGCCATCGTCAAGCAGATGATCGTGGTGATCCGCAAGGAAAAAACCGGCGACTTCCAGTGGGATTCGCACCGCCTCGGCCGCGTCGTCAACATGAGCGCGCGCAAGGAGGACGAGGCCGAGTTGACCGCCTTCCTGATGAAGGAAATGTTTCCCGAACACCGGCGCCGCTGACCGTCGGGCGCGGCCGCCATCGACCATTTGATTGGAGAATGCATGAAGCGGAGCGCCTGTTTGCTGGCCCTGTGTTTGACCGTGTTGGGCGCCGACACAATCGGCATCGCTTCCGCCGGGGCCGCCCCGGCGCCGGCCGCCCTTGCCGTTGGCGCCGCCAGCGAGCCGGCCGCGCCGCCGCCCGGCAGCGTGATGCAGGTCGCCTCGCGCGGCACCAGCGTGCCGGTCTACGCGGTGTGGAACGAGCACGCCGTCGCCACGCTGGTGTTGTTTTCAGGCGGCAACGGCGGCTACGGCAAGATCGGCGCCGACGGCTGGCCCTCCAGCCAAAACTTTCTGATCCGTTCGGCCAAGCTGTTCGCCGCCCAGCCCGTCAACGTGGTGCTGGTCGGCCTGGCGCCGGACCTGCGCGAGCTCGACGGCCGCGCCCGCATCGGCGAGCGGCACGCCCAGGACAACCAGGCCATCTTCAAGATGCTCAAGGCGCGCAGCCCGGCGCCGCTGTGGCTGCTCGGCACCAGCATGGGGAGCATCTCGGTGGCCTCGGCGGCGATCCGCGACAGCGTCGTCGGCGACCTGGCCGGCATCGTGCTCAGCTCCTCGGTGACCGCCTACCGGGTCGAGGGCGCCGTGCCGAGCCAGCTGCTGGAGTTGATCCGCGTGCCGGTGCTGGTGGTGCACCACCAGCGCGACGCCTGCAAGATCTGCGCGCCGCACGAGGCGCAGTACCTGGCCGCGCGGCTGCTCAACGCGCCGGTCAAGAAGGTGGTGCTGGTCGACGGCGGCGGCCAGCCCAGCGGCGACGCCTGCGGCGCGCTGGACTACCACGGCTACATCGGCATGGAGCAACAGGTGGTCGACTTGATGACGGCCTGGCTGCGCCGGCCGGCTGATTGAGGCGATCCCGGCGGTGGCTGGGGTCTTTCACGGAGCGCACCGGCGCAAAACCTAGGGTCAGACCCTCAGGGTCTGACCCTGTCCCGGCGTCACCGGCGTCGCCAAAAAAACAGGGCGAACCCGCGAAGGTTCGCCCTGTTTGTCTCCGCCGGCGGAGGCCGCCTAGGCGCGCGCCTTGAGCAGGCGCGCCACGTCGAGCGCGAAGTAGGTCAGCACGGCGTCGGCGCCGGCGCGCTTGAACGACAGCATCGCCTCCATCATCACCTTGTCGTGGTCCAGCCAGCCGTTCTGCGCGGCCGCCTTGATCATCGCGTACTCGCCGCTGACCTGGTAGGCGAAGGTCGGCACCTTGAACTCGTCCTTGACGCGGCGCACGATGTCCAGATACGGCATGCCGGGCTTGACCATCACCATGTCGGCGCCCTCGGCCAGGTCGAGGCCGACCTCGCGCAAGGCCTCGTCGCTGTTGGCCGGGTCCATCTGGTAGGTGTTCTTGTCGCCCTTGCCCAGGTTCTTGGCCGAGCCGACCGCGTCGCGGAAGGGGCCGTAGAAGGCCGAGGCGTACTTGGCCGAGTAGGCCATGATGCGGGTGTGGATCAGGCCGTGCTCCTCGAGCGCGGCGCGCACCGCGCCGATGCGCCCGTCCATCATGTCCGACGGCGCCACCACGTCGACGCCGGCCTGGGCCTGGGTCAGCGCCTGGCGCACCAGCATGTCGGTGGTGACGTCGTTGATGACGTAGCCGTTGTCGTCGATCAGGCCGTCCTGGCCGTGGCTGGTGTACGGGTCGAGCGCGACGTCGGTCAGGATGCCCAGCTCGGGGAAGGCCTGCTTGAGGGCGCGCACGGCGCGCGGCACCAGGCCGTCGGGGTTGGTCGCCTCGACGCCGTCGGGGGTCTTCCTGGCCGCGTCGATGACCGGGAACAGGGCCAGCACCGGGATGCCCAGCGCCACACATTCCTCCGCCACCTTCAGCAACAAGTCCACCGAGACCCGCTCGACGCCCGGCATCGACAGCACCGGCTCGCGCTGGTTGACGCCGTCGAGGATGAAGACCGGATAGATCAGGTCGGCTGCCGTGACGTTGTTCTCGCGCATCAGCGCGCGCGAGAACGGGTCGCGGCGCATGCGGCGCATGCGGATGGCGGGGAATTGGGCGGAAACGTGTGGTGTGTGCATCGCTGGAAATTCCAATACTAAAAAAGTTTAGGTTTTGTCGCTACCGATATCCTTTTGGGTATCGGTGCCGCCCGCGTCGGCGCCGTCGTCCGCTGCGGACTCCGGCTCGACATCGTCCTCCATCTCGATCAGGGCCACCTGGGCGGCGGCCGCCTCGACGCCGATGCCGGCCAGTTCGACGATCTTGTCGTTGGCCTCCTCGATGCCGATGCGCTTGAGGGCGGAGAACAGTTGCACGGTGAAGGGGAAGCCGACGCCGTCCTCGTCGACATAGCTGTCGAGCTTGGCCTTGGTCTGGCGCAGCACGTTGACCGACTCGTTGCGGTTGAGCTTGTCGACCTTGGTCAGGATGCAGTGGATCGGCTTGCCGGTGGGGGCGAACCATTCGAGCATCTGGATGTCGAGGTCGGTGAACGGGCGGCGCGAGTCCATGATCAGGATCAGCGCGGCCAGCTGTTCGCGCCGCTGCACGTAGTCGCCCAGCAGGCGCTGCCAGTGCAGTTTGGCCGAACCGGACACCTCGGCGTAGCCGTAGCCGGGCAAGTCGACCAGCAGGCACTCGATCTCCTCGACGATGGTGGCGTCCTTGCGGTGCTGGGCGATGTGCGCGCCGCCGATCGAGAAGTAGTTGATGTGCTGGGTGCGGCCGGGGGTCTTGGAGGCGAACGCCAAGCCTTTCTGGTTGCACAAAATGTTGATGGCGGTCGATTTGCCGGCGTTGGAGCGACCTGCAAAGGCGATTTCCGGCACCGTGGTGTCGGGGAGGTCACGCAGTTGGTTGACGGTCGTGAAGAAGCGGGCTTGCCAGAGTTTGGACATGGGATAGGTAGATATTGCAACAAAAGGGGGCGAAAACGCCAGGAAGCTATTGTACAATAAGGGGTTACGAATTGTTGCTACGCATATTTTTGATGCTTCAGCGCCGAATTGATGCTTTTGCGGCTGCCGCAGGCGAGCAATGTTCGACCTCTAATTTATTGACTAGTCTCAGGGTGTCTGAATGAATCGTGCGTTTTCACCATTTGTAAAATCCTTGTTCGTCACTCTGCTGGCCGTTTCGGCAGCCGCTTCGGCGTCTGAAGCCGCCCACGGCGCCGCCGCCAAGGCCGATCCCGCCAAGGGCGCCGCCCTGTACGCCGACGGCGACGCGGCGCGCGGCCTGCCGGCCTGCGTGTCCTGCCACGGCGCGGCCGGCAACTCGACCATCACGGTCAATCCGAAACTGGCCGGCCAGCACGAATCCTACCTCTACAAGCAGCTGGTGAACTTCACCACCCCCGAGCGCAACCAGCCGGTGATGACGACCTTCGCCACCATGCTGAGCGACGCGGAGAAGAAGGACATCGCCGCCTACCTGGCAGCGCAGGCCTCCAAGCCGGGCGCCGCGAAGAACAAGGACACCGTCGAGATCGGCAAGAGGATCTACCGCGGCGGCATCGCCGAGAAGAGCATTCCGGCCTGCGCCAGCTGCCACGGCGCCTCCGGCACCGGCATCCCGGTGCAATACCCGCGTCTGGCCGGCCAGCACCAGGACTACACCGGCGCCCAGCTGACGCTGTTCCGCGCCGGCGGCCGCCACAACAGCCCGCAAATGACCACCATCGCCAACCGCATGTCCGACGATGAGATCAAGGCTGTCTCCGACTACATCGCTGGCTTGAAGTAAGCTCCGAAACCCCCGGGCAGCCGCACTGCGGTGCGGCGGCGGGTGTGCAACTGAAAAGGGCAGCAGCGCGAGCGGGCTGCCCTTTTTGTTGGTATGCTGCCGCAGCCGCGCCGTGTTTCCCTCGTCTTCCAGTCGTCCCACTTTAAGATTGTCCCGCGCATGAGTAGCCCCAGCACCACCGGAATAGAATTGCAGACCCGCCGACGCGGCCTGGCCGAAACCGTCGAACTCTTGTCCTCGATGCGTTTCGCCATCAGCCTGCTGACCCTGATCGCCATCGCCGCCATGATCGGCACGGTGATGAAGCAGAACGAGCCGATGCCCAACTATGTCAACCAGTTCGGCCCGTTCTGGTTCGAGGTGTTCGCCAAGGTGGGCCTGTACGCCGTCTACTCGGCCTGGTGGTTCCTGCTGATCATGGGCTTCCTGGTGATGTCGACCTCGCTGTGCATCATCCGCAACACGCCGAAGATGCTGCGCGACATGCGCAGCTGGCGCGAGAACGTGCGCGAGCAGTCGCTGCTCAACTTCCACCACAAGGAGCACTGGCAGACCGCGCTGGCCGGCCCGGCGCTGGCCCAGCAGACCGTCAAGCGCCTGGCCGACGCCGGCTACCGCAGCAAGGTGGTGGAGAAGGAGAACGGCATCCTGGTCGCCGCCAAGCAGGGCGCCGCCAACAAGTTCGGCTACATCTTCGCCCACTCGGCCATCGTCATCATCTGCGTCGGCGGCCTGCTCGACTCGGACATGCCGATCCGCGCGCAGGAATGGTTCCTCGGCAAGACGGCCTTCGCCGGCAACGGCGTCATCGCCGACATTCCGGCCAAGCACCGCCTCGGCCTGGGCAACCCCACCTTCCGCGGCAACACCATGATCCCCGAGGGCTCGGCCAGCAGCAGCGCCATCATCCCGCGCGCCGACGGCGTGCTGATCCAGGACCTGCCGTTCACCATCGAGCTCAAGAAGTTCAACATCGACTTCTACAGCACCGGCATGCCCAAGCTGTTCGCCAGCGAGGTGGTGGTGCGCGACCACGCCACGGGCAAGACCACCAAGGCCGTCATCGAGGTCAACAAGCCGCTGATCCACGGCGGCCTGGCGATCTACCAGTCCAGCTTCGAGGACGGCGGCAGCAAGCTGCGCCTGACCGGCTACCCGATGCGCGGCCCGCAGCGCGAAACCTTCCCGCTGGCCGGCGAGGTCGGCGCCTCGACGCCGATGACGCCCACCTACACCGTCGAGTGGACCGGCTTCCGCCCCTTCAACGTGGAGAACCTGGCCAGCCAGGACGCCCGCGCCGTCACCAAGGGCCAGAGCCTGAACGAGCAGTTCGCCGTCGGCCTGGACAAGCGGCTCGGCTCGGCCGGCAAGAACGCCAACAACAAGGACCTGAAGAACGTCGGCCCGAGCGTGACCTACAAGCTGCGCGACCAGACCGGCCAGGCGCGCGAGTACCAGAACTATATGCAGCCGGTGACGGTCGACGGCGCCACGGTGTTCCTGGCCGGCATGCGCGTCAACCCGGGCGACCCGTTCAGCTTCCTGCGCATTCCGGCCGACGAGGCCCACGGCGTCGGCGAGTGGATGCGCCTGCGCGCCGCGCTGCAGGACCCCGGCGCTGCGCGCCGAGGCGGCGCAGCGCTACGCCCGCCGCGCCATGTCGGCCAGCGGCGGCGAGGCGCTGCGCGGCCAGTTGCAGGAGTCGGCCGCGCGCAGCCTGGCCATCTTCGCCGGCGACGGCAAGGAGGCCGGCTTCCTGGCCATCTCGCACTTCCTCGAGAAGGTGCCGGCCGCCGAGCAGGAAAAAGCCGCCGACATCTTCATGAAGATCCTCAACGGCAGCCTGTGGGAGCTGTGGCAGGCGGCGCGCGGCCACGACGGCCTGGCCCCGGTGGCCAGCGACGAGGCGCACGGCCGCTTCCTGCGCCTGGCCACCAACGCCCTGTCGGACGCCTTCTTCTACGCCGCCCCGGTCTACCTGCAGCTCGACGACTTCACCGAGGTCAAGGCCTCGGTGTTCCAGGTCACCAAGTCGCCCGGCCAGGTGGTGGTGTACACCGGCTGCCTGTTCCTGGTGCTGGGCGTGTTCGCCATGTTCTACATCCGCGAACGCCGCGTCTGGGTGTGGATCAAGCCGCGCGCCGACGGCGCCGGCAGCGAGGCGCTGATGGCCATGAGCACGCAGCGCAAGACCTTGGACTTTGAACATGAATTCGCCAGTTTGAAAGAAAAACTGCCGCAATCGGCGTAAGCTGCATGATGCCGGTCCGCGCGCGCGCGGGCCGTTCAGGAGAAAACGATGGAACTGTCACAAACGCACACCACCTACACCCAGGCGCCCGGCTACTTCAAGCGCCTGACCCCGCTCGACTGGATCTACGCGCTGGCCCTGATGGCCGCCGCGCTGTTCGCGCTGAACCGCTACGGCGCCTACATGGACGTCTACGAGAAGGGCATCCTGCTGGCCGCCGCGCCCACCTTCGCCGCGCTGGGCTGGCACTGGAAGCCGGTGCGCTGGCTGATCCCGCTGATGGCCCTGCTGGCGCTGTTCGCCATCTCCCTGTACGAGGGCAACCTCGACCTGGCCAACAAGAAATTCCTGCTCAAGTACATGTTGTCGAGCCAGTCGGCCATCCTGTGGATGGGCACGATGTTCTTCCTCTCGACCCTGTTCTACCTGATCGGCCTGGTGTCGCGCTCGCCGTTCGGCAGCTCGGTCGGCTCGGCGCTGTGCTGGGCCGGCGTGGTGCTGGGCCTGACCGGCATGATGGTGCGCTGGTACGAGTCCTACCTGATCGGCGCCGACGTCGGCCACATCCCCATTTCCAACCTGTACGAGGTGTTCATCCTGTTCTCGCTGATCACGGCGATGTTCTACCTGTACTACGAACAACGCTACAACACCCGCCAGTTGGGCGCCTTCGTGCTGCTGGTGATCTCGGCGGCGGTCGGTTTCCTGCTGTGGTACACCGTCACCCGCGACGCCGCCGACATCCAGCCGCTGGTGCCGGCGCTGCAAAGCTGGTGGATGAAGATCCACGTGCCGGCCAACTTCATCGGCTACGGCACCTTCTCGCTGTCGGCCATGGTGGCGTCGGCCTACCTGCTCAAGTCGAGCGGCTACCTGGCCGACCGCCTGCCGTCGCTCGAGGTGCTCGACGACGTGATGTACAAGGCCATTTCGGTCGGCTTCGCCTTCTTCACCGTCGCCACCATCCTCGGCGCGCTGTGGGCTGCCGAGGCCTGGGGCGGCTACTGGTCGTGAGGACCCGAAGGAGACCTGGGCGCTGATCGTCTGGCTCAACTACGCCGCCTGGCTGCACATGCGCCTGATGACGGGCCTGCGCGGCCGCGTGGCGGCCTGGTGGGCGCTGGTGGGCCTGCTGGTGACCACCTTCGCCTTCCTCGGCGTGAACATGTTCCTGTCGGGCCTGCACTCCTACGGCAAGCTGTAGGACGGCGCAGGGCGGGGCGGCCGGCCGAAATGTAATCGGCTTGTCATCCCGGCCGGCAAAAGAAAGGTGTAAGGTTTGGACTTCTGGCGAGACCAAGTCTGAACCTTGCACCTTTTTCTTTGGAGTGAACATGCTGATCAAACGTTCCGATGGACTGATACTGCCGTCCGACATCACCCCGCGCGAGGTGTTCGAAGCGCGCCGCGGCTTCATCAAGCAGCTCGCCGTCGGCGGTGCCGCCAGCGCCGGCCTGATCGAGATGGCCGGCCGCGAGGCCTTCGCCCAGGGGCTCAATCCCAAGCTGGCGGCCAAGCTCAATCCCGCCTACTCGGCGCTGGACAAGCAGAGCGCCTACAAGGACGCCACCAGCTACAACAACTTCTACGAGTTCGGCACCGACAAGAGCGACCCGGCGCAGTACGCCGGCACACTCAAGCCACGGCCGTGGACGGTGAGCATCGAGGGCGAGGTGAAGAAGCCGATGACCCTGGACCTGGACGCGCTGCTCAAGCTGGCGCCGCTGGAGGAGCGGGTCTACCGCCTGCGCTGCGTCGAGGGCTGGTCGATGGTGATCCCGTGGGTCGGCTACTCCTTCTCCGAGATCATCAAGAAGGTCGAGCCGACCGGCAACGCCAAGTACGTCGAATTCATCTCGCTGGCCGACAAGAAGCAGATGCCGGGCGTCGGCAGCCGCGTGCTGAACTGGCCGTATGTGGAGGGCTGCGCATCGACGAGGCCAACCACCCGCTGGCGCTGCTCACCCTGGGCATGTACGGCGAAACGCTGCCGAACCAGAACGGCGCGCCGGTGCGCATGGTGCTGCCGTGGAAGTACGGTTTCAAGTCGGCCAAGTCGATCGTCAAGATCCGCTTCGTCAAGGAGCAGCCGCGCACGGCGTGGAACCAGGCGGCGCCGGCGGAGTACGGCTTCTATTCGAACGTCAACCCCGAGGTCGACCACCCGCGCTGGTCGCAGGCCAGCGAGCGGCGCATCGGCGAGGACGGCTTCCTGGCGCGCAAGCGCAAGACCCTGATGTTCAACGGCTACAGCGACGTGGCGTCGATGTACTCCGGCATGGACCTGAAAAAATTCTTCTAGGCTAGACCAAGACCATGGCATTCCATCCCACCCCGCGCCAGTACGGCGCCATCCGCGCGCTGCTGTTCCTGCTGGCGCTGGTCCCCTTGGGCCGCATGGTGTATTTGACGCTGAGCGGCCAGCTGGTCGAGCCGCTCGAGTTCATCACGCGCGGCACCGGCGACTGGACCCTGTACTTCCTCTGCATCACCCTGGCGGTGACGCCGCTGCGCCGCCTGAGCAAGTGGAACTGGCTGATCAAGCTGCGCCGCATGCTGGGCCTGTACGTGTTCTTCTACGCCGCGCTGCACTTCACCACCTTCTTGTGGTTCGACCATTTCTTCGATGTGCAGGAGATGTTGACGGACGTGCTGAAGCGGCCCTTCATCACGGTCGGCTTCGCCGCCTTCTTGCTGTTGATTCCGCTGGCCGCCACCAGCAGCAACGCCATGGTGCGCCGCCTGGGCGGCAAGCAATGGCAGTGGTTGCACCGGCTGGTGTATGTGATCGCGCCGCTGGGCATCCTGCACTTCTGGTGGATGAAGGCTGGCAAGCACAACTTCACCCAACCGATCATCTTCGGCCTGGTCGTCGCCGTGCTGCTCGGCGTGCGCGTGGTGTGGAGCCGGCGCAAGGCGCGCGACGCGCGGGCGCCGGCCCCGGCCGGCGGCGCGGCCTGTTGCGGCGGCGGTTGCCGCTCCTAGATAAAGTGCATTTAAGTCAAGGGAACGGCAGCGTGCGCACGAGACCGAGCGCAGTAAGCATCGCGGCCGGGGAAAAGTAACGGACGCACCGACTTCGCAGGTTGGCGAACCGTTCGTGACAAGTGAAGTAGGACTGTATCGTGGCCAGTCGGGGAGCCGTGAGGTGCTTCAGCATCAGTAGGCTATTGATTCGTTGGGGTTAGCGATGCTATACTTCAAAGCATAGAGACAAGGATTTTCCGGGAAACTGGTCGTGCCCTTGTAAATTGAGGACAGAGCCCGCATTAGCGGGCTTTGGCCTTTCTAGAGCCGAATTCTATCGTTTAGAACACTAAACGGCAATGAAATGGCTCTCACCGAATAGTTCCGGTACAACTTCCAACTCAGCTAAAACTGCTGCTTTTGCCCAGCAGCATTTGATGCGACCTTACTTTTTTGAACATCCGTTGAGTTGCGGTTGGACAAGCCAGAGTGGTCAATCGTCCGCATTCAAGTCTGTCATCAAGTCCGCGATGGTTGCGGCGGTCTTCACCTCTCCCGCAGCGATCTTGGCCAGTGCCTTGCGGCTGCTCTTGTTCGGAACTTGGACGTCGAAGGGGAGGCATTTTTCCTCCGCGACGCGCCGTAGCAATATGCGTATCACGTCGGGAACGGTCAAACCCATCGCATCCAGTGTCTCGGTTGCGACCTTCTTGGTGTGAGCGTCAACCCGAACGCGAATAATGGGATCGTTGCTTGCCATAAATCCCCCTTTGCTTATTGATCGTCCGGCAGGCCGGCCTCGGGGTACAGCTGCGGGAAGAGCAAGGGCAGGGCGCCCAGCCGCAGCGACGCCGAGATGACTTGCTCGGCCATCGCCTGCACATCCAGCAATTGCCGGTCGGCAAGCAACAAGGGTTCGAATTGATAGGGTTCGAGGTACATTTTGCCGACTTTTTTGCCGAGTTGTGATGCATCCAACTGTTTGATTGTACGCCGCTATTTTTCAATTTCGGCGCCGTTCCGGCGGATTTTTTGCCGACTTGTCGGGGGCGGACGCCAGCGCCAAGCGCGTGGCGGCGGCTTGATCTGGCGAACGCGGCGCAAGGCGCGGCGGGTGTATAGTGGGATTCCCACTTACCGAGGAGCCCGTCATGAGCAAGCACAGCAGCGATCCGCGCGAACAGCAGCAACGCGAGGCCGAACAGGCCCAGCAGGAAGCCAACCGGAGCAAGCAGGAGGCCGAGGCGAAGGAGGTGGCGGGGCGCCACAAGAACGACGGCCAGAAGGACCACAAGGGCGCCGACAAGGGGCCGCGCGGCCAGTAGCGAGCAAATGGAAAAAGCCGATCGCGTGAACGATCGGCTTTTTTGCGTGGGCCAGGGGCCGGCGGGCGGCAAGCCACCCGGCGGCGGCGCGGCTTACTTGATCAGCGTTTCCAGCGCGAACAGCTCGGCCGGCGTCTCGCGCCGGCGCACCAGGTGGCACTGGGCGCCGTCGACGATGACCTCGGCGGCGCGGCCACGGGTGTTGTAGTTCGACGCCATGGTCATGCCGTAGGCGCCGGCCTGCAGCATCACCAGCAGGTCGCCGCTTTGCACCGCCAGCGCGCGGTCGCGCGCCAGCCAGTCGCCCGACTCGCAGATCGGGCCGACCACGTCGTAGCTCAGCGCCGGCGTGTCCGACTCGACCACCGGCCGCATGTCCATCCAGGCCTGGTAGAGGGCCGGACGGGCCATGTCGTTCATCGCCGCGTCGACCACGCAGAAGTTCTTTTCCTCGCCGTGCTTGATGAACTCGACCTTGGTCAGCAGCACGCCGGTGTTGCCGACGATGGAGCGGCCCGGCTCGAAGATCACCTTGATCGGCCGGCCGCCGTGGTTGGCGGCGCGCCAGGCGTCGATGCGCTGGAACAGGCGGCCCAGGTAGTCGCCCACCGGCACCGGCGCGTCCTCGCCGGCCTCGCCGTAGCTGATGCCGATGCCGCCGCCGATGTCGAGGTGGTGCAGCACGATGCCCTCCCGGCCGAGCGCGTCGATCAGTTCGATCAGGCGGTCGAGCGCCTCGAGCAGCGGGGCGTCGTCGAGCAGCTGCGAGCCGATGTGGCAGTCGATGCCGGCCACGGCCAGGTGCGGCAGGGCGGCGGCGGCGCGGTAGGTGGCCAGCGCGTCGTCGAAGGCGACGCCGAACTTGCTGGCCTTCAGGCCGGTGGCGATGTAGGGGTGGGTCTTGGCGTCGACGTTGGGGTTGACGCGCAGCGACACGCGCGCCGTCTTGCCCATCGCGCCGGCCACCTCGTTGAGGCGGTGCAGCTCGGGGATCGATTCGACGTTGAAGCAGAGGATGTCGTGCTCGAGCGCCAGGCGCATCTCGGCGACGCTCTTGCCGACGCCGGAGAAGATCACCTTGCGCGGGTCGCCGCCGGCGGCGACCACGCGCAGCAGCTCGCCGCCGGAGACGATGTCGAAGCCGGCGCCCTGGCGCGCCAGCAGGTCGAGGATGGCCAGGTTGGAGTTGGCCTTCATGGCGTAGCAGACCAGCGCGTCGCGGCCGGCGCAGGCGTCGGCGTAGGCGGCGAAGTTCTCCAGCAGGGCGGCCTTGGAGTAGACGTAGGTGGGCGTGCCGAACTGCTCGGCGATGGCGCTCAGGGAGGCGCCGTCGGCGTGCAGCACGCCGTCTTGGTAAGCGAAATGCGACATAGGGACTTGGGGACTTAGCGTTGGGGGGCGGTGGACGGGGCCGGCGCTGGCGCTGGCGCAGCGGCGGCTTTGCCAGGCTCGGCGCTCGTGGCGGGCTTGGCGGGGGCCTTGGGCAGGTACAGCGGGCCGGGTTGGCCGCAGCCGCTCAGCAGGGCGGACAGGCACAGGATGGTGCCGATAAACAGCGCAGGTGTGGACTTCACGATTAGAATCTTGGTTTGACTTGAGATATTGGAGTGTAGCATGGGCGAATCAGAATTCCTGGCGCAGGCCGAGGCCACCCTCAGCGCCATCGAGGCGGCGCTGGACCGTTTGAACGACCAGGAGCTGCTCGACGTCGAGTGCAGCCGCAGCGGCAACGTGCTGGAGATCGAGTTCATCGACAACGGCAGCAAGATCATCGTCAACAGCCAGGCGGCGATGCAGGAGCTGTGGGTGGCGGCGCGCGCGGGCGGCTTCCACTACAAGCAGCAGGGCGGTCTGTGGTGCAACACGCGCGACGGCTCGGAGCTGTTCGCCGCGCTGTCGGGCCTGGTCAGCGCCCAGGCCGGCGCGACGGTGGTGCTGGCCCAAGGCTAAACCAGTTGTTCGGCAACAACGGCGGCGCGGCGCGGTTCGCCGCCGCCGCCGCCAAGCGGCCTCGGCGCGGCGTCAGAACAGCTCGTTCTTGACGGCGTCCTTGGCCTTTTCCTCGGCCGGCGTGCCGTGGCTGCCGCCCTCCAGGCTGTGCACGCCGCTGCCGGGCGGGTTCTCGGCGTAGTAGTAGTCGTCGCCGACCAGCATCAGGCCGTCGGGCACGGCGCGCTCCTCGATCGGGATGTTCTTCAGCGCCTTTTGCATGTAGTTGATCCAGATCGGCAGCGCCAGGCCGCCGCCGGTCTCGCGGTTGCCCAGGTTCTTCGGCTGGTCGTAGCCGATCCAGGCGATGCCCACCAGCTTGCTCTGGTAGCCGGCGAACCAGGCGTCGATCGAGTCGTTGGTGGTGCCGGTCTTGCCCGAGATGTCGGGGCGTTTCAGCACCAGCGCCTTGGTCGCCGTGCCGAAGCGCACCACGTCCTTCAGCATCGAATCCATCAGGTAGGCGTTGCGCTCGTCGATGACGCGGTTCTTCTCGTCGCCGGCCAGGTCGGGCGCGGCCTGCGACAGGATCTTGCCGTCGGCGTCGGTGACCTTGGCGATCAGGTAGGGGTTGACCTTGTAGCCGCCGTTGGCGAACACGGCGTAGGCGCCGGCCATCTGCAGCGGCGTGACGTTGCCGGCGCCCAGCGCCAGGGTCAGGTAGGGCGGGTTCTTCTCGGCGTCGAAGCCGAAGCGGGTGGCGTATTCCTGGCCGTACTTGGCGCCGATCTTGTGCAGGATGCGGATCGAGACCATGTTCTTCGACTTGGTCAGGCCGCGCCGCATGCTCATCGGCCCCTCGTACTTGTTGTCGTAGTTCTTGGGTTCCCAGGCCTGGCCGCCGGTCTGCCCGGCGTCGAAGGAGATCGGCGCGTCGTTGATGATGGTGGCCGGCGACAGGCCGCGCTCGAGCGAGGCCGAGTAGATGAAGGGCTTGAACGAGGAGCCCGGCTGGCGCCAGGCCTGGGTGACGTGGTTGAACTTGCTGCGGTTGTAGTCGAAGCCGCCGACCATGGCGCGGATGGCGCCGTCGGTGGTGCTGGCGGCGACGAAGGCCGACTCGATCTCCGGCATCTGGGTGACCAGCCAGTCCTTGCCCTCCTGCATGACGCGGATCACCGCGCCGCGGCGGATGCGCTTGTTCGGCGCCGCCTTCTCGGCCAGCCAGGAGCGGCCCATCTCCAGTCCGGCGCCGCTGATGGCGATCTCCTCGCCGGAGGCGGTGACGGCGGTGATCTTCTGCGGCGTGGCCTGCAGCACCATGGCGGCGACGATGTCGTCGCTGTCCGGGTGGTCGGCCAGCTCGGTCTCGATGGCGTCGTCGGCGTCCTCCTTGCGCGGCGGGATGTCGATGTAGGCCTCCGGGCCGCGGTAGGCGTGGCGCTTCTCGTAGTCCATCACGCCGCGGCGCAGCGCCAGGTAGGCGGCGTCCTGGTCGGCCTTGGTGATGGTGGTGAAGACGTTCAGGCCGCGCGTGTAGGTGTCCTCCTTGAACTGCTCGTAGACCAGCTGGCGCGCCATCTCGGCGACGTACTCGGCGTGCACGCCGAACTCGCTGCTGTCGGTCTTGACCTTCAACTGCTCGGCGCGGGCCTCCTCGAACTGCTTGTCGCTGATGTAGCCGAGCTGATGCATGCGCTGCAGGATGTATTGCTGGCGGGTGCGGGCGCGCTTCGGGTTGACCACCGGGTTGTAGGCCGACGGCGCCTTCGGCAGGCCGGCCAGCATGGCCGCCTCGGCCACCGTGATGTCCTTCAGGCTCTTGCCGAAATAGATCTGCGCGGCCGAGGAGAAGCCGTAGGCGCGCTGGCCCAGGTAGATCTGGTTCATATACACCTCGAGGATCTGGTCCTTGCTCAGGTTCTGCTCGATCTTCCAGGCCAGCAGCACCTCGTAGGCCTTGCGCTTGAGCGTCTGCTCGCTCGACAGGAAGAAGTTGCGCGCCACCTGCTGGGTGATGGTCGAGGCGCCCTGCTTGGCGCCGCCGGTGGCGTTGTGCAGGGTGGCGCGGACGATGCCGAGGTAGTCGACGCCGCCGTGCTCGTAGAAGCGGTCGTCCTCGATGGCCAGCACGGCCTTCTTCATCACGTCGGGGATGTCCTTGATGCGCACCAGGTTGCGGCGCTCCTCGCCGAACTCGCCGATCAGCACGTTGTCGGCCGAGAAGATCCGCAGCGGCATCTTCGGCCGGTAGTCGGTCAGGGTGTCGAGGTCGGGCAGGTTGGGGTAGGCCAGGGCCAGGCCGAACACCACCAACAGCACGCCGACCAGGGCCAGGCCGAGCATCGACAACATGGCCATCAGCAGGAAGCGTTTGGGTTGGGCGCCGCTGGCGGCGCCCTGCGGCGGGACGGGTGCTTGGGGAGTGGAACTGGTCATTTGGTTGTGCAATCTTTCACTGGCGCGAACGTTATCGTTTATCCGATTCATTATAAGCGAGCCTATGGGGCGACGGCGCGCCGCGCCCGAGGGCATGAAGATTTCCCAACTAGCAATAAAGCAACGCACTTGTCGAGCCGGCCACAAGCGCACCGCCGGCGTAGCGCCGGAGTGTGGCGAAACGCGCACACACGCTCAATCGTGCGCAATAGAAATACCTTTACACTCCAATTGCTTGGATTTAATGTAGTGTCTCAAGTAACGCAGGGAAAGCCCATAGGCGCGCATGCAATGTTGTCGCGCGCACCACGGCGGCGCCGCTTGCCGGCTTCCCATTGAAGCTTTCACTGTCGTTCACAGTTCGTTCACAGTTCGGTCTCAGCTACGTTTTAGATACGCGTTTTTCCACGCAGTTTTTCTAACGGGTCCTCCATGCTTAGAGTGCGAATGCCCATCCGGCGGCCAGGCCAGGTCGGCGCCGATCCGGCGCCGCCACGGCGGCGGGGGGCGTGCGCATGATGCTCGACCTGAAGGCCCTGCTGGGCCAGGGCAATGCGCCGCTGGTCGGCGTCGACATCAGCACCTCCTGCGTGCGCCTGGTCGAGCTGGCGCAGAACGGCAAGGAGGGCCTGCGGCTGGAGCGCTACGCCGCCGAGCTGCTGCCGCGCGGCGCCGTGGTCGACGGCAACATCGAGAACATGGACCAGGTGGTCGACGCCGTGCGCCGCGTCTGGAAGAAGAGCGGCAGCCGGGCCAAGCTGGCGGCGCTGGGCATGCCGCCGGCCTCGGTCATCACCAAGAAGATCATCCTGCCGGCCGGCATGTCGGAGGACCAGCTGGAGGTGCAGGTC
Organism: Rugamonas sp. DEMB1; assembly: GCF_029834475.1. Classification (GTDB taxonomy): domain Bacteria; phylum Pseudomonadota; class Gammaproteobacteria; order Burkholderiales; family Burkholderiaceae_D; genus Rugamonas; species Rugamonas rubra. The sequence goes on along the minus strand of NZ_CP122407.1, from coordinate 5,880,826 downwards.
GAGTCCGAGGCCAGCCAGTACATCCCCTTCGCCCTCGACGAGGTCAGCCTGGACTTCGACGTCATCGGCCCGGCCGCCAGCTCGCCCGAGGACATCGAGGTGATGCTGGCCGCCTCGCGCCGCGAGAAGGTGGAGGACCGCGTCGCCATCGCCGAGGCCTCCGGCCTGAAGGCCAGCGTGATGGACATCGAGTCCTACGCCGCGCGCGCCGCGCTGGTGCGCGTGGCCGACCTGGCGAAGGGCGGCGCCGGCCAGGTGCTGGCGCTGTTCCAGATCGGCGCCCAGGTGACCCACATCTCGATCCTGCTCGACGGCGCCACCATCTACGAGCGCGAGCAGGCCTTCGGCGGCAACAACCTGACGCAGGACATCGTGCGCGCCTACGGCATGGCCTTCGACGAGGCCGAGGCGCGCAAGAAGTCGGGCGAGTTGCCCGACAACTACGCCGGCGAGCTGCTGCAGCCCTTCCTCGAGAGCGCCGCGCTGGAGGTGACGCGGGCGATCCAGTTCTTCTTCACCTCGACGCCCTACACCCGGGTCGACCAGCTGTTCCTGGCCGGCGGCTGCGCCCTGCTCCCCGGCCTGGCCGAGCTGATCGCCGGGCGCAGCAAGATCGCCACCAGCGTGGTGGCGCCGTTCGCCGGCATGGCGCTGGGGCCGGCGGTGCGCGAGAGCCAGCTGCGCGCCGAGGCGGCGGCCTACCTGGTGGCCTGCGGCCTGGCGCTGCGGAGGTTCGGCTGATGATCAAAATCAACCTGCTGCCGCACCGCGAGGAGCGCCGCAAGCAAAGGAAGGCCGCCTTCTTCGCCCTGCTGGCGCTGGGCGCCATCGCCGGCGCCGCCGTGGTGCTGCTGGTGGGCGGCTACAACGCGCGCCGCATGTCGATCCAGAACGAGCGCAACCAGGTGATCAAGGGCGCCATCGTGGTGCTCGACAAGAAGATCGCCGAGATCGCCACGCTGAAGCAGGAGATCGAGGCGCTGAAGGCGCGCCAGCAGGCCGTCGAGGAGCCTGCAGGGCGACCGCAACCAGCCGGTCTACCTGATGGACGAGCTGGTCAAGCAGACCCCGGCCGGGGTCTACCTGAAATCCTTCAAGCAGGAGGGGCAGAAGGTCGCCGTGGGCGGCTACGCCCAGTCGCAGGAGCGCGTCTCCGAGCTGCTGCGCAACCTGGCCGGCGCCTCGCCGTGGCTGGAGCGGCCCGACCTGGTCGAGGTGCGCTCGACCGGACTGGGGCAGGGCAAGAGCGCCAAGAAGGTGGTCGAGTTCAACCTGACGGTGAACATCAAGCGGCCGCGCGACAAGGAGCTGCCGGACCAGTCCGCCAAACCCAAGCAACCCGGGCCCGCCGGCCGGGCCGTTCCATCCACCGCGCCCGGCCTGCCGCCGGCCGCGCCCTGAACGGGAGCCGAGATGGCCGACCTGAAACTCCTCGGGGCAGCGCTGGCGCAGCAGTTTCGCGGCCTGGGCCAGCGCCATCCCGGCCAGTGGCCGCTGGCGCCGCGCCTGCTGTGCGGCGTCGGCGTGATGGCGGCGGTGGTCGCGCTGGGCTATTTCGCCTATTGGAGCGGGCAGTTCGAGGAGCAGGAGGCGGCCGCCCAGGCCGAGCTCAAGCTGCGCGACGAGTACACCTTCAAGACCAACCAGGCGGTCAACCTGGAGGCGCTGCGGCGGCAGAAACTGCAGGTCGACCAGTACGTCGAGCGCTTGCAGAAGCAGCTGCCGAGCAAGGCCGAAATGGCCGCGCTGCTGTCGGACATCAACCAGGCCGGGCTGGGGCGCGGCCTGCAGTTCGAGCTGTTCAAGCCGGGCCAGGTGGTGGTGCGCGACTACTACGCCGAGCTGCCGATCGACATCAAGGTCAGCGGCAGCTACCACGACATCGGCGCCTTCGCCGGCGACATGGCCAACCTGCCGCGCATCGTCACGCTCAACAACATGAGCCTGGCCACCGGCAAGGACGGCGTGCTGACCCTGGACGCCGTCGCCAAGACCTTCCGCTACCTCGATCCGGAGGAGGTCAGCGCGCAGCGCAAGGCCATGGCCGACAAGAAAAAGGCGGAGAAGAAAAAATCATGACAGCGCCCGTTCCGCCCCGTGTCCTTCCCACCGCCGCCCGCGCCGCCGCCCGCGCCGCCGCCATGTGCCGCGCCGCGCCCGGCAGCGCCGCCCGCGGCCTGCCGCTGGCCGCCGCGCTGCTGGCGCTGGCCGGCTGCAGCGACAGCGACGTGCAGGAGGTGCGCCAGTGGATGAGGCAGGTCGACGGCCAGGCCCAGGTGTACGTGTCGCCGCTGAGCGCGCCGAAGACCTTCATCCCCTTCGCCTACGCCTCGGGCGAGGCGGTCGACCCCTTCAACCCGAACAAGCTGCTGGTCGAGCTGGCCAAGTCGGCCAACCGGGGCGGCGGCATCAAGCCGGACACCGAGCGGCGCAAGGAGTTGCTGGAGAGCTACCCGCTCGACACCGTCAAGATGGTCGGCACCATCGAACAGGGCGGCGTGGTCTACGCGCTGCTGCAGGTCGACCGCGCGGTGCACCAGGTGCGCAGCGGCCAGCACGTGGGCCAGAACTTCGGCCTGGTCACCGGCGTCTCCGAGAACGTGGTGAGCATCAAGGAAATCGTACAGGATGCGACCGGCGACTGGGTCGAACGCATGTCCCGGCTGGAGTTGCAGGAGAGTAAGGAGGGCGGCAAATGAACAAGGCACTGAGGACCGCGCGGCGCATGCCGACGCCGGCGTCGAGCGGGCCGGCGCGGCGGGCGGCCCGGACGGGCCGCGTGCTGGCGCCGCTGCTGGCGGCGCTGGCCGTGCTGGGCCTGTTGGCGGGCCTGCCGGCCCGGGCCCAGGAGGGCGCGCCGGCCGGCGCCGCCGGCCCGGCCGCAGCGGCGCCCGCCAGCGCGGCCGGCAACGCCATCGAGACGATCAGCGCCAACCAGCAGGGGTCGAACGTGATCGTCAAGATCACCCTGAGGGAGGCGCCGGCGCGGCTGCCGATCGGCTTCGCCATCACCAACCCGCCGCGCATCGCGCTCGACTTCGGCGCCACCGTCAACGCCACCGGCAAGAACACCCTCGACCTGGCGCTGGGCGATCTGCGCAGCGTCAACGTGGTGCAGGCCGGCGAGCGCTCGCGCCTGGTGTTCAACCTCAAGCGCAGCCTGAACTACGCCACGGCGCTCGACGGCAGGGCGGTCATCCTGACCATCGACGGCTCCGGCGGCCTGGCCCAGGCGGTCGACGCCAGCGGCATGCCGGTGGTGGCCAAGCCGGCCGCCGGCTCGGCCACGGCCGCCGCCAAGGCGCCGGCGCGGCAGTTGCTGCGCGATATGGACTTCCGCCGCGGCAGCAACGGCGAGGGCCGCATCGTGGTCGACCTGCCCAACAACCAGGTGGCGGTCGACGTGCGCCAGGTGGCCGCCGGCGTGGTGGTCGACTTCATCAAGACGGGGCTGCCGGAGAGCCTGCGGCGGCGCCTCGACGTGCGCGATTTCGGCACGCCGGTGACGCAGATCACCACCGTGCCGCAGGGCGACAACACGCGCCTGACGGTCGAGGCCAAGGGCCTGTGGGAGCAGAGCGTCTACCAGAGCGACACCCAGCTGGTGATCGACATCAAGCCGATCAAGGAGGACCCCAACAAGCTGGCCCAGGGCACCCAGGGCTACCGTGGCGAGAAGCTGTCGTTCAACTTCCAGAACGTCGAGGTGCGCGCCGCGCTGCAGGCCATCGCCGACATCTCCGGCCTGAACATCATCACCAGCGACAGCGTGGCCGGCAACCTGACGCTGCGCCTGCGCGAGGTGCCGTGGGACCAGGCGCTCGACGTGGTGCTGCAGGCCAAGGGCCTGGACATGCGCAAGAACGGCTCGGTGCTGTGGATCGCCCCCAAGGAGGAGCTGCTGACCAAGGAGAAGCTCGAGCTCGAGCAGCGCGCCCAGATCGCCGACCTGGAGCCGCTCAAGTCGGAGATCTTCCAGCTCAACTACCAGAAGGCCGACGCCTTCAAGACCGTCTTCGGCCTCGAGGGCGGCGGCGCCGACGCCAAGAACCGCGTGCTGTCCAAGCGCGGCAGCGCGATCATCGAGCCGCGCACCAACCAGCTGTTCGTCACCGACATCGCGGCCAAGATCGAGGACATCCGCAAGCTGATCGCCAAGACCGACATCGCCTCCAAGCAGGTGCTGATCGAGGCGCGCATCGTCGAGGCCAGCGACTCGTTCACCCGCAACCTGGGCGCCAAGCTGGGCTTCGCCGACCTGCGCACCATCCGTGGCGGCGACAGCGGCTACCAGTTGGGCAACGGCAACACGCGGATCGGCGTCGGCGGCAACCTGACCGGCATCGGCGAGGTGACCGGCCAGATCAAGCCGACCGACGCCAGCTACAACAACACCCAGTTCGTCAACCTGCCGGCCGCGCCGATCAACGGCGCCGCCGCCGGCAGCCTGGCCATCAGCCTGTTCTCCTCGGTGGCCAACCGCTTCCTCAACCTGGAGCTGTCGGCGCTGGAGGCCGACGGCACCGGCAAGATCATCTCCAGCCCGCGCGTCGTCACCGCCGACAAGGCCATCGCCCTGATCGAGCAGGGCATCGAGCTGCCCTACCAGGTGGCCACCAGCAGCGGCGCCACCTCGATCGTGTTCCGCAAGGCCAACCTGCGGCTGGAGGTGACGCCGCAGATCACGCCGGACGGCAACGTGGTGCTCGACGTCGACGTCAACAAGGACAGCGTCGGCCAGGAGACCCGCGCCGGCTTCGCCATCGACACCAAGCACGTCAAGACCCAGGTGATGGTCGAGAACGGCGGCACGGTGGTGCTGGGCGGCATCTACCAGCAGATCGAGCGCAACTCGGTGAGCAAGGTGCCGCTGCTGGGCGACGTGCCGGTGCTGGGTTATTTGTTCAGGAACAACAGTAGAACCAACGACAAGACCGAACTTCTGGTGTTTATTACACCGAAGATAGTCGCCGAGCGCCTCTCCACCCGATAAAATGCGAACAGTTCCTTGGGAACGATAGGGTAATCCGATGAATATCAGCACACACAGCCTCACCCGCCCCCTCACCGCCCCCTTCCTCGGCTGGCGCGGTGCGCTGGCCTGCGCCTGCGCGGCCGGCCTGCTGGCCGCCTGCGGCGGCGGCGGCGGCTCGGCCGGCACCAACAGCAACGGCGTGGCGCCGTCGAAGGCGGCCTCGGTGGTGCTGATCGCCAGCGCCGAGACGATAGACTCGTCCGGCCTGGACGGCAGCGAGGTGACGCTGACGGCCATCGTCAAGGACGCCAACAGCAACGTGCTGCCCGGCGAGACGGTCGATTTCAAGGCCGACTCCGGCAACATCAGCAGCACCACCCGCATCACCAACGCCAACGGCGCGGTGGTCGAGAAGCTCAACGTCAAGGGCAACCCGGCGCCGCGGGTGATCAGCATCACCGCCAGCGCCGGCGGCGCCGTCTCGGCGCCGGTCAAGGTGACGGTGGTGGCGGTGCCGGCGCCGGTGCCGACCCTGACCCTGACCACCACCAGCGGCACGCTGGCCTCGTCCGGCGCGGCCGGCTCGGAGGTCACCGTGTTCGCCCTGGTCAAGGATTCCAGCAACACCGTGGTGCCCGGCGTGAAGGTCAACCTGAGCGTCGACTCGGGCAGCCTGAGCCTGACCAACCGCACCAGCGACGCCAACGGCATGGTCAGCGAGAAGCTCAGCACCGGCAACGACCCGAGCTCGCGCCTGATCCACGTCAGCGCCAGCGCGGCCGGCGCCAAGACCACCAGCACGGTGGTGACGGTGGCCGGCACCAAGCTCAGCATCAACGCCGCCGGCACCGTCAACCTGGGCGCCAGCACCGACGTCACCGTCAAGCTGGTCGACTCGGCCGGCAACGCGCTCAACGGCAAGGCGGTCAGCTTCCGCTCGGGCGCCAACACCCTGGCCGTCAAGGGCGGCGGCGCCGCCGCCACCAACACCGCCGGCCAGCTGACCCTGAGCTACACGGCCGCCGGCGGCACCGGCGACACCATCACCGTGACGGCGCTGGGCGAGACGGCCAGCGTGCCGATCCAGATCAGCGCCTCGAATTTCTTCGTCAACGTGGTCGACGGCGCCGGCGCGCCGCTGGCCTTGGCGGCGATCAACCAATGCCACGCCGTGGCCATCCACAACGACAACGGCGGCGTGGCGCAGGGCGGCACCGTCAGCCTGAGCACCTCGCGCGGCACGGTCTACGCCGACGCGGCCTGCGCCAGCCCGCTCACCACGCCGCTGGCCCTGGCCGGCGGCAACGCCACCGCCTTCCTCAAGGCGGCCAACCCCGGCGTGGCCACGCTGACGGCGAGCGCCAGCGCCGACGCCAGCTCGGTGCAGGGCAGCGTCGAGTTCTACGCCGCGCTGCCGGCCGGCGCCACCATCAGCGTGCAGGCCGACCCGGCCGTGGTGGGCGCCAACACGCCCGGCGGCAGCAGCCAGCAGGCCACCATCCGCGCCACCGTGCGCGACGGCAGCAGCGAGAAGAACCTGGTGCGCTTCGCCCAGGTGGCCTTCTCCATCGTCAGCGACCCGAGCGGCGGCAGCCTGACCCAGCCCTCCCTGGTGACCACCGGCGCCGACGGCTCGGCCTCGGTCAGCTACATCGCCGGCAGCTCGGACACCAAGCTCGACGGCGTGCAGATCCGCGCCCAGCTGCAGGGCGCCTCGACCGCCTCGGCGACCGCCTCGCTGACGGTGGCCAAGCGCTCGCTGTTCATCACCGCCGGCACCGGCAACACCGTCGGCGTGCCCAACCCGGCCACCTACCAGGTCGACTATTCGGTGTTCGTCACCGACGCGGCGGGCAACCCGGTGCCGGGCGTCAACATCACCGGCTCGGTGCGGCCGCGCAACTTCTACAAGGGCAGCCTGTACTTCGAGGGCACCGACGGCCCCTGGGCCTACAGCTCGAACCCGCTGCTGCAACCGAAGGCCTGCCTCAACGAGGACGTCGACAGCGACGGCCAGCTGTCCGGCGGCGAGGACATCAACGGCAACCGCGCGCTCGACCCGGGCATCCCGATCACCGTCTCGCCGGCCGCCACCACCACCGACGCGCGCGGCCAGGCCACCGTCTCGCTGCTGTACCCGCGCGACCGCGCCAACTGGCTCGACGTCGACCTGACCATCCGCGGCCAGGTGTCCGGCACCGAGGCGCGCTACGTCGGCTACATCAAGCTGATCGGTCTGAGCACCGATTATTCCACCCACAATATTTCGCCGCCGGGGCGCGACAGCCCCTACGGCACGGTGCTTAGTTGCACCAGTCCAAACTAGTACTGGAAGTCAATGCAAAATGTTTTCTTAGTCGGGCTGATGGGCGCCGGAAAAACCACCATCGGTCGCATTCTGGCCCGCAAGCTGGGCATGCGTTTCATCGATTCCGACCACGAGATCGAGGCCCGCACGGGCGCCTCGATCCCGTGGATCTTCGAGATCGAGGGCGAGCCGAGTTTCCGCCGCCGCGAGGCCGAGGTGATCGGCGAACTCAGCGCCCAGCAGGGCATCGTGCTGGCCACCGGCGGCGGCGCCATCCTCGACCCGGCCAGCCGCGCCTTCCTGGCCGCGCGCGGCACGGTGATCTACCTGCGCGCCTCGGTCAACAGCATCCTCAGCCGCACCGCCCACGACAAGAGCCGGCCGCTGCTGCAGACCGCCGATCCGCGCCGCAAGCTGGAGGAACTGCTGGCCCAGCGCGAGCCGCTGTACCTGGAAATCGCCGACGTCGTCATCGACACCGGCCGACCTAACGTACAATCGATGGTCCAAACCATTTTGCAGCACCTCGACAGCCTGGCCTGCCAGGCGGCGCCGAACTGCTACACACAAGCCGAACCTTCGATGACCGAGCAAACCACCATCCTCCTGAACGTCGACCTGGGCGAGCGCAGCTACCCCATCTCGATCGGCCCCAACCTGCTGAACGACGGCGCGCTGCTGGCGCGCCACGTCAACGGCGGCAAGGTCGCCATCGTCACCAACAGCACCGTCGCGCCGCTCTACCTGGAACGGGTCGAGCAGGGCCTGCGCGCCGCCGGCAAGCAGGTCATCGCCATCGTCCTGCCGGACGGCGAGGAGCACAAGAACTGGACCAGCCTGATGGCCATCTTCGACGCCCTGCTGGCCGCCAAGGCCGACCGCAAGACCACCCTGGTGGCGCTGGGCGGCGGCGTGATCGGCGACCTGACCGGCTACGCGGCGGCCAGCTACATGCGCGGCGTCGACTTCATCCAGGTGCCGACCACGCTGCTGTCGCAGGTCGACTCCTCGGTCGGCGGCAAGACCGGCATCAACCACCCGCTGGGCAAGAACATGATCGGCGCCTTCTACCAGCCGCGCGCCGTCATCGCCGACACCGCCACGCTGGAGACGCTGCCGGCGCGCGAGCTGTCGGCCGGCCTGGCCGAGGTGATCAAGCACGGCGCCATCATCGACGCCGCCTTCTTCGACTGGATCGAGGCCAACATCGCCCTGCTGGTGGGCCGCGACAAGGGCGCGCTGGCCTACGCCATCGCCCGCTCCTGCGAGATCAAGGCCGAGGTGGTGCGCCAGGACGAGCGCGAGGGCGGCCTGCGCGCCATCCTCAACTTCGGCCACACCTTCGGCCACGCCATCGAGGCCGGCCTGGGCTACGGCCACTGGCTGCACGGCGAGGCGGTCGGCTGCGGCATGGTGATGGCGGCCGATTTGTCGGCCCGCATGGGCCTGGTCGAGCCGGCCACCGTCGAGCGCGTGCGCGCGCTGGTGGCCGCCGCCGGCCTGCCGGTCAAGGCGCCCGACCTGGGCATAGAGCGCTGGCTCGAGCTGATGGAGGTCGACAAGAAGAACGAGGGCGGCGCCATCAAGTTCATCCTGCTCAAGCCGCTGGGCAGCCCGAGCATCACCCACGCGCCGCAGGAGCTGCTGCTGGCGACGCTGGCCGCCGCCGTCTGATGGCGCCGGACGCCCACCTGGCGCCCTACGCGGCGCACTCGGCGACGGGGGGGGGGCGCCGCCACGCCGAGGCGGCGCACGCCTCGCGCAGCCAGTTCCAGCGCGACCGCGACCGCATCATCCACTCCTCGGCCTTCCGCCGCCTGGAGTACAAGACCCAGGTCTTCCTCAACCACGAGGGCGACCTGTTCCGCACCCGCCTGACGCACAGCCTGGAGGTGGCCCAGGTGGGCCGCTCGATGGCGCGCAACCTGCGCCTGAACGAGGCACTGGTCGAGGCCATCTCGCTGGCGCACGACCTGGGCCACACGCCCTTCGGCCATGTCGGCCAGGACGTGCTGAACGAATGCATGAAGCAGCACGGCGGCTTCGAGCACAACCTGCAGAGCCTGCGCGTGGTCGACGAGCTGGAGGAGCACTACGGCGCCTTCGACGGCCTGAACCTGATGTTCGAGACGCGCGAGGGCATCCTCAAGCACTGCTCGCTGACCAACGCCAAGCTGCTCGGCCCGGTGGCGCAGCGCTTCATCGACCGTACCCAACCCTCGCTGGAGGCGCAGCTGACCAATTTGGCCGACGAGATCGCCTACAACAGCCACGACATCGACGACGGCCTGCGTTCCGGCCTGATCACCATCGAGCAGCTCGAGCAGGTCGACTTCTTCGCCCGCCTGTGGCACGACGTGCAGCGCACTTTCCCCGGCCTGTCCGGCCGGCGCGCCATCTACGAGACCTTGCGCCGCCTGATCACCGCGCTGGCCGACGACTTGATCGCCACCTCCGGCCAGCTGCTGTTGGCCGCCGCGCCGGCCGACATCGACGCGGTGCGCGCCGCGCCGCCGCTGATCCGCTTCTCCGACGCCATGCGCAAGGACGCGACGGAGCTGAAGCGCTTCCTGCGCGCCAACCTGTACCAGCACTACCAGGTCAACCGCATGCGGGTGAAGGCCAGCCGCATCGTGCGCGAGCTGTTCGAGGCCTTCATCAGCGACCCGGTGCTGCTGCCGCCCGACTATCTGGTGGCCTCGGGCGACGCCCAGCAGCAGGCGCGCAAGATCGCCGACTACATCGCCGGCATGACCGACCGCTACGCCATCCGCGAGCACCGCCGCCTGTTTTCGCTCGACGAGCTGTAGGCCGGCGTAGCACAATATCCAAGCTAAGTAAATTGGCAATTCCCCGGGCTTGCCGCCAATAAGTCCCAATATCCGCAGGGCAACTTCCTTCCTATCATGGTAGCCAGTCAATAAGGCTGTCGTGTAGAGCAAAGGAGGTCATGTGATTGAATCCCGCCGCAAATTCTTGCGCGCCTTGCCGGCCATCAGCGCCGGCGTGGCGCTGGCGCCCGCGCCCGCCATCGGCGCCACGGGCAAGGGCAAACAGCGCTGGGCCATGGTGGTCGACGTGCGCAAGTGCATCGGCTGCCAGGCCTGCACCGTCTCCTGCATCATGGAGAACGCCGTGCCGGAAAACAGCTTCCGCACCATCGTCTCGACCTACGAGGTGAAGGACGGCAAACAGTGCGGCACCTACATGCTGCCGCGCCTGTGCAACCACTGCGAGCAGCCGCCCTGCGTGCCGGTGTGCCCGGTCGGCGCCACCTTCCAGCGCGGGGACGGCGTGGTGGTGGTCGACGGCGAGCGTTGCGTCGGCTGCGCCTACTGCGTCCAGGCCTGCCCCTACGACGCCCGCTTCATCAACCACGACACCGGCAAGGCCGACAAGTGCACCTTCTGCGCCCACCGCGTCGACGTCGGCCTGCTGCCGGCCTGCGTCGAAACCTGCGTCGGCGGCGCCCGCATCTTCGGCGACTTGAACGATCCGCACAGCGAGGTGCGCCGCCTGCTCGACGCCAACGAGGTCAAGGTGCTCAAGCCGGAGATGAACACCGAGCCGCACGTCTTCTACCTCGGCCTCGACGCCCGCTTCGAAGGCCGCGTCGAGGGCGAGGCCAGCCTGTGGCAACCCAGCCACCACGGGGAGTAAGCATGGACAGCCAGATCACCGAAGTGCTCAACGTCACGCGCGAAGCGTCGTGGCTGCCGTGGGCCGTGCAGTACTTCTTCCTCATCGGCCTCAGTTACGCCAGCTTCATGCTGACGCTGCCTTACTTCGTCTTCGGCCGCGCCCACCTGGAGCGGCTCGGCCGCCTGTCGCTGCTGGCCGCGCTGGCCTGCGGCGTGGCCGCGCCGGTGGCCCTGCTGGCCGACCTGCACGGGCCGGGCCGCTTCTACCACTTCTACCTGTACTTCCAGCCGCGCTCGTGGATGGCCTGGGGCTCCTTCTTCATCCCGCTGTACCTGGGCGGCCTGCTGCTGTACGCCTGGCTGGCGCTGCGCGCCGACCTGGCCGCCTGGGGCGCCTCCGGCCGCGCCGGCGCGCGCTGGTATCGGCTGGCGGGGCGGGGCGGCCGCGCCTCGCGCGGCGCGCTGGCCGGCGCCGCGGCGCTGACCATGTGCGGCGTGCTGGCGCTGGCGCTCTACACCGGCATGGAGGTGGCCGTGGTGCGCGCCCGGCCGCTGTGGCACACGCCCTTCCTGCCGGCGCAGTTCGTCGCCACGGCGGCGGTCGGCGCGCTCGGCCTGGCGCTGCTGTTCAACCGCTACCTCGGCGCGCAAGACCGCCGCCTGGAGCTGGCGCTGAACCGCGCGCTGGCCTTGAGCCTGGCGCTGGTGCTGGCGCTGGGTGGCGGCTGGTTGTACGTCAGCCTGTCCGGCCTCAGCCCGGTGCACAGCGCCGCCTTCAACCAGGTGGCCGGCGCGCCGGCCTGGCAGTTCAGCGCCGTGTGGGCGGTGCTGGCCACCGTCGCGCCGATGGCGCTGGCGGTCTGGCGTCCGGCCACCAGCGGCCTGTTCAACGGCATCGTCGCGCTGCACAGCGCCTGGATGATGCGCTGGACCATCTTCATCGGCGGCCAGGCGATCCCCAAGACCGGCGCCGGCCTGTACGACTACCAACTGCCGCTGGGCAGCGACGGCCTGCTCGGCATCGCCGGCACGCTCGGCCTGTGGCTGGTGCTGCTGATCGTGATGCTCGACTACCTGCCCTGGGCCGGCGCCAAGCGCGTCCGCCCCGATCCGGCCGATCCCGTCGCCCCCGTCGGCACGGCGGCGATTCACTAGGAGATGACCATGCAAGACAAACGACGCGGCTTCCTGCGCAACGCCGCCCTGGGCGGCGGCCTGACCGCCTTCGCCGCCAGCTTCTCGACCACCGCCGGCCGCATGCTCGACCACGTGCGCGGCAAGGACGCGCCGCACAGCAAACTGCACGGCAATTCGCTGGCGCCCGAGTTCTCGGTCGACCCGGCCAGCGGCAAGCTCAGTGTGAACCCGCAGCAGCAGGTAAGCTACACCATGTGCATGGGCTGCACCACCTTCTGCGGCGTGCGCGTGCGCATCGACAAGGCCGACGGCAAGGTGCTGCGCGTCGCCGGCAATCCCTACAGCCCGATGTCGGCCGACCCTGCGCTGCCCTACCAGACGCCGATCCGCGCCAGCTTCGTCGCCTTGTCGCGCTTCCAAGAGAAGGCCTGGCCGGCCGCTCGACCGCCTGCGGCCGCGGCAACGCCGTCATCGAACAGATGGATTCGCCGTTCCGCGTGCTGGCGCCGATGAAGCGGGTCGGCCCGCGCGGCGGCGGCCGTTGGCAGCCGATCGCCTTCGACCAGCTGGTGCGCGAGATCAGCGAGGGCGGCGACCTGTTCGGCGAAGGCCCGGTGCAGGGCCTGCGCGCGCTGCGCGACCTGAGCACCGCCATCGACCCGCGGCAGCCGGCGCTGGGGCCGCGCGTCAACCAGGTGGGCCTGATGGCCAGCACCGACGACGGCCGCATGGCCTTCGTCGACCGCTTCTTCAAGCAGTCCTACGGCAGCCTGAACCTGGTCAACCACGGCAGTTATTGCGGTGGCGCCTACCGCTCCGGCTCGGGCGCCATGTTCGGCGACCTGAAGAAGATGCCGCACGCGAAGGCGGACCTGGAGAACGTCGAGTTCTGCCTGTTCGTCGGCACCGCGCCGGGCAACGCCGGCAATCCGTTCAAACGCCAGGGCACCTTGCTGGCCAAGGCGCGCGCCGGCGAGCGCGCGTTCAACTACGTGGTGGTCGACCCGGTGCTGAGCAACGCCGACAGCCTGGCCTCCGGCGAGCGCAGCCGCTGGGTGCCGATCAAACCCGGCACCGACGGCGCGCTGGCGATGGCGATGATTCGCTGGATCATCGAGCAGCAGCGCTACGACCAAAACTTCCTCGTGCAGCCGAATTTGAAGACGGCCGAGGCGGCCGGCGAGGCGGCGTGGAGCAACGCCACCCACCTGGTCATCGTCCAGCCGGGCCACCCGCGCGACGGCCGCTACGCGCGCGGCTCGGACATGGGCATGGTCCTGCCGGAGGAGCAGCGCCACCAGGAGCAGGACCCGTTCGTGGTGTTCGACGTGGCCAGCCAGAAGCCGCTGGCGCACAACGCCGCCAGCGGCCCGGCCGAGCTGTTCTTCAACGCCGAGCTGGCGCTGGACGGCCAGCCGCTGCATCTGAAGAGCGCGATGACGCTGCTGCGCGAGGAGGCCGAGCGGCACACGCTGGCCGAGTACGCGCAAGCCTGCGGCGTGCCGGAGACGGTGATCGTCGGCCTGGCGCGCGAGCTGACCAGCCACGGCAAGCGCGCCGCCGTCAACGCCCACGGCGGCATGATGGCCGGCAGCGGCTTCTACAACGCCTACGCGCTGGTGATGCTCAACACGCTGATCGGCAATTTGAACCGCAAGGGCGGCACGCTGATCAACGGCGGCACATTCAAGGACGCCGGCCCCGGCCCGCGCTACAACCTGGAGAGCTTCGCAGGCCAGGTCAAACCGAGCGGCACGCCGCTCGGCCGCAACGCCGCCTACGAGAAGAGCGCCGAGTTCCAGCGCAACAAGGCGGCCGGCGCCGCCTACCCGGCGCGCGCGCCGTGGTATCCGAACGCGCCGGCGCTGGCCACCGAGTGGCTGACCGGGGCGATGAACGGTTATCCATACGGACTGAAGGCGCTGATCCTGTGGAGCTGCAATCCGCTGTACGGCGTGCCCGGTTTGCGCACGCAGATCGGCCGCGACCTGGCCGATCCGGCCAAGCTGCCGTTGATCGTCGCCGTCGATCCCTTCATCAACGAGACCAACGCCTTCGCCGACTACCTGGTGCCCGACTCGCTGCTGTACGAGAGCTGGGGCTGGGCCGGCGCCTGGGGCGGCGTGGCGGTGAAGATGAGCACGGCGCGTTGGCCGGTGGTCGAGCCGAAGGCCGACAAGCTGGCCGACGGCCAGGCCATCGGCATGGAGACGCTGTTCCTGGCGCTGGCCAAGACGATGCAGCTGCCCGGCTTCGGCCCGGCCGGCCTGAGCGACGCCGACGGCAAGCCGTGCGCGCTGGAACGGCCGGAGCATTGGTATCTGCGCGGCGGCGCCAACATCGCCTACCAGGGCAAGACCGCCGTGCCCGAGGCCAGCGACGACGACATCGCCTTGTCCGGCCTGGCCCGCATCCAGCCGCTGCTGGAGGCCACGCTCAAGCCGGAGGAGTGGCGCAAGGTGGCCTTCATGCTGGCGCGCGGCGGCCGCTACCAAAGCTACGGCGAGATGTTCGGCGTGCGGCTGCCGCCGGCGCCTGCGCCAGCTTCCTCTGGCGCCGCCGCTGCCACCGCGCGCGGAACGCCGGCAGCAGCGGGGGCCGTGCCGCCGCCCGCGCTGCCGCCATACCCGGCTGATTGGTCGACCCACCGCTACACCAAGCCGATGATGGTCTACAACGAGAACCTGGGCGTCAGCCGCAGCAGCATCACCGGCAAGCGCTTCGCCGGCACGCCGGCCTGGCGCGAGCCGGCCTTCGCCGACGGCACGCCGCTGCGCGCCAGGTATCCCGAGGCGGAGTGGCCGCTGCAGCTGATCAGCTTCAAAGTCGGCGCTGCACAACTCCTACAGCATCGGCGCGCGCCGTCTGCGCGGCATCAAGCCGGACAACCCGGTGGCGCTGCACCCGGACGACGCGGCAAGCCTCGGCCTGCGCAGCGGCGACGCGGTGTATCTGGAGACGCCGGGCGGCCGGGTCAAGGCGACGGTGGCGCTGCGCCACGGCGTGCAGCGCGGCGTGGTGGCGGTGGAGCACGGCTTTGGTCACCGCGAGATGGGCGCGCGGGCGCACCGCCTCGGCAAGGAGATGCGGCCGCACGACAAGGCCATCGCCGCCGGCGTCAACCTGAACGATGTCGGGCTGAGCGACCCGACCCGCAAGGGGCACAATGTGTATGTCGATCCGGTGTCCGGCACCGCCGTGCGGCAGGGGCTGCCGGCGCGCATTGTGCGCGCTTGATCTAGTCCAGCTGGCCGCTTGTCATGAGCAGGCGCGCCACCTCGGCCGCCGAGCGCACGCCGAGCTTGGCCAGCGCGTTGTGGCGGTGCACCTGCACCGTCTTTTCACTGATCGCCATGTCCATGGCGATGACCTTGTTGGCCTTGCCGCTGGCCACCGCCTGCGCCACCTCGCGCTCGCGCGCGGTCAGCGTGTCGAACGCGTTGTGGGCGGCGCGCGCCTGCGCGTCCTGCGTCGCTTCGCGCACGCTGCGCGCCACCGCGCGCGTGACGGCGTCCAACAGCACCTGGTCCTTGCAGGGCTTCTCCAAAAAGTCGCTGGCGCCGGCCTTCATCGCCTGCACCGCCATCGGCAAGTCGCCGTGCCCGCTGAGGAAAATCACCGGCAGCTTGATGCCGCGCTGTTGCAGAAGCGGTTGCAGCTCGAGCCCGCTCATCAAGGGCATGCGCACGTCGAGCAGCAGGCAGCCGGGCACGTGGCCGGTGTAGTTGTCGAGGAAGGCGCGGGCCGACTCGAAGGTCTCGACGCGCCAACCGCCGGCGTCGAACAGGTAGGCCAGCGAGCGGCGCATCGCGGCGTCGTCGTCGACCACATACAGGATTGCATCGCTTTCGTTCATGGCGTTTCCGTTAGGTCCAAATTGGGCAGGGTGAGGCAGACGCTCAGGCCGACGCCGTCGTCGTTGGGGCGCGCCGACAGCGTGCCGCCGAATGATTCCATGATGCCCTTGCTGAGCGACAGGCCGAGGCCCAGGCCTTCCGCCTTGGTGGTGAAAAAAGGTTCGAACAGGCGCGCGAACTGCTCTGGTGCCAGACCGCAGCCGCGATCGCGCACGCACACCTGCCAGTCGCGCCCGAGGGCGCGCAGGGTGACGGCGAGCGGCGTCTCGCCGGCGCCAGTGCGAGCCTCGGCGCCGGCGTCATCTGCGCCGCGCTGGGCGTCGAGCGCGTTCTTCAGCAGGTTCAAGGCCACCTGCTGGATCTGCAGCGCGTCGGCCAGCACCGGCGCCGGCGCGCCGGCCTGCCAGTCCACCCGCGCCTGCGGATGGGCGGCGCGGAACAGCGCCACCGCCTCGTCCATGACTGCCGTCAGGTCGAGGCGCCGCCGCTCCGGCGCGCGCTTCTGCGCCAGCGCGCGCACCTTGCGCATGATGTCGGCGGCGCGCTCGCTTTGCGCGGCGATCTCGTTGGCACCCTCCAGCAGCGGCGCCGTCTCGGTGCGGCCGGCGGCGATGCGGCGCGCCATGCCACGGGCGAAATTGCCGATCGCCGCCAGCGGCTGGTTCAGTTCGTGGGCGATGGCGCTGGCCATCTCGCCGAGGATGGCCAGCCGCGCCGTGTGGTCCAGCGCCGCCTGGCGCGCCTGCGCCTCCTCGGCCATGCCGCGCTCGCGCTGCTGTGCGGCGAGCAGCTCGGCGCTGCGCTTGGCCACCAGCTGCTCGACCCGCACCGTGTGCACCGCCCACAGCACCAGCAGGCCGAGCGCCAGCAACAGCAGGCCCCAGTAGCGCCGCAGCGCCGTCTCGAAGGTCCACTGGCGCAGGTAGTCGTAGGGGCCGATGCGCAGCTCGCGGAACAGCTCGTCGACGCTGCCGTAGTCGCTCGGCACGGCCCAGCTGTAGCCGTCGGCCGTCGGCGCCATGGTCAGCAGCGCCACCGCCACCTGGCGCGACAGGGCCGGCGCGGTGTGGCGCAGCGCGGCGAAGGGCCAGTCCGGATACAGGCGCGACGAGCTTTGGCAGGACGAGCCGGGGTGCGGCAGCGGCGCCAGCACGCGCAGCTCGCCGGCGCCCAGTTCGCCGCTGCGTATCATCTGTTCGAGCAGGCAGCTGCGCACGATGCCGGCGTCGGCGCGGCCGGCGCGCACCGCCAGCAAAATCTGCTGCGTGGGGAAGCCGTTGAACTGCAGGCGGTCCAGGTCGCGCTCGGGATCGACGCCGGCGGCGAGCATTTCGCGCGCGGCGATCTGGTAGCCGCCGAAGGCCTCCGGCGCCACCGCCAGCACGTGCTTGCCGGCCAGCTCGGCGAGCGAGCGCAGGGCGGCGTCGCGCCGCACCACGACGGCCGAGCCGATCGCCAGCTGTGGCGAGGCCGACCACGGCGAGGCCAGCGTGGCGATGCGGCTGGCGCCGTCGTCCTGCTCCAGCATGGCGTAGTGGCCGCTGCTGGTGATGATGAAGTCGACCGTCCGCGCGCGCACGGCGGCGGTCAAGCCGGGCTGGTCGAAGTCGAGCAGCTCGACGCTGCGGCCGGGCAGCCGCGTTTGCAGCCACTGGCGCAGGCGCGACCAGTCGCGCTGCACCGCCTCCGGCCCCTTGTAGGCCAGCACGCCGATGCGCACAGTTGTGTCGTCGTGCGCGCCGTTCTGCGGCTGGGCATGGGCCGGCAGGCCGAGCGCGAGCAGTGCGGCCAGCGTCAGCGACGCCAGCGTCGCCATGCGGCTAGAGCGGGCAGGGTGGCGCGCCGCGCGCACTAGAAGGCCATGCGCGACTGCGCCGCTCCGGCGTCGCCGCACAATTCCAGCATCAGTTTTTTGATCGGCGCCGGCAGCGGCGCCTCGGCGATGCGCGCGCCGTCGTACCAGACGTAGCCGGCCTCGCCGACCGCGTCGAGCCGGCGTGCCAGCGTGACGCGGTAGGGCGCGATGTGCAGCTTGTAGTGGGTGAACACGTGGGTGATAGTCGACAGCCTCTCGTGCGACTCCAGCTCGCCGAAGCGGGCCACCGCCATGCTCAGCGCGGCGTGGTCGGCCGGCGCAATGTTGCCGTCCTCGGCCAGCGTGTGGCCGTCCAGCTCGGGCAGCGACAGCAGGCCGCCCCAGATGCCGCTGTCGGGCCGCTGCTGCAGCAGCACCTGGCCGCGATCCATCAACACCAGCATGGTGGCGTGCTTCTCCGGGCTGGCCTTCTTCGGCTTGCGCACCGGCAGATCCTTGACGCGGTCGGTGGCCAGCGCCACGCAGCGCGCCTGCAGCGGACAGCGGCCGCAGTCCGGGCTGCTGCGCGTGCACAGCGTGGCGCCCAGGTCCATCAGGCCCTGCGTGTACGACTCGATGCCTTGCTCGGGCAGCAGCGCCTCGGCGCGCCGCCACAGCGCCTCCTCGACCTTTTTCTCGCCGGGGTAGGCGGCGATGCCGAAGCTGCGCGCGAAGACGCGCTTGACGTTGCCGTCCAGGATGGCGGCGCGGGTGCCGTTGGCGAAGGCGGTGATGGCCGCCGCCGTCGAGCGGCCGATGCCGGGCAGGTCGGCCAGCAGCGCCTGCTCGACCGGGAACACGCCGTCGTACTCGGCCACCACGCGTTGCGCGCACTTGTGCAGGTTGCGCGCGCGGGTGTAGTAGCCCAGGCCGCTCCACTGCGCCATCACGTCCTCGACCGGCGCGGCGGCCAGGTCGCGCAGCGTGGGGAAGCGTTCGAGGAAGCGGGCGTAGTAGCCCAGCACGGCGGCCACCTGGGTTTGCTGCAGCATGATCTCGGACAGCCAGATCAGGTAGGCGTCGCGGGTGTTCTGCCACGGCAGCACGTGGCGGCCGTGCTGCTGTTGCCAGCCGATGACGGCGGCGGAAAAACTCGGGTCGATCAACTCTTCTTGCGGCGCCGCGCCCGGGGCCATGCCCGGGCTTGGCGAGTGCTGCTGACGCTTCATGCCGTTCCTTGTGTTCTTGTGCGCGCTGCTGATGTGCGCTGCATGTGTATTGGATGTGTATTGAATGTGCGCTGGATGTGTGTCATGCGCGTTATGCCGCCGCGTCGAGCGCGACGAATTCGGCCTTGACGGCGCTGTTGATGGCGCCGGCCAGCTCGCCCAGCCGCGCCCGCTGCTCGTCGAGCGCGCGCTGGCTGGCCTCGAAGGCGTCGATCTTTTGCTCCAGGCTGTCGGTGGCGTCGTGGATGCGCTGGATCGAGGCCTGGCGGTGCTTCAACTGGTCCTTGTGCTGGCGGATCTGCGCCTCCAGCGGCGCCATGATGACGCGCAACCAGGCGTCGGCGTCGTCGTTGGCGGCCTTGAAGCAGCCGCGCACGCGCGAGGCGATGGTGTCGAAGAACTTCTCCATCACCACCACGCGGCTGGTGGTGAGCAGCGTGGCGGTGCCGAACTGCTTGAAGTAGACCGCCTCGATGCCGTCGATCTCCTCGCGGTAGCGCTGCAGCGAGAACGGCATCGGCAGCGCCAGCGACAGGCCGTGCTCGTTGGAGAAGCGGCGGTACATCACGCCCATCATCTCGGCGATCTCCACCGTCTTGCGGTCGGAGGCGTCGAGGTTGGCGCGCACCCGCTCGAAGTACTGGCGCATCGCCTCGCGCACGCCGATGAAGAAGCGGCTGCGCTGCATCTGCTCGCGCACCTGGTCGATGTCGTCGCGCACGATGTCCATGCCCAGGCTGGTGTACAACTCGGTCGACAGGCGGGTGAACACGGCGCGCGTGGCCTGCAGCTTGAACAGGCTGGCGTCGAACTCCTTTTTCTCGACCTCGATGCGGCGCATCATGTGGGCGATCACGTTCTGGTTCTTGCCGCGCAGGCTTTTCAGCTCGTGCAGTTGCTCGACCACGCCGCGCGTGCGCGCCGCCAGCAGCGATTGCTGGGCGCCGCCCAGCGCCTGCAGGTCGGCCGCCAGCTGCTGGCGGATCAGCTCCTTCTTGGCCGGGATCAGCTGGTTGAACAGCGCCCCCTCCAGCGCGTGCAGGCGGCTGCGCGCCTGCAGCGCGACGTCGCGCGTGATCTTGCCCACCAGCGCCTTCTGCGCCGACACCGGGAACACCTGGCCCGGCTCGAGCGCCAGCATGTGCGCCACGCTGGCCTGCTGGCGGTCGATCTCCTGGTTGATCTCGTCCTCGCTGCGCAGCTCGTCCCACATGCTGTCGATCTTGTTGAGCACCACCAGGCGGCCCGGCCCGGCGCCGATGTGGTTGCGCCAGACCTCGATGTCGCTCTTGGTCACGCCGGTGTCGGCGGCCAGGATGAACAGCACGGCGTGGGCGTTGGGCAGCAGGTTCAAGGTCAGCTCGGGCTCGGTGCCGATGGCGTTCAGGCCCGGCGTGTCGAGGATCACCAGGCCCTGCTTGAGCAGCGGGTGGGGGAAGTTGATGATGGCGTGGCGCCACAGCGAGATCTCCACCCGGCCGGCGGCGTCCTGGGTGACGGCGGCGTCCGGGTCGCTGTCGTCGTACAGGCCGTAGCCGCGCGCCTCGTCGACGCTGGCCAGGCGGGTGCGGCAGACCTCCTTGAGCACCTCGTGCATGTCGGCGCCGGCCTCCAGGTTCAGCGGCAGGGTGGTCCAGGCGGCCGGATTGTCGCGGTAGTCGCTGGTCGACAGGTTGTCGGCCCGCGTTTCGATCGGCAGCAGGCGGATCGACGGCGGGAACGCCGGGTCGTACAGCAGCTCGGTCGGGCACATGGTGGTGCGCCCGGCCGCCGAGGGCAGGATGCGCTGGCCGTAGTCGGCGAAGAAGATGGCGTTGATCAGCTCGGACTTGCCGCGCGAGAACTCGGCGACGAAGGCCACCGACAGCTTGTCGTCGGCCAGCCGGGCCAGCGTGCGGGCGAGGCGCTGCTCGGTGGCGGCGTCGGCCAACCCGGCCTCGAGCACCCAGGCCTGGTAGTTGCGCAGGGCCGTGGCGAGGCCCTGGCGCCAGGCGCCGTACTGTTCGATATCGCGCATCATCATGCTCACTTGGTCTCCACCCGGCCGGCCGGCGCCGTCATTTTTGACAATTCACACAATAGAAGGTCGAACGCTGCCCCTGTTTGATCTGGCGCACCGGCGCGCCGCAAACACGGCAGGGCACGCCTGCACGATCATAGACGAAATACGATTGCTGGAAGTAACCGGACTGGCCGTTGACGCTGATAAAGTCGCGCAAGGTGCTGCCGCCCTGCACGATGGCCTCGGCCAGCACCGCGCGGATGGCCTGGGCCAGCTTGTCGTAGCGCGCCAGGCTGATGCGCCCGGCCGCCGTCTTCGGATTGATGCCGGCGCGAAACAGGCTTTCCGAGGCGTAAATATTGCCCACGCCGACGACGATGTCGCCCGCCATCAGCGCCAGCTTGACGGCGGTGTTGCGCCCGCGCGTGCGCTGGTGCAGCAGCTGGCCGGAAAAGCCGTCCTCGAGCGGCTCGACGCCCAGGCCGCGCAGCAGCGCGTGGTCGGCCAGCGCGCCGTCGGCGTTGGCGTGCCACAGCACGGCGCCGAAGCGGCGCGGGTCGGTCATGCGCAGCACCTGCGGGCCGTCCGCGCCGGCCATCACCAGGTCGAAGTGGTCGTGCTTCTGCGCCGCCACCCCGCAGGGCAGGATGCGCAGGTGGCCGGACATGCCCAGGTGGACGATCAGCGTGCCGTGGGCGAAGTGGATCAGCAGGTATTTGCCGCGCCGCCCCGTCAAGCCGACCGTGTGGCCGGGCAGCGCCTGCGGCAGGTCGGCCGGGAAGGGCCAGCGCAGGCCGCTGCGGCGCAGCACCACCGCCTGCACGGCGCGGCCCTCGAGGTAGGGCGCGACGCCGCGCCGGGTGACTTCAACTTCTGGCAGTTCTGGCATCTGGATGGCAAATCACGTGAAAAGTGGGGGGCGGCGGCGTAGCGGGACGGAATATTTGGTTACACTACGAGCATTCGGCTTTACATGCGAAGGGCGTAGAATCTGCCGTTAGCCCGACCATGCCGCCAGACTTGCCAGGACCATCCTTTGAAAAACGCATTCGCCATTGTAACCCTCTCCGCTTTGCTGTCGGCCTGCGCCGTCGGCCCGCAACGGCCGGCCGACGCGCCGCCCGCCGCCGAGCCGGTGGAGAGCGTCGAGGCCGCCGCAGCCGCCGAGGCCGCCAAGCTGGCGGCCGAGCCGCCGGCGCCGGCGGCCGAGCCGCTGCCCGGCGTCGAGCTGACCAGCGACCTGCTCTACAAGTTGACCAAGGCCGAGCTGGAGTTCAAGCGCGGCCAGTGGCAGGCCCGCTACATCACCCTGATGGCGCTGGCCCAGCAGACCCGCGACCCGCGCCTGGCGCGCCGCGCCGCCGAGATGGCGCTGGCCGCCAAGCAGGGCGGCGAGGCGCTGGCGGCGATCCGCCTGTGGCGCCAGCTGGCGCCCGACTCCGAGGACGCGGTGCAATACTTCCTCGGCTTCGCCGTGCTCGGCGACGACCTCAGCGAGGCCGAGCAGATCTTCAGCCAGCGCCTGCAGGCCAGCACGCCGGCCGCGCGCGGCCTGGCCATGTTCCAGATGCAGCAGTTCCTGCTGCGCGCCAAGGACAAGGGCGCCGCCTTCGCCCTGCTCGACCGCGTGCTGCAACCCTACGGCGCGACGCTGGAGGCGCACCTGGTGCTGGCGCAGAGCGCCTACAGCATCGGCGACGCCGCCCGCGCGCGGCTGGAGGCGGCCGAGGCGCTGCGGCTCAAGCCGGAGTCCGAGCTGGCCGTGCTGACGGTGGCCCAGGTCTCGCCCGACATCGACAGCGCCGCCAAGATCCTCACCGGCTTCCTCGAGCGCCACCCGCAGGCGCGCGAGGTGCGCGCCGCCTACGCCCGCATCCTGGTCGACAACAAGCAATACCTGCCGGCGCGCAAGGAGTTCCTGTCCCTGCTGAAGGAGCAACCGGACAACCTGGCCACGCTGTACGCGCTGGGCGTGACCTCGATGCAGAGCAATGACGTGGCCGGCGCCGAGGACTACTTCAAGCGCTTCATCGGCGTGCTGGGCGACCGTCCCGGCGACGAGCGCGACCCCTCCAAGGTGCTGCTGATCCTGGCCCAGATCGCCGAGGAGCGCGGCGACGTCGACGCCGCCACCGGCTGGCTCGACAAGATCGAAAGCGGCGACGCCCGGCTCTACCTGACGGCCCGCCTGAAGCGCGCCCAGTTGACCGCGCGCAAGGGCGACATCGACGACGCCCGCAAGCAGCTGGCCGAGCTGAACACCGCGGACCCGGCCGAGCAGGCGCAGATCGTCCAGGCCGACGCGCAGATCCTGCGCGACGCCGGCGACACCCGCACCGCCTTCGTGGTGCTGGAGAACGCGCTCAAGCGCTTTCCCGGCCAAGCCGACCTGCTGTACGACCACGCCCTGGCGGCCGAGAAGCTGGGCCGGCTCGACGTGATGGAGGCCAGCCTGCGCCAGGTGATCGCCGCCGCGCCGGACAACCACCACGCCTACAACGCGCTGGGCTACTCGCTGGCCGAGCGCAATGTCCGCCTCGACGAGGCCTACGCGCTGATCGACAAGGCGCTGCAGATGGCGCCGACCGACCCCTTCATCATGGACAGCATGGGCTGGGTGCAGTTCCGCCTGGGCCACCTCGACCTGGCCGAGGAGCTGCTGCGCCGCGCCTACGGCCTGCGCAGCGACCCGGAGATCGCCGTGCACCTGGGCGAGGTGCTGTGGACCAAGGGCGACAAGGGCGGCGCGCACAAGCTGTGGCAGGAGGCGCACAGCAAGGACCCGAAGAACGACGCCCTCAAGAGCACGCTGGCGCGCCTCAACACCAGCCTGTGATAGCTTCCAAGCTTCGTAGCCCCGGGGTCAGTGCCGACATTCGGACACGGGCTCAAGTATTGATCCGGTCGGGCAGGCAAAAAATGTCCGATTGTCGGCACTGACCCCGCCTGACGCCTTCGCCGGCCCACCGTTCACTTTTTTCTATTTCCATGTCGATACGCTCAACCATTTTCCCGCTGTCCACCGCGCTGCTGTGCTGCGCACTGCTGAGCGGCTGCGCCACGCTGTCGGCGCCGCCGTCGGGCGCGCCGGTGGCGGCCTACCGCGCCACGCTGGAGCTGGGCGGCCGCCTGTCGGTCAACTACAGCCGCGACGGCAAGCCGGAATCGCTGTCGGGCAAGTTCAACTGGACGCAGACGCCGCAGCGGGTCGATGTCAGCCTGGCCTCGCCGCTCGGCCAGATCATCGCCGCCATCAGCGTCACGCCCGGCCAGGCCACGCTGACCGAGGCCGGCAAGCCGCCGCGCACGGCCGCCGACATCGACAGCCTGAGCGCGCAGGCGCTGGGCTGGGAGCTGCCGGTGTCCGGCCTGCGCGACTGGCTGCAGGGCTACGCCACCGCCGCCGACGGCAGCCGCTTCGTCGCCAGTCCGGCGCACGACACCGTCACCACGCGCGACGGCTGGCGCCTGCGCTACGTTTCCTGGCAGGAGGAGGGCGGCGGGCCGTCGCGGCCCAAGCGCATCGACGTCGAGCGCCTGGCCGGCGGCCAGGTCGACGAGATGGCGATCCGCATCGTCATCGACGAGCCGGCCTCTTGAGGCGCGGCCGCAACCACACACGCAACCGACACCGCACGAGAACCTCCGCCATGACCAGTCTGAAGAATTGCCCGGCCCCGGCCAAACTGAATTTGTTCCTGCACGTGAACGGCCGCCGCGCCGACGGCTACCACCTGCTGCAAACCGTGTTCCAGCTGCTCGACCACGGCGACACGCTGGACTTCACGCTGCGCGACGACGCGCAGATCCGCCGCGTCAGCGACATCGCCGGCGTGCCGGAGGAACAGGACCTGATCGTACGCGCCGCGCGCCTGCTGCAGGCCGAGGTGCTGCGCCGCACGGGCGCGCTGCCGCGCGGCGTCGACATCGCCATCCAAAAGATCCTGCCGATGGGGGGAGGGCTGGGCGGCGGCTCGTCCGACGCCGCCACCACTTTGATGGCGCTCAACAAACTGTGGAATGCCGGCCTGACCCGCCAGCAGTTGATGGACCTGGGCCTGCCGCTGGGCGCCGACATCCCCTTTTTCATCTTCGGCCAGAACGCCTTCGCCGAGGGCGTCGGCGAGGCGCTGCGCCCGGTGCGCACGCCCGCTTGCTGGTACGTGGTGATCGAGCCCGGCGTCGCGGTGCCGACCGCCGCAATTTTTTCATCCGGGCTGTTGACAAGGGATACTCCGCCTATCATAATAACGGACTTTTCCAGCCACCTCGAAAATCAAACTGATTTGAAGGGTTACGGAAAGAACGATTTACAGCATGTGGCAACGAGTCTGTTCCCGCCGGTAGCCGAGGCGATAGAATGGCTCAGCGCTTACGGTGATGCCAGGATGACTGGTTCCGGTGCATGTGTATTTTGTGCAGTGGCAAACGAGGTTGACGCCGACGCGGTTTTGAGTAAAATGCCGAACAAGTGGTCAAGCTGGAAAGCCAAGGCGCTGATGCAGCATCCGCTCACCGCGATGTTGTAAGTAAGAAAAAAAGTTTTGGCTTGGCGTAATTTTGGTGATAGAATATCGCCGGTAACGACAAGCAGCAAGTTGCGTAGGGGAATCGCCAAGCTGGTTAAGGCACTGGATTTTGATTCCAGCATACCAAGGTTCGAATCCTTGTTCCCCTGCCATTCGTTTTCCCTGCAAATCTGTCGAGGCGACGTTGGCCTCCAGTCAGGACGAAGACAGATGGTCCCGCCCAGCGCGGGTCATTCTTAGTACAGCGCCACGCGGACCTGCCGCTGGTGACCTTCAAAAAATTTTCATCTTCTATCTCTGGGACTCCCAATGGCTTACGAAAACCTGATGGTTTTTACCGGCAACGCTAATCCTGCGTTGGCAGAAGGAGTCGCAAAAAATCTCGGCATCCCTCTCGGCAAGGCAAACGTCTCGAAGTTCTCGGACGGCGAAGTGATGGTGGAGATTAACGAGAACGTTCGCGGCAAGGACGTCTTCGTGTTGCAATCGACCTGCGCACCGACCAACGACAGCCTGATGGAATTGATCCTGATGGTCGACGCCCTGAAGCGCGCGTCCGCTGGCCGCATCACCGCCGCCATCCCCTACTTTGGTTACGCCCGTCAAGACCGCCGCCCACGTTCGGCGCGCGTCGCGATTTCGGCCAAAGTCGTCGCCAACATGCTGGAAGAAGCCGGCGTCGAGCGCGTCCTGATCATGGACTTGCACGCCGACCAGATCCAAGGCTTCTTCGACATCCCGGTCGACAACATCTACGCCTCGCCGATCCTGCTGGGCGACCTGCAAAAGAAAAACTACCAAGACCTGCTGGTGGTCTCGCCGGACGTCGGCGGTGTGGTGCGCGCCCGCGCCCTGGCCAAGCGCCTCGGTTGCGACCTGGCGATCATCGACAAGCGTCGTCCGAAGGCCAACGTGTCCGAAGTGATGAACATCATCGGCGAGGTCGAAGGCCGCAACTGCGTCATCATGGACGACATGGTCGACACCG
Source organism: Rugamonas sp. DEMB1 (assembly GCF_029834475.1). Classification (GTDB taxonomy): domain Bacteria; phylum Pseudomonadota; class Gammaproteobacteria; order Burkholderiales; family Burkholderiaceae_D; genus Rugamonas; species Rugamonas rubra. The sequence continues at coordinate 5,854,365 of NZ_CP122407.1, read as the reverse complement.
CCGGCACCCTGGTCAAGGCCGCCGAGGTGCTCAAGGAGCGCGGCGCCAAGAAAGTCATCGCGTATTGCACGCACCCGGTGCTGTCCGGCCCGGCGATCGAACGCATCACCAACTCCTCGCTCGACGAGCTGGTGGTGACCGACACGATCCCGCTGTCGGAAGCGGCCAAGGCCTGCGGCAAGATCCGTCAACTGACCTGCGCACCATTGCTGGCCGAGACGTTCAAGCGCATCATCAAGGGCGATTCCGTGATCTCCCTGTTTATCGACTGAGATAGACAAAAAAATTAGCGGTAACGGCGGCGCGCCTGGCTTTTAGCCGGCAGCGCCGTTGTGCATTTCCGGATTCATGGACGCGCGAGCGGCCATTCTCGAAGCACCCTGGTCGCGGGGGCTTCATAACACGGGGCGCGAGCCCTGTATATTTTGGAGTATCACATGAAAGTTGTTGCATTCAAACGCGAATTGCAAGGTTCCGGAGCGAGCCGCCGCCTGCGCATTTCCGGCCAGACCCCTGGTATCGTCTACGGTGGCACCGAAGCCCCGATGAACATCACCCTGGACCACAACGCCCTGTACCACGCGTTGAAAAAAGAAGTGTTCCACTCGTCGATCCTGGATCTGGAAATCGACGGCAAAGTCCAGCAAGTTCTGCTGCGCGACTTCCAAGTCCACGCATACAAACAACTGGTTCTGCACGCTGACTTCCAGCGCATCGACGCAAGCACCAAAATCCACATGAAGGTCGCGCTGCACTTCGCCAACGCCGACGTGTCGCCAGCGGTCAAACTGCACGGCGCCACCATCAGCCACGTGCTGAACGAAATCGAAGTGTCGTGCCTGCCGAAAGACCTGCCAGAGTTCGTCACCGTTGACCTGTCGAACATCGACGTCGGCCACTCGCTGCACATCGGTGAAGTCACCCTGCCAGCCGGCGTGACCATCGTTGCCCACGGCGCGAACCAGACCGTTGCCACCGCTTCGGTACCAGCCGGTCACGTTTCGGCTGAAGCCGCTGCCGCTGCTCCAGCCGCCGCCGCTGACGCTAAGCCAGCTGCCAAAGCCAAGAAGTAATTCGGCCGCCGCAGCGATGCGGTAGCAGATGGGAAAAACCCGCCGGCCCTGCTGGCGGGTTTTTTTTAGTCCGGGCCATCGGCAAAGGCCCCGCGCGCGCAGGATGCGGGAGGTTTTGCCGATTTTCCGTAAGAATGCGGGCACACGCCCGCCAATTTTCGAAGATAGCTCACCATGTCCATACGTCTCATCGTCGGCCTCGGCAACCCCGGCGCCGAATACGAACAAACCCGCCACAACGCCGGCTTCTGGCTGGTCGACAACCTGGCCAACAGCCTGCCCGGCGTGCGCCTGCAGCGCGAGACGCGCTTCAACGCGATGGTGGCCAAGACCAGCATCGCCGGCAACGAGGTGTGGCTGCTCGAGCCGCAGACCTATATGAACCGCTCCGGCCAGTCGGTCGGCGGGCTGGCGCGCTTCTACAAGATCAATCCGGACGAGGTGCTGGTGGTGCACGACGAGCTCGACCTGATGCCCGGCATCGCCCGCCTGAAGAAGGGCGGCTCGGCCGGCGGCCACAACGGCCTGAAGGACATCACCGCCGCGCTCGGCACGCAGGACTACTGGCGCCTGCGCCTGGGCATCGGCCATCCGCGCTCGCTCAGCCTGCAGCAGCAGGTGGCCGACTTCGTGCTGCACCGCCCGCGCCGCGAGGACCAGGTGCTGATCGAGGAGGCCATCGAGAAGTCGCTGCTGGTCATGCCGCAGATTTGCGAAGGCAAGTTCGAGGCGGCGACGATGAAGCTGCACACGGCTTGAGCCGATCCGCCGCGCCCCAACTGAGGCGATCGCCGCCGAGCTAAGGCGCCAGCGGCTACCACACCACCCAACGGCGCAGAGCCGGGGTCGGACCCCTCGGGGTCCGACCCCAGGTTTATGCCGGTGGGGTTTCTTGGCTCAGCTGCGTTCTGGCTAACCAGCCGAGGGCTTTGAGTCCGCCGCCTCGACCTTGGATGCCGCCGGCTTGACCAGGCGCCACACCATCAGGCCCAGCACGGCCACCCCCAGCAGCAGCACCCCCCACAACACCCACAGGCGCTGGCGCGCCGCCGCGCCGGCCTGCGCCAGCGCGTCGTCGGCGGCCGCGTCGGCGCCGGCGTGGCGCTGTTGCGCCGGTCCGGCGCTGGCCGTCTCCAGGGTCTGCACCTCGGCGGCGGAAAAACCGGGCGCCACCTGGCCCAGCGCGCGCGCGGCGGCGACGGCCTTGTCGCGGCCCACGGCCAGGCTGTAGGGCGGCGCGCCGCTGGCCAGGAACACCAGCGTGGCCGGCTCCCAGGCCAGGCGCAGCACCGGCCTCAGGCCGCCGATGCCCTGGCCGCGCGCGGCCCACTGCGCGGCGTGGCGGGGTTCGATGTCGAGCTCGCCGGAGGCGCGCACCTGGCCGTTCTGCACGATGCGGTAGAAGGTGGCGCTGGCGACCGGCTCGAACAACCAGCTGCCGGCCTGGCCCAGCTGGCGCGGCGGCAGCTCGCGGTAGCCGCCCAAGGTCACCGGCAGCACCACGGTCTGCGCGCCGAAGTCCAGGCCGACCTGGCCGGCCGGCACGGCCAGCGGCGCCGCGTACACCAGCTCGTCGGCCTGCCGGCCGGGCGCCGGCTGCAGCCGCAGCTGGTCGCGGTAGGGCGGCGCCTCGCTTTGCAGCAGCTGCTCGGCGACGATGCCGGCGAACTGCAGCGGCACGCCGCTTTGCCAGCGCAGGCGGGCGTAGCGGAAGCGGCGCGGGGTGAATTCCAGCTTGTCGTTGGCCAGCGTTTGCGCGTCCCGGCTGACCAGCCAGTTCAGCTCGGTGGCGCCGGCCGTGTCCCAACGCTTCAGGTCGTCGCTGGTGTCCAGCCACACTTGCGCGTTGTACTCGCGCAGCTCGGCCGGCGGGGTGAAGCGCAGCGCGTCGATCAGCGGCGCCGCCTCGGCCGGGACGGAGGGGCCAGGTCGAGGATCAGCGCGCTCAGCCGTGGCGCCGCGCCGGCGCCGGCGCCGGCGCCTGTTCCGGCCGCCGCCTGCTCCGGCCGCACGCGCACCGACAGCAGGCGGCCGTCGGCGCCGGTGCGCACGTCCAGGTCCAGCGGCTGCGCCGGGTCGGCGGAACTGGACAGCGGGAAGATCTTCAGCGGCAGGCTGCGGTGGCTGGTCTGGCGCTTGCCCTGCGCCGCCTGCAGCGTGAACGGCAGCGCCGCGCCGTGGGCGTCGAACACGCGCAGGTCGTCCAATTGGGGCGAGCGGGCGTGCAGGTAGACGTCCGGCGGCAGGCGCAGCTGCAGCACACCCTGGCCGGTCTTGGCGCTGAGCGGCAGCGTCCAGGCGTAGTCCTGCGGCGTGTCGCTGACGGCGGCGGCGGGCGGCGCCGACCAGGCCGGCAGCGCCAGCGCGGCCAACGCCGCGACCAGGCCGCGCCGCGCGCGCCCTTGTGCTGTATGGCTTGCTGCGGTGAGCGCGATCATGCGGCTTCCTTGTCGGTGGTTTGCCCGGCGGGCGAGGGGTAGGGGGCCAGATAGCCGATGCCGACCATCAGCGCGCCGACGCCGAGGAAGGAGACGATGCGCTCGACGCCGCCGACGTTGGACAGGTCGACCAGGAACAGCTTGGTCACGGTCAGCCCGAGCAGCGCGGCGCCGGCGATCCACACGGGCCGGCTCAGCCGCCTGGCGGCGTGGCGCATCAGGAGCAGCGCGGTGACGCTCCACACCAGCGACAGCATGGCCTGGACGAACTGCGAGGCGAACAGCGCGTCGAAGGCGTAGCGGATGTGGGCGTAGTGCGACACGGTGCGCAGCAGCGCCAGGTTGAACCAGCCGTAGGCGGCCACGGCGGCGGCGACCAGCAGGCGCGGCCGCAACCGCGCCAGCGCGGACGGCGCGCCGGCGGCGGCCGGCTCGTCCTCGCGCAGCATGCGGTAGCAGGCCGCCGCCAGCAGCATGGCGAAGCAGCTGCTCAGGTCGAGCGGATTGAGCAGCGGCAGGTAGGGCAGCGGCGCCATGGCGCCGTCCTGCGTCAGGTTCCACACCGCCAGCAGCAGCACCGACCAGGCGCAGGCCAGCGGCAGCAGGCGGCGCCGGTACCAGGCGGCGATCGGCGCCACCGGCCAGCCGCCGGCGCGGCTGCGTTGCATCAGCCAGGCCAGCGCCGCCATCATCAGCCAGGCCGGGATGAAGCGCGCCCAGCTGGCGTCGGTGTGCCAGCCGGCGTCGGCCAGCAGCTGCGCCTCGGCGTTGTCGCCGTCCTGCAGCCAGCGCGCGATGTTGAGCGCCGCCACCGGCCAGATCATCAACCACGGGCCGGCGCTGCGCAGCGTGTGCAGCAGCTTGAGGGCGGGGGCGGCGACGCGCCAGCGGTTCTCCGGCCAGACGCGCAGCAGCCATTCGCCGGCCAGCAGCAGGGCCGCGTAGGCCACCCAGCTGTGCGCCTTCGGCAGGGTGTTCGCCGCGTAGAGCGTGCCGAGCATGGCGAGCGTGCCGAGCGCCTGCGCCAGCCAGATGGACAGCGTGGCCCAGCGCAGCTGCGGCCATTGCAGACGCCGCGCCGCCAGCAGCAGCGGCGCCGTGCTCGCCGCCAGCAGCAGGCAGTAGGCCGACCAGCACAGCTCGGGGAAGAGGTGGTAGGCCGCGCCGTTGAGCTGCATGTGGGTCGCCAGCCAGTTGGACAAGGTGGGCAGAACCAGCGCGAACCACCACAGGCCGGACCACAGCAACAGCAGCGTCGACAGCGGCGCCAGATTGGCCTCGCCGACGCGCACTTGGCGCATCAGCGCCCAGGCGCTGAACAGGGCGCCGGCCAGTATCATCAGCTCGCCCAGCACGGGCGTGTCGAACAGGTTCGGCGTTGGCAGCCACCAATCCATCCTGAACAGGCCGAGCAGTGTGGCGCCGGCCACCACCTGGGCCGTCAGCGCCAGCCAACTGGCCAGCCGCCAGGCCATGCGTTTGGCGATCAGGCCGAGGCCGACGGCCGTCAGCAGGGCCGTGAACACCAGCAGGTTGGCTTGGCTGACTGCTTGGGTGCGTAGGAAGATCTCGGTCCAGGCGCCGGCGATCAGCCAGACCGTGGCGACGGCCAGGAACAGGCCGGCCAGCGGCGCGAAGGCGCGGCCCAGCGCGGCGTTCTCGTCGCCATTCCCGTCCAGCGCGCCGTTGGCGTGGGCGCGGAAGCGGGTCGCCATCAGGAAGGCGGTGGCGGCCAGCAGCAGGAAGCCCAGCCACAGGTTGGACTGCAGCGCCGTCGCCGGCGCCAGGCCGCTGACGCTGCCGATGAAGCTGAGCCAGGCGCCGGCCTGCACCAGCAGGCCGAACACCCAGGTCAGCGTCTGGCGCTGGCGCAGGCCGACCCAGACGATGCCGGCGCCCTCCAGCGCCCAGGCGGCCGAGGTCCAGCGGCCGTCGAGCGCGAGCGGGATGGTCAGCGTGCCGAACACCACGCCGATGGCCAGGCAGGTGTCGCCCAGCAGAGCGTACCTGGCGCGGTTGCGGCGCAGCGCCACGGCCAGGCCGACGTAGAACAGGCCCAGCGCCAGCGCCGAGTAGGCCAGGCCGAACTCGATGTGGCGCACCAGGCCGACCTGCAGGCCGAAGGCCAGCATCGGCGTGCCGAAGATCAGCGTGCCGTCGACGTAGTTCTTCAGCCGCACCGCCTGCTGGCGCGCGTAGGCCAGCGCGATGGCGACGTAGTAGAGGAAGAACAGCAGCAGGAACAGCTGGGCCGACAGGTAGTCCTCCGGCCGGTAGCGCAGCACGCCCCAGGCGCTGCCGATGGCGAAGGTGAAGGCGAAGCCGAGCAGGTTGAGGGCGCGCCAGGAGCGCAGCAGCGCCAGGCCGAACACGCCGGCGTTGAGCAGGGCGTAGTAGGAGAACAGGCCGATGTGGCTGCCGCCGCCGGTGGAGGCGAGGATGGGCGCGGCGAAGCCGCCGACGATGCCGAACAGGGCCAGCCACTGGGCGTTTTGCAGCGCCGCCAGCACGCAGGTGAAGGTGGTCAGCACGAACAGCAGGGCGAAGGCGAGCGAGCCGGGGATCAGGTGGTAGAGGCGGAAGGCGCCGAAGGTGACCAGCATCAGCACGGCCAGCGCGGTGCCCTGCACCGGCAGGCTGATGCTGGGGCGGCGCTGGCGGATGCGCCAGCCCCAGGCGAGCAGGGCGATGTCGACCAGCACGATGCCGGCCAGGCGGAACTCGATCGGCACGCTGACCCGCGCGGCCGTGTATTTGAGCAGGAAGCTGATGCCGATGAACAAGATCAGCAGGCCCAGCTTGGCCACCAGGTTGCCGCCGAACAGCCAGGCCTTGGCGGCCAGCAGCCATTGTGGCGGTGGACTCGGCGGCTGGCGTGGCGCCGGCGGTTCGGACCGGCGGGCCTCGGCGGCAGCTTGCCGGCCAAGCGCCTGCGCGGCAGCCTGCTCGGCGGCGGTTTGCTCCGCTGCCGCCTGCGCCGCCGCCTGCGCCGCCGCCGCTTGCCCGGTGGCCGCCGCCTCGGCGGCGGCCGGCGCGGCGCGGTCCGCAACGGTGGCGGCGGCGGCGTTGGCCGCCGCGTGCTGGTTGAGGAAGGCGGCGCTGTCCGCCTCAGCTCCGGCCGGCGCCGGCGCCGGTGTTGCTGCGGCCGGCGCTTGCCACGTTTGCGCGCGCAGTGAAGCCAAGTCCACCCGCAGGCCGGCCATTTCGTTGCGCAGATCGTGGATCAGCTTGTGCGCCTGGCGTGTGCTGGTATTGGCCAGCCAGGCGTAGCGGAAGGTCACCACGCAAAAAATGAATAACAGGAACTCCATCAAGTCGCTCTCCCGGAAATGCTCGACGGCCTCGGGCGCGGAATCGCCCGGGGCCAAGCGGAAGCAACGTTGACGATATCATAATTGATGTGCCGGCCGGCGTTTTCGACTTTGCTGCGCCTCAACGCCGGGGCTGGGCGCCGGCGCTTGCCGCTGCCCGGTTTCCGCTACTTCGACGCGGCGATCCAGCGCTCGACCCGCGCCTCCAGGATGGGCAGCGGCAAGGTGCCGTCGCCGATCACCACCGCGTGGAACTTCGGATAGCTGAACTTGTCGCCCAGCGCCTGCTCGGCCCGGCCGCGCAGCTCGAGTATCTTCAGCGCGCCGATCTTGTAGCTCAGCGCCTGCGCCGGAATGACCATGTAGCGCTCGATCTGGTTGCGCGCCCGCGCCTCGCTGTAGCCCAGCGTCTCGACGGTGTAGGCGATGGCCTGCTCGCGGCTCCAGCCCAGCGCGTGCATGCCGCTGTCGACCACCAGGCGCACGGCGCGCAGCAGCTCCGCGTTCAGGTGGCCGTAGTAGTGGGCCGGATCGTCGTACAGGCCGAACTGCTTGCCCATGGTCTCCGAGTACAGCGCCCAGCCCTCGGCGAAGGCGGCGTTGTTCGGGTTCTCGGTGCTGAACTTGCGGAAGTCGGGCAGGCCGATCTCCTTGAGCAGGGCGGCGTGCAGGTGGTGGCCGGGCAGGCCCTCGTGCAGGAACAGGCTGGCCATCTCGACCCGGCTGTACTGCTTGGCGTCGTTGACCACCGGCCAGAACACGCCGGGATGCGAACCGTCGGCGGCCGACGGTGTGTAGTGGTCCGACGCCGTGGCGCGCGTCAGCTCCGGCTCGAGTTGCAGCTCCAGCTTGGCCTTGGGCACCAGGCTGTAGTAGGCCGGCAGCTTTTGCAGCACCGTCGCGTAGATCTGGCGGTAGGCGTCGAGCACCTCGGCGTCGCTGCGGAAGGGCTTGAACTTGTCCTGCGCGCTGACCCACTGCGGCAGTTGCTGCGGCGGTCCGTCGTAGCCCAGTTGCGGGCCGAGGGCCAGCAGTTGCTGCTTGATCCGCGCCACCTCCTCCAGTCCCTTGGCGTGCACCTGCTGCGGCGTCAGCGGCAGGTTGGTGCTGTCCTGGATGCGCGCCAGATACCAGGCCTTGCCGTTCGGCAGCGCGTCCCAGCCGCTGCTGGCGCGGCCGGCCGCCAGGTAGTCCGTTTCGAGGAAGCGCACCAGGCGCTCCAGCGCCGGGGCCAGCTTGGCGGCGACGGTGTGGCGGTAGGCGGCGCTTAGCTTTTGCTGGTCGGCGGCGGAGAACTCGGCGGGCAGGCGCGTCGCCGGCGAGTAGAACACGCTGGTCTCCGGCGTGGCGCTGCGCAGCGCCTGGAACTGCGGCAGCATCGCCACGGTGATGGCCTTCGGTTGCACCACGCCGAGGCGGATGCCTTCGCGCATGTTGGCGATGGCCTGGGCTATCCACGCCGGTAGTTGATTCAGGCGGTTCAGATAGGCGCGGTGTTGCTTGACCGTGGACAGCGGCTGCGAGCCGGTGCCGCCGGCGTAGTTGGCCAGCGTGCTGGGCACGTTGTCCATCTGGTTGAGCGGCAGCAGGTGCTCGGGGTAGGGCGCCAGCTTGAGCGCGCCGGCCAGCTCGTAGGCGAGCAGGTCGTAGGTCAGCTGGTCCTGCTCGCCCAGCGCGGCGCGGGCGACGCCGCGCAGGCGCAGCTGCAACTGGCGGTACATGGCGAATTGCAGCGCGCGCACCTTGGGCGAGATGGCCAGGCCGATCTGGTCGTCGTAGCGGCTGTCGCCGTTGGCGGTGGCGAACAGCAGCGGGTCGTACTTGGCGCGGGCGAGGTGGAAGGCGTCGGCCAGCCGGTCCAGCTGCTTCTTCGCTTGCGCCGACGCTTGCGCTTGCGCCGCTGCCGACGCGGCGGCCTGCGCCGGCGGTGTCGTCAGCGCGCCGGCGCCGCCGGCCAGCAGGCAGGCGAGCAGGGTGGTGCGGCGGAGCGTGGCGAGGGAAAGCGGCTGCGGCATGGCGATGTCCTTGGCGGTGGTTGGGGTGGCCACAGAATACCGCAGTTCCAGCCGGCCGCCTTCATCGGTGTGCCCCATGCCATATCGAGGGGGCGACGCGAGTGCCGGCTCCTGCTTTACCGCCATGCTGGTAGCACAATTGTGCTACATTGAAGCGTACCCACGGAGATCTCCATGTCCACGACGACAACGATTCGCCTGCCCGAGGAATTGACGGCGCGCATTGCCAGCGCCGCCGAGCGCGCAGGCAAGACGACCCACAGTTTCATTCTCGAGGCCATCACGGAGAAGGCGGAAATCGAGGAGCAACGGGCGGGCTTTGATGCCGAGGCCGATGCGCGGTTTACCAAGATCGTCGCCACCGGGAAAACCATACCTTGGTCGGAGATGCGCCAATACCTTGAGGCTCGCCTTGCCGGTCAGCAGCCGCCCCGTCCTGTCGCCAAGAAAAAACGGGACTGAACATGGCCCGCGTCGAGTTGGCCGCCGAAGTTGCGGAGGACTTCGACCGCATTCTGGCCTTCCTTGCGCAACATGACGCGGCCGCCGCAGCCGCGCGCGTGATGGAAATCATGCAGGCGGTTGAGGTTCTTGCGCACAACCCTCTCATAGGCAGACCCATTTCGAACGGCAAGCGGGAGCTTGTCATTGGACGGAGGTCGCATGGCTACGTGGCCTTGTACCAGTACGTGGAAGCGATCGACACAGCGTTTGTGCTCGCCGTGCGTAGCCAGCGCGAGGCTGGCTATATTCGGAACTAATTAGTCGTCCGCCGCGTGGAGCTTGGCGCGCAGATCCTCGACCAGGCGCTTGCGGCTGCTCACCGGCTACTCGACGGGCGAGAACGGCGTGTTGTTTGACCGTGGACAGCGGCTGCGAGAAGGTGCCGCCGGCGTAGTTGACCAGCGTGCTGGGCACGTTGTCCATTTGCTTGAGCGGCAGCAGGTGTTCGGGGTAGGGCGCCAGGTTGAGCGCGCCGGCCAGCAGGCAGGCGACCAGGGTGGTGCGGCGGAGCGTAGCGAGAGAGAACGGCTGCGGCATGGCGATGTACTGGGTGGCGTTAGGGCGCCACAGAATACCGCGATTCCGCCGCAGCGTACCTTGGCGAGCTTGATCAATGCTATTTATCGAGTCCCCCACTACGATTGTGGCATGATACAAATTATCCAGTCTAAGACGTTTCTGCGGTGGTCGACAGGGCTACGTGATCAGCTTGCACAAGCGTTGATCGCGGCGCGCCTGACCCGTTTGACCAAGTGCGCGGCAAGCCCCGTCCTTCAGGACGGGGTCAAGAGCGCGGACGGCGCAGCCGTCCGGTTTGGTGCATCTAGTGCGGTGTCTGCTGCTGCTGCTGCTGCTGCTGCTCGATGTACTGGCGGATAACTGCAATGGGCGCACCACCACAGCTGCCTGCGAAGTAGGACGGCGACCACAACGCGCCTCCCCATAGTTTCTTGCAGATGCTCGGATAGTTCTTCTTCCGAATCATCCGGCTCGACACGCCCTTCAGGCTGTTCACCAGATTCGAGACGGAAACCTTGGGCGGGTAGTTCACCAGCAGACGTACATGATCGTCCTCGCCATCGAACTCCACCAGTTCGGACTCGAAGTCCGCGCAGACGCTTGCAAAGATTGGCCTGAGGTCGTCGAGTATCTCTTTTGTAAAGACTTCGCGACGGTATTTTGTTACGAAGACCAAATGAACATGCATCACAAAAACACAGTGTCTACCGTGGCGAATCTCATTGTCTTTATCCATAGGCCAAACTATAATCCAAGTATGGAACGTCTACAAGCCTTCAAGTACGAACTGATGCCGGACGGTGAGCAAGCGCGCGACATGCGCCGCTTCGCCGGGGCGTGCCGGTTCGTCTACAACAAGGCACTGGCGATGCAAAAAGACAATCACGAGGCGGGCAACAAGTTCATCGGCTTCGCCGGGCTGTGCAAGGCGCTCACTGGATGGCGCCAAGGCGCCGAAACGCCGTGGCTCCAAGAGGCGCCCTGCCATCCGCTGCAACAAGCGTTGAAGGATTTGGACAAGGCGTACAAAAATTTTTTCGAGAAACGGGCCGATTTCCCCAGCTTCAAGCGCAAAGGCAGCGGCGGCGGTTTTCGCTACCCGGACCCGAAGCAAATCAAGCTCGACGAGGCGAACGAGCGCATCTTCCTGCCCAAGCTCGGCTGGCTGCGTTACCGCAACAGCCGCGACGTGCTGGGCGAGGTGCGCAATGTGACCGTGAGCCAGTTGGGCGGCAAATGGTTCGCGGCTATCCAGACGCAACGCGAAGTCGAACCGCCTTTGCCCAGGGCGACGACGGCCATCGGCATCGATGTCGGCATCGCCCGCTTCGCCACGATGAGCGACGGCAGCTTCGTCGCACCACTCAACAGTTTTAAGAAGCACCAACAGAACCTTGCCCGTTACCAGCGGCGCATGAGCCGCAAGGTCAAGTTCAGCAGCAATTGGAAGAAGGCGAAAGCCCGCGTCCAGAGGATTCACATCGGCATCGCCAACGCCCGCAAGGACTTCCTGCACAAGACCACAACGACGATTAGCAAAAATCACGCGCTCGTCTGCATTGAGGATTTGCAGGTACGCAATATGTCCAGGTCTTCCAAGGGTACTGTCGAACAACCGGGCAAGAAGGTCGGCCAAAAGTCGGGCCTGAACCGCGCCATTCTCGATCAGGGATGGGGCGAGTTTCGTCGTCAGCTTGGCTATAAGCTTGCATGGAACGGCGGCATGTTGCTGGCCGTGCCACCGCACCATACCAGCCAGACGTGCCCGGCTTGCGGCCACGTCTCAAAAGACAATCGGCAGACGCAGGCTTCATTTCTGTGCGTCGACTGTGGCTGCGAAAATCACGCCGATGTTGTTGGCGCGATCAATGTTTTAGCGCGAGGACATCGCGTCTTAGCCTGTGGAGAGTCGGCGCATTCAGGCCGCTCGATGAAGCAGGAACCCACCGAAGCGACCCGTAGGTCATCACGCGGCGCCGTAGGAATCCCCGTCCTTTAGGGCGGGGAGGATGTCAATGAGGGAATGTTTGGCGATGTGGCATTCGTTGGCGAAGGGGTGTACGAATTGCGGATTCACTCAGGTCCCGGATATCGCCTGTACTTTCTTCGCCAGGGAGCTGCCATTGTCGTGTTGCTGTGCGGTGGTGACAAGAGTTCGCAGACACGCGATGTGCGCGCGGCGAAGCGCTTGGCTCGTCAATGGAGAGATAGCCATGGCTGAAGAATTTTTACCCTATGATCCAGCTGACGTGCTGATCAGCAAGGCGACGGTCGAAGTCTTTCTTTCGGATGCATTCGACACGGGGAACGCGAAACTTGTCTCTGCGGCATTGCGGGTTGTTGCGCGCTCGGCGGGGATGAAAGCGATGGCATGGCAAGCCGGCGTGGCGCCAACGCAGCTGGAACACTTGCTACGCTTCAATGATTCTTCGGAACTGGCGGAGATGCTGCTTGTAACGAAGCAATTTGGCATTGAGATCGGTGAAAAACTACCCGAGACCTGTAGCCGCCCTGGCGCATAGTGTGCTGGTATGAGGTGGCGGAACGGTCGTTCTTGGCGCCGCCGCCGCGCTGGCCTTGCGCAGTCCCGGGAACGCTTGATGCGCCAATGCGATCAGTCGTCCGTCGCGTGGAGCTTGGCGCGCAGATCCTCGACCAGGCGCTTGCGGCTGCTCACCGGGTACTCGACGGGCGAGAACGGCATCGACGCCGCCGCGTAGGCGTCGATCAATTCGCGCATCGCCGGCAACTGCTGTGGCGGGAACGCCGTCCTGCCGCCGTTCTCGCTGAGCCGTGTGAGTTTTTCCTGCAACACCTCCTTGTGGGCGATGTGTGCCTCGGAAATGGGATTGGCGACGCACAAGGAAAACGTGCCATTCAGGAGGTGGGTCCAGGCGCTGTCGATACGCGCGCGCAAGCCCTCGGCGATCGGGGTGCCGGCGTCGTCGAAGCAGTCGCGCAGGCGCCAAGTCGTCAGGTTGAGCGTGGCGAGCGCGGCGGCGAAATCGCCGGCGAAGCGTTTCTGCAAATAGGCCTCGGCGCCCTGCGCGCCATGGAGCGCGACGGCCTCGCGCGCCCGCGCGAGCCACGCCAGTTGCGACGGATGGAAATAACGGCCGGCGGTGGCGCCCGGCGCCGCCATCTCGCCGAAAACAAAGGAACACAGCTTGCCGGCGTCGGTGACCACATAGGACGGTGCCGGCAGCAGGCGGTCGCCGATCAGCGCGTCGAGTTCGTCCATGTCCACTCCGGTGGCGGCGGACAGCTGCGCCTCGTTTAGATAGTGCTCGGCGAGATAGTTGTTCAGTTCTGTCATGAGTTCGCTTTCATTGGCATTGCCGCGTCTGTCGCGGAGTGATGCGTCAGCGGATAATTATACTGTGTTTTTGTACAGTCAATTTGCGTTGATATGAAGTTTAATAAGGGATGGCACTGGTGCTTCAGACTCCGATTGACAACGCCGCGCGAGCGACTCCACAATGGCCTTCCGCACAACCGTTGGTCACGAGGAGGGCATCATGAGGATTCCGAGCATCGTGCAACACCTGGTACTTGTTGTTGGATTGGCCGTTGCGGCCGCCGCGCCGGCCGCAGACAAAACCAAGAAGGCCGCCGCGCCGCCGGACGAGAAGGCGGCGATGGAGGCGATGGCCAAGGCGGCGACGCCCGGCGAGGCGCACAAGAAGTTGGAGCCGCTGGCCGGCAGCTTCGACGCCAAGTCGCGCTCCTGGATGGACCCGTCCAAACCGCCCGAGGAGTCCAGCGCCACCTCGGTGCGCAAGTGGGTACTCGGCAACCGCTTTCTGCAGGAGGATTACAGCGGCACCTTCATGGGCCAGCCGTTCACCGGCATCGGCTACCAGGGCTACGACAATGTCAACAAGCGCTATGTCGGCTCCTGGATGGACACCATGGGCACGGCGATGATGACGAGCACCGGCAGCATGAGCGGCAAGGTGCTCAAATCGACCAGCGCGATGACGGACCCGGTGACGGGCAAGAGCGGCAAGTACACCATGACGGTCAACATCGCCGACAACGACCACCACACGCTGGAAATGTGGGGGCCGGACGCCGCCGGCAAGAACGTGAAGTGGATGGAGATCAGCTACACCCGCAAGAAGTAGGCGTGCAAGCCGCCGGCGGCGCGAAAAGCCCGGTCTCGATATGCTTGCCACGCTTGCCACGCTTGCCATGTGGGCCGCTTGCCAAGCGGGACTGACAGTAAAATATTTGACACCTCAACCGTAATGACACAACGCTTGCAACGAGCCTCTCCATCTTGACGCTGGGGAAATCAAATCACTTTCGATGGTGGACATTCGCGCCATCTTGCGCGCCGCCGATGGATTAATCGGAGTCGGCGGACGCGCCTTGCTGGCAAAAATCCTGCGGGGATCACGTTCCAAGGATGTGCTGAGTCGTGGCTTGGAGCACAATCCTGCCTATGGTATTTATCAGGATCTGCCCGAGCAGGAAGTTATGGGCAGGATTGATTGGACGATTCTGCATGGCTATTTGCATATTTTTTACGACTGCCGACTGCCACTTTTAGAGTACTCCCCGGCTGGTTGGAAGATCGAATGCGAAACGTATGCCGATGAAATTATTGAAGGATTTGACACCCTGTTGGTCAGCGCCCAACACCCATATCCTGTGAGTTTTTTGAAGGATATGAATCGAGAGGTGATTATGCTGGCGCTGGAAAAGATACAGGCGAGTGCTGATCGCAAATACTTGCCTTTGCTGGAAGACTGGGGGCGGGTCGACCACAAGAAGGTCGTGCAGAAAATATCCGCAGTCCTGCGATGCTTGGCGGATCGCACGGCTTCACCGGCCCAGCCGAGTTAGCGCGTCACAAGCTTACGCCGGACGCCATTCATATTGCCGCGAGGCGCCTAGCTTGTCGACGTCGCGCCGCGAATCGAGTCGAGCACCTTGCGCACGGTCTGCGGAATAGGGACCGAGCGGTTGCTGTCGCGCTCGACATAGACGTGGACAAAGTGGCCGGCGGCGCAGGGCAGGGCGTCGTCGTTGCGGTACAGCGCGATTTCATAGCGCACGCTGGCGTTGCCCAGCTTGGCGACGCGGATGCCGGCGTGCACCACGTCGGGGAAGGAGACCGGGCTGAAGTAGGAGCAGCCGGAATCGACGACGAAGCCGACCACCGCGCCGTGGTGGATGTCGAGCACGCCGGCCTCGATCAGGAACTGGTTCACCGCCGTGTCGAAGTACGAGTAATAGACGACGTTGTTGACGTGGCCGTACTGGTCGTTGTCCATCCAGCGGGTCGGGATGGTCATGAATAGGGGGAATTGATCCCGTCCGGCGTCGCGCAAAGACATGCAAGCTCCTGTTCCAAGGTGATCGGCCATTTTAGCGCGGGAACGCGGGTTTTTTTTTGAACAGAACAGGCGAGGGGGGTACAATTGACCCCCTGAACGCTGCAAGACAGTACCAATTCCAGAAAACGCCACCCCGCGCTGGCCGTTTTTCACACGCCGCTTGCCGGCGATATTGATTATTAAAGGTTTTTCATGAGTCTCCAATGCGGCATCGTCGGCCTGCCTAACGTCGGCAAGTCCACCCTCTTCAACGCCCTGACCAAGGCCGGCATCCCGGCCGAGAACTATCCCTTCTGCACCATCGAGCCGAACGTCGGCGTGGTCGAGGTACCGGACCCGCGCATGGACGCGCTGGCGCTGATCGTCAAGCCCGAGCGCATGGTCAACGCCATCGTCGAGTTCGTCGACATCGCCGGCCTGGTGGCCGGCGCCTCGCAGGGCGAGGGCTGGGCAACCAGTTCCTGTCGCACATCCGCGAGACCGACGCCATCGTCAACGTGGTGCGCTGCTTCGAGGACGACAACGTGATCCACGTGGCCGGCAAGATCAGCCCGCTGGACGACATCGAAGTGATCCAGACCGAGCTGGCGCTGGCCGACATGGGCACCGTGGAAAAAGCCATCCACCGCGAGGCCAAGAAGGCCCGTTCGGGCGACAAGGACGCCGCCAAGCTGGTCGCCCTGCTCGAGCGCATGATGCCGCACCTGAACGACGCCAAACCGGTGCGCGCGATGGGCCTGGACGCCGACGAGATGCTGCTGATCAAGCCGCTGTGCCTGATCACCGCCAAGCCGGCCATGTACGTCGCCAACGTCTCCGACACCGGCTTCAAGAACAACCCGCTGCTGGACCAGCTGACCACCTACGCGCAGTCGCAGAACGCGCCCATCGTCGCCATCTGCGCCTCCATCGAAGCCGAGATCGCCGACCTGGACGACGCCGACAAGGGCGCCTTCCTGGGCGACATGGGCATGGAAGAGCCGGGCCTGGACCGTCTGATCCGCGCCGCTTACAAGCTGCTCGGCCTGCAGACCTACTTCACCGCCGGCGTCAAGGAAGTGCGCGCCTGGACCATCCACGTCGGCGACACCGCGCCGCAGGCGGCCGGCGTGATCCACACCGACTTCGAACGCGGCTTCATCCGCGCCCAGACCATCGCCTACGACGACTTCATCGCCTACAAGGGCGAGAGCGGCGCCAAGGAAGCGGGCAAGATGCGCGCCGAGGGCAAGGAATACGTGGTCAAGGACGGCGACGTGCTGAACTTCCTGTTCAACGTCTAAGCGCGAACCAGGCAATCACGGCATTTCAGGTCATTTCAAAAATGACAAAAAGCCCCGCAGATGCGGGGCTTTTCGCATCTGTTCGTCTCGCTAGATTAGTGGGGTGATGAATCAGGCCCGGACTCGGTTGCCTAGACATGCCTCAAGAACGGATGATGAGACGGGGGCGTACGTTCCTCCTCTGTCATCGTAATTGGAGCCGCGAGGTAGGGGAGTTAGTCAGGCACGCGTGTCTGTATCAAAACAAGAAGTTCAGCAAGTGCAGCAATGGAGTTAATATGAAGGTGACGCAAACAGCTATGAATAGAGGCCTAGATGCAACGTTCCATGTCCCCTAAGATACTTCCGTTTATTGTTCTAGTGAGCATTAGCGGCTGTGCGACAACCCCAGTAACAGTCGCGACTGCTAAACAGGCACCGGCTGAGCGCTTGCTCGCGTTTCAAAACCGATTGTCTGGGCCATCAGGAACGCTAATAGTTACGCGCGATGCCGGTTTTATCGGTAGTGGTTGCTACAACTCTGTATTAATCGATGGGACGCTCGCAGCACGATTAGACGTCGGGGAAAAGTCTACCTTTCTAGTCCCTCCTGGGGAGATTCTCATTCGAGTCGGACGCGACCCGCAAGGCGCAGGACTCTGCGGGACCGGTCAAGCGGATTGGACGCAGCGAGAGACGTCGATCAAACAAGACGAAATTAAATATTTTCGGCTGTCTATTGATGCGAATGGTAAGACCGACGTCCAACGGAGTGAGCAATAAGGGTCTCGCCGAGTTGGACATTGGGCTGATCTTTCCCCGAGTGGCACCCGCCCGGATCTTGCTTCAACGTTCATTCCGAAATCTGTCGTCTCTTGAAGAAAATGATGAACGAGACGCCATCGCCGTGACACTCTCCGGGTGGTAGAACCGGTGGTAGAAACGCAGGCAGCATTTTTTGGGGATACGAACTTATCCATTCCCTTGGCGGGGGCGATTGGCGAAACATCAAACGCAATATGAGGTGGTCAGCACCCAAATCTGTTAACGTGGGCCGGCCTAAATGTGTCGCGGCCAAGCGGGCGGGGGCATCAAATTGCCGATGATGCAATAGATGTCGGCTGGTAAAATTCGCATTGCTTTTTCGGAATATATTCAACAATAAGGTACACCACGATGATCCGCACCATCCAAATCAACGGCTTCAAGTCGGTTCATTCTGAAACCATTCCTTTGGGGCGGGTCAACTGCTTTATCGGCGCCAATGGCGTTGGCAAGAGCAATGTTCTGGAAGCTATCGGGGTGCTGAGCGCCGCAGCCAACGGCGTGGTCGATGACGAGGCGCTGATACGCCGCGGTGTGCGCGCCGGATTGCCGCGTTTGTTTAAAAGCTCGTTTGCCTCGGAGCGCACGCCGGCACACATTGGCGTGGAGGCCGTGGGAGATGGTGGTGAGTGCTACCGTGTCTCGCTACTCAACCCGCTGGAATTGCCAGAGCCTGCATGGTCGTACAAGACAGAGCTGCTCAGCGACGGTAGCCATGAGATTGTTTCTGACGGCGTTCGGAACAAGAAGAATCTCAATCCTCAGGCGGGTTTGGCCGCGTTACAGTTGGTGGATGTGGCGCCGGACAATCTCGCAGCGAAACTGATGCAGTGTCTGCAAAACTATGCCATTTACTGCCCGAACACTCCCACGCTGCGTGGCACGGTGCCGGACCCGCAACCTCGTGCTCCGCTAGGCTTGAGTGGCGGGCAGTTGGCGGAAGGTTTTGCTGAGCTGCAAAGGCGTTTTTCAGAGGATAGCAGCGGGGTGCTGGACGAGGTGCTGGAACTGATCGACTGGGTGGGCGATATTCAAACCACCAACCACGGCGCCAATCTCCTTTCGCCCAAGGTGGCGCGCACTACGCTGATGTTGAAGTTCACCGACCGATTTATGAACAAAAGCCGCAACGAGCTTACCGCCTACGATGCCAGTGAAGGCGCTTTGTATGTGATCTTTTGCGCTGTGCTGTGCCTGTTGCCCCAAGCCCCCAAGATGCTGGCTATCGACAACCTCGACCAGGCGCTGAACCCTCGCCTGTTGACCCGCTTGACCGCGCGCCTTTCGGGCTGGCTGAAAAGGAGCGGGGACGACCGGCAACTGCTATTCACCGCGCACAACCCTGCGGTATTGGATGGACTGGACCTAAGCGATCCAGAGGTTCGCCTATTTGCAGTGGAACGAAATAGCAACGGCCTGACTTGTGTGCGGCGTTTGGAACTGACGCCGGCATTGTCCGAGCTCGCCAGAGAGTACCCATTATCTCGTTTGTGGCTGATGGGGCACTTGGGAGCTGTGCCCAATGTCTGACCCTCGCATTGCTCTAGTGGCAGAGGGGCCGACGGACTATGAACTAATTAAGGCCGCGTTGCAGGCCATTCTTCAGAGACCTTTCTTCCTGACCCTGCTGCAGCCTGAGTCGAGCTTGCCCGCTTTGGGGGGCGGTTGGGGCGGGGTCTTGAAATGGTGCGACGCGGCTGGAAAAAGGCACGCTGGCCCACTCGACGCCGAC
The DNA here is from genome assembly GCF_029834475.1 of Rugamonas sp. DEMB1. GTDB lineage: Bacteria > Pseudomonadota > Gammaproteobacteria > Burkholderiales > Burkholderiaceae_D > Rugamonas > Rugamonas rubra. Next base: position 5,835,341 of record NZ_CP122407.1, on the reverse strand, counting down.
CCGACATTGGCGCTATTTGACTTGCTCATCATTCACTTGGATGTGGATGTCGCGCTCAAGCAGTATTCGGACTACGGCCCGGAGTTGGCCGCCGAGGCGGTCTCAAAAGCTTGGCCGGCGCTGCCCTGCAATCAACCATGTCCGCCCGCAGCCAACACCTGCGCCGCGTTACAGGCGGTATTGTTGGGCTGGCTGGGCCAGGCTAAACCCGGAGGCAAGACTGTCTTGTGTTTGCCCGCCCAGTCGACCGGTGCCTGGTTGGTCGCGGCCTCGTTGCCCGCTACCCATGCTCTATGCCAAGGCCTTGAATGCAACCCGGCGGCGGAGGCCGGGTTGGCACAGTTGCCGATTGCTTCGCGGGTCAAGCGCAAATCTGCCATCGAATATCGAAGGCACGCGGCTTCCATCGACACCAATTGGGCCGCTGTAAAAGCTCTTTGCAGTCGTGCGGGAGTCTTCGCGCAGGCCGTCGTTGCCGCGCTGCCCTGATGGCAGTTACTCGCTAACGCCCGCGATGATAAAATCGCGCGCATGAATCGATCGTCCCACTCCACCCAGGCTCCCTCCAGCGATACCCTGGCGCCTGCACTCTTTGTCTCCCCCAGCGGACGCTTCCATCTGGACCCCGGGACGGACGAGGCCGTGGCGTCCCTCCCGCCAAGAATCCACGCCGCCTTCGAGCGCGACGCGCTGGCCGGTCTGCTGCAGCTGGGCGCCAGCGAACTGGCGACGCCCTTGCCGCCCTCGCTGGCGTTCGGCCGCGAGCTGGCCCACCTGTTCATGGCGCGCCTGTGCGCCACGCCCGACCTGGCGGCGCAATGGAACGGCCTGGAGTTGGCCGCGCCGCAGGCGGAACTGGCGCGACTGCTGGCCGGCATGCCGCCCATGGTCGGGGCCGAGTACGTCGACCTGGCCTGCCTGAGCACGCTATGGGACGATCTATTGGGGCAGGCGCGCGCGCAGATCGCGCTGTCCGACGGCGACGTGGCGGCTTGGCTTGCTCACCAGCATCCGAGCTGGAACCTGTTGGGCCGGGTGTGCTTCCATCTGGCCGAGAACAAGGCCAATCCCGATGTCCCGTTCGCCTTCCTTGCCACCTATGCCGCCACCGTGTCGCAGCAGGCCAAGGTGCAGCATCTGCCGCTCGGCCGAGCGCTGCAGGAATACGCCGGCGAGGCCAACAGCGAAGCCTTGTTGCGCCTGCTGATGCCGGTGCACAAGGCATCGGAACAGTGCCCGTGGTTGGCCGCGCTGGTCGCCTCGGGCGCGATTTTCCACGCCCGCGCCTGGTCCCCGCGCGAGGCGCATCAGTTTTTGCAGAACGTTCCCTTGTTCGAGGCGAACGGCATCGTCGTGCGCATTCCCGACTGGTGGCGGCCGAGCCAACCGGTGCGTCCGCAGGTAAGGGTCAATCTCGGCGAGAAGGCCGCCGGACTGGGGCTCGGCGCCATGCTCGACTTTAATGTTTCCTACGCGCTCGGCGAGGAAACGCTCAGCGACGCCGAGTGGGCCGAACTGCGCGCCGCCGGCTCCGGCCTGGTCCGGCTCAAGGGGCGCTGGGTCGAGGTCGACCAGGCGCGGCTCGACACCGTGCTGGCGCACTGGAAGCAGGTGCAGCGCGGCATCGACGACGGCGGCGACGGTGTTTCCTTTCTTGAAGGCATGCGGCTGTTGGCCGGCGTCGGCGCCGAGGGGGCGGCCGCGCCGGCCTTGGACGCGGCCGGCGCCGACTGGTCCCGCGTGGTGGCGGGGGACTGGTTGCGCGGCGTGCTCGACGAGCTGACCGATCCGGCCCGTGCCGGCCGGCTGGAAGACGCGGCGCGCCCCGGCGCCGAGCTGAAGGCGCAGCTGCGCCCCTACCAGCAGGACGGCGTGCGCTGGTTGTACCTGCTCAACCGCCTGGGCCTGGGCGGCTGCCTGGCCGACGACATGGGCTTGGGCAAGACGGTGCAGGTGTTGGCGCTGCTGTCGCTGGCGAAGCGGGGCGGCGACCCGGGGCCGCATCTGCTGGTGCTGCCGGCCTCCCTGATCGGCAACTGGCAGGCCGAGATGGCGCGCTTCGCGCCCGGGCTGACGGTGCTGGTGGCGCACCCCTCGGCCCTGCCGAGCAAGGCCCTGGCGGCGCTGCCGGCCGAGCGCTACGGCGAGGTCGACGTGGTGCTCACCAGCTACGGCTCGCTGACCCGCCTGCCGGCGCTGCGGGAAACGCGCTGGTCCATCGTGGTCCTCGACGAGGCCCAGGCGATCAAGAATCCGGGCGCGCAGCAAACCCGCGCGGTGAAGCAGCTGCACAGCCGGGTGCGCTTCGCCCTCAGCGGCACGCCGGTCGAGAACCACCTGGGCGACCTGTGGTCGCTGTTCGACTTCATCTGCCCGGGCTTGCTCGGCGGCGCCAAGGCCTTCGGCGCCTTCGTCAAGCGGCTGGAGCAGGGCGAACACGCGGCCTACGCGCCGTTGCGCAACCTGGTGCGGCCGTACATCCTGCGCCGTCTGAAAAGCGACAAGCGCATCATCGCCGACCTGCCGGACAAGACCGAGGTCAAGGCGTATTGCGCCTTGTCGCATGCGCAGGTGGGCCTGTACCAGGCGGCGGTGCAGGCCCTGCAGGAGCAACTGGGCGCGCTCGACGGCATCGCCCGGCGCGGCATGGTGCTGGCTTCGCTGATGCGCTTCAAGCAGATCTGCAACCACCCCGCGCAATGGTCGGGCGACGGCGACTACGCGCCGGAGGGCAGCGGAAAATTCGCCCGCCTGCGCGAGATCGCCGAGGAGATCGCGGCCCGGCAGGAAAAGGTGCTGGTGTTTACCCAGTTCCAGGAAATGACGGCGCCGTTGCACGATTTCCTGCGCACGGTGTTCGGCCGTGCCGGCCTGGTGTTGCACGGCGCGACGCCGGTGAAGGCGCGCAAGAACCTGGTGGAACAGTTCCAGCAGGAATCGGGGCCGCCGTTCTTCGTGCTGTCGATCAAGGCCGGCGGCACCGGGCTGAACTTGACGGCGGCGTCGCACGTGATCCATTTCGACCGCTGGTGGAACCCGGCCGTCGAAAACCAGGCCAGCGATCGGGCCTACCGCATCGGCCAGAAGAAGAATGTACTGGTGCACAAGTTCATCTGCCGTGGCACGATAGAGGAAAAAATCGACGCGCTGATCGAGGCGAAGCAGGGCTTGTCGAACGAGATCCTGGAAGGCGGCGCGGAAACCCGCCTCACCGAGATGAGTAATGATGAATTGATCCGCATGGTGTCGCTCGACATCCACAGCGCGGTGCTGGAAAAATAGGAGCGGTGGCGATGGCTGGTTATGGTTATGGTGGTTGGGGAAAGTATGTGTCGGTGGCGGAAAAGCGCGCGCAGGCGGAGAAGAAGATCAAGGCTCTGCGGAAAAAGGGCCGGGTCTGCCTGCCCGTGCTGATCGAAAAACGCACCATCGCGCACACCTTCTGGGGCAAGCAATGGTGCGACAACCTTGAACAGTACAGCGATTACGCCAACCGCCTGCCGCGCGGGCGCACCTACGTGCGCAATGGTTCGGTGGTCGATCTGCAGATCGAGGGGGAGAAAATATCCGCCCTGGTGGCCGGTTCTAGCCTGTACGAGGTCAGCATCACGATCAAGGCGCTGGCGCCGGCGTTGTGGCGCACGATACTGGGCGACTGCGCCGGCAAGATCGCCTCGCTGGTGGAGTTGCTCCAGGGCCGCTTGTCGTCCGGCGTGATGGCGGTGGTCAGCCAGGCCGGCAGCGGGCTGTTCCCGACGCCGCGGCAAATCAGCTTCCGTTGCAGCTGCCCCGATTCGGCGTCCATGTGCAAGCACGTGGCGGCCACCCTGTACGGCGTCGGCAACCGGCTCGACAGCGCGCCGGAGCTGCTGTTCCAATTGCGCAATGTCGATCCGGCCGAGCTGGTCCAGACGGCCGTCGGCATGTCGCTGACGCAGACGCAGGCCGATGCCGAGCACAATCTGGCGGACACGGATTTGTCGGCCTTGTTCGGCATCGACCTCGACGGGCCGGGCCTGACGGCGCCGCCGCCGGTCGGCGGCGCGCAGCCTGCGGGCGCCGACAAGGCTGTGACGGGGAAGGCGGCCATCGGGGCGGCAGTCGCGGCGGCCAAGCCGGCCGCGCCCGCCAAGCCGGCAAAGGCGGGCAAACCCGCCAAAACGGTCAGCGCGCGCGAACTGACCGCGCGCGGCGTGCCAACCCACATGCGGCAATGCTGGCTCAAGTCCGGCGTGTTGTTGGCCACCGACGAGCGCGCCGTGTACGCGCTCGCCACACACGGCGAGCAAGCCATCGCGGCCTACCTGGTGCGTCGCGCGTCCTGATTGTGGCTCGTCGAGCCCGGCTCGGCGTTAGCTGCCGATGCCGCAGCGGGTTCTCCGCGCCGCGCCGCGCTTCGCGCCCGCCCGCGTGCGCGACCGTGACCGCGCTCCAGCGCATTGTCCTAAAATCTGATCGATGGCGCGGTTGTTTGTTTTGGCCGCTTGCCGTCGCGGGGCGAAGCTGACACGCTGTGTCAATGCGATCGACACGCCGCGACAGCGGCTGACGGGAAGGAGGCGCCGGCCATGCAAGAAGCCCAGAATCTCGAATGGAAACAGTCCTGGCGGGACGAATACATGAAATGGATCTGCGGCTTCGCCAACGCAGAGGGCGGCACGCTGGTCATCGGCAAGAACGACAATGGCGACGTGGTGGGCGTGGCCAACGCGGCCAGGCTGCTGGAGGACATACCCAACAAGGTGCGCGACATTCTCGGCATTGTCGTCGCGGTGAATCTGCACACGGAGGACGGGCGCGACTGGCTGGAGATCGTGGTCGACGCTTATCCCAGTCCGATCAGCTACAAGGGCGAGTACCACCAGCGCAGCGGCAGCACCAAGCAGGAATTGCGCGGCGCGGCGCTGGACCGGTTTCTGATGCGAAAGGTCGGCCGGCGCTGGGATGGTGTGCCGGTGCCCTACGTGGCGCTAACCGACCTGGATTCTCGGGCAATCCAGACGTTCCGCAAATTGGCGGCGAAAAGCGGGCGCCTGGGCGAGGGGCCTTGGCCGAGAGCGATGCGGTGTTGGTGGAGAAATTGCATTTGACGGAGGGGAAGTATCTTCATCGCGCGGCCACGCTGCTGTTTCATGCCGATCCGGAGAAGTTCACCACCGGCGCCTGTGTGAAGATCGGTTTTTTTCGCACCGACTCCGATTTGCTTTTCCACGATCTGATCGACGGCGACTTGTTCACACAGGTGGAAAAGACCTTGGATTTGTTGCTGACCAAGTATCTGCGCGCCGGTATTTCTTACGAGGGCGTGCAGCGGCTGGAGCGCTTTCCTATTCCCGAGGCGGCTTTGCGCGAGGCGGTGATCAATGCGATTGCGCACAAGGATTACGCGGCGTCGATTCCGATTCAGATCAGCGTGTACGACCACAAGGTGATGATCTGGAATGCTGGCCCCTTGCCCTTCGACTGGTCGCTGGCGCAGCTGCTAGACAAACACTCTTCGCAACCCGCTAACCCCGATATCGCCCGGGCCTTCTTTTTGGCCGGGCTGATCGAGTCGTGGGGGCGCGGCATTGAACTGATTCGCAATACCTGTCTCGACTACGGCAGTCCGGCACCGATTTTTAGCTGCGACGGTACGGGGCTGTGGGTTGAGTTTCCATTCTCTGCGGTGGCGGGAATTGGAAAACCCTCGGTGAAAACGCCGGTAGAAACGCCGGTAGAAACGCCGGTAAAGACGCCGGTAGCAATCCTCCAGTGCCTTTCGGCGAACCCTACCATGACCCTGGCCGAGGTTGCCAATGAGATCGGCAAATCACTCCGCGCTGTCGAGCGGGCCAGTACTAAACTTGTAACCGCAGGCAAACTACGCCATTCCGGTGCGCGCAAGAATGGTCGCTGGGAGGTTATGGATATTCTGCTGTAAGAAACTACAGTCCCATCTGCTCCAGCAAGCCCTCGCCGATGTCGGCCTGCTCGGCAAGGATCTCGCGCAGGTGTTCCTCGGTCGTCGTCATATTCGTCAGCACCACGCGCAGCACCGTGGTCTGGCCGGGGTAGGCGGTCGACTCGAGCACGGTGCGCGAGACGAAGCTGTGGCCGAGCTCCTTCTGCCGCGTCTGCAGCTCGCTGTTGAGCGCGTTCAACTGCTGGTTCAGCGCGGCGGCCTGCTCCAGCCGGCCGTCGGCCAGCAGCCGCGCCATCTGCTGGCGCAGGCGCTGCGGCAGGTAGCGGTAGGTCAGGATGAAGGTGTCCGAGTCGGTGACCAGCTCGAAGTCGGCCCGCTCGGCCAGCAGCGCGCGCATCTGCCCGGTCAGCGTCGCCGCCTGCTCCAGCAGGGTGCGGTAGCCGCTGACGCCGAGCACCTTGAACGAGGTCCACAGCTTGAGCGCGTCGAAGCGGCGCGAGCCCTCCAGCGAGGTCTGGCCGAGGTCGCCGGAGTTGTCGCGCAGGATGTAGTTGGCGTTGTGCTTGAGCAGGTTCAGGCTGGCGCTGTCGCGGAACAGCACCATGCTTTGCGGCATCGGCACCCACAGCAGCTTGTGGCCGTCGAGCACCACCGAGTCGGCCAGCTCGATGCCGGCGTACAGCGGACGGAACTGCTCGGCCAGCAGCAGCGCGCCGCCCCAGGCCGCGTCGACGTGGAACCAGGCGCCCTCGCGCCGCGCCACCGCCGCCAGCTGGGCCAGCGGGTCGATGCTGCCGGTCTCGGTGGCGCCGGCGATGCCGACCACGGCCACCAGCTTGACGCCGGCCGCCTTCAGCGCGGCCACCTCGTCCTCCAGCGCGGCCAGGTCGATGCGGTTGTCGCGCCCGACCGCCACCACGCGCAGCGCGTTCTCGCCCAGTCCCAGGGTGGCCAGCGCCTTCTTCAGCGAATAGTGGCTGCGCGCCGAGCCGATCACCGCCAGGCCGCGATGGCCCGAGCGTTCCAGCGCGGCCAGCAGGCCGTCCTTGCGGTAGCCGGGCAGCTGGTGCTCGAGCGCCACGGCCAGCGCCGTCAGGTTGCCCATGGTGCCGCCGCCGACCATGTTGCCCAGCGCGATGTTCGGCGCCGCCATCGCCTCGGCGTACAGCGCCTCGCCGCCCCGGTAGACCTGGCGGTGCAACCAGCCCAGCACCTGCTTTTCGATCAGCGTCGAGGCGTAGGCGGTCTCGATCTTGACCTGGTTCTGGTTCAGCGCCGCCGTCAGCGCCTCGGCCACCACGCTGATCCACGGCAGCGCCTGGGTCATGTGGCCGATGTACTTCGGATGGTTCAGCTGGGCCGTGTTGGCCAGCACGGTGGCGTCGAGCTGCTCGAGGAAGGCCTCGACCGGCATGCCCTCGGCCGGCAGCGGCTGGTCGCCGAACAGGGCGGCCAACTCGGCGAACGGCGTGCTGGGGTAGGGCTGGGCGCGGCCCGCGACTAGCCAGTCGCCCAGCAGGCGCAGGGCGTGGTGCAGCGGCGCGGGGGCGCGCTCCAGGGCGTCGACGGAGAAATGCTGCTGCAACAGGGCCGCCAGGCGGGAGTCGGTCATCGGTGTCTACGTTTCCAGAAAAGGGGGCGCGGCGGCGGCGCAACGGCCGCACGAGCTTCGCTCAGCCGCGCAGTTTACCAAACCCGGGCCTGCCGCGCCCAGATCGGCTCGCCGACGGGCCCCGGCCGCGGCGGAATCGCCGCTCAGCAACAGCAAATGCGCCCCCGGCAACGCGTTCGCGCGCTGTTGCGCGACGTTGTTGGGTATAATCATTGGATTGCCTGCGTCGGTCTGACGTGTCTGCCTCCCTCTCATCTCTAGAAAATAACAATCTCATGGCTTCTTCCAACGATAACGTCAGCATGGCGCTGTTCTGCGATTTCGAAAACGTCGCGCTCGGTGTGCGCGACGCCAACTACGACAAATTCGACATCAAGCCCGTGCTGGAACGCCTGCTGCTCAAGGGCAGCATCGTGGTCAAGAAGGCCTATTGCGACTGGGACCGCTACAAGGCGTTCAAGGCGCCCATGCACGAGGCCAACTTCGAGCTGATCGAAATCCCCCACGTGCGCCAGTCCGGCAAGAACTCGGCCGACATCCGCATGGTCGTCGACGCCCTCGACCTGTGCTACACCAAGTCGCACGTCGACACCTTCGTCATCATCAGCGGCGACTCCGACTTTTCGCCGCTGGTCTCCAAGCTGCGTGAAAACGCCAAGAAGGTGATCGGCGTCGGCGTCAAGCAGTCCACCTCGGACCTGCTGGTGGCCAACTGCGACGAATTCATCTTCTACGACGACCTGGTGCGCGAGAGCCGCCGCGCCGCCGCCAAGCGCGACCCGCGCGACGCCCAGCCCGCCGTCAAGCGCACGCCGGAAGAGGAAACCCGCCGCCGCGAAGAGATGGACAAGCGCCGCAGCCAGGCGGTCGAAATCGCCGTCGGCACCTTCGACGCGCTGGTCTCCGAGCGCGGCGACAGCGGCAAGATCTGGGCCTCCGTGTTGAAGGAGGCGATCAAGCGCCGCAAGCCGGACTTCAGCGAGTCCTACTACGGCTTCCGCACCTTCGGCAACCTGCTGGAGGAAGCCAAGGCGCGCGGCCTGTTGGAATTCGGCCGCGATGAGAAATCCGGCGCCTACGTCTACCGCAGCAGCGGCGCCGCCGCCGTCAACGCCGACGGCAGCGCCGTCGTGAGCGAAAACGGCGCCGCGGCGGAAGCGGGCGAGGGCCGTCCGGAAGGCAAGGGCGAGATGCGCCGTGGCCGTGGCCGTGGTCGCGACCGCGACCGCAGCGAGCGCAACGCCGAGCGTGGCAACGCCAACGTCGGCGCCGAGCGCAACGAGGGCTACACCGACGCCGACACCGACAACGCCGACACCGTCGAGTTGCCGCAGGACGAGGCCGACGTGCTCGAATCGGGCGCCGTGGTCGAGGCCATCGTCGAGTCGCAGGCAGCACAACAACAGCAGCCGTCGGCGCAGCCGGCCGGCCAGCAGGAGCGTGGCCGTGGCCGTGGCAACCGTGGCGGCCGCAAGGGTGAACGCGCCGCCGAGCGCGCCCCCGAGCGCGCACCGGAACGCGCCGTCGAGCGCACCCCGGACCTGGATCTGACCCGCTACCCGGACGATGAATATGTCATCAGCGACGAGGAGGCGGCCGCCATCGCCCACGCTCTGACGGTGCAGCAGCAGACCGAGGGCCGCCATGCGCGCGCCGGCGGTCGTGGTGGCCGCAACCAGGCCGCCCAGCAGCCGCGCAAGGACAACCAGCAGGCCCGCAAGGACAACCAGCAGCCGCGCAAGGACAACCAGCAGCCACGCAAGGACGCGCAGCAGAAGCCGCGCAACGGCGCGCAGCAGCAGAACCAGCAGCCGCGCAAAGACAAGCAGCAGGGCCAGCAAAAGGGCGGCAACGGTCGCCGCCAGGATGCCAACGAGACGGTCCAGGCCTCGGCCCAGATCGACAGCGCCGCGCTGTACTCCTTGCCGGTCGCTGCGGCCGTGGTGCAATCGGCGCCGGTTGCGTTGACGCCAGTGGTCGTGGCGCCGGTGGCCAACCACGCCGCCGAAGCCGTTGTCGCCAAGCCGGCGCGCGCGCCGCGCAAGCCAGCCGCCGCCAAGGTCGCCAAGGAAGCCAAGGCCGCCGTGGAAGTGGTGAGCGTCGCCGAAGCAACGGAAGCCAAGCCGGCCGCCGGCAAAGCCAAGGCCGCAGCAAAAGCCAAGGCGGAACCAAAGGCCAAGGCCGAGGCCAAGGCCGAGACCAAGGCCGCGGCCAAGGCCGAGCCAAAAGCCAAGGCTGAGCCGAAGGCCAAGGCCGCGCCGAAAGCCAAGGTCGCCGCCGAGCAGGTCGCCGAGGCGCCAGCCGCCGCCGCCGCCGCCGCCGACAGCGCCGCCAAGCCGGCCGGCAAGCCAGCCGCGCGCAAGCCGGCCGCCAAGAAGGCGGCCGACGCCGCCGAGTAAGTCCCCCGGGCGGGGCGCCGCATTGTCGGCGCCCCGCTTTACTGCCATACTGCGACTCCGATCAATCGATGGGTGGCGCAGACGCCGCCCGCAGGCGGCGCACATGGCAACCCTCTCCGACATCTCCCTCTATCCGATCAAGTCCTGCGCCGGCATTGCGCTGCGCGAGGCGACCCTGACCGTCGCCGGTTTGATGAGCGAAAACATCTACGACCGCGAATGGATGGTGGTCGACCTCGACGGCCACTGCCTGACCCAGCGCGAGCATCCGCGCATGGCGCTGATCGTGCCGCGTATCAAGGCCGACACGCTGGAACTGCGCGCCCCGGGCATGCTGCGCCTGGAGCTCGAACTGGGCCTGCCCGACCCCGCGCTGGCGCCCACCCGGCAAGTGCAGGTGTGGGACGACGTGGTCACCGCCTACGACTGCGACGAGCTCACCGCCGCCTGGTTCAGCAACGCCGTCGGCGTGCCGTGCCGGCTGGTGCGCTTCCACCCCAACGTGGAACGCCAGGTCAGCGCCAAGTGGACCGGCGGCGTCGCCGCCCACACCCTGTTCTCCGACGGCTATCCGGTGCTGCTGGCCGGCAGCGCCTCGCTGGCCGACCTGAACCAGAAGCTGCTGGCGGCCGGCCGCGCCGCGCTGCCGATGAACCGCTTCCGCCCCAACCTGGTGGTCGACGGCATCGAGGCCTTCGAGGAGGACTATGTCGACACCTTCCAGTTCGGCGACGCGCTGCTCAAACCCGTCAAACCCTGCTCGCGCTGCCCCATGCCCTCGGTCGACCAAGGCACGGGCCGGTTCGGCCCCGACCCGCTCGACATCCTGCAGGGCTACCGCGCCAAGGCCGAGCTGGACGGCGCCATCTGCTTCGGCATGAACGCCATCGTCACGGCGGGCGGGGGCCAGCGTCTGTATGTTGGACAGGAAATAAGCGTTACACTGGCGTTTTAATGAACAGTTGCACTTTTTTGCATTCCCAACAACGCCAACTTGGCGTAATGTTGCAGCATGCAAGTTTGTTGGTTCGCTGAACTGTTTCCGCTATCGCAGTAACGCCGTTGCTGGTCGCAATCGAGTAAGGGTTTATATGACGCACACTGTCCCAGGCAGCAAGCCGCCGCACGCCGATCCGGCCCTCCGCTCGCTCGACCTGGCGGCCGAGAACCAGGCGCTGCGCGCGCGCATGGCCTACCTGCTGGAACAGGCCGAGCGCAACCATTCGATCATGTGCCGCCACCAGGCCTTCGACCTGGAGATTGTCGGCGCCGGCAACTTTCCCGAGCTGGTCGGCACCATCTTCCGCACCCTGCCCATCATCTCCGAGCTGGAGAGCGTGACCCTGAGCCTGATCGACGAGGACGCCGACATCCGCACCGTCATGCTCAAGCTGGGCGTGGTGTTCGAGGACTTCCCCGACCTGCTGTTCGTCGAGACGATCGACGAGCTGGGCTTCGACCTGGGCCGGCGCAACGCCTATTCGGCGCCGCCCAAGCCGCTGCTGGGCATGTACGAGGCGCAGCGCCACGGCGCCGCCTTCCCGCGCCCGCCGGCCGGCCTGCAGAGCGTGGCGCTGGTGCCGTTGCTGCGCAACAAGCGCATCATCGGCAGCCTGAACCTGGGCAGCGTCGACCCGACCCGCTTCACCCCCAGCCTGGGCACCGACTTCATCGAGCACATGGCCTCGATCATCGCGATCTGCCTGGAAAACGTGATCAGCAACGAGATGCTCAAGTACATCGGCCTGACCGACTCGCTGACCGGCGTCTACAACCGCCGCTACATCGACCGCCGCCTGCTCGAGGAGATCGGCCGGGCGCGGCGCCAAACCTATCCGATCTCGGTGATGTACATCGACATCGACCATTTCAAGCGCGTCAACGACACCGTCGGCCACCAGGGCGGCGACGAGGTGCTGCGCGAGGTGGCGACCCGCATCAAGGCCGAGCTGCGCCTGTCGGACGCGCTGGCCCGCTTCGGCGGCGAGGAGTTCGTCGTGCTGCTGATCGACGCCGACCTCGACAGCGCCGCCTTCGTCGCCGAGCGCATCCGCGCCAGCGTGGCCGGCAGCATGATTTCGATCTCGCAGGAGACGCAGGTGTCGATCACCGTGTCGATCGGCGTCGCCTGTTTGACCGACGGCGACCCCGAGGCCAGCGCCGAGGTGGTCTCGCGCGCCCTGATCGCCCAGGCCGACTCCTGCCTGTACCAGGCCAAGGAGGGCGGCCGCAACCGGGTGGTCAGCTACCGCGGCTAGCCGCCCATCGTTAGCCGCGCAGCAGCCGCGTCTCGGCCCGGTTGACCGCCTCGGCGGCGCCGCGCAGCACCACCACGTCGCCCGCCTCGAACACCGTCTGCGGCGTCAACTCCAGCCGGCCCTTGCCGCGCCGGATGGTGGTCACCTCGGCGCCGGCGCCGGCCACGTCGACCTCGCTCAAGGCCTTGCCGACGCAGGCCGCCTTGCCGTCCAGCGTGACCGAATGCAGGCGCACCATGTCGGCCTCCTCGCCGACGTCGCTGGCGCCGTGGAAGTAGCCGCGCAGCGAGGCGTAGCGCTCCTCGCGCGCCGCCTGCACGCGGTGCACCACGCGGCGCAGCGGCACGCCCAGCATCACCAGCGCGTGCGAGGCCAGCATCAGGCTGCCCTCCATCAATTCCGGCACCACCTCGGCGGCGCCGGCCGCCTTCAAACGGTCCAGGTCGGTGTCGTCGTGCGCCCGCACGATCACCGGCAGGGTGGGCGCCAGCTCGTGCACCAGCTGCAGCACGCGCAGCGCCGACGGCGTGCTGGTGTAGGTGATCACCACCGCGCTGGCGCGGTAGATGCCGGCCGCCACCAGGCTCTCGCGCCGGCCGGCGTCGCCGTAGGAGACGTTGGCGCCGGCCGTCTGCGCCTCCTGCACCCGTTCCGGGTCCAGGTCGAGCGCGTGGTAGTCGATTTTCTCCTCGGACAGCAGGGTGGCCAGGCTCTGCCCGCTGCGGCCGAAGCCGGCGACGATGACGTGCTTCTGCGTCGCCATGCTGCGGCTGGCGATCTTGGTCAGCGCCAGCGACTGCATCATCCACTCGTTGCTCGACACCTTCATGACGATCTGGTCGGACTTGGCGATGATGAACGGCGCCAGCAGCATCGACAGCACCATCGAGGCCAGCACCACCTGGATCACGAACGGGTCCATCAGGTGCACGCCGCCGGCCAGGTTGAGCAGCACGAAGCCGAACTCGCCGGCCTGGGCCAGCGCCAGCCCGGTGCGCATGGAGACGCCGTCGGTGGCGCCGAACAGCTTGGCCAGCAGGGCGATCAGGGCGAACTTGAGCAGCACCGGGCCGCACAGCAAAACCAGCACCAGCCACCAGTGCTCCAGCACCAGGCGCACGTTGAGCAGCATGCCGACGGTGATGAAGAACAGGCCCAGCAGCACGTCGCGGAAGGGTTTGATGTCCTCCTCCACCTGGTGCTTGTACTCGGTATCGGAGATCAGCATGCCGGCGACGAAGGCGCCGAGCGCCAGCGACAGGCCGGCGCGCTCGGTGATCCAGGCCGCGCCCAGGGTGATCAGCAGCAGGTTGAGCATGAACAGCTCCTGCGAGCGGCGCTTGACGACGATGGTGAACCAGCCGCGCACCAGCTTCTGGCCGAAGAACAGCAGCAGCACCAGCACCACCACCGCCTTGCCGCCGGCCAGCGCCAGGGTCTGCAGCAGGTCGTCCGGGTTCTGCGACAGCGAGGGGATGAGGATCAGCAGCGGCACCACGGCCAGGTCCTGGAACAACAATATGCCGATGATCTTGCGGCCGTGCGCGCTCTCCAGTTCGAGGCGTTCTGTCAGCATTTTTGACACGATGGCGGTCGACGACATGGCCAGCGCGCCGCCCAGCGCGAACGAGGCCTGCCAGCCCAGGTGCAGCGAGGCCGGCAGCTGGCTGGCGATGGCCCAGCCGAACAACATGGTGGCGGCGATGGTCAGGCCGACCTGGGCCATGCCGAGGCCGAAGACGATGCGCCGCATCGCCATCAGCTTGGCCAGCGAGAACTCCAGGCCGATCGAGAACATCAGGAACACCACGCCGAACTCGGCCAGCGTGTGGCTGGCCTCGTTCTCCTCGGCCAGGCCGAGCGCGTGCGGGCCGATCAGGATGCCGACGGCCAAATAGCCCAGCATCGGCGGCAAATGCATCATGCGGAAAGCCACCACGCCGAGCACGGCGCTGCCCAGCAGGAGGAGGGTCAGTTCGAGGGAGGAAAACATGGGTTTGACATGGCTCGTGGTCTTATTCCGTTGTTTGTTGCGTCTGGCAAGTTTTTTGCTTTCCCAATTCGGCTATACTTTGGGCATGAGTGTAACCGATGAAAAAACAATGCTGAAAGCTTTTGATCGAATTGATCCCGATCCCCGGATCGCCGCGCGGGCACTGTTGCTGGCACGCGAAACGCTGCAGATCGAGGCGGACGCCATCAACGCCATGCACGCGCGCCTGGCCGCCGACGACAGCGTCGGCCGCGCCGTCGCGTTGTTGCTTGCATGCAAGGGGCGGGTGGTCGTCTCCGGCATCGGCAAGTCCGGCCACATCGCCCGCAAGATCGCCGCCACCCTGGCCTCGACCGGCACGCCGGCGCTGTTCGTCCACCCGGCCGAGGCGGCCCACGGCGACCTCGGCATGGTCACCGCCGACGACGCCTTCATCGCCATCTCCTACTCGGGCGAGAGCGCCGAGCTGATGGCCATCCTGCCCGTCGTCAAGCGCATGGGCAGCGCGCTGATCTCGATGACCGGCAAGCCCGGCTCCAGCCTGGCCCAGCTGGCCGACGTCCACCTCGACGTCTCGGTGGCCAAGGAGGCCTGCCCGCTCAACCTGGCGCCCACCGCCAGCACCACCGTCACCCTGGCGCTGGGCGACGCCCTGGCCGTCGCCCTGCTCGACCTGCGCGGCTTCAAGGAGGAGGACTTCGCCCGCTCGCACCCCGGCGGCGCGCTGGGCCGCCGCCTGCTGACCCACGTGCGCGACGTCATGCGCAGCGGCGCCGCCGTGCCGGCCGTCGGCGCCGACGTCAAGCTGACCGAGGCGCTGCTCGAGATCACCCAGAAGGGCATGGGCATGACCGCCGTGGTCGACGCCGACGGCCGTCCGCTCGGCGTGTTCACCGACGGCGACCTGCGCCGCATGATCGAAAAAGTCCAGGACTTCAGCAAGGTGCTGATCCGCGACGTGATGCACGCCAACCCGCGCAGCATCGGCCCGGAAAAACTGGCGGTCGACGCCGTCGCCGTGATGGAGCAGTACCGCATCAACCAGATGCTGGTGGTCGACGCCGACGGCAAGCTGGTCGGCGCGCTGCACATCCACGACCTGACCCGCGCCAAGGTGATCTGATGAACGCCGGCTACAACCTCGACAACGTCGCCCGCGCCGCCAAGGTGCGCCTGATGATCTTCGACGTCGACGGCGTGCTGACCGACGGCAGCCTGCACTACGGCGCCGACGGCGAGGCGCTGAAGACCTTCAACGTGCACGACGGCCTGGGCATCAAGCTGCTGCACGAGTCCGGCGTGCAGACCGCCATCATCAGCGCGCGCGTCTCGCCGCAGGTGGTCAAGCGCGCCGCCGACCTGGGCATCGCCTACCTGCACCAGGGCGGCCACGACAAGCTGACCCCGTTCCACGCCCTGCTGGAGAAGACCGGCCTGGCGGCCGAGCAGGTCGGCTTCATCGGCGACGACGTGGTCGACCTGCCGATCCTGCGCCGGGTCGGCTTCGCCGTCGCCGTGCCGAACGGCCGCGCCGAGGTGCACGGCCGCGCCCACCACATCACCGAGGCCGCCGGCGGCCGCGGCGCGGTGCGCGAGATCTGCGAGTTCGTCCTGCGCGCGCAGGGCAGCTACGACCGGGTCATGGCCCAGTTCCTGGTCTGAGGCGGCGAGCATGCGCAAAAAAACCGCCCACCGCTGGCGCCTGTCGCTCACCATGCTGTTGTTCGTGCTGGTGGCGCTGGGCACCTTCTGGCTGGTCGAGCTGATGAACCAGAGCGGCCAGGAGATGCAGGCCGACCGCCATCGCAACGAGCCCGACTACATCATCGAGCACTTCAGCTTCGTGCGCATGAACCAGGCCGGCCAGCCCAGCTACATCATCTCCGGCGACAAGCTGACCCACCTGCCGCTCGACGACTCGTCCGACATCGAGCTGCCGGTGGTGCGCAGCCTGGCCGGCAAGGAGCCGGGCCGGCAGCCGCCCATGCAGATGCACGCGGCGCGCGGCCGGGTCGACCGGAACAACAGCCGGGTGCGCCTCGACGGCGACGTCAACGTCGAGCGCAGCGCCTCGGCCGCCAGCCGCGCGATGCGGTTGAAGACCGAGTCGCTGACCGTGTTCCCCGACGACGACACGATGGAGACGGCGCTGCCGGTGGCGCTGAGCCTGGGCAACGCCACGGCCAACGGCGTCGGCATGCGCGCCAACAACGCCACGCGCCAGGTCCAGCTGGGCGGCCGCGGCCAGCTGCTGTTGCCGCCGCGCGGCGCGCCGGCGCCGCCGCCGCTGAAATAGGGCCGGCGCCCAACACACTGATTGCAACACTGACAGAACGGAACCACGATGAACAAACTACTCCTCTCGGCCCTGCTGTTGCTCGGCGCCGCAGTCCCGGCGCTGGCGGAAAAGGCCGACTCCAGCAAGCCCACCGAGATCAAGTTCGACAACGTCGACATCGACGACGTCAAGCAGATCCAGACCTTCACCGGCAACGTCGTGCTGACCCGCGGCACCCTGCTGATGAAGGCCGCCAAGGCGGTCGTCACGCAGTCGCCCGAGGGCTACCAGTACGCCACCCTGACCAGCGTCGCCGGCGTGCCGGCCACCTTCCGCCAGAAGCGCGACGGCGCCGGCGACCAGTGGGTCGAGGGCGAGGCCGAGCGCATCGAGTACGACGGCAAGATCGAGCTGGTCAAGCTGTTCTCCAAGGCGCGCGTCAAGCGCATCGAGGGCAGCAAGCCGGGCGACGTGGTCGAGGGCGAGTTCATCTCCTACGACAGCCGCAAGGAGTTCTTCAGCGTGAAGAACACGCCGACCGGCGACAGCAAGCCGGGCGCCGGCCGCGGCACCATGGTGATCCAGCCGAGCGGCGTCAACGCCGCGCCGGCCGCCAGCGCGCCGGTGGTGAAGTGATGGAGGCGAAGCGCTGCGGCAGCACGCTGATCGTGCGCGGCCTGCAAAAGAGCTACGGCAAGCGCCAGGTGGTGCACGACGTCTCGCTGCAGGTCGAGTGCGGCGAGGTGGTCGGCCTGCTCGGCCCCAACGGCGCCGGCAAGACCACCTCCTTCTACATGATCGTCGGCCTGGTGCCGTCGGACGCCGGCAGCATCGACATCAGCGGGGTCGACATCTCGAGCCTGCCGATCCACCGCCGCGCCATGCTCGGCCTGTCCTACCTGCCGCAGGAGGCTTCGGTGTTCCGCAAGCTGACGGTGGAAGAGAACATCCGCGCCGTGCTGGAAATCCAGCAGGTCGACGGCAAGCCTTTATCCAAGGCGCAAATTGATGAACGGCTGGATACCCTCCTGGCCGAATTGCAAATCGAGAAGCTGCGCGAGAACCAGGCGCTGTCGCTGTCCGGCGGCGAACGCCGGCGGGTGGAGATCGCCCGCGCCCTGGCCACCAATCCGCGCTTCGTGCTGCTCGACGAACCTTTCGCCGGGGTCGACCCGATCGCCGTCATTGAGATCCAGCGCATCGTGCGCTTCCTCAAGGAGCGCGGCATCGGCGTCCTGATCACCGATCACAATGTGCGCGAGACGCTGGGCATCTGCGACCGCGCCTACATCATCAACCAGGGCACGGTATTGGCGTCAGGCCGGCCAGACGACATCATCGCCAACGAATCGGTGCGTCGCGTGTATCTGGGTGAACACTTCCGCATGTGAAAATGAAACAGTCCCTGCAGCTGCGCACCTCGCAGCACCTCGCGCTTACGCCGCAACTGCAGCAGTCGATCCGCCTGCTGCAGTTGTCCACGCTGGAATTGCACCAAGAGCTGGAACAGCTGCTGACCGACAACCCCCTGCTCGAACGCCTCGACGACCCGCTCGACCATTCGCTGCGGCTGCTGGGCGACGGCGCCATCAGCCAGCAGTCGGCGCCCGCCGAGGCGAGCGCCGAGGGGCCGCCGCAGCAGCCGCAGGACGCCGCCGCCGCGCCGGCCGAGGCGGACAACTTCGAGGCCGCCGACAACGACCGCAACGGCGAGGCCGACATGGACTGGAGCGACGCCGGCCGTGGCAAGGCGCCCGACGACGAGGACTCGCGGCCGCAGCTCGAGGCCAGCCACCGCACGCTGCGCGAGCACCTGATGGAGCAGATGCGCGTCACCGTCCACGAGTCGCGCGACCGCGCCCTGGTCGAACTGATCATCGACGCCCTCGACGAGAACGGCTACCTGGACGGACCCGCTCGACGAGATCTTCGCGCGCATCCCCGCCGAGCTGGAGATCGAGTGCGAGGAATTGCAGACCGCCTTGTCGCTGCTGCAGAGCTTCGATCCGGCCGGGGTCGGCGCGCGCAACGCGTCCGAGTGCCTGGCGCTGCAGATCAAGCGCCTGCCGCACATTCCGCTGGTGACGCGGCGCATGGCGCTGACCATCGTCGAGCAGCACCTGACCTGGTTCGCCCAGCGCGACTTCAACAAGCTGAAGAAGGCCCTGGTGTGCGACGACGACTGAGCTGCGCGAGGCGCAGACGGTGATCCGCCAGTGCAACCCGCACCCCGGCGCCGCCTTCGCCGCCGACGTCTCCGACTTCGTCGTGCCGGACGTGGTGGTGAAGAAGTCGCGCAACGGCTGGCAGGTCAGCCTGAACAACGACGTCATGCCGCGCCTGCGCGTCAACGCCATGTACGCCAACCTGCTCAAGCAGGGCAAGGGCGAGGGCCAGATGGGCGCCCAGCTGCAGGAGGCCAAGTGGTTGATCAAGAACATGCGCCAGCGCTTCGACACCATCCTGCGCGTCGCCGAGGCGATAGTAGAACGACAAAAGAATTTTTTCTCGCATGGCGCCGTTGCAATGCGCCCCCTTGTGCTCCGTGAAATAGCTGATACACTGGGTTTACACGAGAGTACTATTTCTCGGGTAACAACTCAGAAATACATGCTGACCCCGCATGGCATGTTTGAGTTGAAGTACTTCTTTGGCAGCCATGTCGCCACCGAAGCGGGGGGGGAGGCTTCCTCGACGGCGATCCGGGCGCTGATTGTGCAACTCACAGGAGCAGAAGACCCTAAAAATCCTTTATCCGACAGTAAGATTGCGGACATGCTGGGAGAACAAGGCATGGTGATTGCGCGACGCACTGTTGCCAAATATCGCGAAGCGTTGAAAATCCCGCCAGTCAGTCTCCGCAAGTCTTTGTAGTTTTGTTGGTTCCTGCGTGCCCGGCGGCAAAGGGCAAGGCACTAACCGTAAGCGACATCATCTCTAGGAGTGTGTATGAATCTCACCATCAGTGGACATCATCTCGAAGTGACACCAGCGATTCGCGAATACGTGCAGAACAAGCTGGAACGGGTCAAACGCCACTTCGATCAAGTGATTGATATTGCTGTCATCCTGACCGTAGATAACCTGACTGAGAAAGATAAACGCCAGAAGGCCGAAATCAACCTGCGTATGTCCGGCAAGACCGTCTACGTGGAAAGCCTGTCGCAAGACCTGTACGCGGCGATCGACACCCTGATCGACAAACTGGACCGCCAGGTCATGAAGTACAAAGCAAAAGTGCAAGAGCACGGCCACGATGCCATCAAGCATCTGCCGGACACTTTTGAACCGGCCGCCACCGCTTAAGCGGTCCCGCCACCATCCAACAAAGGGCGCTCCAGGCGCCCTTTTTTGCGCCCGCCGCAAACCCGCCGTCCGCGCTAAAATAGCCGCTCCATCCACCACCACCGTCCAGCCACATGAGCGAATTCGTCCACAGCAGCGTCAGCAACCGCACCGGCTTCATCACCCTCGACCGTCCGAAGGCGCTCAACTCCCTGTCGCTGGCGATGGTGCGCGACCTGGCCGCCGCCCTGCAGGCCTGGCGCGACGACGCCGGCGTCGACGCCGTGGTGATCCGCAGCAGCAGCGAGAAGGCCTTCTGCGCCGGCGGCGACATCCGCTTCTTCTACGACGTCGGCCGCGCCGGCGTGCAGGGCGGCAGCGCCCAGCTGGAGGACTTCTTCACCGAGGAATACGCGCTCAACCACCTGATCCACTTCTACCCCAAGCCCTATATTGCGCTGATGGACGGCGTGGTGATGGGCGGCGGCATGGGCGTGGCCCAGGGCGGGCCGGACTGCCGCCTGCGCATCGTCACCGAGCGCACGAAAATGGCCATGCCGGAGGTGAACATCGGCCTGTTCCCGGACGTCGGCGGCAGTTACTTCCTGTCGCGCGCGCCCGGCCAGCTGGGCAACTACCTGGGCCTGACCGGCCTGACCATAGGCGCCGCCGACGCGCTCTACAGCGGCCTGGCCGACTACTTCGTGCCTGCGGCCGACATGGCGGCCCTGGCGGCGCTGATCGAGGCCACCCCTGGGGCGAGGCTGCGCCAGGCCGTCGCGGCCTTTGTGGCGCCGTTCCAGGCCTCGGCGGGGGCCAGCGCCTTGCAGGCCGAGCGCGCCACGATAGAGCGCCATTTCGGCGCCGGCTCGGTGGCCGCCATCGTGGCCTCGCTGGCGGCGGACGAGGGCGCCTTCGCGCAAAAGGCGTGGAAGGCGATGGCCACGCGCTCGCCGCTGATGATGGCCGTCACCCACGAGCTGTTGCGCCGTGGCGCCGCGCTCGACGTGGCCGGCTGCCTGCGCATGGAGCGCACGCTGGTGCGCCACAACTTCGAGGACGGCGAGGTGCTGGAGGGCGTGCGCGCGCTGGTGATCGACAAGGACAACGCGCCGCGATGGAAGCCGGCCGCGCTGGCCGAGGTGACGGCGGAAATGGTCGAGCGCTTCTTCGCGCCGGTCTGGCCCAACTACGCGCACCCCTTGCGCCACCTGGCCTAGAAACCGCAACCCGCAAGCCAGGGGTCCGACCCCGTACGGGGTCGGACCCCGCGCCTGGCGCTTTGCGGGGTAACAAATTCTTCGCGGATGTCTGGACGCCGGCCCAAACCAGCGAGCCAGGATTTAGGTCTGTTCGCGGTGGCGCAGCACCACGCGCTCGCTGGCGTGGAAGTACTGCGCCAGTCGCTCGGCCATGTAGACCGAGCGGTGCTGGCCGCCGGTGCAGCCGAGCGCCACCGTCAGATAGCTGCGGTTGTCGGTCTTGAACGAGGGCAGCCATTTTTCGATGAAGACGCGGATGTCGGTCAGCAGTTCGTTGGCGCTCGGCTGGGCGTCGAGGAAGGCGATCACCGGCGCGTCGCGGCCGTCGAGGGGGCGCAGCGCCAGGTCGTAGTAGGGGTTGGGCAGGGCCCGCACGTCGAAGACGAAGTCGGCGTCGAGCGGCACGCCCAGCTTGAAGGCGAACGATTCGAAGAACAGCGTCAGCGGCGCGCGCTCCGAGGCCACCAGTTCCTTGACCCAGGCGCGCAGCTTGTTGGCGCTCAGCTCGGAGGTGTCGATCACATGGCCCAGCTGCTCGATCGCCGACAAGCGCTCGCGCTCCTCCAGGATGCATTCGATCAGGGTGCGGCGCGCCGCCGGATTCTGCCCCGGGCGCAGCTCGTGCGACAGCGGATGGCTGCGCCGCGTTTCGGAAAAGCGCGCCACCAGTGAGTGCGTGTTGGCGGTCAGGAAGACGACCTTGACGTCGTGGCCCTGTTGCTTCAGCGTGAGCACATCGCCCGGCAGGCTGGCCAGCGAGGCGGCGCTGCGCGCGTCGACCGCCACGGCCAGCGCCTGCAGGCCCTCGTCGACCAGCGTGGTGACCAGGCTGGCGAGCAGGGCGGGCGGCAGATTATCGACGCAATAATATCCCGAGTCTTCCAGGACGTTGAGGGCTACCGATTTGCCGGAGCCGGAGATACCGGTGAGAAGTACGATGCGCATAGGTGTCGATGATACCGCAAGCCGGCGGCCCGCGCCGAAAGCCGCAGGGACAAAACCGCAGGGAGCTTAGTCGCCGCTCATGGCTTGGCGTTGGCGTTCCATGAACTCTTGCAGGGTGTCGATGCCGCGCAGTTGCAGGATGGTGTTGCGCACGGCGGCCTCGAGCAGCACGGCGATGTTGCGGCCGGCGGCGACCGGGATCACCACCTTGCGCACCGGCAGGCCGAGCACGTCCTCGGTGGGGAACTGGAACGGCAGCCGTTCGACCTCCTCCTCGAGCGCGCTGCGCCGCACCAGGTGGACGATCAGCTTGAGCCGCATCTTGCGCCGCACCGCCGTCTCGCCGAAGATGGCCTTGATGTCGAGCAGGCCCAGGCCGCGCACCTCCAGCAGGTTTTGCAGCAGCGCCGGGCAGCGTCCCTCGATCATGTTCGGCGCGATGCGCGAGAACTCGACGGCGTCGTCGGCCACCAGGCCGTGGCTGCGCGAGATCAGCTCCAGCCCCAGCTCGCTCTTGCCGAGCCCGGAGTCGCCGGTGATCAGCACGCCCACGCCCAGCACGTCCATGAACACGCCGTGCATGATGATGCGCTGCGCCAACTTCTTCGACAAATACACGCGCAGGAAGTCGATCACCTGGGCCGCCGGCAGCGGCGTGGAAAACAGCGGGATGTTCTTTTCGTCGCAGATGGCGAGGATGTCGGGCGGCGTCTCGAGCCCCTGGGCGATGATCAGCGCCGGCGGCCCGCCGGCGATCAGCTCGCCGATCACGTGGGTGCGGGTGAGCGACTTGAGGCGCTGGTAGTAGTTGATTTCCTGGTGCCCGAAGACCTGGATGCGGCCCGGGTGGATGGTGTTCAAGTGGCCGAC
The DNA here is from genome assembly GCF_029834475.1 of Rugamonas sp. DEMB1. GTDB lineage: Bacteria > Pseudomonadota > Gammaproteobacteria > Burkholderiales > Burkholderiaceae_D > Rugamonas > Rugamonas rubra. The sequence continues at coordinate 5,812,534 of NZ_CP122407.1, read as the reverse complement.
CTGGTCGGCCGCCGAGGCGACGTCGCCGGAGATCAGGCGTTCGCCGCCGGGGAAACCGGCGAACCAGCCGAGTTGCAAACTCTCGCGATTGTCGTCATAGAGCCTTTGGATCGTCAGCGGGGTTTGCAGCATGGGCGGTGGTCTTTACTCGGAATGATCGGTAAGCCCTAGTGTACCTCATGCGTCCGCGGACGGCGATCTTGCCTTGCTAGCCACCCGGCGCCGGCGCGGCAGGGCGCGGCGGCGGCGGTGGCGGGGATGGCGTGCCGGCTCAGCCGGCGGCTTGCAGGCTGGGCAGCCAGTTGACGATGCGCGTGTGCACCGACTTGGGGTCGGGATCGGTAGCCAGGGCGGTGCGGAAGGCGTCGTCCGAGAACATCTCGGCGATCTCCGACAGGATCTCCAGGTGCTGCTGGGTGACGTGGTCGGGAATCAGCAGGAAGAACAACAGGTTGACCGGCTTGCCGTCGGGCGACTCGAAGGGGATCGGTTCGACCAGGCGGACGAAGGCGGCCAGCGGCGACTTCAGGCTCTTCATGCCCTTGATGCGGCCGTGCGGCACGGCGACGCCGTGGCCCAGGCCCGTCGAGCCCAGCCGTTCCCGCGCGAACAGGTTGTCCGACACGGTGGAGCGGGCGATGCCGCAGTTGTTCTCGAAGATCAGTCCGGCTTGCTCGAAGGCGCGCTTCTTGCTCGACACTTCCAAGTCGAGCAGGACGTTTTCAAGAGAGAGTATTTTGCTGAGGTTGTTCATAACGCGACATAAAATGGTGCGACGCACAAAAGGTGGCATGCGAGCAGAATTATAGGCTTGTTTACGCAGCCTGTAACATGAAATCGCTGTTGCCCGCCGTCCCGCCACGCCGCGCCATGGGGCGCCCGGGGCGGCCTGAATTATTGTAAAAAACGCATTATGGCGGGGATTCGCTATTTCCGGACACTAAATTGGAAAAACACCGGGTTTTTCGCATCCAGCCGCCATCTTGGCCGATTTTTTCCCGGTTTTCGCCGACCCTGCCGCAACGCGGCCCGGCCGGCGCCGGTTCGCGGTCCCCGGGCGGGGGCTGGGCACCAGGGGCCGCATCGATCATCATACGCTCAAGTGGTGTTGTCCGATTGTAAAATGTATTTCCAAGCGCGGGCTTGTAGCCAGATCAACCACACGCCACCGTCGGCTTGATCCGGCGCAAGGCGGCGGCGCCGGAATCGGCGTAGCGCGGGCTTGCCGGCGGCGTGTTCGCCGCCTATTCAGCGCCTGTTCGCGCCTATTGGCGCGCGCCGCGCAGGTTGGGCGGCGGGGTGGCCGTGCTGAAGTTGCTGCGCCAGGGGTTGATGTCGAGCCCGCCGCGCCGGGTGTAGCGGGCGTACACCGCCAGCTGCTGCGGCGCGCACTGGCGCAGGATGTCGGTGAAGATGCGCTCGACGCACTGCTCGTGGAACTCGTTGTGCTCGCGGAAGCCGATCAGGTAGCGCAGCAGGCTTTCCTGCTCGATCTGCGGGCCGTAGTAGTGGATCTGCACGCTGGCCCAGTCGGGCTGGCCGGTCACCAGGCAGTTCGACTTGAGCAGGTGCGACACCAGCTTCTCCTCCACCGGGCCGTTGTCGAAGTTGGCCTTGAGCAGCTCGGGCGCCGGGTGGTAGTGCTCGACCTCGATGTCGAGGCGGTCCAGCAGCAGGCCGTCGAGCTCGCCCATCTTCAGCCGCTCGAACTCCTCCGGCAGGCTGAGCGCGATGTGCACGGCGGCGCCGAAGCCCTGCGACAAGTCCTTCTGCAGCAGCGCCTTCAGCGCCTCGGCGCTGTCGAGCCGGGTCTGGTTGAAGGAGTTCAGGTACAGCTTGAAGGACTTCGACTCGACGATGTTGGGCGAGTCGGCCGGCACGGTGATGCGGGCGATCGCCACCTGCGGCTTGCCGCGCCCGTTCAACCAGGAGATCTCGTAGGCGTTCCAGATGTCGACGCCGAAGAAGGGCAGGGTGCCGCTCAGGCCCAGCTCGTCGCGCTTGCCCTGGCGCGGGATGGGGAACAGCAGCTCCGGCGCGTAATCGGTGCGGTATGCGGAGGTTTTGCCTAGCGGCGACAGGTCGACAGTGTTGGTCATGATGGCGGGGATGGGGAATGAATGAATTCGGACAAGGCGGCATGGTAGCGCAACTGGCCGCCGCGCGCCTGCCGGCATCCGCCGCCACCGCCGCGCCGAGGGCGGCGGCGGTGGCGAAACGCTGCGCTTAGCCGAGGAACAGCTTGTAGACCGGGTTGGCCGTCTCGTCCCAATAGCGGTAGCCCAGGGTGGTGAGGAACTGGGCGAAGGCGTCCATCTCGTCGGGCGGCACCTGCAGGCCGATCAGGATGCGGCCGACGTCGCCGCCCTGGCTGCGGTAGTGGCACAGCGAGATGTTCCAGTTCGGCGCCATGCTGTCGAGGAAGCGCATCAGCGCGCCCGGCCGCTCGGGGAACTCGAAGCGGTACAGCAGCTCGTCCTGCGCCAGGCTGCTCTTGCCGCCGACCAGGTGGCGGATGTGCGCCTTGGCCAGCTCGTCGTGGGTCAGGTCCAGCGTCTTGAAGCCGTTCTCCTCGAAGCGGCGGGCCAGCGCGCCGGACTCGTGGCGGTCGGCGATCTGGATGCCGACGAAGACGTGGGCCTGGTCTTGGTCGCTGATGCGGTAGTTGAACTCGGTCACGTTGCGCGGCCCCACCAGCGAGCAGAAGCGCTTGAAGCTGCCGCGCTGCTCGGGCAGCGTGACGGCGAACACCGCCTCGCGCGACTCGCCCAGCTCGGCCCGCTCGGCGACGAAGCGCAGGCGGTCGAAGTTCATGTTGGCGCCGCAGGCGATGGTGATCAGGGTCTCGTTCTGGATCGGGTTCTTGGTCAGCGCGGCGCGTTCGACGTAGGCCTTGGCGCCGGCGATGGCCAGCGCGCCGGCCGGCTCGAGGATGGAGCGGGTGTCTGTGAAGACGTCCTTGATGGCGGCGCAGATGGCGTCGGTGTCGACGATGATGATGTCGTCCACATATTGCTGGGTCAGGCGGAAGGTCTCCTCGCCGACCAGGCGCACCGCCGTGCCGTCGGAGAACAGGCCGACGTCGGCCAGGGTGACCCGTTCGCCGGCCTTGACGCTGCGCGCCATGGCGTCGGAGTCGAGCGTCTGCACGCCGATGATCTTGATGTCGGGGCGGATCTGCTTGACGTAGGCGGCCACGCCGGAGATCAGGCCGCCGCCGCCGATGGCGACGAAGATGGCGTGGATAGGCCCGGCGTGCTGGCGCAGGATCTCCATGCCGATGGTGCCCTGGCCGGCGATCACGTCGGGGTCGTCGAAGGGGTGGACGAAGGTCAGCTTCTGTTCCTTCTCCAGGGTCAGCGCGTGGTTGTAGGCGTCGGTGTAGGACTCGCCGTGCAGCACCACCTCGACGTCGGCGCCGCCGCGCGCCTTGACGGCGTCGATCTTCACCTGCGGCGTGGTGGTCGGCATGACGATCAGCGCGCGGCAGCCCAGCTTGGCCGCCGACAGCGCCACGCCCTGGGCGTGGTTGCCGGCCGAGGCGCAAATGACGCCGCGCTTGCGCTGCGCCTCGCTGAGATGGGCCATCTTGTTGTAGGCGCCACGAATCTTGAAGCTGAACACGCTCTGCATGTCCTCGCGCTTGAAATAAATTCGGTTCTCGTAGCGCTGCGACAGGGTCGGCGCGAGTTCCAGCGGGGTCTCAGTGGCGACGTCGTAGACGCGCGCGGTCAGGATTTTCTTCAGATAGTCGATAGTCATGGTCTGCAAACAGTGTGGTTCTGGGCCAGATGCGGTACGTGCAACTTCTGGTACTTGCGATGCGAAGACATGCTTCTAACCGGCTGGTGACCGGGGACGGCAGGCGCTGGACGGGCGCCGGTGGGCGCGCAGCCGAACGGGTCGGGCGTGCGGAGTGCGCTCGACGGGTGTGTCTGATTATAATGGACACCTTTCGCCCTTCACAAAAAACCGATGATCGAATCCGCAATAGCCTGGCTGCTGCACCTGCTGGCGGCGCCGGAGGTGGGGCTGACATCGGTCTTCCTCATCAGCTTCATCTCCGCCACCCTGCTGCCGCTGGGCTCCGAGCCGGCCGTGTTCGCCGTCGTCAAGGCCAACGCCGCGCTGTTCTGGCCGGTGATCGGCGTCGCCACCCTGGGCAACACCCTGGGCGGCGTGGTCGACTATTGGCTGGGCTACCGCGCCAAGCAGGCCTTCGCGCGCGAGCGCGAGAGCCGCTGGTTTTCCTGGCTGGCCCGCTACGGCGCCAAGACCATGCTGCTGGCCTGGCTGCCCGGCATCGGCGATCCGCTGTGCACCCTGGCCGGCTGGCTCAAGCTGCCGTTCTGGCCCAGCGTGCTGTACATGGCCTGCGGCAAACTGTTGCGCTACATCACCATGACCACCCTGCTGTTGTACGTGCCGGACGGCGTGTGGCAGCGGATCGGCCATTTGCTGGGATGACGGGCCTGCATACGACGTTCCGATATATCGCCAAATCCATTAATATTATTCACTTTGAATGATTGCTTTTGGCTACATATGCCAACGAAACGCGGATTCGGCAAATTTATTTCGGCGCGATGGCCGGCCTAGAGTCCTTAGGCCGGCTAAGGGTGTTCCGGCATGGTGCGGCGCAATAAGCTAGAATGGCCCTTTAGGGTCCAGTCCACAAGTCCAATCTCACATGAACGCCCCCGCACAAATCCAAGCATTGCTGGCGGAAACGCCCCACGGTCCCGCGCCGACCCGTCTGCGCGAAATCCCCTACAACTACACGTCGTTTTCCGATCGCGAAATCGTCATCCGTCTGTTGGGGGAGGACTCCTGGAGCCTGCTCGACGCCCTGCGCGGCTCGCGCCAGACCGGCCGCTCGGCGCGCATGCTGTACGAGGTGCTGGGCGACATCTGGGTGGTGCGGCGCAACCCCTACCTGCAGGACGACATGCTGGACAACCCCAAGCGGCGCCAGGAGTTGATCGACGCGCTGCACCACCGCCTGGCCGAGGTCGACAAGCGCCGCCTGTCGGTCGACGCCGTCGGCGAGGGCGCCGACGCCGAGCAGGCGCGCCAGCGCAGCGCCAACGTCGAGCAGTTGTTGAAGGCGGCCAGCAAGGCCGTGGCCGACTTCGGCGACGAGTTCCGCGCCACCTGGGACCTGCGCAAGCGCACCACCAAGATCCTCAGCCGCTACACCGAAAAACACAACATCCGCTTCGACGGCATGACCCGCGTCTCGCACGTCACCGACGCCACCGACTGGCGCGTCGAATACCCGTTCGTGGTGCTGACGCCGGACACCGAGGACGAGATGGCCGGCCTGGTCAAGGGCTGCATCGAGCTGGGGCTGACCATCATCCCGCGCGGCGGCGGCACCGGCTACACCGGCGGCGCCGTGCCGTTGACGCCGCTGTCGGCCGTCATCAACACCGAGAAGCTGATCGACCTGGGCGCCGTCGAGATGCGCGTGCTGCCCGGCCTGGACCACGAATACGCCACCATTTACTCGGGCGCCGGCGTGATCACCAACAAGGTCTCCGAGGCGGCCGAGAAGGCCGGCTTCGTCTTCGCCGTCGACCCGACCTCGGCGCACGCCTCCTGCATCGGCGGCAACATCGCCATGAACGCGGGCGGCAAGAAGGCCGTGCTGTGGGGCACCGCGCTGGACAACCTGGCCTCCTGGCGCATGGTCGACCCGAACGGCGACTGGCTCGAAGTGACCCGGCTGGAGCACAACCTGTCGAAGATCCACGACGCGCCGGTGGCCAAGTTCCTGCTGGAATGGACCCATCCGAACACCCGCGACGCCAGCAAGAAGAACGCGCCGTTCAAGACCGAGACCCTGGTCATCGAGGGCCGCAAGTTCCGCAAGGAAGGCCTGGGCAAGGACGTCACCGACAAGTTCCTCTCCGGCCTGCCCGGCATCCAGAAGGAGGGTTGCGACGGCCTGATCACCTCCGGCCGCTGGATCCTGCACAAGATGCCCAAGCACGCCCGCACCGTCTGCCTGGAGTTCTTCGGCCAGGCGCGCGACGCCATCCCGTCGATCGTCGAGATCAAGGACTACCTGGACGGCCTGCCGGCCAAGGGCGAGCAGTTCAAGACCATCCGCCTGGCCGGCCTTGAACATCTGGACGAGCGCTACCTGCGCGCGGTCGGCTACTCGACCAAGTCGAAACGCGGCGTGCTGCCGAAGATGGCGCTGTTCGGCGACATCGTCGGCGACGACGAGAACGCGGTGGCCATGGCCGCCTCGGAAGTGGTGCGCATCGCCAACACCCGCGTCGGCGAGGGCTTCGTCGCCGTCAGCGCCGAGGCGCGCAAGAAATTCTGGCTGGACCGCGCCCGCACCGCCGCCATCGCCAAGCACACCAACGCCTTCAAGATCAACGAGGACGTGGTGATCCCGCTCAACCGCATGGGCGAGTACACCGACGGCATCGAGCGCATCAACATCGAGCTGTCGATCAAGAACAAGCTGCAACTGGCCGCCGCGCTGCACGACTTCATCGCCGCCGGCAACCTGCCGGTGGGCAAGAGCGAAGACGGCTCCGACGACCGCGTCGGCGACGCCGAAATGCTCGGCGACCGCGAGCAACAGGCGCTGGCCCTGCTCGAGCAGGTGCAGGCGCGCTGGAGCACCACGCTGGCCGGGCTGGACCTGCCGCTGGCGCAGGCGCAAACCCGCCTGGCCGAGCTGGGCCTGGAGCGCCTGCTGCCGGTGTTCGCCCAGCGCCTGGAAACGCAGCCGGACGCCACCCTGTTCGACGTGGTGCAGGACCGCACCGTGCGCATCACCTGGAAGCAGGAGATCCGCGCCCAGCTGCGGCAGATCTTCAACGGCGCCGCCTTCAAGCTGATCCTCGACGAGGCCACGGCGATCCACCAGCGCGTGCTGCGCGGCCGCGTCTTCGTCGCGCTGCACATGCACGCCGGCGACGGCAATGTGCACACCAACCTGCCGGTCAACTCGGACAATTACGCGATGCTGCAGGACGCCCACCAGGCCGTCGCCCGCATCATGGTGCTGGCCCGTTCGCTCAACGGCGTCATTTCCGGTGAGCACGGCATCGGCATCACCAAGCTGGAGTTCCTCACCGAGGACGAGATCAGCGAGTTCCGCGAGTACAAGAAGCGCATCGACCCCGAGGGCCGCTTCAACAAGGGCAAGCTGCTCAACCTGCCGGGCCTGGGCGCCGACCTGCGCAACGCCTACACGCCGTCGTTCGGCCTGATGGGCCACGAGTCGCTGATCATGCAGCAGAGCGACATCGGCGCCATCGCCACCAGCGTCAAGGACTGCCTGCGCTGCGGCAAGTGCAAACCGGTCTGCGCCACCCACGTGCCGCGCGCCAACCTGCTGTACTCGCCGCGCGACAAGATCCTGGCGACCTCGTCGCTGATCGAGGCCTTCCTGTACGAGGAGCAAACCCGGCGCGGCATTTCGATCAAGCACTGGGAAGAGTTCGAGGACGTCGCCGACCACTGCACGGTCTGTCACAAATGTGTGACGCCCTGTCCGGTCAACATCGACTTCGGCGACGTCTCGATGAACATGCGCAACCTGCTGCGCAAGATGGACAAGAAGAGCTTCAAGCCGATGGCCGCCGCCACCATGTTCTTCCTCAACGCCAGCGATCCGACCACGATCAACGTCTACCGCAAGGTGATGTTGGAATGGGGCATGAAGGCGCAGAACCTGGGCCACGACATCCTCAAGAAGTTCGCCAAGAAGCAGACCAAGGCGCCCAAGCCGAGCACCGGCAAGGCGCCGGTGCGCGAGCAGGTGATCCACTTCATCAACAAGAAGATGCCGGGCAACCTGCCGAAGAAGACCGCGCGCGCCCTGCTCGACATCGAGGACGACAAGGTCATCCCGATCATCCGCAATCCGCTCGCCACCACGGCCGATACGGAAGCGGTGTTCTACTTCCCGGGCTGCGGCTCGGAGCGCCTGTTCTCGCAGGTCGGCCTGGCCACCCAGGCGATGTTGTGGGAGGTCGGCGTGCAGACCGTGCTGCCGCCGGGCTACCTGTGCTGCGGCTATCCACAGCGCGGCAACGGCGAGTTCGACAAGGCCGAGAAGATGATGACGGACAACCGCGTGCTGTTCCACCGCATGGCCAACACGCTCAACTATCTCGACATCAAGACCGTGCTGGTCTCCTGCGGCACCTGCTACGACCAGCTGGCCACCTACGAGTTCGACAAGATCTTCCCCGGCTGCCGCATCATGGACATCCATGAGTATTTGCTGGAGAAGGGCGTCAAGCTGGAGGGCGTCAACGGCACCCGCTATATGTACCACGAGCCTTGCCACAACCCGATGAAGCTGCAGGACTCGGGCAAGACCATCAACTCGCTGATCACCACCATCGACAACGTCAAGATCGAGAAGAACGACCGCTGCTGCGGCGACGCCGGCACCCTGGCCGTGTCGCGGCCCGACATCTCGACGCAGATCCGCTTCCGCAAGGAGGAGGAGATGATCAAGGGCGCCGACAAGCTGCGCGCCGACGGCTTCACCGGCGAGGTGAAGATCCTCACCAGCTGCCCGGCCTGCCTGGGCGGCGTGTCGCGCTACAGCGAGGACGCCGGCACCACCGCCGACTACATCGTCATCGAGATCGCCAAGCACCTGCTGGGCGAGAACTGGCTGCCCGACTACGTCGCCAAGGCCAACAGCGGCGGCATCGAACGGGTGCTGGTATGACGGCCGCCTGCGACCTCTGCCGGTTGCTGGAGCAGGCCGGCGGCCAAGCCGGCGGCGCCGTCATCTGGCGCGACAGCCAGCTGACGGTGGTCGCCGTCGACGAGGCCGAGTACCCCGGTTTTTGCCGCGTGGTGTGGAACGGCCACGTCAAGGAAATGAGCGACCTGCTGCCGCGCGAGCGGCACTGGGTGATGGACGTGGTGTGGCAGATCGAGCTGGCCGTGCGCGAGATCATGCAGCCGGAAAAGGTCAACCTGGCCAGCCTGGGCAACATGACGCCGCATGTGCACTGGCACGTCATCCCGCGCTTCCTCGACGACGCCCACTTCCCCCATCCGGTCTGGGCCACGGCCCAGCGCAGCTCGCTGCCCGAGGTGCTGGCCGCGCGCCGCGCCCTGCTGCCGCAGCTGCACGCCGACATCATCGAGCGTTTGGGCGGATAATAGCCGCGGCAAGAATGCCGGTGCGCCAACACAACCCCGGGACATACGTCGAGGGTCAGACCCTAGGGTCTGACCCTGGCTCTTGGCCTTGGGCTTAAGCCGGCGTTCCCGGCGCCTTGAATATTCACCCACCAAAGCCCGCATCCCCATCATGAGCCTATCCAAGAACAGCCCCCAGCCCACCGGCTTCACCGTGCACAGCAAATCCCGCCTGCTCGACGTCAGCTTCGACGACGGCGCCTCCTTCGCCATTCCCTTCGAGCTGCTGCGCGTGTACTCGCCGTCGGCCGAGGTGCGCGGCCACGGCCAGGGCCAGGAGGTGCTGCAGGTCGGCAAGCGCGAGGTCGGCATCACCGCCCTCGACCCGGTCGGCAACTACGCGGTGCAGCCGACCTTCAGCGACGGCCACAACACCGGCCTGTTCAGCTGGGACTACCTGTACAAGCTGGGCAGCGAGCAGGCCCAGCTGTGGCAAGACTACCTGGCGCGCCTGCACGCCTCCGGCTTCGCCGGCGACAGCGGCCGCGAACCCGGCACCACGCTGACCGCGCCGGCCAAGGCCCACGGCTGCGGCGGCAAGCACTAAACCAAGTATCGAAACAGCGGGCTGTTGCCGCGCATCTGAGCGCGCGCAACTGCGCTCCACGGAGGAATTGACGGTTGTGAGGCGCGGCGTTAACGTCGCGGCATGATCCTCAATTTTCGCGATAAAATGACAGCACTGGTGTGGAGCGGCGCATAGGTGCATGGGTTGCCGGCGGCGGTACAGAATGTTGCCCGGCGAAAGCTGAGAATGCTGAACAGTGCCTTGGTACTTGGCGACTTGCGGGCGCCGCCGGGAAATCGCTTGGAGGCCTTGAAGGGCGGGCGCAAGGGGCAATATAGTATTCGCGTCAACGAGCAGTGGCGCATTTGCTTTTTCTGGCAGGATGGGGATTGTGCCGAGGTCGAGATAGTTGACTATCACTAGCGGAGAACTTGATGGCGAAATTGAAGAATATCCATCCGGGGGAGATCCTGCTGGAGGAGTTTCTGAAACCGTTGGGCATCAGCCAGAACGCGCTGGCCCGTGCCATTGGCGTACCTTCGCGCCGCATCAACGATATCGTTCTGGAAAAGCGCGGCATCAGCGCCGACACGGCACTACGTCTGGCGCGCACCTTCGGCACCAGCGAGTCATTCTGGATGGGCTTGCAGGTCGACTTTGAGCTGGAGAGGGCGCGACGGCAAATCGGCACCCATTTAAAGACAATTCAGCGTCTGCCCGCGCCCGGATAGGGAGACTTCGCAGGAAATCGGAATCCAACCGGGCGGGCCGCTTGTATAATGCTGGCAAACTAACAGGCCGCCCAATATGACCAACACTACTCATTTCGGTTACAAAACCGTCGCTGAAGACGACAAAGTCCGCGAAGTCGCCAAGGTTTTCCACTCCGTCGCCGCCAAATACGATGTGATGAACGATCTCATGTCGGCCGGCCTGCACCGTTTGTGGAAGACCTTCACCATCGCCCACGCCGGCGTGCGTCCCGGCTTCAAGGTGCTCGACATCGCCGGCGGCACGGGCGACCTGGCCAAGGCCTTCGCCAAGCAGGCCGGCCCGACCGGCGAGGTGTGGCTGACCGACATCAACGAGTCGATGTTGCGCGTCGGCCGCGACCGCCTCTTGAATCGCGGCCTGTTGACCCCCACCTTGTTGTGTGACGCGGAAAAACTCCCCTTCCCGGACAACTATTTCGACCGCGTCAGCGTCGCCTTCGGCCTGCGCAACATGACCCATAAAGACCAGGCGCTGGCGGAAATGCGCCGGGTGCTGAAACCGGGCGGCAAGCTGCTGGTGCTGGAATTCTCCAAGGTGCCGGCGGCCCTGCAAAAACCGTACGACCTGTATTCCTTCCAGGTGCTGCCGTGGCTGGGCCAGAAGATCGCCGGCGACGCCGAGAGCTACCGCTATCTGGCCGAGTCGATCCGCATGCACCCCGACCAGGAAACCCTGAAGACGATGATGCAGGACGCCGGCCTGGAGAATGTACAGTATTACAATCTGACGGCAGGTGTGGCCGCTTTACACACCGGTATCAAACTGTAAGACTCTTCTAGGAAGCACAGAACATGAACATGAAGAAAATCCTGATCGGCGCCATGTTGGCCGTGTCCGCCTTTTCGATGATGGCCGAGTCGATCGCCCGTCCGATGGGCGGTGGCCGCTCGATCGGCCGCCAGTCGTCCAACGTCAGCCGCACCGCGCCAGCGCCGGCCCAGCAGGCGCCGCGTCCGGCCGCCGCGCCGGCAGCGACACCGGCCGCGCCAGCCATCCCGCCCAAGCCGGCCAGCCCTTGGAAGGGCATTCTGGGCGGCGCGCTGCTCGGTCTGGGCGTGGGCGCCCTGTTGTCGCACTTCGGCATGGGCGGCGCCCTGGGCAGCATGTTCGGCTCGATCATCATGCTGGCCCTGTTGGCCGGCGCGGCCTTCTTCATCATCCGCATGATCCGCAACCGCAACGGTGGCAACAGCGCCAACGCCGCGCCGCTGGCGCCTAGCGCCTTCGGCGGCGGCATGGGCGGCGGCTTCGGCGGCGCCAACGCCAACGCCACGCCGGAAATCGGCTCGCGTCTGCCGGCCCAGGCCTACGAGCCGCTGCCGCCGCTGCAACCGGTCTCGTCGGGTGCGGGCTTGGACAAGCCGGTCGCCCACACGCCGTGGGGCGTGCCGGCCGACTTCGACGCGCCGGTCTTCCTGCGCGTGGCCAAGAGCAACTTCATCCGCCTGCAGGCGGCCTGGGACAAGGGCGACGTCGCCGACATCCGTGAATTCACCACGCCCGAGGTGTTCGCCGAGCTGAAGATGCAAATCAGCGAGCGCGGCGCGCAGGCCGACTTCACCGACGTCGTGACCATCGACGCCGAGCTGCTCGGCATCGAAACGGCCGCCAACGAGTACCTGGCCAGCGTCAGGTTCGCCGGCATGATCAAGTCGGCGCCGACGGCCGCCGCCGAGCCGTTCCAGGAGGTGTGGAACCTGAGCAAGCCGGTGTCCGGCGGCAGCGGTTGGATGCTGGCCGGTATCCAGCAACTGTCCTGACACGCGCGGGTGCAGGTAATTTGACCAGCCCGCCGGGATATTGCCCGGCGAACTGGTAAGATCAAGACCGCCCACTTTCCGGGCGGTTTTGTTTTTTGAGCGGCGAACGCATGACACCACCGAATTCATCCCCTTTCCCCTCCCTTCCGGACGCGGCCGCGCCCGTCATCGCCACCGTCAACCACCTGTTGGCCCAGGAGCCCTGGGCGCGGCAGGAATTGCTGCTGCACGCCGGCAAGGTCGCCTGCGTCGACGCCGGCAGCCTGGCGCTGCGTGTGCGCGTGGCCGGCGACGGCCTGCTGCAGGCGGCCCCGGCCGAACAGGAGGCCGCCGTCACCATCCGCCTCAAGCTGTCCGACCTGCCGCTGATTGTGCAACAGCGCGAGCGCGCCTTCTCCTACGTCAAGATCGACGGCGACGCCGAGTTCGCCAACGCCATCTCCAGCCTGAGCAAATCGCTGCGCTGGGAGGCCGAGCACGACCTGGAGCGGGTGATCGGCCCGGTGGCCGCCGTGCGCGTGGTGGCCGGCGCCAAGGCCGCCTTCGTCGCCATCAAGGCCGGCCAGCAGAAGCTGGCCGAGAACGTCGCCGAATACTTCCTCGACGAGCAGCCGATGCTGCTGCGTCCGCCCGTGGTGGCCGCCTTTTCGGCCGACGTGGCGCGCCTGCGCGACGACGTCGAACGGGCCGCCAAGCGGCTGGCCAAGCTGGAACAGAAGCTGGCCGCGCGCCAGGCCATCCTCTCGCAATTCGATACGGACCCTCAATGATCTTGAAATTCCTGCGCCTGCTGAAAATCCTGCGGGTCGCCATTCGCTACGGCCTCGACGAAATCGCCATCTCCGGCCTGAAGGTGCCGCGCACCGCCAAGCTGATCGACACCATCATCTTCTGGCGCGACATCTCGGCGCCGCGCGGCGAGCGCCTGCGCATGGCGTTGGAGAGCATCGGCCCGATCTTCGTCAAGTTCGGCCAGGTGCTGTCGACCCGGCGCGACCTGATCCCGCTCGACCTGGTCGAGGAGCTGGCCAAGCTGCAGGACCGCGTGCCGCCTTTCCCCTCCGACCTGGCCATCGCGCAGATCCAAAAATCGCTCGGCGCCCACCCGGACCAGCTGTTCGCCTCGTTCGAGCGCACCCCGGTGGCCTCGGCCTCGATCGCCCAGGTGCACTTCGCCACCTTGAAGGACGGCAAGCAGGTGGCCGTCAAGGTGCTGCGCCCCGGCATGAAGAAGTCGATCGACGAGGACGTCGCGCTGATGCACATCGCCGCCGAGCTGATCGGCCGCATCTGGGCCGACAGCAAGCGCCTGAAACCCAAGGAGGTGGTGGCCGAGTTCGACAAATACCTGCACGACGAGCTCGACCTGATGCGCGAGGCGGCCAACGCCAGCCAGCTGCGGCGCAACTTCGCCGGCTCCGACCTGCTGCTGGTGCCGGAGATGTACTGGGACTATTGCTCGAGCAGCGTGATCGTCATGGAGCGCATGCACGGCATCCCGGTGTCGCAGATCGACCGGCTGGCGGCGGCCGGCGTCGACCTGAAAAAGCTGTCGAGCGACGGCGTGGAGATCTTCTTCACCCAGGTGTTCCGCGACGGCTTCTTCCACGCCGACATGCACCCCGGCAACATCCTGGTGTCGGTCGACCCGGCCACCTTCGGCCGCTACATCGCGCTCGACTTCGGCATCGTCGGCACCCTGAACGACTTCGACAAGGACTACCTGTCGCAGAACTTCCTGGCCTTCTTCCGCCGCGACTACAAGCGCGTCGCCGAGGCCCACATCGAGTCCGGCTGGGCGCCCAAGGAGACCCGCGTCGACGAGCTCGAATCGGCCGTGCGCGCCTGCTGCGAGCCGATCTTCGACCGGCCGCTGAAGGACATCTCCTTCGGCCAGATCCTGCTGCGCCTGTTCCAAACCTCGCGCCGCTTCAACGTCGAGGTGCAGCCGCAACTGGTGCTGCTGCAAAAGACCCTGCTCAACATCGAAGGCCTGGGCCGCCAGCTCGACCCCGACCTCGACCTGTGGAAGACCGCCAAACCCTACCTGGAAAACTGGATGGCCGAGCAGATCGGCTGGCAGGGCATGTGGCAGCGCCTGAAGGCCGAGGCGCCGCGCTACACCCACATCCTGCCGCAACTGCCGCGCCTGCTGCACCGCGCGCTGGAGCAGGGCGGCGAGCGGCCGGCCGACAACAGCGACCTGATCAAAACGCTGATAGTCGAGCAGCAGCGCACCAACCGCCTGCTCAGCCTGGTGATCTATTTCGCCGGCGCCTTCGCCATCGGCGTGCTCGGCTTCCAGCTCTATCTGCGCTGGCAACACATGCAGTAATTGAATCAAAGGCGGCAGACATGCAAGAATTTAATGAGCGCGACCCGCTCAAACCCGCCTTCTGGGACGAGCGCTTCACCGGCCGCTTCACCCCCTGGGACAAGGGCGGCGTGCCGCAGGCCCTGCGCGACTTCGTCGCCGCCGCGCCGGGGCCGCTGAGCACGCTGATTCCGGGCTGCGGCTCGGCCTACGAGCTGGCCTGCCTGGCCGAGGCGGGCTGGGACGTCACCGCCATCGACTTCTCGCCGGCGGCCGTGGCCGCCGCCAAGGCCGCCGTCGGGCCGTGGGCGGGCAGGGTGGTGGAGGCCGACTTCTTCGCCTGGCAGCCGGCCAGTCCGCTGCAATTGATCTACGAGCGCGCCTTCCTGTGCGCCATGCCGCGCGCCCTGTGGCCGCAGGTGGCGGCGCGCTGGGCCGAGCTGCTGGCGCCCGGCGCGCTGTTGGTCGGCTATTTCTTTTTCGATAATGCGGCCAAGGGCCGCCGTTCGGCATCGCCCGCGAACAACTGGACGCGCTGCTGGCGCCGCACTTCGACTGCGTCGAGGACGCCGCCGTGGCCGACTCCATCGCCGTGTTCGAGGGCAAGGAACGCTGGCTGGTCTGGCGCCGCCGCTGACGCCGTCGCTGGCGGCGTGCCCGCGCTGTGGCGCGCCGGCCTCCCGGCCAGCGGAAAACCGCGATGGGCCGGGAAAAAGCTTTATAATTCAGGGTTTTTGATGATTTTTGCGGAGTAATAGATGCCGATCTACGCTTACCGCTGCGAGGAATGTGGCTTTGCCAAGGATGTCTTGCAAAAGATCTCCGACCCGCAGCTGACTGATTGCCCGACCTGTGGCAAGGCAAGCTTTAAGAAACAACTGACCGCCGCCGGTTTCCAGCTGAAGGGCACCGGATGGTACGCCACCGATTTCCGTGGCGGCACCGCGCCGGCCACCGGCGTGTCCAGCGGCCCGGTCGAGGGCGCCGCCAAGGCCGACACCACGGTGCCGGCAGCGGCCGCCGCGCCGGCCGCGAGCAAGCCGTCCGGCAACTCGGGAGCGGACTGAACAAGAGGATCAGGCCAGGCCGGGCCGAGGCGGCAGCCTGCCGCCACCACCCTTCACAGAGAACACGATGCGCAAATATTTCATTACCGGTTTGCTGATTCTGGTGCCGCTGGCGATCACCGCCTGGGTGCTGAACCTGGTGGTCAGCACCATGGACCAGTCCTTGTTGATCGTGCCCGAGCGCTGGCAGCCGCGCACCCTGATCGGCTTCGACATCCCCGGCCTGGGCACCATGCTGACGGTGCTGATCGTGTTCGTCACCGGCCTGTTGACCAACAACCTGGTCGGCAACTACGTGGTCAAGCTGTGGGAGCGCCTGTTGCAGCGCATCCCCGTGGTCAGCTCCCTGTACGGCAGCGTCAAGCAGGTTTCCGACACCTTGTTCTCGTCGTCCGGCAACGCCTTCCGCAAGGCCGTGCTGGTGCCGTATCCGCACCAGAACTCCTGGACCATCGCCTTCCTCACCGGCACGCCGGGCGGCGATGTGAAGAACCACCTGGTGGGCGACTACGTCAGCGTCTACGTGCCGACCACGCCCAACCCCACCTCGGGCTTCTTCCTGATGATGGCGCGCCAGGACGTGGTCGAGCTCGACATGAGCGTCGACGCCGCCCTGAAGTACATCGTCTCGATGGGCGTGGTGGCGCCGGACGCGCCGCCGGCCAACGAGGCGGCAAGCAAATAAACACGCAAACACGCCGCGCCTAGGCGGCGGCGAATTGAAATTTAACCTGAACTGAGAAATAACATGTCCTCAATGCGTACTCACTACTGCGGCCTCACCACTGAAGCCCTGCTCGGCCAAACCGTCAGCCTGTGCGGCTGGGTACACCGCCGCCGCGACCACGGCAGCCTGATCTTCATCGACCTGCGCGACCGCGAAGGCCTGGTGCAGATCGTCTGCAATCCCGAGCAAGCCGAGATGTTCAAAGTCGCCGAGGCAGTGCGCAACGAGTTCTGCCTGCGCGTCACCGGCGTGGTCACCGCCCGCACCGAAGGCACCATCAACAACAACCTGAAATCGGGCAAGGTCGAAGTGGTCTGCGCCGAGCTGGAAGTGCTGAACGCCTCGGTGCCGGTGCCGTTCCAGCTGGACGACGACAACCTGTCCGAAACCACCCGCCTGACCCACCGCGTGCTCGACCTGCGCCGTCCGCAGATGCAGAACAACCTGCGCCTGCGCTACAAGGTGACGATGGAAGTGCGCAAGTATCTCGACGAGCTGGGCTTCATCGACATCGAAACCCCGATGCTGACCAAGTCGACCCCGGAAGGCGCGCGCGACTACCTGGTGCCGTCGCGCGTCAACGCCGGCAACTTCTTCGCCCTGCCGCAATCGCCGCAGCTGTTCAAGCAGCTGCTGATGGTGGCCAACTTCGACCGCTACTACCAGATCGTCAAGTGCTTCCGCGACGAGGAGCCTGCGCGCCGACCGCCAGCCCGAGTTCACCCAGATCGACTGCGAGACCTCCTTCCTGACCGAACAAGAGATCCGCGACCTGTTCGAGGACATGATCCGCAAGGTCTTCAAGAACACCCTGGACATCGAGCTGCCGAACCCCTTCCCGGTGATGGAATTCGCCGAGGCGATGGGCAAATACGGTTCGGACAAGCCGGACGTGCGCGTCAAGCTCGAGTTCACCGACCTGACCGAAGTGATGAAGGACGTCGACTTCAAGGTCTTCTCCGGCGCCGCCAACCTGCCCAACGGCCGCGTGGTCGGCCTGCGCGTACCGAAGGGTGGCGAGATGCCGCGTTCGGAAATCGACGCCTACACCCAGTTCGTCGCCATCTACGGCGCCCGCGGCCTGGCCTACATCAAGGTCAACGAGAAGGCCAAGGGCCGTGACGGCCTGCAGTCGCCTATCGTCAAGAACCTGCACGACGCCGCCCTGGCCAAGGTGCTGGAACTGACCGGCGCGCAGGACGGCGACCTGATCTTCTTCGGCGCCGACAAGGCCAAGGTGGTCAACGACGCCATCGGCGCGCTGCGCGTGAAGATCGGCCACAGCGAATTCGGCAAGAAGGCCGGCCTGTTCGACGACGTCTGGGCGCCGCTGTGGGTGGTCGACTTCCCGATGTTCGACTACGACGAGGAAGCCGACCGTTGGACCGCGACCCACCACCCGTTCACCGCGCCGAAGGACGGCCACGAGGACATGCTGGAAACCAATCCGGGCGCCTGCATCGCCAAGGCCTACGACATGGTCTTGAACGGTTGGGAACTGGGCGGCGGTTCGATCCGTATCCACCGCGAGGAAGTGCAGTCGAAGGTGTTCCGCGCGCTGAAGATCGACGCCGACGAGGCCCGCCTGAAGTTCGGCTTCCTGCTCGACGCGCTGCAATACGGCGCGCCGCCGCACGGTGGCCTGGCCTTCGGCCTGGACCGCATCGTCACCATGATGACCGGCTCCGATTCGATCCGCGACGTGATCGCCTTCCCGAAAACCCAGCGCGCCCAGTGCCTGCTGACCCAGGCGCCGTCCGAGGTCGACGAGAAGCAACTCAAAGAGCTGCACATCCGCCTGCGCGCCGCCGAGCCGAAGGTGGCCGGCTGATCTAGATCGGTTGCGTCCGCCCCGGCGGACGCGGCGTGGTCTTCAAAAAAGGCGCACTGGTTGCGCCTTTTCTTTTGCCCGAACAAGATGCCATACAAGATACCCGAATCCGTGCTGGTGGTGATCCACACCGCCGACCTGCAGGTGCTGTTGATCGAGCGGGCCGACCGCGCCGGCTTTTGGCAGTCGGTCACCGGCTCGCTCGACACGCCCGACGAGCCGCTGGCGCAGACCGCCGCGCGCGAGCTGTTCGAGGAGACCGGCATCGCCGCCGGCGCCGCCGGTGCCGGTATTGTGCTGCGCGACTGGCAGCTGGCCAACATCTACACCATCTATCCGGTCTGGCGCCACCGCTACGCGCCCGGCGTGACCGAGAACACCGAGCACGTCTTCAGCGTCGAGGTGCCGCGCGACATCGCCATCACCCTCAGTCCGCGCGAACATCTACAATACACCTGGCTGCCCTACCTGGAGGCGGCCGACAAATGCTTCTCCTCGTCGAACGCCGAAGCCATCCTGCAACTGCCCCGCCAGCTCAAGCGCTGACCCGCCGTCAAGCTTGTCAGCCTTTGCGCGGACACAAAGGCCTACGCTGGAGCCGGCTTTAGCATGACAGTCTGTTCCGACTGTCGAGGACTCGCTTGCCATGCCCGCCGTCTTGCGCTACAACGGATACACGCTCTTCTTCTTTTCAAACGAAGGCAAGCCTCGCGAGCCGGCGCACGTCCATGTCCGGGGGCGGGGCGGCTCCGCCAAGATCTGGCTTGAGCCGGAAGTGCGTTTGGCGCAGTCGTTTGGAATCGCTGAGAGTGAGTTGGCCGCATTGCTACAGCTGGCCAAGCTGCAGCGAAAACATTTGATACAAGTGTGGGAGGATTTTTTCGATGATTGAACCACTCGCATTGAAGCTCACCTTCGACCAGCAGGCCATGTGGGTGCACTTGGCTGACGGGCGCACCTTAGGCGTTCCCTTGAGCTTTTTCCCCCGTTTGCAGCGGGCCAAGTTTGAGCAGTTGGCCGACTACGTCATCAGCGGCGGCGGGACGGGTCTGCATTGGGATGCGCTCGATGAAGACATCAGCGTTCAACATCTCATGTACGGCTACGGCGACCAGACCGCAGACAGGGGCGGCTTGGCGCGCCAAGCTTGAGCCTCAAGCCGCGCCGCGATGGTGGCGCGGCACGGGCGATTTCTCGCACGCAAGACGCGGAGGTGCCGGAAGCGGGCTTATGGGGGTAGAATCGATCCCATGAAAATCCGTGTCGCCACCTACAACATCCACAAGGGCGTCTCCGCCATCCGCAGCCAGCCGCGCGTGCACGCGCTCAAGCAGGCCATCGGCCTGTTCGCCGCCGACGTGGTGTTCCTGCAGGAGGTGCAGGGCCGCCACGACCGCAACGCCGCCCAGTACGGCGCCGAGCACCACGGCCACAGGCACTGGCCCGAGACGGCCCAGCACGAGTTCTTCGCCGGCGGGGCGCTGCACGCCGCCTACGGCATGAACGCCGTCTACGACCACGGCCACCACGGCAACGCCCTGCTCAGCGCCTACCCGATCGCCCAGAGCCGCAACCACGACGTCTCCGACCACGCCTACGAGCAGCGCGGCATCCTGCACTGCGAGGTCGACACGCCGAAGGGCACGGTGCACTGCTACGTGGTCCACCTCGGCCTGTTCGAGGGCGGCCGGGGGCGCCAGACGGCCGCCCTGATCGAGGCGGTCAAGGCCTCGGCGCCGAACGGCGAGCCGGTCATCATCGCCGGCGACTTCAACGACTGGCGCGACGCGCTGGGCGACAAGCTGCGCCAGGCGCTCGGCGTGGTCGAGGTGTTCGAGCAGATCGGCGACACCAGCACCCTGAGCGAGCTGGTGCGCACGCTGGGCCGCCGCCACAAGCCCGGCGCCTCGACGGCGGCGCGCACCTTCCCGGCCGCGCTGCCCTTCTTCCGCCTCGACCGCATCTACGTGCGCGGCTTCCAGGTCGACAACGCCGAGGTGATGCACGGCTCGCTGTGGGCGCGCCTGTCCGACCACGCCCCCATCGTCGCCGAGCTCAAGCTCGCCTGAGCGGGCCGGCCCAGCACTTCATGCGCTCAGTCAACTTCATCGCCGACAACGACGTCCAGCTGCTCTACTGCGGCACCGAGTTCTTCCCCGCGCTGATCGAGGCGATCGACGCGGCCCGGGGCGAGGTCTACTTCGAGACCTACATCTTCGCCGACGACGACACCGGCAAGGCCGTGCTGGCCGCGCTGATGCGCGCCGCCGGCCGTGGCGTGCTGGTGCGCGTGATCACCGACTGGTTCGGCACCGGCGGCGCGCGCAGCCAGCGCATGCAGGCCCAGCTGGCGGCGGCCGGCGTCGAGCACCGCATCTTCAACGCCTGGTTCCGCCGCGGCGTCACGCGCACCCACCGCAAGATCTGCGTGGTCGACCACGGCGTCGCCTTCGTCGGCGGCATCAACATCAACGACGACCTGTTCTGCGACTACAACCACGCCATCCGCCTGCCGGCGCCGCGCTGGGACTTCGCCGTCGCCGTGCGCGGCCCGCTGGTGGCGGCGATCCAGAAGGAGGCCGAGGCGCAGTGGGCGCGGCTGGGCAAGCTGGGCATCTTCAAGCGCATCAGCCTGTACCGCGACATGCGCAAGATCGACCGGAACGCCGCCCCGCCCAGCATGGTGCAGGCCGGCTTCGTGGTGCGCGACAACCTGCGCAACCGCCGCACCATCCAGCGCGCCTACCTGCAGGCGCTGGGCCGGGCGCGCAAGAGCGTGCTGCTGGCCAACCCGTATTTCGCGCCGGGGCGCAAGTTCCGCCGCGCCCTGGCCTCGGCCGCCGAGCGCGGCGTCGAGGTGGTGCTGCTGATCGGCGTCGGCGAGATCTGGCTGCAGGACGCCGTCGCCCACTCCTTCTACCCGAAGCTGCTGGAGGCCGGCGTCAAGGTGGTCGAGTACCACCAGACCCAGCTGCACGCCAAGGTCGCCGTCATCGACGACAACTGGGCCACCGTCGGCTCGAGCAATGTGGACGGCCTCAGCCTGTTCCTCAACCAGGAGGCCAACGTGGTGGTCAAGGACGCCGCCTTCGCGCGCAGCCTGCGCGCCCACATCGAGGCGGCCGTGGCCGACGGCGTGGTGATCCACCAGGACGACTTCGCCCACATCGGCCGCTGCCGCCGCCTCGGCTACGAGATCGCCTTCGTTTGCTATAAACTGTTGATGCGCATCTTCGCGATAGGGAAATATGCTTGATGAGTAAAGACGGAAAACAGGGCGGCGGCAACGACGCCGGCGGCAAGGGCGTGCGCGTCGACAAATGGCTGTGGGCGGCGCGCTTCTTCAAGACGCGCTCGCTGGCGGCCGAGGCCGTCGACAGCGGCAAGATCAAAGTCGGCGGCGACAAGGTCAAGCCGGCGCGCGCGCTGCGCCTGGGCGACGAGCTGCACATCGACAACGGCGCCGACGTCTGGCAGGTCGAGGTGCTCGGCCTGTCCGACGTGCGCGCCGCCGCGCCCGTCGCCCGCCTGTTGTACGCCGAGAGCGCCGCCAGCGTGGCGCGCCGCGCCGGCGAGGCCGAGCGGCGCAAGCTGTTCCGCGAGCCGGGCGCCGAGCTCAA
The DNA here is from genome assembly GCF_029834475.1 of Rugamonas sp. DEMB1. Taxonomy (GTDB): domain Bacteria; phylum Pseudomonadota; class Gammaproteobacteria; order Burkholderiales; family Burkholderiaceae_D; genus Rugamonas; species Rugamonas rubra. Next base: position 5,790,735 of record NZ_CP122407.1, on the reverse strand, counting down.
GGGCCGCCCCACCAAGCGCGACCGGCGCCAACTGAGCAAGGCCAGCGGGCAGGAATGACGGCGCGCGGGCGCCGCCGCCGCGCCGGGCCGGCGGCCGCCTTCTTGCCATAGCGGACTGAGCGTTTCCACGGCGTCACATCCGCGCCACAAATGCCGGCTATGCTGCATCGCAGCAATAGAACCGCACCTCTAACGTAAGCGTTTGACTTTCGTCCCTCAATAGATAATAGTACGAGCGTTCGCAATTCTTTTCACACGGAGCAAATTCATCTGGGAGAGAATGCTTTATTCCCAATGATTTTTAACCTTTGAGTGTCACTATTAATACTTCAGTCAAATTCATGCGCAAAGGCGAACTGACCCGCGCAGCCATTCTCGACGTCGCCCTGGACTTGTCCAGCCGGGACGGCTTGGAAGGCCTGACCATCGGTTTGCTGGCGGACAGGATGAACATGAGCAAGTCCGGCGTGTTCGCGCATTTCGGTTCGCGCGAGGACCTGCAGATCGAGGTGCTCAAGCTGTACCACCACCGTTTCGAGCAGGAAGTGTTCTTCCCCAGCGTCAAGGAGCCGCGCGGTATCCAGCGGCTGCGCTCGATGTTCGGCCGCTGGGTCAAGCGGGTCAGCGTCGAGATCGCCTCGGGCTGCATCTACATCAGCGGCGCGGTCGAGTACGACGACCGGCCCGGTCCGATCCGCGAGTCGCTGGTGGCGATGGTGGCGGCCTGGCAGGGCGCCCTGCTGCGTTGTGTGCAGCAGGCCATCGAATGCGGCGACCTCAAGGCCGACACCGACGCCGGCCAGCTGGTCTACGAGATGTACGGCCTGATCCTGGCACTGCACCACGACGCGCGCTTCCTGCGTCGGCCGGGCAGCCTGGAACGCGCCAGCGTCGGCTTCAACCGACTGATTGAAAATTATCAAAACGCGCCGCCGGCGGAGAAAACGGCAGCGCAGCACCAACCTTAAACCGCCGCGGTCCGCCGCAGCCTTTCGTCCTACACATACCAAGCCACACGCCTTCAGGAGATAATCATGGGTCAATACGTCGCGCCAATCCGGGATATGCAATTCGTGCTGCACGAGTTCTTGAAAGTTGAAGATGAACTCAAGCAAATGCCTCACTACGCCGAAGTCGATGCCGACATCATCAACCAGGTGCTGGAAGAGGGCGCCAAGTTCACCTCGGAAGTGTTGTTCCCGCTGAACCACTCCGGCGACCGCGAAGGCTGCAAGCACGACGCCGCGACCCATACCGTGACCACCCCGAAGGGCTTCAAAGAGGCCTACAAGCAGTACGTCGACGGCGGCTGGGCGGCATTGGCCTGCGCCACCGAATACGGCGGCCAGGCCTGCCTATCGTGCTCAACAACTCCTTCTACGAGATGCTGAACTCGTCGAACCAAGCCTGGTCGATGTACCCGGGCCTGTCGCACGGCGCCTACGAGTGCCTGCTGGAACACGGCACCGACGAACAGAAGGCCGTCTACCTGCCCAAGCTGGTCTCGGGCGAATGGACCGGCACCATGTGCCTGACCGAACCGCATTGCGGCACCGACCTGGGCATGCTGCGCTCGAAGGCGCTGCCACAGGACGACGGTTCCTGGCTGATCACCGGCAACAAGATCTTCATCTCGGCCGGCGAACACGACATGGCCGAAAACATCCTGCACCTGGTGCTGGCCCGCGTGCCGGACGCGCCTGAAGGCTCGAAGGGCATCTCGCTGTTCCTGGTGCCGAAGTTCCTGCCGAACGCCGACGGTTCGGTCGGCGCGCGCAACCCGATCACCTGCGGCGCCATCGAAGAAAAAATGGGCATCCACGGCAACTCGACCTGCCAGATGAACCTGGACGGCGCCCGTGGCTGGATCATCGGCCAGCCGAACAAGGGCCTGAACGCCATGTTCGTCTTCATGAACGCGGCCCGTCTGGGCGTCGGCATGCAGTCGCTCGGCCTGACCGAGATCGCCTACCAGAACGCCCTGGTCTACGCCAAGGACCGCATCCAGATGCGCAGCCTGTCCGGCGTCAAGGCACCGGACAAGCAAGCCGACCCGATCATCGTCCACCCCGACGTGCGCCGCATGCTGTTGACCGGCAAGGCCTACGCCGAGGGCGCGCGCGCCTTCTCGTCCTACGTCGCGCTGCAGATCGACCGCGAACTGCACCACCCCGACGAAGAAGTGCGCAAGGAAGCGGCCGACGAAGTCGCCCTGCTGACCCCGATCATCAAGGCCTTCATCACCGACAACGCCTGGATCGCCACCTCGGAAGCCATGCAAGTGTTCGGCGGCCACGGCTACATTTCGGAGTGGGGCATGGAGCAGTACGTGCGCGACGCCCGCATCAACATGATCTACGAAGGCACCAACACCATCCAGTCGCTGGACCTGCTGGGTCGCAAGATCCTCGGCGACAACGGCGCGAAACTGCGCAAGTTCGGCGAGAAGGTCAAAGCCTTCGTCGAGGACAACGGTACCGATGAAGCCATGAGCGAATTCATCACCCCGCTGGGCGACCTGGGCGACAAAGTCACCAAGTTGACCATGGAAATCGGCATGAAGGCCTTCCAGAACCCGGACGAGGTCGGCGCCGCTTGCGTGCCTTACCTGCGCGTGGTCGGCCACATGATCTACAGCTACCTGTTCGCGCAGATGGCCAAGATCGCCCTGGAGAAGGAATCCAGCGGCGACAACTTCTACAAGGCAAAACTGGCGACCGCACGCTTCTACTTCGCCCGCCTGCAACCAGAAACCGCAACCCTGATTCGCCAGGCGCGCGCCGGCTCCGCCAATCTGATGGCGCTCGACGCAGATCTGTTCTAAGAACCTAGAGGAAAACCATGACCAATTTCATCGTTAAAAAAGTAGCCGTCCTGGGCGCCGGCGTGATGGGTGCGCAAATCGCCGCCCATTGCATCAACGCTAAAGTGCCTGTGGTCCTGTTCGATCTGCCGGCCAAGGAAGGTCCGAAGAACGGCATCGTGCTGCGCGCCATCGAAAACCTGAAAAAGCTCTCGCCTGCGCCGCTGGGCAACAAGGACCACGCCGCGCTGATCGAGGTGGCCAACTACGAAGACAATCTGGACCTGCTGGCCGGTTGCGACCTGATCATCGAAGCCATCGCCGAGCGCATGGACTGGAAGCACGACCTGTACAAGAAGGTCGCGCCGCACATCGCGCCGAACGCCATCTTCGCCTCGAACACCTCGGGCCTGTCGATCACCACGCTGTCCGAAGGTTTCGACGCCGACCTGAAATCGCGCTACTGCGGCGTGCACTTCTTCAACCCGCCGCGCTATATGCACCTGGTCGAGATCATCCCGACCGCCGCCACCAAGCCGGAAATCGCCGACCAGCTGGAAGGTTTCCTGACCACCACCCTGGGCAAGGGCGTCGTGCGCGCCAAGGACACCCCTAACTTCATCGCCAACCGCGTTGGCGTGTTCGGCATCCTGGCGATCGTCCACGAAGCCGAGAAGTTCGGTCTGAGCTGCGACGTGGTCGACGACCTGACCGGCGCCAAGCTGGGCCGCGCCAAGTCGGGCACCTTCCGCACCGCCGACGTGGTCGGCCTGGACACCATGGGCCATGTGATCAAGACGATGCAGGACTACCTGCCGAACGACCCGTTCGCCGCCGTCTACAAGACCCCGGCCGTGCTGGCCAAGCTGGTTGAAAAAGGCGCGCTGGGCCAAAAGACCGGCGCCGGTTTCTACAAAAAAGTCGGCAAGGAAATCCAACGCCTGGACTTCGCCACCGGTGAGTACGTCGCCGGCGGCGGCAAGGCTGCCGACATCGTCGCCCGCATCCTGAAGGAAAAAGATCCGGTCAAGAAAATGAAGGCCCTGCGCGAATCGACCAACCCACAGGCGCAGTTCCTGTGGGCGATCTTCCGCGACGCCTTCCACTACATCGCCATCCACCTCGACACCGTGGCCGACAACGCCCGCGAGATCGACTTCGCCATGCGTTGGGGCTTCGGCTGGAACGTCGGCCCGTTCGAAACGTGGCAGGCGGCCGGCTGGTCGCAAGTGGCCACCTGGGTCAAGGAAGACATCGACGCCGGCCACGCGCTGTGCAACGCGCCGCTGCCGAGCTGGGTCTTCGAAGGTCCGGTCGCTGAAAAAGGCGGCGTGCACACCCCCGAGGGTTCGTACTCGGCCATCAGCAAATCGTTCGTGCCGCGTTCGACGCTGGCCGTGTACGAGCGTCAACAGTTCCGCGCGCCGGTGTTCGGCGCCGGCGTGGCCGACGGCAAGACCGCCGGCACCACCGTCTTCGAGGACGACTCGGTACGCCTGTGGCACTCGGGCGACGAGGTGCTGGTGATCTCGCTGAAAACCAAGATGCACGTCATCGGCGACGGCGTCATCAAGGGCCTGAAACTGGCGCTGGAAGAAGCCGCCAAGAACTTCAAGGGCTGGTGATCTGGAGCGCCGACGCGGCCGAAGGCGGCGCCTTCTCGGCCGGCGCCGACCTGCAATCGGCACTGCCCGCGTTCATGCAGGGCGGCGCCAAGGCGGTCGACCCGATCATCCGTGAACTGCAAGACACCTTCATGGCGATGAAATACTCGAACGTGCCCGTGGTGGCCGCCGTTGCCGGCCTGGCCCTGGGCGGCGGTTGCGAAATGGCGCTGCACGCCTCCAAGCGTGTCGCCTCGATCGAATCCTACATCGGCCTGGTCGAAGTGGGCGTCGGCCTGATCCCCGCCGGCGGCGGCCTGAAAGAGGCGGCCGTGCGCGCCTTCAAGGAATCCAAGGGCAGCGACATCCTGCAATTCCTGAAAACCGGCTTCACCAACGCGGCCACCGCCAACGTGTCGAAATCGGCGCTGGAAGCCCAGGCCATGGGTTACCTGAAGGAAGACGATGTCATCGTCTTCAACGCCTACGAGCTGCTGCACGTGGCGAAAGTTGAAGCGCGCGCCATGTTCGACAAGGGCTACCGTCCGCCGATGAAGGCACCGGTGCAGGTCACCGGCCGCTACGGCTACGGCACCATCAAGGCCCAGCTGGTCAACATGCGCGACGGCGGCTTCATCTCGGCGCACGACTTCAAGCTGGGCGAGATGATCGCCGAGATCGTCTCCGGCGGCGACATCGACCAGGGCAGCTTCGTCTCCGAGCAGTGGTTCCTCGACATGGAACGCAAGGCCTTCCTGGAGTTGCTGAACCATCCTAAGTCGCAAGAGCGGATCATGGGCATGATGCAAACCGGCAAGCCGGTGCGCAACTAATCGTCCAGGTCATGTCGATCCTGTCCCTGGTATTCAAAGTACTTTTGCGCGTGAGGCCAAGCATGGTGTATGAACGTATCAAGCAACAAATGATGGACACTCTGCCCTTCGTGCGCCTGCTGGGGATCAAGATCGACGAGATCGGCGCCGGCACCTCCAAGGTGTCGATGCCGGAAGGCCCCAAGCTGAATAACCACCTGGGCACGCAGCACGCCGGGGGCTGTTCACCCTGGCCGAAACGGCCTCGGGCGCGGCCATGGCGGGCGGCTTCGCCGAGCTGATCCTGGGCCTGCGCCCGGTCGCCAAGGAATCGCGCATCCAGTACCAGAAGGTGGCCAAGGGCGCCACCCGCGCCGAAGGGCGCGTGCCGGGCGACCTGGCCGCGCTGAAGGCCGAGCTCAAGGAGCAGGGCAAGGTGGCCTTCCCGGTCGAGGTCGACATTTTCGACGCGGCCGGCACGCTGGCCGCCCAGGTGCAGGTGGACTGGTACTTGTCCGAGAAGCGCGCCTGATTCCCCGGCGCGCCCGCCACGGCGCATTCCCCTAGGTTACGCAGCAATTCGACAGAACTTCGACAGAACTTCGATCAAAAATTTTTGAAAGAATAAAATGAGCAAACAACTTCAAGACGCATACATCGTCTCCGCCACCCGCACCCCGATCGGCAAGGCGCCGCGCGGCATGTTCAAGACCACCCGCCCGGACGACCTGCTGGTGCGCGTATTGCAATCGGCCATGGCGCAGGCGCCGGGCCTGGACCCGTCGCTGATCACCGACGCCATCATCGGCTGCTCCTTCCCGGAAGCCGAACAGGGCTTCAACATCGCCCGCCAATCGGTGCTGCTGGCCGGCCTGCCGAAGACCATCGGCGGCGTCACCGTCAACCGCTACTGCGCCTCGGGCATCACCGCCATCGCCATGGCCGCTGACCGCATCCGCGTCGGCGAAGCCGACGCGATGATCGCCGGCGGCGTCGAATCGATGTCGATGGTGCCGATGATGGGCCACCACCCATCGATGAACCTGAACATGTTCACCGACGAAAACGTCGGCATGGCCTACGGCATGGGTCTGACCGCGGAAAAAGTCGCACAGCAATGGAAAGTCTCGCGCGAAGCGCAGGACGCCTTCGCCGTCGAATCGCACCGCCGCGCCATCGCCGCGCAACAGGCCGGTTTCTTCAAGGCCGAGACCACCCCGGTCGAGATCATCACCCGCACGCCGAACCTGGCCACCGGCCAGATCGACATCAAGACCCGCACCGTCGACACCGACGAGGGCGCGCGCGCCGATTCGACCGTCGAATCGCTGGGCAAGCTCAAGCCGGTGTTCGCCGCCAAGGGCTCGGTCACCGCCGCCAACAGCTCGCAGATGTCGGACGGCGCCGGCGCGCTGCTGATCGTCTCCGAGAAATTCCTGCGCGAGCACAACCTGACCCCGCTGGCCAAGTTCTCCTCGTTCGCCGTCAAGGGCGTGCCACCGGAAATCATGGGCATCGGTCCCAAGTTCGCCATCCCGGAAGCCTGCAAGCAGGCCGGCATCACCCAGGACCAGCTGGACTGGATCGAGCTGAACGAAGCCTTCGCCGCGCAAGCGCTGGCGGTGATCGGCGACCTGGGCCTGGACCCATCGAAGGTCAACCCGATGGGCGGCGCGATCGCCCTGGGCCACCCGCTGGGCGCGACCGGCGCGATCCGTGCCGCCACCGTGATCCACGCTCTGCACCGCAACAACCTGAAGTACGGCATGGTCACCATGTGCGTCGGCGCGGGCATGGGCGCGGCGGGGATCTTCGAGCGCGTATAAATCGGCTATAGTGTAGAAAAACACAAGGGCGCTGCGGAAATTTCCCGGCGCCCTTTCCTTATTTTGGCGCGCATTGCAGCGCAGACGGAGACAAGATGGACATTTTGAGCAGCAAGGCCGACGGCATCCTGACGATCGAATTCAACCGCCCGGACCGCAAGAACGCGATCACCTCGGCGATGTACCAGAGCATGGCCGAGGCCATCGTCGACGGCGAGCAGGACGGCGCCGTGCGCGCCATCCTGATCATCGGCAAGTCGGAGATCTTCACCGCCGGCAACGACCTGGACGACTTCATGAAGAGCTCGCGGCCGCAGGACGGCGTGGCCATCGAGGACCGCCCGGTGTACCGCTTCATGCTGGCGCTGAGCGGCGCCAAGAAGCCGGTGGTGGCGGCGGTGGCCGGCGCGGCGGTGGGCATCGGCACCACGCTGCTGATGCACTGCGACCTGGTCTACGCGGCCGACAACGCCAAGTTCTCGATGCCCTTCGTGCAACTGGGCCTGTGCCCCGAGTTCGCCTCCAGCCTGCTGCTGGCGCAGATCGCCGGCTACCCGCGCGCGGCCGAGAAGCTGATGCTGGGCGAGGCCTTCCTGGCGCAGGAGGCGCTGGACATGGGCCTGGTGTCGAAGGTGCTGCCGATCGACGAACTGCTGCCCTTCGCGCTGCGCCAGGCGGCCAAGCTGGTGGCCCTGCCGGCCAGCTCGGTGCGCGCCACCAAGCAACTGATGAAGGCCGGCCGCAACGGCGCCATCAGCCAGCAGATGGTCGACGAGAACAAGTTCTTCGGCGCCATGCTGGCCGCGCCCGAGGCCAAGGAAGCCTTCACCGCCTTCTTCGAGAAGCGCAAGCCGGATTTTTCCAAGTTCGCCTGAGGGGCGGCAGCGGTATGTCAACCCTTCGCGTAAAGTGACGCGGATGTTGGGGGGGGGGGGGGCGACAGTGGGCATGCAGGCGTCCTCAACCGCCGTGCATGCGTTTGTACCGCACGGCCCCATTTTTCCGGCCGGTTCAGCCGGGCCCTGCGCCGCTCCGTCCGCTTCCCCCGAACCGGCGTCCGCCGCTTCTTGGGCGGCTTTGGCCTCCCTCTCAATGCAGTCGAAAACTTTCTCGGGGACGCGAGCGGCAAACTGCTTGCGGCGTTTTTTCGACAGTACCCCGCCGTTATCCAAGCAGCAGCGGATCAGCGCGGCCAGCTCGCTGCCGCGCACGTCGAATGCCGCGTCGACGGCCCGCGCGATACGATCATACCGTGCGATAAATTCGGTTTCCTGGCGTAACTCGATTTCCAGCGCCTGCTCGGCCATCCGGTAGCCGAATTCCACACTTGGCGTCGCATCCCAGTAACGGTAGATTGCCGGCGTCCCTTGGAAGGTGAAGTCGTATTGTCCTTCGTCGATCCAGCGCACACCCCAGCGCTCGCGCACTTGCCGCGAGTACTGTTGCAAGGTCGTCAGGTAGTCGGCCTCATGGCGTTTCATCGCGACCGACACGGGCAGGAGCAAGCCCTTTTCCAACTGGCCCGATTGGCAGAGGGCGTGGTGGAACAGGAACCTGGAGAGGCGACCGTTGCCGTCCATGAACGGGTGGATGAAGACAAAACCGAAGGCGATCACCGATGCCGCGACGATGGGATCGACCACCTTGGGCGCCGTCGCAGCAAGTGCCGTGAGTTCGCTCATCAGCTCGCGCGCGAGCCCGGGCGGCGGTGGCAGATAGGTCACCGCAAGGGCGCCTCGGCCCGGCCCGGCAAGCCAGTTCTGCTCCGAGCGGAAGGCGGCCGCGCGGTTGTAGGGATTGCTGAGGGCCGCGTTCTGCAGCTCGACCAGGTACTCCTCGCTGAGCGCTCGGGGCTCGTGCGCTTGGCGCAAGAGATCGACGAAGGCGCGCGCCTTGTCCTCCGATGGCACCTCCCGTTCGATCGCGAAGGAGGAGTCCGTTTCGTGTAGATACGCCCAAGCTAGCGCACGGTCCATCAGGCCGGCACCCAACGACGCAATGAATTGTTTGGTACGGTTCAGGATGTTCGATTCGATGGCGGTCTGGATCGCGGCCGTACGCCGCACTGTGGCACAGTATCGAATGGAGCCGATGCCGTTGAACAAGACGCGCCAGCGGGCGTTGCGCACAACGGGGCCGGTCACGTAGCGCTCGGGGTCGAACAGGGGGTGCGCCGGTCCTCCGATGCTTGGGATGGGGGCCAGTAGGCGGCCGCTGAACTCTTCCCATAGGTAGCAGGCAAGACGAATGTAGGCCCCGGACGGCGAATTATTGAGTTCAGCGATCATGTCCTCGGCCGAGATTCTGGGCAGCGCGTCGGCCAGCACCTGCAAATTGGTCCCCTCATGTTTTAATGCGAAGAGCACATGCGACAGGGGATCGATGCCAGCCGGTGCAACTTGGCGCGGTACCGCCAAGGTGTTGCCCGAGTCCTCGACCCGAGTAACCGGCCGGATATATGCGGGCCGGACGGGCGGGAAGGCCGCGAGCTGCAAGGATGTACGAAGAAATTCGTAGCCGATGGCCATCATTTTTTTTACACCCGATTGAGAAAATCTGTATTTTTTTGAGTTTAGCGCGGATTTTCTTACGGCTTCGACCTTTTTCTTACGAACTACTCGGCCGGAACGGCGGAATGATGAGTGCAGAACGCTTTCTGCTTGGGCCGCGTCCGTAAAGTGCGTGCTCGTTCACATCGAGCCGCGACAACGTTGAATATTGGTGAGAAAGTGTGGGCTCGATCGTATTTTGGTGGAAAATATCTCAACAATGCTAATTTGATTACCGCGCCGGCCAGCGGCGGCGCACGGCATCGAGCCACCTACACACGAAGAGGAAGTCCCATGGCAGAATCGGCCGCAGCAGGCGGCGCCCAAGCGGCGCTGCGCACGATGGACAAGGTGATCGTCGCCATCCACGGCGTCGGCAGCCAGCAGCGCAGCGAGACCATACGCCGCGTCACCACCCAGTTCAGCGCCCACTCCAAGCCGCGCGTGGCGCTGATGCCGCTCGGCTTCTTCTACGTCGACAAGGTCGGCCAGGTCAAGGTCAGCCAGCTCGACGTGCCGGCCGGCGACACGCTCGATAAGATCGGCTTCGCCGAGGTGTTCTGGGCCGACATCCCGAAAAAGGTCGACAAGGACAGCGACACGCTGGAGGAGATCAAGGCCTGGGGCCGCACCGTGGTCAGCCGCGCCGAGGCGGCCTACGGCAAGGTCGACGCCGCCGCGCCCCGGCTCGACCAGGCCGACTTCCAGCTCGGCGCCGCCGTGGTCGAGGAGATCGTCGAGACCGTGGCGGTGCTGGAGAACCTGCTGTTCCTCGCCGACAAGATGGGCCTGTTCAAGTTCGACCTGGCGCCGGTGCTGCGCGAGTACGTCGGCGACGTGCAGGTGGTGGCCGAGTTCCGCTTCTTCCGCGAGCGCATCGTCTACCGCTTCCACAAGGCCATGCACGACGTCATCCAGGCCTGCCAGGGCGCGCCCGAGGTCTACGTGGTGGCGCACAGCGAGGGCACGGTGGTGGCCCTGCTGGCGATGCTGGAGGCGCTGTCGAGCGCGCAGGCGAGCCAGGTGGCCGACCCGGACGACCCGACCAACGAGGACAAGGTGGTCTCGACCGACTGGATCCTGGCGCTGCGCGGCTTCATGACGATCGGCTCGCCGATCGACAAGCATCTGGTGCTGTGGCCGCAGATGTGGAGCGGGCTCAATCCCGCCGCGCGCCGGCTGGAGCACAAGATCAAATGGCGCAACTACTACGACCACGGCGACCCGATCGGCTTCAAGCTCGACACCGCCAAGACCTACCTCGACAAGACCGGCTGCCAGGCCTTCGATTTCGCCTCCGACCCCGAGCGCGACGACTTCGGCTTCAGCCGCTACTGGCTGCCCGGCAAGGCGCACAAGGACTACTGGACCGACAACGCGGTGTTCGACCACTTCATCCGCAGCGTGGTGCTGGGCGAGGAGGTCAAGGACAAGCCGCGGGGCAGGGCGCTGGTGGGCGCGGTCAGCACGGCGCTGCCGTATCTGCTCAGCGCGGCGCTGCACCTGGCGGCGGTGTTCCTGCTGTTCAAGGCGTTGTTGATCTATCTGGAGGGGGTTCCCGCCCTCGCCCTCGAGCTGATCCTGCTGCTCACCCGCACGGTGTTCTGCCTGGGCGGCCTGCTGCTCGGCGTGACCGTTGTCGCGCGCGTGCCCCGGCTGGTCAACCGCTGGTGGAAGTGGTTGTGGCTGCCCGTGCTGTTCGGCCTGGCGATGGCCGGCCTGTACTGGCTGTGGCTGCCCGAGCCGGTCGCCTTGGCGCTGGCAACCATTGTCCAGATGCTGCTGCAACTGCTGTTGCCGGCCGCCGCCTACGCGGCGCTGCCGCCGCCCGGCGACGCGGTGGTGTTCGGCAAGGGTGTTCTGCTGGGCATCGCGGCCCTGCTGGCCTGCTCCGGCTGGGTGCTCACGCGCAACCGCCGGCGCGGCCGGCGCGCGCTGGTGGCGGCGGGCGCGGTGGCGGTGCTGCTGCTGGTGGTGCTACAGATCGTCGCGACGGACCGCCAAGACCCGCAGCCGGTGTGGCCGCTGGTGCTGGCCGGCGCCGCCTTCCTCTACCTGTGGTGGCTGGGCATCCTGGTGTTCGATCTGGCGTTCATCTGGCACCGCTACATCCGCCAGTCGGTCGCGGCGGAGACCCTGCACCACTGGTATCGGCGGATGGAGGCCGTGCCGAAGACGCTGCGGCAGATTTTGATGCCGGCAACGACAGACCGGGCCGCCGCGCCTAGCGCAAGGGACGGGGGTTGAGCTGGTTCATCAGCGCGACATGCCTTGCCGTCACCTGCTTGAACTCGTCCGAAATGCGCCGCTCGTCGAACACCGCCTGCCAGAAGTCCTGGGTCATCGCGAAGCAGAGTTCGAGATGGCCGAGTTCGAGCTTGCGCACCGAGGCGGCGGCCCATTCGCGCGGCACCACCTCGCCGTGCTGGTTCGGCCGGTACAGCATCGGCAGCATGTCGTAACAGGGCAGCAGGCGGAGCGGCCCCTTGAGCGCCCAGGCGGCGGCGATATTGCCGTGGTGCCGGTCGGTGTTGCCGATCAGCGCGCCGAACAGGTCGAGGATCTCCACCGTGCGCCGGTCGGCCGGCGACAGCAGGTTTTGCCGCCCCAGTTCCCTGGCGGCGGCGCTCCAGCTTTGCTCGAGCATGCCCAGCTCGCCGTCCATGGCGGCGAAGGTGAGCATCGGCAGCCTGCCGTTCCTGCCGCTGCGGTCGAAGCGCACCACCTCGAGGAAGACGCGTTGCTCGGCCTCGACGAGGCTGGTCGTGGCTGCGGCGATGCCGTGCCGGCGCAGCGTGTCGAGGGCGAGATGCTCGCAGACCAGCAGGTCGCCCCAGCGCCGGCCGCCGGCGCTGTCGGTGCGCGGCGAGAACTTGACGATGACGTGTTCGATCCGCCCGTCGTCCCGTGCGACGGTCTGGGTGAACTTGGGTTGCTCGCCGCCGGCGGACGAGCCCGGCGGGTCGCCCTGCATGGCTTGCTCGGCGAGACGGGGATAGCGCGCCCGCCGCCGCGCCGCGGCCAGCACCGCGTTCTCCCCGTCCGGCGCAGGCGCGAGCAAGCGCGCATACGACTCGTTGCCGACGACGATGTCGCCGGGCGCGTGCTCGCTGCGCCTGCTCAGGTACTTGAGCACATGCTCGTCGCTCCAACGCAGTATGTCGTCGGGCAAATCCAGATCCTTGTTCTTCGCCGGCTCCAGGCGGCCCAGGAAGCCTTGCGGGCGCAAATCGCGCAGGAAGTAGGGCATGCCCTGGAAGAGCAGGTAGTCGTGCCCCGTCGGAAAGGTCAGCGCGTAGCAACCACCTTCCAGCAGCTCCAGCTGCCCCAGCGGCGCGGCCCGTCCGTCCGCCGCGACGCGGAACAGCGGCAGCGGCGAGGGGACGCCGGGGATCTGCCGCCGCAGCGCGTAGCGCCGCCGCCGGGTCGCGCCGAGGGCGACGCCGTTCTGCACGCCGCTCCAGAGGCGGGAAAAAGTGGCTTGGCTGATCCTCAGGTCGGCCAGCAAGCCGGCCGTCTCCCTTGGCCCCTCCTTGAGCAGGCGCTGCAGTTCGATCAAGTTGTCTTGGCGTGCCATGGGGAGTTGAATGAATAGAAATCGGAGTGCCAATTCTACTGCGGATTACCTTTAGGTAAAGCATCTAATTACCAAAAGGTAGAGGAAATGAATGGAAATATGAATAGAAATGTGAATAGAAATGTGAATAGAAAACTGGATGGAAAATCCGGCAGCGGAGGGCGGCGCGGATTTCCGGCCGCGCAAGGCCACGGTTTTCGTCTATAATGAGAATGGTTCTCATTTTCATTTGAAATCTCCGCATGGCCGCCTTGTCCGACCCCGTCCCGTCCTATCCGCTGGAATCCCTGTACAGCGAGCACAGCAGCTGGCTGCGGCAGTGGTTGCGCGCCCGGCTGGGCAACGCCTGGGACGCCGCCGACCTGGCCCACGACACCTATGTGCGCATCCTGCACGCCGGCACCCGGCCGTCGGCCGAGGACTCGCGCCGCTATCTGCGGCAGGTGGCCAAGGGCCTGATGATCGACCTGTTGCGCCGTCGCCAGCTGGAGGCGGCCTATCTGGAGCCTTCGCTTTCGTGCCGGCGGAGCAGGCGCCGTCGGCCGAGGCGCGCGCGCTGGCGCTGGAGGCGCTGGTCGAGCTGGACGCCATCCTCAGCACGCTGCCGCCCAAGGCGCGCCGGGCGCTGCTGCTGTGCAAGCTGGACGGACTGAGCTACCGCGACATCGCCGCCGAGCTGGCCGTTTCCGTCTCGTCGGTGGAGAAGTACATCGCCGCCGGCCTGCTGGCCTGCTACAGCGCGCTCTACCACGACGGCCGTTGACGCCATGCGCCACAGCGAACCGACCGAGCCAGCCGCCCCCCTTGCCATCGACGCCGCCATGGTGCGCCAGGCCGTGCAGTGGATGGCGCGCTTGTGGTCGGACAGCGTCAGCGAGGCCGACCGCGCCGGCTGCGCCCGGTGGCGCGCGCAACGGCCCGAGCATGAGGAGGCTTGGCAACGTCTGCAACTGATGGAGGAGAAGTTCGCCGCCGTGCCGGACCCGGCCGCGCGCGCCGCGCTGCGTGGCATGCCGCGCCAGCCGGCGGCGGGGCGGCGCCAGGCCTTGCGCGTGCTGGGCCTGGGCATCGCCGTCGGCGGCGCCTGGCAGCTGGCCGGCCAGAGCGAGCCGTGGCAGTGGGCCACGGCCGACTACCGCAGCGCGCGCGGCGAGATCCGCCGCGTCGAGTTGGCGGACGGCAGCGTCGTCGTGCTCAACACCGGCAGCGCCATCGACGTCGTCTTCAGCGGCGGCGAGCGGCGCGTCGTGCTGAAGGCCGGCGAGATCCTGGTGACGACGGCGCCGGACCCGGCCGCCGTCCATCGGCCCTTCGTGGTCCACAGCGGGCAGGGCGCGGTGCGCGCGCTGGGCACCGAGTTTGTCGTGCGCCAGATGGACGGGCGCAGCAGCGTCGCCGTGCTGCGCGGCGCCGTCGAGATCCGGCCGCGTGGCGCCGGCGCGGCCGCCGCCACGCGGCTGGACGCCGGCAGCCGGAGCGAGTTTTCCGTCGACCAGGTTGACGCGCCGCAGCCGGCCGGCGACAACAGCGGCGCCTGGTCGCGCGGCGTGCTGGTGGCCGAGCGGATGCGGCTGGACCAGCTGCTGGCCGAGCTGGGCCGCTACCGCGCCGGCATCGTGCGCTGCGATCCCACCGTCGCCGGGCTGAGGGTCAGCGGCGTCTACTCGCTACGCGACACCGACCGGGCGTTGCAGAGCCTGGCCGCCGGCCTGCCGCTCCAGCTGTCCTACCGCACCCGCTACTGGGTCAACGTCGCGCCGCGCCGGGGTGCTTGAGGCCGCCGCAAAAATAGTCTGCCCGTCGATTGAGGGTTTCGCCTGTTCGTTCGGAAAGCTTAGGGACAGACATCACACTCCGCACACGAAAGGGCACCATGGAGCAGCGCACCGCAGCATCAATTTCCACCCGTACACAACAGGGCTTGCGGCCCACCGCCATCGCCGGCGCGGCCAGGACGCTGCTGTGCCTGGGCCTGACGTCGGGCCTGGCGCTGGCGGCCGGCGGCCCCGCCCACGCCCAGGGCGCCGCCACGCCGGCCGGCCGGACGCCGGCGTCGGCACAGGCGCAGACGCCGGCACCAACAGCGGCGCAGCCACGCCATAGCTTCAAGCTGGCGCCGGCCTCGCTGGACCAGACCCTGAACCGTTTCGCCGGCGCCGCCGGCATCGAGCTGGCGGTCGACGCCGCGCTGACCGCCGGCAAGGCCAGTGCCGGCCTGAACGGCAGTTACACGGTGGCCGAAGGCTTTGCCGAGATCCTCAAGGGCCACGGCCTGCAGGCCGTGCGCGCCGCCAACGGCTACTACGCGCTGGAGCGCGTCGGCGCCGCCGGCGCGGCAGCTGCGGCCGGCGCCGCGCCGGCGCCGCTGCAAACCATGGCCAGCGTCACCATCACCGCCCAGCTTGAACGCAGCGCCACCACCGAGGGCAGCGGCGCCTACACGGCCAGCGTGGTCACCATCGGCCGGGGCGAGCAGGCGATGAAGGAGATTCCGCAGTCGCTCAGCGTGCTGACGCGCCAGCGCATGGACGACCAGGGCATCGGCGACCTGCGCACGGCCGCCAACAACGTCACCGGCGTGGTCGGCGCGCAGGGCGTCGGACCGGGCGTGGTGATCAGCGCGCGCGGCTTCCAGATCGACCAGTGGCAGTACGACGGCGTGCCGATGCCGCGCAACACCTACGCGCTGGGCAACTGGGCGAGCGAGGGCATGGCCTTCAACGACCGCATGGAGGTGCTGCGCGGCGCCGCCGGCCTGCTGCAGGGCACCGGCAGCCCGGGCGGCGCCGTCAACCTGGTGCGCAAGCGCGGCCAGGCCGAGCGCAGCGTCGCCCTCAGCGCCCGGGCCGGCTCGTGGGACCGCTACGGCCTGCAGCTCGACGCCGGCGGTCCGCTGAACGCCGAGGGCACGCTGCGCGGCCGTGTCGTGCTTGACGAGGAGCGCGGCCACTCCTTCGTCGATTCGGTGTGGAGCCGCAACCACGCCGCCTACGCCGCGCTGGACTTCGACCTGGGCCGCGACACCACCGTCGGCGTCGGCCTGAGCCGGGTCAGCGGCAAGGCCCGGCCGATGCTGATCGGCCTGCCGCGCTATGCCGGCGGCGGCGACCTCGGCCTGCCCCGTTCGACCTACACCGGCGCCGACTGGAACCAAGCCGACAGCGAGCAGACCAATCTGTTCCTCGACCTGGGCCACCGCTTCAACGACAAGTGGTCGTTCAAGTTCGCCGCCATCGGCATGAACGAGCAGAACAGCTCGGCGCACCAGCGCATGGCCGGCGTGCCGGCGGCCGACGGCGGCGGCGTCAACTTCGGCGACTTCGCCGTCGACTTCGACAGCCGCAAGCTCGGCGTCGACAGCTATCTGCGCGGCAGCTTCGAGGCGCTGGCGCTGGAGCACACGGTGATGGTCGGCGCCAACTACTCGCGCTACCAGTCGACCGACAAGTACGCGCGCAGTTGGAGCGGGGGCGGCAACATCTTCCACATCGACCACCAGCGGCCGTGGCAGAACGTGGCCAGCATCGCCGCCAAGGGCGGCGCCCACCCGAGCAGCTACGCGATCTACCAGAAGGCCTGTACGGCACCTGGAGCGCCAAGCTGGCGGCGCCGTTGACGGCGGTGCTGGGCGGCCGCTTCAGCTGGTACGACGAGCTGTACGCCACGCCGGGCAGCGAGACGCGCAAACAGGTCGATAGCAAGTTCACCTCGTACGCCGGGCTGGTCTACGCGCTCGACGCGCGCTGGAACGCCTACGCCAGCTACGCCGACGTGTTCGAGCCGCAATCGGAGCGCACGGCGGCCGGCGCCGGACTGGACCCGATCAGCGGCAAGAACTACGAGCTGGGCCTCAAGGGCGAGTTGCTCGACGGCCGCGTCAACGCCTCCGCCGCCGTGTTCCGCTACGAGCACAGCGGCCGCGCCGTGCAGGACCTGGCCGCCGGCTACGCCTGCGACGGCTGGTACTGCTCGCGCGCCTCGGGCAAGGTGCGCAGCCAGGGCGCCGAGGCCGAGCTCAGCGGCGCGCTGGCGCGCCGTCTGCAACTGTTCGCCGGCTACGCCTACACCACCACCAAGTTCCTCTCCGACCCGGTCAACCAGGACATGGTGTTCAGCACCTGGGCGCCCAAACACATGCTGCGCCTGTGGGCCGACTACCAGCTGCCGCTGGCGCAGGACAAGCTCAGCGTCGGCGCCGGCCTGAGCACGCAGAGCAACACGCTGGCCTTCGACCGCTCGTTCAAGGTGGCCGGCTTCACCACCTGGAACGCGCGCCTGGGCTACCGCTTCTCGCCGCAGCTGGCGCTGGCGCTGAACGTCAACAACCTGTTCGACCAGCGCTACTACGTGCCGGCCTACAGCATGGCGAGCGGCAACAACTACTACGGCGAGCCGCGCAATGTCATGTTGACATTGAAATTCACACCCAAGCTGTAAGCGGCCGACAGCGGCCGCGCCGCCGACGCGGCCGCCGAGGTCGCCTCCGTCGAAATGACTAGTGCCAGGTCGGCGCCTGTATCACGACGGAGCGCGATTTGCGCATCGCCCTGGCCGCCGGGCGCGGCCGGCGCGGCCGGCGGCATGGACGGCGGAAGATTGTTCCGCGCGCCTTCGCGCCGCGTCCGCGCGCCGCGCGCGGGCCGCCGGCGCGGCCGCGCCGGGCCTAGTCCATCCGGCCCGGCTGCCTAGTCCTTTCGGGCTAGCCCCCTAAACACTTTGTCTTGCGGAAACATCCGTCCTGCCAATGGTGCCCGCGCGTTGCCGGGAATACAGTTGCTACATTGCCTATCGGTCCGGGCCGGCTGCCTTGCGCGCCGCGCGGGGCGATGACATCGGGTAGCACAACGGGTTTTTCAGACAGTGGTTTAGGGAGAAAAATTGATGGATAAGGTCACACAAAAACAAATCGAGGATGGTCTTGCGCAACCGGCTACGCGTCGTAGCTTCCTTGGCAAGAGCGCCCTGCTGGGCTTGACCGGGGCCGGTGTTTCGTTCGGCCTGGCGGCCTGCAAAGAGAATGGCGGCGCCGCCGCACCGGCCGCGTCGGCATCGGCCAAGGCCGCCGGCGGCGAGCTGGGCCACGAGGTGCAGCCCGGCCAACTCGACGACTACTACCACTTCTCCAGCGGCGGCCACTCCGGCGAGGCGCGCATCCTCGGCCTGCCGTCCGGCCGCACCCTGCGCCGCATTCCGGTGTTCAACATCGACCCGATGGTCGGCTGGGGCATCACCAACGAATCCAAAGCCATCATGGGCACCAAGGCCGACGGCAGCCTGAAGTACACCACCGGCGACACCCACCACGTCCACGGCAGCTACAAGGATGGCATCTACGACGGCCGCTGGTTGTTCATCAACGATAAGATGCACGGCCGCCTGGCGCGCATCCGCATGGACACCATGGAGTGCGACAAGATCATCGACCTGCCCAACATCCAGGGCTTCCACGGCATCTTCCCCGACAAGTGCGACCCGGTCGATCCGAAGATCAACTACACCACCCGCGTCTTCTGCGGCGCCGAGTTCCACATTCCGCTGCCGAACGACGGCCGCGACCTGGGTGACCCGACCAAGTGGGGTTGCCTGTTCACCTGCGTCGACGCCGCCTCGATGGAAGTGCGCTGGCAAGTGCGGGTGGACGGCAACATGGATCTGGTCGCCACCTCCTACGACGGCAAACTGGCCGCCTCCAACCAGTACAACGTCGAGAACGGCGCCGACCTGGCCAGCATGATGTCGGCCGAGCGCGACGCCTGCGTGTTCTTCGACGTGGCCCGCATCGAGGCCCTGGTCAAGGCCGGCAAGTTCACCACCATCGGCGGCTCCAAGGTGCCGGTGGTCGACGGTCGCAAGGCCGCCAACCCCGATGCGAAAACCGCGATCACCTGCTACGTGCCGGTCTCGAAGAATCCGCACGGCGTCAACGCCTCGCCGGACGGCAAGTACTTCGTCTGCTCGGGCAAGCTGTCGCCGACCGCCACCGTGATCGAACTGGCGCTGGTGCAGAAGTGGTTCGCCGGCGAACTGAAGCAGGAGCGCGACGCCGTCGTCGCCGAGCCGGAAATCGGCCTGGCCCCTTGCACACCGCCTTCGACGGCAAGGGCAACGCCTACACCACCCTGTTCCTCGACAGCCAGATCGTCAAGTGGAACGTCGACAAGGCGATCGCCCACTTCAAGGGCGACAAGACCGCCAAGGTGGTGGTCGACCGCATCGACGTGCACTACCAGCCGGGCCACGGTTACTCGTCGATGGGCGAGACCAAGGAAGCCGACGGCAAGTACTACAACTCGGGCAACAAGTTCTCCAAGGACCGTTTCCTGCCGGTCGGCCCGCTGCACAGCGAGACCGAACAGCTGATCAACATCAGCGGCGAGAAGATGAAGCTGATCTCCGACCACACGGCCTATCCGGAACCGCACGACGGCATCATGGTGCGGCGCGACCTGGTCAAGACCCGGCAGATCTACAACATGGACGACTTCGCCAACGCGGTGAAGACGCCGGCCGACTCGCGCGTCGAGCGCAAGGGCAACAAGGTGTCGATCTTCCTGATGTCGCAGGCGCCGAACTACAGCATGCCGATCATCAAAGTGAAGAAGGGCGACGAAGTCACGCTGACCTTGACCAACCACGACAAGGTGGAAGATCTGACCCACGGCTGCGCGATTCCAACGCACAACGTGAACTTCATCGTCAATCCGCAGGAAACCAAGTCGGTCACCTTCAAGACCGACAAGCCGGGCGCCTACTGGATCTACTGCACCCACTTCTGCCACGCGCTGCACTTGGAAATGCGCAGCCGCCTGCTGGTCGAGGGCTAAGCGCAGCTTGAGTCGAACCTAACCCCAAGCCCGGACGCCGGGGTCCGACCCCGACGGGGTCAGACCCCTTCCAGCGGGGTGCGGGGCGGGGCTTGAAACATTGTTCAAGCATGTCCCCGCTGCTGCGGGGACGCCCGCATTGAACGAAAGAATTTTCGAGACGGCCCGAGCGGCCGCCATCACAGGATATCCGCCGAGATGGACAAGATGAACGATCACCGAAGCGCAGCCAAGCCCTCGCTGCCGAAATTTGCCAAGCTGGCGCCGCTGGCGGCGCAACTGCTGCAACTGGTTTTACTGCTGGTATGCGTCGCGCTGCTGGGCTCCGCGCCCGCGCGCGCCACCGTCTACGACGCCGAGTTGTCGGCGCAATTGCTGCACGGCGAAGACCTGTGCGCGGCCGCCCCCTGCCGCGAGGTCATGCCGGCGGCGCAACAATTCTCCAAACGCAAGGGCTCGCCCAGCTACGTCGAGGCCTACGCCGTCGACGCCGGCAAGCAGCGCCTGGTCGGCTACGTCTTCCTGTCGACCGACGTGGTCGACATCCCCGCCTACTCGGGCAAGCCGGTGGTCACCCTGATCGGCATGGACAAGGCCGGCATCATCAGCGGCGTGCGCGTGCTCAAGCACTCCGAGCCGATCTTGTTGGCCGGCATCCCCGAGTCGGCCCTGCTCAAATTCATCCACCAGTACGTCGGCAAGTCGGCCGACGCCAAGCTGGTCATCGGCCAGGGCCAGCAGGACGGCGGCGCCATCGGCCTGGACGCCATCAGCGGCGCCACCGTCACCGCCATCGCCGAGAACCAGGTGATCTCGCGCAGCGCCTACGAGATCGGCCGCCAGGTCGGCATCATCAAGAGCACGCCGCGTCCGCCGGCCCGCTTCACGCCGCTGCGCGACAAGCTCAGCTGGGCCGACATGCTCAAGGAGGGCAGCGTGCAGAGCCTGCTGGTGCCGGCCAGCGAGGTCGACGCCAAGGCCCTCGCAGCCCTATATGGAGCTGCACTTCGGCTATTTGAACGTGCCGGCGGTCGGCATCAGCCTGCTCGGCCAGCACGGCTACGACAGCCTCATGCAGGATTTGAAGCCGGACGAGCACGCCATCTTCATCATCGCCACCGGCCAGGAATCGTTCAAGGGTTCCGGCTTCGTGCGCGGCGGCATCTACGACCGCGTCCAAGTGCGCCAGGACCCGGTCACCTTCACCTTCCGCGACACCGACTACCTCAACCTCTACCACCTGCAGCCGGCCGACGCGCCGGCCTTCAAGGAGTCGGCCATCTTCATCGTCCGCTCGGCCGACTTCAACCCGGCCTGGCCGTGGCAGTTGACCGTGCTGGCCAACAAGTCGGACAAGGAAAACGGCATCAAGACCTTCGTCCACTTCGACCAGGAGCTGTGGCTGCCGGCCCGCTACCTGGAGGGCGGCCGGCCCCACGTCGAACGGCCGCAGGCGGCCTGGAAGGCGATCTGGGCCAACCAAAAGGTCGAGATCGCGCTGTTCGGCCTGGTCCTCGCCTTCGCCGCCTTCATGTACTCGCGGCGCGACTGGCTGGTGCGCCGCTCCAGCCGCAAGCACAAGCCGTGGATCGCCGTGCCGCGCCACCTGCTGTGGATCGCCAGCGTGGGCTTCATCGGCTTCTACCTGAAGGCGCAGCCCAGCATCACCCAGGTGATGACCTGGTTCCACTCCATCCTGCACCAGTGGAAGTGGGAGCTGTTCCTGTCCGACCCCTTCATCTTCGTGTTCTGGTGGTTCATCATCATTTCCGTCGCGCTGTGGGGCCGGGGCGTGTTCTGCGGCTGGCTGTGCCCCTTCGGCTCGCTGCAACAACTGGCGCTGAGCCTGGGCAAGCGCATCGGCCTGAAGCGCTTCCAAAGCCTGCTGCCGAAGCGCCTGCACGACAAGCTGAAGTGGATCAAGTACGCCGTCTTCTTCGTGTTGCTGGGCGTC
Organism: Rugamonas sp. DEMB1; assembly: GCF_029834475.1. Classification (GTDB taxonomy): domain Bacteria; phylum Pseudomonadota; class Gammaproteobacteria; order Burkholderiales; family Burkholderiaceae_D; genus Rugamonas; species Rugamonas rubra. Next base: position 5,768,786 of record NZ_CP122407.1, on the reverse strand, counting down.
TCCTTCTTCTCGATGGAAACGGCCGAGCACCTGGCCGAGATCGAGCCGTTCAAGACCACCTTCCTGGTCGGCGTGTGGAACCGCACCTGGCCGTTCTGGCTCTTCATCGGCGCTATTCTTGGGTGGTCGTTCCTCAGCGAGCGGCCGTATTGCAAATACATCTGCCCGCTGGGGGCGGGATTGGCGATCCCCAGCAAGCTGCGCCTGTTCGGCCTGAAGCGCAAACAGGAATGCACCACCTGCCACGCCTGCGCCTCCGGCTGCGGCTCGCACGCCATCGACGCGGCCGGCAAGATCGACCAGACCGAGTGCATGCAATGCCTCGACTGCATGATCTTGTACTACGACGACCACGCCTGCCCGCCGCTGGTGAAGGAGCGCAAGACGCGCGAGAAGAGCGGCCAGCCGCTGACCGCGATCAACGGCGCCGGCTACTTCATCTCGCTCGACAGCGTACGCCAGACCCTGTCCGACAAAGCCGCCGAACAGCGGACGCGGAGCTGAGCATGGCACATCCACGCCGCCCCAAGTTGCGCGCCGTCGTCGCGGCATTGCTGCTGGGCCTGGTTACGGCCGGCGCCGGCGCCGCCGTGCTGCCGGTGGCGCCGGGCGAGTCGATCGCCGCCGCCGTGGCGCGCGCCAAGGCGGGCGACACGGTGCGCGTGGCCGCCGGCGAATACCTCGAGCATCTGCTGATCGACAAGCCGCTGACGCTGGAGGGCGTCGGCCGCGCCATCATCAGCGGCGGCCAGCAGGGCGACGTGATCCGCGTGCGTTCGGCCGACGTGACCATCCGTGGCCTGCGCATCCGCGACAGCGGCAGCGACCTGACGGCGCAGAACGCCGGCATTTACTTCGAGCCCGGCTCGCACCGCGCCGCCGTGCGCGACTGCACGCTGTCCTACAACCTGTTCGGCATCTGGCTGGAAAACCTGAAGGACGGCCGGGTCGAACGCAACACCATCACCGGCAAGCGCGACCTGCTGTCGGCCGCGCGCGGCAACGGCATCCAGGTCTACAACACCAGCGGCGCCAAGATCATCGACAACGACATCAGCTTCGCCCGCGACGGCATCTATGTCGACGTGTCGACCGACGCCCTGTTCCGTGGCAACAAGATCCACGACCTGCGCTACGGCACGCACTATATGAACACCAACCACAGCACCTGGGAATACAACGAGTCCTACCGCAACCGGGGCGGGCTGGCGCTGATGGAGGTGCGCCACCTGATCGTGCGGCACAACCGGGCCTGGGGCAATAGCGACCACGGCATCATGCTGCGCACCATCGAGGACTCGACCATCGAGGACAACGTGGTGCAGGGCAACGGACGCGGCTTCTTCATCTACGACGCCGAGTACAACGTGCTGCGCCGCAACCTGGTGGTCGGCAACCGCGTCGGCGTGCACCTGACCGCCGGCTCGGCCAACAACCTGGTCGACGGCAACGACTTCATCGGCAACCAGGAACAAATCAAATACGTCGCCTCGCGCGACGTGCAATGGGGCCGCACGCAGGGCAACTACTGGAGCAACTACAGCGGCTGGGACCAGAACAACGACGGCATCGGCGACGTGGCCTACGAGGCCAACGACGTGGTCGACCGGCTCAACTGGCAATACCCGCTGCTCAAGTTGTTGATGACCAGCCCGTCGGTACAGACGCTGCGCTTCGTCGCGCGCCAGTTCCCCGTGCTGCGCGCGCCCAGCATTGTCGACAAGCATCCGCGCATGCGGCCCGCATATCAGGATTGGAGGCGCTGGAGTGAGCAATAAACCCAAGGCGATCGAGGTCGCCCATGTCAGCAAACACTACGGCCAGATCGAGGCGCTGAACGACGTCAGCCTGGCCGTCGCGCCGGGCGAAATGTTCGGCCTGATCGGCCCCAACGGCGCCGGCAAGAGCACGCTGTTCAAGATGATGCTGGGGCTGGCCGCGCCCAGCGCCGGCGAGATCCGCGTGCACGGCGTGCGCATCGACGGGCGCGACTTCCGCCAAGTGCGGCGGCGCATCGGCTACCTGCCGGAAAGCTTCGTCACCTACGACAACCTGACCGGGCTCGAGGTGCTGCACCTGTTCGCCGACCTCAAGCAGGTCGGCCGGGAATCCTGCGGCGCGCTGCTGGAACGGGTCGGCCTGTCCGGCGCCGCCGGCCGGCGCGTGCGCGGCTACTCCAAGGGCATGCGCCAGCGGCTCGGCTTCGCCCAGGCGCTGCTCGGCAAGCCCGACCTGATCTTCCTCGACGAGCCCACCAACGGCCTCGACCCGCAGGGCATCCACGACTTTTACCAGACCCTGCGCGAAGTGCAGGGGGAGGGCGCCACCATCATCATCACCTCGCATATTTTGGCCGAGATCCAGGAACGGGTCGACCACCTGGTCATCCTGCAGAGCGGCCGCATCGCCGCCCAGGGCACGCTGGCGCAACTGCGCGCCCAGCGCGTCATGCCCTCGCAGCTGGAACTGACCGTGGACGCCGCGCGCCAGGCGCCGCTGCGCGCCGCGCTGGCCGGCATGGACGGGCTGGACATCGCCATGCACGGCGACCAGGTGCGCATCTCCTGCCCGCCGGCGCAGAAGGTGGCGCTGCTGGCCGCGCTGTTCGCCGAGCAGGGCACGGTGCAACACATCACCATCCACGAGCCTTCGCTGGAAGACTTGTTCCTCGGTTACGGAGGCCGCCATGCACAAGCGCATTGATTGGCGCCAGGTCGCCGTGTTGGCCGGCAAGGAATGCCGTGAACGCGTGCGCAACTGGTGGGTGCTGGCCGTCGCCGTCATCTTCGCCCTGTTCGCCCTGGCCATCGCCTATTTCGGCACGGCCCAGCAGGGCGCCGTCGGCTTCCACGGCATCGACATCACCATCGCCAGCCTGGTCAGCCTGGTGATCTACCTGGTGCCGCTGATCGCCGTCATCCTCGGCTACGACGCCATCGTCGGCGAGCAGGAGCGCGGCTCGCTGGAGCTGCTGCTGTCGATGCCGATCACCCGCTTCGAGATCCTGCTCGGCAAATTCCTCGGCCTGTCCGCCGCGCTGGCCGTGGCCACCACGCTGGGCTTCGGCGCCGGCCTGCTGCCGCTCTCCTCGCAGCTGGGGCCGGACGACCTGTTCCACTACGCCGGCTTCGTCGGCAGCGCCGTGCTGATGGGCATGGCCTTCCTCAGCCTGGCCTTGTGCCTGTCGGTGATCGCCCAGGACCGCATGCGCGCCAGCGGCATGGCGATCGCCATGTGGTTCTTCTTCGTGCTGATCTTCGACCTGTTGCTGATGGGCCTGCTGGTGCTCAGCAACGGCACCCTGAGCAGCGGCGTGTTCGCCGGCCTGCTGATGCTCAACCCGGCCGACGTGTTCCGCCTGCTGAACATTTTCAATTCCGAACAAGTGCAAACCATGTACGGCCTGGCCACCGTGATGCCCGACAGCCTGACCAATCCCCTGGTCCTGCTGAGCATCATGCTGAGCTGGATCGTCGCCCCCTTCCTACTCGCCAATTGGAGATTCAAATGATTTCAACCCCACGTGCCGCCCGTCCGGCAAGCTCCCGCAAAATGTGGGGCGGCCTGCTGATGCTGGCCCTGCTGGGCGCTTGCAGCCACACCGCGCCGTCGGCGGTGGCACAGGAGCCGGTCGCCGACACCGCCTGCGTGCTCGACGGTATGCTGCTGCAGGACTTCCCCGGTCCGAAAGGCCAGATCGTCTACGCCGAGGGCAAGCCCGACTTCTTCTGCGACCTGATGGAGCTGTTCACCACGCTGCGCACGCCGGAGCAAAAGCGCGCCGTCGCCGGCGCCTACGTGCAGGACATGGGCAAGACCGACTGGGCCCATCCGAAAGGCAACTGGATTCCCGCCAAGACCGCCCTCTTCGTGATCGGCAGCAAGCTGCACGGCTCGATGGGACCGACCCTGGGCGCCTTCTCCAGCGCCGAGGACGCCAACAAGTTCATCCAGCAGAACGGCGGCAAGCTGCTGCGCTTCGAACAGGTGACGCCGGAAATGGCCGACCTGTCCGGCGGCGTGATGCACGACAGCGGCATGTCGCACTAAGGAGCCAGCATGGACGGCATCACCAAATTGGACCAGACCGCGCCGGTGGCGCTCGACGAAGTCATGGACGAGGACGCCCTGCAGACCTTGTTCGCCAAGACCAGCTACCAGCTGCGCGAATCGCGCAAATCGCTGCTGCAGCGCTACGAGGTCGACAGCGAGGAGGCTTTGCTTGAACGCATAGTCGGCGGCGCCATCGACACCCACCCGGCCTACGAGCACTACCTGAGCGCGCGCATCATCGAGCAGACCCGCGACCAGGTGCGCGCCGAGCTGGCCGCCCACATCGCCGCCGGCGCGCAGGCCGAGCTGCCGGCGCTGAGCGCCCACCTGAACTTCAAGAACCAGCTGGAGTCGCTGTACGCGGCGCGTCTGGCCGAGCCGGTGCGCATGGCGCAGGACGCCTTGCTGCTGTCCTTCGACAACGGCCTGCTGCTGGAGGTGCGCTACTTCAGCCGCCAGGAGCACTCGATCATCTGGTGCTGGGGCGAGGCCGAGCGCCGGCTCGACACGGCGCCGGGCACGCCCGCCGGCGCCGCTGCCGCCGCCGTCGCCGCCACGGCCGACGGCGACCCCTGGCAACACTTCGCCGCCGTCCTGGAGTCGCTGTTGGCCGACCCCCTGGCCGATCCGCTGGCCTACATCGCCGCACCCCTGAACGCCGCTTGAACCCGGCACTACGACACTTTTTCGACCAATAAAGGAAACCCATCATGAAAACCTACCAACTTCTCCCCGTCCTGCTCGCCGTCGCCCTGGCCGCCTGCGGCCAAAAAACCGAGGCACCGGCAGTCGCCTCGGCCTCCGCCGTGGCCGAGGCTCCAGCGGCCGCGCCGGCCGCAGCGCCGGCCGCCGCCCCTGCCACCGCCCCTGCCGCCGCCGGTCCGGCACCGAGCGCGGCCGACCTGGCCGCCGGCGAGAAGATCTACACCGCCACCTGTCTGGCCTGCCACGGCGCCGGCGTGCTCGGCGCACCGAAGTTCGGCGACAAGGCGCTGTGGGCGCCGCGCGTCGCCAAGGGCATGGAAGTGATGTACACCAACGGCATCAACGGCGTCAACATGATGCCGCCAAAGGGCGGCAACGCCACGCTGAAGGACGCCGAGATGAAACTGGCGATCGACTACATGATCAACGCGGTGCGCTGAGCGTCGAGTGCCGACGTGGCCGCCAGCATTGCCAAGTGGATGCGCCGGCTGCCACAAGACCACCCAAACGCGCAGAGCCAGGGTCAGACCCTAGGGTCTGACCCTAGATTTTCGCCTGTGGATTTCTTGCATCGGCACTGACCTTGGTGTTGGGTGTCGCGGGAGCGCCGCCATGCCGCGCTCCCTTTTTTCGATTGGGATTTGTATGTTGAAGACTCTGCTGCGCCGCGTCGCGCCCTGCTTGGCCGGCGCCTTGATGCTGTTGTCGGCGGGCAGCGGCCAGGCCGCCACCGACACCATCCACCACATTCCGGGCCGCGTGTTCGGCACCGAGATCGACATCGCCATCTACGGAGAAAACCAGGCGCGCGCCGAGCAGCTGGGCGCCCGCGTGCTGGCCGAGTTCGACCGCCTGCACCACAAGTTCCACGCCTGGCAGCCGAGCGCGCTGACCGAGCTCAACGACGCCATCGCCCGTGGCGAGCCCTACCAGTCGGACGCCGAGATGGTCGACATGCTGCGCGCCGCCACCGCCCTGGCCGAGCGCTCCGACAACCTGTTCAACCCGGCCATCGGCCACCTGATCCGCCTGTGGGGCTTCCAGAGCAGCGACATCACCGCGCACGCGCCGACGCCGGCCGAGATCAAGCGCTGGGTCGACGCCAAGCCGCGCATGAGCGACCTGCGCTACGACGGCTATAAGATCTCCAGCCGCAACAAGGCGGTGATGCTGGACCTGGGCGGCTACGCCAAGGGCTATGCGCTGGACCGCGCCGCCGCCATCCTGCGCGGCGAGCACGTGCGCGCCGCGCTGGTCAACATCGGCGGCAACGTGATGGCCATCGGCCAGCCCGGCGCGCGGCCGTGGCGGGTCGGCGTGCGCGACCCGCGCGGCGCCGGCGCCATCGCCCAGGTGGCGCTGCACGACAACGAGGCGATCGGCACCAGCGGCGACTACATGCGCTACTTCATGAACGACGGCAAGCGCCACCCGCACATCATCGACCCGCGCAGCGGCGACACCATCGACCTGGTGGCCTCGGTCACCATCATCACCTCCGGCGGCAGCGACGCCGGCACCCGCTCGGACGGCAATTCCAAGCCGCTGTTCATCACCGGCCCGCGCGGCTGGAAGGAGATGGCCAAGCGCCTCGGCCTGAACGAGGTCATGCTGATCGACGCCGACAAGAACGTCGAGATGACGCCGGCCATGCGCGAACGCATGGTGATGAGCAAGAACTAGCCCCGCCAGGCCACCGCGCGGGCGTCTGGCAGAATCTGTCGGCGCTTGGCGGCTTGGTGGCCGGGTTGCCGCCGGCTCAGCGCTCGCCGTAGCGGGCGCGGATGGCGGCCAGTTCGCCGCCCTGTTCGAGCCGGACGATGGCGCCGTTGATCGCCTCCAGCTGGGCCGGCGTGGTGCTGGCGGCGTGCAACATCAGGTGCACCGAGGCGCGCAGCGCGACGAAGGGCAGGGCGGCCAGCTTGACGCCCTGCCGCCGCGCCTCGTAGCGCAGCGCCGTGGCGTCGCCGACGATCAGCTCGGCGCGGCCGGCGCCCAGCATGCGCACGCCCTGCTGGAAGCTGCCGAAGGTGCTCAGCTGGCCGGACTGCTCCAACGCCGGCAGCGCGCGGGCGTAGTCGCGGCCGTACCAGCCGACCTTGGGCGCCAGCAACGCCAGGCGGCCCTTGGCGATGGCCTCGAAGCCGGCCAGGTGGCGGTACTTGGCCAGCTTGTCGGCGGTGGTGAACACGCCGACCGACTCGTAGCGGTAGGGCGCGCTGAAGCGGGCGTAGCGGTGCCGCTCGGGCGTGTCGGAGGCGGCCAGCATCAGGTTCAGCTCGCCCTTCTGGAACAGGATCTGGCGCCGCGCGGTGGGCAGCTCGGGCTGGATCAGCAGGGTGCAGCCGGCCTCCTTCAGGATCGCCCGGGCCAGCTCCAGGTCGAGCCCGGTGACGCCGGTCTTGGCGCTGCTGTAGACGTAGGGCGGCCACTGCTCCAAGGCCATCGTCAGCGTGCAAGCCCCCGCCTGGAAGGTCAACGCCGCCAGCGCCGCAGCAATAACAACAGGGCGCGCCCGCATGTTTGATCCCCGTGTCTAGTGTGAAATGTGTCTATGGGGTAATTTGACAGAATCGGCCCGAAAGTCAAGCGTCCGTGGCCAAATAAGCTTATCAGGAAAAAATCCTTATTCGACAAGTTTGCTTGCGGGTAAGATGAAAATCCGGCACAGGCTTGCGCCTTGCCAGCCATTCATCGCACTCCCCGGAGGGACATCTTGAACACTCGCCACCACGCCCATTCGCCGCTGTCGCTGTCGCTGTCGCTGTTGCGCTCGTCCGACAATCCACCGCGCCCGCGCCCGCGCCCGCGCCTTCGGCGGGGCCGTCTGCATGTCGCGCTGGCCTGCGCGCTGTTGGCCGGCATGGCGCCGCCGTCGCGCGCCGAGGCGCCGGCCGCCCAGCCGGGCGTGGAGCAGGGCCGGGGGCAGGGCGAGGCGGCGCCGCGCGCCGGCATCGACCAGGTCACCGTGGTCGGCTCGCGCGCGCGCAACCGCACCGTGTTCGACAGCAGCGTGCCGATCGACCGTTTCGGCGCGCGCGAGGTGGCCAACGCGCTGGCCAGCGGCGAGGTGGGCGCCGCCTTGCAGAACCTGTCGCCGTCGATCAACTTCCCGCGCATCGAATCGAGCGGCGCCTCCGACTCCGTGCGCGGCATCCAGCTGCGCGGCCTGGCGCCCGACCAGGTGCTGGTGCTGATCAACGGCAAGCGGCGCCACACCAGCGCCGTGCTCGACACCGAGAGCAGCTTCGCCGGCACGGTGCCGGTCGACATCAATTCGATCCCGCCCGGCGCCATCGACCACATCGAGATCCTGCGCGACGGCGCCGGCGCCCAATACGGCAGCGACGCCGTGGCCGGCGTCATCAACATCGTGCTGAAGAACGCCAAGCAGGGCGGCTCGGCCTCGGTCAGCTACGGCCTCAACCACACCGACTTCGCGCCGACCAAACAGACGCTGACCGACGGCCAGACCAAAATCGTCAACGCCGACTACGGCGTGCCGCTGGGCGACGCCGGCTATTTCCGCTTCGGCGCGGAAACGCGGCGCCGCTCGCCGACCGAGCGCGCCGGCCCCAGCGACGCCGGCTGGACCTCGTGGAACGCGACCCCGGCCGACCTGGCGCTGGACGGCAAGGTGCTGTTCAAGTCGGGCGACTCGAAACAGAACAACGACTACCTGTTCTACAACACCCTGCTGCCGCTGGCGCCGGGCGTCGACGCCTATTCCTTCGCCACGCTGAACCAGCGCAAGTCCGACGGCAGCGCCTACTTCCGCTTCCCCGGCGACCCGTCGAATGTGCCGGCCTTGTACCCGCAGGGCTACCGCCCCGTCACCAAGGGCGACAAGACCGACCTCAGCGTGGTGGCCGGCGTGCGCCTGGGCGCGGCGGGCTGGAACTGGGACTTGAGCGGGCGCCACGGCGGCGACAAGTTCCGCTACGACCTGAGCAACTCGGCCAACGCCTCGCTGGGCGCGCAAAGCCCGACCAGCTTCCACCTGGCCACCTTCGACTTCCAACAGAACGCGCTGAACGCCGACCTGAGCCGCGAGCTGGACCTGGGCCTCGGCCTGGCCGCGCCGTTGAACCTGGCCGTCGGCCTCGAATACCTGCGCGAAACCTACCGCAGCACGCCGGGCGACGCCGCCTCCTACGCCGCCGGTCCGTTGACCGAGGCGCCGCCGGGCGCCCAGGCCGGCCCCGGCCTGCGTCCGGCCGACGCCTTCGACGGCAGCCGCAAGGTGCGCTCTATCTACGCCGACCTGGAGCAGGAGCTGGGCCGCCAGCTGCTGGTCGGCGCGGCGGCGCGCTATTCCGACTACAGCGATTTCGGCAGCGCCTCGACTGGCAAGCTGTCGGCTCGCTACAAATTCACCGACACCTTCCTGCTGCGCGGCTCGCTGTCGAACAGCTTCCGCGCGCCGGCGCTGGTGCAGACCGGCTTCCGCTTCGCCACCCTGAACTTCAACAGCGACGGCAGCGCCTTGCAAACGGCGGCCCTGCTGCCGGCCAGCGACGGCCTGGCGCGCCGCTTCGGCGCCGAGGCGCTGAAGCCGGAGAAGTCGAGCAATCTCTCGCTCGGCCTGGCGTGGAAGCCGGGGCCGGCCACCAGCGTCACGCTGGACGCCTACCGCATCCGCATCAAGGACCGCATCACCCGCAGCAGCGACTTGCAGAGCGAGGCGGTGAGCGCCTACCTGGCCGGCATCGGCCGCAGCGACATCCAGTCGGTGGCCTACCTGGCCAACCTGCTCGACACCACCAGCGACGGCCTCGACGTGGTGCTGAACCACGAACTGAACCTGGCCGGCGGCAAGCTGAACCTGAACGCCGCGTTGAACCTGAACAGGACCACGCTGGACAAGGTGCGCCAGAGCTCGGCCGCGCTGGCCGCCATCGACCCCTCGCTGACCCTGCTGACGGACAGCGGCCTGTTCCGCATCCGCAACGCCTCGCCCGGCAGCAAGCTGATCCTCGGCGCCGACTGGCAGGGCCAGCGCTGGGGCCTGCTGGCGCGCGCCACCCGCTTCGGCGCGTTGAAGGACTTCTCCTACGACCAGGAGGCGCCGCTGATCGACGGCGTGCACGCCCAGCGCTTCGGCGCCGTCTGGTCGCTGGACCTGGAGGCGCAGTACAAGCTGAGCAAGCAGCTGACCCTGGCGCTGGGCGGCAACAACGTGCTCGACCAGTATCCCGACCGCGTGCGCCAGACCAACAACGCCACCTACGGCGGCGCGCTGCCGTACAACTTCGTCAACCCGATCGGCGTCAACGGCGCCTATTTCTACGCCAAGCTCAGCTATACTTTTTGAGCATAGACCGATCCACATTCTTGAGAGAAGGTAGACCACGATGGCATTCCGCATGATTCCAAAATTGATCGCCACGGCCTATTTCAGCGCCGCCATGATGGCCTCGGCCCACGCCGCTTCGGCGCTGGTGCTGCTGACCGACTTCGGCACCGCCGACGGCGCCGTCTCGGCCATGCACGGCGTCGCCTTCGGCGTCGACCCGACGCTGCAGGTGTCCGACCTGACCCACCAGATCCCCGACTACGACATCTGGCTGGGCGCCTACCGCCTGTACCAGACCGCCAACTACTGGCCGCAGGGCAGCGTGTTCGTCGCCGTGGTCGATCCGGGCGTGGGCACCGAGCGCAAGTCGGTGGTGCTCAAGACCAAGGGCGGGCGCTACTTCGTCGGCCCGGACAACGGCCTGTTCACCCTGATCGCCGAGCGCGACGGCGTGGCCGAGCTGCGCGAGATCGACGAGTCGCGCAACCGCCTGGCCGGCTCCGGCGAGTCCTACACCTTCCACGGCCGCGACGTCTACGCCTACGTCGGTGCGCGCCTGGCCTCGGGCGCCATCAGCTACGAGCAGGTGGGGCCGGTGCTGCCGAGCGAGTCGGTGGTCAAGCTGGCCTACCAGAAACCGGTGTTGAAGAACGGCACCATCCGCGGCATCGTCCCCGTGCTCGACGACAAGTACGGCAACGTCTGGACCAACATTCCCAAGTCGCTGTTCGAGGAGTTGCACATCGGCCTGCACGACAAGGTGCGGGTGCGCATCCTGCACGGCGGCAAGGAGGTCGACAAGCTGGTGGCGCCGTTCGAGCACAGCTTCGGCGGCGTGGCCAAGGGCAAGCCGCTGGTCTACCTGAACAGCCTGCTCGACGTGGCCGTGGCCATCAGCCAGGGCAACTACGCGCGCCGGCACCACATCGGCTCGGGTTTGGATTGGCAAGTGGAAGTGAGCAAGGCGAAGTGATACCCAGTTAGCCGCGCTAAACGGCACGGCGGATTGCCAACAACAGCCGGGCCTCCCTCGCGGAACGCCTGGTCTTTCTATTCTTCTTCGCCGAAGCCGCGCGGCGCGATCGGTCCCAGGTGGGTGGTTGAGCGGTGCTCGACATCGCTTGCCACATCGGCCAGCGTGAGCTTGGCGAAGCGCTGCATCAGCAGGGTGCGGGCGTCGCGCAGCGCGTCCTCCAGGCCGGCGTTGACGGCCTGTTCGACCAGGCAGTGCGGGTGGTCGTCCGACAGGCCGAGGGCGAACACCGGCGGTTCGCCCAGCGCGCGGTAGACGTCGAACAGGCTGATCTGCTCCAGCTTGCGCGCCAGCACCCAGCCGCCGCCGTGGCCCTTTTCCGATTGCACATAGCCCTCGTCGCGCAGGCCGGCCATGGTCCGCCGCACCACCACCGGGTTGGTGCCGAGCATATGGGCGATCACGTCCGAGGTCACCGGACCGTCGTGTTGGGCCATGTGCAGCAGCACGTGCAGCATGCGCGATAGGCGGTTGTCACTTCTCATCGTCTTCCCTGGTTGGCCGGGCGCCATCGGCGCCCACGCAACATTATAAGTTGCGGGAGAATTTTTACGCTGATATCATGTAACTTTTAAAGTGTCGAAATAGGGACCGCAATGACTTATGACGTGATCGTAGTGGGTGGTAGCTTCGCCGGCCTGTCGGCGGCGATGCAGGTGGCGCGGGCGCGGCGCCGGGTGTTGTTGGTCGACGCTGGGCAGCCGCGCAACCGTTTCGCCGCGCATTCGCACGGCTTCCTCGGCCAGGACGGCAAGGCGCCGCACGAGATCGTCGCCGAGGCGCGGCGCCAACTGGCCGCCTATCCAACGGTGGAGTTTGCCGACGGCCTGGCCAGCGCGGCGCGGCGCACGGCGGACGGTTTCGCCGCCGTGTTGGGCGACGGCCGCGAGGCGGTGGGCACGCGGCTGGTGCTGGCCACCGGCCTGCGCGACGAGCTGCCGGCCATCGCCGGCATCGAGGGCCGTTGGGGCGCGACGGTGCTGCACTGTCCATATTGCCACGGCTACGAGGTGGCTGGCCAGCCCTTGGGCGTGTTGGCCAACCACGCGCTATCGGTGCACCATGGCATGCTGGTGCCCGACTGGGGCAGCAGCACCACCTACTTCACCCAGGGCGTGTTCGAGCCGGACGCCGAGCAACTCGCCGCCTTGGCGCAACGCGGCGTGCGCATCGAGCGCACGCCGGTGGTCGGCTTCGTCGGCACGGCGCCGGCGATGGAGGCGGTGCGGCTGGCCGACGGCCGGCTGCTGCCCATGGCCGCCGTGTTCACCGCGCCGAAGACGCGCATGGCCAGCCCGCTGGCGCAGCAACTCGGCTGCGCCTTCGACGACGGCCCGCTTGGCGCCACCGTGCGGGTCGACGATATGCAGCAGACCACGGTCGAAGGCGTCTACGCGGCGGGCGACATGGCGCAGCCGCGCGCGAACGCCACGCTGGCAGCGGCCGGCGGCGTGATGGCCGGCGTTGGCGCGCACATGTCGCTGATCTTCGGCTAGGTTGCCCTAATATTTTGATATTTATGCAGCAACGCCTCTTTTTTCCTGGCCGTCACAAGACTGAGTATTGCTATGCACGCAATGAGTGACATGCCAATGCTATACAGCGGAATTGGTTTTAGCAACCAAATGGAACATACCCAAAAAAAACTTAAAATCGATGGTACTGCAACACTCTGCATAATGCCGCGAGCCATATAAATAAACAAACAAATTAAAAAACCTGATGAAACTATTCCGGCAAACCAAAATATATCTTGAGTTTGTGATAATTGAATATTTTCTCCTGCTTCTGCCCGGGCCTTCATTCCCATGAGGAGCCGCCTTTCCATAATGAAATGAAGAGGAACTTCTATGTAACTCGCAACCTTCAACCATGCGCTGCTTTTGCTTGCAAGCTCTTGAGTTCGAATAATTAAACGAGTTTGTTGACTATTTACTTCTTCCAGCAAAAATGTGCCCCAATTGCCCAGCACAAAAGCTCTTTCTGGCTCAACATGAAGAACCGGAAAACTGTAAGGGACAATGCTACGCTTTTCATTGATTGATCCTCGCACCAGATCGCCTACTTTTATTTCCTTAAATTCAGGCGTAATGGAAGCCTGGTGACGAGTTTCATATCCCAGTGCTTCTTCAATAAAGGAATAACTGTAAAATCCTCCCCTATCCGCCCCTAGTTGTACCAGCCATTTCCACACTTCGGATTTCGATTTGTCAATTGATATGGCTCTGGTGGCAGTAATGGTTAAGGATTTATCGTCACCAGCCATTGGCATGGAGACTTCTTTTTCAGAGGCGCCCCATGTGGTGATGATAGGCTTTAAAAAAATATCATATATTGACAACTGCAATAGAGTAATAAAAACAACTATTAATATGGATTTGACTACATTTCGCATGCTAACTTCTCCCGATTGAACCACGCCGTCATTTTTTCGTTCGACCTTGCCGCTCGGCTAGACGTCGCGCGGCAAGCTTGGTATGGCGGCCGTGTCGTGCGGCCGCCGATGCTGCGCTTCAGCTGGCGCTGGCCTTGCGCATCAGCCACTCCAGCGGGCCGAGCTTGAAGCGGCCGCGCCACAGGTGGGCGAACAGCACCGAGGCCAGGCAGAACAGCAGCGCGCTGGCGACGGCGAAGCCGAGCGACTGCTCGTTCAGCAGGCCGAGCTGTTCCAGCAGGCCCATGCCGACCACCACGTGGGCCACGTACAAGGTCAAGGCCATCTGGCCGGTGCGCACCAGCGGGCGCAGCCAGGGCGCGTCCTGCCAGGCCTCGCCGGCCTGCACGCACAAGGCGATGGCGGCGCAGGAGCTGCCGACGGCGGAGAAGAAGTACAGCGGCAGCGGCGGCATCGGCGTGGTCGAGAACAGGTAGGCGACCAGCTCGGGCGCGAAGCCGCGCCGCTGCGCCTCGGCGCGCAGCGCCCAGGCCAGCGTTTCGAGCGCGACGGTGGTGGCCAGGCCGCCCCAGAAAACCTTGCGGCGCAGGCCTGCCTGTTGCAGCGGCAGGCGGCCCAGCAGCAGGCCGAACACCAGGAAGGCGGCCCACGGCAGCACCGGGTGGAAGCCGTTGAACAGCAGGTTGCGGGCGAAGCCGGCCGGCGTCCACAGGTCGGCGTAGGCCAGGGTTTCCCAGTTCCACGCGCTGGTGTAGTCGAGGTTGAGGAACAGCAGCGGGAAGGCCAGCGCGATGCCGATTGCGCTCCACAGCAGCGTGCGGTTGGAGGCGCCCAGCAGCACGGCGGCGAGGGCGATGTAGACGCCGTAGTAGTGCAGGATGTCGGCCGGCCAGACGGCGATGTAGAGCAGGCCGGTGACGAACAGGAAGGCGGCGCGCTTGAGCAGGGAGATGCGCTCGCGGCGCAGCAGGGCGGCGTCGCCGGCCAGCCGCGCACCGTTGCTCATCAGGGTGATGCCGACGCCGGCCAGGATGACGAAGATGGCCGAGGCGCGGCCGTCGAGCAGGTTGAACAGGCCCAGCCACCAGGCGCCGCCGTCGGCGTGGGCGTGCATCACGGTTTTGAAGTTGACCACCACCATGCCGAACACGGCGAGCGCGCGGGCGATGTCGTAGCCTTGGATTCTTGGTTTCTCAGACATTGATGTTTCCTCGCGGGGAGGATGGCCGCGTGCGGCCCGGCTGCCGCCGGGTGGTGGCGGCAAACCATTGTTGGATTGGGTACATGGGATAGGGCCTGGCAGGTGTGACGGGTTGTGCGCTGCGGATGTCAGCGCCCGAAAAGTGTAGCCCGTAGTTAATTTCCGCGCAATGTTGGTTACAATGCATTTCAATTCGCGGGCGCCACCATGCCGCCGCCGCTCAGGCCGACTGGCGGACCTGTTCCTCGACCAGCTCGCAGACCACCGCCGCGCTCGGCTCGCCGGCCAGGCGCGCCGCCAGCTCGCCGCAGCGGGCCCGCGTTTCGCTCGACGCCAGCAGGCCGGCCAGCGTGGCCTGCAGCGTGCCGGCGCGCAGGCGGCGCATGTGCAGGATCTGGCCGGCGCCGAGCGCGTGGATGCGCTGCGCGTTGTCGAACTGGTCGTGGGCGCAGGGCACCAGCAACTGCGGCACGCCGGCGCGCAGCGCCTCGGCCAGGGTGCCGATGCCGCCGTGGTAGACCAGCGCCGCCGCGTGCGGCAGCAGCGCGCGCAGCGGCAGGAAGGATTGCCACAGCACGCTGTCGGGCAGCCGCGCCGGCACCTGGTCGCGGTGCGGCGTGAGGAAGATGGCGCGCCGGCCCAGTGCCTTCACGGCGCTCAGCGCGGCGGCGAAGTAGGCGGCGCCGTGCTGGTAGCCGGTGCCGGGCGTGAAGACGATGGGCGCGTCGCCGGCCGCCAGGAAGGCTTGCAGCGCCTCCGGCAACGGCGCCTCGGCCTGCGGATCGTACAGCTGGAAGCCGGCGTGGGCGAAGGGCTGCGGCCAGTCCGGCTGGGCCGGCCCGTACCAGGCCGGGAACAGGGCCACCGAGGCGTCCGCCGTGTCCATCATGTGGTCCCAGAAGCGCGCCAGCGGCGCCAGGCCGAGCGCGCCGCGCGCCCGGTTCAGCGTGGGCATCACCACCGGGTCCACCGTGGTGGCCTCGGCCAGGCGCCACAGCGCGGCGCGCAGCCACATCGGCATCCAGCGCGGCACCGGCGTGTAGCCCATGGTGAGCGGGTCGTGGCAGGTGCGCAGGTTGGACGGCGCCAGGTAGGCGGTGACGATGCGCAGGCCGGGCCGGCGCGCGCGCGCCAGCGCCGCCGCCGGCGCCGCCCCGGGATGGACCAGCAGGACGCAGGGCGCCTCGGCCGGCAGGGCGGCGACCAGGTCCGGCAGGCGTTGCAGCGCCGCGCTCTGGGCCAGCCAGGCGGCGCTGAAGCCCTTGATGTGGTGCCACAGCAGCGGGTTGTCCAGCATCGCGTCGGTCTCGTCCTTGCTGAACAGCGCATGGAAGTCCAGGCCGGCCTCGACCACCGCCGCCTCGAAGTGCTGCGCGGCCAGCAGCGTGACCCGGTGGCCGCGCTGGCGCAGCGCGCGGCCGACGGCGATGAAGGGGAACACGTCGCCGGCGGTGCCCAGCGTGACAATCAGCACATGCGCGGGTTGCGGCGAACGCGGCGAGGTATGCCGCGCCATCTGCGGCGCGCCTGGCGTGGCCGGCGGCGCGCCGGCGATGGGCTTGCGGGTGGTGGTCTCGGTCATTGCCGTCCTTGGTTGGGCTTGCAGTGGGTTTGCGCCGCCAGTCTAGCGGGGTAGGCCCGGCTGCGATTGTACCGAGCCGACGTGGGCTTGCGGGCGCCGGGCTCGGCTATAATTTTCCGACCCGGCCGTTTGCGCCGCCCCAAAGAGAGTCCGCGCCATGCCCCCACAGGTCTTCGCTCCCGCCGCCCCGCTGGCCCCGCTGCTCATGCACATCATGGCGCTGCGCCTCGACGGCTGCGAGTTCCACCTGCCGGCCAGCCTGTCGCCGGGTCTGGTGCTGTACGTGCGCGGCGGCGTCAGCGTGATCGACCCCGCCGGCGTGGCGTGGCGCCGGCCGCGCTGCGAGCTGGCCGGCGCGTTCATGGTGCCGCGCCGCGCGCTCGCCGACCCCGGCACGCTGGTGCTGACGGTGCTGCTGCGTCCCGGCATGCTGCGCCAGGCGCTGGGCATCCCGGCGTGGGCGCCGGACAGCGTTGGCCCGGCGCTGGAGCAGCTGGTCGATCCGGCGCGGTTGGCGCGCCTGTTGGCGGCGATGGACGCCGAGCGTCCGCTGGCCGAGTATGTCGAGCTGTTGCAGCAGTTCCTGCTGGAGACGCTGGACTGGCGTTCGGTCGCCGGCTTCGGCGCGGCCCTCCTCGCCGTGCGGCAAAAGATCTTCCTGCCCGTCGTCGAGATCGCCAGCTGGTTCGGCTTGGGCGAGCGCCAGCTGGAACGGCGCGTGCTGCAGACCTTCGGCTTGTCGCTGCGCGACGTGCGCCGGGTCAGCCGCTTCGGCTTCGCCCTGCGGCGCCTGCTGCGCCAGGGCGCGGCCGGCGGCCTGGCCGCGCTGGCCCACGACGCCGGCTACTTCGACCAGCCGCACATGGTGCGCGACTTCCGCGAGCTGGCCGGCCTGGCGCCGGCCCAGCTGCTGGCCCAGGCGGCCGGCAGCGATCCCGCCTACTGGCTGTACCGCATCGCGCCGGACGACTTCGACAAGCTGTTTTTCCAGTTCGATTGAGCCGCGCCGCGCCGCGCCACTTAGCCGGCGAGGATCTCGTCGAGCGCCGCCACCAGTTGGGCGCATTCGGCGTCGGTGCCGATGGAGATGCGCAGGAACTGCTCGATGCGCGCCTGCTTGAAGTGGCGCACCAGGATGGCCCGCTGGCGCAGCGCCGCCGCCAGCGCCACGGCGGCGTGCGCGGGATGGCGCACGAAGATGAAGTTGGCTTGCGACGGCAGCACCTCGAAGCCCATGGCCGCCATGCGCGCGCCCAGCGCCTCGCGGGTGGCGATGATGGCGCCGCGGGTCTGCTCGAAATACGCGCCGTCCTGCAAGGCGGCGACGGCGCCGGCGATGGCCACCTGGCCCAGCGGGTAGCAGTTGAAGCTGTTTTTGACCCGCTCCAGCCCGGCGATCAGCTCGGCGTGGCCGAGCGCGTAGCCGACCCGCAGGCCGGCCAGCGAGCGCGACTTGGAGAAGGTCTGGATCACCAGCAGGTTGTCGAAGCGCGGGATCAGCGCCGCCGCGCTGGCGCCGCCGAAGTCGACATAGGCCTCGTCGACCACCACCACCTGGTCCGGATGGGCCGCCAGCAGGGCCTCGATCTGGTCCAGCGCCAGCGCGCGGCCGGTCGGCGCGTTCGGGTTGGCGATGATGATGGCGCCGCCCGGCTGGGCGTAGTCGGCCACGTCGATCTCGAAGTCGGCGTTGAGCGGCACCACGCGGTAGTCGATGTCGTACAGCGAGCAATAGGTCGGGTAGAAGCTGTAGCTGATGTCCGGGCACAGCAGCGGCTGCTCGTGCTTGAGCAGGGCCTGGAAGGTGTGGGCCAGCACCTCGTCCGAGCTGTTGCCGACGAACACCTGGTCGCGCGCCAGGCCGAAGTGGCCGGCCAGCGCCTCCTTCAAGGCGCTGGCGTTGGGGTCGGGATACAGGCGCAGCTGGTCGGCGACGGCCTCGCGCATGGCGGCGATGGCCTGCGGCGACGGGCCGTAGGGGTTCTCGTTGGTGTTCAGCTTGACCAGCTTGGGCATGGCGACCTGCTCGCCCGGCGTGTAGGGGGTCAGGCTGTGTACGATGGGGCTCCAGAAACGGCTCATGGTGTGCTTGTGCTCTCGGCTAGGGATGGACGATGGGCAAAATCATACAGGCAATGGGCGTTTTTTTCCGGGATGGCCGTATTTTCCTTGGAAAAATGAAAAACGGCGGAGCTGCCGCGAGGCAACTCCGCCGTGGATGGGGTGAAAATTCTGCCCAGGGTCAGACCCTCAGGGTCTGACCCTCGTCGTTGCCGTGGGGTGGCGCGCGGCCTAAGGCAGGCCGACCGGCAGCTCGGGATACTCCTCCGCCAGCGCGTAGCGCACGCCGTTGACGGTGATGGCGTAGGCCGACGGTCCGCTGATCGGCAGCCGGTAGTTCAGCGTGATGGCCAGCGAGGCGCCCGGCGCCAGCGACTGCCAGCCGGGCAGGGTGAACTGGGCGTGGTTGAAGTTGGCCTTGAAGCCGCCGATGTTGTTCGGCCCCGTGTAGCCGGCCTTGCTCACCTTCAGGCCGACGCCGGACTGGTCGCTCATGTCGGCCGGCGCCGACACCGGGTAGTCGAACTCGACCACCGAGCCGCCCGGGATCGTCGTCGCCGAGTTGTTCTTCACGGTCATGACCGGGTTGATCGGGTAGTTGCTGTCGCCCAGCTTCCAGCCGCCCAGGCTGATGCTGACCTTGGCGCTGCTGGCCGGCAGCGCGCCCTCGGCGCGCAGGTTGCCGTAGGGGCCGGCGGCGCTGAAGGCGTTGAAGATCGCGCTGGTCAAGGTGGTGCCCATGAAGTACTCGCCCTTGCCGCCGTTCTTGCCGGCGTTCCAGGCGTAGTCGCCGGCCAGTTCCCAGATCATGATGCCGCCGATGTTGTTGTCGACGATGTACTTGGCCTTGGCCGCCATCGACTGCGTCGTCTCGGTGGAGATGAAGACCTTCTTGGCGGCGTTCCACAACCACGGCGCGGCCATGGTGCTGCTGTAGTTGGCGACGTAGCTGCCGGTCAAGGTCTTCTCGGTCACCTTGTAGGCGTCCAGGTAGTCCGGCACGATGCCCTGTTGCAGGTTGAGCGCGTGCCACAGCGGGTTGCCGCCGCCCGGCGTCGGCTTGCCGGTCGAGTCGAGGTCGTACCACAGGTTGTCGATGCCGACGGCGCCGGTGCCGCAGGTCTTCACGCCGGCGCAGGTGACGGTGGAGTTGACCAGGGCGGTGGTGCCCCACAAGCCGTTGTTGCCGCCGGTGACGTCCTTCCAGCCGCGCGTGTAGTAGGGCACGCCGATGTTGATGCGGCCGGCCTGCAAGGCGCCGCGATAGTAGCGGTAGGCCCAGTCGACGTTGAGGTAGCCGATGTTGGCGTACTGGTAGGCGTTGCCGGCGCGCAGCTCGCCGTCGTTGCCGTCGTCGAACAGCGCGGCGTTCGGGCCGACGTACTGGTTCCAGGCGCCGTGCAGGTCGTAGGACATCAGGCTGGCGTAGTCCAGATACTTGAGGCCGGAGAGGTTCTCCTCGCCGCGCAGCACCCAGCCGGAGGCCGAGCCGGCGATGGTCAGCAGGTAGTATTTCCGGTCGGCGACGGCGGCGGCGTCGAGCTTCTCGCGCACCGTTTTCAGCAGCACGTTGTAGCTGGCCATCAGGCCGGCCAGGCGCGGCTTGGACAGGCTGAAGTCGTTCGGGTTGCCGGCCTCGTTGTTGGTGGTCGGGTGCTCGTAGTCGACGTCGATGCCGTCGAAGAAGGTGTACAGCCGCAGGGTCGCCACCATCGAGTCGGCCAGGGTGTTGATGCCGGCCTGGTTGAGCGTGCCGTTGGCGTTGGTGGTGGCCGTGTAGAAGCCGGTCGAGCCGGCCCAGCCGCCCACCGACAGCATGATCTTCACGTCCGGATATTTCTTCTTGTACTGCGCCAGCAGATTGAAGTGGCCCTTGTACGGCAAGGCCGGGTCCATCGCGGCGGCGGGGATGGCGGGCCAGCTCAGGCCGGTGTCCGGGTTGTCGGCGCCGCTGCCCAGCTGTACTTTCGAGGTGGCGGTGTCGACGGCGGCGAAGGCGTAGTTGACGTGGGTCACCTTGTCCCAGGGGATGTCGCTGACCAGGTAGGACGGGCTGCCGTCGACGCCGGTGCGCCAGCTGGTGAAGTAGCCGACGATGCGCCGCTTCAGGCCGTGCGCCAGCACCTCGCGGCCGTCGGCGTCGTATACGCCGCAGTAGGGCACGGCGGTCACCGGCGAGGCCAGGCCGTCGGGGCGGCAGGGCACCTTGGACGGGGTGGGCGTCGGTGTTGGGGTGGGCGGGGTGGGTGTCGGGGTCGGGGTGGGCGGCGTCGGGGTGGGCGTCGGCGTCGGTGGTGTCGGGGTCGGTGTCGGGGTTGGCGTCACGCCGGTTTCCTCCCACGGCCCCCATTGCGCGGCGCCGGGCACGTCGCCCTGGGTCCACCACTTGGCGGTGTAGGTCTTGCCGTTGTACTGCACGCAGTTGCCCTGGGTGTAGACGGCGCTGGCCAGCCAGGCGCTGCACGACAGCGTGGTGCCGCCGGCCAGCAGCTTCGGCGTGGCGGTGGTGTTGGCGTTGTCGCCGCCGCCGCCGCAGGCGCTCAGCGCGACGCCGAGCAGGGCGATCAACAGACGATTGCTGTGAAGGTTCATGGTGGGTCTCCGATATTGGTTTTGGTATTGCTTGGGGCTAGATCAGAAATCGTGATCGGCCGGGTAGTTGCTGTAGAAGTCGTTGTCCCAGCGGAAGTTGGTGGCCGAGATCGTCACCGAGATGTCCAGGCCCTCGACGAAGTGCCACCAGCCGACCGGCAGGAAGAGGATCTCGCCCGGTTCCAGCACGCAGTCGATCACCTGCGCGTGGGCCATGGCGGGGAAGCGTTGCAGGTCGATGTGGCGGCCGTCCACGTCGGTGAAGCAGTGGCGCTGGTTGTAGATGTTGGGCAGCTCCCACGGCGCCACCAGGCGCACCCGCTTGCGGCCGATCATCTGCATCATGAAGATGTTGTTCAGATCGTGGTGGAAGGGGGTGATGGTGCCGGCCGGACCGCACCAGAAGAAGCCACGGTTGTCCGGGTTCGGCGCCAGGTAGTCGGGCAGGGTCGGCACGTCCTGCCACAGCTCGATCAAGGCCTCGCGGTTGAGCGAGTCGTTGTTGGCGGTCATGTAGAAGTCGTTGCTGTGGCCGCTGTCACGCACCAGGTCGACATATTCGCCGAAGCTCAGCCGCCGCTTGTGGGCCACGCTGTTTTCCTCGTAGCGCGGATCGGCCTCGCGGCCGAACTGTACCTCGACCATGCGCTCGCCGAACTGTTGGCGGAAGTAGTCCAGGCTCCAGCGCCGGCGCGCCGCGTTGTCGTCCAGCATGCCGGTGAGGATCACCGGCCGGTTGGCGGCGTAGTGTTCGCGCAGGAAGGTCTCGCCGGACAAGGCGGCGCGCCGTTCCACCTGCGGCGGCACCAGTTTGCCCAGCTTGGCGGAGATGGCCAGCACCCAGTCGCGCTTGGCCATGCGGTTGTGCAACCGGCGCGCGCCCTGCAGATAGGGGCTGCGCAGGGCGGCGTCGATCTCCGCCTTGGCGTTCGGTACGCCTTGCTTGAGCAGGATCTGCGCCAGCGCCGTCGGATGGCTGCCCAGCATCAGGTTCTCGGCGATCCAGCGGCGCCAGTCGTCGCTCAGTTGCGGCCGGGCCGGCGCCTGGTGCTGCTGGCGGCGCGCGTTGCTTGCTTGCGGTTTCATAGGACTCCCATCGGAAAGGATGCTGCCGGTAGAGCGCGGCGCCGGCCGCCAGGCCAAGGCCGCTTGCCGGCCGCAGGTTGGAGGAGGGCCGCCTTGCCTTGCCGGCGCCGCCAACTGGCGCGGCGCCGGCATGCAGACGAGGGCGGCGGCCCGGGCCGGACGGATCAGCGGCCCTTCCACACCTCGCTGGTCAGGGCGCCGCTGGCGTCGCCGTCCAGCTCCCACGAGAAGGCGCCGCGCAGGCCCTGGTCGCGCATGTACTGCATCTTGACGCCGATCACGCTCTCGTCGTCATAGCTCCACCATTCGCCGCCCGAGGTCAGCAGGAACAATTGCTTGGTGGCGGGGTGGTACCAGCGCGTGCCGACCTTGTTCTTGAGCACCTTGTAGTCGTCGATGCCGGCCTCGTAGGTGCCGGCCGCGCCGCCCGCCGTGGCCTGGTACAGGCCGTTGCCGTTCGGCCCCGCCGCCACGCCCTTCCAGCCGCGTCCGTAGAAGGGCACGCCGAGCAGGATCTTGTTGCGCGGCATGCCGGCCGCCACCAGCGCGCTGATGCCGTCGTGGGTGTTGTACTTGGCCAGGTTGCCGGTGGCCGGATCGGCCGGGTCGTGGTACAGCGGCGAGTGGAAGTTGGTGGTGTTTTCCCAGCCGCCGTGGAAGTCGTAGGTCATCACGTTGACCCAGTCCATGTACTGGCTGTACAGCGCCGGCTCGGTCTGGGCGATCTTCTCGGCGCCGGCGCCGATGGCGGCGGTCAGCGCGTAGCGCTTGCCGTCGATGGCGCCCTGGGCGTCGAGCTGGGCGCGGAACTCGGCCATCAACAAGGTGAAGTTGTGCTTGTCGTTGACCGTGTCCACCGTGTTGTACGGCTGGCCGCCGCCGCCCGGGTATTCCCAGTCGATGTCGATGCCGTCGAACACGCCCTTGGCCGCGCCCGGGCCGCCCCGGCCGTCCTGCACCGGCAAATCACCGGCGATGAACTGCTTGACGCAGGAGCGCGCCAACTGCTTGCGCAGCGTGTCCGTTTTGGCCGCCGCCGAGAACTGCTTGGACCAGGTCCAGCCGCCCAGCGAAATGAACACCCGCAGGTTGGGGTGCGCCGCCTTGAGCAGTTTCAATTGGGCGAAGTTGCCGGTCAGCTTGGCGTCCCAGGGGATGGTCTTGCCGTCGACGGTGCGCGCCGGCTGGCGCTGGTAGTCGGCGAAGGCGTCGCCGCCGGTGCCGGCGCTGGCCGGCGGCGGCGACTCGTTGCCGGTCTCGGTGCGCGTCACCATGTCGCACTCGTAGCCGCCGTTCTTGGCGTAGACGTTGCCGAAGGCGTAGTTGATGAAGCTCAGCTGGTCGGCCACGCTGGTCTGCACGCCGTTCACCGGGGTTTTGGTGGTGTGGATGTCGGCCACCTCGTAGCCACGGCCGTAGACGCCCCACTGGGCGAAGTAGGAGCCGATCTCGCGGCCGCCGATCGGGGTGGGCGTTGGCGTCGGCGGGGTTGGCGTCGGTGTCGGCGTGGGCGGCGTCGGCGTCGGCGTCGGGGTTGGCGGGGTGGGTGTCGGGGTCGGCGTCACGCCGGACTCGGCCCACGGCCCCCATTGCTCGGTGCCGGGCACGTTGCCCTGGGTCCACCACTTGGCGGTGTACAGCTTGCCCTGGTAGCTGACGCAGTTGCCGGCCGTGTAGACCTGGCTGGCCACCCAGGCGGCGCAGCTGTCGGCCAGCGTGGCGCCTTGCGCCAGCAGCTTGTTGGCCGGCGTCTGCTGGTCGGCGCCACCGCCGCCGCAGCCGGCCAGCATGGCGCCGACCAGCGCCGTGATGAGTCCAGTTGCTGTTTTTTGATAATGCATTGTCGTCTCCCTGTTCGTCAGAACTGTTGGTCCCGTTCCGCCGGCAAGCCGCAGCCACTGCGGTTTTCCGGCACGGTGGGACGAGGATGCGATGCGTGAAAGTGGTAGTCAAGTGGTTTCAAACACCCCTGTTTTTGGTAATACCAGTAGCAATTCTGGTCTTATAAATGTACCTCGTTTTGGCTTGGCTGGATGCTGGACGAACCCCGCAAAGCAGGGGTCTGACCCCGTACGGGGTCAGACCCCGTGGCTGGCGCTTTGCGGGGGAGAAAATTCGGCAAAAATGCACAGCGGCAGACGGGGAATCGTTGCCGCAATGGGCGGCGAGGGGTGGAACGATGGTCGTGCTTGCTCGGCTGGCACGCAGGGGAAACTGTTAAATTTTACTTTTGTAAACTGTGTCGCTAGCAAGTAAGTTTATTGCTTGACAAGGAAGTGTTTCGCGAAAATTAGTACCAATTTAAAAAATTTAACAAAGTGGTATGCCCGTCGTTTTTGGCACCGGCGCGCCCGGCGGTAAAAAGATAGCAAAAAGAGTTATTTTTTTCTTAAAAAATCATATAAAATGCCGCCGGGAAACTTTTGCTTACCAGGGGCATGCATGGAATTGGTTTATAGAAAAGAAAAGACGCTGTTCGTCTTGATGTTGGTTTTGTCGTTGCTGTTGTGGGCCGCGCTGCTGGTCGGCACGGCCGGCATGGTGGCGCTGTATATATTGCTGTTTTTCGTTTCCTACTGTTTCGCCCAGTCGGCCCTGGTGTCCTATTTGAAGGGCACCGGCGTCAAGATCACCGCGCAGCAGTTCCCCGACCTGAAGGCGCGCATCGACGCCTGCTGCGCCCGGCTCGACGTGGAGCAGGTGCCGGACGCCTATCTGCTGCAGATGGGCGGCGTGTTCAACGCCTTCGCCACGCGCTTCTTCGGCCAGCATTTCATCGTGCTGTATTCGGACGTGGTCGACGCGCTGGAGGATAAGCCGGACGCGATCAATTTCTACATCGGCCACGAGCTCGGCCATATCAAACGCCACCATTTGCGCTGGGCCACCCTGCTGGTGCCGGCCGCTGCGCTGCCGCTGCTGGGCGCGGCCTATGCGCGGGCGCGCGAGTACACCTGCGACCGCCACGGTTTCCACGCCTGCGACGACCTGGCCAGCGCCCAGCTGGGCCTGGCCGCGTTGGCGGCCGGCGGCAAGCGCTGGCGCGACATGAGCATCAGCAACTACGTGGCGCAGGCGCGCGAGTCGTCCGGCTTCTGGATGTCCTTCCACGAGCTGGTCGGCGACTATCCCTGGCTGGTCAAGCGCATGGCGGTGATGCGCGGCTTGGCGCAGGGCAAGGAGATCGAGCAGCCGGCGCGCAGCGGCGCGGCGTATGTGCTGGCCCTGTTGGTGCCACGGCTGGGCGTGGGCGGCGGCGCCGGCTCGCTGCTGGCGGTGATGGCGCTGGTCGGCATCATGGCCGCCGTCGCGCTGCCGGCCTACCGGGACTACGAGGCGCGCGCCAGGATGGGCCGCGCCGTCGCCGTCGGCCACGAGGCCACCGCCGCCGTCGAGCGCTATTTCTACGCCAACGGCAAGGCGCCGGCCACGCTGGAGCAGGCCGGCTTCGCCCTGGCCGACCCCAGCCACGCCGTGCAGGAACCTCAGCGTGGACGCCGGCAACGGCGTGGTGCGCGTGTTCCCGTCCGACCTGAGCTATCGTGGCAAGGCCATTGCGTTCACGCCCAGCCTGGACGAGCATAAGAAGGTGGCCTGGCGCTGCGCCAGCGAGGAGATTCCCGCCAAGCTGTTGCCGGAGGAGTGCAAGCGGCGCTGAGCTTGCCTTCCTCGACCCTGCCTTGCACCCGCCCGCCACGCGCGGCCGGCACCAGCAACCCGCGAAGGAAACCCGTTTGAGCCTTGCCCTGGAAGTCGCCGCCAACGCGGTCATGACATATCGACTCGGCCGTGCTGGTGTTCAGCATCATCGCCCGGCTGCTGCTGATGGGGCGGCGGCTGGAGAGCTGGCCGTTCTGGCTGCTGGTCAACACCATCTCGGTGCCGCCGTACTTCAACCGGGGCCTGCGCCTGACCGCCTTGCTGTACGCCGCCTACTGGCTCAACGCCGTCGTCTCCTGGTACTTCTGGCGCCGCCAGATGGCGGCCCAGGCCGTGGCAGACGCGGCCAACCCGGCGGCCAACCCGGCGGCCGAGGCGCCGCGCCAGGCCGCCGGCCTTTAGATCCAAATCGTATATACAAGGAACAAATGATTCGTTCCGACAAGCAATAGCGGCCGGTATAGTGCAATCTCCCTTGCACCACCGGCCTTTTGTTATGTTGCGTCCCACCCTGATCCTGTCCCGCCCCGACCGTCACGTCCTGTACATGCTTTGCATGGCGCAGTGCATGTGTAGCGTCGCCTAACACCTTACCCCCGTAGTCCGCGGCAGCCCGCCGCAAGCCACTGCAAACCCGCGCAATACCCGCACCGACCCACCAGGCCGGCAGGGCTGTGCACGCCCTTTTTCCACCGGAAGAGGGCGCCAAACCCACCAAGAGGAAATCATGTTCAAGCCACTCAGCATCAGTTTAGCCATCGCCGCCGCCTTCCCGCAGCTCGCCTACGCCGACGAACCGGCGCGCGTCGTCGTCACCGGCTCCAACATCCGCGTCAGCGAGAAGGAGGGCGCCAGCGCCGTCCAGGTGATCAGCGCCAAGGACATCGCCGCCACTGGCAAGTCGAGCATCGCCGACGTGCTGCGCGCCATCTCGGCCAACAGCGGCAACAGCTACAACGAGCAGTACACCGGCAGCTTCTCGGCCGGCACGGCCGGCCTGTCGCTGCGCGGCCTGGGGCAGAAGAACACGCTGATCCTGGTCAACGGCAAGCGCGTCAGCCCCTACGCCACGGCGCAGGATTTGCAGGAGGTGTTCGTCGACCTGAACAGCCTGCCGATGGAGTCGGTGCAGCGCATCGAGGTGCTGAAGGACGGCGCCTCCTCGGTCTACGGCTCGGACGCGGTGGCCGGCGTGGTCAACATCATTTTGTACAAGGAATTCAAGGGCACCGAGCTGAGCGTCAAGGGCGGCGCCTCGACCCAGGGCAGCGGCCAGACGGAGAAGAGCGCGGCCTTGCAGACCGGCTTCGGCAGCCTGGCGCAGGACGGCTACAGCGTGGTGTTTTCGGTCGACGCCCTGCAGCGCGACAAGCTGCAACAGTCGGACGTCGACTGGATGCGCGGCAGCGACTGGCACGGCAACGCCAACGGCTCGCTGGCCTGGGTGCCGACCAACTACTACGGCTCGGACGCCACCAAGTTGCTGGGCGGCCTGCAAGGTCCGCTGGAGCGGAAACCCTACGGCGACATCACCGCCGGCAAGAGCGGCGTGGTGCAGGCCTACAACCCGGCGCAGTACAAGACGCTGATTCCGGGCATCTCGCGCGTGCATTCCTCGCTGCGCGGCACGCTGCGCCTGAACCAGGACAGCGAGGCCTACGCCGACCTGCTGTACGGCCACTCGCGCGCCGACCAGACCTTCGGCGCGCCGCTGACGGTCAGCACCAGCCTGCGCGCCTGGAACAAGGCGCAGCAAAAGCTCGACACCATCAGCGTGGCGCTGCCGGTCGGCCATCCGAACAACCCCGGCGCCACGCCGCAGCCGATCAACGCCACCCTGTTCGACCTGGGCCCGCGCCTGAAGTCCGACAAGGTCGACTTCTACCGCGTGCTGACCGGCCTGAAGGGCAGCCTGGCCGGCTGGGAATACGACGCCTCGCTGGGCCGCTCGGCCAGCAAGCTGGAGGAGACGGTGCAGAACTTCGTCAACCGCTACGAGTTCGAGAAAGTGCTGGCCGACGGCAGCTACAACTTCGCCGACCAGTCCAAGAACAGCGAGGCGCTGCGCCAACGCCTGCGCCTGGCCACCCTGCGGCCGGCCGAGTCCAAGCTGACCACGCTCGACCTGAGCGCCTCGAAGGACTTGTTCGAGCTGCCGGCCGGCCCGCTCGGCTTCGCCGTCGGCAGCCAGTGGCGCCGCGAGGAGATGGACTCGGACACCTCGACGGCGGTGCTGTCGGGCACCGAGCTGCGTCCGGCGATCAACATCATCAAGGGCCGGCGCGACGTGTCGGCCGTGTTCGCCGAATTCAACGCGCCCGTGGTCAAGGGACCTCAGCGTCAACCTGGCCGGCCGCGCCGACCACTACAGCGACTTCGGCAGGGCCTTCTCGCCCAAGGCCAGCGTGCGCTACCAGGCGGCCCAGTGGCTGCTGCTGCGCGGCACCGTGTCGCGCGGCTTCCGCGCGCCGTCGCTGCCGGAGATCACCAACAGCACCTCGGTCAGCTACGGCTCGGTGATCGATCCGAAAGGACCCGATCGCGCCCAACCAGCCGCGCGGCGTGACCAACATCACCCGCGCCAACGACCAGCTGCGGCCGGAGCGTTCCAACAACCTGAACCTGGGCCTGGTGATCGCGCCGAGCAGCGACAGCAGCATCGGCCTCGACTACTACCGCATCAAGACGCGCGGCGTGATCGGCACCGACACGGCCGAGACCATCATCGCCAACGAGGCGCGCTTCCCCAACAAGATCAGCCGCGACGCCGAGGGCCGCATCAACACGCTGTACGTGCAGTACACCAACCAGGGCGACCGCGAGACCAGCGGCATCGACCTGGACCTGCGCCAGCGCTTCGACTTCAAGCGGAACGGCAAGCTGAGCTTGAACGCCCAGCTGAGCAAGGTGTTCAAGTACGCGGCCCCGCTGTCCGAGGGCGAGCCGCTGGCCAACGGCGCCGGCAACAACCACTTCGGCTCGATCCCGCAATGGCGCGGCGTCACCTCGGCCACCTGGGACATCGGCCGCTGGAGCAGCACGCTGACCTGGAACTACGTCGACGGCTACGACCAGACCACCCGTCCCGGCGAGCACGTCGCCCCGGTCGCCACCTTCGACGCCAACGTGGCGTGGCGGCTCACGCCGGCCGCCACCGTCAGCCTGATCGTGCAGAACCTGACCGACCAGCGGCCGTCGTGGGACTCGTCGACCAGCTTCTTCGACTTCACCCAGGCCGATCCGCGCGGCCGCTTCGCCTCGGTCAAGCTGAACTACAAGTTCTGATGCGCCGAGGAGTGGCGTTGTTTTACTGAGCTCGATTGAGCGCTACCCCGCAGCCCGGACGCCGGGGTCAGACCCCGCCGGGGTCTGACCCCTTTTTGCCGCCTTGCGCGGGGGCGCCTCCGGTATTCAGAAGGAAATCTGATAAATACACAAAAATTTACTGTTTGTATGATGGATCGATCTGTTCTCTAATGGTTGCATTACAAAAGGAAACCCCAGAGGAGACATGATGGACACAGGCAAGGCAATCGATATTCCGGCGTTGATCGACAAGGGCAAGACCGGCCGCTTCCAGGCCGGCGTGCTGTTGCTGTGCGGCCTGTGCGTCATCATGGACGGCTTCGACGTGCAGGCGATGGGTTATGTGGCGCCGGCCATCATCCAGGACTGGGGCGTCAGCAAGGCCAGCCTGGGGCCGGTGTTCGGCGCCGGCCTGTTCGGCATGCTGGTCGGCTCCTTGCTGTTCAGTTTGCTGGCCGACCGCATCGGCCGCCGCCCGGTGCTGATCGCCGCCACCCTGTTCTTTTCCGTCTGCATGCTGGCCACGCCGTCGGCCACCAGCCTGTTCCAACTCGAACTGATCCGCTTCATCACCGGCCTGGGCCTGGGCGCGGTGATGCCCAACGCCATGGCCCTGGCCGGCGAATACAGCCCGGCGCGCCGCCGCGTCACCCTGATGATGATGGTGTCCTGCGGCTTCACCGTCGGCGCCGTGGCCGGCGGCCTGCTGTCGGCCGCGCTGATCCCGGCCTTCGGCTGGCACTCGGTGTTCTATGTCGGCGGCGCCGTGCCGCTGGCGATCGGCCTGCTGATGCTGGTCTACCTGCCCGAGTCGCTGCAGTTCCTGGTGTTGCGCGGCAAGGTCGAGCAGGTCGGCAAATGGCTGGCGCGCATCGACCCGCAGCTGACCATCGACGCCGGCACGCGCTATGTGGTCAACGAGAAGCAGCGCGCCGGCGCCAGCGTGGCCCAGCTGTTCCGCGAGGGCCGCGCCCGCACCACCCTGCTGCTGTGGGTGGTCAACTTCATGAATTTGCTCAACCTCTACTTCCTCTCCAACTGGCTGCCCAGCATCGCCAAGGACGCCGGCCTGTCGACCCAGACGGCAGTGCTGGCCGGCACCGTGCTGCAGGTCGGCGGCACCATCGGCACCCTGACCATGGGCCAGTGGATCGACCGCGCCGGCTTCCAGCGCGTGCTGGTGCCGTCCTTCCTGGTCGCCGCCGTCGCCATCGCCTTGATCGGCCGCGCCGACGCCTCGCTGGCCCTGTTGTTCTGCGCCATCTTCGTCACCGGCTTTTGCATCGTCGGCGGCCAGCCGGCCGTCAACGCGCTCGCCGCCCAGTACTATCCGACCACGCTGCGCTCGACCGGCATCGGCTGGAGCCTGGGCGTGGGCCGCATCGGCTCGATCGTCGGCCCGGTGCTGGGCGGCCAGCTGATCGGGATGAACTGGCCCAACAGCAGCATCTTCCTGCTGGTCGCCGTGCCGGCCCTGCTGTCGGCCGGCATGCTGTGGCTGATGGCGGCGCGCGACACGCGCGGCGCCGGCCAGGCGCCGGCCGTCGTGGCCGAGTGAGCGGTGGACGCAACACTACACTAGGGGCCGACCCTGGATTTCCGAACAAACAACAAGAAACAACAAGAATCCGTCCGGCGCGCCAGCGCCGGCCGCCGCCGCCGGGGGGCTTCAGTCCTCCGGCGGTTTTTTATGTTGCTGCATCGACAGGCGGTAGGCGCTGGGGGTGACGCCGATGCGCTCGCGGAAGGCGGTGGCGAAGTTGCCGGCGTTGTTGAAGCCGATCAGCAGGGCGATGTCCTGCACGTCGATCTCGCTCTCGCGCAGCAGTTGCACGCCACGGCGGATGCGCTCCTCGCGGATGAAGGCGAACACCGTCATGCCGGTCTGCTCGCGGAACACCTGCGACAGTTTTTCGCGGTAGGTGCCGACGCTGCGGGCGATCTCGGCCAGGCTGGGCAGGGCCGCCAGGTTGTCGGTGATCAGGCGCTTGGCGGCGCGCACCAGCACCGCGTCCGGGTCGGCCGCCTGGCCGGCGGCGGCGGCGGCGGCGCCGGGCCGCTGCACCAGGTTCAGGTGGACGTGGATGCGCGCCGCCAGTTCGCCCGGCGAGAACGGCTTGGAGACGTAGTCGACGCCGCCGATCGACAGGCCCATGATGCGCTCCTCGTCGGCGTCGGCGCCGCTGAGGAAGATCACCGGGATGTCGCGCGTGGCCGGGTTGGCCTTGAGCAGGCGGCAGGCCGTGTAGCCGTCCATGTTGGGCATGCGCACGTCGAGCAGGATCAGGTCCGGCTGCTTGGCCAGCGCCAGTTGGTAACCCTGCAGGCCGTTGACGGCGGCCGAGATGCGGTAGGGGTAGTCGCTCAGCAAATCCATCAGCATGCGCTGCTCGAACGCGGAGTCGTCCACGATCAGGATATGGCGCACGGTCGATTCGTTGCTTGGAAACATGATCAATTTGCTACGTTAACTGGAAGTGTGTTGCGTATTATGCCTATCTTTTCATTTTTTTTAATAGTTTTCTCTGCATCCAAAACCGCCGTCTCGCCCAGCAAAAGCAGGCATTTTACGAATGGACAATAATGACTTTGCGAAAGCGGTGACTCTGCCGTCACCCCGCAATCTCACCCGCATCAGCACCGGAACGGAGTCCCCCATGAAACATACCGATTTTGGCCGCATGCCCTGTCCGATCGCCCGCAGCTTGGGGAAGGTCGGAGAGTGGTGGAGTATCCTGATTTTACGCGATGCCTTCTATGGCTTGTCGCGCTTCGACGAGTTCGAGAAGAGCCTGAAGATCGCGCCGAACATGCTGACGCGCCGTCTGGCCGGGCTGGTCGAGGGCGGCCTGATGGAGCGCCGCCAGTACAGCGCCCGACCGCCGCGTTACGAGTACGTGCTGACCAAGTCCGGCCGCGCCTTCAAACCGGTGCTGCTGGCCTTCATCGCCTGGGGCAACGACCATCTGGCACCGGAGGGCGCCAGCCTGCTGGTGGTCAGCCGCGAGACCGGCAAGCCGGCCGACCAGGTGTTGGTCGACGCCAACAGCGGCCTGGCCATCAACGACGAGGACTATATGTTCGCGCCGGGACCGGCCGCCTCGGAGAACATGCGTTCGCGCCTGATCGAGGTCGGCAAGCACGCTTGAGCTTGAGTTGACCCCCGCCCGCGGCGCGGGCGGGCCGGGCCGGACCTCCACCCGGGAGGCCGGCTCCAGTTGTGCATGGACGGCGCCGGCGATCCCGCCCGGCGCCGTTTTGCCGGGCGCGCCGGACGGCGCGTGGCCGAACTTCCCGTCGATCCAATAGAACGCGCCGGCCCGGCCCGGGCGCGCCGCGCCGATGCCATCGCGCGACAAATATATTTTGGCGATCCCGTCAGCATAGGGCAAAAGCCCGCGCTTACAATGGCCTGCCATGCTCGATATCCTCGCCGTCACCTTCCCCTTCTTCGCCCTCGTGCTATGCGGCTATGTGGCGGTGCGCCGTGGCATGCTGCCGCTGGTCGCCATTCCCGGCATGAACACCTTCGTGTTGTATTTCGCGCTGCCCTGCATGCTGTTCCGCTTCGGCGCGGCGACCCCGCTGGCCCAGCTGCTCGACCCCGGCCTGTTCGCCGTCTACCTGCTGTGCGCGCTGCTGATGGTCGGCCTGACCATGGCCGCCACGCTGAGCCACCGCATCGCTTGGAACGACGCCGCCTTCGGCGCCCTGGTGGCGGCCTTCCCCAACACCGGCTTCATGGGCGTGCCGTTGCTGCTGGCGCTGCTCGGGCCGCGCTCGTCGGGGCCGGTGATCCTGACCATCGCCGTCGACATGGTCGTCACCAGCTCGCTGTGCATCGCCCTGTCGCGGGTCGGCAGCGGGCGCGGCCGCGGCGCCGTGCTGGCCGCGCTGCGCGGCATGCTGGCCAACCCGATGCCCTGGTCCATCGTGCTCGGCGCGCTGGCCCCGGCGCTCGGCCTGGCCCTGCCCGGGCCGCTGCAGCGCAGCGTCGCCATGCTGGCCGACGCCGCCTCGCCGGTGGCCCTGTTCACCATCGGCGCGGTGCTGGCCCGCTCGCAGATGGCCAGCGCCGACGCCACGCCGCTGCGCGAATACGTGCCGGTGGCGTTGAAGAAGCTGGTGCTGCATCCGCTGCTGATGCTGGCGCTGGGCCACGCCGCCATCCGCCTCGGCCTGCCGCTCGAGCCCTTCGCCTTGAACACCGTGGTGCTGGTGGCCTGCCTGCCGAGCGCCAGCAACGTCGCCATGTTGTCGGAACGCTACGGCGCCGACACCGGCCGCATCGCGCGCATCATCCTGGTCTCGACGGCGATATCGTTTTTTACGTTTTCCGCCGCCGTGACGCTGCTGAAGTAAGCGCGCGGGCTTCCCGATAGGTCAATCATTGTTTCCATGTGGAATCAACATTTGTCTTTGATATCAAGCACTTGAGTCCTTCCACCGGCCGCAAAGCCGCGGCGCCAGCGGCTTGCCGGCCAAACTGTGAAATAATGCGGATGCGCGGTTAAATGCGCATGAGCAAGAAAACCGTGCCGCCGGGGCCGGAGCCGGGGCCCCGTCGCGACACAACAGCTTGAGGAATTGATTTAGTGGAAATGTTTGCGCCCGATGAAGAGTTGGCGCAGTGGAATGCGGCGCTGCCCTCGTCCGAGGGTGCTGCGCGGCTGACACTGCTGGCCCAGCTCGCCTGGCACAGCCGCCAGCGCGATCCCGCGCGGGCGCAGGGCTGGGCGGCCGAGGCGGCGCCCCTGCTGGCCGCGCTGGCCGAGGCGCAACGTTTCCCCGTGCAGGCCCGCCTCGAGCTGGTCGGCGCCGAGGCGCACTGGCTGGCCGGCGCGCTCGACGCCGCCCAGGGCCAGGCCGAGCACGCGCTGGGGCTGTTCGAGCACTGCGCCGACCCGCGCGGCCGCGCCGACGCCCACTGGCTGCTGGCCTGGATCGCCAACGACCGCGGCGACCCGGGCGGCGGCGCCGCCGCGCTGGCCAGCGCCGCCGCCGGCGCGCGCGCCGCCGGCGACCCGCTGCGCGCCGACGTGATCGACGCCGCCGCCGCCATCTTCGACGTGTTCGGCGACGTCCACAGCGCCACCGCGCGCTGGGGCCAGCGCTTCGCCGCCGAGCCGGACCCGGCGCAGCCGGTGGCGGCCGGCTGGATCAGCGACTACCACGGCACCCGCGCCTTCCAGGCCAGCGACTACGGCCGCGCCATCGGCCACCTGATGCACAGCTACGAGGCGGCCATGGGCAGCGGCCAGCGGCGCCGCGCCATCATCGTCGCCACCAACATCGGCAACGCCTTCACCAGCCTGAACGCGCACGACGCCGCGCTCGAATGGATGCAGCGCGGCCTCGACCTGGCGCGGCCCACCGGCTGGCCGCTGAGCATCGGCCTGTGCCTGATGCAGACCGCCGAAACGCTGCGCCAGCTGGGCCAGCGCGAGGCCGCCCAGGGCCTGCTGCGCGAGGCGCTGCACACGCTGGCGCCGCTGGCCGGCTCGCGCGCCTACGCCATCGCGCTCGAGTACCAGGGCGACCTGGCGCTCGACCTGGGCAACTACAACGCCGCCCTCGACAGCTTCGCCCGCCTCGGCGAGCGCGGCGACGCGCTGCGCCAGTCCGACTTCCAGAGCAGCGCGCGGCGCGGCCAGGCGCACGCCCTGTCGCAGCTGGACCGGCCGGCCGACGCGCTGGCCGTCGCCAACACCGCGCTGGCGCTGGCCTGCGAGCACGGCGACGCCTCCAACCAGATCGCCGCGCTCAGCGTGCTGGCGCGCATCCACGCGCGCCACCGGCTGGCGCCGCCGGCCGACATGGCCGCGCCCAACGCGGTGCTGCACTACCTGCAGCTGGCGCTGGCCACCGCCGCCACCATCGACGGCTACGCCGTGCCCGGCGCGCTGCTCGACGCCGCCGCGCGCGAGCACGCCGCCATCGGCGACTACGCCACCGCCTACCAGATCGCGCTGCAGGCCAGCGCGGCGCGCGACCAGACCCACAGCCAGCAGGCCACCAACCGCGCCATCGCCATGCAGGTGCAGTACCAGACCGAGCGCGCCCAGACCGAGGGCGAGCACCACCGCCAGCTGGCCGCCGCCGAGGCGCAGCGCGCCGAGGTGCTGCAGCAGACCAGCGCCACCCTGCAGCACCTGAGCGCGATCGGCCAGGAGATCACCGCCCACCTCGACGCGGCGGCGGTGTTCCGCGCCCTCGACCGCCACGTCCACGGCCTGCTCGACGCCACCCACTTCTCGATCTTCCTGCTCGAGCCGGACGGCCAGTCGCTGCGTTGCGCCTTCGGCGTCGAGGCGGGCAAGCCGCTGCCGGCCATCCGCTTCGCGCTGAGCGACCCCAAGGCCAACAGCGCGCGCTGCGTGCGCGAGCGGCGCGAGCTGCTCATCGAGCTGGCCGCCGACGGCGCCACGCCGAACCTGATCCCCGGCACGCTGCCGACCCTGACCCTGCTGTTCGCGCCGCTGCGCGTCGGCGAGCGCGTGCTCGGCGCGATGACGGTGCAGTCGCTGCACGCCAGCGCCTACGGCGACCGCGACCGGCTGATCTTCCGCACCCTGTGCGCCTACGGCGCCATCGCGCTCGACAACGCCGCCGCCTACCGCCAGGTCGAGGCCACCCTGAAGACGCTGAGCGCGACCCAGGAACAGCTGCTGGAGAAGAACCTGGAACTGGAGCGCGCCTACAAGGCGCTGGAGGAGGTCAGCCTGACCGACCAGCTGACCGGCCTGCGCAACCGCCGCTTCTTCCTGCAGCACGTCGACACCGACGTGGCGATGAGCCTGCGCCGCTACGACCAGGGCGCGCGCGCCGACGGCGCCGAACGCGAGCAGATGCTCGACAAGGACCTGGTCTTCTTCATGGTCGACCTGGACCAC
Source organism: Rugamonas sp. DEMB1 (assembly GCF_029834475.1). Taxonomy (GTDB): domain Bacteria; phylum Pseudomonadota; class Gammaproteobacteria; order Burkholderiales; family Burkholderiaceae_D; genus Rugamonas; species Rugamonas rubra. The sequence goes on along the minus strand of NZ_CP122407.1, from coordinate 5,732,923 downwards.
TTCAAGGAGGTCAACGACCGCTACGGCCACGCCGCCGGCGACTCGATCCTGGTGCAGATGCAGGAGCGCCTGCGCGAGGTGTTCCGCGAGTCCGACTACCTGATCCGCTGGGGCGGCGAGGAGTTCCTGGTGCTGGCGCGCGCCACCCACCGCGACGAGGCCAAGGTGGTGGCCGAGCGCATCCGCTGCGCCGTGGCCGACCGGCCCTTCGAGCTGGCCGACGGCGCCACCCTGGCCAAGACCTGCTCGATCGGCTTCGCCTGCTTCCCCTTCCTGCCGGCGCAGGCGCGGCTGCTGACCTGGTCGCAGGTGGTCGAGCTGGCCGACCAGGGCCTGTACATCGCCAAGCGCTCCGGCCGCAACGCCTGGGCGGCGCTGTACGCCACCGAGCTGGCGCGGCCGGACGGCCTGTTCCCGCGTCTGATGCAGCAGCTCGACCAGGCCGTCGCCGAGGGCGAGGTGCGCCTGGTGACCAACCTGACAGGCCCGCTGGCGCTGGGCGGCGAGCGCCGCCGCGTCGGCCTGTCGAGCGACCTGGAAGCGTAGGCGGCGCAACGCCGCCGCCGCGTCCGGGCGCGCGGGACTAGCGTAGTGTTGCGTTCTTGGGGCGCATTTCTATGCGTCAACAAGGACTCAACACTATACTAGGGCGCGCGCCGTTCCCAACCTCTCTGGTAAACCTTCTGCTTTTCCTTCTTTTTTCTTCTCTTTTCCTCTGCTTTGAACTCTTTTTCGCTACGCGGGTCAAAAGAGAAGAAAAGAGAAAAAAGCAGGGCAAAGCAGAGGAGAAAAGAGAATGTTTACCACAGTGTCCGTGCAGCTTCCCCACCCCGTCCTGCTCCAGCTGATCGCGCATCTGGAAAAGCATGGCGGCCCGCAGGATTTGTCCGCCGCGATGCTGGCGGCGGTTGAATTGTGGTTGTGTGAGCAGCAATGTCCGCACCCGGGCCAGCCGCCGCTGCATGGCTACCAATGGAAATCGCTGTTTCTGCCGGAGGGCACCCGACTGCGCTCGTGGAGCTATGGCGAACACAACTATGCGGAGGTGGTGGGCGACCAGATCATCCACAACGGGCGCGCCGTTTCGCCCAACCAGTTCGCCCGCTCCTTCGCCCACAGCAACCGCAATGCCTGGTCCGACCTGTCCGTGCGCCGGCCCGGTGACAAAAAATGGACCGTCGCCAGCCGCCTGCGCCGGGAGTTCGCCGCGGAGCAGAGGAGGGCGGAGTTGGCCGCCGCCCCGCTCGCTGTCGCCGCTGTCGCGCCCGCCGCCGCCCTGCCGCCAGCACCCGCCAGCGAGCCGTCCGAGTTGCCCGCGCCCCGACGAGTGGAGGCCGGGCCGGAGTGGAGTCTGCCGGAGCGGCGCAAGTATCGTTTCCGCATGGAGGATATCGCCTACTAGCCGGATACCAGCGTCCCTGAATTGACCTCCGCCATCGATCAAGACATCGTCAACCACAACACCAACCCCAAGCCATTTATCTGGACCGCCAGTGCCCGCGACATATTGCAAAAGGTCATTCGCGCCAATGCGCAACCATGCGCTAAAACAGAATTCAACACTACACTAGCGGGGCGGCGGCGCCTCCACCACCACCTCGGCCTTGAGCGAATTGGCGATGTAGCACTTGTCGTGGGCGGCGTGGTGGATCGCCGCCAGCTCCTCGGCGCCCGGCCAGGCGGTGCCGGCGAAGCTGATCTCGGGGCGCAGCGCGATGCGGGTCATGGCCATTTTTCCGTCCGCGTTCTTGCCCAGCACGCCGACGGCGCGGTCGACGTAGCTGTCGACCGTGTGGCCGCGCTGGGCGGCGATGGAGAGGAAGAACAGCATATGGCAGCTGGAGGTGGCGGCCACCAGCGCCTCCTCGGGGTCGAGGTTGGCCGCCTCCGACATCGGCGGCGGCACCGACAGCGGCGACGACGAGGCCGGCACGGTCAGACCGCCGTCGAAGCTCCAGGTGTGCGCGCGGCTATAGCGCTGATCCAGAAAAACCTGTCCGTTGCGTTGCCACTCCAACTTTGCTTCGAATTGCATGACTGCTCCTGTGATTGGTGGATCGCCGCCGCCCCAACCCCCGCAAGCCAGGGGTCTGACCCCGTACGGGGTCAGACCCCGACCGTGGCGGATCGGTGGGGGGTAGAAATAAATTATACTGGCTGTCTTTCGCGCCACGACTAGCCTGCCATGACACCTACCCGCTGCAACTGGGCCAACTCGGCCAATCCCCGCTATGTCGACTACCACGACCACGAGTGGGGCGTGCCCTGCCACGACGAGCGCAAGCTGTTCGAGATGCTCAACCTGGAGGGCGCGCAGGCCGGTCTGAGCTGGGAGACCATCCTCAACAAGCGCGACAGCTACCGCGCCGCCTTCGACGACTGGGACGCGGAAAAAATCGCCGTCTACGACGCCGACAAGGTGGCCGCGCTGCTGGCCGACGCCGGCATCGTGCGCAACCGGCTGAAGGTGGCGGCGGCCATCACCAACGCCCAGGCCTACCTGCGCCTGCGCGCGCAGGGCAGCAGCCTGGACCAGCTGCTGTGGGCCTATGTCGACGGCGCGCCCATCGTCAATCCGGGCGCCGAGCGCATCGTCACCACCGCGCTGTCCGACCGCATCTCCAAGTGACCTTGCCAAGCTGGGCTTCAAGTTCGTCGGCTCGACCATTATTTACGCCTACATGCAGGCCATCGGCATGGTCGACGACCACGCGCCCGACTGCTTCCGCCACCACTCGGCGCCACGCGCGTGAGCGGCCCGCACGTCGTCCTCGACACCGGCTTCGGCCGGGGCGAACAGTTCCTCCGCCTGTGGGCCGAGTGGCAGGCGGCGCCCGCGCGCGGCGCGCTGCACTACCTGGCCATCGCGCCGCGGCCGCCGGCCGCCGCCGACATCGCCCCGGCCCAGCTGCGCGCGCTGTGGCCGCCGCTGGTGCCCGGCCTGCACCGCATCCTGCTCGACGACGGCCGCGTCACGCTCGACCTGATGATCGGCCCGGCCGAGGCGCTGCTGCCGCAGATCGAGGCCCGCGTCGACGCCTTCCACGTGCCGGCCGTGGCGGCCGGCGCGCCGGCCATTCCCGCGCGCGCGCTGGCGCGCCTGGCGGTGCGGGGCGCCACGCTGTGGGCCGGCGCGCCGGACGAGGCGCAGGCCTGGGCCTTGCGCGCCGCCGGCTTCGCCTGCGAGGTGGTGCCGGATCCCACCGAAGGCATGGCGGCTGCCACCAGACCCGATGCCGATGCCGCGCCCGCCACCGCCGGCGCAGCGCCCGAGGCGGCGGCGCCGCCGGACCTGCGCGGCGTCTACGCCAGCCGCAAGCCGCAAGCGGCGGCGCCGGCCGCGCCCGAGCGGCGCGCCATCGTCGTCGGCGCCGGCGTGGCCGGCTCGGCCGCCTGCGAGCGCCTGTGCGCGCACGGCTGGGACGTGACGCTGATCGAGCGCCACGCCGAACCGGCGCAGGAGGCGTCCGGCAACCTGGCCGGCATCTTCATGCCGCTGCTGTCGAAGGACGACAACATCCCGACCCGCCTGAGCCGCGCCGCCTTCCTGTTCGCGCTGCGCCAGTGGGTGCGGCTGGGCGGCGTCGGCCGTGCCTTCGCCGGCGCCAGCTGCGGCGTGCTGCAACTGGCGCGCGACGCCGGCCACGCCGCCGTGCAGCGCGAGGTGGTCGAGGCCTGGAACTATCCGACCGAGTACGTGCGCTGGCTCGACGCCGCCGCCGCCTCGGCCCGCCTCGGTTCGACCACACCGCACGGCGGCTGGCTGTTCGAGCAGGGCGGCTGGGCGCGCCCGTCCTCCTTGTGCGCCGCGCTGCTGGACGCCTGCGGCGCGCGCCTGCGCCGTGTCTTCCTGGCCGAGGCGCTGGACCTGCGGCGCGTCGACGGCCGGTGGCAGGTGCGCGACGCCGCCGGCGCGCTGGTGGCCGAGGCGCCCACCGTGGTGCTGGCCACCGGCGCCGGCGCGCGCGCGCTGGCGCAGTCGGCGCCGCTGCCGCTGCAGGCGCTGCGCGGCCAGGTCACCCACCTGGCCCCCGAGCGGGTGCCGGCGCAGTCGCTGGTGGTCTGCCGCGAGGCCTACATCACGCCGCCGTTCGAGGGCGTGATCTGCGCCGGCGCCACCTACGACGACGACGCCGACCCGGCGCTGCGCGCCGCCAGCCAGCAGGAGAACATGGCGCGGCTGGCCGAGATCCTGCCCGCCGTGCGGGTGGCCGACGCGCCGCTGGCCGGCCGCGTCGGCTTCCGCTGCGCCGCGCCGGACCGCCTGCCGCTGGCCGGCGCGCTGCCCGACTACCCGTCGGCCGGCCGCCTCGAGCGCCTGCGCGACGTGCCGCGCCACCCCGGCCTGCACTGCCTGCTGGGCTACGCCTCGCGCGGCATCATCTGGGCGCCGCTGATGGCCGAGCTGCTGGTGTCGCAGCTCGAGGGGCTGCCGGCGCCGCTGGAGGCCAACCTGGCCGCCGCCCTCGACCCGGGCCGCTTCCTGCTCAAGGAGCGCCGCCGCAGCCAGTGAGGCGCGCCCGCCAGGGGGGCGTTGTTCCCGCGCCAAGCGGCGCTTGCGCCAGCGCAAAAGCGGCGCGGCGCTGTTGGCGACAGGATATAATTCGCCTCTGACTACCTTCCAAATCGCGCTAAGGGCGCTGCCGGATCGCCCGATGGAGAGCTGAACGATGGATGATCAAGCGGGTTCGCCCGAGCTGTACATGTTCCTGGCGTCGACCGTGCACGACATGAAGAACTCGATCAGCGTGCTCAGCGGCACGCTGGAAAACCTGCTGGCGGCCGCGCCGCCCGCCGCGCCGGCCGCCGCCGGCGACAACAGCGCCCCGCTCGACCCGCGCGACCCCGCCGCCGCCTACCCGCAGATGGCGCAGATGCTCTACCAGAGCAAGCGCCTGAACGACAACCTGATCCAGCTGCTGGCGCTGTACAAGGAGGTCGGCAAGCCGGCCTACCCGTTCGACGCGACGCCGCAGCAGATCGGCGAGCTGGTCGAGCAGGTCGCCTCGCAGAGCCGCATCCTGCTGCGGTCGCGCGGCATCGCCCTCGAACTCGACTTCCCCTCCGAGCTGATCTGGTGCTTCGACGAGGACCTGGTCATCGGCGTGCTGGTCCACGCCATCAACAACGCCATCCGCTACACGCGCGACCGCATCCGCCTGTCGGTCGGCGTCGACGGCGACTACCTCGAGGTGCGCGTGGCCGACAACGGCGACGGCTTCCCGCCGGCCATGCTGGAGGCCGGCGCGGCGGCCATGCAGGGCGGCGCCGGCAAGCTCAACTTCATCAACAACAGCAGCGGCCTCGGCCTGTACTTCTCCAGCGAGGTGGCGCGCATGCACAAGCACCGCCAGCGCCACGGCGGCATCGCGCTGGAGAACGGCGGCGCCCTGGGCGGCGGCTGCTTCGTGCTGCGCCTGCCTTGAACGGAGCACCTTTGATGACCGCCCACGCCCTCGATCCCGCCGCCACCGCCGTCGACGGCATCGACTGGGCCGAGAAACGCTACCTGCTGGTCGACGACTTCGTCGGCATCCGCCAACTGCTGCGCGAGTCGCTGCGCAACCTGGGCGCCAAGCACATCGACCAGGCCGCCAGCGGCGGCGAGGCCATGACCCTGCTCGGCAAGACCCGCTACGACGTCGTGCTGTGCGACTACAACCTGGGCGAGGGCAAGAACGGCCAGCAGGTGTTGGAGGAGGCGCGCATCAAGAACCTGGTGCTGCCCAGCAGCGTCTGGCTGATGGTGTCGGCCGAGAAGAGCGTCGAGTCGGTGATGGGCGCCGCCGAGCACCAGCCCGACGCCTACATCATCAAGCCGATCACCGAGGGCGTGCTGCTGACCCGGCTCAACCGGGTCTGGCACAAGAAGCAGATCTTCGCCGAGATCGACCACGCCTTCGCCGACAAGGACTACCTGCGCGCCGCCCGGCTGTGCGACGAGCAGATCGTCCACCACAAGCTGCACGAGATCGACCTGCTGCGCATGAAGGCCAACCTGCTGCTCAAGAGCGGCGAGCCGGAGCTGGCGCGCAAGGTGTTCGAGCGGGTGCTCGAGGAGCGCGAGTACAACTGGGCGCGCACCGGCCTGGGCAAGATCCGCATGAACAACGGCGAGCTGGAGGCGGCGCGCCAGATGTTCCAGGGCGTGATCGCCGAGAACCGCTTCTTCATCGACGCCTTCGACCAGCTGGCGCTGGCCTACCAGCTGATGGGCAAGACCGAGGAGTCCTGCGACGTGCTGGAGAAGGCCGCCAAGCTGTCGCCCAACTCGGTGCCGCGCCAGCGCGCGCTGGGCATCGCCGCCCTCAAGCTGGGCAACATCCCGCTGGCCGAGAAGGCCTTCCGCAAGTGCATCGAGATCGGCGAGTACTCGATCATGAAGACGGTCGACGCCTACTTCGGCCTGGCCCGCGTCTGCGGCCAGAAGAACGACAGCAAGGAGGCGGTGCGCCTGCTCAACGCGGCGGTGCGCGACTTCGCCGGCAACCAGGTCGAGCTGCGCGCCAAGATCACCGAGGGCTGGTCTACCACGAGAGCGGCGACTACCGGCGCGCCCGCAAGTCCGGCGACGAGCTCGAACTGATGCTGGCCGACGAGAAGAAGCGGCCCGACACGCCGACCTGCATGGAGATGGCCACGCTGCTGTTCGCCGTCGGCGTCAAGGAGGCGCCGGTCGAGCTGCTGTGCTACCTGACGCGCAACAACCACGACAACCTGCCCCTGCTGGAGGACGTGCAGAAGGTGTTCGACAAGGCGCGCATGGGCGAGGAGGGCGGGGAGCTGATCAAGGCGGCGCGCAAGGAGGCCGCCGACATGATGAACAAGGGCGTGCTGTTGTGGAAGACCGGCAAGCTCGACGAGGCGGTCGAGTGGATGCGCGAGGCGCGCGCGGCGCTGCCCAACAACCTGCGCATCCTGTTCAACGCGGCGCAGATCCTGATCTCGCACATGCAGCAGCGCGGCTACGACATGGCGCTGGCCGACGAGGCCATCGGCGTGCTGATGCATGTCGACGGCATCGCCCCCGGCCAGCAGCGCTTCGCCCAATTGATGGAGCAACTGGCCCTGCTGGCGCCGGCGCCGGCGCCGGCCGAGGCGGCGCCGACGGCCCCGGCGGAGGCCGCCGCGACGCCGCCAACAGCGGCCGAATGATGGTTTAGCGCAACGGAACCTTGTTTCCGCGCGCGCGAATGATTACACTGGTCTATGGCGCCGACCGGTTCGGCGTCTTGGCCAGACTACGATAAGGATAAATAAGATGCGAGATATCGCCAAAGAAGTGTACGAAAAAATGCGCGTGGGCAGCGCCGCCTGGATCCGTCCGGTGGCCGCCAAGGGCGACACCCTGCCGGACTTCCAGTCCGCGCACGACAACGCCAAACAGCTGGCCGACGAAGGCCTGATCAGCATCGTCAAGGTGCAGCGCCAGGCCGACGGCCTGATCGACGCGATCCGCATCCAACGCCTGGCCTAAGCAGGCCGGCACGGCCCCGGCCCACGCGCCGGGGATACCAGACGTTCATCCCGCAGGTGGAGTGTCCCGTTTTTTTCGCGCCGCGACAGCGCGAGGCCTCGTCACGCCCGTGCAAGGCGCCGATGGCCACAACAGTGCCAGCGGAGACGGGCCGACTGCGAGGGTCAGACCCCCGCCTTGGCCCTAGGGTCAGACCCTAGGGTCTGACCCTGAAGTCGCACCGCTGGACAATGTGGCCGCGCCCTAACTCAGGCCTTGCCGGCCGGCGCGCGCTTGGCCGGCGCCTTTTTCGCGGCCGGCTTGGCCTCGGCCTCGGCCTTGAGCGCCGGCTTGTCCGCCGCCTTGGCGCTGACCGAGGCCGACGAGCCGCTGGCCGACGAGGCCGTCGCCGCCGGCGGTTTGCCGCCGGCGGCGGCGACGAACTTGGCCGCCGTCTCGGTGGCGCGCGCCGTCGCGCCGGCCACCGCCTCCGGGCCCATCGCCGTCGACACGGCCTGCTTGAACTGGTCCTGCAGCAGGTTCCACCAGACGGCCGGGCTGCCCAGTTGCGCGGCGTCCGAGGCGTCGGCCGGCTTGGCGCCGCCCGCCGGGTTGGCGGCGGAGGCGCTGGCCGGATTCGGTGCCGGCGCGGCTGCCGGTGCCGGTGCCGGCGCGGTTGCCTTCGGCGGCGTCACGCTGGGCTGCTGGAAGAAGGCCGACATGTACGGGTTCGACTCGAACTTCGACGTGTCGGCGCCCTGGTTGACGGCGGCGGCCAGGCTGGCGCCCACCGATTTGAGCGTGGCGATGGTGTTGCGTTGCACCTCCAGCGCCTGGATGCTGCCGCGCAGCATGCTCATGTTCAGGTTCAGCCACGCCTCGACGGCCTTCAAGTCGTTGATTTTCTTGTCCAGGTCGTCGACCGACAAGGTGGGTGCGGTCAGGCCGGGAACGCTCATGCTACCCCACAGGTTCTTGACGAAATCGAGTGTGTCCGTCATGACAGCGGCGCCTGGGATGTTGGGCATTTGCGGATTGGCCATGGGTAGTCTCCTGTGAGGTGAGCAAATAGCGTAGCAGATAAACCGCCGCCACTCAAAGAAAACTCGCCCCGGGCACCGGCCAAGTCTGGTGCAACGCGACTTCATGAAATGAAGTTGGAAAAATACTTCATTTGTGACGTTTGGATAGATTGCCGCTAGAAAATACCGGCTAGCATGTGTTCGAATTAATAATTCGAAAATCAACTTTAAGTTAATTGCATCATTGTTGATAGTGGCCCGACCCCTTTCTGGCTTTCTTGCCAGGCCGCCCCGCACGACCGGTAGACCAGCAGTCCGTCTCGGCGCCACAGGCGCCGGCTTCCGGCAGCGGTAGGGAGAAACCAGTCTGACCACGACACACATTGCGCATTGGACGCGCCACGACGCGCGCCTTCGACGTCAACGACGAGCTGTGCATGGACGGCTAGCGTCTGATCCAAACCAACACCCACCCCCCGGCCTACTTCCGGGTGTGGACCAAAAGAGGCCAACTGCGTGATTACGGCGCGGCGGGCAATCCACACGCCAACGCCGCGATCAACGCTAGGGGCCGGCCGGTCATCTTGTCGTGGGCGCTCAGCCGCATCGTCGACAGCGTCGGCAAGCACATGGATTTCCAGTACGAGCAGCGCGACGTGGAGTGCCGGGCGCCAAATAATCTTTGATGCAGTGCAGGGCGCAGGATAGTTCACAGATGATATTAAGAAAGCTAGGGAAGCTAAATGAGCATGCGGACTTTTTTGGAAGTAATTCGTGGCGTTGCCACAGTCGCATTCCTGTCGATTGGGATCGGAGTTGTTCTCGGGGTGGTGATTTCCGGCCTGGTGCGCGTGCTTTTAAAAAAGGATGAGATCGATGTATTGCTATTTGTCGGATTGCCGGTTTCTATGTTCGGTTCGATATTCTATAGCTGGAAACTGTGGCCGGCTCAAGGGGCAAAAATTAATCGGGAAAGATGAATGTGGTATTGCTTGAGTTTTGTCACGAGATGGTTCCTCGGATCTATGGGAAATGACGGTGTTGGTATCTGAGAAATACGCTTGAAAAAAGTGCCGTATTTGTGTGATAAATTGTGTATTTGTAGTATGTGCGAAATGGAGGGGGAGTTGGCATATTTTCTGTCATGCTTATTGTTTTTTCTTGGCTCGATATTTATGTGCGGTCTTGCCTATTTCGGCGATGCTGTTGATTTGAACTTGCAATGGGTTCTCGCTTTCTCATTGTTCCATCTTCTTTTTTACGCTGCGTTTAATTTATTTTACGAGTGTAAAAGTAGCAGTTTTAAGTTGGTGCTAAGTAGGCGATATGTTGCAGTATTGATTGTATTGGCTATTCTCATGTTGGTATTGATTTTACTATGTATTCCTAATGCCACAAAAGATTTGTTTGGAATAACTAGCGCCGGAGACGCGGTGCATAGCAGATCTTGGTTTACGTTAAATGGCAAGTACTTTGAAGTGGTAAACGGTGGGGTTCCTTATGAAATAGAAAAGCAAGAATATGCTAGGCTGGAACTCCAGCTAGCTAGAATTTTCTCAATATTCATTGTTATATTTTCGTATATTTCAATGGGTATTTTTTCTGTGCTTAGATTTGGAAATGAATTTCATTTAGGTGGTACTTCGAAATAATTTCAATTTCGTTGTGTTGTCGCTATTTTTACTTTGATGAACCTGATTATATTTTGAAGCCCGCTGCGGAAGACATCGCTGGGCGTGTAAGGCGCGGTCATGTCCGGCCCTGGTGATGCTGGGGAAGTTTGGCCCAGCGAAAAATCAAGTAAGCTGAATCAATGGATTTCATTTTATTTTGTATTGAGTTGGGAGTGGCTTCGATGTCGATTGTAAATCTATCAAAGCTTATTTTTATGGCTTTTGTCGTTTTTATCTCCAATTGTTCGGCGGCAGAAAATTATAATGTGAGCGTCTACTCTAATATGAGGCATAATTCTGTCGAAGGTGAGTTTTTTGGACTTGAGATATGCCTATTCCGATCGCCAGAAGGATTGCAAGCAGCCTGGCGACTCGGGAATGGACGGATGGAGCGCACTCTGTTGTTGGATGTAACGGAACTCGATGACAGACGATTTGTCGACGTGCCGAACGTAATTGATGGTGCTGGCAGGTGGAGACTTGTTATCAGTGAGAGAAATATTGTCGCCATGGGGCCAAAGCGGCAAAAATTTAAACTGAATAGAGTTGAATTGTTGCCGAGTAAATAGGGCGCCAAGGCGTGGCAACGTGAATGTAGTCTGGCGGCATGGGAATGGTGCCTGGTGTCGTCAAAGCGACGGTGTTGAGCGACATCAAATGGTTTTAATATATGCTATGGGAAAACCACAAAGAATTCAGGATTCCAAATGAAGATTTTATGCGATTGTTTAAAATTAGTTATGTCAACTGCATTTATGCTGATCGCTTTGGAAATGTATGATAGATTTACTTGTTATATTGGACGTTGTCAAATTGATGATGCTGCAGAACGAGCTTCTGCAATATTTTGGAATCCAATTGCAGTAACTTATGTAGGCATATTTTGGGCGTTGTTGCATAAATCGAGTCTGACAGGGACTTTCCCCTTTCCCCATGAATTTACCCGATACGGACGGACTGAGGGCGTGCCAGCGCGACCATGCGATTGAGCACGCCCGCGCGGATGGCCACCTCGGTGGCCTGGGCGCCAATCGTGCGCGCCGCCAAGCTTCTGCCGGTGAGCACCTTCAAGCGGTACATCAACGTCTCGGCGAGCGAGCGCCGGTGGTAGCCGCTCGATCTCTTCCACTCCCGTCGGCTGCTGCGGCCGATGATGTCGAGCGCGTCGTTGCGCCAAGCCGCGCCCGGGATTCGTTGCGGCCAGGGCGCCGCGCCGTCGCGCGGCGGGATCGACGGCGTGGCCTCGCGCGCGGCGATCACCGCGTGGCATTGCCGGGTGTCGTAGGCGCCGTCGCCGCCGACGACCCCGATCGGCGTGCCGGCCGGGATCTGGTCGAGCAACTCGGGCAGCACCTCGCCATCGCCGACATCCTGGTGCGTCATCAGCACCGCGCAAATCTGGCCGGTGTTCGCGTCCATCGCCAGATGCACCTTGCGCCAGGTTCGTGCGTTTGGAATAGCCGTGCTTGCGCACCTTCCATTCGCCCTCGCCAAACACCTTCAGGCCGGTGCTGTCGACCACCAGATGCAGCGGCTCGCCGCTGCGCAAGGCCGGCAGCACAACGTCGAGCTCCCGGGCGCGGCGACATAACGTCGTGTAGTTGGGCACCGGCAGATCGCCGAAGGCGAGCTTGTTCATGCTCCCCGCGAAACCCTGCAACGCGCGCAGCGGAAGGCGAAACACCTGTTTGAGTCCAAGCAGCATCTGGACGACCGCGTCGGCGTAAAGGCGTGGCCGGCCGCGCTTGGCGGCGCCGGCTTCGGCATTCCGTTGCCACAACTCCGGCTCCATCCAGATCGTCACGTCGCCTCGCGCGATCAGCCCGGCGTTGTAGGCGGGCCAGTTCTTGACGCGGTACTGGCCCTTGGGTTCTTGCCGCTGTTGTTCGTCCTTGCGCATCGGTTCAGGCAAAAGACCAGAATCTACGCAAGTTCGTCGAAAGTTAACAGCCCTGCGGCACCGGTTGTTGCGCGTAAACGTCAGCCCTCGCCACGGCTGGATTTATGCAACAACGCCCATATTTTGGCTACTGATTTTTCCAGTCTCAAGAAAATTGACTAAGTTGGTTGGGCATCTTGCTGCATTTATAATTGTTATTTTTTTCGCGTCATCAATTATTGCTATTGCTATGGCTCAGGATGATGTCAAATCATTTTTCTGGATATTTTTTGGAGTGTTTTTGCCGTGGATTATTGCGTTCAGTATTTTTAATATAGGCTATGGAAAAATTTCTAACAATGTGGCGAGAGTTTCTGAGTAAATTTTCGCTGAAAATATTCGTGCCCGGCGAGGTTTTCTTGCCGCTTTGGTGCTCGTTCTCGTTGCCCTTTACTATTGCAACGCGTTCATCATCGCTATGCGATCAGATAACGTGCAGGCGAGTGCCCGCACCCGCTAGTTGGTCGCGTCGAACCGTGCTGGCGACCAGAGCCGGCCGCCGATGAATCTCGCCGCCGCCCTGGCCGGCGCCGCGCTGTGTCGGCTGGTGGCGCTGGAGATTCCAGCAGGGGCGAAGGACGCGGCGCAGGCGCAGGCGGTCGCCTCGGCCAGCCTGCAGCACGAGTTCGGCCTGGCGTCGGCGGAATGGCTTTGCACCCTGGAGCGGGCGCCCGCCGGGGAAAAGTCCGCCGTCTGCGCGATACGGCGCGATCTGCTTGACCGCCTGCGTCTGGGGCGGCGGCATGGCGGTGCAGTGGTATGGCCTGTTGCAGGAGTCCGAGCGCCAACAGCTGCGGCTGGCCGGTCTGCAGCGCGAGCTGAAGCAGCAACAGCGCGAGGCCAAGCTGCGCAGCGAGTTGACGCCGGCCATGGCGGCCCGGCTGAAGGAGCAGGCGCGGATTCTGGCGGCCTTGCGCTATCCGTGGAATCGGGTGTTGTCGACGCTGGAGCAGGCCTACGGCAACGGTGTCGCGGTCCTTTCTTTTTCCCACGAACAGGCGGCCGGACACACGCAATTGCAACTTGAGGCGATCGACGTGGCGGCGTTGACCCGCTTTGTCGACAGTCTGAACGAGGGTGTCGAGCAGGACGAGCGGTGGCATGTTGCCGGATACCAAGTCCAGCGGCAGGCCAACCCCGTTATCGTTAGGGCAACTGTGTTGAGCAAATAGGGGAAGGCACTATGTTGTCGGTCGTGTATGTCCTTGGCGGCGTTGCCGTACTCGCTCTATTGGTCTATTCCGGCCTATTATTTCTGAGGTTTAAGAAATACTGCCTGCTGGTGGCGACCATGCAGGGGAGGCTAGATGAGTTTTATGACATTCGTGGGGGTGAGGGGGGCTTGAATAGATTTGAGTCGGAGATTTTTTACTCTCTGATGAGCAATAAGGTCCAGGTATCCTGCAACCAGGAGTTGACCATTTTCGGGAGAAATCTGCGCCGACAGTTCATTTTCTCGTATGTTTTGGCCGCTGCGGGCATCCTGCTCATTCCAATGATTGCCTATCTTTGAGGCGACCATGCCAGCTGTCTGTTGCCCGGCAACGCGCGGCCGGGCCGGTCGTCTTCACACTCGCTTCAGTCGGATACCTTACACTAGCGGCATGACGCTCGCCTCCCTCCTTTTCCAACGCCGCCGGCTGCTTGTTTTGTGTGCAGCCACGGCCGGCCTGCACTATTTGGCCATCGATTGGGTGGGCGGCCGCCTCGGCCCGCCGGACAGCCGGCGGCCGGCGGCGATGGCGCCGGTGACGGCGCAGCTGCGCCTGGCCCTGCCGCAACGCGCGCCGTCGGCGCCGCTGCCCGAGGTGGCGCCGCTGGCGCCGGGCGCCGTCAAGCGGGCGCGCAAGGCCGCGCCCAAGCCGGCCGCCGCCGCGCCCGAGCCCGCCACGGCCGAGGCCGCGCAGCCGACGCAGACGCAGACGGTGCAGGGCGCCGACGTCGAAGCGGCCGCCACCAGCGCCACTAGCGCCGATGCCGCCGACAACGCCGAAAACGCCGCCACCCCGGCGCCGGCCACGGCCGCCGCGCCCGCCGCCCAGCCGCAGGCCGGCGCCGCCCCGGCGCAATCCCCTGTACCATCCGCCCCGGAGGCCGCCGACATGGCCGACAAACGTGTTGCCCTGCCCGAGGCGGCGCCGCCCGGCATGCGCCGCTACAAGGTCAACCTGCCGCCGTCGGCCGATTTCGAGCTCGACGTCAAGCGGGTCGACGCCAACGGCACCACCTGGAGCGGCGTGGCCGTCATGGCCTGGCACAGCGACGGCAGCCGCTACAAGCTCAACGTGGAGGCCGGCCTGAGCATGCTGGTCACCCGCATCAACCTGCTGGTGCTGAGCAGCGAGGGCATGATCGACGACTACGGCATCGCCCCCGTCACGGCCACCGAGAAGGTGCGCGGCCGTTCGCAAACGGCGACCCACTTCAACCGCGACGAGGGCCGCATCACCTTCTCGGCGTCCGAGCGCAGCTACCCGCTGCTGGTCGGCACGCAGGACAAGGCGACGGTGCCGTTCCAGCTGGGCGGCATCGGCCGCGCCGACCACAAGCAGTTCGGCGGCGACATCGACCTGCAGGTCGGCGAGGACAAGGATGCCAACATCTTCCGCTTCCAGCTGGTCGGCGAGGAGGAGCTGGAGACGCGCATGGGCAAGCTGAGCACCTGGCACCTGACGCGGCCGCCCCGGCCCGGCACCTACTCCTCGCGCATCGACATCTGGCTGGCGCCGGGACTGAGCTGGTATCCGGTACAGATCCGCAACACCGAAGCGAGCGGCGCGCTGACCACGCAGACCGTCTCAAAAATCACTGTCATCGAATCTGGACATTAAACCTATGCGCACCACAGCACTCCCACACCGCCTGGCCGCCGCCGCGCTGCTCCTGGCCGCCCTGGCGCCGGCCTTGGCCGCCGCCGCCCCGGCCGCCGCCCCGGCCGCCGCCCCGGCCGCCGCCGACGTGCACCCGGTGCACAAGCGCGCCTTCAACCTGCCGCCCTCGGTCGACCTGAACTACACCATCCGCGCCCGCCAGCACGGCCTGACCATCAACGGCGACGCCCAAGTGCGCTGGCAGGCCGGCGAGGGCAGGTACAGTATCGCCACCGAAAGCCGCGCCGCGCTGTTCGGCAAGATCCTGGAGAACCGCAGCGAGGGCGCCGTCGACGACTACGGCATCGCCCCGGCCACCTTCTACGAGAAGCGCTTCCGCAAGGACGGCAACACCACCAGCTTCAAGCGCGACACCAAGACCATCAGCTTCAGCGAGGGCGACGAGACCTACCCGCTCAAGGGCGGCGAGCAGGACCGCACCAGCGCGCCGTGGCAGCTGCTGGCCATCGCCCGCGCCGCGCCGGACAAGTTCAAGCCCGGCAGCGAGTGGTCGTTCTTCGTCGCCGGCCGGCGCGACGCCGAGGCCTGGACCTTCAAGGTGCTCAAGAACGAGAGCGTGCAGACCGGCCAGGGCGAGGTCAACGCCGTCCACCTGGTCAAGGCGCCGCCGCCGGACGCCCAGGGCCAGCAGGTCGACCTGTGGCTGGCGCCGTCGCTCGACTGGCTGCCGGTGCGCATCCGCTTCAACGACGCCGACGGCGACTACGTCGACCAGGTGCTCGACAAGCTGAGCAAAAAATAGGCGGCCGCCGCGACCCCGAATATGGCCACCATCCGCACCGTCGCCGAACACGCCGGCGTTTCAACGGCGACCGTGTCGCGCGTCATGAACACGCCGCAGCAGGTGAGCGAGCGCACCCGCGCGCGCGTCGAAACGGCGATGCGCGAGCTCAATTTTTCCCGCAATAGTGTCGCCGCCTCGCTGGTCACGCGCCGGTCCGATTGCATCGGCCTGATCGTCGGCGGCTTGTCCGGCGCGTTCTTCGCGCCGCTGGTCAATATCGTCGAAGAAACCGTGAGCGCCGCCGGCAGCTATTTGATCGTCAGTTGCGGCAAGGACAGTCCCGAGGAAGTGCTGGCGGCGCTGCAGTTTTTGCGTCAGCGCCAATGCGACGCGATCATCTTGTTCCCCGGAGAGTTGCCCGACGCCGCCCTGGCCGCCTTGCTGCGCGAGCAGGCCAACGTGGTGGTGATCCACCGCAGCGTCGTCGGCTTCGAAGACCGCTGCGTGCAGGTGGACAACGCCGCCGGCGCCCGTCTGGCGGCGCGCCACCTGCTCGACTGCGGCCACCGCGACATTGGCGTCATCAGCGGTCCGGCCACCAATCCGGAAAGCGTGCAACGCCTGGCCGCCTTCGCCGACACGCTGGCCGGCGCCGGTGTGCCGCTGGACCCGGCGTTGGTGTTCGCCGGCGACTTCCGGCTCGCCTCGGGCCGCCAGGGCATGGCCGCGTTGCTGGCCGGCGGCAAGCCGCTCAGCGCCGTCTTCTGCTTGAGCGACCAGATGGCCTTCGGCGCCCTCGATTATTGCCGCGCCGTGGGCGTCGCCGTGCCGGAGCGCCTGTCGCTGCTGGGATTCGACGACGTCGAATTCGCCGAACTGATGCACCCAAGACTGACCACGGTCAGGCAGCCGATCGACCTGCTGGCGCGCACCGCCGTCGAAATCGCCCTGCGCTTGAGCCGCCTGAGCCCGTCAAGCGCCCCGTCCGGCCCGCAGGCGCTGCTGACGCCGCAACTAATGCTGCGCGATTCCGTGCGCCGCCTGGCCTGAGCGGCGCCGCGCCCCGGTGCCTATTTCCCACCGCCATCAGCTGATTTCCTTAAGAAATATTTCGCCGTCGTCAGCCCGCTCCGCGGGCTGTCGGCGCTTGCATTATTTGTGAAAATTTACTACAAACGATGAAATATTATTATCTTTTGCGGCAATCTTGTTAAATAATGTAAACGCTTACATTGGCTCTCCGGGGCTTGGATAGCAATGCTGGGCGCGACGTTGGCGCCGGACGCCGGGTCATGCAACACCAGGCGAAATGCCGGCCTCTGTAATAAAAAAACAGGAGACGCAATGACATTCACACCACGTATCTTCCACCGTGCGGCCATCGCCTGCGCACTGGGCAGCGGCATACTGAGCGGCTGCGGCAGCGGCGGCGATAGTAGTCAGCCCCCTTCCAACCAGCTGCTGGCCGAAGCCGTGTTCGGCCAGAAGGAACTCAAGGATTTCCCGCGCATCAAGAGCGACATCCCCCAGGACGGCGCCACCGAACAGGCCATCACCGGCATCCTCGCCAGCATGACGCTGGCGCAGAAGGTCGGCCAGATGACCCAGGCCGAAATCAAGAGCATCACGCCCGACGAGGTGCGGCAGTACTACATCGGCTCCGTGCTCAACGGCGGCGGCTCCTTCCCCAACAACGACAAGCACGCCAGCCCCGCCGACTGGGTCGGGCTGGCCGACAATTACTGGCGCGCCTCCATGGCGACCGACGCCGCCACCAAGATCCCGGTGATCTGGGGCACGGACGCCGTGCACGGGCACGGCAATGTGTTCGGCGCCACCCTGTTCCCGCACAATATCGGCCTGGGCGCGGCCAACGATCCCGCCCTGGTGCGCCGCATCGGCCTGGCCGTCGCCGCCCAGGTGGCCGCCACCGGCATCGACTGGACCTTCGCGCCTACCCTGGCGGTGGTGCGCGACGACCGCTGGGGCCGCAGCTACGAGGGCTATTCCGAGGACTCGGCCATTGTCGCCAGATATGGCCGAGAAATGGTCAAGGGCCTGCAGGGCGACTTCAAGGACGGCGCGCCCACCGTCATCGCCACCGCCAAGCATTTCATGGGCGACGGCGGCACCGACCTGGGCAAGGACCAGGGCGTCAACATGTCCAGCCGCATCGAGATGATCAACGTCCACGGCCAGGGCTACTACACGGCGCTGGGCGCCGGCGCGCAGACGGTGATGGCCTCGTTCAACAGCTGGACCAACGAGAGCCTCGGCATCCAGATCGGCAAAATGCACGGCAGCAAAGAGATGCTGACCGATACGCTGAAAACCAAAATGGGCTTCGACGGCTTCGTCATCGGCGACTGGAACGGCCACGCCCAAGTACCGGGCTGCAGCGACGGCAGTTGCCCGCAGGCGATCAACGCCGGGGTCGACATGATCATGGTGCCGGACCAATGGAAGGCCTTCATCGCCAACACCATCGCCTCGGTCAACAAGGGCGAAATCCCGCTGGCCCGCATCGACGACGCGGTCAGGCGCATCCTGCGCGTGAAAATGCGCGCCGGGATCTTCCGCGCCAAGGCGCCGCTGGCGCGCGCCCACGCCGCCGACGCGGCCCAGTTGCAGCACCGGGCGCTGGCGCGCGAGGCGGTGCAGAAGTCGCTCGTCCTGCTGAAGAACGAGCAGCAGATCCTGCCGCTCAAGCGGGGCGAGAAGATCCTGGTGGTCGGCAAGAGCGCCGACAACATCCCGAACCAGACCGGCGGCTGGTCGCTGACCTGGCAGGGCACCACCAACACCAACGCCGACTTCCCCAACGCCGACAGCATCCTGAGCGGCATCAAGGCGGCCGCCGGCGCCGGCAATGTGGTGTTTAGCGAGACCGGGGCGGGTGTCAACCTGGCCGGCTACAAGGCGGTGATCGCGGTGATCGGCGAAACGCCGTATGCCGAGGGCGTCGGCGACATCGGCAAGACCGGCACGCTGGAACACGCGCGCCGCTACCCGGAGGATCTGGCGGTGCTGAACGCCGTCAGCGGCAAGGGCGTGCCGGTGGTGACCGTGCTGGTGACGGGCCGCGCGGTGTGGACCAACAAGGAGCTGAACCGCTCCGACGCCTTCGTCGTCGCCTGGCTGCCCGGCACCGAGGGCAAGGGCGTGGCCGACGTGCTGTTCCGCAAGGCCAACGGCGACATCGACCACGATATGGGCGGCAAGCTGTCCTTCTCATGGCCGAAGAGCGCCTGCCAGACCCCGCTCAACAAGGGCGCCGCCAACTACGATCCCCTGTTCGCCTACGGCTATGGGCTAAGCTACAAGGACAGCGTCAAGGTCGCCAAGCTGGACGAAACCACGCCCGTGCTCGGCTGCGCCCAGGACAGCGGCAGCGGCGGCGTCGCCACCGTCGACCTGGAAGTGTTCAACTCGGCCGACAAGCCACCCTACACGCTGCGCATCGGCGACCCGAGCAACTGGTCGAAGCCGCTCGGCGCCGACCTGAACGCCACCATCACGCTGCCCAACCTGAAGGCCGAGACCACCCAGGTCAACGTCCAGCAGGACGGCCGCAAGATCACCTGGAGCGGCGCCGGCCAGTTCTATTCGCAGGCGGGCGAGCCCGCCGACCGCCAGCCCTACCTGAACGCCAACGCCGCCCTGGTGTTCGACACCATCGTCGGCCGCGCCCCGGCCGGCACGGTGAAAATGCGGGTCGATTGCAAATACCCCTGCATCGGCGAGCTCGACGGCACCCGCCTGTTCACCGGCCTGCCGCTCAACACCAAGCGCACGGTGAAAATTCCGCTGGCCTGCTTCGCCGCCAAGGGGACCGACTTCGCGCTGGTCGACACGCCCTTCCTGGTCTACACCGAGAAGGCCTTCACCGCCTCCTTCGCCAACATCCGCTGGGTGCCGGGCGCCGCCAAGGACGCCGACGCGCAGACCTGTGAAGCGATGGGACCGGGGCCGGCGGTGTTCGGCCCGCCCGTCGCCGGTCCGCTGTTCGGCCTGTTCAACAACGGCGTGTTAAGCACCGACCTGGCCTTCAGCACCTACTCCACCAACGGCAGCCACACCAGCATGGCGGTGCAGCCGGACGGCACGCTCAAGCTGGGCTTCGCCGCCGACGGCGGCGACGGCCTGCTGATGGTGACCGGCACGCCGCTCAACCTGAGCAACTTCGCTGGCGGCACGCTGCAGTTCGACATCAACGTGGCCAGCTACGGCGCCAACGTCGGCGGGCTGGCCGTGAAGATGGAGAGTCCCGGCACCAACTGCAATTCGGGCGACTATCTGTTCGGCCGGCCCGCGCCCGGCGCCTGGACGCCGGTCACGGTCAAGGTCAGCGACCTGATCGGCGGTGCCACCTCCTGCTTCGACCTGCGCAACGTCGGCATGCCCTTCGGCACGCTGCCGAAATGGGGCGACCAGCAGGGCGTCCAATACTCGCTGCGCAATATCCGCCTGGTCCAGTAGGCCGCGTCGGTAGGGCGGACGGGCGCCGGACGGCGCCCGTCTTGCCGCGCATTTTCCGTCCATCTTGGCGCGGCCGGGTGCTTCCACCCGGCCGCGCGCTCGTTAGGCGACGCCATCGTTGCCGCGCCTGATATACTGACGCCCCCGCGAAGCAGATGCGGACCGCGCGCCCGAGGGGCGGCGCCGTTGCCATCTTCACCACAGTCGCGTTGCGTACAGAATGGCAGAGAATGATTGACATAATGGCAAGTGCGGCTGCGGCCGCGGAAGCACCGAACATCGAACACGACCACCACGACTCACTGCAAGCCCACTTTCAGCCGAACGTGTCGGCCGACGAAATCGAACAGGTCTTCCATCTGAAGCGGGCCCAGCCCCTGCTGCAGGTGTTCACCACGCTGTTCCACGGCGGTTTCGACGGCGTGCTGGTGCGCCTGCTGGTGCTGCGCGAGCTGGCCTCCGACGCCTCGACGTCGGCCTTTTCGCGCGCCGACATCAACACCCGCCTGGCCTATCTGCTGCCGGAGAGCCTGGAGACGGTGCTGGTGCGCCTGCGCTCGAACCAGCTGCTGGCCTGGGACGCCCAACAGGCCGTCTACCGCGTCACGCCGATGGCGCGCAACGTGCTGTCGGCCATCGACAGCCTGCTGGCCCTGGGCCAGAGCGCCGACGAGGCCGAGATGGGCTTCCTGCTGTCGCAGGTGGCCGGCGCCCAGGCCATCGGCGGCGTCTCGGTCGAGCAGCTGCAGCACTTGCTGGGCCGGCTGAACGACCTGACCGAGGAGTTCGCCGACGCCATCGCCTCCGGTTCCGAGTTCCTGCTGCGCGCCTCGCAGGCCAAGTGGCACATGGCCTGCGACTGGGTCGAGAAGGGCTCGGAGATCCTGCGCGCCATCACCAGCGACGAGAACGCCGACGGCGCCACCCACCGCGCCGCCCAGGCCATCGGCCGCGCCCAGAGCGCGCTGCTGAACATGCAGGGCATGTTCTCGCGCGCCCTCAACCAGATCGAGCGCCAGCGCGTCCACCTCGGCCAGTCCGGCCTGTCGACCACCGACATCAAGCGCTGGCTGCTGCTGCACGAGGGCACCTGGCCTCGCTGGCCGACGGCGCCATCGACCAGCCGGTGGTGCCGCTGTTCATCACCCCGGCCGAAATGATCGACGTCGCCGAGACCGAGCTGCTGGCCGACCGCGCCTCCGGCGTGGTGTCCGGCGGCCTGCCCACCGGCACCGACGCGCCGACCACCATCAACGACGGCCCGGCGATGCAGAAGGAGCTCGACGATTGGCTGGCCCGCCTGTCCGACTTCGCCACGCTGGGCAACTTCCCCAGCATCGCCGCCGAGTCGCCCCGATCGATCCCGATCCAGGACTCGCTGCTGCCGGCCAGCTTCGCCATCGCCTCCTACCGCGCCTCCATGCTGCCGCTGCTGGGCGACGCCTCCGAGGCCAGCCTGCAGGGCGCCACCGCCGATCTGGCGCGCCTGCCGATCACCTTTACGCCGACCGACGAGATGGTCCAGCTGCTAGACCCGCATGTGGCTGCCATGTCGATCGCTTCGCTTTCACTTTCACTTTCTTTAGACTCGGAAAGCGGCCCGGCCGATGAATGACGATTCTCAAATCCTGATTGCGCGTCTGTTGACGCACCAAACCCTGCGCCGCGACGACAAGCTGGTCAAGCGCGTGCTGTCCGACGAGCTGTTCCGCGCCGAGGTCGACGCCCGTTTGCTGGCCACCGGCCTCAAGCTGCTCGACAACGTCTACGCCGACCACGTCACGCTGGCGCTGACGCGCGCCATCGAGCCGAAGATCTTCGGCGCGCGCGACATCTGGCAGAACAACAACTTCGGCCTGGCGCGCGACGGCGTCGCCCTGCTGGTGGTGCTGTGGGCGCAGATCATCCTGCCCAAGCGCGAGCGGCAGGAGACCCACCAGCACGTCGGCGACGACCAGAACGACATGTTCGGCATCGAAAAGCCGCTGCCGCGCGCCGAGGACACCTCGATCGGCATCGCCTACAAGGCGCTGCTGGCCGACTTCGGCGACAAGCTGGGCAAAAAGACGCGGATGGACATGAACCTCGGCATCCTGGCCAAGCTCGGCTTCATCGAGCGGCGCGGCGACATCATCGTCGAAGGCCCGCTGCTGGACCTGATGATGGACACCGACATGCTCAAGGAGCGCATCATCAACGGCGCCCTGGCCGACGTGTTCAAGCGCGCCCCGGCGCGCATCATCCCGGTGCCGCGCCGCGCGCCGCCGGCGCCCACGCTGGAGGAGACCCTCAGCGAGGAGGCCGCCGCCGAGGCGGCCGCCACCCCTGACGTCGCCGCCGACACCGCGCCGCCGGCGCCAGCCCTGCCGGCCGGCGCCGCCGCCGAATCGCACGACGCCGCCTTCGCCGCCGCCGCCGCCGCCGCACCCGATGACAGCGCCGCCGCGCCGTCCGCCGACACCCCTACCCGAGACTGAGCCATGTTCCACATCAAATCACTAGAACTGGTCCATTGGGATTATTGGCAGCGGATCAAGAACATCCCGCTCGACGCCAAGATCATCACGATCGCCGGCCAAAACGGCTCCGGCAAGACCACCCTGCTCGACGCGCTGCGCACCCTGTTCGGCCTGGACTGCTCGATGGGCCGCACCTACAAGCACTACGCGCGCCACTCCGGCCAACAGACCGCCTGGCTGCGCGCCGTGGTCGACAACAAGAACGTCGGCAAGCAGCTGTCCAACCGTCCCTTCCGCAGCTCCGGCTTCTTCAGCGACGACGAGGTCACGCTGTTCTGCCAGATCCAAAAGAACGGCGGCGACTGGAAGCGCCAGTACCTGATGCGACCGGGCAACGTGCAGATCGAGGAAGTCACCGACGCCAACGACTGGCTCGGCGTGGAGAACTACCGCAAGCGCCTGGCCAACGCCGGCCTGTCGCCGGCCATGGCCAAGGTGCTGGCGCTGGAGCAGGGCGAGACCGACAAGCTGTGCGAATACGCGCCGCGCCAGCTGCTCGACCTGGTGTTCCAGGTGTTCGGCGACAAGGAGGTGCTCGACGCCTACGACGAGGCCAAGCGCCACCAGCGCGACACCGAGACCGAGTTGAAGCGTTTCGAGACCGAGCTGGAGGCGTCGAAGACCAACCTGGAGGGCCTGCGCCTGCGCGTGGCCAACTACCACCAGTGGGAAGACCTGAACAAGGAACGCCGCAACCTGCAAGAGGAAGTGGCGCCCTCGCTGGAATACCACGAGGCGCGTGAAAAGCACGCCATGTTGAGCCGCCAGCTGCGCGACGCCCGCAAGCCGCTGGCCCAGGCCGACCAGCAGCTGGTCGACAAGCGCAACGCCGTCGCCGCGCAGGCCAAGGCGATGACCGAGGCGCAGCAGCACGAGACCGTGCTGGAACAGGAATCGACCGCGCTGCAAAGCCGGCTGAACCTGATCAACGGCAAACTCAAGCCGCTCGACAGCCTGCTCGAACAGAAGGCCCGCCTGCAAAAGCTGGCCGCCGACTCCGGCGCCGACATCGCCGAAGTGGCGCAGCAGCTGGAGGAGAAGGAAACCGAACTGACCCGCCAACGCCAGGCGCGCGAAGCGCTGGCCACCCGCATCGCCGGCGAGCAGGCCACCATCGCCGCCCTGCAGGGCAAGACGGCGATGCCGGAGCCGGACAACGTGCGCGGCATGCGCCGCGCCCTGCGCGACGCCAACATCGGCCACGTCATGCTGTCCGACATCATCGACGTGACGGACGCCCGCTGGCAGGGCGCCGTCGAAGGCGTGCTGGCCGGCTTCGCCTCGGTGGTCCTGCTCGACAAGTCCGGCGACGCGCCGGCCGCCTACCGCCTGGCCGAGAAGGAGCGCTACCGCCACTTCATCGTGCCGGACCTGGTGTCGGCGCCGTCGTCGTCCGACGACAGCCTGCTGTCGGTGGTGAAGTTCAGCGCCAAGGTGCCGGCCTGGCTGGTCGAACAGCTGCAGCGCATCAGCCGGGTCGACTCGGTCGAGCAGGGCTTCAAGCTGGGCAACCACGCCGAATGGATCACCCCCGAGGCCTACCACCGCGAACGCCGCGGCGGCCGCTCGCTGTTCGTCGAGGCCTCGCGCTACCGCTTCGGCACCGCCGGCCGCAGCCAGCGTATGGACGCCATCATGAAGGGCCTGCCGGCGCTGGAGGCGCAGGAGGACAAGCTGACGCTGACCATCAGCAAACTGGCCGGCGAAGTCGGCGCGCTGAAGGGCCGCATCGCCGGCGTCGACGCCGCCAAGGAACTGGCCGCGCGCCAGGCCGAGTTCGACGAGGCGGCGCGCAACGCCGTGCCGCTGAAGGAGGAACGCATCGAGGTCGGCACCCGCCTGGGCGAGCTGCAAACCCTGACCAAGAACGCCACCGTGGCGCGCACCCGCA
This sequence comes from Rugamonas sp. DEMB1, assembly GCF_029834475.1. GTDB lineage: Bacteria > Pseudomonadota > Gammaproteobacteria > Burkholderiales > Burkholderiaceae_D > Rugamonas > Rugamonas rubra. The sequence continues at coordinate 5,708,329 of NZ_CP122407.1, read as the reverse complement.
CCGACACGGTGTGGCAGAACGCCCGCTTCGCCCTGTCCGAGGCCGAAGCCGGCCTGCGCCTGGGCCACAAGCGCCAACTGGAGCAGCGCAGCGAGCACGCCCGCGCGCTGCTGGCGCTGCGCCGCACCTGGCGCCACCTGCCCAAGGCATGGCGCCGGCCGGCACGGCGCACGGCGCTGGTGCGCGAACACCAGAACGCGCACCAGGTCGCGCTGCGCATCCATAGTCTGGAAGCGAGCCTGTCGCGCAGCGACTGGGAACTCGACGCCACGGTGATCGACCAGTACGAACGGCTGAACGAGCAGCTGCACGGCCGCCAGTCGGAGACCGAGGAGCGGCGCTACCAGAACAACCGCGCCATCGAGGCCACCGGCAACGCGCGCGGCGCCTACATCGAACGGCTGCGCTACACCGTCAAAACCTACAGCAAAAACATCAAGGAGCTCGGCGAGCTGGCCGGCATCGAGGTGCACGCCGACCCGGTGCGGCTGGAGAACGACGACACCCAGCTGTCCCAGGCCGGGCTGCACGTGCGCTTCAAGTTCGACGGCAAGGGCATCATCGGCATGAACGACGGCGAAGCGTCCGGCGGCCAGCAGGTGATGAAGTCCTTGGTGCTGCTGATTGGTTTGCTCAAGTCCGAAGACGGCTCCGGCGGTTTCGTCTTCATCGACGAACCGTTTGCCCACCTGGACATCCGCAACATCCAGCTGGTCGGCGAGTTCCTCAAGAACACCGAGGCGCAGTACTTGATGACGACGCCGCTGACCCACAACACCGACGTCTACGACCCCTCCGAGCTGACCCTGATCACCAGCAAAAAGAAGAAGGACACCGAGTGGGCGCAGCCGATCTTCGTGCTGCAGCGGCGCGCCAGCGACGTGGCCAAGGTGGCGTAGACACCGCCGTTGGATCGCACAAATCAAAAAACCCGGTTCGCTCGAGCCGGGTTTTTTTTAAGAAAAAAAGGGGCACGGGAAGCTGGCAAACCCCACTGGCAAAGAGCCAGGGTCAGACCCTCAGGGTCTGACCCTAGGTTGTGCCGTTGGGTTTAGCCCGAGCAGCTAGCGGCGCCACGAGGAATCCTATGCGCTGGTGTATTCGGTGACGGTGATGCGGATGGTGTCGGGCCGGTAGCGCACTTCGACGATGAAGCCGCCGGTGCTCTCCCACGAGCATTGGCCGGGCTGCGCCTCGGACTGGTCCTTGCACGCGGCTCGCTTGCCGCGCTGCGCCGGGATGCCGTGCGCCTGCGCCAGGAACTGCTGCAGCTCGTCGTATTTGCCGGCCGCCGCGCTGGTCTTCAGGTGGGCGATTTCGCCGCGCGCCAGTTCCATCAACTCGCTCTCGCTGGCGTCGGCGTGCGCCTGGCGCGGCAGCACCAGCGTCACCGCGATGACGACGAAGTCGACGCACTGGCCCTGCTGGATCTCCACCTGCATGCCGTCATGAAGCGGTGCAGATTCGATGCTGCGGTTGGCCTTGCGCCGCTCCATTTTGTAGCCGGGGTAGGCCTTGGCCTGTAGCGCGGCCTGCGGCGGTTGCATGGTGCAGCCGGCGTTGAACTGCGCCAGCGCCGTCAACGGCGCGCTGCACGCCAAACAAAGCAGAATGCGGCGCAAGGCGGCGGGGATGGTCATGAAGGCTGTCTCGCAATCGTTGTTATCGGTGTTGATGCTGGCTGGCGCCGTCTGGTGCGGCGCGCTGGCGGCGTATTCTACCAATATTGATATTTTCTCAATAGCTTATTTGTCATTCAATGGTGGCCGCGCCGGGATCAGGCGTGGCCGGGCGGCGCCGCCAGCGAGCGGACGATCTGCCCCAGCGTGGCCAGCGCCGCCTCGGCGCGGGCGTCCCACTCGTGGCCGTAGTTGAGCCGCAGGCAGTTGCCAAAGTCGGCCTGCGGCGCGAAGATCGGCCCCGGCGCGACGCTGATGCCGTGCGCCAGCGCGACGCGGTGCACGGTCAGCGCCTCGACCTGCTCGGGCAGCTCGACCCACAGGAAGTAGCCGCCCTTGGGCCGCGTCACCCGCGTGCCGGCCGGGAAGTGGCGCCCCAGCGCCTCGATGAAGCCGGCCTGCTGGTCGGCCAGCTTGTGGCGCAGCAGGCGCAGGTGGCGGTCGTAGCCGCCCTGTTCCAGGTACAGCGCCAGCGCCGCCTGGGCCGGCGCGCAGGTGGTCAGGGTGCTGGTCAGCTTGTGCCGCGCCACTTGGCGGGCGTAGCGGCCGGCCGCCACCCAGCCGACCCGGTAGCCGGGCGCCAGGCATTTGGAGAACGAGGAGCAGTGCATCACCAGGCCCTCGGTGTCGAAGGCCTTGGCCGGCGACGGCCGCTTGCCGCCGAAGTACAGCTCGCCGTAGACGTCGTCCTCGATCAGCGGCACCTGGTAGCGCGTCAACAGCTGCACCAGTTGCTGCTTCTTCTGGTCGGACATGGTGCTGCCCAGCGGGTTCTGGAAATTGGTCATCAGCCAGCAGGCCTTGGGCCGGTGGCGCTCCAGCGCGCGCTCGGCCGCCGCCAGGTCCATGCCCTCGCGCGGGTGGGTCGGCACGGCGATGGCCTGCAAACCCTGCCGCTCGATCGCCTGCAGCGAGGCGTAGAAGGAGGGCGCCTCGATCAGCACGGCGTCGCCCGGCCGCGTCACCGCCGACAGGCACAGGTTGAGCGCCTCCAGCGCGCCGTTGGTGACGATGATGTCCTCGACCGGCACGTGCAGGCCGTCGATCAAATAGCGCAGCGCCAGTTGGCGGCGCAGCCGCGCGTTGCCGGGCGTGAGGTCGTCGACGCTGGCCCAGGGGTCGAGCTCCTGCACGCTGCTGCGCATCATGCGCGCCAGCCGCGCCAGCGGGAACAGCAGCGGGCTGGGGAAGGCCGAGCCGAACGGCACCACGTCGCGCTTCATGGTGGACTCCAGCACCTCGAACACGCGCTCGCTGACGGCCAGCGGCGCGGCCGCCTCGTCGGGCCGCGAGGCGGTGTCCGGCTCGGGCGGCAGCAGGCTGCCGGCGCCGCCGCCGCCGGCCACGGCGACGAAGTAGCCGGAGCGCTCGCGCGATTGGATCAGCCCCTGCGCCTCCAGCATGTAGTAGGCCTGGAACACGGTCGACGGGCTGACGCTGCGGTTGGCGCAGGTCTGCCGCACGGAGGGCAGGCGGTCGCCGGGGCCGAGCACGCCCTGCAGGATCGATTCGGAGATGTCGCGGGCGAGTGCTTCGTAGAGCTTCATAGGTTGTGCTGGTTCGGTATCCCCGCATGGTAATGCATATCGACGATGAGGGCGGCTCATCTGATCCGGTTTTTGCCGTCTGATCTGCTCATGCCGCTGGCGGCGCGGCGTGACTATCATGCTGCAAACAATCTTACCGCCATTGGCATCGAGGAAAAACATGAATCCCACCGGCATCCTGCTGGCCACCTTTATCTTGTCGATCACCGGCCTGTTCGCCTTCATCTGGTCGCTGCGCAGGGCTGTTCGACCCCGACCCGGCCGCCGCCCGGGTCATCTTCATGGCCGGCGAAATCGGCCAGCGCGACAGCGAGGCGGCCAGCGCCTCGTCGGCCCCGGCGCAGGCGTCCGACCCGGCCGAGCTGGACGCGCGCGAGCGCGCCGACCGCTCCAGCGCGCTGCCGGCCTTCGTGCTGATCGGCTCGGCCGTGCTGTGGCTGGTGGTCGCCTCGCTGGCCGGCCTGCTCAGTTCCTACAAGCTGCACAGCCCCGACTTCCTGACCGACCACGCCTGGCTGACCTTCGGCCGCCTGCGCACCATGCACCTGAACGCGGTGGCCTACGGCTGGGCGCCGCTGGGCCTGCTCGGCCTGGCCACCTGGATGCTGCCGCGCCTGTTGCGCACCACCCTGGTCGGCGGCCGCCTGGCGGTGCTCGGCGCCGGCCTGTGGAACGCCGGCCTGATCGCCGGCCTCGGCGCGCTGGCCAACGGCACCAGCGCCGGCATGGAGTGGTTGGAGATCCCCTGGCAGATCGGCATCCTGTTCGCCGTCGGCGGCATGTTGATCGGCATGCCGATGGTGTACACGCTGCAGCAGCGCCGCGTGCACCACCTGTACGTGTCGGTCTGGTACATCGGCGCCGCGCTGTTCTGGTTCCCGGTGCTGTACATCGTCGCCAAGATCCCCGGCGTGCACTTCGGCGTCGAGCAGGCGACCATGAACTGGTGGTTCGGCCACAACGTGCTGGGCCTGTTCTACACGCCGCTGTCGATCGCCTCGGTCTACTACTTCCTGCCCAAGGTGATCGGCCGCCCGGTGCAGTCGTACAACCTGTCGCTGCTGGGCTTTTGGACGCTGGCCTTCTTCTACGGCCAGGTCGGCGCCCACCACCTGATCGGCGGGCCGATCCCGGAATGGTTGATCACCCTGTCGATCGTGCAGAGCGTGATGATGATCATCCCGGTGGTGGCATTCTCGCTCAACCAGCACCTGACCATGAAGGGCCAGTTCGGCGCGCTGCGCAGCTCGCCCACGCTGCGCTTCATCCTGGTCGGCGCGGTGATGTACACGCTGGCCTCGCTGCAAGGCTCGCTGGAGGCGCTGCGCTCGCTCAACGCGGTGACCCACTTCACCCACTTCACGGTGGCCCACGCCCACCTCGGCATGTACGGCTTCGTCACCATGGTGATCTTTGGCGGCGTCTACTTCGCCCTGCCGCGCGTGCTCGGCATCGACTGGCCACGGCCGGCGCTGATCAGCTGGCACTTTTGGCTGGTGTGCGGCGGCTTCGCCATCTACCTGGTCACGCTGAGCATCGGCGGGATTTTGCAGGGCCTGATTCTGCTCGACCCGGCGCGCCCCTTCATCGACTCGGTGGTGGTGACCATCCCGTGGCTGCAGGGCCGCAGCATAGGCGGCGCCCTGATGACGCTGGGCCACCTGACCTTCGCCTGGCACGTGGCGCTGATGGTGGCGCGCTCGGGCATCCTGAGCCGGACCGATAACGCCTCATTACAAGCGGTGGCATAAGCATGGAAAACGAACTCAAACTACTCGGCGGCGCGATGGTGACGCTGGCGATGGCCACCTCCGCGATGGTGGTGGTGCCCTTCATGCAGCTCAAGGACGTGCCGGCGCCGGCGGCGCTGAAACCCTACACGGGCCAGCAGCTGCGCGGCCGCGACATCTACGTCGGCAACGGCTGCATGACCTGCCACACGCAGCAGCCCAGCAGCACCGGCGCCGGCCGCGCCGACGCCCAGCGCGGCTGGGGCCGGCCCTCGGTGGCGGCCGACTACCACTACGACGCGCCGCCGCTGCTCGGCACCATGCGCACCGGGCCGGACCTGTTCAACATCGGCGCGCGCCAGCCCAGCGCCGACTGGCATCTGGGCCATTTGTTCCAGCCGCGCGCCTATGCCGCCGACAGCAATATGCCGGCCTTCCCTTTCCTGTTCGAGGTCAAGGAGAAGAGCGCCGTCACGCGCGCCGACCGCGTCGTCGTGCTGCCGGCGGGGACGATCGGCTACGACCAGGCGGTGGTGGCGCGGCCCGAGGCGCTCGACCTGGTGGCCTACCTGACCGGCATGAACCACACCTACCCGGCGCTGACGCCGGGCGAGGCGGCGCTGGCGGCGCAAGCGCGCGCCAGGAGCGGCGGCGCGGTTAGCGCGGGAGGTGCCGTCGTGGACGGCGCCAAAGCCGCCGCCGGGGTGGCCGTTGCGCCAAGCGCCGGCGGCATTGGCGGTGCAGGCGGCGCAGGAAACGCAGTCAGCACAGGCGGGACGGGAAGCATAGCCGGCGGCGCCAAGAGCGCCGAGCCGGCCAACAGCAAGGGAGCGCAAGATGTCGTCAAATATTCGAGGCAATGAGCAAGGCAACGAGCAGGGCAGGGAGCCGGGCAAGCTGCGCGCCGCCCGGCGCGAGAACGCCGATCCGGTCGAGCAGGCCAACCCGGTGCCGAAGGTGGTGATGGGACTGGTGCTGGGCCTGGTGGTGTGGGCGGTTGGCTACATCTTCGTGCAGGAGGCCGGCGGCGACGTCTCGCTGGGCGACCGGCGCGACCCGTCGACCTTGACGGTCGCCGTCGGCGGCGCGGCCGACGGCGCGCAGGTCTTCGCCGCGCGCTGCGCCGCCTGCCACCAGGCCAACGGCAAGGGCCTGGCCGGCGTGTTCCCGCCGCTGGCCGGCTCGCCCTGGGTCGTCGGCGACCCGGACACGGCGCTGCAGATCGTCCTGCACGGCATGACCGGGCCGATCGAGGTGCTCGGCACCACCTACAACGGCGCCATGCCGGCCTTCGCCGAGCAGCTGTCCGACACCGAGCTGGCCGCCGTGTTGACGCACGTGCGCGCCACCTGGGGCAACGCCGCCACGCCGATCGACACGGCGGCGGCGGCGGCCGCACGCGCGGCGACGGCCACGCGCGGCGAGCCGTGGAACGGCACGCAGGAAATCGCCACGGCGCTCGCCGCCGCGCCGAAGTAGGGCCACGCCATGCACGCCACGCCGCTGACCCTGGAGCACAGCGCCAATATCGCTAACGCCGCCGGTGTCGGCGGCGGCACCGCAGCAGCCAGCGCCGCCGCAACCACCGCTGGCGCTGGCGCTGTCGCCGCCGCAGCAGCCACCGCTGCCGCAGGAGCCGCCACGACCGGCACTATCAACAACGCTATCAACAAGGCCGCCAACGCCACTGCCACCTCCGATGCCGTTGCCGAGGGCGCGGCCTCGCGCTGGCGCCGTTGGCTGCGCGGCTGGGGGCCGGCGTTTGCGATGTGCGCGCTGGCGCTAGCCGGCCTGCTGCTGTTCGACCATCTGACGCGCGGCTTCCAGGCCGTCACCACGGACGGCGTGCGCCGCATCGACCTGGTGCGCGCGCCGCGCGCGCTGCCGCCGATACAACTGGTCGACAGCAGCGGCGCGCGCTTCTCGCTGGCCGACATCGCCGGCCCGGGCGGCCAGAGCACCTTGATCACGCTGGTCTACACCCACTGCGTCGACATCTGCCGCACCGCCGCGTCCGGCCAGGCCTATCTGCAGCAGGAGCTGCGCGCGCGCGGGCTCGACAAGCAGGTGCGCCAGCTCACCATCAGCTTCGACCCCGGCCGCGACACGCCCGAGGCGCTGCGCGCCTACGCCCGCAGCATGCAGGCCGACCCGCTGCGCTGGCGCTTCGCCACCGTGGCCGACGCGGCCGAGCTGGCGCGCCTGCTCAAGGCCTTCGAGGTGGTGGTGCTGCCGGACGGGCGCGGCGGGTTGGTGCACAACGGCGCCATCTTCGTCGCCGATCCGCTCGGCCGGCTGGTGCAAACCTACGATCTCGACCGGCCCGACCAGGCGCTGGCCGACCTGTTGCTGGACTGACGCCATGCTGCCGCCCCGCCTGCCGCCCCGCTTGCTGCGTCATCCCTGCCTGCCCGGCGCGCTGTTGGCGCTGCTCGGGCTGGCCCACCCCTGGCTGGAGGCGAGCATGGCACGGCACATGCTCGCCGAATTGCCGCTGTTGTTCGCGCTCGGCTGGTACGCCGCCGCGCTGGCCGGCGCGCGCTGGCGCCCCGCGCGCGCCTATGCCCCGCCGATGCTGCTGGCGGCGCTGCTGATCGTCAGCGTGTGGATGCTGCCGGTGGCGCTCGATCTGGCGGTGCTGCGCCCCGGCGTCAACGCGCTCAAGGTCCTCGGCCTGTTGCTGGCCGGCGCGCTGGCCGGCGCCGCCTGGCCGGTGGCCGGCCTGGTGCTGCAGGGCTTCTTCATGTTCAACTGGAGCTGGATGAGCATCGCCGGCGGCCTGCTGTACCAGGACGCGCCGCAGCAGCTGTGCAGCGTCTACCTGAGCGAACAGCAATGGAGCGCCGGCACCGGTTTGGTGACCTTGTCCTCGTCGGTGCTGGTGCTGTGGCTGCTGCACGCGGTGTTCCTGCCGGCGCTGACGAGCATGGCGCCGGCCGGCGACGGCGCGCTCTAGTGCCGATCCGGGTCTTCAGGATTGTTCGTCCGGCGGGCCGTTGTCGAGTAGCTGGTCGAGTTCGACGCGCAGGCGCTGGGCGACTTCGGCGCCCTTGGCCTTGTGTATCGCGTCGAGAAAGGGCTGGCGCAGCGCGCGCAACTCGTCGACGTTGGCGGCGTGCTCCACCTTGAGTTGCAAGCCCAGGCCGCGCAGGCCGATGTTGCGTTTGATGGTGCTGTTGAAGAATTCGCACAGCGCTTGAAATTGCCGCGCCCGGGCCGGCGTGACCGCCGTGGCGGTCGCGGCCGGGGCCGGGGCCGAACCTAGGGCTGGCGTTGAGGCAGACGTTGGGGCCGAACCGGCGGCTGAAACCGGCAAGGATACTGGCGCCGATACCGGGGCAGAATCCGGGGCAGAATCCGGGGCAGAATCCGGGGCAGAAACCGGGGCGGCACCGGCGGTCCGCACCGGCGCGGCGGCCTCCGGCGGTGCGGCGAGGGGCGCTGTCAGCGCGTCGCGCCGCGACAGCCAGATGTAGTCCTGCGCCAGCAGCGTGGCGAGGTCGTCGGCGCCGAGCCCCAGCGGCGCCAAGCCGGCCAGCAGCGCGCCGTCGCTGCGGCGGCCGTCTATCATCACCAGCAGGGTGCGCAAACGCGGCGCCAAACGGTGCTGGCGAGTGGCGATCTCGTCGCGGCCCTTGTCGGTTTTGTCGTAGATGGCGATGTCCATGGCGCTACCGTTCCGCTGCTGCTTTCCCTGGCGAAGTTGCCGGTAGGATACGTCGAGCATAGCACCGATCCACCAGCGATCGCATGACCTTAGCACCGCCACGGCGAAATTGTCGCCCGCGATGCGTCATCCAAACCACAGCCGCCGGCGCCCGGCTTACAGCGGCGGCAGGTCGAACTGCTTGAGCGCGCTGACCGGCTTTTGCGTGCGGCGCCAGCGCGCCAGCAGCAGGTGGTAGGCGCCGTAGTAGACGGCGAGCAGGCCGAACAGGCCGGTGGTCAGCGGCATCTGGTGGAACATCTCGGGCGGCAGCGGGATGTGGTCGTGCATCTGCAGGTACAGCTCGAAGGCGCGGTGCATCAGGCGGCCGATGAACAGCATCGAGATCACCACGCCGGTGCGCAGGCGCCTGCGTGTAGAAGAAGCCCTGCAGCGTGTTCTCCAAGCGGCTGCGCTTGAAGCCACGGAAGGCCAGCGCTGCGCCGGCGGCGCCGCCGGCGGCCAGCGCGAGCAGGGCGATCGGCGTGTCGACCAGGCGCGCCGCCAGCAGGCCGACCAGCAGCAGCGGCAGCAGGCCGTAGGCGTAGTGGCGCCACAGCTGCGACGGGTTGCGGCCCATCAGCGTCTTCAGGCGCGAGTAGATGCGCCACACCAGCAGGGGCACCAGCAACAGCAGGATCAGGGTGGTAATTTCCATGTTTCAGCTTCCGCGTGGCCGGATCGGCCAGTCCAAAACAGCGATTGTAAGCCAGAACGTGGCCGCCCCGGCGGCCGCGCTGCGCTGCCGATTGACAATTGTGTGGTGCGTGAGCAATATGTCCCGGTATCGGCGCCATTTCGCGCGCCGCGCCGCCTTGCCCGGATCGGACCGCCATGAATCAAGCCCTCCCCACGATGCCTCTGCCGCCGGGCCTGATGGCCGCCTCGCCCCAGGCCGGCGCCGCCGAGCAGGGCTACCAGCTGCCGCCGGCGGCGCTGCAGGCCATCGTCGACGCGCCGCGCGCGCCGGCGCTGAGCCTGAGCCCACGGCGCAACCTGGCCGCGCTGTTGCAAACGCCGCCGCTGCCCAGCATCGTCGAGGTGGCCCAGCCCGAGCTCAAGCTGGCCGGCCTGCGCATCAACCCGCGCACCTGCGCCGCCAGCCGCTTCTCCTTCGCCACCGACCTCAGCCTGCTCGACCTGGCGACGCAGAAGGAGCTGCGCATCCGCGGCCTGCCGCACACCCTGCGCGTGGCCGACCTGAGCTGGTCGCCCGACCAGCGCTACCTGGCCTTCAGCCACGTCGCCTTCAGCGGCGAGACCGGCGGCGTCGAGCTGTGGCTGGTCGACGTGGCCGCGCGCAACGCCCGCAAGGTGCTCAACAAGCCGCTGTCGGCTGTGCTCAGCCGTGGCTTCAACTGGCTGCCCGACAGCAGCGGCATGGTGGTGCAACTGCGTCCGGTCGGCCTCAACAAGCCGCCGCAGGGCAGCGGCGTGCCGAGCGGGCCGAACCAGCAGGACAGCGAGCCCGGCGGCAGCCGCAAGCAGTTGCGCACCTACCAGGACCTGCTGCGCAACGAGGACGACGCCCGCCTGTTCGAACACTACGTGACGGTGCAGCTGGCGCTGATCGACCTGCACGGCCGCACCCGCATGATCGGCAAGGCCGACCAGTTCTCCCGCGTCTCGGTGGCGCCGGGCGGGCGCCACCTGCTGACCCAATGCATCACCCGGCCGTATTCCTACATCGTGCCGGCCGCCAGCTTCGGCGAGCGCATCGAGGTGCGCAACATGGACGGCCGGGTGGTCCACACCCTGGCCGAGCTGCCGCTGGAGGAGGGCCTGCCGCCCGGCAACGACGCCGTCTCGCCCGGCGTGCGCCACGTCAGCTGGCGCGCCGACGCGCCGGCCACCCTGGTCTGGGCCGAGGCGCAGGACGGCGGCGACCCCGCCGTGGCGCTGGAGATCCGCGACCTGGTGTACAGCCAGGCGGCGCCCTTCTCGGCGCCGGCGCAGGTGCTGGCGCGGCTGGGCACGCGCTACGCCGGCATCGCCTGGGGCCGGGGAGACCTGGCCCTGGTCACCGAGCGCTGGTACAAGACGCGCGCCGTCAAGCAGTGGCGCATCGCGCCCGACCACCCGGAGCGGCCGGCCGAGCTGATCTACGCCGGCTCCTACGAGGACCGCTACAGCAGCCCCGGCTCGCCGGTGCTGCGCGCCGACAGCGCCGGCTTCCCGCGTCTGCTGATCGGCCCGGACGACACCATCCTGCTCGACGGCGCCGGCGCCACGCCGGACGGCGACCGCCCCTTCATCGACCGCCTCAGCCTGGCCAGCAAGAAGAAGGAGCGGCTGTTCCAGAGCGCCGCGCCGTACTACGAGAACGTGATGGCGGTGCTCGACGAGGAGGGCACGCGCCTGCTGACCACGCGCGAGACGCCCACCGAGCGGCCCAACTACTACCTGCGCGACCTGCGCCGGCCGGCGCGCGAGCAGCTCACCGCGCTGACCGACTTCCCCCATCCGACGCCGCAGTTGCTCGACGTGCACAAGGAGCAGGTGCGCTACCAGCGCGCCGACGGCGTCGACCTGACCGCCACGCTGCTGCTGCCGCCCGGCTACGAGGTGCACCGCGACGGCCCGCTGCCGCTGCTGATGTGGGCCTATCCGCAGGAGTTCAAGTCGAGCAGCGCGGCCAGCCAGACCACCGGCTCGCCCTACCGCTTCAACTCGGTCAGCTACTGGGGGCCGGCGGCCTTCCTGGCGATGGGCTACGCGGTGCTCGACAACCCGTCCTTCCCCATCGTCGGCGACGGCGAGCAGGAGCCCAACGACACCTACCTGGCCCAGTTGGTGGCCGACGCCGAGGCGGCCGTCGACGAGGTGGTGCGCCGTGGCGTGGCCGAGCGCCACCGCATCGCCATCGGCGGCCATTCCTACGGCGCCTTCATGACGGCCAACCTGCTGGCGCACACCCGCCTGTTCCGCGCCGGCATCGCCCGCAGCGGCGCCTACAACCGCACCCTGACGCCGTTCGGCTTCCAGTCGGAGGAGCGGCAGTTCTGGCAGGCGCAGGAGGTGTACCAGGCCATGTCGCCGTTCAACAACGCCGACAAGATCAAGGACGCCATGCTGCTGATCCACGGCGAGCAGGACAACAACAGCGGCACCTTCCCGCTGCAGAGCGAGCGCATGTTCCAGGCCATCAAGGGCCTGGGCGGCACGGCGCGCCTGGTCATGCTGCCCAACGAGTCGCACGCCTACCGCGCCCGCGAGTCGATCCTGCACATGCTGTACGAGACCAACCGCTGGCTCGACAAGTACGTCAAGCAGGCCAAGCCCTGAACGTGGCAACGGCCGGGGCGAACCCGGCCCGGCGTGCCAAGGCGCGCCCCGCTCGAGCCGAGCGGGGCGCGCTTTTTTTTCGCCGCCGCGCGGCGCCGGCCTACTGCGTGCGCTTGACGCTCAGCAGGGCGACCGGGTTGTCCCAGCGCTGCGCCTGGGTCAGCGCCGAGGTGGGCAGGCCGTCGTCCTTGCTGACGATGCCGGGATGCAGATGCACATGGTTGACCACGTCGTCGCGCGCGGCGTTGAAGGCTTCGCGCTTGCCGCCCGAGTTGGCGGTGGCCGGGCCGGGCACGCTGTCGGCCGTCTCGGTGTTGCGCTCGGTGCCGGAGTCGTAGCCGAGCAGGCGGGTGTCGAGCGTGGCGCCGACCGCCAGCGTGGCCAGCGACTGCGCGCTGACGCCGGTGAAGCCGTCGTTGCTGTTGCCCAGCATGCTGGCCAGCGACAGGCGCAGCGTCGGCAGCGCGGCCAGCGGCACCGTCAGCGTGACCACCGCCTTGTTGCCGGCGCCGGGCGGCAGGCCGGCGGTCGCCACGGCAGTGGCGTAGACCGACTTGGAGTCGCCGGCCAGCGCCGCCAGCGGCGCCGATTCGCCGCCCTCGGCCAGGTGTTCCAGCGCCAGGCTGGCGCTCTCGCCGACCTTGAACAGGCTGAAGCCGTCGTTGTGCGCCAGCGCCACCAGCGGCGACAAGGGCTGGCCGGCGGTCAGGTTGACCACGGTGATTTCATAGCTGGCGGTGGTGGGCGCCGGCGGTGGCGGCGTGGTGTCCGGCGCGCTGTCGCCGCCGCTGCAGGCGGCCAGCATCAGGGCGGCGGCCAGCGCGGTCAGGCCGGCGCGGGTTGGGTATGTGGAGCGCATGTGCTTCCCCTTATTTGACGGTCAACACGACGCGGGCCACCGGATTGAGCCAGCGGTAGACGGTGTTGTCGAGCGCGCTGACGCCGCCGGCGGCGCTGCCGACGATGCCGCGGTGGATGTGCACGAAGCCCTCCTTGCTGGCGTTGGCGAAGCCGGGCGCGGCCGGGTTGATGTCGGCCGACAGCTTGCCCGTGGCGTCGTTGAGGAAGGCCGGGAAGATCATGCCGGGCTGGTTGATGCCGCCGGCGGCGGCCTTCTTCTCGTCGTTGGCCTCGGTGCCGGCGTCGTAGGCGTTGACGTTGTAGCTGTAGGTGCCGGGCGTGGTCGGGATGTCGATGGCGTTGAGGGCGATGAAGCCGTCGTTGGTCGGCACCATCATGGCCAGGATGGTCAACTGGCTGTTGGCCGTGCCGGCGCCGCCGCTGAAGCTGGCGCTGGTGGTGCTGCCGCCCGGTTTGAGCGGGCCGTTGTTGGGGTTGACCACCTTGCTGGCGCCGGCCGGCAGCAGCGCCTGCACGCCGCTGGTGTCGCCCGCCTCGGCCACGCTCTGGATCTCGACGCTGGCGGCGGCGCCGTCGCTGAAGGCCTTGAAGCCGGCCGGGTGGGCGCTGATCAGCAGTGGCGTGAACCAGGTGCCGCGCGTCAGGTTGGTGACGCTGACGCTCAGGTCGGCGGCGAACAGGGCGGGGGCGGCCAGCGTCAGGGCGCTGGCCAGGGCCAGCCGCAATGCCGTGGCGGTGCGGAGAGTTTTCATCATGTTGGTATCGGTCGTGGTGGTTGAAGGGCAGGCCCTCGACCAGGGGACTGCTGCTTCGTCTGCGCCGGAGCGGCGATCCTTACACGACTTGCATAATTATTTTTTCAGCATCGCGGCGGCGTAGAATGGGTCGATCAACTGATTAGCCACCGAGAGGGAGTCGCCATGTTCGATGATATTGCCGGGAAGTATGAACAGCACCACCAGCCGCTGCGCGCCCACCGCGCGCCCGACCCGGCGCCGGTCGACGAGCCGGTGCCGGAGCCGCCGGCCCATCCCCACCAGCCGCCTCCGCTGCCGCAGGACGACCCGGTGCCGGACCACAATCCCAGCTAGGCCGGACTAGTCGAAGGCCCAGGTGTAGAGCACGTCGAGGGCGTTGTTGGTGCCGGTCTGGAACTGCAGCGTGATGCGCGGGTTGAGCTTGTAGCGCAGCTTGACCAGGCTGGTGGCCGAGCCGGCGCCCTGCTCGAAGCTCAGGTAGGCGCGCGAGGAGATGCGCTTGCCGACGGTGACCACGGTGCTTTCCAGCCCCTTGGCCTGGGTCACGCCCAGCTCGTCGACGCCGAGCGAGTTGGCCAGCTTGCCCTGGCCGCCGCCGAACAGGGCGCCGGCCGCCGTGCTGAGCAGGGCCATGTCGTTGCCGGCGGTGTTCTCGATGCCGTGGCCGAGCACCAGCCAGGCCAGCTTGTCGCTGTCGGGCACGGTCGGCGTCGAGACCAGCTTGGCCACCGGCGCCAGCGCCGTGCCGCGCACCTCGACGCCGGCCTCGACGTTGGTTTCGCTCAGCGCGTCGCCCTCGGGGCGCTTGCGCACGGCGAGGATGTTCAGGCCGGGGTTGTCGTAGGCGCCGGTGAAGTTGATCACGCCGCGCTCGATCGACAGCTTCTGGCCGTAGGCGGCGTAGGTGCCGGACACCACGCGGATGCTGCCGCTGGCGCGCGGCGGCCGACGGTCGGCGACGCGGATGCGCACCGCGCCGGCCAGTTGCGCGTCCAGGCCCTTGCCCTTCAGGTTGAAGTTGTCGCCCAGGTCGGCCTCGACGTCGATGTTGAGCGGCGGGCCTTGCGGCGCCTTGGCCGCCGCCGCCGCGCCGCCCCGGCCGACGATGACCACGTCGTCGCTCATGGTCGGCGTGTCCTGCGAGGCCAGCTCGATGTGGGCGCGGTCGGCGCGGAATTTTCCGTCGAGCTGGAAGCGCTTGGCGTCGCGCGTCAGCGTGCTGCTGCCGCTGACGACGAGGATGCGGTCGGGCCGCGACAGCAGCTCGAGCTTGTCGGCGGTCAGCTTGAGCGCCATGCTGGCCTCGGCGTTGGCGAAGCGCACCCAGCCGTCGGCCTGGGCGCGGCCCTCGGCGCCGTCGAAGCTGAGTTTTTGCAGCTGCAGCTGGTCGCCGGCCAGCTTGGCCTGCAACTGGCCGTTGCGCAGCTTGATGCCTTGCTCGGCCCAGTTGAGCACCAATTTTTCGCCCGTGATGTCGCCGTTCAGCTGCGGCGCGGCGATGCTGCCGCCGCCCGTCATGGCCAGCTTGAGGGCGCCGTCCAGCTCCAGCCCCGCTTGGCCGGTGAGCGGCGCCAGCCAGGCCAGCGAGGCCATGTTGGCGCTGCCGCTCAGGGTCAGCGCGCTGCTGTCGGCGATGCGGCCGTCGACCATCTGCACGCTGGCGTCGATCTTCGACTGGCCGGCGCGGCTGCCGTCCATGGTCAGCTGCACGCGCAGCGTGCTGCCGGCCACGTCGGCGCGCGCCTCCAGCTGGCGCAGGCCGAGCGGCAGCGGCAGGTCGGCGCCGAGCACGGTGATGTCGCCATTTTCGCGGTAGGCGTGCAGCATGCCCTCGACCGCCGGCGCGGCGCCCTTCGGCGCCTGCAGGGTCAACGCCCAGGCGGCGCCCAGGGTCATGTCGCTCTTGACGTTGCTGCGCCAGGCGTCCGACAACTGGGCCAGGTAGTTGACCGGCACGCCGCCGGCCTGGCCCTTGCTGCGCCACTGGGCGCCGCTCTTTTCCAGGTAGTCCAGGCGCAGGCTGCCGGCCGGCAGCGCGATGGTGGTGGCGCCCAGCGCGATCTGCTCGGGGTGCAGCAGGCCGGCCACGCCGGCGCCGGCCGGCGCGGCCAGGCGCAGCGGCGCCGGCGCCTGCAAGGTCAGGGCGAAGCGGCCCCGGTTCTGCAGCGTGTCGACGCTGCCGCTCCAGGCGTCGCCCTTCCAGCCGCCCTTGAGGCGCAGGGCGGCGTCGAAGTCGGCGTTGGCGGCGCTCAGTTGGATGACGTGGGCGCCGACCGTGCCGCTGGTTTGCAGGCGGGCCTGGTTCAGGCTCAGGGACGGGCTGGCGTAGCCGTTCAGGACGATGTCGCTGACCATCGCGTCGGCGGCGCCGATGCTGGCGCTGCCGCGCAGCGATTTGAGCTGCTGCTGGCCGGGCAGGCGCAACGCGCTGCCGTCCAGCGTCAGGGTCAACGCCGGTTGCGCGCTGCCGCCGGCCAGGGCGCCGGCGGCGTGCAGCACGCCGCCGAACTGCGGCCCGAGGCTGTTCAACTGCGGCGCGTCCAGCTTCCAGTCGAGCCGGTCGCGTGGCGCGCCGAAGCTGCCGCTGGCGAGCAGGCTGTTGGCGCCGAGCCGGAGGTTGATGTCGCTGCGCTCGACGCGGCCGGCGGCGGCCGTCAGCTTGGCGTAGCCGCTCAGCGGCGCGCCGGCCAGGGTGGAGCTTTGCAGCGTGAGGTTCAGGCCGGCGTGCCAGCCGCCGGCCAGGCCGCCGCTGCCGCTGATGTCGGCGTTGACGCTGCCGGACGGGTAGGGGCCGAAGGCGGCCGGGTTGAAGCGCTGCGCGCTGCCGCTCAAGGTCAGTTCGGGCTGGCGCTGGGCGCCGCTCAGCTGCACGCTGCCGCTGGCGTGCAGCAGGCTGTCCGGCACCGGGTGTTTGGCCGAGGCCAGGCCGAGGCCTTGGCGTCGGCCTCGAAGGTGGAGCGCGGCGCCTCCATGCTGCCGCTGACCACGCCGCTGGCGCTGAGCGCGCCGAGCAAGTCGCTGCTGGCGGCGGACAGCTGGCGCGCGTCGACCTTCCAGCGCAGCTGCTCGCCGGGCGCGCCGAAGCTGCCGCCCAGTTCCACCGTGTTCTGGCCCAGCGCCAGCCTGGCCTCGACGCCGCTGACGTGGCGCGCGTCGGCGTTCAGCTTGCCCTTGCCGGACAGCGGCTGGCCGAGCAGCTTGCTCGGTTGCAGAATGAAGTCGGCGGCCAGCTGCCAGGCCGGCGCCAGCTTGCCGCTGGCGCGCAGCTCGGCGTTCAGGTCGGCGCTCGGGTAGTTGCCAAAGGCGGCCGGGTCGAAGTGCAGGGCGCTGGCGCTGGCCTTGAAGGCCTGCGCGTCCTTCAGGCTGGCCTGGCCGGTCAGGTTGATGCTGCCCTTCTTGGCTTGCAGGCGGGCCTGTTCGATCTGCAGCAGGGCGTCGGCCAGGGTGGCGCGCAGGTCGAGGCGCAGGCCGGCGTCGGCCAGCGCGGCGGTCAGCGTTTGACCCTTGGCGTCGCTGGCCAGCTTGATGTCGCCGGCGATGGCGCTGTTGTGCAGGCTGCCGTGCAGGCCGTGCAGGTTCAGCCGTTCGGTGCGCAGCGCGAAGTCGGCCGTGGCGATGCCGGCGTCCGGCGCGGCGCGGGCGATGTGGCCGGCGCCCTTGAATTGGCCGGCCGCGCCCAGGTCGATGCTGACGGCGTCGATGCTGGTGGCGGTCAGGGTGCCGCCCAGGCGCGCCTGCAGCGCTTGCAGCGGCAGCAGATGCAGGTCGATCGGGCCGGCCTTGCCTTCGTTGCGCAGCGCCAGTTGGCCGCTGATGGCTTGCTTGGCCGTGATCGTCGCTTGCAGTTGCAGGCTCAGGTCGGCCTGCGGCATGGCGCCGTCGAAGCCGGCCGGGTCGATGTGGCGGCCCTGGATGTCGGCGCTGCGCAGGATGATGGGATCGAAGGGCGCCAGCGTCAGCGTGGCGTCCAGCGTGGCCTTGCCGGCGGCGCCCTTGGCGCTGAGCTTGAGCAGTTCCAGGTTGCCGCCGGCTGTCAGCGCGACGGTGGCCGCCGGCAGGACCGGCTTCGCCGCCGGCACCGCCGGAGTGTAGGCCAGGCTGGCCTTGCCGCTAAGCGCGAAGGGGCGCTGGCCGGCGATGGTGAACTCGGCGCGCAGCTGGCCGAAGGCGGTCGAGGCGGTGGCGTCCTCGAGGTGCCAGCCGTCCTTGTCGCCGGCCAGTTTGAAGCGCAGGTCGCGGATTTCGTCGCTGCCGCTCTTGCTGGCCAGCGTCAGGCGGCCCAGGCGGGCGTCGCCCACCGACAAGCGGAATGGCGGCGCCAGCGTGGTCGGCATGGGTGTCGGCTTCGACGGGCCGAGGCTGTCGACGCGCAGGCTGGCGACGTGCAGTTCGCTGATCGCCAGGCCGGCGGAGAAGTACTGCAGCGGCGACCAGTTGATGTCGATGCCGTCGGCGGTGACGACGCTGTCCGGGCTGCGGTAGACCAGGTGGCCGATGTGCATGCGGTGGTACAGCGAGCCGCTGACGCCGGTGACCGTGATCTGGCCGCCGCTGGCGTTGGACAGGCGCTGCACCAGCTGCTGCAAGGTCGATTCGCGGCCCAGCAGCCAGACGGCGCCGGCCAGCAGCAGCACCAGCGCGGCCAGCGCGAGCAGCAGGCGGCGCAGCCAGCGCCGTGGCGCGGGCGCCGACGGCGGCGGTGGCGGGGTGGACGGCGTGGCCGGCGCGGCGCCGGCGGGCAGGGTGGTGTCGGACATCAGAAGCTAAATCCCAGCGAGAAGTGGAGGCGGTATTTTTTGACGGCGTGGCCGTAGGCGGCGTCGACGTTGATCGGCCCGACCGGGCTTTTCCAGCGCGCGCCGACGCCGTAGCCGGACTTGGGATGCAGGTCCTTGAACGAGTCGGCGGCGTTGCCGGCGTCGTAGAACACGGCGGCGCCCCAGGTCGGCTTGAACCAGTACTGGTATTCGGCGCTGGCGGTGGTCAGGTAGCGTCCGCCGATGATGGCGCCGCCCTCCTGCACGCCGAGCTGCTGGAAGGCGTAGCCGCGCACCGACTGGTCGCCGCCGGCGCGGAACAGGTAGACCGCCGGCACGCCGCTCTTGTTCTTCGAGGCCAGCGCGCCGGCCTCGCCGCGCAGGATCACGTTGCTGTGCGCGCCCAGCGGCTGGTACAGCACGGCGCGGCCGTAGCCGCGCACGAAGGCCTCGTCGGTCAGCAGCGGCAGCAGGGCGCCGCCCAGCTGGGCGTTGACGGCGTAGCCCTTGGTGGGGAACAGCAGGTTGTCGAGCCGGCGCACGGTGATGCTGTAGGTGAGCGGCAGGCTCTTGCTCTTGCCGGCGTCGACGTTGTTGATGGTCTTGGCCTCGCTGAGGAACTCCAGCGCCAGGCTGCGTTCGAGCAGCGGCGTGCCCCAGGCGCGCTTGGCGCCCACCGTGGTCACGCTGGTCACCTCGCCGGAGATGTCGCTGCGCTCGAAGGAGGCGCCGACGCTGTCGCTGTAGCCCTTGGGCGTGACGGGGAAGTAGAAGTCGCCGCGCGCGGTCTGCTTCTTGGTCTCCAGCGTCAGCGCGCTTTTCAACTTGAGGCCGAAGATGGCCAGGTCGTCGTAGCTGAGCGAGGCGCGGTTGCCGGTGTTGGTCGAGAAACCCAGGCCGGCGCTGACGTTCTTTCGCTTGTTCTCGCTCACCCGCACCAGCAGCGGCAGCGGCGCCATCGGCCCGGCCGCGACGGCGGCGGGCGCGCCGGCTTCGGCCGCCCCGCCCGCCTCCAGCTGCTCGTTGAGGATGGCCGACATGTCGGCGCTCACCTCGACGCTGCTGAAGTAGCCGGTGTCCTGCAGGCGCGACTGGAAGGATTGCAGCGCCGCCTCGCTGTAGTAGTCGCCCGGGTGGATCTGGTTCAGGTTGGCGACGATGCTGGCCGGGTAGCGCTTCAGCCCCTCCACGCGCAGCTCGCCGAAGCGTAGCTCGGGGCCGCTGTCGAGCACCACGCGCAGCTCGGCGCGGTGCTGCTCCGGGTCGACGGTGGCGGCGCTGTCGACGATGCGGGCGCGCGGGTAGCGCGTCTGCACCACCTGGCGCAGGATGTTGCGCTTGGCCTGTTCCCAGTCCTCCTGGCGGAAGATCGCGCCCTGTTTCAGGCCCCAGCCGGCCTTCAGCGCCGCCGTGTCGAAGGCCTGCTCCCTGGCCTGGTCGGGCGGCGGCGCGAAGCCCTCGAGCACCAGCGCCACCTCGGCCACGCGCACCGGCTCGCCCGGCTCCACCGTCACCAGCACGCGCGGCTCGGCGCCGTCGCCGTCGAGGCGGGCGCTGACCACCGGGTCGTAGTAGCCGTCGGTGGCCACCAGTGTGCGCACCTGGGCCGGCGCGGCGCGCACCATGCGTTGCAGCTGCTCACGGTCGACGCGGGCGTTGCCGCGAAAGCGCAGCAGGTCGAGGTTCTTCTCCAGCATCTCCTTGAGCGGCGCGGGCGCGTCGATCCGCACCGTGTAATCGAAGGCGTCGGCGGCGCGGGCCGGCGCAGCCGCCAGCAGGGGCAGCACCAGCAGCGGCAGGGCCAGCGCCGGCAGCGCCGAGGGCAGCACCGAGGGAAGGACACGGCCGGCCAGCGCGACACGCAACATTACATTTGGCGCCAGATGTGCCAAAATTCGTGATCCTGCCAATTTTTTAGCGGGTGATGCCGGAAACATGAGACTCCATCGGGGATAAGCGCAGCTTGCATGTTACCGGATTGCCCAAAATGATGGCGTACTTATAATGCCGCGCCGGCCGCCGCTGTCCTTCGATGGGCAGCGGCGGCCGGCTCCGCCGAAAAGAAAGATTGCAATGCTCGCAAGCGATACCGCACTGGTGCTGTTTAGCGGTGGACAAGACTCCACCACCTGCCTGGCCTGGGCCCTCCACCACTACGCCCACGTCGAGACGATCGGCTTCGACTACGGCCAGCGCCACGCCGTCGAGCTGACTGTGCGCCCGACCGTGATCGACAAGCTGCGCGCCGCCTCGCCGGCATGGGACCGCAAGCTCGGCCCCGACCACATGATCGACCTGTCGCTGATCTCGGCCATCTCGGAGACGGCGATGACGCACGACATCGCCATCGAGACCCAGGCCAACGGCCTGCCCAACACCTTCGTGCCCGGCCGCAACCTGCTGTTCATGACGGTGGCCGCCACCGTGGCCTACCGGCGCGGCCTGACGGTGCTGGTCGGCGGCATGTGCGAGACCGACTTCTCCGGCTACCCGGACTGCCGCGACGACACCATGAAGGCCTTGCAGGTGGCGCTCAACCTGGGCATGGCGACCCGCCTCAAGCTGGAAACCCCGCTGATGTGGCGCGACAAGAAGCAGACCTGGGAGCTGGCGCGCGAGCTGGGCGGCCAGGCCCTGGTCGACCTGATCCGCGCCGACACCCACACCTGCTACCTGGGCGAGCGCGGCGCGCTGCACGACTGGGGCTACGGCTGCGGCACCTGCCCGGCCTGCGCGCTGCGCGCGCGCGGCTACCGCCAGTTCGCCGGCACGGAGCCGCTGGAGCCGGCTGTCTGACAGGCAAGCCGATCTGCCCGCAACGGTAGATTGGACTGATCCCGCGCACATCGCGGTGGCGGGGAAATGGTTTACTGGTTGAAGAGCGATCCCGCCGCGAGCAGGAAGACGTGAGCCATGAACCCGGACATCCGCCCCGTTGTCATCACCCTGCACGGCATCCGAACCAGAGGCGCGTGGCAGAAGGAGATCGCGCCGCGAATTGCACAGTATGGAATGATTCCGGTGCTGCTCGACTACGGCTATTTCAACCTGTTTCAGTTCTTGAATCCCTGGGCGCGCGACGGACGGGTCAAGTGGCTGCGCGACGAGGTTGCGCAAGTCGTCCGTGACTATCCCCATGCGCCCGTATCCATCGTCGCGCACAGCTTGGGCACCTATCTGGTCGCCCGTTTGATCGAAGAGGAGCGGGCCTTCAACTTCGAAACGATCCTGTTCTCCGGCAGCATAGTCCGAACCGACTACGACTGGATTCGCGTGCTGGAGGCGAATCGGGTGAAGTATGTCGCCAACTACATCGCGAAAAACGATATCTGGCCACGACTGGCAAGCCGCGTGGTGAGGGGCGCGGGCCGGGCGGGCGTCGATGGTTTCGTGGCGCAGCACGCTTCGCTGTTCCAGCATACGCACAGCCAGTATGGCCACAGCGACTATTTCAACCCCCACACTTTCGAGGAGTTATGGCTGCCCAAGCTTGTCGTCTCACAAAGACGAATCCTCGACGCTTTGTCCGTCATGCTGATACAGGCGAGCGAGTTGCTTGCCACCCAAGCGGGAACTTGCGGCTGCATGGCTCGGGTTCGTCTTTTCTACAAGCCGCGCGCCACGGCGGCCTTTCGGCAGTTTCCGGGAATGTACATTGCATCGGAAAACGCGGCCAAGTACACGGAGGCCGAGTTGGACTATGTGATCACGCCGGAGTCCGCGCAAGGGGCTATTGTCACTTGTCCGCCAACGTTCCAAGCAGCGTTTTGCAACGCGCCCTCCCAATGGGCCGCCATCGACCATACTGCCCCCTGCATCGGTCGGCCGGACGTCATCGCATCGGTCGCCGCCCCATTGAGCGTGCCGGGTGGCGCGCCGGGACGGGTAGTTGGGATGGTTTCGCTTGAAATCCTAGCGGATCAAATCCATACTCAATCCATGCAGGCTTTGGGTGTTTCATTGCTTTTGCCCCAGTTGCGCGAGCTAATGGGAGCAGCCAGCTTTGCATTGCAGTTTTTCTCGGGAGACTGGTTATGACGACGGAAAAAACGACGAGTCGGTATCTTAACGGCGTGCTCGTGGTGACGACAGAGTGGACTGCGGGAGAATGGACCTTCTGGAAATTCGATGGCTTGGACGAGGCCTTGATGCAGCCTTACAAGGGCATGTCGCCTGCCGAGGTTCTGCGCCAGATCGACGAGAAAAACAGGAGAATTCTCGAGGAAAACAAGGAAATGGTGGCGCAATTCGTTGTCTAGGCGAGCCTGACGGCGCTCCGCCGATTTTCCGCCGCGCCGCCGGCCACCGGTTCTGTTCCGCGCAACGCGGACCAGCCTCTAGGTGTTTGGAAAAGGGGCCGAACCGGCCGGGACTTGGACCCCGACCGCTTCCGGCGTGACTGGTGTTGCAGCCGGTCCCGCGCCGCACGCACTGCGCCGGGGCGGGGGACCGATGGTGTGGCGGCGAACTGCGGCTGTGCTGCCTTAAACGGCGTACTGCTTGCTGCGCTGCTTGCGCGAGCGGCTCGAGAAGAACCAGACCAGGCCCAGCGGAATCAGCAGCGGCAGCAGGAAGGGCGAGATGCAGGCCAGCAACACGACGGCCATCAGCGCCAGGCCCACCACCATCAAAATACCCAGCCCGGCGAACAGGAAGCCGACGAAGACGGCGGCGCAGGTCAGCACCAGTGCGGCGATGAGCAGGCCGCCGCCGGCGAACAAGGTGCCGACCAAGAACCCCAGCGGCCCGTCGACCTCGTCGCCGTCGATGTTGATGTGCATCTCCTGGCCGGCCACGGAATGCCATGCGGCAATGGCGAGTACGGCGATGATGGCGACTGGCAGGATTTTTTTGATGTTCATGGCAACCCTCGTTATGTGTATTGTCTGCCGTTTGGCATGGTTGAACTGTAGCCGGGCGGCCCGGCGCCAGCCAGCGGAATGTGACAGGGCGTCGATTTGGCGGCATGGGCTGCGGTGGCGCAGGGCCGAGCGGAGTCGAAAGGGGCCGCGCCGGTGGATGCTGTCGGCGGGCAGGTTTTCCTTGAATTAAAGTTATCCTTGCCTATACTGAACATCTAACTTCCGCACGGAGGGCAGCATGGCATGGCTAGAGATCAGCGAGGGTCAATCGATATCCTCGATTTGCAACCGGACACAGCGCCAACGTAGCGCTCAGCATTTGTCCAACGGACCGAAGGGGCCGCCGTCCGCGCCGCCCACGATTCCGCCCATCATCATCACCCCGTTCAGCTACCAAATGCCGGAACCGGCCATCGATCCGCGCGTGACGCCGAGCCGTCCGCCCATCGTGCCGCCGGCCCGGCCCGCCTTGTCCTGCAAGCGCCGCTGAACCGCTGAAGCACTCGGCCACCACCTTGCCGCGATGTCGGGCGACGGCCGTGGCCGCACGCCTTGCCGTCGGCCGCCGCGCCGCCGGCCGGCGCGGCCGCTGAGCGCCGCGTTGCTCGCCTCTGGCGCGATATTTGTCGGCTGGATCGCCGCTTGCCCACGTTCGCCCGCCCGCAGTGGGCCGTCGGCGCTGGCGCGGCGTTTTTTGCGTCCGGCGGATAGTTGGAATGTTCTGCCAAGGTCGGCCGTTTAGACTATCATTCCACCCCCATTCTTTTTTTGACGCGAGCCGCCCGCAATGAGTACCGACGCCCCAGACATGAACGAAGAGCAAGACGACGACGCACCGATCCAGGAGGCCCGCGTCTGGCAAGGCAACGGTTTCACCGCGCGCGTGATCAAGAACGAGGAGGACGAGGGCTGGGCCGTGGCGATGATCAAGGACGGCGAGCCGGAGCCGGCGCTGGTCGGCCCCTGGACCATGGGGCGCGACAAGAAGAATCCGAAGCCGCTCGACATCAACGCCTTCAACACCCTGGTCAAGACCGCCAACGAGGTGCTGCGCCGCCACGAGCAGCAGCTGCACGCGCAGCTGCACAAGAGCGTCTTCGTCAACACCGACGACGGCCAGCTCAAGGTCACGCTGGACATCGTGCCCGACGAGGACGACCCCTACGCCACCCTGACCGCCTTCGACGGCTACAACGAGCAGCTGGCCCAGGTGCGCGTGGCGCCGACCTTCAAGCTCAGCGTGAGCAGCGCCGGCAGCTGGATCGAGAACGGTTACCGCCGGCCTTAAACCTGCCCAGGGAGTACGCCGGTAGGTGGAGCGGCCTAAATCAGTTCCATCGCGGCCCGCAGTAATTTGCAGGTTTGTGGCAGCCCTTGTCGTTCATATGTTGAAATGAGATCCTCTGCCGATACGATCGGCTTCTTCAGCCTCGCTCGTAAGCCCTTGATGATGCCTAAGACCTTGACCGGGGCCAGATCGTATTGGGCGACGATGAAATCATCCGGGTGCAAGATCTCGATGCCATGAACGCTGGTGTTCGCGTCCGGGAAATCTTTCAGGTTGAAGGTGACTATTGCATCGGCATGGCCAACAATCGCGGCCGCCAGCACGTGGCGGTCATCTTGATCTGGCAGCGTCAGCGAATTGATTAAGTACTCGAAATTTTCGATGAGGCAGTCTTCAATCGCGCTGCTCATCAAGGCAGCCGTATGAGCTAGCCGTGCCGGATTTAGTTCTGGCCTTTTCGAGGCGAGATTGCGAATCCATTCGTCCTGAATCTGCTTGGTCCAGCGGGCGCCAAACACCCCCTCCGCCGCGAGGCTTAGTAGTAAGTCGCGTAGGGGCGCGGGGTACAGGACGCAAGCATCCAGTACCGCCGTGTAGCGGTAGTAGCCAGCCATTAATAGCCCAGTCCAAGCTCCTGCGCTTGATTGACCAATTGCTGGAGTGCGTCGGCAGATTTTTTCTGGCGATCCGCTTTGTACTGGACCACATCTTCGAACCGAATGCGCCGGTGAGTCCCTACCTTGTGGAAAGGGATCTTGCCGTCCTCTAGGAGTCGTACCAGATACGGCCTCGAAATGTTTAAGAACATTGCGGCTTCCTGCGTGGTGACATCGAGCTCCTTCGGCATAATAGTGACGGCCTTGCCCTCTGCCAGAGCGCCGAGCAAATCGGCCATCAGACGAAGCACCTTCGGTGGCAAGCGTAGCAGCGGGGAGTCCGCCAAGTTTTCGCCACCATCTTCAACGATGGCGATATTCACGGCGCGGGAATGGTCCAAGGCGCTGACGATGCAACGTTGCGCTGCTTTGGCCAGCTCCACATCTTCCTTGTTGTCCAAGCGATCAATAACGGTGGACATTTCTTTCTCCAAATATTTTCTGAGTTGCCAGAGGATTTTTCCGACATGGGTTTAGGACGATTGTAAACGAATCGTCCGAAATAATCGAAATAAACGCAAGTGAATTCTGCGTAAGCGCATACAACAATTGGCATCAACTTGCCGCCGCAGACCCCGCGCGACCTGATAGTATTTCCTATATGCATTAGTCCAATATAGGAAGAACCGATGGAAAGTCGTCTTAAGCGCCTCGAGGCCGTTCAGACCATGCTGCTGGAGATCGGGCAGAAGTCGAGCAGTTGTACCGAAATCTCCGAATTCCTGCAGGCCGTGCACGCGGCGCTGGGGCGCATCATGTACGCGGCCAACTTCTATGTCGCGCTCAGCGAACAGAGCGCCGACAACACGGTGCGCTTCGTCTACTTCGTCGACGAGCACGACGCCGCGCCCGACCCGGCCGAGCTGGTGCAACTGGCCTCGCCGGAGGACTCGCCGACCGCCTGGGTGATCCTCAACCGGCAACGCCTGGTGATGACGGCGGCCGAGCACATCTCCAAAAAGGAGGACGGCAACGCCTTCGGCGTCGGCACCGTGGCCGAGCACTGGCTGGGCTGCCCGCTGCTCGACCAGAACCACCAGGCGCTGGGCGCCATCGTCATCCAAAGCTACGACAAGCAGCACACCTTCAACGCGGAGGACCAGGCGCTGTTCGCGCTGATCGCCAACCACGTCTCCGGTGCCCTGCAGGCCTGCAAAGCATGGACCGGCTGGAACGCGCCGTGCAGGAGCGCACCGCGTTGCTGGCCCACGAGGTGGCCGAACGGCGCCGCGCCGAGACCATCCAGCGCGCGCTGTACGAGCTGGCCAACCTGTCGGCCTCCGTCTCCGACCGCGCCACCCTGTATTCGCGGCTGCACCAGATCATCAGCGAGCTGGTCTCGGCGAAGAACTTCCTCATTGCGCTCTACCATCCGGACACGCAGGAACTGAGCATCCCCTATTTCGTCGACGAGAAGGACGACGTGGCGCCGGTCAAGCGTTTCGAATACGGCGTCGGCATGAGCTCCTACGTGCTGGCGCGCAAACAGGCCTGCCTGCTCGACGCCGCCAGTTTCAACGCCCTGGTGGCCGGCGGCGAGATGCGCGAGCCGCTGGGCGACGTCAACATCGCCAGCTGGATGGGCGCGCCGATGCTGCTGGGCGACCGCGTCTACGGCGTCATCATCGTACAGAGCTACGACCCGGCGGTGCTGTACAGCCAGGCCGACCTGGAGATCCTCGCCTTCATGGCCAGCCACGTCGCCGTGGCCATCGCCCGCATGCAGGCCGACCGCGCCATCCGCCAGGCCAAGACTGAGTTGGAGGAACAGAACGCGGCGCTCAACTCGGCGCTGACGGCGCTGCAGGAGGCGCAGTCGGAGCTGGTGCGGCAGGAGAAGCTGGCCTCGCTGGGCCGCCTGGTGGCCGGCGTGGCGCACGAGATCAACACGCCGCTGGGCATCTGCGTCACCGCCACCAGCCACCTGGTGCAGGAGCTCAAGCTGACCAAGGAGGACATGGCGGCCGGCGAGTTGAACGAGGACGGCCTGAACCAGTTCTTCGACATCGTCGACCAGACCCTGCGCATCATGACCACCAACACGCAGCGCGCGGCGGCGCTGGTGCGCAGCTTCAAGCAGGTGGCGGTGGACCAGTCGTCGGACGACATCCGCAGCTTCAACCTGCGCAAATACGTCGACGAGGTGCTGCTGTCGCTGCAGCCGAAGTTGAAGGGCAAGCCGATCGTGGTGGAGATCGACTGCGAGGCCGACATCCAGATGGACAGCTTCCCCGGCGCCGTCTCGCAGATCCTCACCAACATGGTGATGAACTCGCTGACGCACGGCTTCGAGGAGGGCGAGGGCGGCAAGATCAAGATCAGCGGCCACCTCGACGGCGACCAGGTGCAGTTCGACTACAGCGACGACGGCGCCGGCATGGACAGTTCCACGCTGGGCCAGTTGTTCGACCCCTTCTTCACCACCAAGCGCGGCTCCGGCGGCAGCGGCCTGGGCGCGCACATCCTCTACAACCTGGCCACCGGGCCGCTGGCCGGCACCATCAAGGTGGTCAGCGCGCCGGGCATGGGGCTGCACTACAAGCTGCGCTTCCCGCGCACCCGGCGTTCGCCCAAGGCGACGGCCTAGAAATCCACCGGGCGCCGCTCGCGCATCGCCTGGGTCATCGCCAGGCCGATGCGGGTGGCCTCGGTGGCGTCGCCCAGGCTGAGCGACAGCTCGCCCCTGCCCAGCGTGGCGTCGACGAACTCCTGCGCCTCGAGCAGGAAGGCATCGGCGAAGCGGCTGTAGAAGTCCGGCGTGCACTCGTGGCGGATGCCGTGCTTGTCGGAGATCTCGACCCGGTGCAGCCGCGCGCCGGCGCCGATGGTCAGCCGGCCGTGGGCGCCGAACACCTCGGTCAGCGTCTCGTGGCCATGCGCCATGGTGCGCGAGGCCATGAAGCTGGCCATGCTGCCGTCGGTGAACTCCAGCGTGGCCAGGCCGTTGTCGACGTCGTCGAACTCGCGCAGACCCTGGTGGATCACGTTGGTGCCGATGGCGTAGACGCGCTTGGGCTGCGGATTGCCCAGCAACCAGCGCACCAGGTCGATGTCGTGCACGCTGCAGTCGAGGAAGATGCCGCCGCTGGTGGCGGCGAAACGCACGAAGAAGCCGCCCGGGTCGTTCTGGTCCATGGTCTGCGAGCGGATCAAATAGGGCTTGCCGATGGCCCTCGCGGATCTTGGCGGCGGCGTCGCGGTAGCTGGCGTCGAAGCGGCGCACGAAGCCGATCATCACCTTCAGATGCGGATGGCGGCGCGCCTCGGCCTCCACCTTCATGCAGTCCTCCAGGTCGAGCGACAGCGGCTTTTCGCAGAACACGTGCTTGCCGGCCTGTAGCGCCTGGATGATCTGCTGCGCGTGCAGCGCCGTCGGCGTGACCAGGAACACCGCGTCCAGGCCGGGATGGGCCAGCAGGGCGGCGTAGTCGGCGTAGCAGTGCTGCTGGCCGAGCGTTTCGCGGGCCCAGTCGAGTTCCTTCTCGACCGGGCTGCACACCGCCATCAGATTCGCGTTGGGCACGCGGTGCGCCAGGTTCTCGGCGTGGCGCTGGCCCAGGCGGCCCAGGCCGACCACGCCGATGTTCAAAGTTGTGGATGTCATGGTCGGCTCCTTACAGCGTGACGATGCGGTTTTCGCGCCACGAGGTGGTCGCGGCCTCGGCCAGTTCCAGCGCCTTCAGGCCGTCCTGCACCGTGGTGCGCGGCGGCGTGCCGTTGATCATGGCGTCGAAGAAGTGGGCGATCTCGTCGGCGTAGGCGGCGCGGTAGCGTTCGAGGAAGAAGTTCTCCGGCTTGTCGCAGCTGACGCTGTGCGCCGTGTGCGACACCACCTCGGTCGGCTTGTGGTTGCCGGCCTGGAGCATGCCCTCGCTGCCGAGGATCTCGAAGCGCTGGTCGTAGCCGTAGGCGGCGCGGCGGCTGGCGTTGATCTGGCACAGCCGGCCGCGCTTGGTGCGGACGGTCACCACCGCCGAGTCCAGGTCGCCGGCCTCGCCGATGGCCGGGTCGACCAGGCAGCTGCCGGTGGCGTAGACGCTGACCGCCTCGTCGTCCAAAATCCAGCGGAAGATGTCGAAGTCGTGGATCAGCATGTCCTTGAAGATGCCGCCGGAGACCTTGATGTAGCTGACCGGCGGCGCGCCGGGGTCGCGGCTGGTCACGGTGAGCACCTCGGGCACGCCGATCTCGCCGGCCTGCAGGCGCGCCTTGACGGCGGCGAAGGTCGGGTCGAAGCGGCGCTGGAAGCCGATCATGCACAGCACGCCGGCGCTGGCCACGGCGGCGGCGGCGGCGCGGGCGCGCTCCAGCGTCAGGTCGACCGGCTTCTCGCAGAAGATCGCCTTGCCGGCGGCGGCGGCGCGCAGGATCAGGTCGGAGTGGGTGTCGGTGCTGGAGGCGATCAGCACCGCCTTGACGGCCGGATCGGCCAGCGCCTGTTCGACGCTGGCCACCGCCGCGCCGTGCTGCTGCGCCAGCGCCTGCGCCGACTCGGCGTGGACGTCGGCCACATACTTCAATCGCACGCCGGGTTGGCGCGCCAGGTTTGCTGCGTGAATTTTGCCGATCCGACCGGCGCCGAACAATGCTGCCTCAATCATCATATCCTCCAGGGTCTTGGGTTTCTTCTATGTCCAACTCGAGTTTGTAGGCCAGCGCGATGAACAGCGCCTGGCACAGGCAAAGGGTGCTGGTGAGCGAGCGGAAGGCGAACGCGCTGCCCTCGGTCACGGTCAAACAGGCGTCGGCGATGCGCGCCAGCGGCGACAGTTTGCTGTCGGTGATGACCAGCAGCTTGGCGCGCTGGTGGTGGCCGACGCGGGCGCAGTACAGCGTCTCTTTTCCATACGGCGCGAAGCTGATGGCGATCACCACGTCGCGCTCGCGCACGCTGCGGATCTGCTGGCGGTACATGCCGCCCATGCCGGACACCAGGTGCACGCGCTTGTTGGTGTTCTGCAGCGCGTAGGCGATGTAGGAGGCCACCGGGAAGGCGCGCCGCACGCCGACAACGTAGATGTTGTCGGCCTTCTGCAACAGGCTCACGGCGGCCTCCAGCTGCTCGTCGTCCAGGCCTTCGCTTAGCTCGCCGAGGCCGCTGCGGCTGGCATCGATGAATTCGCGGGTCAGCTCGCCGACATTCGGCTGGTCGTCGCGCGAGGCGATCAGCTTGCGGATGCGCTGCTGGTAGTTGGGCGCGGCGTTGGCCTGCTCGGTGTAGGCGAGGCGGAACACGTCCTGCATCTCGCTGAAGCCGGTGTAGCCGAAGCGCTGGGCGAAGCGCACGATGGCCGACGGCTGCACGTCGCAGGCGGCGGCGATGTCGCTGATCTTCTCCAGCATCAGGCTGGCCTTGTGCAGCTCCACATACTTGGCGATGACCTTCAACTGGCGCGACAGCGACTCGTACTCGTCGGCGATCTGCTGCATCAGTTGTTCCACCGGGGCGGTGGCCGCCACTTTGTTTTCGGTTGGTTCCGTCATTGCTCACTCCTTGTTTCAATGAGGCCAATTATAGGAGTCCCGGCGAAAAATAGAAACACATTTCTATTTCAAAATAAATTGAAAAAGAAATTGCGTTTACCTTGTTGTTGTTCTAAGCTTGATCTCAATGCGTGGCGAGTGGAGTGACGCCGCATTGACTGAGCAGTGATCTGAATGCAATCCAAAAAACTAAAACGGAGACAACATCATGCAAGGTTTCAAACGTAGGGCAGCGGTGAAGACGGCGGTGCGGTGCGCGGTGGCGCTGGCCATGGGCCTGGCCGCCGCAGGCAGCCAGGCGGCGGGCGAGAAGTTCGTCCTGGTCAGCCACGCGCCGGACTCGGACTCGTGGTGGAACACCATCAAGAACGCGGTGAAACAGGCCGGCGAGGACTTCAACGTCACCGTCGACTACCGCAACCCGCCGAACGGCGACCTGGCCGACATGTCGCGCCTGATCGAACAGGCGGCGGCGCGCAACTACGACGGCGTGGTCGCCAGCATCGCCGACTTCAGCGTGCTGCAAAAGCCGCTGGCGCTGGTGGTGGCGAAGAAGATCCCGTTGGTCACCATCAACTCCGGCACGCTGCAGCAGAGCGAGCAGGTTGGCGCGCTGATGCACGTCGGCCAGCCCGAATACGACGCCGGCATGGGCGCCGGCGCCAAGGCCAAGGCGGCCGGCATCAAGTCCTTCGTCTGCGTCAACCACTACGCCACCAACCCCTCGTCGTTCGAGCGTTGCCGTGGCTTCGCCGACGCGCTGGGCGTCGACTACAAGGCCGCCACGCTGGACACCAACGGCATCGACCCGAGCGTCATCGAGAGCAAGGTGTCCGCCTACCTGCGCACCAACCCGGGCACCCAGGCGGTTCTGGCGCTCGGTCCCGATTCGGCCGTGCCGGCGTTGCGCGCGGTGGAGAAAATGGGCCTGAAGGGCAAGCTGTGGTTCGCCACCTTCGACCTGTCGGAGGACATCTCCAAGGGCATCAAGGACGGCAGCATCAAGTTCGCCATCGACCAGCAGCCCTACCTGCAAGGCTACATCCCGATCGCCGTGATGGCCATCATGAAGCAGGACAAAACCACCGACCTGGCCAAGGTCAAGGCCAAGTTGATGGCCAATCCGAAGTTCCAGGCGCGCCTGGCCGAGTACGGCCTGTCGCCTTCCTACGGCGTGCGCCACATCGGTTCCGGTCCCGGCTACGTCACCCGCGAGAACATCGCCAAGGTCGAGAAGTACGCTGGTCAGTATCGTTAATTTCTGAGTCCGCAGCCGGGCGCGCGCCATGCGCCCGCCCGGCCCGCCGCGCCGCCCCGCGCCGGCACAGTAAAAAAAGGAAGATGTCATGAGTGCAGTCAAATCCGGCGTGAGCCCGGCGATGTTCGCCGGCGCGCCCAAAGCAGCAGCCCCCAATCCCCCGCCGGCCGCGCCCAACCCGGGCCCGGCCGCCAACGCCGACGAGCGCGTCGGCCAGGTCAGCCGCATCGGCCGCCTGTTCAGCCGCCCCGAGTTCGCCTCGATCTCCGGCGCCGTGCTGGTGTTCGCCTTCTTCGGCCTGGCCGCCGGCGACTCCGGCATGTTCAACCTGGACGGCATCATCAACTGGTCGCAGGTCGCCGCCTACCTCGGCCTGATCGCCATCGGCGCCTGCCTGCTGATGATCGCCGGCGAGTTCGACCTGTCGATCGGCTCGATGATCGGCTTCTCCGGCATGATGATCGCCATCCCCTCGGTCTACTTCCACTGGCCGCTGTGGCTGGCCATCTGCTTCGCCTTCGCCGGCTCGATGGCGCTGGGTTGGCTCAACGGCTACCTGGTCATCAAGACCAAGCTGCCGTCCTTCATCGTCACGCTGGCCTTCCTGTTCATCCTGCGCGGCCTGACGCTGGCGCTGTCGATCATGTTCGCCAACCGCACCATCGTCAGCGGCGTCGGCGAGCTGGCGCAGCACGACTGGATGGCCAGTCTTCTGTTCCAGGGCAACGTCGGCGTCGACCTGTTCCGCTGGATGGGCCAGGCCGGCTGGATCGCCGTGCTGGACGGCGGCGAGCCGCTGGTCAAGGGCATCCCCAAGGTGATCGTCTGGTGGCTGGCGCTGGCCCTGGGCGGCGGTTTCGTCCTGTCGCGCACCCGCTTCGGCAACTGGATCTTCGCCGTCGGCGGCGACGCCAACGCGGCCAAGAACGTCGGCGTGCCGGTGCGCCTGGTGAAGACCTCGCTGTTCGTGTTGACCGCCTTCTGCGCCTGCCTGTTCGCCACGCTGCAAGTGTGCGACGTCGGTTCGGCCGCCGCCGACCGCGGCATGCAGAAGGAGTTCGAGGCGATCATCGCGGCCGTTATCGGCGGCTCGCTGCTGACCGGCGGCTACGGTTCGGTGGTCGGCGCCTGCTTCGGCGCGCTGATCTTCGGCGTGGTCCAGATCGGCATCACCTACACCAACATCAACTCGGACTGGTTCCGCGTCTTCCTCGGCGTGATGCTGCTGATCGCCGTGCTGTTCAACCGATATGTGCGCAGCCGCGTCACGGAAGCGAGATAAGTCATGAGCGAATATATTCTTGCGCTGGAAAATGTCAGCAAACGTTTCGGCTCGGTGATCGCGCTGCAAAACGTGACGATGCGCCTCAAGCAGGGCGAGGTGCACTGCCTGCTGGGCGACAACGGGGCCGGCAAGTCGACCCTGATCAAAACCCTGGCCGGCGTGCACCAGCCGACCACCGGCCAGTACCTGGTCGACGACCAGCCGGTCAGCTTCGGCTCGCCGCGCGAGGCGCTGGACATGGGCGTGGCCACGGTCTACCAGGATCTGGCGCTGGTGCCGCTGCTGTCGGTGGCGCGCAATTTCTTCATGGGCCGCGAGCCGATGAAGAAGCTGCTCGGCTTCCTGCCGGTGATGGACATGGACTACGCCGCCACCACCGCGCGCGACAAGCTGGCCGAAATGGGCATCATGGTGCGCGACCCGCACCAGGCCATCGGCACCATGTCGGGCGGCGAGAAGCAGTGCCTGGCCATCGCCCGCGCCATCCACTTCGGCGCCCGCGTGCTGATCCTCGACGAGCCGACGGCGGCGCTGGGCGTGAAGCAGTCGTTCAACGTGCTCAAGCTGATCCACAAGGCGCGCGAGCGCGGCATTTCGGTGATCTTCATCACCCACAACGTGCACCACGCCTATCCGATCGGCGACTCCTTCACCCTGCTCAACCGTGGCAAGTCGCTCGGCACCTACACCAAGGAGACCGTCAGCAAGGACGAGCTGCTGGACATGATGGCCGGCGGTGCCGAGATGCAGACGCTGATGAGCGAACTCGATGGCGTGACCATCTGATGTACGGGAACTAAACACAAGGCGCAACCATGAACAACACCACACAATTCGCCGCCAACCGCGCGCTCGACCTGATCTGCCTTGGCCGTCTGGCGGTCGACCTGTACGCCCAGCAGATCGGCGCCCGGCTGGAGGACGTCACCAGCTTCGCCAAGTACCTGGGCGGCTCCTCGGCCAACATCGCCTTCGGCAGCGCGCGCCTGGGCCTGCGCTCGGCCATGCTGTCGCGCGTCGGCGACGACCACATGGGCCGCTTCCTCACCGAGACGCTGCAAGCCGAGGGCTGCGACACCAGCCACGTTTCGGTCGACCCGGAGCGGCTCACCGCCATGGTCACGCTGGGCCTGAAGGACCGCGACACCTTCCCGCTGATCTTCTACCGCGAGAACTGCGCCGACATGGCGATCCGCAGCGAAGACGTCGACGAGGCCTACATCGCGTCGAGCCGCGCGCTGCTTATCACCGGCACCCACTTTTCGACGGCCGCGATGCACCAGGTGAGCAGCCAGGCGCTGGCCCACGCCCGCCGCAACAAGGTGCGCACCGTGCTCGACATCGACTACCGCCCGGTGCTGTGGGGCTTGTCGCCGCGCGCCGACGGCGCCACCCGCTTCGTCTCGAACGACGGCGTGACCCGCCACCTGCAGGGCATCCTGCCGCTGTTCGACCTGGTGGTCGGCACCGAGGAGGAGTTCATGATCGCCGGCGGCGGCGCCGACATCATCGCCTCGCTGGCGGCGGTGCGCGCCGCCACCCCGGCCACGCTGGTGGTCAAGCGCGGCCCGCTGGGTTGCGCCGTGATCGAGGGCGCGATTCCGGCCAGCCTGGACGCCGCCTTCAACTACCAGGGCGTGCAGGTCGAGGTGATGAACGTGCTGGGTGCCGGCGACGCCTTCCTGGCCGGCTTCCTCAGCCAGTGGCTGCGCGGCGCCGACTACACCGCCTGCTGCCGCAGCGCCAACGCCTGCGGCGCCCTGGTGGTGGCGCGCCACGCCTGCGCGCCGGCGATGCCGACGCCGGCCGAGCTGGACTACTTCCTGGCCAACGCCGCGCGCCTGCAACGGCCCGGCGAGGACGCCCAATTGAACCGGCTGCACCGCGTCACCGCGCGGCGCGCGCAATGGGACGAGCTGTGCGTGTTCGCCTTCGACCACCGCAACCAGTTCTTCGACATGGCGCAGCAGCTCGGCGCCGACGAACAGCGCGTGCCGCGGTTGAAGCAGCTGCTGGTGCAGGCCGTGGCGCAGACCGAGGCGGCGCTGCAACTGGCCGGCGGCACCGGCGTGTTGATCGACGACCGCTACGGCGCCGAGGCGCTCAACGCCGCCACCGGCCGTGGCTGGTGGATCGGCCGTCCGGTCGAGCTGCCCGGCTCGAATCCGCTGGTGTTCGACTGGGGCCGCTCGATCGGCTCGCACCTGGTCAGCTGGCCGAAGGAGCACGTCATCAAATGCCTGGTGCAGTTGCACCCGGACGACCAGGTGGAAAACCGCCTGGAGCAGGAGGCC
Source organism: Rugamonas sp. DEMB1 (assembly GCF_029834475.1). Lineage (GTDB taxonomy): Bacteria > Pseudomonadota > Gammaproteobacteria > Burkholderiales > Burkholderiaceae_D > Rugamonas > Rugamonas rubra. Next base: position 5,672,879 of record NZ_CP122407.1, on the reverse strand, counting down.
CAGGTCAAGGCGCTGTACGACGCCGCCCAGATCAGCGGCCATGAACTGCTGCTGGAGGTGATCCCGTCGAAGGCCATGGCGGCCAAGCCGGACACGGTGCTGCGCGCCGTCAAGCGCTTGTACAACATCGGCGTCTACCCGGAGTGGTGGAAGCTGGAGCACATGGACGAGAACCAGTGGCGCGCCATCGACGCGCTGGTGCAGGAGCGCGACCCGTACTGCCGTGGCGTGGTGCTGCTCGGCCTGCACGCCAGCATCGACGAGCTGGCGGCCAGCTTCCAGGCCTCGCGCCACAGCGGCACCTGCCGTGGCTTCATGGTCGGCCGCACCATCTTCCACGCGCCGAGCACGCGCTGGCTGGCCGGCCAGATCGACGACGCCGCGCTGATCGCCGAGGTGCGCGCCAATTTCGAAAGTCTGATCCGCATCTGGCGCCAAACCCGGCAAGTGGGCCGCCAAGCCGGCAGCCAACAGGGCATGGAGCGTGCGGCATGAACGCGGCCAAGGGCAAGACCATACGCCTGACCATGGCGCAGGCGCTGGTGCGCTACCTGGCCGCGCTGCGCGTGGCCACGCCGGACGGCGGCCAGGAGGCGCTGTTCGGCGGCGCCTTCGCCATTTTCGGCCACGGCAACGTGGCCGGTCTGGGCGAGGCGCTGTACCAGGAACGCGCCAGCTTCCCCACCTACCGCGCCCACAACGAGCAGGGCATGGCGCACGCCGCCATCGCCTACGCCAAGGCGCACATGCGGCGGCGCATGATGGCGGTGACCACCTCCATCGGCCCCGGCGCCACCAACCTGCTGACGGCGGCCGCGCTGGCCCACGTCAACCGCCTGCCGGTGCTGCTGCTGCCGGGCGACGTGTTCGTCTCGCGCGCGCCCGATCCAGTGTTGCAGCAGCTGGAGGACGGCGGCGACGGCAGCGTTTCCGTCAACGACGCCTTCAAGCCGCTGTCGCGCTACTTCGACCGCATCATCTATCCCGAGCAGCTGCTGACGGCGCTGCCGCGCGCCATCGCCGTGCTGATCGACGCGGCGCAGTGCGGCCCCGTCACGCTGGCGCTGCCGCAGGACGTGCAAACCATGGCCTACGACTACCCGGTCGAGTTCTTCAATCCGCCGCTGGTGCGCTTCCGCACCGTGCAGCCGGACTTGGAGGACATGGCGGCCGCCGCCGCGCTGCTGGGCCAGGCGCGCCAGCCGCTGATCGTGGCCGGCGGCGGCGTGCTGTACGGCGAGGCCGGCGCCGCCTTGCGCGCCTTCGCCGAGAAGCACGGCATTCCCGTCGCCGAAACGCAGGCCGGCAAGGGCGCGCTGCCGTGGGACCACCCGCTGCAACTGGGCGCCATCGGCGTGACCGGCTCGCCGGCCGCCAATCTGATGGCCGGCCAGGCCGACCTGGTGCTGGCCGTCGGCAGCCGCTTGCAGGACTTCACCACCGGCTCGAACACGCTGTTCGCTTCGGCCAAGCTGGTCAGCCTGAACGTCAACGCCTTCGACGCGCTGAAGCGGCGCGGCCAGGCCGTGTTGAGCGACGCCCGCGTCGGCCTCGAGCTGCTGTCGGCCATGCTGGGCGACTGGAAGGCGGGCGAGGGCTGGACCGCGCGCGCCCAGACCCAGTCCAACGAGTGGCGCGAGACGGTGGCGGCGATCACGGCGCGGCGCTTCGTCGCGCTGCCCTACGACGGCGAGGTGATCGGTGCGGTGCAGCGCTCGGCGGCCGATTCGACCACGCGCGACATCGTGGTCTGCGCCGCCGGCACGCTGCCGGCCGAGCTGCACAAGCTGTGGCGCACCGCCACGCCGGGCGGCTACCACATGGAGTACGGCTATTCGACCATGGGCTACGAGGTGGCCGGCGGCCTGGGCGTGAAGATGGCCAAGCCGGATGCCGAGGTGATCGTCATGGTCGGCGACGGCAGCTACCTGATGATGAACTCGGAGCTGGCCACCTCGGTCATGCTGGGCAAGAAGCTGATCGTCGTGCTGCTGGACAACCGGGGCTACGGTTGCATCAACCGGCTGCAACAAGCGGTCGGCGGGGCGCCGTTCAACAATATGTTCGACGACTGTTTGCAGGCCGGCCCCGGCATGCCGCAGATCGACTTCGCCATGCACGCCAAGTCGCTCGGCGCGCTGGCCGAGAACGTCAAGACCATCCCGGAGCTGGAGGCGGCGCTGGCGCGCGCCCGCGCGGCCGACCGCAGCTACCTGGTCTGCATCGACACCGATCCTGCCCGCACCACCAGCGAGGGCGGCTGCTGGTGGGAGGTGGCGGTGCCCGAGGTGTCGCAACGCGAGCAGGTGCGCCAGGCGCGCCAGGCCTATGAACAGGACAAGTCAGCACAAAGGAAAAAGCAATGAAGACCATCAGCAAACCATTCCAGGTCAAGATCGGCATCAACCCGATCTCGTGGATGAACGACGACCTGCCGTCGCTGGGCGGCGAGACGCCGCTGGAGACGGCCCTGAGCGAGGGCGCCGAGATCGGTTATCGCGGTTTCGAGCTGGGCAACAAGTTCCCCAAGGAGCCGGCCGCGCTGCGCGCCGTGCTGGGCAAGTACAACCTGGAGTGCATCTCCGGCTGGTATTCGGGCCGGCTGGCCCACGCCGGGCGCACGGTGGAGCAGGAGATCGAGGCGGTCGGGCCGCACCTGCGCCTGCTGGCCGAAAACGGCGCCACGGTGATGGTCTACGGCGAGGTGGCCGACGCCATCCAGGGCGAGGCGCAGCCGTTGTACAAGCGTCCCCGTTTCACCAGCGCGGCGCAGTGGCAGGCCTATGCCGACAAGATGACCGCCTTCGCCGGCTACACTTTGCAGCACGGCGTTCGGCTGTCCTACCACCACCACATGGGCGCCTATGTCGAGTCGCCGGCCGACGTCGACCAGTTGATGGCGCTCACCGGCCCCGAGCTGGGCCTGCTGTTCGACAGCGGCCACATGACCTTCGGCGGCGGCGACGCTGTGGCGGTGCTGAAGAAGCATATCGGCCGCGTCTCGCACGTGCACTGCAAGGACGTGCGGCCGGCGGTGACCAAGCTGGCGCGCAACGGCAACTGGACCTTCCTGCAATCGGTGATGAACGGCGCCTTCAGCGTGCCGGGCGACGGCTGCATCGACTTCGCCGGCGTGCTGCAACTGCTGTACCAGCACGACTACCAAGGCTGGCTGGTGGTGGAGGCCGAGCAGACCCGGCGGTGGCGCCGAGCTACCAGTACGCGCAGATGGGCTTCGAGCATTTACAGACGCTGGTGCGCCAAATCGAGCAAGCCGGGGTGGCGGCATGAACCTGCTGGTCAAGGCCCGGCGCGAGGGCCGCGAGATCGTCAGCGTGACGCCGCAATCGGCCGGCTGGGACTACGTCGGCTTCGCCGCCCACCGGCTCGACGACGGCCAGGCGCTGTCGCTGCAAACGGGGGAACGCGAGTACTGCATCGTGGTGTTGTCCGGCGTGGTCAGCGTGATGGCCGGCGAGGACTGCTGGCGCGACATCGGCGGCCGCGCCAGCGTGTTCGACGACAGCGCGCCGTATGCCGTCTACATCCCCGGCGGCCGCGCGGTCAGCGTGCTGGCCAGCGGCGCGGCCGAGGTGGCCTTGTGCAGCGCGCCGGCCGGCGACGCCAGCCTGCCGGCGCGCCTGATCGAGCCGGCCTCGATGAAGCGCTCGGTGCGCGGCAGCGGCAGCAACACCCGCTACGTCTGCGACATTTTGCCGCACACCGAGCCGGCGGCGCACCTGCTGGTGGTCGAGGTGCGCACGCCGAGCGGGCACTCGTCGAGCTACCCGCCGCACAAGCACGACGTCGACAACCTGCCGCTGGAAAGCTCGCTGGAGGAGACCTACTACCACCGCATCGACCCGCCGCAGGGCTTCGCCTTCCAGCGCGTCTACACCGACGCGCGCGACATCGACCAGTCGATGGCGGTGGAAAACCACGACGTGGTGATGGTGCCGCGCGGCTACCACCCGGTGGTCATGCCGCACGGCTACCAGGGCTACTACCTGAACGTGATGGCCGGCCGCACCCGCGAATGGCATTTCAAGAACGACCCGGCGCACGAATGGATGATTGAGCGCTAATCCTACTATCTCTGCTTGAGCGTTGACCCCGCACCCCGGCCACCGGGGTCAGACCCCGTACGGGGTCTGACCCTCCTGCCGCATTGCGGGGTAGGGGCCGGCAATCCGCACACTACTTTTAAGGTCCACACCACCATGACTACCACCCTCCCCACCATCGGCCACTTCATCGCCGGCCGCCACATCACACCGTCGGAAGGCCGCGCCAGCGAGGTCTTCAACCCGGCCTTAGGCGCCGCCACGGCGCGCGTCGCGCTGGCCGACGAGGCCGCGCTGGAGCAGGCCGTCGCCGCCGCCCACGCCGCCTTCCCGGCCTGGGCCGCCACCTCGCCGCTGCGCCGTTCCCGCGTCATGTTCAAGTACAAGGAGCTGCTGGAGAAGAACGCCGACCGCCTGGCCCGCCTCATCACGGCCGAACACGGCAAGGTGTTCACCGACGCCAAGGGCGAGGTGCAGCGCGGCATCGAGGTGGTCGAGTTCGCCTGCGGCATTCCGCAGCTGCTCAAGGGCGAGATCACCGAGCAGGTCGCCAACGGCATCGACGCCTGGACCGTGCGCCAGCCGCTCGGCGTGTGCGCCGGCATCACGCCGTTCAACTTCCCGGTGATGGTGCCGATGTGGATGTTCCCGATGGCCCTGGCCTGCGGCAACACCTTCATCCTCAAACCGTCCGAGCGCGACCCCTCGGCGGCGCTGCTGCTGGCCGAGCTGCTGCAGGAGGCCGGCCTGCCGGACGGCGTGTTCAACGTGCTGCAGGGCGACAAGCAGGCGGTCGACGGCCTGCTGCAGCATCCGCAGGTGAAGGCCATCAGCTTCGTCGGCTCGACCCCGATCGCCGAGTACATCTACGCCACCGGCAGCGCGCGCGGCAAGCGGGTGCAGGCGCTGGGCGGCGCCAAGAACCACATGGTGGTGATGCCGGACGCCGACCTGGAGCAGACCGTCGACGCGCTGATGGGCGCGGCCTACGGCTCGGCCGGCGAGCGCTGCATGGCGATCTCGGTGGTGGTGGCGGTGGGCGGCGTGGCCGACCGCCTGGTCGAGGCGCTGGCGCCGCGCGTGCGCGCGCTGAAGATCGCCGAGGGCTCCGACCTGGCCGCCGAAATGGGGCCGGTGGTGACGCGCCAGCACAAGGACAAGATCGTCGACTACATCGGCCAGGGCGTGGCGGCCGGCGCCAGGCTGGTGGTCGACGGGCGCGGCTTCGTGCTGCCCGGCCACGAGCAGGGCTACTTCCTCGGCGGCACGCTGTTCGACCATGTGACGCCGGAGATGACGGTGTACCGCGACGAGATCTTCGGCCCGGTGCTGTGCGTGGTGCGGGTGGCCGATTTGGCGGCGGCGATCGAGCTGGTCAACTCCCATGAATACGGCAACGGCACGGCGATCTTCACGCGCGACGGCAACACGGCGCGCGAGTACGGCTTCCGCATCGAGGTGGGCATGGTCGGCATCAACGTGCCGATCCCTGTGCCGATGGCCTTCCACAGCTTCGGCGGCTGGAAGCGCAGCCTGTTCGGCGACCACCACGCCCACGGCCCGGAGGCGGTGCGCTTCTACACGCGGCAGAAGGCGCTGACCCAGCGCTGGCCGAACAGCATCGCCGGCGGCGCCGAGTTCGCCATGCCGACTTTGAAGTAATCCAGGGCGCCGGCAGCGGCGCCATGCAGCGGCGGCGGCACCTTCGCCGCCCCCCACAACGCGCCGCCGCACCCGTCTCGGGCGCGGCGGCGCTGTCACGTCCTGCCCCCAACGCCGCCGGTACGGCGCGACAGAAACATGCCCAGCACGCGCGAGAATAACAGCCATCGGCCGGCGTGGACATCGGCCGGATAGCGTGAAGAGTAACTAGACATTCCGGAATATTGCGCCGGCCCGCCGGCGGGCCGAGAATGGCTGTTGCGGCACGCATCGGCGAAGCCGTCGCCGCCCCGCTGCGTTATATACCCAACGCTACAGCGCCGGCGCGACCACTGCGCACCGACCACCACCTGCGAGAGGACTGCCTTGAACCACGCCCCGACCCCCATGGAGGCGGCCCCACTCCGGCCGCAGGCCGAGGCCGCGCCGTTGACCGCGCCGTTGACCGATACGCTGCTGCCGGTCGCCGTCGCGGCGGTGCTGCGCCACGCCCGCGAGGGCAGCCTGCCGCTGTTCGCCCGCACGCTGGGCCTGCCGCAGGCGGAGCTGTTGGCGCTGGTCGCCGATTGTCTGCCGGGGCAGCCCGACAACATGCCCATCCCGGCCAGCAAGTACGCCGCGCTGGCCGAGCACGCGCCGGTGGTGTTCCACGAGCTGGTCGCGTTGCTGCGCGCCGGCGCCACGCCGGGCGGCGACGCGCGCCGCGCCGGCTGGCTGGCGCGCGCCGTCGGCGCCGCCTGCATGGGGCGGCGCCACCTGTGGCAGGATCTCGGTCTGGCCGGGCGCGACGAGGTGTCGGCGCTGCTGCGCCACTACTTCCAGCCGCTGTACGCGGCCAACACGGACGACATCAAGTGGAAGCGCTTCCTGTTCGAGCAGCTGGGCCGCACGCTGGGCCGGCCGGGCCTGAGGCCGCCCGGCTGCGGCTGCTGCGAGCAGGTCGACGCCTGCTTCGGCGCCAAGCCGGCCGCCGCGGAGGACGCGGCGGACTAGTCGGGGAAGCGCTCGTTGATGGCCAGCGCCTTGTCGATGTTCTGGCACAGCAGCTCGACGTAGACCGGGTCCAGGTGGTGGCCGGAGACCTCGCGCAGGTGCTCGACGACGCGCTCGATCGGCCAGGCCTCCTTGTAGCAGCGCTTGTGCATCAGCGCGTCGAACACGTCGGCGACGGCGACGATGCGGGCGTAGAGGTGGATGTCGTGGCCCTTCAGGCCCTGCGGATAGCCGCTGCCGTCGAACTTCTCGTGGTGCTGGTGGGCGATGACGGCGGCCGCCTTGAGGATCGGCCGCTGCGAGCCGTCGAGGATGGACAAGCCGACCGCCGGGTGCTGCTTCATGATCTCCCATTCGGCCGCGTCGAGCTTGCCCGGCTTGAGCAGCACCGCGTCCGGCGTGGCGATCTTGCCGATGTCGTGCATCGGCGCGGCGTGGCGCAGCACGGCGGCGTCGTCGTCGGGCATGCCGGCGGCGCAGGCCAGCAGGTGGCAGATCTCGGACATGCGGCGCACGTGGTTGCCGGCCTCGTTGGAGCGCGATTCGACGACGTCGCCCAGGCGCAGGATCAGCTCGGCCTGGGTGTCGGTGATCTCCTGGGTCAGCAGGATGTTGTCGAAGGCGATCGCCACGCCCGAGCAGAACACCTCGAGCAGCTTGGCGTCGATCTCGGAGATCTCGTCGACGCCCTTGAGCACCAGCAGCGAGGCCTTGCCGCTGCTGTTGGGGAAGTAGCCGATGTAGGTGTCGCCCTGCAGGCGCGAGATCTTGTTGCTCTTGGCCGCGTCGAGCTGGGCCAGCACGTCGGCGCTGAGCATGGTGGCGTCGTCGTCGCCGATCTGCGCCAGGATCTCGTAGTCGTTCTCGCCGCTGATGGCGGTGGCGCCGCGCAGGCGCAGCAGCATGCTGTTCTCCAGCCGCAGCAGGGCCACCACTTGTTGCAGCAGGCCGCCGGCGAAGTCCTTCAGGTTGCGCTGCTGGAAGATGTGGGCCGAGGCGGCGATCACCCGCTCGAGCCCCTCGCGGTAGTTGAGCTGGGCGCGCCTGGCCTCCTCGACCTTCATGATGTCGCGGTAGGCGCGCAGCGCGGCGAAGGTGGTGGTGAACAGCTTGGTGCGGTCGAGCTCGGTCTTTTCCTTGTAGTCGTTGATGTCGTAGTTGACGATCACGCGCTCCTCCGGCGCCTGGCCGGGCTGGCCGGTGCGCAGCACGATGCGGGTGAACTGGTTGTCCAGGTTCCTCGCGCATCCAGCGCGCCACCTCCAGGCCGCTGTCCTCCTTTTCCATCACCACGTCGAGGAAGACCAGGGCGATGTCGCTCTCGCGCGCCAGCACCTGCTTGGCCTCGGCGCCGCTGTAGGCGTGCACGAAGCTCAGGGCGCGGCCGTCGAGGCGGAAGCGGGTCAGGGTGAGCTTGGTGATGTCGTGGATGTCGGGCTCGTCGTCGACTAGCAGGACTTTCCAGGGCGCTAACTTGGGCGAGGCTGAGGACAAAAAGGACATAGGGGCAAGTTCCGCAAAATGGCTCAAAAACGCAATGCTAAAAGGCGCTGATCGATAGGGGAGGACCGGTTGTGGCAAAGCCGCGTGCGGATGCCGGGCACACGTTTTCGATTGTAGTCCGACCCACGAATATTAACAACAGGCAATAATGTTTCCATCCCGCCGGCGCCGGAATGGGGCCGTGCGACAACACTTTCATATCGTTTAAGCTAATTAATTTTGCAACATGCGGGCAGAAGTAACAATACTTCGTTTTTGGAAAGATTGCTATCGTGGAGCAAAAGATTTTGCCGCACGGATGTAAAAAAGCCCGCGGCGAGCGACGGCTCGGCGCGGGCGCAGGCGGGGACGCCTGGCGGGGAGGGGCGGCTGGCGCCCCGCCCGGGTTCTACTGGAGGCTTACTTCAGCGTCGGCAGGCCGGTCAGGTAGCCGACGGCGGCGCCGAAGCGGTCGCGGTAGTTGGCGCGCACCAGCGGATCGAGGGTCTCGACCACCTTCGAGTGCAGGCCGCCGGTGATCTTGCCGCTGGCGTCCTTGCTCACCTCCCAGTCGCCGACGTGCTGGAAGTTGCTCATGATGTAGGCGAAGCCGTTGATGTCGTCGACCGCGTGCAGGCCGGTCGACTCGGCGCCGGCCGGGGCCGACATCAGGCGGGTCAGCGCCTTGGTGTCGACGTTGTAGGCCCACAGGAAGTTGTTGACGTGCAGGCCGCTATCCTCGCCGATGAACAGGGTGCGCAGCTTCTCGGAGAACTTGATGTTGTCCGGGTTGGCGACCTTGTCGGCGTGGGCCAGGTTGCCCAGCGCGTCAGGGGTGGCCAAGTCCTCGCCGACCAGGGCCGGCACGGCGGCCATGTCGACCGGCACCCAGTCGGAGTCGATGGCGCTGCCGCCGACGTCCTTCTGGCCGCCCTTCAGGTTCAGCGCGTAGACGACGCCGGCGTTCGGGCCCTTGATCGAGATGCCGCCGGAGCCGTCCTTCATGGCGCCGCTGATGTAGGCCATGGCCGAGTAGGCGATCTTGTCCTTGGCGTTAACGGTGGTGCCTTCCATCTTGGTGAAGCCCAGGCTGCCGCCCTTGAAGGCGGCGTAGCGGTGGGTTTCCAGGAAGGCTGCGGCCTTCTCCTTGCCCGGCGCGAACTTGACCCAGTTCGACTTGCCGCCGAAAGGGATCTTGGTGTAGCTGGCGTCGGCCGGGTCGGCGGTCTTGGCGCTGACGATGTCGGCCGCCTTCAGGGTGTCGGCCAGGGCCTTGATCTCGGCGCTGGTGGCGCTGCCCAACTTGATCCAGGTCAGGTCGGCCGAGCCGCCGTTGTCGGCCGTCTTCTGCGCCCACTTGGCGACGTACAGGGTGCCCGAGGACAGGTCGCGCGCCTTGTCGGCGATGAACATGAACAGGCCGCCGTTGGTGGCGTCGTCGCCCATCAGCGCGGTGCGCTCGTCGGGCATGACCTGGACCAGCTCGTGCGAGATGCGGCCCATGCAGTAGTGCTTCTTGCAGCTGCCGGTGCCGTCCGGGTTGACGGTGATCTCCGGCATGTGGCCGTAGTGGTAGGGGTTGGCCTTGGCGGCGTCGCCGTACAGGTTCGTGCTGAAGGCGGCGAACTGGCTGTTCTTCTCGATGACGGTGGCGTCCGGCTCGTACTCTTCGCTCGACAGGTGGGTGTTCCACGGCGAGCGGCTGGCGCCGCAGGTGATCCACAGGCCGTTGGCCGGGCTGGTGTCGACGTTGTGGTACTTGACCAGGGTCAGCGCGCCGGTGGTCTTGTCCTGGTCCAGCGTCAGCACGGCGATCGGCGACGGCAGCATGCCGTACATCGAGTCGCCCTTGACGTTGCGGGTGGCGTATTCGAACTGCACCACGGCGAACACGGTGTTGCCCTTGACGCCGGCGACGCTCGGCGCGTCCAGTTTCAGCAGCGAGGTGCCGTCCGGGCAGTCGGAGAAGAAATGGCGCTTGTTCGGCTCGGTGACGTCGACGATGGGCTTGTTGTTGATGTCGTAGAAGCCGCCCGACAGGGTGGTGCCGCCTTTGCCGTCCGGCACCTGGGCGCCGGTGACGAAGAAGGTTTCATATTTCAGGTTGTAGGCTTGCTTGGAGCCGTCGCTGAAGGTGGCCGACAGGGCCGAGCCGACGGTGGTCGTGGCCATCTGGGCGGCGTTGGCCAGGCCGGGGGCGCTCATTGGCGAGAAGGTGACCGAGCTCAGCGTGACCGGGGTCGGCGGCGGCACGACGGCCGCGGCGGCGGAATCGCCGCCGCAGCCGGCCAGCAGATAGGAAGCGCCGCTCGCGCCGGCCAGCGGCAGCAGAGGCGCGCCGGACAGGAATTTGATCATACGGCGGCGGGACAGATCGAGAGACTCGCTCATGGGAAGGTAATCCTGGGTTAGTGTTGGCCATGTCATGTGCCGCGCGGCGTCGGCTGGCGGCTTCATGCGAGGTGGTGGCGCACCTCGACGAGCGAGATGATAGTTTGCCGATATGACATCTTCGTGACATTGGTAACAAAGCGCGTCGGTTCCGGCCCGGCGTGGCGAAACGCGCTATATTGGGACGCTGGTTTTGTTACCGACGAAGAGGAAGATGCCATGCGCACCACTACATCAACCCTGTTGGGCGCGCCGCTGCTGCTGTGGGCCTTGTTGGCCGGCGCCGGCGCGCGCGCCGACGTCAACATCCATTATGTCGAGCCGGAGCGCTTCAGCGACGTGCCGTTCTCGCCGGTCGAGCGCGAGCGCGTGCTCAAGCAGTTGTCCGAGCATCTCGCCAAGCTGGGCCGCCAGTTGCCGGCCGGCCAGACCCTGAAGGTGGAGGTGCTCGACGTCGACCTGGCCGGCCGCATGTATCCGCGCCGTGGCGGCGACGAGATCCGCGTGATGAACGGCGGCGCCGACTGGCCCCGCCTGCACCTGCGCTACACGCTGGAGGCCGGCGGCCAGCTGCTGCGCAGCGGCGACGACGAGCTGAGCAATATGAACTACCAGGACCGCATCAGCCGCTATGGCGGCGACGACGCGCTGCGCTACGAGAAGCAGATGCTCGACGAGTGGTTCGCCAAGCGCTTCGCGCCGGCCGGCCGCGGCTAGCCGCCGGCGCCGCTCGGGCCGGCGCCGGCGCCGCCGGCTACAGCCGCTCGGCGAGGAACAGCAGGCTGTTGCCGTGCGCCTGGGCGGCGGCGCGCTGCTGGTAGCCGGCGCGGTGGCCGCAGTTGAAGCCGTGCTCGGCCTGCGGGTAGAGGTGGATCTCGACGTCCTCGTTGGCGGCGAAGCGCTCGGCGATGCTCTTCACGGCGGCGGCGGGAATGTGGCTGTCCTCGGCGCCGAAGTGCAGCTGCAGCGGCACGGCCAGGCGCGCCGCCTGCTCCAGGCAGTGTTGGATGCCGCCGCCGTAGTAGGCCACGGCGGCGTCGACCACGCCGTCGCAGGCGGCCAAGAAGGACAGCCGGCCGCCGAAGCAGAAGCCGAGCGCGGCGATGTTGGCGCCGACGCCGGGGCGGGCGCGCAGCGCGGCGGCGGCCAGCGCGATGTCGGCGCGGGCCAGCGCCACGTCGCAGGCGTTCATCAGGGCGACGGCGCGCTGCCAGCCGGCGTCGTCGTAGCCGAGCTCGATGCGCGGACCCTGGCGCCAGAACAGGTCGGGCGCCAGCACCACGTAGCCGTCGGCGGCGTACTGGTCGGCCACCGCGCGGATGTGCTCGTTAACCCCGAAGATCTCCTGCAGCAGCACGATGCCGGGGCCGCCCCGGCCGCCGTGCGGCAGCGCCAGGTAGGCCTGGAAGGGGCCGTCGGGTGAGTTGATGGTGAGCCATTGGCTGCTGGTCGGCATGGTCGGTCCTCGCGGTTGGAAAGAACGTCCATGCTACCGCAGATGGGGCCGCGCCGGCGCGGCATTCGGCCCGCCTCAATACACCTCGCGCAGATACAGCACCGGGCCGCTGCGGTAGACGCCGAACACGATGTGTCCAGGCGCGCTGGGTGCGCTGGGCAGGAAGGGCAGGATGTTGATGTGGCTGGCGTCGCCGTCGCGGATCGGGTTGTTGGCGTCGCTGATCCAGATGTCGACGGCGCCGCTGCCACCGGGAGGGCGCAGCATCACCCTGGCGTCGCCGCTGGTGAAGCGCAGCACGGACGCGGCCTGCAGGCCCAGCAAGGTGCCGTTGCAGGTGCCGGGTGGGGCGCCGGCCAGCTGCAGCTTGCCCTGGCAGTTGGCGAAGCTGAGGGTGTTCAGCGTGTAGCCGGTCTGGTTGTTGTCCAGGCTGTTGTAGACATAGTTTGCGCCGTTCCAGTACTGGGCGCGCAGCGTCAGCGGCATCGGCGAGCTCTCCGAGCCGTAGCCGGCGCTGACCAGCAGGCGGCCGCTGAGCACGCGCAGGGCTGGCTCGAGCGAGGCGGCGCCGCGCGCAGAGCTGGCCAGGTCGCTGTCGGCGGCGCGCAGGTAGAGCGTGGTCGGCGCCGACAGCTTGCTCTTCTGGTCCGGCGCCGGGTCGATCGAGGAAAACTTGTAGCTCAGCGCGGTGCCGGCGAGGCCGCCGCTGAATACTCCGGCGCCGGGGCTGACCGGCTCGACGCCGGCGGCGATGCTCTCGTCGACGCGGCCGGCGCCGCTCGGCGTGGTCGGCGGGTTCTTGTCGCCCGGCGCCAGCGAGCCGGCCGCCCGCCAGCCGCTGAAGTCGACCTTCTTGGCCAGCGCGCCCTGGTAGTTCTTCATCAGGTTGGCGCTGTTGTCGACGGCCGCGCCGCCGTAGGCCGCCACGCTGATGGCGAAGGGCTGGTGCGAGTAGACGCTGGGCACCTCGTTGGCCGCGCAGCTGGCCGGGGTGGCGCACATCGGCACGCCCTTGGCCGGAGCGGCGAGGACGACGTTGAAATGGTCGGGGATGAAGCGGCCGACGTTGGCCGTGCCGGTGGTGCGGAAGCTGGCGGCGCCGGCGCCCAGGTAGCCGCTGGTATTGACCAGCGTGGCCGTCAGGCTGAACACGCCGACGGCGTTCCAGCTGGTCGAGGCGACGCTGGCGACGCCGTTGCCCATGGCGCCGAAGTTGCTGCTGAGGCCGGGGTTGTCGGCGCTCGGGTACGTGACGGGGTTGGGCGCGACCAGGGCCTGGCTCAGGGTGTAGCTTTCCGCCGGGCTCTCCTTGCCGAAGTTGGTGGTCACCTTGCCGTTCTTGTTGACGGCCGACAAGGTCATCGAGAACGCCTCGCCGGCCTTGATGAAGGCGGGGCCGGCCACGGCGGCCGCGGCGGCGAAGGCGTAGGCGGCGGGCGTGCCGGCGACGACGCCGGCCGGCAGCGGCGTGACGACGGCCGGGTTGGTCTTGCCCGGCGCCGCCGTCTGTTTCATTGCGAAGGTGAAGCGGTCCGGCGCCACCGTCACGCTGGTGCTGCCGACGACGACCAGGCCGGCGTCGGCGTACTTGGCGTTGATGCTGAGCTTGCCGGCCTCGGCGTACTGCAGCGGGGTGCTGGCCTGGCCGTTGGCGTTGAACGCCAGCGTCAGATTCTGCCCGGCGGCGCTGCAGGCCGAGCTGGCGTTGGCGGCCAGCGGCGTGCCGCCCAAGCCCAACAGCAGCGGCACCGGCGCGGCGTTGGCGGCGACCGGGTTGGTGTAGCCGCAGCTGAAGTTGATGCTGCGCGACAGGCCGGCGAACAGCGGCACGCAGGACGGGTTGTTGCCGACCTTTTGCAGGGCGCTGACCGACAAGGTTTGCGGCGTGTCGGCGATGTGGTCGGGCACGCTCAGGCTCAGGCCGGTGTCGGAGAACTGCATCGCGCAACTGCTGTTGTTGGCGCCGGTGTTGACGCAGACGGTGCCGAGGCCGGCCGTGGTGACGGCCAGCGTGGCCGTGCCGGCCGTGCCCTGCTTGACGCTGGCGGCGTTGTTGACGCCGCCGCTGATGGTGAAGGTGGCGCCGCCCGGGCTGAGCGTGACGGCGGTGCTGGCGCTGTAGTGCGGCGGCGTGCAGGCGGCGTTGGCGCAGGCGGTCAGCGCCACCGTCTGCGGCTGGCAGGTCAGGCCGGTGCCGGGGTGGCTGATCTGGATGTGGTGCGGACCGGACGGCGGCGCCGGGCCGCACACCGGGCCGGGCGCGCTGCCGTTGGTCGGGTAGCCGCTGTTGTTGGTGACGCAGCTGCAACCGGCGGCGCCCGCCCCGGTGCAGCGGATGATTTTGCCGACGCGGTCGTGGTGGTTGAGGACGATGGAGTTGACCGTGGCGTTGCCGGTGATGATGCCGTTGGCCGCGTGCATGGTCACGTTGCGCGCCACCAGGTCGCCGTCGATGGTGTTGTTCGAGCCCATCGTGACGTCGCCGGTGACGTTGACGTTGCCGGTGATGACGCCGTTGGCCGGGTCCATGGTCAGCGCGCCGGCATTGACGTTGCCGGTCACCTCGTCGCCCGAACCCATCACCAGTTCGGTGCTGGCGGTGATGTTGCCCCTCACCGAGCTCTGCGCCGGCCGCAGCGTGACGGTCGGGGCGACGATGTCGCCGACCACGTCGCTGCCCGAGGCCAGCTCGAAGGAGACGCTGGCGCGGATGCTGCCGCTCAGCGAGAAGTGGGCGCCGCTGGTGACGACGCTGCCGGAGACGGCGCCGACGACCACGCTGTGGGAGGCGAAGTCGATCGGTCCGCTGCAGGTCAGCGAGCCGGTGATCCGGGTGGCCGAGCCGGTGCCGATCTGCATGCTGGCCGCCGTGACGTCGGCGACGATGCTCTGCGCCTGGGCGCCGATCGAGAACTTGCCGCCGGCCACCAGCGTGCCGCCGCTGATCTGCAGATTGTCCGACTTGATGTTGCCGATGTTCAGGTCGCCGTCGCTGCGCAGGCTGGCGCTGCCGCTCATCGCCAGTTGCTGGTTGTTGTCGAAGTTGAGCGAGCCGGTCACGCTGACGGTATAGCCGCTGGCGATGGCGATGTCCTGGTTGGTCGGCAGCGTGGCGCAGTTGTAGGTCCGGCTGGCCGCCGTGTAGCCGCAGCCGGCGACGGCGCCGCCGGCGAAGTTGAGGGCGGCGTGCGCCGGGGCGGCCAGCCAGGCCAGGGCCAGCAGCAGGGCCAGGCGCAGTGTCAGCGTCGCCCGGCGCGAAAGGGAAATTGTCATGGAGTCACCTAGGAATGCCTGGGTGAATTATAGGCCCAATCATTTCCCTTGCCGTGTGGCATTTCCAACACGCCGCAGCGGAAAATCGCGGGGCCGGGGCCGGCGGGGCCGTCGCCGGCCCCGGCGCGGCGCCCGATCCGTGCTAATCTTTTGCTTTGATTTGGCTTCGACCATGGCTGTTTCGACCCGTCCCCCCGATCCCGCCGCCGCCGCGCCGGCGTCCGCCCCCGCGCCGGCCTCCGCGCCGCCGGCGCGCAGCCGGCCGGTGTTGCTGGCGCCGGTGGCGCTGGCGCTGCTGTGCGGCCTGGGCGCCACCGCCGCCCTGTTCTGCGGCGCCCGCCAGCTCGAGCAGGACAAGCTGGCGCTGGCCTTCGAGCAGCGCGCCCACGCCCGCCTGCAGGCGCTGCAGGAGGGCGTCAACAACGCCATCGCCGGCCTGCGCGCCGTCAACCAGCTGTTCGCCAGCGCGCCGCAGGTGACGCGCCAGCAGTTCCGCCTGTTCGTCCAGCCCATCCTCGAGCGCTACCCCTACACCTACGGCATCAGCTACGCGCGCTACCTGCCGCAGGCGCAGCGGCCGGCCTTCGAGGCCGGGCTGGCGGCGCGCATGCCGGGCCGGGCCATGACCGAGATGCGCGACGGCCGCGCCGTGGCGGCCGGCCAGCGCAGCAGCTACTGGGTGATCGACTACATCGAGCCGGCGGCCGGCAACGAGGCCGCCTTCGGCCTCGACACCGCCTATCCGCAGGCCGGCAACGTCTCGCGCGAGCGCGCCTACGACACCGGCCTGCCGCTGGCCGGCGCGCTGATCGAGCTGGCGCAGGGGCCGGCGCCGCGGGTCGGCGTGATCGTCTCGATGCCGGTGTACCGCTACGGCGCCGTGCTGGCCGACGTGGCGGCGCGCCGCAGCGCGCTCGAGGGCGAGACCAACATCGTCCTGCGCCCCAACGACCTGGTGCGCAAGATCTACGCCGCCGCCGGCCTGCTCGGCGCGCCCGGCGTCAACCAGCGGGTCTACGCCGCCGACCGCGAGGACGCCGCCAGCCTGGTGTTCGAGGAGATCGCCGCGGCCGAGCCGGCGCCGGCGGCGCCGCTGCGCTGGTTGTACCCGGCGCCGGCGGCGCGTTCCGTGCAGCGCCTCGACCTGGCCGGCAAGCCCTGGCTGCTGGTCGGCTGGGCCAGCCCGCGCTGGGCCGCCGCCGACCACCTGGCCTCGCTGGCCACGCTGGCGCTGGGCCTGGTGCTCAGCCTGCTGGGCGCCGCGCTGGTGCAGGCGCTGGTCTGGCGCAACCGCCACATCCAGCGCCGCGTCGAGTTGCGCACCGTCCAGCTGAAGCGGCTCAACCAGACGCTGCTGCTGCGCGAGCGCGCCATCGAGTCGAGCACCAACGCCATCGTCATCACGGCGGCGGCGCCGCACAACCCCATCGTCTACGTCAACCCGGCCTTCGAGCGCATCACCGGCTACAGCGCCGCCGAGGTGCTGGGCAAGAGCCCGCGCCTGCTGCACGGCTACGACCTGGAGCAGCAGGGCGCCGCCGAGATCCGCGCCGCCATCCGCGAGCAGCGCGACGGCCACGCCGTGGTGCGCAACTACCGCAAGGACGGCGCCATGTTCTGGAACGACATCTACATCTCGCCGGTGCGCGAGGCCGACGGCGCCATCCACCATTTCGTCTCGATCCAGCACGACATCAGCGCCGTCAAGGCCTACGAGAGCGAGCTGCACCACCAGGCCACCCACGACGCCCTGACCGGCCTGCCCAACCGCGCGCTGATGAAGGACCGCCTGCGCCAGAGCCTGCACCTGGCGGCGCCCAAGGGCGAGACGCTGTGGGTGGTCTCGCTCGACCTCGACCACTTCAAGTTCGTCAACGGCCGCCTCGGCCACCAGGGCGGCGACCGCCTGCTGCAGGCGGTCGCCGAGCGCCTGCTGGCCGGCGTGCGCCCGGTCGACACGGTGGCGCGCCTCGGCGGCGACGAGTTCGTGCTGTTGCTGCTGCCCGAGCAGGGCGCCGGCTGCCCGCGCGGCGACGAGGTGCAGCGCCTGCTGGCCGCGCTGGCCGCGCCGCTGGTGGTCGACGGCCAGCAGCTGTTCGTCACCTGCAGCGCCGGCGTGGCGGTCTACCCGGCCGACGGCGGCGAGCCGGCGCAGCTGCTCGAGCGGGCCGACATCGCCATGCACCGCGCCAAGGAGCTGGGCCGCAACAACTACCAGTTCTTCACCGCCGCCATGAACGAGCAGCTCGGCGAGCGCCTGCGCATCGAGGGGGCGCTGCGCAGCGCGCTGGAGCGGCGCGAGTTCGTGCTGCACTACCAGCCGCAGATCGACGTGCTCAGCGGCCGCATCTTCGGCATGGAGGCGCTGATCCGCTGGCAGCACCCGGAGCTGGGCATGGTGGCGCCGAGCCGCTTCATCGGCCTGGCCGAGGAGACCGGCCTGATCCTGCCGATCGGCGCCTGGGTGCTGCGCACGGCCTGCCTGCAGCTGCTCGAATGGCAGCGCGGCGGCCGCGCCGGGCTGCGCATCGCCGTCAACGTCTCGGCGCGCCAGCTGGCCGGGCCGGGCTTCGTGCAGACGGTGGCCGGGCTGCTGGCCGAGACCGGCCTGGCGCCGCACTGCCTGGAGCTGGAGCTGACCGAGAGCTTCCTGATGCAGGACGTCGAGCACGCCATCGGCATGATGCACCAGTTGAAGCGCCTCGGCGTGCAGCTGGCCATCGACGATTTCGGCACCGGCTACTCCAGCCTGGCCCACCTGAAGCGCTTCGAGGTCGACGTGCTGAAGATCGACCAGACCTTCGTGCGCGACCTGGCGGTCGACCCGGACGACGCCGCCATCGTCGCCACCATCATCGCGCTGGCCGCCAACTTGAAGCTGGAGGTGATCTCGGAGGGTGTCGAGACGCAGGACCAGGTCGATTTTTTACGCCGCCACGGCTGCCGCCAGATGCAGGGCTACCACTTCGGCCGGCCGGTCGACGCCGCCGCCTTCGAGCAGCTGCTGCTGGCCGACGAGGCGCGCGCCCAACGGGGCGGCGGTGCGGGGGCGGACGGTGCGGCCGCGGTGGCCGAATCGTGCTAAGGTTGGCGCCGGCGGGCCGCGCGGGAAGCCCGGGCCGGGCCGGCCCGTGAAGTGAAGTGAAGTGAAGTGAAGTGAAGGAAAAAGCATGTCGAAAATATCGGTTTCAATCCAGCTGGCCGCCTCGGCCGACCGCGTCTGGCAGATGGTCGGCGGCTTCAACGGCATGCCCGACTGGTGCCGCTCGATCCGCAACAGCACGCTGCACGAGGGCGGCCGCGTGCGCCGGCTGGAGGCGGCCGACGGCGACATCATCGTCGAGCGCCTGGAGAGCTTCTCCGAACAGGAGCGCCGCTACAGCTACTCGATCGTCGCCTCGCCGCTGCCGGTGACCAACTACCAGGCCACCGTGCAGGTCGGCCCCGGCGAGGCCGACTGCCTGGTCGAGTGGTCGAGCACCTTCTACGCGGCGGCCGAGGACGAGGATCGCATAGGCGCCGCGCTGCGGCAGATCTACCAGGGCGGCCTGGACGACCTCAAGCGCGCGCTCGGCGCTTGAGGCGGACCCGCCCCGGTTCCCCGGCTACGCGGCGCCTCAGCGCTTGACCTTGCCGAAGGCGTCGCCCGCCTTCCAGCTCGGCCGGCTCGCGCCGTTGGCCAGCGCGTAGCCCAGGTTGAGGGTGAACTGGGCCTGCTGCAGCATGCCGCCCAAGTCCCAGTCGGCGTGGTACTCGTCGCTGACCTGGTGGTAGTCGTTCTTGAAGGCGACCAGGCGGGCGGCCGACTTCTGCGGCTGGTTGACGAAGTCGAAGTGGCCGTCGCCGGAGAACACCGCCGAGCCGACGTTGAAGGCCGGCACGCCGGCCTTGGCGAAGTTGAAGTGGTCGGCGCGGAAGTAGGCGCCCGACAGGTCGGGAATGGTCGGCGCCAGCTTCAGCCCCATCTTCTTGGCCACCTGGCCGGCGCTGGCGTACAGGCTGCTGCGCTCGGCGCCGGCGACGCCGATGTCGCGCGTCTTGCCGACGAAGTTCATGCTGTCCAGGTTCAGGTCGGCCAGGGTGTCCTTCAGCGGCCAGGCCGGCCGCGCCACGTAGGCGGCGCTGCCCAGCAGGCCCTGCTCCTCGGCCGCCGGCCACAGGAAGATCTGGCTGCGCTTGGCCGGGTGCTTGACCGCCTCGGCGGCCATGGCCAGCAGCGCCGCCGCGCCGGAGGCGTTGTCGATGGCGCCGTTCCAGGTGTGGTCGCTGGCGTCGTCGCGCCGCGTGCCCTCGTCCATGCCGAGGTGGTCCCAGTGCGCCGAATACACCACCGCCTCGTGTTTCAGTCTGGCGTCGCTGCCGGGAACCACGCCGAGCACGTTGAACTGCTCGACCTGGCGGATGGTGCTGCGCACCTCGGCGTGCACGGCGATGTTCAGCTCGACCGGGGTGAACTCGCGCGTTTCGGCGCGCGCCCGCATGGCGTCGAGGTCGTGGCCGGCGGCGGCGAACAGGGCGCGCGCGGCGTCCTCCTGCAGCCAGCCCTCGAGCGGGTTGCCGGCGCCGGCCAGGTGGAAGCGCTCGTGGCTGAAGCCGTTGGCCGGCACGCTCCACGGGTAGCTGGCCGAGGCCGTGGTGTGGATCAGCAGCACGCCGGCGGCGCCCTGGCGCACCGCCTCCTCGAACTTGTACAGCCAGCGGCCGTAGTAGGTGTAGGCCTTGCCGGCGAAGCGGTTCGGCTCGGCCTCGGTCGGCTGCGGGTCGTTGACCATCATGACCAGGATCTTGCCCTTCAGGTCGACGCCCTTGTAGTCGTCCCAGCGCTCCTCCTCGGCGCGCACGCCGTAGCCGACGAAGACCAGCGGCGCGTCGAGCCGCACGTCGCTCTTGCCGCCGGCGGTGCCGAAGACGATGTCCTTGCCGGGCAGCGGCGTGATGCTTTGGCGGCCGGCCTGGAAGGTGACCGCGCTGCCGGCCAGCAGCTTGCTGCCCTCGATGCGCACCGCCTGGCGGTAGCCGCCGGCCAGCAGCGGCTTGAGGCCGATCAGCGCCGCCTGGGTCTCCAGGTAGCGCACCGCCAGGTCGCCGCCGCGCTGGCCGGTGCCGCGTCCCTCGAACAGGTCGTCGGCCAGCAGCGACAGGTGGGCGCGCAGCGGCGCCTCGCTCAGCGCGGGGGCTTGCTGGGCCAGGACGGCGCTGCTGGACAGGGTCAGGCCGACGGCGAGGGCTAACAGGGAAGGGCGCATGGGGACTCCGAGATGTGTGGTTGGCGAACGGCGGCCGACGGGCCGCGACGGGTTTGTCGATTGCCGCCCCGGTGCCGTGACCGTGGTGGCGCGCCTATATTACTGCATTCGGTCCGCTTGTCGGGCGCCCTGGCCACCCGCCGTTCTTCACCCCTACCCCGGGACGCGGAAGCCGGGGTCTGACCCCTTTCGGGGTCAGACCCCTCTGCTGGAGGGGTTCGGCTCGCCATCCAATCAGCATGTGAAGAAACCGATAATCCGCACCGGCGCAGGCGATTCGGGTAGCATCGGACGCTCACAATTCACAGCGGGGGGAGAGCATGCGCGTCATCGTCATCACGGGAAGTTCGGACGGCATCGGCGCCGAAATGGCGCGCCAGCTGGCGCGCCGCCACGGCGCCGGCGTGGCGCTGGTGCTGGCGGCGCGCAATCTGGAACTGCTGCAGCGGGTCGCCGCCGACTGCGCCGCCGCCGGCGCGCAGACGCTGGTGGTGCCGACCGACGTGTCGGTGCAGGCGCAGTGCGTGGCGCTGGTCGCCGCCACGGTGGCGCGCTTCGGCCGCATCGACGCGCTGGTCAACAACGCCGGCCGCTCGGCCCACGCGCTGTTCGAGGAGGTGCCGGACCTGGGCTGGTACGAGGAGCTGATGCGCATCAACCTGTGGGGCAGCGTCTGGTGCACCCACGCCGCGCTGCCCTACTTGAAGCAGTCGCGCGGCAGCATCGTCGCGGTCTCCTCGCTGGCCGGCCTGATCGGCGTGCCCGGCCGCACCGCCTACAACGCCAGCAAGTTCGCCATGGCCGGCTTCTTCGAGGGCCTGCGCGCCGAGCTCAAGCCGGCCGGCGTCAGCGTCACCATCGCCTACCCCGGCGTGGTGGCGACGCAGATCCGCCACCGCGGCTTCAACGCCGCCGGCGGCGCGCTGGGCAGCAGCAGCCTGAAGGAGGACAAGGCCATGTCGGTGGAGCGCTGCGCCGGCCTGATCGTCGCCGCCATGCAGGCGCGCCGGCGCGAGGTGGTGATGTCGGCCAAGGGCAAGCTGGGGCGCTGGCTCAAGCTGATCGCCCCCGGCCTGGTGGAGTACATGGCGCTGGCGGCGCTGAAGGACGACGTCAAACCGCAGGCCTGAACCAGTTGTAAGCGGATGTAAGACTCGGTAAGCGGATGTAAGCCTCGTCAACGCGGTCCCTGTGGGCCGCGTTTTTCGCTCATGACACGGGAATTGTCCCGGCCACTCAACAACAGACAAGGATTACCACCATGAGCAAAATCATCGCTTCCCTGATCGCCGGCCTGTTCGCTACCGCCGCATTCGCCCAAGCCCCCGCCGCCAGCGCTCCAGCAGCCGGCGCCCCGGTCGCCGCCAAGGGCGAAGTCAAGGAACAAAAGGACATCAAGAAAACCGAAGTTAAAGAAGTCAAAGCAGCGCAAAAAACCGAAGTAAAAGAATCCAAGGAAGCCAAGCCCGCCGCCAGCGCAGCCGCCGCCGGCAGCGCCGCCGGCAGCGCCGCCGCCAGCGCACCGGCCGACGGCCACGCCGCCAAGGCCAAGGTCCACCACAAAGCTCACAAGGACGCCCACAAGGACGACGCCAAGGTCGGCAGCAAGGAAGTCGCCCCGGCCAGCGCCGCAGCCACCGCGGCGGTCAAGTAATCAAGTCAGCCCGCCGCACCGAACCAGTATCGCCGCAGCACATGCAGCATCGCCGGGAATCGTCCCGGCCCTACCCTAAAACTGTATAAAGGATTTATATCATGACCAAGATTATCGCTACCCTGATCGCCTCCCTGTTCGCCACCGCCGCCTTCGCTCAAGCGCCAGCCGCCAGCGCACCGGCCGCCAGCACCCCGGCCGTGGCCCAGGCCAAGGAGACCAAGGCTGTGGCCAAGGCCGACGCCAAGGAAACCAAAGCCGTGGTGAACGCCGAGGCGAAAGAAGCCAAGACCGTCGCCAGCGCCAAGGAAGACGTGGCCGGCGCCAAGGCCGACGAGAAGGTCGCCAAGGTGAAGGCGCACAGCAAGGCCAAGAAAGCCAAGGCCAAGGCCCACGCCGAAGCCGCCAGCGCCGAAGCCAAAGCCGCACCGGCAGCCGCTCCAGCCAAGTAATTGCGCGCTTCGCGCAGTGAGCAGACAGGGTTCCGCAAGGGACCCTGTTTTTTCATGTGGCGGGCTCGGCGAGCGGTGTTTGGATGCCAATTCTGCTGTTTTGATAGCGAAACGGGCGGGAAAACGGCATTTTCTGGCGAACTTTGCGCCTGTTTGGCCGGGAGGGAGTAAACTACGCACAAATTTCTTTCGCAATTAGGCGATTCGAACATACTTGTGAGTGACGCCATGTCTGAAACACCCATTTCCCTTTTCTCCGACCTCAACCTCAGCGAGCCGCTCATCAAGGCCCTGAAGGATGTCGGCTACGAGTCGCCGTCGCCGATCCAGGCCGCGACCATCCCCCTGCTGCTGGAAAACCTGGACGTGCTCGGCCAGGCGCAAACCGGCACCGGCAAAACCGCCGCCTTCGCGCTGCCGATCCTGTCGCGCATCGACATCAAGCAAACCTCGCCGCAGGCGCTGGTGCTGGCGCCGACCCGCGAACTGGCGATCCAGGTGGCCGAGGCCTTCCAGACCTACGCCTCGCACATCCCCGGCTTCCACGTGCTGCCGATCTACGGCGGCCAGAGCTACGGCCCGCAACTGTCGGCGCTGCGCCGTGGCGTGCACGTCGTGGTCGGCACCCCGGGCCGCGTCATCGACCACCTCGACAAGGGTTCGCTCGACCTGTCCAAGCTGAAAACGCTGGTGCTCGACGAGGCCGACGAGATGCTGCGCATGGGCTTCATCGACGACGTCGAACGCATCCTGCAGGAGACCCCGGACTCGCGCCAGACCGCGCTGTTCTCGGCCACCATGCCGTCGGCCATCCGCCGCATCGCCAACACCTACCTGCGCAACCCGAAGGAAATCACGGTGGCCGCCAAGACCGGCACCGCCGAGAACATCCGCCAGCGCTACTGGCTGGTGTCGGGCATGCACAAGCTCGACGCGCTGACCCGCATCCTCGAGGCCGAGAACTTCGACGGCATGATCATCTTCTCGCGCACCAAGCTGGGCACCGAGGAGCTGGCCAGCAAGCTGCAGGCGCGCGGTTTCTCCGCCGCCGCCATCAACGGCGACATCCAGCAGGCGCAGCGCGAGCGCACCATCCAGCAGCTCAAGGACGGCAAGATCGACATCCTGGTGGCGACCGACGTGGCCGCGCGCGGCCTGGACGTCGAGCGCATCAGCCACGTGGTCAACTACGACGTGCCGCATGATCCGGAAAGCTACACCCACCGCATCGGCCGCACCGGCCGCGCCGGCCGCAGCGGCGAGGCGATCCTGTTCATCACCCCGCGCGAGAAAAACCTGCTGAAGGCGATCGAACGCTCGACCCGCCAGCCGATCAGCATGCTCGAACTGCCGTCGATCCAGGCCGTCAACGACGTGCGCATCGCCAAGTTCAAATCGCAGATCAGCGAAACGCTGGCGCTGGGCGAACTGGAACAGTTCCAGTCGCTGATCGAGGACTTCGAGCGCGAACAGAACATCCCGGCGATCGAGATCGCCGCCGCGCTGGCCAAGATGGCGCGCGGCGACGTGCCTCTGCTGCTGGATAAAAAACAGCAGGCCGCCAGCGCCGCCCAGTGGGAAGAGCGTCCTGTGCGCCAGGCCAGCTTCGACCGCCCCGAGCGCGGCGACCGCTTCGACCGTGGCGACCGTGGCGATCGCGGCGACCGTCCGGACCGCAGCGAGCGTTTCCCTAAAAAAGAGCGCATCGTGCGCGCCGCCGATCCAGGCATGCAGACCTTCCGCATCGAAGTCGGCTACCAGCACGGCGTCAAGCCGGGCAACATCGTCGGCGCCATCGCCAACGAGGGCGGCATCGACTCCAAGAACATCGGCCGCATCGAGATCTACGACGACTACAGCGTACTCGACATGCCGAACGACCTGCCGAGCGACGTGATGGAGCACCTGGGCGCGATCAAGGTCGCCGGCCAGCTGCTGCGCATCAGCCGCGACGGCGAAACGCCGAGCGCGGCACCGGCCGCCGCCGTGCCGTCGCAGCGCAGCTTCGCCGCGCCGGCCGCCGCGCCGCGCGCCGCCGCCGCACCGGCCGCGCCGCGTCCGGCCGCCTCGCCGCTGGCCAAGGCCGCCCAGGTCGAGCCGACCGACTTCGACGCCGCACCGAAGAAGAAAAAGGAAAAGCCGGGCAAGGCCCTGCTGCCGATGACCGCCTTCCGCATCGAGGTGGGCAGCGACCAGGCCGCCACGCCTAGCAATATCGTCGGCGCCATCGCCAACGAGGCGGGCCTGGAAGCCAAGCACATCGGCCGCATCGAGATCTTCGACAGCTACAGCATGTTGGAACTGCCGGCCGGTATGCCGGACGACGTCTTCCAGCACCTGGGCAAAGTGTGGGTGGGCGGCCAGCAGCTGCGCATCAGCCACGCCGACAAGATGCCGCCGGAGTCGGCCAAAGCGACCCCGCCGAAAAAGCCCGCACCTGGCGCCAAGAGCGACAAGTTCAAGTCCAAGGGACCGAAGTCGTATTGATCGCGCGTCGGTCGGCTAAATAGAAAGGGAGCTTCGGCTCCCTTTTTTTCGACCGTCGCCGGCGCACGGCGGCGGTGCGCGGGCGGCCGCGCCGCACCACAACAAGGCCGTTTCGGTGCGCGCGCAGGCGTGCCGCCGCCCGGCGCAGGGGGCGGCGGCCGCGCCGGCCGCTGGCCCGCTTATTGCATCGTCAAGTTCAACTTCCCCGAAAACAGGCATCGATGACCGTGCCGCCGCGTTCCGGCGCGCCGTTCCCACCATTGGAGCTCGTGATATGAACATGTTGAGGAATTGCCGCTGATGCCGGCGCCGCTGACCTTGCGCCGCAACGACCTGCTGCGCTACGCCGCGCCGCCGGCGCGCACCGTGCGCCTGCTGTGGATAGACGCCGAGCAGCGCCACGGCTATGTGTTCGACGTCGCCGCCACCTCGGCCGAGGTGGAACCGGTCGCGCTGGCCCGGCTGGCCGACGACGTGCGCGCCGGCCGCGCCGTGGTGCTGGCCGACGACCCCTATTTGGTGGTGGCGCAGCCCGAGCTGCTGCCGGCCAAACACCTGCAACTGCGCGAGCAGGCCTGGCGCATCGTCGAGGGCTTGACGCGGCGCGAGCCGGCCATTTTCCTGGCGCGCCTGCGCGGCCAACTGATCGCCGAGGCCACCGCGCTGCACGGCGTGTCGCATCCCACCATCTACCGCTACCTGCGGCGCTACTGGCAGCGCGGCCAGACGCCCAACGCGCTGCTGCCCGACTACGCCAACTCCGGCGGACGCGGCAAGGAGCGGGCCGCCTCGGAGGGCGTCAAGCGCGGCCGGCCGCGCAAGGCCGGCGCCGATCCAGGCCTGAACACCGACCTGGCGCTGCGCCGCGTGTTCCGCGTGGCGACGGCGCTGTACGCCGCCGAGCACGCAAAATTCTCGCGCCGGGGCGCCTACCGCGCCATGCTGCGCGACTTCTTCGACGGCCGCCGCATTGACCTCGACAGCGGACGGGTGCTGCCGGCCGGCGCGGCCATCGCGGTGCTGCCCAGCTTCGGCCAGTTCAACTACTGGCTGGAGCAGGACGACGACCGGCCGCCGCAGCTGCGCCCGCGCGCCGGCAAGGCCGACGCCGGCCACCCGCCCTTGTCCGTCGCCGACGCCGATGCCGACGGCATGGCGCCGCCGGCGGACCTGGCGGCGGCACCCGGCCGGCCCGGCGCCAGCTACTACGTCGAGGCCGTGCGCGCCGAGCTGCAACTGGTGTCGTCCACCGACCGCACGGTGTTGGCGGGCCGGCCGCTGTTGTATGTGGTGAGCGACTGCTTCAGCGGCATGGTCGCCGGCGTCTACGCCAGCCTGGAGCCGGCCGGCTGGGACGGCGCCATGCTGGCCCTGGCCAACTGCGGCGCCGACAAGCAGCGCTACTGCGCCGGCCTGGGCCGAGCCATCGACGCCGCCGAGTGGCCGGTGTGGCACTTGCCGGAGACCTTGCTGGTGCAATCGGCGCTGAGCGCCGGCTGGAACGACGACACGCTGCTGCACAACTTCAACGTGCGCTGCCGGCCGGTGGCCGACGGCCCGGCCGACTGGAAGGCCACGCTGGCGCGCCGTTTCAAGCTGCTGGCGCCGGGCGAGGAGGGCGGCGCCGACCGGCTCGACGGCGTGCTCGATCTGCGCCAGTTCAGCCGCGTCGTGCTCGAGGCGGTGCTGCACCACAACCGCAGTGGCGGCGCGGCGCGCAAGGACGCGCCGGCGCCGCGCGCGCTGTGGGATCGGGCCTGCGCCATCGCGGCGCCGGCCTGAAGAGCTATCCCGAGCAGCTGCTGCGCTGTTGCCTGCTGCCGCTGGCGACGGCCAGCGTGACGGCCGACGGCATCCTGCTGCGCGGCCGGCTGTACACCTGCGCCCGCGCCATCGAACAGCGCTGGTTCGAGCGCGCGCGCCAACGCGGCCAATGGCAGGTGCGGCTGGCCTGCGACCCGAGCGACCTTGGGCTGGTCTATCTGCTCGACGCCGCCGCACCGATGCAGTTCCACGCCTGCCATCCGCTGCATGGCGACGCGGCGCCGACGCATGCGGCGGCGGCGGAAATGGCCGAGCAGCACCTGCGGCGCCAGCCGGCGCGCGGCGCCGATCTGCCGCTGCTCGCCGCCGGCTAAGCGCGAGCATCACCGGCGCCGGCTTGGCCGGCGCGCCTTCCTGTGCGTCCCACGCTTCCCGTGCATGCCACACTTCCCGCATGTTCCCGCCGCTCCCGGTGCAGTCCTTTTCCCCGCCTATCCAGCGTTTTCCGAATCCGCGCACGCTGTCCGACAGTGTGCACATGCCCATCCATTTTCCAGTGCATGCATCGCCATGGTGCGGTGCATCAATCGCTCGCGCCCATGCGCGCGCCCTGCGTCCGCCTGGGCGCGCGCAAGCGGCGCGGCGCGGCGGGAAAAAAAAGTCTGTGGCGGTTAAATAAAGATTGTCGCCGCCGGCCATGCCGCCGCGCGCGGCAGCGCCGGCCCGCGCCACCAAGCCGGCGCGGGGAAACGACTTTGTTTTCAGCACGCCAGACTTGCAGGAAGCTAGTTTATTTTACCAACCAAGAATAACAAGCGGCCTGTTAGTTTTCGTGAGTTTGTGGCACAGCGATTGCTAGAGAAGGCCTATGGGATCGGCAGTTGTCCCACGGTTTTTTCGGCAACTCAATGTGAGGAAGCAGATGGATAGTGCAAACAAGACGTCGTTCACCCGCAGGGATTTTTTGTACCGCGCCGCCGCCGTCGGCGGCACCGGACTGCTGCTCAACACCATGAACGCCTGGGGCATGGGCATCGCCTCCACGGCCGCCGCGCCGCCGCAGTTGAGCGGCAGCGGCAAGGGCAAGCGCGTGCTGATCCTGGGCGCCGGCCTGGCCGGCATGACCGCCGCCTTCGAACTGGGCAAGCTTGGCTACGACTGCCAGATCATCGAGGCGCGCGCCTTCGCCGGGGGGCGCTGCCAGACGGCGCGCCAGGGCTACACCCTGCAGGAGCTGGGCGGCGAGGCGCAGACCTGCCAGTTCGACCGGGGCGAGTACATCAACCACGGCCCCTGGCGCATCCCCTACCACCACCAGTCGACGCTGCATTACACCCGCCTGTTCGAGGTGCAGCTGGAGGTGATGGTCAACGACAACGACCACTCCATCGTCTACCTGGAGGACGCCGGCCCGCTGTCGAGGCAGCGCCTGCGTCCGGCCGCGCTGAAGGCCGACCTGCGCGGCCACACCGCCGAGCTGCTGGCCAAGTCGGTCAAGAACCACCAGCTCGACGCCGAGCTGAGCGCCGACGACCAGCACCTGCTGCTCGACTATCTGGCGCACGAGGGCCAGCTGGCCGGCGCCGACCTGCGGTACAAGGGCCGCAGCGGGCGCGGCTTCAGCGTCAACCCCGGCGCCGGCCTGCTGCCCGGCGCCGGCACGCCGTCCGACCCGCTCGGCTTCAAGCAGCTGCTGGCGTCCAAGGTGGGCAAGGTGTACAGCGCGGTGCAGGACTTCCCGATGCAGAACACCATGTTCCAGCCGGTCGGCGGCATGGACCAACTGGCCAAGGCCTTCGAAAAGCGGATCGGCAAAAAGGTGCGCTACCAGACCGAGGTGACGAGCATCCGCCAGGACGCGGCTGGCGTCAGCGTCACCTTCAAGGACACGCGCAGCGGCAAGGCCGGCAAGCTGGCCGCCGATTTCTGCCTGTGCACGATTCCCTTGTCGGTGCTGCGCAATATCGACACGGATTTTTCCGACAAATTCAAGCAGGCGGTCAAGGCGGTGGCCTACGCGCCGGTGGGCAAGATCGGTCTGCAAATGAAGCGGCGTTTTTGGGAAGAGGAGGATCACATCTATGGCGGCCACGTACTCACCGATCTGCAAGGGATCAATACAATCTCCCTGCCTTCTACCGGATGGCAGAAGAAAAAGGGCGTGCTCCTCGGCTATTACAACTACCAAACCGCCGCCATCGAAATGAGCGCGTTGACGCCGGCCGAGCGCGCCGAGTTCGCGCTCGCCGCCGGCCAGCGGATCTTCCCGGCCTACCGCGCCTCGTTCGAGGCGGCCTTCTCGGTGGCCTGGCACCGCGTGCAGTACAGCCTGGGCGGCTGGGCCGAGTGGAACGACAAGAACCGCGCCAGCGCCTATCCGCTGCTGCTGGAGGGCGAGGGCAGGGTGCTGCTGGCCGGCGAACACATGAGCCACCTGACCGGCTGGCAGGCCGGCGCCATCGAGTCGGCCTGGCAGCAGATCGCCCGGCTGCACGAAAGGGCCGGCGCATGAGCCGCCGCCGGCATTCCCTGATCGCCGCGCTGCTGCTGGCGGCCGGCTGCGCCGGCGCGGCGGGCGCCTCGGCGCAAGCGGCGCCGCCAACGCCGCCCCTGGCGGCCGACGGCAAGGCGCTGTTCATGAAGAACTGCGCCGCCTGCCACCAGGCCGGCGGGCGCGGCATCCCCGGCGCCTTCCCCGCGCTGGCCGGCAACGCCTTCGTGCAGGGCCGCGCCGGCGAGGTGGCCGCCGTGCTGTTGAAGGGGCGCGGCGGCATGCCCGACTTCAGCGCCAGCCTGAGCGACCGCGACATCGCCGCCGTGCTCAGCTTCGTGCGCTCCAACTGGGGCAACACCGGCGCGCCGCTGGCCGAGGCCGAGGTGCTGGCGCAGCGCGACGCGCTGCAGGTCGACCACTACAACAACGGCCAGATGTCCAACAAACACTGAGCCGCACACAGCGCGCACTTCTCCGGGCACTACTTTTTGATGGTTCATTTTGACGAGGAAAACTATGCATAAGGCCTTACTGAAATCCGGCGCCGCCGTGATGTTGCTGCAATCCGGGCTGGCATGCGCGGCGCCCGACGAGGCGCCGGCGGCGCCCGCCGCCACGGCCACCGAGGCGGGCGTGGCCAGCGCCGCCGTCAGCGCGGTGATCGTCACCGGCACCCGCGCCAGCGGCCTCAAAGTGGAGAACAGCGCCTCGCCGATCCAGGTGCTGGACTCGGCCTCGCTGCAGCGCACCGGCCAGCCCGACCTGATCCAGGCGCTGGCGCAGAACCTGCCCTCGTTCACCGCCCAGGCGGTCGGCGGCGACACCGCCAACCTGACCCTGTCGGCGCGGCTGCGCGGCCTGAGCCCGAACAACACGCTGGTGCTGGTCAACGGCAAACGGCGCCACGGCACCGCCAACCTGGCCGTGCTGGGCGGCCCCTACCAGGGCGGCGCGGCGGCCGATTTGAACTACATCCCGGTGGCGGCGATCGACCACGTCGAGGTGCTGCAGGACGGCGCGGCGGCGCAGTACGGCTCCGACGCCATCGCCGGCGTCATCAACATCATCCTCAAGTCCAACAGCCGTGGCGGCACCGCCAGCGTCACCGGCGGCGGCTATCCGGACGGCGGCGGCCGCACCGGCGGCGGCTCGGTCAACATCGGCCTGGCGCCGTTCGACAAGGCCTACCTGAGCATCACCGCCGAGTCGAAGTACCACGGCCACAGCGACCGTGGCGGCATCGACCCGCGCGTCAACGACCCGGCCAACCTGAAGGCCATGCCGCTACTGTTCCAGGCGCCCGGCTACCCCAATGTCAACCACATCTCGGGCGACGCGCAGTACCATCTGAACGTCCTGGCCGCCAACTTCGGCCTGGAGATCGACGACGACACGTCGGTCTACGCCATCGCCACCTTCGGCAAGAAGGACGCCAGCGCCTTCGAAAACTACCGCATGCCGAACCGCCTGCCGGCGATCTATCCGCTGGGCTTCTCGCCGAAGGAGACGCTCAAGCAGCAGGACTACGCGCTCACCGCCGGCGTCAAGGGCAAGCTGGCCGGCTGGAACCTGGACCTGAGCAGCACCTACGGCAACGACACCAGCAAGATCGGCGTGACCGGCTCGGCCAACGTCTCGCTGTTCGCCGACACCGGCTACACGCCGACCGTGTTCAGCGCCGGCGAGTTCATCGCCAGCCAGCTGACCACCTCGCTCGAGGGCAGCCGCGAGTTCGCCGTCGGCTGGAGTTCGCCGCTCAACGTGGCGATGGGCCTCGAGCACCGCGTCGACAAGTACGAGATCGTCGCCGGCGACGCCGCCGCGCGCTACAAGGAGGGCTCGCAGTCCTACCCCGGCTTCTCGCTGACCGACGCCGGCAGCCACCGCCGCACCAACCAGGCGGCGTATGTCGACTTCAGCGCCTCGCCGGTGAAGGACTGGCTGCTCGACTTCGCCGCCCGCTACGAGCACTTCAGCGACTTCGGCAACGCCAAGGTCGGCAAGCTGACCAGCCGCTACGACTTCACGCCCGACGTCGGCCTGCGCGGCACCTTCAGCAACGGCTTCCGCGCGCCGACCCTGGCCGAGTCCTACTACTCGGCCACCAACGTGTCGCCGCGCAGCGCCTTCGTCCAGCTGGCGCCGAACTCGGCCGGCGCCGCGCTGGTCGGCATCAACGGCCTCAAGCCGGAGCGCTCGACCAACCTGTCGCTCGGCCTGGTGCTGAACCCGGCGCGCAACCTGACCATGACGCTGGACGCCTACCAGATCACCATCCGCGACCGCATCGTCGGCAGCGGCCAGGTGTTCGGCTCGGGCAACGCGGTCAACTCGCCGGCGGTGGTGGCGGCGATCCTGGCCAACGGCAACGTGCTCGACCCGACCGTGTCGCAGACCGGCATCAACATCTTCTCCAACGCCGTCAACACGCGCAGCCGGGGGCTGGAGTTCGTCAGCACCTTGTCGAGCAACTTCGGCAAGGGCGGCAAGGTCGACTGGTCGGTGGCGGCCAACTACAACCAGGTCAAGGTGACCAAGGTGAACCAGGCGCCGCTCCAGTTGCAGCCGCAAACGCTGCTCGACCCGGCCGCCATCTCCGACCTGGAGACGGCCTCGCCCAAGATGCGCGTCAACCTGGGCGCGTTGTGGAGGATAGGCGCCTGGACCATCAACCTGCGCGAGACCGTCTACGGCAAGTCGTCCGAGATGGAGCTCAACGAGGCCGGCACCGACTACTACCAGACGCAGATCTCGACCAAGGCGATCACCGACCTGGAGCTGGGCTACAAGCTGAACAGCGCATGGAGCCTGGCGCTGGGCGCCAACAACCTGTTCAACCAGTACCCGAACCAGAAGAACGCCAAGCTGCTCAGCGAGCAGCGCGCCGGGCTGGACAATGCGGCGGTGTCGGTCTACCCGTCGTTCTCGCCGTTCGGTATCAACGGCGGCTACTACTACGCGCGCGCCAACTACAAGTTCTAGCCGCGTCGTGCAGGGAAGGGACCGCGCCCATCCGGCGCGGTCTTTTTTTGCGCCGCGCGTGTGCGCGGCGGCGCTTGCGTGTAGCATGCGAGGCTGCCCACCCCACTCCGAAAGGACGCGCATGCCGCAGCATCCAGAGCAATTCCCCGCCGCCGCCCAGGTGACGGCGCCGCTGAGCCTGCAGGATTATCTGGCCTTGGGCGGCCGCCGGCCCGACCGCCACATCGAGTACGGCGACGCGCCCTCGCAGTTCGTCGAGTTGTTCATGCCGGCCGGCGCCGGCCCCTTCCCGCTGGTGGTGCTGATCCACGGCGGTTGCTGGACGGTGGAGTTCGGCGGCATCGCGCAGATGCACAACATGGCCGAGGCGCTGAGCCGGCAGGGCATCGCCGTGTGGAACGTCGAGTACCGCCGCGTCGACGAGGCCGGCGGCGGCTATCCCGGCACCTACCGCGACGTGGCCGAGGCCATCGACCTGCTGCGCGACGTGGCGCCGCAGCACGGCCTCGACCTGGGCCGGCTGGTGTTGCTCGGCCATTCGGCCGGCGGCCATCTGGCGCAGTGGGCGGCGGCGCGCGCGCGCCTGCCCGAGGCCAGCCCGCTGTACGTGGCCGAGCCGCTGCCGGCGACGGGTTTGATCAGCCTGGGCGGCCTGGCCGACCTGCGCCGCGAGGAGGCGCTGATCAAGACCAGCTGCGCGCGCGACATGGTGCAGCTGACCGGCCTGCCCAGCGCGGCGCGGCCCGACGTGTTCGCCGACACCTCGCCCGGCGAGCTGCTGCCGGTCGGCCTGCCGACGGCGCTGATCCACGGCCAGTTCGACACGGTCTCGCCGCCGCGCGCCGGCGCCGACTTCGCCAAGCGCGCCCGCATCGCCGGCGACAAGGTGGAGTTCATCGTGCTGCCCGGCGCCAGCCACTACGACGAGGTGTCGGCCGACTCGCCGGCCTGGCTGATCGTCGGCGCGCGCATCCGCGCCATGCTGGGCCTGGCGCCGGCTCAGTAGCGGTCGGACTTGCGGGCGTCGCCGCGCACCAGCCCGGCCGGATATTTTTCGCCGTTCAGCGCGATCTTCTCCAGCGCCGCCTGGCGCAGGTCGACCTGGCACTGGTCGGCCAATTGCACCAGGTAGAGCAGCACGTCGGCCAGCTCGTGGCGGATGCCCTCGCGGGCGGGCGCGTCGAGTTCGGCGTCGGCGCCGGTGGCCAGCCACTGGAAGTGCTCGGCCAGCTCGGCCACCTCGACCGACAGGGCCATCGCCAGGTTCTTCGGCGTGTGGAAGCGCTCCCAGTCGCGGGCGCGGGCGAAGCGGCGGGTCAGCTCGCGCAGTTCGAGCAGGCTGTCGGCCGGCAGGGCGGCGGCGGCGGGCGCCGGCGCGGACGGCGGCGCGCTCACGCCGCCCCGGCCTGGCCGGGCGCCGGCTTGCGCATGAAGACGCTGAGCGGATCGTCGAGGTAGTCGCCGTAGGGGCCGCAGCGCTGGTAGCCGTGGCGCGCGTAGAGCGCCATCGCGGCCGGTTGCGCCGGCCCCGTCTCGAGGGCGAACTGGTGGCAGCCGCGCGCCCGCGCCGCCGCCTCGAGCTGCGTCAGCAGGGCGTCGGCCAGGCCGGTGCCACGGCCGGCGGGGCGCAGGTACATGCGTTTGAGCTCGCCGTATTCCGGCCCCAGCACGATGGCGGCGCAGCCGAGGGCGGCGCCGGCCTCGTCGCGGGCGACGGCGAACAGCACGTGCGGCTGCTTGAGCGTGGCCAGGTCCAGCGCGTACACCGATTCGGGCGGATACAGGGTCAAATGGTAGGCGTCGAGTTCGGCGATCAGGGCGATCACGTCGGTTTGGTCGGGGGATTCGAAGGCGATGGGCATGGTGGATGGTGGCGGGTGGTGGCGGCGCCGTCCATGTTAACACCGCCGCCAGTGCGGCGCCAGCACCGGCTCGACACCGTCGTCGAGGGCGCTGCGGGCGCCGATGCTCAGGCGAAGGGGAGGTAGGCGAAACCGTGGTCGATGGCGCCGATGACCTGGGCCTGGTTCTCGGCGCTCTCGCTGAACGCCACCAACACCATCGCCTCGCTGCTGCCGTGCGCCATCTTGTCCATCCAATGGGCGAAGCCGGCCGCCTCGGGCTCGCGGTGCAGCACGTTGGCGTACAGCTTGGTGATGAAGTCGGCCGGATCGACGTCGGTGCCGTAGGCGCCGGCGAACTCGTCGCTGTTGATGAAGCCCTGGGCGATGTCGACCAGGTTGGCGCCCTTGTCCAGCTTGGCCATCCAGAAGCCCAGGCCCGGCAGGTCCGGCTCGCGGTCGAAGGCGGCCTGGTACAGGCGGTAGGCCTGGCCGCCGCTGCCGTCGACGTCGAAGGCCAGCGCGACGTCGTCGAAGCGCAGGCGCTCGACCTTGCTCAGGTCGATATTGCTGTCCAGCCCGACCAGGTGCAGGCCGTTGGCGTCCTGGCTGCGCACATAGTCCGATTCGCTGGCGTGCACCCGCACGGTGTCGATGCCGGCGCCGCCGTCGATCCGGTTGTGGCCCTTCGGGTTGGCGTCGAGCAGGTCGGCGCCGGCGCCGCCGTTGAGCACGAAGGTCGGCGTCTCGTACTCGACCAGCGACCACAATTTGTCGTGCTGGCTCAGGTCGTTCCACTGGCCGGCCGAGCCCAGCGTGCCCTCGCCCTTGGGCCAGGCCTCGAGCGCCAAGGCGGCGCGGTGCTGGCCGTCGGGCGCCAGCTCGGGGTCGGTGAAGTTGTCCGGCTCCTGGCCCCAGTTGCCGTAGCCCCAGTTGTTGTAGTCGAGCGCGCTGCCGTCCTGCCAGTGCCATTCGCCGCTGGCGCCCTGGTCGCTGGCGCCCAGCCACAGGTAGGCGCTGGCGCCGCCGTCGGCGGCCACCGGCACGGCGGCGCCCTTCAGCAGGGCGGCGACGGCCTGAAACACCAGCAGGCCTCCTCCTCGCTGCCGAGGGCGGCCAGATGGCCGCCCTCGGCCTGCGCCCGGGCGGCGGCGTCGGCCCAGTTCAAGTCCTGCTGTACCAGCTCGTAGCGATGGTTGCCGATGTCGAAGGTGGGGTTGCTCATGCTGGGCTTTTCTGTTTGAGTTTTTTGCAATCTTACTAATAATGGAACTTATTGTCTAGTGGAAACTGGTCGCCGGCGGCGCCGCCGCGCCGCCTGTCGCCGCGCAGCAACAGGGCGCGCCGGCGGCCGCCCGGGCGGGCGCCATGCGGCGGAATACGGTTATTGCGGCGCAGCATTCTGCTAGAATCGTCGCTATCATTTATTTAACGGGCGGGCCGGATGAAACGGGTGATCTTCAACCAAAAGGGCGGTGTCGGCAAATCGACCATCGCGGTCAATCTGGCGGCCATCGCGGCGCACCAGGGCAAGCGCACGCTGCTGATCGACATCGATCCGCAGTGCAACGCCAGCCGCTACCTGCTGGGCCAGGCGGCCGGCGAGCTGGCGCCGACCGTGGCGGCCTACTTCGAGCAGATGCTCAGCTTCAGCATGTTCCCCAGGCCGGCCGCGCAGTTCGTCCACCCGACGCCGTTCGAGAACCTGGCTATCATGGTGTCGAACCCGGAGATCGGCGACCTGCAGTCCAAGCTCGAGTCGCGCCACAAGATCTACAAGCTGCGCGACACGCTCAACGAGCTGGCCCAGGACTACGACGAGATCTTCGTCGACACGCCGCCGGCCTACAACTTCTTCACCCAGTCGGCGCTGATCGCCGCCGACCGCTGCCTGATCCCCTTCGACTGCGACGACTTCTCGCGCCAGGCCCTCTACACGCTGGTCAACAACGTCGCCGAGATCCGCGCCGACCACAACCCGGCGCTGCAGATCGAGGGCATCATCGTCAACCAGTTCCAGCCGCGCGCGCTGCTGCCGCAACGGATGGTCGACGAGCTGCTGGCCGAGGGCCTGCCGGTGCTGGCCAGCAAGCTGTCGAGCTCGATCCGCATCCGCGAGTCGCACGAGCTGAACCGGCCGATGATCCACCTCGACCCGCGCCACAAGCTGAGCCTGGAGTTCGTCGAGCTGTTCCGCGAGCTGCAGGCCGCCTAGGGCGCGCCGCCTAGGGCGCGCCGGCGCCGCCGCCGTGCGCGGCGATCCAGTCCAGCAGGGCGCGGCCGAACACGCGCAGGCGCGCCGTGTCGACCTGGCGCCGCTTGTAGGCGTCGTGGCTGGCCGGCCCGCTCAGGCTGCGCTCGTGGCTGGCCTGGTCCATCAGCTGGATCTCGTACTCGAAGAAGAAGCCGATGTCGTAGTCCTGGCCGGCGCCGCCCTGCTCGCCGCCGCGGTAGGCCAGCTCGGCCGGCGCGTGGGCGGCGCCGGCCTCGCCCTGCAGGTGGATCATCTTGCGCACCGTCACCTGGATGCTGGCGAAGCCCTCGCCGCTGTGCGGGTTGTCGCTGCGCGTCTGCGGCTGCGCCAGCGCGGCCATCTCCCGGTCCATCTGCTGCAGCAGCGCCGCCGGATAGGCCTCGCTGTGCTCGAGCGCGGCGCGGTACTTGGTGAACACCTGCTTGGCCGCGTCGAGGTCGAGCAGGGTGTTGCGGGTGCGCTGGGAGTCGACGTTGGTG
Source organism: Rugamonas sp. DEMB1 (assembly GCF_029834475.1). GTDB lineage: Bacteria > Pseudomonadota > Gammaproteobacteria > Burkholderiales > Burkholderiaceae_D > Rugamonas > Rugamonas rubra. Next base: position 5,635,905 of record NZ_CP122407.1, on the reverse strand, counting down.
ACCGACAGCAGGTGGGCCCGCTGCAGCGAGCGCAGCGCCAGCAGGCATTCGAAGCGGGTGGCGAAGGTCAGCCGCACGCCGAGGTGGTCGTAGATGTCGGCGGCCAGGTAGGCGGCCTTTTGCAGCAGCTTGAGCAGGATGCTGTTGCGCCCCTTGTTGCGCTTGCGGTCGTAGTGCAGCAGCGGCAGGCAGACCTCGCCGTCGGACAGGTAGTACTGGCCGCCGTCCTGGCGGATCACCTCGTCGAGGCTGGCGAAGACCTGCTCGCGGATGGTGTTGAAGTGGCGCAGCTTGAGGTTGTTGTCGATGTAGAAGATGCCGTGCATCACCTTGAGCACGGCGCAGGACCACATGCGCAGCGTGTCGGCCTGCTGGCCGCGCTGCGAGGCGTACACCAGCAGTTGCAGCGGGTCGGCCGGGGCCGCCACCTCGGGCGGGATCAGGCGCTCCTGGCCGGCGGCGAGGAAGGTGGCCACGATGAACTCGAGCGCCTCCTGGTGGGCGCGGGCGATGATGGCGTGGGCGGCCGGCTGTTCCAGGTCGAAGCCGTACTCGCGGGCGAACTGGCGGGCGTCGTGCAGGTTGCGCAGGGCCAGCTCGCCCAGGTCGATCGCCGAGACGCCGCCGGCGATGGCGTTCAGATAGTCCCAGTTGAGCGAGAAGCGGCGCTTGCTCTTGAGCGTGGCGTGCAAAGCGGTCATGGTCGCCCAGTCGAATGGAGAGCGGCGGCGGCGGCGTGCGCCGGCCCGCGGCGCCGGCGCCGTGGTAGCCGAGCCAGTATTGCAGCCGGCCGAATTGTCGTCAATCAATAATACCTGCCCGCCGACCAAGCGCGCCGGGGCGCGGCGCTTTGTTGTAATTTTGAACGACTGCGCGCGCGTCGGGCGGCCTGCGCGGCGGCACGGGCCGCGCTTGCCAGCGCCAGCCGGGCGGGCGGCGGCGGATTAGCCCGCGTCGCCCGGCCCCGCCGTGGCGCGCCGCCGGCCGGCCGGTTGGCCGAGTTCGCCGAACCAGAGCGGCAGCGCCAGGGCCGGGAAGGCCATCCCGGCCAGCATCGCCGCCTGCCAGCCGAAGCGCGCGTAGAGCCAGGCGCCGAGGGCGGAACCGAGCGCGCCGCCGGCGAAGAACAGCGCGAAGTAGAGGCCGTTCAGGCGGCTGCGCTGCTGCGCCGGCAAGCCGAAGATGGCGCGCTGGCCGAGCACCAGGTTGGCCAGCGCCATGTCCAGCACGATGGCGGCGGCCAGCAGCAGGGCCGGCGCGGAAATGAAAAAAGCCAAGCTGGGCAGCTTGGCTTTCGGGGTGTGGTCACACCGGGTGAGGATTTTTTAGAACTGGTTCATCGTGTTGTCTTTGCCCGATGCCTTCAGTGCCGCTTCGCCGCTGAAGTATTCCTTGTGGTCGTCGCCGATGTCCGAACCGGACATGTTCTGGTGCTTGACGCAGGCGATGCCCTGGCGGATTTCCTTGCGCTGCACGCCGGCGACGTAGCCGAGCATGCCCTGGTCGCCGAAGTAGTCCTTGGCCAGGTTGTCGGTCGACAGCGCGGCGGTGTGGTAGGTCGGCAGCGTGATCAGGTGGTGGAAGATGCCGGCTTCGCGCGCCGCGTCGGCCTGGAAGGTGCGGATCTTCTCGTCGGCCGCCTTGGCCAGTTCGCTCTCGTCGTACTCGACGCTCATCAGCTTGGCACGCTCGTAGGCGGAAACATCCTTGCCTTCGGCTTTCATGCTGTCGAACATCTGTTGACGGAAGTTCAGCGTCCAGTTGAACGACGGGCTGTTGTTGTAGACCAGCTTGGCGTTGGGGATGACCTTGCGGATTTCCTTGACCATGCCGCCGATCTGGGCGATGTGCGGTTTTTCGGTTTCGATCCACAGCAGGTCGGCGCCGTTTTGCAGCGAGGTGATGCAGTCGAGCACGCAACGCTCTTCGCCGGTACCCGAGCGGAACTGGAACAGGTTGCTTGGCAGGCGCTTAGGACGCAGCAGCTTGTCGCCGCGCTTGATGACCACGTCGCCGTTGTTCATCGATGCGGTCGACACTTCCTCGACGTCGAGGAAGGAGTTGTACAGGTCGCCCAGGTCGCCCGGTTCGCGGGTGACGGCGATCTGCTTGGTCAGGCCGGCGCCCAGCGAGTCGGTACGGGCGACGATCAGGCCGTCGTCCACGCCCAGCTCGAGGAAGGCGTAGCGCACGGCGCGGATCTTGGCCAGGAAGTCCTCGTGCGGCACGGTGACCTTGCCGTCTTGGTGGCCGCATTGCTTCTCGTCGGACACCTGGTTTTCGATCTGGATGCAGCAGGCGCCCGCTTCGATCATCTGCTTGGCCATCAGGTAGGTCGCCTCGGCGTTGCCGAAACCTGCGTCGATGTCGGCGATGATGGGCACGACGTGGGTGATGTGGTTGTCGATCTGGCTCTGGATGGCTTGCTTGGCGGCGCCTTCGGCGGCGTCCAACTGGCGGAACAGGCCGCCCAGTTCACGCGCGTCGGCCTGGCGCAGGAAGGTGTAGAGCTCTTTGATCAGGCCGGCGACGGCGGTCTTCTCGTGCATCGACTGGTCCGGCAGCGGGCCGAACTCGGAGCGCAGCGCGGCGATCATCCAGCCCGACAGGTAGAGGTAGCGGCGGTCGGTGTTGTTGAAGTGCTTCTTGATCGAAATCATCTTCTGCTGGCCGATGAAACCGTGCCAGCAACCCAGCGACTGGGTGTACTGGGAAGGGTCGGCGTCGTAGGCGGCCATGTCCTGGCGCATGATCTTGGCGGTGTACTTGGCGATGTCCAGACCGGTCTTGAAGCGGTTCTGGGCGCGCATGCGCGCGGCGGACTCAGGGTTGATGGCGTTCCAGGCGCTGCCTTCTTTGTCCTTGAGGCCGGCGACGGCTTTGATATCGTCTTGATATTGTGACATGTGATTCTCCTAGATAATAAAACAAAATTAATAAAGTAATATTAAACGCCGCTAAATCCGCTCAGCCGCCACCGACTCGGCGCTGAAGTAAAAGCAAAACTGCATGGATTAATGATAGACGTCTTTTTGGTTTGCGCCAACTCTTATATAAGACATATAACTTAAATAAATTTGTTTGTTTTCAGTTGCTTGCATATTGTTTTTCGCTATGTGGAATGTATTTTCAAAAAATGGAATGAGGGGGCGCATTTTCCGCATGGGGTGGATTTCACATTGTGGAGTTAAATTTCGGAACTAGGAATTTTCCCGATGGGGCCGGCGCGGACGATACGCCACAGCACGCGCCGCCGTCCGCGTTTATTCCGGACGCGACAGGTAAACAGGTCTATTCTTTGGGCTTGCCTTGCGCGCCTGGTGCGGGCGCGCTTCTTCGACAAGTACGCCACCCAGGCAAGGAGAACGGCAGCGGGCTCGGCACCTGTTCGGCGCGCCTGATCGCCCAGGCGCACGGCGGCAGCATCGCCATGGCCACCTCCGAGCAGGACGGCACCACCTTGACTATCCAGCTGCCGGGCTGAGCCCACTTGTCTGCACCAGCCGCCAGGCGGCCGGGATAGGGATAGGGATAGGGATAGGGATAATTTTCCTGGAGTTGGCTATAGGAAAGTTCTTTCACCCTATAATTGGTAACTCCGCCACAGCTGACTGCCCCACATGACGACACACCGCAAGCAAGCGCCACACGGCACCAATTCGCCATTGGGAAAAACGCAACAGTTGTTTGCCGAAGGCTTGAATCTTCACCGCATGGGACAGCTCGACAAGGCTTTGTCCTTGTACGAGCAGGTGTTAAAGCTGGCGCCCAAGCATTTCGACACCTTGCATCACATCGGCATTGTCGCCTTCCAACGGGGGAACTACCCGTTGTCGGTTGATTTCTTGCGCTTGGCCCTTGCTGTCAACGCCGACGTCGCCGCCGTACATGCCAACTTGGGTAACACCTTTGAAGGAAATGCAGCGGCTTGACGAGGCGCTGGCCAGCTACGACCGATCGATCGCCCTGAGCGGTGGCGACGCCGACGCCTACTTTAATCGGGCCGCCACCTTGCGCGCCTTGGGCCGGCTTGACGATGCGCTGCAAGGCTACGACAAGTCAATCGAGTTCAACGACAAGGACGAGCAGGCTTGGCAAAGCCGTGCCGTGGTGTTGAAGGAACTAGGGCAGTACGAGGCCGCCGAGGAGAGCGTCGCGCGCGCCCTTGCCCTGAATCCAAACTTTGCCGAGGCGCACTGGGGCAAGGCTTTGTTGGACCTGCAGCTGGGCCGCTTCACCGAGGGGTGGCGCGGCTACGAGGCGCGTTGGAACGTGAAAACGCTGCACATTTACGACCGCGAGCGTCCCCGGGGCGCGCCTTGGCTGGGGCAGGACTCGCTGCAAGGAAAGACCATTCTGGTCTACGCCGAACAGGGGCTGGGCGACACGCTGCAGTTTTGCCGTTACGTGCCCCTGTTGGCGCAGCGCGGTGCCAGGGTCGTCCTGGAGGCGCCGGGGGCGCTGGTCGGCTTGCTCGGCAGTCTGGACGGCGTCGACGAGCTCGTCGCCAAGGGCAAGCCGCTACCCGAGTTCGATTACCACTGTCCTTTGATGAGTTTGCCGCACGCGTTCGATACGCAACTCGACACGATACCGGCCGCCGTGCCGTATTTGTCCAGCGATCCGGACAAGGTCGCGCAATGGTCCTCCCGTCTTGGGCAACAGACGAGGCTGCGGGTCGGCGTCGTCTGGAGCGGCAATTCCCTGTTTGGCAACGACAGCAAACGCAGCCTCGCCTTGGCCGAGTTCGCGCAGCTGTTCTCCAGCAATTGCGAATTCGTCGTGCTGCAAAAGGAGTTGGCCGCGGCCGACAAGGCGGCGCTCGCATCGCACCACAATGTGCGCCAGTTCAGCGAGTTGATCGAGGACTTCAGCGACACTGCGGCGCTGTGCGAATTGATGGATTTGGTCGTGACGGTCGACACCAGCGTGGCCCACCTGGCCGGCGCCTTGGGCAAGCCCACCTGGGTGTTGCTGGCGAATAACCCGGATTGGCGCTGGCTGCTGGAGCGCTCGGACAGCCCATGGTATCCGAGCACGCGCCTGTGCCGCCAGACCCAACGGGGCAACTGGACCCCGGTGCTGGAGCGGGTGCGCGGAGCGCTGGATCTGCTGCTGGCGAACCAGGCCGCCGAATCGGCGCAGCATGCCTGCCCCGTGTGCGCGACCGAGACGGTCATCCACGACGTCGTCGACTTCAACAAGAGTTGCGAGGAGGCGCGCCAGCGCTTCCTGCCGTTGTCGGGCCGGCCGATCTACTACCATCGCTGTCCGGGCTGCGGCTTCGCGCTGGCGCCCGAGTTCCGCCTGTGGTCGGAGCAGGACTTCCAGGAGCACATCTACAACGCCGCGTACATCGACGTCGATCCGGACTACGTCAGCAAGCGTCCGCTTGGCAACGCGGGTTTTCTGCACGAGCTGTTCGGCAAGAGTCGCAAGGCGATCCGCCACCTCGATTACGGCGGTGGCAGCGGCGTGCTGTCGGCAGCCCTCGGCAAGCAGCAGTGGAACTCGAGCTCCTTCGATCCGTTTCCGCAGAACGATAGTCGGATCGACGAGTTGGGGAAATTCAATTTGATCACCGCCTTCGAGGTGTTCGAACACGTGCCCGACGTGGCCGGCCTGATGCGCAACATCACCAGCCTGATGGAAGACGAGTGCGTGGTGATCTTCTCGACCCTGCTGTCGGACGGGCATATGGAGCCGAACAGCCGGATCACCTGGTGGTATGCCTCGCCGCGCAATGGACACGTCAGCCTGTTTTCCAAGCAGAGCCTGGTTCTGCTGGCCGAGCAGAACGGGCTGCAGTTCGGCAGCTTCAGTCCGGGCGTGCACTGCTTCTTCAACCGCTTGCCGGCCTGGGGGCAGAAGCTGGCGGGGGGCTAGGGACGGTAGCTCGCCAAATACCCGTCAGCCCGCATGACTTGGCGCAATGACTTGGCACGGTTCCTGGCCGGGGCGGCACCGCCGCGCGGCGATGTTGCGGCGAAACTGGTACATATTCTCCACCTTGCGACGATAAAGGCGAATGCTGAGGTGACATAGGCATCAACATCGAATACGATTGCTGGGCGGCAAGAATTGTAATAAATTATCACCGATTGACGACCAGCCGTTCCAAGCTACGAGGGCGGTTTTACCGAACGTCCCGCTGAGGCGATGTTGAATAGGCATTTATGAATCAGTTTTCCGAAATGATCTGGCATCGTTTGACGGGTTTGATGCCGGGCGAACTGACGCAAGGCGAGCTGGGTTGGCTGTTTTCCCCGCACTCCCATCTGTCCCTGCTGGCACGGCGCCGGGCGATCTTGATCGTCAACCGGGTCCGGCTGTTCGCCTTCCTGTTCGCCGTGCTCACCCCGATATGGAGCGTGGTCGACTTCGTCGTGTTCCCCTTTCCCCTGTGGGGCCAACTGGCGCTGATGCGCTTTGCCGCCTGCGCCGCGTTTGCCAGCCTGCTGTTCTACTATCGTTCCAACGGCGACCTGTTCAACGCGTATCGGGCGATTGCCCTGCTGTTCGCCATCCCGACGGTGTTCTATGTCGCCTCGCATACCCTGCTGACGTCCTACCAGCTGACCGGAATGTCCGCCGCGATCGGCGCAGGTTACGCCTTCCTCCCCTTCGTTCTGTTGGCCGGACTGGCCGTGTTCCCGCTCGCCATCGTCGAGAGCTTCATCATCGCCAGCCCCATCCTGATCTGCCAGACCGTGTCCGGCTACCTGCGCTGGACGGTGATGGACTGGCCGACCTTCGCCGGCGCGTTCTGGCTGCTCGTGCTGATCACCGGCGTGGCCTCGCTGGCCGGCATTTGCCAGCTCGCCTTCATGATCGCTCTGGTGCGCCAGGCCATCCGCGATCCGCTGACCAATGCCTTCTCGCGCAGCAGCGGCGCCGAAATCATGGACCTGCATTTCACCATCGCCCAGCGCAACAAGGAACCGTTCGCCGTCGCCTTCCTCGACCTGGATCATTTCAAGCGCATCAACGACCAGTTCGGCCACGAGGCCGGCGACCGCGCGCTGATCGCCATGACCGAGAGTGTCACCCAGCATATGCGCCACGGCGACGTGCTGGTGCGGTGGGGCGGCGAGGAATTTCTGCTGATCATGCCGCGCACCATGCTCGATCAAGCGGCGACGGCCATCGAGCGGCTGCGCAAGGCCGGTTTCGGCGAGCGCCCGGAAGGCGGCCCGGTGACCGCCAGCATCGGCATCGCGGAGTGGGGCGCCGACCAGGCGGCCGACTGGAAACAGCTGGTCGAGATCGCCGACCAGCGCATGTATGCGGCCAAGCAGGGCGGCCGCGACCGCGTGGTCGGCGGCGAGCCCTGCCTAGTCTCGGCCGTTGGGGCCTGAAGGGCATCAGCGGCGTTCGCGCTGCTGGTCGACGTCGTACGACCCCAATTACGACATAGGCGCGCGCCTGTTGCGGCGGAGCGCCCCGACCAACATGCCCAAGCCCAGCACGAACATCGACGCCATGCCCGGTTCCGGTACCGGGCTCGCGATGAAGGACAGGTTGTCGGCGTAGCCATCGTTGTCGTTCGAAGCGAGGCGCTCCATCGACAGCCAGAACGACAGCTTGCTGGTGCCGGCGGGCATGATTCCCACGGACTCCCGGTAGTACAGGCCTGTCTGGTTGCCGCGATCTTGCGGGGTGACGGGGCCGATCGAGGCGTTTCCTATCGCATTGTTCGCCGCATCGAGAAACTGCACAAAGAACAGTGCGTTGTCGCCCTGGGCGGCCCAGCCGCCCAGCCATCCGCTCAGGGAATAGGAACTGGTATGGGCCGTCGGCACGCCGAAGTCCAGGGTCTGAGAGCCCACTGCATACTGCCCGAGGCCGGCGAACATCTTTGTTCCGCGATCGACCGGGCCAGGCTGGGTGGGCAGCACCCAGTTGTTGCCATAGTCCACCGACTGGACCATGTCGTAACCCGTGTAGCCGGTCCAGCCGCTCACGCCTGCTTCGGCATCGCCGTTGACAACGAGGTTCTGACCGTAGATGACGTCAGCCTTGCCACTACACGCCACGGCGAACAAGGCCGCGGCAACGAAAAATTTGCACTTCATGAAAAGCTCCTTATAAAAATCAAATGACGCGGTACTGGTCGAGTTGCGCTGCCCCGCGCATCGCCGGGTCACTGATAGACGGCAAGCCGTTTTCCAGATGGCCGGCGAAGCGGCGCAACCAGCCCGGCGAGCCAGCCACACGCAGGCTGTAGTCGTACCAGTTGGAACTCGATGCCAGGGGAAGCCGGACGGCGCTCCTCGAGCGTGCGACGACGCGCACTTCCAAGGGCTTGTTCGCGTAATACTTGTTGGCGGTGAGTAAGAAGGTGCATGGCTGCGCGCCATTGTTGACCAGGTCAATGACCAGTTCGCCGGCGCTGCGTTCGGCGCGCAGGCTCATTTCCGGCCATGCCGCGTTGCCGTCACCGCGCACGTCGCCAACGATGTGGCGATGAAAGCCGTTCGGTCCCAGTACCCAGAGATCGTAGGCGGATGCGGTGTTCCAGCGGCCTTTGAGCTGTTTGCCAGGTTCGACCGTATAGCGGCGCGGGGCCTGCTCCAACGCCAGGCGGTCGTACACATGAAACACCGCCCCGGCTTCGCCCAGGTTGTCGAATCTGAGCTCCACCTGGCCGCCTCCGAGCGGCACCTGCGCCTGCACCTGGAGTTCGTAGGGCAGGGCGCGCGCCGGACGCACGCCGGCAGCCTGGACGGGGGCCGTCAGAGTGGTCGGCGTTGCCGGTTTCTTGGTGTTTGGCAGGCTCAGCGCCATCGAACGCCGCGCAGCCGTTTCCGGCAGCAGTTGCTTGAACCCGTTGTCGTTCGGGTTGGCGAAGTCGAAACAGGACAACAGGTTGCCGCTCACCGCACGGCGCCATGGGCTGATAAGCGGCTCGCGCACACCGAAACGCGCCTCGATGAAACGCACCACCGATGTGTGGTCGAAGACCTGCGAATTCACCCAGCCGCCCTTGGTCCACGGCGAGATGACATACATCGGAACGCGCGGCCCGAGACCGTAGGGGCGATGGTGGGTACGCGCGTCGGCGCCGTTGAGCACGTGATGGTACTCGCCGGTCGTGTCGACGGTCGACGCTCCGGCGAGCTGCGACTGCGCCGGATTGCCGCCGGAACTCGTGTACGCAGGGACCGCCGGCGGTGGCATGTGGTCGAAGAAGCCGTCGTTCTCGTCGAAGTTGATGATCAGGACCGTCTTGCTCCAGCTCTCGGGATTGGCGGTCAGGGCGTCCAGCACGCGCGCGATGTAGTCGGCGCCCGACGCAGGACTCGAGGAACCCGGGTGTTCGGAGCCTTCGGCGGTCGCGACGACCCAGCTGACCTGCGGCAGGCGGTTGGCCAGCACGTCGGCCTTGAGCAGGTCGATGTCGCGCGTCGTGGTGCCGCGATCGCGCAGGGATTGCGAATAGCCCGGCCGGCGATACCACGCGTTGCGGAAAGAGCGGAATCCCGCCAGCGAGTTGTCGGTGAAGTTGTCGGCCATGTTCTGGTAGACCTGCCAGCGGATACCCGCCGCTTCGAGTCGCTCCGGATAGGTGGTCCACAAGTAGTCGGTGGACATGTCCGGATTGAAGTCGTCGCGGCTGTTGTCGGTCGATGGGCCGCCCGCGGCCGCCAGGGGATCGTTGTGGCCGCTGAACAGGAACAGCCGGTTTGTGTTGGTGCCGGTCTGGGTTGCGCAGTGGTAGTGGTCGCAGATGGTGAAGGCACGCGCGAGCGCGAACTGGAAGGGAATGTCGGCGTCGGCGTAATAGCCCATCGCGTGGTTCTGCTTGACCGTGCACCAGTCGTTCATCCGTCCGTGGTCCCACGCCAGCTGGGCGTCGAGCCAGGCATGTGGCGTCCCGGCCACGCGCATGACTGGAAAGTCCTGCACCGTGTTGAGCCGGAACGGCGCGATGGCGCTGCCCTGGGGCCAGTTGGGCCGGCCGGGCACCGGCGCCCCTCCGACGGAGCGCTGCACGAAGACCGATTTGCGGTTGAAGAGATTTTGCCGGTCCATCACCGGAATCGGAAAGGGATCAGCGAATCCCCTTACCCCTTCCAGGGTGCCAAAGTAATGGTCGAAACTGCGGTTCTCCTGCGTCAGCACGACGATATGCTCAACATCCTGCAGGCTGCGAGTGCGCTGGTTGGCGGGGAGGGCCAGCGCCTTTTGGATGGACGGTGGAAAGGTCGCAAGCACGGCACTTGCGCCGGCCGACTTGCCCATTTTGCGGAGGAAGTCACGTCTGCTCATGCATGCACCGGCGTGCGTGCGAGCGCGAAATTGAAAATATGCATTTGATTGATCCAGGTCGATTGTCAGGGAAACATGAAAACTGAAGTCAGGCAAGGCAACAACTTACGCAACAATGATGAAATGTTGATGACATGGCATGCAATTTGATAGCAATTCACTTGTTTCGGTAACAATCCTGGCCAGGCGCCTCCGGATGGGAACGGACGGCTTTCAGCCGCCCTGGATTCGGATGGCCGCCAGCATTCTTGTGGGTTTTGAGCTCCTCGTCTGGTTCTCGACCGCGGAAGGTTCAGGCGCTTGGACTTGTTACGCGACGACGCCAGTTGCGCGTTGAGACTGTGTCGTGGGCACGTTTCACGGGCTCAGGGCGAGCGCGGCTGGACGCTGGGCCTGCCTGGCGACGTCCCGGCCGGTTGGCTGGCCGAACTGACGCGCGCTCGAGCTCAACGGGGATAACAGGGTAGCTGCCGGCGCAAGGATTGCGCGCCCCGCAAAACAAAAACGCCAAGCGGCATAGCTTGGCGTTTTGTTTTGGTTTCTTTCTGAACTGCTGGTGAGCGACCGCTGCTTCCGCCGCGTGGTCTGGAACGCGTCGAAGGAAACTTGGGCCCAGCTGCACGAACAGGCCTTCCGGACCACCCGCGCCTAGACTTGTTGCGCCATCTTCTTGCATGCCTCGAAAGTGCGTTCGGGGTAGCCGCCCCAAAAGATAGGTTCGAACTTGCCCCCAATCAGTTCAAGCTGCTCTTGCAACGCCGGCCGGTCATTGGCCATGCAGGCGAAGTAGGCGTACATGTTCCGATGGTCGGTATGCGGATAGCGCTTCAAACGATCTTCAAAGCCGATTTTCATGCTTGTCCAGGATGCGTTGGTGCTGGTGAACAGCGTCTGGTGCACCTGGCCATAGCTCAGGCCCGCGTAAAGCCGTGCATACATTTCCAGGCCGCGCTTTTCGCGGGTGTTCTTGTCCGCCCACGCGATGAAGCGATCGACTGCTTTTAGATCGCCACCCCACTTTGGCAGCAGGGCCTTCTGCATCGCGAAGTAGAGATCGTCGTCATCGGGATTCTTGGCAATCCCGGCCTCGAACACCTGCATCAGATGTTCCCTGTCCCAGTCCAGGTGCAGGCCGATCTCCAGCATGCTCCTGTTCCAGGTGCTGTCCTTCGCGGCGAGTGCCTCGGTCTTCTGCAATTGCTCTTTGGCCAGGTCGAGATACTCGCGAAACTCGGCCCATGCCGTCGGCGAGACGGTGTTGACATAGCCGTCACCGCGACGGACCCATGCATGGGCCATCAAGGTTTTGGCATAGAGCAGTTGGGCCAGCACCGATTGAGGGTACTGATGGGCCCATTGCCTTGTCAGTGCATCGAGTTGCTGGTAATACTCGTCGGTAACCCGGAGGTTTGAATTGTTGATCTCGCCAATCCCCTTCCAGAATTGATCCAGACGCGGCGTGCCAGTGAGTTCGGAGCGCACTCCCGCCTTGCCGTAAATTGCGTACAAGCGCTCGAGTTCAGCGAAGTCGCCCCATCGATAGGCCGTTCCGACCAGATCTTGCACGGCGGGTGCGACCTGATCCTGGGCCTTCGCCGTGATGACGGCCAGGGCCATGAGCGTCATTGCGCACAGCGCACGAGAGAAATTAATGAACTTCATTTTCATCCTCACTCAGATGCCATTGCAATTCAAACCGCACAGTTGAATTATTGCCTGGAGGATATTTTTTCCTCTTTTCGGCATAGTCCAAGGAGGCGGCGTCGAGCAGCGATTCAAAGGCGATGGGGGCGTTGTCGTACACGCCAGGGACGGTGATCTTGCGCGATACCACCTGGGCCTTGAGGAACTTGCCTTGGTCATCGGTGTGCGCTTCAACGGTCGTCGATCCTTCCACGTTGAAGAGGGCGGCGACAGGTGGATAGGCTGGTTGTTCTTCGTTTGGGCGCGCTGTGGCGCCCTCCTGGACAACGGACGCTGGCGCGTAGTCACGGGCGTCGGCCATCGTGGAATAGCGATAGAGAGTGAGCGCCGTCATCTTGTCGATCTTGCCGCTTGCCAACTGCGAAGCGAGCCACCATTGGCTCTTGGCGCACTTATGCCACCGGTTCGACCCGGTCGACTGGCCCGGCTTGCGGTCCCGATCAAAGAGTCGCCTAGCCAAGGCAGGTGCCATGGGCTCGGCGACGACTGGCAGGCCCGCGCGCATGCGCGCGATGGCGTGGTCAGCCGCATCGAGCTCTTGCGTCGTGGGACGTGGTGGCAGGTGCTGGCGCTTGGTCCCCCAACGGGACAGCAATTCCCGTTCCCCCGCCAGTAGCGCCGGTCGGCTATCAAGGGGCGCGGCCTGGATCATCGCGATCCGCTGAGCAAAGTAGGCCGAAGAAGGCGCGTTGCAAGACGCTGGCGCCAGCGCGGCTTTCAGCCATGCCTCGTCCTGCGCCGGCCCGCCGCTCTCTACCGACCAGATCGCTAATTCGTTGATCGAACGGAAATTTAGCGACTGCGACGGCGCGCGGCTAAGCAGGCCCGGATTCCCCGCCACGGCCCGCTCTTGCGCAATCCACACAGGCGCCAGCGTTCGCACGCGTGCCAAATGCTCCTGTGCAATCTGGTTCGCGGCCTGGCGCAGGGGGGGATCCAGCGCCAGATTGCTAGGCAAGTTGAAAATATACTTGTTCCACTCAAGCATGCTGCCGACAATTTCCTGGTCTTGTGCCGCCAAAATCTCTTGCGCCGTAGGCGTTCCGGCAGCAGCAGAGTCGACTAGGGGCAACAACACAGCACAATGAATGGCGAGGCCAATCCACCCTCTTTTACGTAATGTAATCAACAAGTGTTTCCCCCAGCCCGTTCTTATTTTCATAGTGAAGCCAAAAATGGCGAGAAAAAATCAAAACATTCGAAGGGCGGCAAACCCTTCAGCTGCGACCTCGAGTGGGAGCGGTAAAAAGAATCGGCTCTCCCACAATTCAAGACCCCTTGAGCGGAGACACAGTCGAATCGCCCGTCCCTTTGGCTCGAACGAACGGATAAGAGAGGGCTGACATTGACGCAATCGACCAAGGGCACTGCCACATCGATTCTACGCTACTGGTCTGCGGGATGGTGCAAAAAGATCAACATTGATAATTTTCACACTGTCGGCGTGATTGATGCGCGCGAGATGTCTCCCGAGACGATGGCGCTGATCGAGCAAACCGGCGATCCGGTGGCGGACATGCCGCGCGCGCCGAATCGGAAATTGACTGAACCAAAGACGACGAAGCCCAGAAACGACAACGCCCACTTGCATGAGTGGGCGTTTCTTGAGGTCTGTTCTTGGTGGCCCGGGGCGGAATCGAACCACCGACACAAGGATTTTCAATCCTCTGCTCTACCAACTGAGCTACCAGGCCAAGGAGCGAAATTATAACGGGCCGAGACCGGGTTTGGCTAGTCCCCCGTGCAATTTGTTATTCCTGCAAGGAAATTCACTGATTGACACTATTGCATACCCGGTATAAATTTTGTCGTTTCGGCACGACACTCACACAAAGGAAGCGACATGAAACAAGCCAAGCGGTTGCTGGCGGGCGTGGTTTTGAGCGGACTCGGCCTGTCCCAGCCGGCCGGCGCGCAGACGGCCGCGCTGACCCCGGCGCAGCAGCAGTTGCGCGAGATCTACCAGGAGCTGGTGGAGACCAACACCACCGACTCGGTCGGCTCCTGCACCAAGGCGGTCACCAAGATGGCGGCGCGGCTCAAGCGGGGCGGCTACCGCGACAGCGACATGCAGATCCTGGCGCCGCCGGGCGCGCCGCAAAAGGGCAACCTGGTGGCGCGGCTGAAGGGCGACGGCAGCAAGAAGCCGTTGTTGCTGCTGGCCCACGTCGACGTGGTCGAGGCCAAGCGCGAGGACTGGACCCGCGATCCGTTCAAGCTGGTCGAGGAGAACGGCATGTTCTACGCGCGCGGCGCCGGCGACGACAAGGCGATGGCGGCGGTGTTCGTCGAGAACATGATCCGCTTCAAGCGCGAGAAGCTGGCCGCCAAGCGCGACCTGATCCTGGCGCTGACCTGCGACGAGGAGATCATCCCGTCCAAATACGACGGCGTCGACTTCCTGCTCAAGCACCACCGCCCGCTGATCGACGCCGAGCTGGCCCTCAACGAGGGCGGCGGCGGCATGCTCGACAAGAACGACAAGCCGCTGCGCCACAGCGTGCAGGCCGGCGAGAAGATCTTCCAGAGCTTCCAGCTGGAGGTGACCAATCCGGGCGGCCACAGCTCGGTGCCGCCGCGCGACAACGCCATCGTCCGCCTGGCCGACGGCCTGTCGCGGCTGGGCAAGTTCGACTTCCCGTTCACCTTGTCGGACATCACGCGCAGCTACTACCAGCGCATGGCCAAGGTGGAGAGCGGCCAGATGGCGGCCGACATGCTGGCCATCCTCAACGATCCGCCGGACAGCGCCGCGCTGGCGCGCATGTACGCGGCCACGCCCTTCCACAACGCCCAGGTGCGCACCACCTGCGTCGCCACCATGCTCGACGGCGGCCACGCCAGCAACGCGCTGCCGCAGCGCGCCCGCGCCGTGGTCAACTGCCGCATCCTGCCGAGCGAGAACATCGAGCAGACCCGGCAGACCTTGCTGCGCGTGCTGGCCGACGAGAAGATCGCCGTCAGCCCCATCGGCGTCGGCGTGGTCAGCCCGATCCCGCCGCTGACGCCGTCCTTCATGGCGGCGGTGGAGCAGATCAGCGAGGCGATGTGGCCGGGCGTGCCGGTGATCCCGACCATGTCGACCGGCGGCACCGACGGCCGCTTCCTCAACAACGCCGGCATCTGGACCTACGGTGTGAGCGGCATGTTCAGCGGCCCCGAGGGCAGCGGCGCGCACGGCTTGAACGAGCACATCCGCGTCAAGTCGCTGTACGACGGCCAGGAGTTCCTGTATCGGCTGGGCAAGCGCATCGCGACGGAATAGGGCGCCAAGTCGTCTTGCCATGTAAAAAGGGGCGGCCCCGCAAGGCCGCCCCTTTTTTTACGTGCGCCGCAGTTGGCGCCGCGCCTACTTCAGCGTGCGTTCGAACAACTGGTAGATGCGGCGGTACTCGTCGTACCAGCTCTCCGGCTGGACGAAGCCGTGCTTCTCCAGCGGGTAGCTGGCCAGTTCCCAGTTGTCCTTCTTCAGCTCGATCAGGCGTTGCGCCATGCGCACCGAGTCCTGGTAGAACACGTTGTCGTCGACCATGCCGTGGGCGATCAGCAGGTTGCCGCGCAGCTTGTCGGCGTACTCGATCGGCGACGACTTCTTGTACGCCTCCGGGTCGAGGTCGGGCGTGTTGAGGATGTTCGAGGTGTAGCCGTGCTCGTAGGTGGTCCAGTCGGTCACCGGGCGCAGCGCGGCGCCGGACTTGAACATCTCCGGCTCGCGCATCAGCGCCATGAAGGTCATGAAGCCGCCGTAGCTGCCGCCGTACACGCCGACGTTCTTGACGTCGCCCTGGTGCTGGGCGACCAGCCAGTTGACGCCGTCGACATAGTCCTCCAGCTCCGGGTGGCCCATTTGGCGGTAGATCGCCGTGCGCCAGTTGCGGCCGTAGCCCTCGGAGGCGCGGTAGTCCATGTCGAGCACGATGTAGCCGCGCGCCACCAGCAGGTTGTGGAACATCTGCTCGCGGAAGTAGTTCGGGTAGCGCTGGCTGACGTTTTGCAGGTAGCCGGCGCCGTGGACGAACATCACGATCGGATACTTCTTGCCCTGCTCCAGCTTGGCCGGACGGTACAGCTTGGCCCAGACCGGGTCGGCGCCGTGGGTCGACGGCACGGCGACGATCTGCGGCTGTATCCATTCGCGCGCCTTGAAGGCGGCCGAGCGGGTGTCGCTGAGCACGCTGGCCTTGCCGCCGGCGGCGGGCACGGTGGCCACCTGCGGCGGCAGGTAGCTGGTCGAGTAGCGCAGCAGCACCTTCTGGCCGTCGGGCGACAGGGAGAAGCTCTCCACGCCGCCCAGCGCGGTCACTTCGCGCAGCGCGCCGTCCTTGCTCGACACGGCGCACACCTCGTAGGTGCCGGGCAGCTTGGGGTTGCAGACGAAGTAGGCGCTGGCGCCGTCGGCGGTCCATTCGGGCCGCGAGGCTTCCCACTTGCCCTGGGTCAGGGCGCGCGTCTTGCCGTCGGCCGTTTGCGTGTACAGGTGGGAGTAGCCGCTTTCCTCGGACTGGAACCACAGCGTGCTGTTGTCGGGCAGCCAGCCGAAGTCGTTGCCGCGGTAGTTGATCCAGGCCGCGTCCGTCAGGTGGTGCAGCGCTTTGAGCTTGGCGCCGGCCAGGTCGACGCCGGCGATCCAGCGGTCCTTGTTGTCGAGCGAGCGCAGCATCACGGCGACCCGCCTGCCGTCGCCGCTCCACTGGATGGTGCCGTCCTCTGGCTCGATGTGGATGGCGCGGCTGCCCTTCAGCGGCTCGAGCTTTTGCGCCGCGCGCAGCGCGGCCAGCGGGTCGGTGGCGATGCCGGGCAGCGCGTCGTAGGACAGCTCGGTGACGGCGCGGCTGCGCAGGTCGACCAGGTGCAGCTTCTGCGCCAGCGGACCGTCGCGGCCGACGCGCTTGCGCTGGTCGTCGTATTCCTCGTAGCCGGACTCGGTGACGTACTTGGCCAGCTTGCCGACGCGGCCGCTGTCGGCGCCCTTGGCCGAGGTCACCACCAGCAGGTAGCGGCCGTCCGGCGACAGCGCGCTGCCGGCCAGCACGACCTTGTCGCCCAGGTGGATCGGCAGCGGCGCGCGGGTGGCGTCGGCGGCGCGCTCCTGCTGGCCGCGCAGGCGGTTGGCGTCGCGTTCGTCCTTTTGCCGCGCCAGCGTGGCGATCAGGCGCAGCTGCAAGTCGCGCAGGCCGTTGGCGTCGGGCGCGGCGTCCGGGTCCTTGTCGGCGCGCAGCATGGCCAGCGGCGCCACCAGGCGCTCGGCGCGGCTCCAGCTGAACCAGTCGTTGCCGACGCGGAACTGGACGTGGGCGCCGTCGGCCGAGTATTGCGGCTCGGCGGCCGGCGTGCTGCCGCGCAGGATCTGGGTCAGCGCGCCGCTTTTCAGGTCGCGCTCGAACAGGTCGCCGTTGCGCAGCAGGATGGCGCGGCTGTGGTCGCGGTTGTAGACCGGGTTGGGGCTGTCGAGCCTGGCCAGCTGGCCGTCGTCGACCAGCTTGTTTAAGCCGGCGCCGGCGCCGGCCTGGTAGATGTCGCGCAGCGGCGAGCCGGCGCGCTTTTGCTTGAAGTAGACCTGGCGGCTGTCCCAGCCCCACCAGGCGGCCTCCACCGGGGTGCCGATCCAGTCGGGATGGGCCATCGCCTGGTCGAGCGTGATCGGGGTCTGCGCCGAGGCCGAGGCGGCCAGCAGGCTTGCTAACAGGGGAAGGGCAAAACGCATGGGTAGGGTCGCTTTGAAGATGGGTGGACGGGAGCGCGGGATCGCCGCGCGAGCCAGATTCTAGCCCATGTATGTAGCGAGGGAAACAATCGTTCTGTAACAGGGGCGCCGCCGGCGGCGCGCCGAATCGCCCTCAGGAATGGGCGGCGCTGTCGGGGTGCGCGCGGCGCTGCGCGCTGTGGCCGCCCGGCATGGCGCGCATGGCCAGCAACAGCAACAGGCCGGCCAGCAGGTACAGGCCGATCAGCACCTGCAGCATGGCGCCGGCCTGGCCGTGGGCGCGCAGCAGGCCGATCAGGGCCGGCCCGGCGGCGGCGCCGAGCATGCCGCAGCTGCTCAGCAGGGCCAGGCCGGCGGCGGCCCGCGCCGGCGCCAGGTACTCGGTCAGGATGGTGGTGAACAGCGGCGCGGCGGCGGCGGCGCCGAGGGCCGCCAGCGAGATGCCGGCCAGCGAGCGCGGCAGGTCGTTGGCGGCCGCCAGCACCAGGCCGAGGCCGCCGGCGGCCAGCAGCATGCAGGCGACGAAGTGCCAGCGCCGCTCGCGCCGGCGGTCGGAGTGGCGGCAGATCAGCAGCATGCCGGCGATGCCGGCCAGGTTGGGCAGCACGCTGTACAGGCCCAGCTGGAGCGGGTCGCGCAGGCCCCAGCCCTGCATCAGGGTGGGCAGCCAGAACACCAGCGCGTAGCCGGCGCCGCCGAGCACGAAGGTGGCCAGGGCCAGCAGGTACAGCAGGCGGTCGTGCAGCAGCGCGGCCAGGGCGGCGCGGCCGGCGCCGGCGGCCGGCGGCGCGGCGGCCTGGTCGGGGTCGAGCTCCTGCTGCATCAGTTGCAGCTCGGCCGGGCTGAGCCAGGCGGCGTCGTCCGGGCGGTCCGGCAGCCAGGCCCAGGCCAGCAGGCCGAGCAGCACGGCGGGCAGGCCCTGCAGCAGGAACAGCCATTGCCAGCCGAGCAGGCCGTGCCACTGGTCGAGGTAGCGCAGGACCAGGCCGCACAGGGGGCCGGCCAGGGTGCCCGAGAGCAGCACGGCGCTGCCGAACACGGCGATGGCGCGGCCGCGCCGGGCGGCCGGGAACCAGTAGGTCAGGTAGAGGATCGCGCCGGGGTAGAAGCCGGCCTCGAACAGGCCCAGCGTGAAGCGCAGCACGTAGAACTGCAGCGGCGTGCGGACGAAGGCGCCGGCCGCCGCCGCCAGGCCCCAGCACAGCATGATGCGCAGCAGCGTCTGGCGCACGCCGACCCGCTCGAGCAGCAGGTTGCTGGGCACGGAAAAGAGGAAGTAGCCGAGGAAGAACAGGCCGGCGCCCCAGGCGTAGACCGGCTCGGCGAAGGGCAGCGTCTGTTTCATCTGCAGCTGGGCGAAGCCCAGGTTGACCCGGTCCAGATAGGCCACCAGATGGCACAGCATCAGCAGCGGCAGCAGGTGCCAGCCGACCTTGCGGTAGATCGCGCCCATGCCGGCGGCGCCGCGCAGGTGCACGAGATTGCCGGCGCGGGCCATCAGAACGATGCTCCGGCGGCGAGGGCGGGGACGGTATGCAGGGAGACCTCCATGTTGCCGATATTAGCCGCACGATATTCAGCGCGCAAGCATTAGAATGGACGGCGGGTATCGATACAACAACGCAGCAACACGGGCCGGCGCGGGCCGCCGCACGCCAGCGCCGCCGCCTTCGCCGTTTCACCTGTCTTGAGGGGGAATAGATGAATCAAAGCAAGCAAGGAGCCGGGGAAACGACCGGCCAAGGACGCGTTGAGGGGGCGCGGGCGCGCTTGTTGCCGCGCCTGCTGGCGGGCCTGTTGGCGGCCGCGCTGGCGCTGGCCGGCGTGCTCGCTTTCAATACCCTGCGTAGCGAATCGCGCCAGTTGCGGGTGGCGCCGGCGGCGCCGCTGGCGCTCGACGAGGCCGCCGCCGCCGGCCGCCTGGCCGCCGCGCTGCGCTGGCGCACCATCTCCAGCGCCAGCGACGCCGAGGCCAACGCCGACCAGTTCGCCGGCCTGCAGGCGCAACTGGCGCAGGCCTTCCCGCGCCTGCACGCCGCGCTCAAGCGCGAGGTGGTCGGCCACAGCCTGCTCTACACCTGGCGCGGCAGCGACGCCGCCGCCCCGCCGGCGCTGTGGATGGCGCACCAGGACGTGGTGCCGGTGGCGCCCGGCACCGAGGCCGACTGGCAGCAGCCGCCCTTCGACGGCGTGCTCAAGGACGGCTTCATCTGGGGCCGCGGCGCCTGGGACGACAAGGGCAGCCTGCTGGCGCAGATGGAGGCGGTCGAGGCGCTGCTGGCGGCCGGCTACGCGCCGCGCCAGACCCTGTACCTGGCCTACGGCGCCGACGAGGAGGTCGGCGGCGGCCGTGGCGCGGTGGCGCTGGCGGCGCTGCTCAAGTCGCGCGGCGTGCGGCTGGCCTATGTGCTCGACGAGGGCATGCTGGTGACCGAGGGCATCCTGGCCGGGCTCGACAAGCCGGCCGCGCTGATCGGCGTGGCCGAGAAGGGCTATGTCAGTGTCGACCTGGCGCTGGCCATGGCGCCGGGCCACTCGTCGATGCCGCCGCGGGCCAGCGCCATCGGCATGCTCAGCACCGCGCTGGCGCGGCTCGAGCGCAACCAGCTGCCGGCCTCGATGGACGGCATGGCGCAGGAGATGTTCGCCACCCTGGCGCCGGAGATGGGCGGCTTGCAGCGCGTCGCGCTGGCCAACCTGTGGCTGTTCGGCCCGCTGCTGCAGCGCCAGCTGGAGCAGGGCGCCAGCACCAACGCCATGCTGCGCAGCACCACCGCGCTGACCATCTTCCATGCCGGAAACAAGGACAACGTGCTGCCCGGCAAGGCCGACGCCACCGTCAACTTCCGCCTGCTGCCGGGCGACAGCGTGGCCGGCGTGCTCGAGCACGTGCGCCGCACCATCGACAACCCGGCCATCCGCCTCAGCGTGCAGCCGGGCCAGTCCGAGCCGTCGCGCGTGTCGCGCACCGACACGGCGCAATACCGGGCGCTCAACCGCACGGTGCGCCAGGTGTTCGCCGGCGCCGTGGTGGTGCCGGGGCTGGTGCTGGGGGCGACCGACTCGCGCCACTTCGAGGCGCTCAGCGACAACATCTTCAAGTTCTCGCCGGTGCGCGCCGGGCCGGACGACCTGGCGCGCTTCCACGGCACCAACGAGCGCATCGCCGTCAAGAACTACGTGGAGATGATCCGCTTCTACCACCAGCTGTTGCGCAACAGCGCGGCCGACGGCGCGCCGGCCGGGCCGGGCGCGGCGCCGGCGCCGGGCTAGCCGGGCGGCGGGGGAGGGCGGGCTCAGGCGCCCTGGGCGACCTGGTAGAAGCCGCTTTGCTGGCGCAGCGGCAGGGCGGCGTCGAGCTGGGCCTCCTTCTGGTCCTGCACCAGGAACATGCTGCCGATCTCGAACCAGTCGTCGCTGGAGATGACGCGCTGGGCCAGCGGCAGCAGCTCCTGCTCCTCCTTGTCGAGGCGCTTGAGCAGGTTGTGGCAGTACAGGTCGATGGTGCGGCAGAGGAACTTGCCCTGGGTGGCGCTGCGCCGCATGGCGCGCCGCAGGCATTTGCGCACGGCGCGCAGCATGGCGTTGCCCAGCCGGCTGAGCGACTCCAGGTCGGCCAGCAGCGGGCCGGCGTCGCGGCTGGCGTTGCGCACCGCCGGCATCAGGCAGGCCTCGACCTTGCGCTGGTGGCGCGCCTCGGCGAAGCGGGTCAGCTCGTTGAGCTGGGATTCGATGAACACAGGATCGATCTCCTGCGGTTTGCGGGCGATCGACTGCACGTGCTGCAGCAGACGCGAGATGAAGTGGCGTTCCTTCTTTTGCTCGATGGATAGTGTCAACAAGACATAGGTGGCAGTCAGCATAGCGGTTCCCGGATGTCGTCCAGCTCGGATGCGCGGCATGCCCGTGCGCCTCCGTGAAAAATGCATCACCTTAGCGCGCCGGCGGGCTCATAGAACGTCTCTTTACAATTGTTCACAACTGTCCGCGAGGCATCAACATCAAGACATTGGCGGGGCCGGACTGCTGCGGGGCGTTGCCATTTCCGGCAAGGAAAAGCTCTTGTGCGAACGTCAAGCCGGGTCTGTTTTTGCGAAATGCAATTCGCCGAGCTGACAATTATGCCACCGTTTTGGCATTTGAAAACAGCGCTTTTCCGGCATGTTGTTGCCATTTCGACGCATCCGCCGCCACTTCCTTGAGCTTTGTCGCCATGCAACTTGATAGTGTTGCGCAACAGTTGCGTCCGGCAAGTTTGTCCCGCCAGCGCGGCGCGGAATAGTTGTATTGTTGATAGCGGGCTGTTGTTGTCCAGCCATCGCTGCCCCCGGTGTTCGGCAGCCAACGTGGTTCCTTCCAAAGAGGTGATAGAGATGAACAGTACGGCAAGCTACGACGTCAGCCAGATCGACCGCTGGCAAAAAAACCGCCAAAAAGCCTTCAAGGCGATCCCCGCGACGGGCAAGACCATCAAGTACCTGGGCAAGGAGTTCCTGGTCTACCCGAACACCTTCTGGCCGTTCACCGACAGCCAGCCGCTGGTGCGCACGCTGAAGGTCAAGCCGGGCGAGAGCACGCTCGACGTCGGCACCGGCTCCGGCGTCATCGCCGTGTTCTCCTGCTACGCCGGGGCGGCCAAGGTGACGGCGGTCGACATCAACCCGGCCGCGCTGAAAAGCGCCAAGCACAACGCCCGCCTGCACGGCTTCGACAAGATCATGCGCGTCAAGCGCTCCAACCTGTTCGACCAGCTGCGCGGCGAGACCTTCGACGTGATCACCGCCAACCTGCCGTTCCGCGACAAGGAGGCGCCCGACGTGGTGGCGCGCTCGCAGTGGGACACCGACTTCCAGACCAACACCCGCTTCTTCCAGCAGGTCGGCGCCCACCTCAAGCCGGGCGGACGGATCTACTTCGCCCACTCCAATTTCGGCGCCGTCAAGCAGATCCGCCAGTTGGCCAAGGAGAACGGCTTCTCGGTGCGGGCGATGGGCAGCGCCAGCGCCGACAAGGCCGAGACGAAGACCTTCTTCGTCTTCCTGATCAAGCCGCTGCGCCGGGACCTGGACGCATGAACCAGGTGCTGGCGGCGGTCAACCGGCTGCGCCAGGTGGAGCCGGTGGCCTGGCGCGCCGAGGTGCGCGAGGTGGCGGTGATCCTGACCAGCTCGCGCTCGGGCTCGACCCTGCTCAAGAGCGTGCTGGCCGAGCATCCGCGCATCGCCTCGCTCGACGGCGAGATCGAACCCTACCTGGTGCTGAGCGAGAACGGCTTCGGCCACGGCGCCGACAGCGACGCGCTGGCCGAGCTGCGCAACCCGGAGCGGCTGGCCGACCACGTCTTCGACGACCTCAGCCTGCCCGGCGCCGAGCCGGCGCCGCCGGACTGGCTGCGGCGCCGCTGGGCCAACCGGCTGCTGTTGCAGTTCCCCGCCTACTTCGCCGACAGCCTGCGCCACCGCCGCATGCAGGACGCGCTGGAGCAGGCCCTGGCGCAGGCCGGGCCGTGGCCGGCCGACCCCGACGGCGCGCTGCGCCAGGCGCTGGTCCTGCGGGCGGTGTTCGCCCAGGCGCCGTGGCGGCGCCGCTACTACGACGGCCACGCCGGCGGCGTCGGCACGCAGTATTTCGACGAGCCGTACAAGATCGAGGAGCCGCCCTTCGTGCTGCCGCGCCACGGCCGCCGGCCGTTCGCGCTGGCCGACGCGGCCGACAAGGTGCTGCTGTTCAAGGCGCCGTCCGACGCCTACCGCATCGGCATGTACGAGCAGCTGTTCCCGCGCGCGCGGGTGCGCTACGTGCACCTGAGCCGGGGCTACGCGCAGTCGGTCAACGGCCTGATGGACGGCTGGCTGTCGCCGCTGGGCTTCTTCTCGCACGACATGGCGCGCGCCGGCGTGGTGCTCGACATCGCCGGCTACTCCGACCAGCGCCCGTTCGGCCGGCGCTGGTGGAAGTTCGACCTGCCGCCGGGCTGGCGCGCGCTGCGCGGCGCGCCGCTGGAGCAGGTCTGCCTGCGCCAGTGGCTGGCGGCGCACCAGGCCATCCTGGCCGGCGGCGTGGCGACGCTGCGGGTGCGCTTCGAGGACTTCATGGCCGCGCCGGGCGCCGCGCTGGCGCGCATCACCGACTTCCTCGGCCTGGAGGCGATGGCGCTGCCGGCGCGCCTGCCGGTCAGCATGGCCACCGAGGCGCCGGCGCCGGAGCGCTGGCGCAAGCGCGAGCAGCTCTTGTTGGCGCTGGGCCAAAGGGCCGAGGTGGCGGCCACCATGGCGGCGCTGGGCTACGGCATGGACGCGGGGGAGTGGCGATGAACAACCGTTTATTGGTGCCCTATCTGATGGGCCAGCGGCGCGACGGCCTGGGCCGGCTGTGCGCGCTCGACCGCCACCCCTGGGACGTGCTGGCGGTGCCCGGCTGCGACGACACGCTGCTCACCGACAGCAACGAGAAGATGCGCCGCATGGGCCGCATCTACGCCGGCCTGGCCAACAGCGCCTGCCGGGTGCGGCGCGCCGGCCGGGTGCCGGTCAGCGTCGCCGGCGACTGCGTCTCGACGCTGGGCATGCTGGGCGGCCTGCAGCAGGCCGGCTGCCCGCCCGACCGCATCCTCTGGCTCGACGCGCACGGCGACTTCCACACCTGGGAGACCACCCAGACCCAGTACCTGGGCGGCATGCCGCTGGCCATGCTGGTGGGCCGGCGCGACCGCCGCCAGCGCGAGCGCGACGCCATCGGCGCGCTGCGCAGCGCCATCGGCGTGCAGCCCTACCGCGAGCAGCAGGTGGTGCTGAGCGACGCGCGCGACCTCGACCCGGGCGAGACCGAGGCGATCCGCGCCTCCGGCATCGTCTGCTGCGGCATCGACCAGGTGCTCGACCAGCTGCACCCGGAGCAGAGCCTGTACCTGCACTTCGACACCGACGTGATCGACGCGCCCGAGGCGATGCCGGCGTTGAAGTACCACGTCAAGCACGGCCCCGGCCCGGCCGACATCGGCGCGCTGTTCCGCGCCCTGCGCGGCTTTCCGCTGCTGGCCGTGTCGGTCTCGGCCTGGCACGAGGAGCAGGGCCTGGACAACCGCGCCGCGCTGACCTGCCTGGCGCTGCTGGAGGAGCTGGTGCCGGACGATGTGAACCGTGTTTGAACCGTGGTGTTCCGTGGTTTAGGCCGGATCGGCGGATTGAACCGGACGCTTGCCGCTATAATCGGCAGCATTCGGTTCACCATCGGTTCATCATGACGCAGACTACACTCTCCCCAAGCCCCCCGCCGCACTCGACCGAGGCAGGGGCCGAGGCCGGCGCCTACCGCAGCGGCGTGGCGGCCCGCCTGGCCGGCCTGCCGGTGGAGACGCTGCGCGTGTGGGAGCGCCGCTACGGCGTCTCCGAACCGGCCCGTTCGGCGCACGGCCAGCGCCTGTATTCCGGCGCCCAGGTGCGCCGCCTGGCGCTGGTCAAGCAGCTGGTCGACCAGGGCCACCCGATCCGCGCGCTGGCGCGCCTGCCGCTGCAGCAGTTGCAGCAGCTGAGCGAACCGCTGGCGGCGCCGTCCCGGGCGCGCAGCATCCGCCTGGCGCTGGTCGGCGCGCCGCTGGCGCGGCGCCTGGCCGCCAGCGGCGCCGACGGCCTGGCGCTGCAACTGCTGCGCAGCTGCGCCAGCCTGGACGACGCCGCCGAGGCCATGCGCGGACTGGCGCCCGACGTGCTGTTGATCGAGGCGGCCGAACTGGTCGACGCCGCGCTGCCGTTGATCGCGGCGGTGCGCCAGTCGGCCGGCGCCAGCGCGGTGGTGGTGCTGTACCGCTTCTGCTCCAGCGCCACCATCCGCCAACTGCGCGCCCTGGGCTGCCTGGTGGCGCGCACGCCGGCCGACCTGCCGGAGATCGTCATGCTGTGCCAGGCCGCGCTGGGCGCGCAGGCGCCGGCCGCGCGCGCGGCAAATGCCAACGCCACGGCGGCGCCGGCCGAGCAGGCGGCGCTGCCGGCGCCGCCGCCGCGCCAGCTGGACGACCAGGCGCTGGCCGCCATCGTCGGCGCCGTCAACAGCGTCAGCTGCGAGTGCCCGCGCCATCTGGCCGAGATCCTGCTGACGGTGGGCAGCTTCGAGCGCTACAGCGCGCAGTGCGCCGCGCGCGACCCGGCCGACGCCCGCTTGCACCAGGAGCTGAACCTGGCCGCCGGCCAGGCGCGCGCGCTGCTCGAGGCGGCCATGCAGCGCCTGGCCCGCGCCGAGGGCTTGCCGCTGCCGGCCGGCCTGTAGTCCGCCGCCGCCCGCCGCCCGCCAGCGTCGTCGGACGGCGCCGGGCCCGTCCACCACCAGACAGGAACAAGCATGCTCGACATACCCCATTTCGCCGTCGTCGGCGCCGGCCTGGCCGGACTCTCCTGCGCCACTGCGCTGCAACAGGGCGGCCTCGCCGCCACCGTGTTCGACAAGAGCCGTGGCCCGGCCGGCCGCATGAGCACGCGGCGCGGCGAGGGCTGGCAGTGCGACCACGGCGCCCAGTACTTCACCGCGCGCGATCCGGCCTTCCGCGCCGAGGTGGCGCGCTGGCAGCAGGCCGGCGCGGCGGCGTTGTGGACGCCGCGCCTGCAGGTGCTGGGCGGCGCCATGGCACGGCCGTCCGGCGCGGCCGGCGGGGGCGGCGTGGCCGGCCGGGACGGCCGGGACGGCCCGCTCGAACGCTTCGTCGGCACGCCGCGCATGACCGCGCCGGCCACCCTGCTGGCCGCCGGCCTGCGCCTGCATTGCGGCATGGCGGTCGACGCCATCGAGCGCGAGGGCGGCCGCTGGCACCTGTCGGTGGCCGGCGCGCGCACCCGCGCCGACGGCTACGACGGCGTGCTGCTGGCGGTGCCGGCGCCGCAGGCCGCGCCGCTGCTGGCGGCGGTGGCGCCCGAGCTGGCCGCGCTGGCCGCCGCCGCCGAGATGCTGCCCGGCTGGGCGTTGATGCTGCGCTACGACACGCCGCAGGAAATGCCCTTCGACGCCGCCTTCGTCAACCAGGGGCCGCTGCGCTGGATCGCCCGCGACAGCAGCAAGCCGGGCCGCCACGGCGCCGAGAGTTGGCTGCTGCACGCCAGCGAGGCGTGGAGCGCGCAGCACCTTGAGCTGGGCGAGGAGGCGGTGGCCGCGCTGCTGCTGGCCGAGTTCGCGCGGCTGGGCGGCGCCGCGCCGGCGGCCTGGAGCGCGCACCGCTGGCGCTACGCCCGCACGCTGGCGGCGCTGGACGCCGGCTGCGTCTGGCGCGCCGACGCCGCGCTGGGCCTGTGCGGCGACTGGCTGCACGGCGGCAAGGTCGAGGGCGCCTGGCTGAGCGGGCAGGCGCTGGCCGCGCGGGTGCTGGCGGCGCGCTAGCCGGCCGGCCCCGGCGGGCGCGGGCGGCGGCCCGACTTGGCGGCCGAACTTGGCGCCGCACCCGCGGCCGGGCGCGCGGCGGCCCGGCCCGCTGAAAAAGGTATGCGGTTTTTCCACAGCGCTGCCGAAGTTGGTATCATGTCCGGCTGCCGGCGCCGTGCCGGATTAATCACACAACGTCGGAGATAAACCAATGACATTACGTTTGCTGCTGTCAGGAGCCGCCATGCTGGCCGCCGTCGCGGGCGCCCACGCCGCCGCGCCGGGCGCGCCCCGTGGCTTCACGGTCGAGGATATGGTCAACATGGAGCGCGTCGGCAGTCCCCTGCTGTCGCCGGACGCCAGCAAGCTGGTCTACACGGTGCGCAGCACCGACCTGGCCAAGAACGGCAGCAACACCCAGCTGTGGTTGCTCGACCTGCGCGCCGCCAAGCCGGTGCCGCAGCGCCTGACCCAGGCCGCCGCCAGCAGCACCGACCCCGAATGGTCGCCCAACGGCGACGCCATCTACTTCCTGTCGGCGCGCTCCGGCTCGTCGCAGGTGTGGCGCCTGCCGCTGGCCGGCGGCGAGGCCGCCAAGGTCACCGACCTGCCGCTCGACGTCGACAACTTCCGCCTGTCGCCGCAGGGCGACCGCCTGGCGCTGAGCCTGGCCGTGTTCCGCGACTGCCCCGACCTGGGCTGCACCAAGGCGCGGCTGGACGCGCGCGCCGCCAAGGGCAAGACCAGCGGCGTGGTCTACGACCGCCTGTTCGTGCGCCACTGGGACAGCTGGGCCGACGGCCGCAACGCGGTGCTGTACTCGGCGCCGATCGACGCCAGCGGCAAGGTGACGGCGGCGCCGGTCAGCCTGAGCGGCATGCTCGACGGCGACGTGCCGTCCAAACCCTTCGGCGACCACGACGAATACCGCTTCAGCCCGGACGGCGCCAACATCGTCTTCGCCGCCCGCATCGCCGGCCAGACCGAGGCCTGGTCGACCAACTTCGACGTCTACCAGGTGCCGGCCGCCGGCGGCGCGCCGCGCAACCTGACGGCCGACAATCCGGCCTGGGACAGCAAGCCGACCTACTCGCCGGACGGCCGCACGCTGGCCTGGTTGGCCATGGCCCGCCCCGGCTTCGAGGCCGACCGCTTCGAGCTGGTGCTGATGGATGTGGCCAGCGGCAAGCGGCGCAAGCTGGCGCCGCAATGGGACCGTTCGATCGCCGACTTCCGCTGGACGCCGGACGGCAAAACCATCCTGGCCACCGCCGACGACGTCGGCCAGCACCGCCTGTTCGCGCTCGACGCCGCCAGCGGCAAGGTGACGCCGGTCAGCGGCAAGGGCTATGTCAGCGCCTTCGACGTGCAGCGCGACACCGTCGTGCTGGCGCAGGCCAACCTGGCCTCGGCCGCCCAGCTGTTCAAGCTCAAGCTCGGCGGCGACAGCGAGCACGCCACCCAGCTGACCAGGTTGAACGAGGCCGCGCTGGCCGACGTGCGCTTCGGCCAGTACGAGCAGTTCTCCTTCGCCGGCGCCAACGGCGCCACCGTCTACGGCCACGTCATGAAGCCGTGGAACGCCGTGGCCGGCGCCAAGTACCCGATCGCCTTCCTGGTGCACGGCGGCCCGCAGGGCAGCTTCGGCAATTCCTGGAGCTACCGCTGGAATCCGCAGGTCTACGCCGGCGCCGGCTACGCCACCGTGTTCATCGACTTCCACGGCTCGACCGGCTACGGCCAGGCCTTCACCGACTCGATCAGCGGCGACTGGGGCGGCAAGCCGCTGCAGGGCAGCCTCAAGCTGGGCCTGGACGCGGCGGTGAAGAAGTTCCCTTGGCTGGACCGCGAACGCAGCTGCGCGCTGGGCGCCTCCTACGGCGGCTACATGATGAACTGGATCGAGGGCAACTGGTCCGACGGCTTCCGCTGCATCGTCAACCACGACGGCGTGTTCGACACCCGTGGCATGGCCTACTCGACCGAGGAGGTCTGGTTCACCGAGTGGGAAAACGGCGGCAGCTACTACAACGTGCCGCAAAAGCACGAGCAGTTCAACCCGGTCCACCACGTCAAGAACTGGAAGACGCCGATGCTGGTGGTGCAGGGCGACCTGGACTTCCGCATCCCCACCACGCAGGGCCTGGGCACCTTCACCGCGCTGCAGCGCCAGGGCATCCCGAGCAAGCTGTTGATGTTCCCGGACGAGAACCACTGGGTGCTCAAGCCGGTCAACTCGGTGCTCTGGCACCACACCGTCATCGACTGGCTCGACACCTACACCAAGGCCAAGCCGTAAGCGCGGCGCATTGAGCGCAGGGCGGCGGGGCCGTCCGGCCGCGCCGCCTCCGCGCCATGCCCGCCACGCCCGCCGTTTGTCGGCGGGCGTTTTCACGTCCGCCGCGGCAACCCACACCACCACAGGAACACCACATGAACACATTCACTCCACGCCTGAGCGCCATCGCCTGCGCCGCCTGGATCGCCAGCGGCGCCGGCCAAGCCTGGGCGCAAGGCCCGCCACCGCCACCCTGGCCGCCACCAGCACCAACAGCGCCGCCACGCCGGCCGCGCGCGCCGACAACCGCTACCTGGCCCAGGTCGACGCCGAGGCGCGCGCCGCGCGCCTGTCCAAGGTCGACTACGCGCTGCAGTTCACGCTGAGCGGCAAGGAGAGCTTCGCCGGCAGCAGCACCGTCGGCTTCGACCTGAGCGACGCCAGCGCGCCGCTGACGCTGGACCTCGACCAGGCCAGCATCACCAGCCTGCTGGTCAACGGCAAGGCCGTCGCACCGCAGTACAACGGCTCCTTCATCACGCTGGCGCCGCACGGGCCTGCGCCTGGGCCGCAACAGCGTGGTGGTGGTCTATGAACGGCGCCACAGCAGCAACGGCGAGGGCCTGCACCGCATGGTCGACCCGGCCGACGGCCGCGTCTACACCTACTCGCACTTCGAGCCGGCCGCCGCGCACCAGATGTTCGCCCTGTTCGACCAGCCCGACCTGAAGGCCAGCTACCAGCTCAGCGTGACCGCGCCGGCCGACTGGCAGGTGGTGTCGGCGATGCCCGAGCGCGCCGTCGCGGCGGTGGCGGGCGGCAAGCGCTGGGACTTCCCGGCCACGCCGCGCCTGTCGGCCTACAATTTCTCGCTGCACGCCGGCCCGTACAAGGTGTGGGAGGACCGCAGCGGCAAGTATCCATTGCGCCTGATGGCGCGCCAGTCGGTGGCCGGCCAGGTGGCGCCGGCCGACTGGTTCAAGTACACCCAGGGCGGCCTGGCCTTCTTCGAAAAATACTTCGGCCTGCCTTACCCGTTCGAGAAGTACGACCAGCTGCTGGTGCCCGACTTCCTCTACGGCGCGATGGAGAACGCCGGCGCCATCACCTTCGCCGAAAAGCGCTTCCTGTTCAAGGAGAGCATGACGGCGGCGCAGAAACAGAGCCTGGCCAGCGTGATCCTGCACGAGATGGCGCACCAGTGGTTCGGCGACCTGGTGACCATGAAGTGGTGGAACGGCCTGTGGCTCAACGAGAGCTTCGCCGCCTTCATGGCGACCCTGGCCACCGCCGAGTCGACCGAATTCACCAACGCCTGGCAGTCGTTCTACTCGGGCGGCAAGCAGGCCGCCTACATCCAGGACCAGCAGGTGACCACCCACGCCATCGAGACGCCGGTGCCGTCGACCGCCAACGCCTTCGACAACATCGACGCCATCACCTACTCGAAGGGCGCCTCGACGCTGAAGCAGCTGCGCCACCTGCTCGGCACGGAGGTGTTCCGCCAGGGCGTGCACAACTACCTGGCCAAATACAGCTGGCAGAACGCCAAGCTGGACGACTTCATCGGCAGCCTGGGCCAGGCCGCCGGCCGCGACCTGTCCGGTTGGACGCGGGACTGGTTGTACCAGGCCGGCGTCAACACGGTGACGGCGCAGTACCGCTGCGCCGGCGGCAAGGTCAGCGAGTTCGCGCTGCGCCAGGACGGCGCCAGCGCGGCCCTGCCGACCCTGCGCGAGCAGCGCGTGCAGATCGGCCTGTTCGGCCTGGAGAAGGGCCGGGGCAAGGGCAAGGGCGGCGGCCAGCTGGTGTTGCAGCGCCAGCAGGCCGTGACCTACAGCGGCGCGCTGACGCCGGTGCCGGAATTGAAGGGCGAGGACTGTCCCGACCTGGTCTACCCGAACTACGAGGACTGGGGCTACGTGCAGGTGCGCCTGGACGAGCGCTCCTTCCGCACCGCGCAAACCAGCCTGGGCAAGGTGGCCGACCCGCTGCTGCGCGCCATGCTGTGGCAGAGCCTGTGGGACGGCGTGCGCGCCGGCCAGCTGCCGCTGGCCGCCTACCTGCGCGCCGTGCGCGACAACGCGCCGGCCGAGCGCGACTACACGCTGCTGGGCGACATCGCCGGCAAGACGCGCCAGGCCAAGGCCTACGTCGACCTGATCGCGCCGGGTAGCGCCTGGCAGCGCGAGACCGGCGTGGCGCTCGAGCGCATGGCGCTGGCCGCCGCCCGCGCCGCCAAGGGCGACGACAACTTCCAGCGCCGCTGGTTCGGCCTCTACCTGGACATCGCCGGCAGCCCGGCCGCGCTGGCCCAGCTGGCCGGCGTGCTCGACGGCCGCGACGTGCCGGCCGGCCTGCAGGTCGGCCAGGACCTGCGCTGGGACATCGTGGCGCGCCTGAACCGCTACGCCGCCGCCGGCAGCGCCGCGCTGGTCGACGCCGAGCTGGCGCGCGACCCGTCCGACGCCGGCCAGGCCGCCGCGCTGGCGGCCCGCGTCGGCCGGCCCGACGCCAAGGCCAAGGCCGAGTGGCTGGCGCAAATCGTCGACCTCGACAGCAAGCTGCCGTTTTCGCGCCGCCGCGTGGCGATGGAGAACCTGTACCCGGCCGAGCAGGGCGCGCTGGGCGAGGAAACGGCGCAGCAGCGCCTGGCGCTGCTGGCCAGCAAGGACCAGGCCGCCGGCCCGATCTTCATGCGCAGCTACGGCAGCCATCTGATCCCGGCCAACTGCACGCCGGCCAGCGTGGCGCGCCTGGAGCAGGCCGTCGCGGCGGCGCCGGCGCTGTCGGCCGGCAGCCGCCGCGCGCTGCTGGTGGCGCAGCAGGAGGACGCCCGCTGCGTCGCCATCCAGCGCGCCATGAAGCTGCCGCCGCGCTAAGCGGCAAGCCGGCGCGGCAAGCCGGCGCGGCAAGCCGGGGGGGACGCAGGCGGACGCGGGCCGCCGCGCCCGCCTTCAAATCATGAGCTCAAACGACAAGGGCCGCACGGTGTACCGTGCGGCCCTTTTCTTGTGCAAGCTTTCGTGCGAGCTGGCGGCCGGCGTGCTGCCCGGCCGCCGAACCGCTTACTGCTTCGGCGCGTTGGCTTCCTTGCCCGAATTCAGCTGGGCCGTTGCCGGCAGCGAGGCCGGATCGGTGTCGACGCTGATCAAGGTGCTGGCAGTCTTGTCGCCGGACACCTGGTAGGCGATGGCGCCCAGGTAGCGGCCGCCGGCCGGCAGGTTGGACCAGCTCACCACCACCGAGCCGGTGCCGCCGAGAACGGCGCGGCTAGGCACCAGGGCGCGCAGATTGCCACCCGTGTCGCCAGGCTGCACGATCCAGGACGACAGCGCGTAGGTCGAGGTGTCCGGCACGGCCGGCGCGTAGCTGACCACGCAAACCTTGTAGTTGCCAGCCGCCGGCGCGCTCAGCGTGATCAACTCCTCCGAGCCGCCATTGCCGCTGTAAGCCACTTGCGTGCCTGCGGCGTTGACCATGACCAGATCCAGGTCGTCCTCGCCGCCACCCTGGTAGCCCGAGGTGTCCTGGTTGAACAGGGCGAAGCGGGCCGCCAGCGTGCCGGCCGGAATGGCCATGTTGTGCACCTTGACGCCGGCGCCGCCGCCGGCCGCGCATGCCGCCGAGACGGCGGCCGCGTTTCCCTTGTTGGTGCCGGTGACGGTGGCGCTGCTGCGGCTGGCCGCCTTCAGACCGCCCTTGAGCGTGCTGAAGGCGCCGGCGAAGCCGGTGCCGATGGTGAAGGTCTTGTTGCCGGTCGCCAGTTTCGAGCTCAGGATGGACGGCGCCACGACCACGCGGGCGCGCGCCGTGACGGGGCTGCGCACCACGTGGCTGCCGTCGGTCCAGGTCAGCGCGCCGTAGTTCCAGGCGTCCTGGACGGCGCTGGTACGGCGCAGCGTGACGCTGTACTTGGCGCTGGCGCCGGCGCCGATGGTCAGCGTCGACGGCGTGACCACGGCGTCGAAGCCGGGCACGGCGATCGTCGCCGTATAGGTCGCGCTGGTGGCGCCGACGTTGGTGACGGTGCGTTCCAGCGTGACGTTGCCGAACACGCCGGAGGCGGTCAGCGACGGCAGGTTCAGGTTGTAGGCCGGCAGGCTGGCCAGGGTGGCGCAGGTGACGCCGACCGGGGTCACGCCGGAGCTGCACAGGTAGCGGTTGTAGTCGCTGGTCGAGATGTCGTACACCAGGCCGGGATCGGCGGCGCTCGACGGTTGCGCGAAGCCGGCGCCCTGGCCCCATGGCAGGCCGCCTTGCTGCATGCCGGACAGGGTGTTGACGACGTCGACGCCGGTGGTCATCAAGGCCGAGCGGATCATCGCCGGCGACCAGTCGGGGTGGCGCTGGTGCAGCAGGGCGGCCAGGCCGGCGATGTGCGGGCTCGACATCGAGGTGCCCGTCAGCAGCGACCAGTTCGGCTTGCCGGCGCCGCCGGTGGCGATCATGTCGTCGTGCTCGGCGACCGTGTAGTTCGGCGTGTAGCCGGCCAGGATCGAGGAGCCGGGCGCCGTCAGGTCCGGTTTGAGCACGTTCAGGTCGCCCTTGTTCGGACCGCGCGAGGAGCTGTCGTTCATCGCCGGCGCGGCCGTGCTGAGTGCCCTTGATGGACTTCAGATCGTCCAGGCCGCCGCTGGCGCCGACGCCGTTGGCGCCGACGTAGGCACGGATCAGGTCGCCGTCGGCGCGGGTCACGTGCACGGTCGACAGGTCGTGCGACTGGTTGATGATGGTGTTGGCGCCGCCGGCCACGTTGGCGATGACGACGCCGGCCGCGCCGGCCGTCTTGGCGTTGCCGCTCTTGTTGACCAGCACGTTGGAGCCGCGGTCGCAGACCAGCAGCTTGCCGGCCACCTTGGCCGGGTCGAGCAGGGCCGGCACGTTGTCGAGCCCGCCGAAGCAGCGTTGCAGGTTCAGATCGTCGGGCGAGACGCCGGGCAGGCCGGCGTTTTTCGCCAGGATCATCGGCGCGGTCGGCGTGGCCGGATTGCTCGAGGCGCCGACGAACTTGGCGCCGTTGCCCAGCGTGACGGTGCCGGCGAACATGCGGTCGTGGGTGGAGTTGCCCACCGTGGTCATCCAGGGGCCGAGGTGGTTGACCTCGTTGGCCGGGCCGCTGTTGCCGGCCGAGGCGGCGACGAACACGCCGGCGTCGACGGCGCCCTTGAAGGCCAGGTCGACCGGGTCGGCGATGCTGGTGCCGGAACCGCTGATCGAGTAGTTCAGCACGTTGACGCCGTCCTTGATGGCCTGCTCGATGGCGGCCACGGAATCGTTGCCGTAGCAGCCGTTGCCGTAGTTCGGCCAGCGCGGGTCGGGGCGGGTGGTGGCCGGATCGTCCTTGGTCCAGCACACCTTGTAGGTGGCGACGCGGGCGCGCGGCGCCATGCCGCTGACGCCGGGCACGGGCACGGTGCCGTTGTCCATGACGGCGACGACGTTGGCGTTGCCGCCGGCGGTGCTGGCGGTGTGGGTGCCGTGGCCGCCGTTGTCGCGCGGCGAGAGGAATTCGGCCGGGTGCAGCTTGAACGAGGGCAGGATGTTGCCGCTGGCGTCGGAGATGCTGCGGCGGAAGGCGCGTGCGCCGACCAGTTTATTGTTGCAATTGGCCGGACCGAAGGCCTGGCCCGATTCGCAACCGCCTTTCCAGCTGGCCGGCGGGGCGCCGTACACCAGCGTGCCGGCCGCGTCGTGGGTGGCCACGCCGTTGCTGTCGACACGGTCGGCGAAGGAGGGGTTTTCCGGCCAGACGCCGCCGTCGATGATGCCGATGACGATGTCCTCGCCGGCGCCCGACTTGTTGAGGCCGCCGCTGGTGCCGCCCAGCTGGTCCCACAGGCCGCCGGCCTTGTTCAGACCGATGAAGCCCGGCGTGTAGTTGGTGTCGAGTTGGCGCGGCTGGTCGAGCGTGATGGCGGCGACGGCCGAGTTGGCCATCAGCTTGCGCGCCTCGTCGTCGGTCAGCATGGCCGAGAAGCCGTTGAAGACGAGGTGGTAGTCGTACAGGGTTTCCAGCGCCGGCAGCGTCGCGACGACGGCGGCCTGTTCGGCTTCCAGGTGGCTGACGTAGGCTTGCACGCTGGCCGCCGAGACGTCCAGGCGGGTGCCGCTGGCCGGCTTGGTGGCGGCCAGTCCGGCCACGCCGCCGTTGTAGGAGGCGGCCGGTGCGCTGTTCAGTTGCACGATGTAGGGGCGGCGCGTTTCGTCGGCGCCGGCGCTGACGGCCAGGCCGGCGATCAGGGCGGCGACGGCCCATTTGATGGCGGAATGCGTAGGGATGAGGCGGGTCGATTTCATGTGGTCAATTCTCCGTGGTTCGGTCGGTGCTTAGCGTGCTTGGCGGGCGCGGCGGCGGGTGACGGCGCCGATGGCGGCCAGGCCCAGGGCCAGCATGGCCCAGCTGCCCGGTTCGGGCACGGCGCTGACGTTGACGTTGTCCAGCGAAAACTGGGCCAGGTTGTCGGTCGGCGCGCAGGCGTTGCCGCTGCCGGTGTAGACGCAGGAGCCGATGGTCAGCGAGTCGAAGGCGGTCTGGGCGAAGACGCCGCTGTTGACGAGGAAGTTGCTGAAGTAGAAACGGTTGTCGGCGCGCTGGCCCGGCAGTTCATAGCTGGTGCTCAGCGCGACGCCATGCGACATGCCGGTCAGCGTGATGCGGCCGAAGGAGACGCCGGGGCTCGATTGCGGCAGGGGCGCGGTGAAGGCGGCGTCGAAGCTGTTGAGCTTGAAGGCCAGGCCGTCGACGCGGGCGAAATTGAGCATGCCGTCGTTGATGGCGAGATAGTAGTGGCTGTTGTTGCCGAGCGGGCAGTCGAGGGCGCAGGTGCCGTCCATTTGCGCCACGCCTACGCCGCCGTCGCCGCCGTAGGGGTCGACCGCCGTCATCTTGTAGCCCGATTCGATAAAGCTCTCGCCGGCGGCCAGGCCGCCGAGCAGGTCGGGCGATTCAAACGCGATGGTGGTCGTGTTGGCGGCTTGGGCCGCTGGCAACGACGCCAACACGGCCAGACCGATCAGCGAGCCGGTCAGAACCTGTTTGAACTTGGCGGCGCCATTGGCACGAACCCCTTGCTGCGAATACTGGTGCGACGTCATACGATCTCTCCTTGTGATTTGAATGTTCCCGGGCTTGTTCTGGTGTTGTCCCGGTCTGCTGGGGGCGGCGTGGCGGTCGACGTTGATCGGCCGGCATGCCGCCCGCTTCCCGGCGCCGAATGGGCGGCAGGAATGCCCAGTCCGCTGCTGACTGGATCTTGGGAAACTATATCGAAATGTCATGGAAATTGTTAGAAATTTTGATAATATTTAATTCAGAAAACACAATATTACGGCGTGTAATATTTGTTTTCCTCTGGGATAAGGTGATGGATATGGCATCCCGGCCGGTTTAGTGACTTGTCTCTAGCAAGCGGAAATGTTGAAAAAGTGATGTGAAAATGCGACAACATCGACGCCGGAAAATGGAAAATCCGCCGATGCCGGACGTGGAGGGGCCGGCCGGCGCGGCGGCGCCGTGCTTAAAACGGCTGAATTGAATGGCGTTGTCTTGGCCGACGCTTTGCCGCGCCGCCGCTTGGCGGTGCCGGCGTGCCGCCGGCTTCCGGCAGGGGCCGATTGAAGGCGGAGGTGGTCGAGGCGCCGCGGGCGCAGGGAAGGGAAACGGGCGCGCCGGCGGCGCGCCCGCCAAGAGGGCGGCGGGTGGTATGCGGCGGCCTTTGTTGCTGGCGGCGCGGCGGCCTACTTGCTGTCGCGTCCGCCGATGCCGGGCGGGTTCAGCACGCAGCGCCCGGCGCGGCAGCCGGCGCCGGGGCCTGCACCGCCATGCAGTTCGACAGCAGGCCGGCCTGCTCGTCCTCCAGCTTGCTTTGCGCGGCGTGGCGCGCCGCCAGCGCGCGCAGGCGGGCGCCGTCGTCGTGCTTGCTCGACCAGGCCAGGTAGCGCGCCGGCCCGCCGCAGGCCTTGCTGCCGATGGCGATGCTGTGGCAGTGCTGCGGGCCGTCGCAGGCGGCGTCCGCCGTCTCGGCCTGGATCTGTTGCCACAGCGCGGCGGCGTCGGGCGCGGCGGCGTCCGGCGCCATGGCCGGCGGCGTGCCGGCGCAGGCGGCGCCGGCCAGCGCCAGCAGGGCGGCGCACAGCAGGCGCGGCAGGGAGGGGGGGGCGGCGGTTTTCATGGCCCCATGATGGCCCAGCGCCACCGGCTTGGCAAGCGCCCCGCCTTGGCGCGCCGCCTTGGCGCCCCGCCTGGTCGCCCAGCCGCAGGCGCCGCGTCCGCGGCGTGTGGCAACCGGGCGCGGCGATCTGGGGCGCCGGGGCCGTGTGCCGATTGACGCCGCCGCACGGCCGGCGTACATTGGACGGCGGGCCGATCCCGGCAGTGCCCGAGGAGATTGCATGAGTTACCGTCCGCCAGCCAGTCCCGCCACCACCGCCTTTCCCGCCGCCGCCAGCGCCGCCACGGCGGCGCGGCGCGCGCCATGAGCCGGCCGCGCCTGGTGGTTTTCGGCACCAGCAACATCGTCTCCGACCTGTTCGACTGCGCGCTGGCCAACGGCTTCGACATCGGCCGCGTCGTGCTGCACCACGCCGAGCAGGTGGGCGAGCGCGACCGTTCGCTGGCCGAGCGGCTGGCGGCGCTGGCGCCGTTCGGCCAGACGCCGCGGGTCGACCATGTCGACCGCTTCGTGCCCGGCGCCGACGAGCTGTACCTGCTCGGCCCGACCACGCCCACCCGCGCCGAGCTGGCCGCGCTGGTGGCGGCGCGCTGGGCGCTGCCGTTCGCCACGCTGGTCCACCCCAGCGCCTACGTGTCGCCGCTGGCGGCGCTGGCGGCCGGCGTCTTCGTCGGCGCCAACAGCGTGCTCGGCCCCGGCGTGCGGCTGGGCGAGCACGTCTTCGTCAACCGCGGCGTGACGGTCGGCCACGACACCGTGGTCGGCGCCTTTTCGCGCCTGCAGCCGGGCAGCAACCTGGGCGGCCTGTCGACGCTGGGGCGCGGCGTCACCGTGGCGATCGGCGCCACCGTGCTCGAACGCCTGCGCGTCGGCGACGGCGCCTTCATCGGCGCCGGCTCGGTGGTCACCGCCGACGTCGCCGCCGACACGCTGGCGCTCGGCGTGCCGGCCCGCGTCAGGAAGCTGCCGGCGCCGTGAGCGCGGCGCGGCGCGCCTGGTAGCGCCGGCGCGCCAGCTCGGCCGCCGCCAGCAGCGCCGGCCCGGCCCGCTCCAGGTCCATGTCCCGCTCGAAGCGCAGGCGCAGCGCGGCGCCGTCGCGCGCGCGCAGCGCGGCGTCGTCCAGGTAGGCGTCGAGGCGGGCGAAGTAGTCGTCCAGGTCGGCCGCCGCCAGCGCGCCGAGCTTGGCGCCGCCGTCGCTGCCGCCCAGCGCCAACACCGGCAGGCGCCTGGGCCATCGCCTCGGCCACGCTGAAGCCGCCGCCCATGCGCGGCGGGTTGAGGAACAGCGCGCAGGCGGGCAGGATGTCGGCCACGCCGGCCTGTTGCGGCAGCAGGCGCAGCTGGCCGGCCGGCGCGCCGGCCAGCGCCGCCGGTAGCGCGCCGCTGCCGCCCACCAGCAGCCACACCAGCTCGGCGCGGCGCGCCAGCAGCGCCGCCATGCGCGCCGCCCACGGCCCGGCGATCTCCTCGCCCAGCCGCGCGCCCACCGTCACCAGCGCCAACTGGCCCGGCGCCAGCCCCAGCGCCTCGCGCGGGCGCGCCGGCGCCGGCCGGTAGCGCAGGCGGTAGGGATAGTGCAGGCCCCAGGCCGGCGGCAGCGCCGCGCCCCACACGGCGGCGCCGGCGCCCTCGCCGCAGTGCTCGGCGGCGGCGCTGAGCCAGACGTCGACCGGCGCCATCGGCGGCGTCGAGTGCAGGCACAGGCCGAGCACGGGGCGCGCCGCGTACAGCGGCGCCAGCAGCGGCGACTGCAGGCCGACGAACAGCACCAGGTCGGGGTCGAAGGGGCCGATCAGGGCCAGCATCGCGCGCCAGCGCTCCGGCAGCGAGAAGGTCGGGTCGCTCATGGAGGCCGACACGCCGGCCGGCAGCGCCGCGCCCAGCCAGGCCAGGTCGGGCGGCATGCCGACCAGCTGGCCGGGGTGGCCCAGATAGTGTCCCTGTTCGAGCTGCAACTGGTCCTGCGGGGCGAACAGCCGCACCTGCAGGCCGGCCCGCCGCAGCAGCGCGGCGTGCTCGAGCGCCAGCACGGTGGGGGTGTGGCCGGCGCCGGCCAGGAACGGCGTCACCAGCGCCACCCGGGCGACGCGCTCGACGGCGCGCGGCGCCAGCGGCGCGGCCGTTTGCGCGACCAGCTCGCGGCCCATCAAGGCCACCAGCTCGGGCGCGCGGGCCTGGCGCAGGCGGGCGACGAAGCCGGTCCGGTCGATGCCGTCGCGCAGCGCGTCGCCCCACTCGTAGGCGACAAAGGCGTGCAGGCGCTCGACGTCGAGCGGGGTGATCGACAGCGCCAGCGCGGCGGCCCGTTCGATGTGGCCGCGCTCGCCGCTCAGGCGCGCCAGCAGCGTGGCCTGCAGGAAGCCGGCGGCGCCGTCGAAGGATTGCCGCGCCAACCGCGCCAGCACGGCCTGGCGCGCCGGCGCCGCCGCGCACTGATCGAAGCGCGCGAACAGCTGCTGCCAGCGGCGGCCGTCGGCCGGGTTGGCCAGCGTCCTGGCCAGGGCGTCTTGCAGCAGCAGTAGCTCGCGGTCGGCTTGGTTCATGGTCGCTGGGGCGGGGGGCGGGGACTCCATCTTAGCGCGGCAGGGCCGCCGCGGCGAGGGAAATACCGTGCCGGGCGCCGCCGCGGCGTGTGGTCTTGTTGCCCGAAAAGAACTATAATCGCCGATTGCCCTTCCGCCCCGTTCCCATGACCGATCCCCAGCGTCCGCGCATCGCCGTCCTCGTGCCCTGCTACAACGAGGCGACCACCATCGCGGCGATCGTGCGCGATTTCCGCGCCTGCCTGCCGCAGGCCCGCGTGTATGTGTTCGACAACAACTCGAGCGACGACACGGCGGCCATCGCCCGCGCCGCCGGCGCCGTGGTGCGCCACGTCGCGGCCCAGGGCAAGGGCAGCGTGGTGCGCCGCATGTTCGCCGACGTCGAGGCCGACGCCTATGTGATGGTCGACGGCGACGACACCTACGACGCCGCCGCCGCGCCGCAGATGGTCGCGCGGCTGCTGGCCGAGTGCCTCGACATGCTCGTCGGCAACCGCGTCGCCGTCCAGCAGGAGTCCTACCGCTTCGGCCACCGCCTCGGCAACGGCCTGCTGACCGGCGCCGTCGCGGCCTTGTTCGGCCGCACCTTCAGCGACATCCTGTCGGGCTA
Organism: Rugamonas sp. DEMB1; assembly: GCF_029834475.1. Classification (GTDB taxonomy): domain Bacteria; phylum Pseudomonadota; class Gammaproteobacteria; order Burkholderiales; family Burkholderiaceae_D; genus Rugamonas; species Rugamonas rubra. The sequence continues at coordinate 5,595,279 of NZ_CP122407.1, read as the reverse complement.
CCGGGTGTTCTCGCGGCGCTACGTCAAGTCCTTCGCCGCCCACTCGACCGGTTTCGAGATCGAGACCGAGCTGACCGTCCACGCCCTCGAGCTGCGCATGCCGGTGGCCGAGATCGCCACCGTCTACAAGGCCAGGCCGGCCGGCTCGTTCAGCAAGCTCAACACCTACCGCGACGGCCTGCGCATCCTCGGCACCATCGCCCGCCTGTTCAAGTCGGAAAAGCCGCTGGCCTGCTATTCGATCGGCGCGGCCGGCTGCGCCCTGCTGTCGGGGGCGCTGGCGCTGCCGCTGCTGCGCACCTGGCTGGCCAGCGGCCTGGTGCCGCGCCTGCCGACGGCCGTGCTGTGCGCCGCCGTCATGTTGTTGGGCATGATCCTGCTGACCTGCGGCATCATCCTCGACGCCGTCACCAAGGGCCGCATCGAGCAGAAGCGCTTCGCCTACCTGGCCGTGCCGGCCGCCGCCGCCGACTGAGGCCGCCACCACTTTGACCCGGAATTCCCCCATGACCTCGACCATAAGCAAGCTGGAGGCCTGGTTCGGCCGCCGCAGCGCCTGCCTGACCCATCCGCGCGCGGCGCGCCGCGCCGCGCTGCTGGCGCCGCTGCTGTTCGGCCTGGTGTCCCTGCTGCTCGGCCAGGACGACGGCTGGGACATGCGCAACTACCACCTGTACAACCCCTACGCCTGGTTCAACGACAGCCTCGCCGTCGACATCTCGCCGGCCGGTTTCCAGAGCTACTTCAACCCGCTGGTCGATGTGCCCTACTACGTGCTGACGGCGCTGTTGCCGGGGCCGCTGGTGGGCTTCCTGTTCGGCGCGCTGCACGGCCTGAACTTCGTGCTGCTGCTGGCCATCGCCCGCCTGTTGCTGCCGCCCGGCGCCGTCCGCCCGGCGCTGCTGCTGGCGCTGGCCGGCGCGCTGGGCGCCGGCTTCCTCGCCGAGCTGGGCAACTCGATGGGCGACAACCTGACCTCGCTGCTGGTGCTGGCCTCCCTCCACCTGTTGCTGCGCCGCTGGCCGAGCCTGCTGCGCTGGGGCGCCGGCGCCGCGCTGACGCTGGGCCTGGCCGGCCTGGCGATGGGCCTGGGCGTCGGCCTCAAGCTGACCAACGCCGGCTTCGCCGCCGCGCTGTGCCTGGCCCTGTTCGCCGTGCCGCTGCCGTTCTGGCAGCGCCTGCGGCTGGCCTTCGGCTTCGGCCTGGCCGTGCTGGCCGGCATGGCCGCCAGCACCGGCTTCTGGTTCTACAAGATGTGGACCCTGTTCGGCAACCCGCTGTTCCCCCAATTTAACAACATCTTCCGCAGCCCGCTGGCCTGGGTGGTGGGCGTGATCGACCTCGGCCACCTGCCGAAAAGCGCCGCCGAGGCCCTGCTGTGGCCCTTCGTCTTCAGCGCCGACATGGCGCGGGTGGCCGAGGTGCCGCTGCGCCAGTGGATCTGGCCGCTGGCCTACTGCGTGCTGGCCGCCTGGCTGCTGTTGGCGCTGTGGCGCCGCGCCGCGCCGGCCGGCCGCGCCGCGCCGGCCGCCGCCACGCCGCTCGACGCCCGCGGCCGCTTCACGCTGTTGTTCTTCGTGCTGTCCTATCTGATCTGGATGGGCCTGTTCAGCATCTACCGCTACCTGGTGCCGATCGAACTGCTGGCGCCGCTGCTGGTCTGGCTGCTGCTGCATGCCATGCTGGGCGCCGCCACGGCGCGCCGCCTGGGCGGCGCGGCCTTGCTGGCCTGCGCGCTGTACACGCTGCCCTTCGTCACCTGGGGCCATGCCGGCTGGGCCACGCGGAGCTTCCGCGCCGACGCGCCGGCCCTCGCCAAGCCGCAGGACACGGTGGTCTTCCTGACCATGCCGACGCTGGCCTGGCTGCGCCAGTTCTTCCCGCCGCAGACCGCCTTCATCGCCATCGGCAACGGCTTCCCCGAGTCGCCCGCCTATCTGGAGCGCCTGCAGGCCGCCGTGGCCCGCCGCGCCGGTCCGCACTACCTGTTGCTGCCGGTCGCCCGCAACGGCCGCCAGGCCGGCGTCGAGCGCAAGCTCGACCTGGCGCGCCGCCTCGGCCTGACCGCCAGCCCGGCCGACTGCGCGCGCCTGCAGCACATGCTGGGCAAGGTGCGCTTCCAGGTCGACGTGCGCCATCTGCCGGCGGCGGCGGACGGCCAATGGTGCACCCTGGAGTTGCAGGCGCAGTACCGGATCGACCTGGCCGCCAGCGACCGCGCGCTCGACGCCAGCATGCTCGACCAGCTGCACCGCTACGGCCTGGACTTCGCCGCGCCCGGCTGCCGCAGCTATCCGGCCTTCGTCGGCGCCGAACCCTATCCCTACCGCCTGTGCCAGGTCCGCGCGCTGGCGCGCTGAGAGCGCCCCCCGGAAGCGGCGACGCCAACCGTGGCGGTTGGCGTCGTGGTCGGCGGAGGCTCTAGGATCAGGCCGCCTTGCGGCGCCGCGCCAGCGCGCCCACCAGGCCCAGGCCGGCCAGCAGCATGGCGTAGGTGTCGGCCTCCGGCACGGCGCTGACCGTGCCCTGCACGGCGAACGGCAGCTCCACGCTCAGGCCGGAGCCGGTGTCGACGAGCTGCGTGAACGGGTCGCCGTTGCCGGCCTGGGCGGCGTTGCCCTCGCGTCCGTCCGAGGTCGGCGGCTGCCATGGACCCGACACGCCCGAGCCGCTCAGGCTCCAGCGCAGCCAGTAGTGGCCGGCGTCGAGCGTGAAGTCGGCGACGTCGGCGTGGGCGTCGTAGATGCCGCGTTGTTTGTTGTTCAGCGTGGTCTCGGTGACGCGGTAGCCGACCCGTCCGCCGTTGCTCACCGCCGTCACGCCGGAGGCCACCACGCTGCCGCTGTTGACGTCGCCGGAGACGATGCTCCAGGTGGCGTTCTGGAAGGTGAAGCCGGTCGCGCCGGTTTGGTAGCCGTAGAAGTCGAGACTCGACACGTTCCATTTCACGCCGGCGGCGACGCTGAAGTCGTCGGCCACGGCCAGGCCGGCGCCGCTGTTGTTGCCGAAGCCGAGGGTGGTCGAGGGCAGCACCAGCACCGATTTGCCGTTGCCGTCGACGACGGGGCCGTTGTTGTACAGTTCAGCCGCCTGGGACAGGCCGCTGGCAGCGAGGGCAGCGAGAAGGACGAGTCGTTTCATGGTTACTCCTGGTCGTGGTTGATGGGGTGGAACTGACACGATACTATTTTAATAATAAAAAAATGTACACAAATTTTATCGAATTGGCAATTTTGGTGGCGGCATAACGACAACCCGCGACAACCCGCGACAACCGGCGCCAAGCCGCGCCAAGCCGCGAGCACGTGCGCCGGCGCGCAGGGCGACGGCGGCCGGCGGTGATCGGCGGTCTGCGGCGGCGACATTTTTGCTATGCTAGAGCCTTTCCACCGCCCGGTGCAGCCGCCCGGGCCGGCGGACCCACTACGGAGCAGCACACATGGTTTCCCTACAAGAGCAGTTTTTAAAGGCCGGCCTGGTCGACAAGACCAAGGTCAAACTGGCCAATCAGGACAAGAGCAAGCAGAAGAAGGTCGAGCGCCGCACCGGCACGCAGAGCGTCGACGAGGTGCGCCTGGCGGCGCAGGAGGTGCAGCGCAAGAACGCCGAGCGGGCGCGCGAGCTCAACGCCCAGCGCGACGCCGCCGCCACGCAAAAGGCCATCGTCGCGCAGATCGCCCAGATGGTGCAGCAGAACCGCCAGGGCAAGGGCAACGGCGACATCGCCTACAACTTCACCCACGGCAGCAAGATCGAGCGGATCTACGTCTCGGCCGCCGTGCAGGCCCACCTGGTGGCGGGCCGGCTGGTGATCGTCTGCCTGGCCGGCGTGTTCGAGCTGGTGCCGCGCGTGATCGCCGACAAGATCGCCGAGCGCGACGCTGCGCTGGTGGTGCGCGTCAACAAGGCCAGCGCCGAGGTCGACGCCGACGACCCGTACGCCGCCTTCCAGATCCCCGACGATTTGATGTGGTGATGTGGTGATGTGGTGATGCGGTGATGCGGTGATGCGGTGGGGCCGCGCGCCGCAGCCGTCCCGCCGCGAGGCCGGCGGCAAGCTTAGTTAGCGCCGCAGGGCTTGATTACTCAAGCCCTTCGGCTGTCAGCGCCCGCTGGACGGCGGGCCGTTGGCGCACCCGCCGATACCAGGCTTGCAGATTGCCCAGCCCGTCGAAATGGATGTCGGCCTTGAAGGTCGACTTCAGCCAGGCGGCCTGGCCCCAGCCGGTCAGCGCGAACAGGTAGGCGTCGGCGACGCTGAAGCTGTCGCCGAGCAGGAATTGGCGGCCGGCCAGCTGCGCGTCGATCCAGGCGAAGCGCTGTTGCAGCTTCGGCTTGGCCGTCTCGGCGTACTTGCCGGCCAGGCCGGCATAGAGCAGCGGAATGAAACCCTTGTGTATCTCCGAGGTGAGAAAGCTGAGCCACTCCTGCAGGCGGTAGCGCTGCGGCGTGCCGTTGCGCGGCGCCAGGCCGAGTTCCGGCTTCAGGTCGGCCAGGTATTGCAGGATCGCCGGTCCCTCGTGGAAGCGGCTGCCGTCGTCCAGCTCGAGGACGGGGACGTAGCCGAGCGGATTGACGTCGAGGAAGTCGGCACCGTCTTCGGCGCGGTGCGTGCGGTGGTCGACCTTGAGCAGGGTGGCGTCGAGGCCGAGCTCCTTGAGCGCGATATGCGGGGCGAGCGAGCAACTGCCCGGGATGTAATACAGTTTCATGCGGGATCTCCAATGGCTGGGGCGGATGCGCCACCGCCGTCGCGGAGGTGGCGAAGGCTATTCTATATATCTGGGATAAAAATGTAAGAAGGCAGTAGTTTGTCGTGTAGGTACAAAAAATATACCTGCATGCGCCATCTGCTATGCTGTGCGCACGATGAAAAACAATGTGACCGGATGTTCCGTGGAAGAGGCGATGCGCCTGCTGGGGGGGCGCTGGCGCCTGCTGTTGGTGTCCTACCTGGTCGACGGGCCGAAGCGCTTCAACGAGCTGCGCCGCGACGTGCCCGGCATCTCGCAGCGCATGCTGACGCTCGACCTGCGCGCGCTGGAGGACGCCGGCCTGGTCAAGCGCACCGTCTACCCGACCTCGCCCATCAAGGTGGAGTACCAGCTCACCGAGGACGGCGCCCGCTTGCGGCCCGTCGTCGATGTGATGCGGGAGTTCGGCATGTGGCTCAAGCAGAGCGGCAAGGCCAGCTGAGCAGACTCGTCGATCTCTTCGTATGATGAGGCAGTGACTTCACCCGCGCGAACGCCATCTCCAGCTTTACCGCCTTGGCCCGGCAGATAGACCGCAGCCGCAGCCGTGTCCGCCCGACTTAGGCCCGTCTCGGGTACTGGCTGCGGCGGTCGCCCAGCGCGCCGCGCCGCTCGTCGCCGCTGAACTCGCCCTGGTAGGACTGGTCTTGGTTGGCGGCCTCGCCGCCGCCTTGCGGCAGGCGGCCGGCCGGCGCTTGCCGGCGCGCCTGCCAGCGGCGCAGGAGGGCGCCGGCGCTGTCGCGCCCGCCCAGGCCGAACGACAATCCCAGGGCCAGCGCCAGCGCGCCGACGACGCCGACGAAGAAGATGTTCACCAGCGTCGCGGCGACGCCGATCTGGTTGATGGCGACGACGATGGCGAACACCCAGACGGCGTTGCGCGCCACCGCCGCCAGCAGCGGCGGATTCTCCAGCTCGCCCTTGACGGCGGCGTTCTGAACCGCCTGGCCCAGCGCCTTGGCCGCGATGCCGCCGACCATCAAGGCGACCAGCGCGACGATCAAATTGGGCAGCCACATCAGCAGTTGGCGCAGCACCTCGGAGACGGCAGGCAAGCCCAGCGCGTCGAAGGCGACCATCAGCGTGATCAGGCGGACAAACCATTTGACGATCCCCGCTACGACGCCGGAGGTGTTTTGCCTGCCGCCGCTCCGTTGCAGCAGGCCGGCCAGGCCGGCGCGCTCGGCAAAGCCGTCGAAGTGGGCGGCCCGCAACAGCGACGCCAGCGCTTTGGCGATGACTGCGGCGACGATCCAGCCGATGGCCAGGATGACGAGGAATCCGACGATCCTCGGGATGGACGAAAACAGCATGGCGAACGCGTTCGACAGCGAGGCCAGGATGGCATCGCTCCAGTCGGTGAATTGTGCTTGCATGGCAGCCCCTTTGCTTGAGCGCGACGGGTTGGCCGGCCGTTGTTCGGCGTTGTCGCCTTGGCGGCGGCGGTCGCGATGATGGTTCGACCTGCGCCCGCCGCCTGAGTTCCTCGCCGCGCGCGTTTGCGTGTCGCCGGCTTCCCGCTTCAGCATCCGGGCAAGCTGCGGCAGGCAAACGCTTTACTTGAACCGCCTTACGATTGCCACGGATTGATGACGGTGACACCGGCGGCTTGGTAGGGCGCGGTATCGCGCGACGCGACGATGAACCTACGCGAGACCGCAATTGCGGCAATGTAACCATCCGGTGTTGGAAAGCCGCGCCCGGCGACTTTGGCTGCGACGGCCAGGTCGGCATAGTGCCGCGCCGCATCGACGTCAAACGGCAGCACCCGATCCCTAAAAGGCACCATGAGACCGTCGAGGGTCCGCGCCAACGTGTCCTTGCGTTTGCCGGCCGGAAGTGCCCGTATGCCAAACAGCAACTCGGCGAGCGTCACGCTGGACAGATACAGCGTTTCGGCAACTTGCTTGTTCAGCCAAGCCCGCACTGCGGGGTGCGGCTCGGGCTTCATCGCTTCGGAAACGACATTGGTATCGAGAACGATCATTCCAGCCCCATCGGCTCGGCCGGTGTTCTGTCCCTTGTTTGGGTGAGGGACTCGACATCCTCGTTCGTCAGACCGATTTCGCGGCCCAATGCCGCCAAGACGTCACCCATGCGAAGGCGCGCCTCCGGCTTCACCGCATTGGACAGAATGGCGCGAACTTCGGCCTCCGTGCTGTGCCCGTGTTGAGCGGCCCTCGCGCGCAACGCCCGGTGCACCTCGTCGGGCAGGTTGCGTACTGTTAGCATTGCCATAGCGTCACCTCAATAGAATGCATGCGATGCATTCATAGTATTACGGTGAATGCATGCCCGCAAGCCGACGGCAGCGAATGGCGACAGGTATCTGCGCCACAGACGACAGCACCTACGTCGAGTCTAGACTGGCACCGCCTTTGTCTCGCATCACAGCCCAACACGGCCCAGCCAATGCGGCTGCCGTGTGTGGTCTTCCGTCGGCGGGTATTGCTTCGTCACGGCGGAGGAAGTTCTTTGATTTGCGACCGGAAATGCGTCATACTTGGCGCAATATTGCATTAAGAATAATGCGCGCTTGGCGTTCGGGCCTGAATTTCATGACCGCAAAAGAATCGGCCTATCCCGTCTGTTGAGGATGCGCCGTGGCGCCAGAAAAGGCGGCCAAGGGTCAAGCCACTGCGGCTCGAGATGTCGAAGCAGTTGCCGCATGCCTAGAGCGCGTTCAGGTTTTTGTAGACCACACAGGAGCACAAAAATGCAAGTGGAAAGCCGAGTCACGATCTCTGTGCCGCCCGAGAAAATATTCGAGATTTATGCGGATGTCCGCAACTGGAAAACTTGGGACCCAGACACCAAGGAGTCGTCGATTGACGGACCATTCCAGACTGGGAGCAAAGGCAAGATCACGCCGCCGAAAGGAATCACTGTCCCAATGCACTTCGTTTCGGTGGTTCCCAACAAGTCGTTCACTGTCGAGTCGCAGATTCCACTCTTCCGCATGGTGTTCGAGCACGAACTGAACGCCACTGCCACCGGAACCGAAGTCGTCCATAGAGTGACTTTTTCCGGTGCGCTGTCTTTTCTGCTGGGGCGTATCGTCGGCAATCCCTTGCGCACCGGGCTACCCATCACCTTGGCGTCGCTCAAACGACTGGCCGAGAGTGGCAGGGTGGCCGCCTAAGCGGCCGCACGGGCCTGCGCTCCTCGGCAAGCCTCGATCCGCGCTTCACTCCAGAAACGACAACGCCAACCTGCGTGGGTTGGCGTTTTGCGTTGGAACTGTTCTTGGTGGCCCGGGGCGGAATCGAACCACCGGACACAAGGATTTTCAGTTCAGTCGCCTGCGCTTTCGCTTGCTGTCGTCTACTTTTCGCGCCAAGCGGTGATGGGCTGCGTGGGCATGGCTTGCTTAAAGATCTCGACTGAATCAGCCATCGCATGTTCGTGAGACATATAGATTGGTTTCCCAACGACCAGCGGAATTTCCTCGCTGTCTTGATACACTTCAACATAGTACCGTCCAGTAGTGCGATCCAAGACGGTTTCGATTCGGAACTGAGCCATTTTTAGTCCTTTTCGGTTGCGATTGATTCAGGGTGGAAGGCTGGATGCCAAACGTGGGCTTGAGTACTTCAGTTTTCTTTGTTATTTCACAAAATTAGGCGATAAACTGCCTAGCCCGTCTGCCTACTTGAGAAATGGGGCATTAACGCTTTCAATGAAGCTCCTAATTTGATTGGCGAGCTCACCGCTAGTTCCTTCGCCCTGAAAAACGATTGCCCCGGTTGTCTCATAGACATTCAGAACAAGACCATTCGTGAATTTGTACATGCTCTGGCCATTTGGCTTATTAGCTAGGTCATGGTCGAAGTTGCTGAGAAAAGTTTTCAGCATATCTAGTTTTACGCACTTCATTATTTCTTCCTCTGTTGAAAAGCGTCATAGACGCACTGTTGACAACGTCGTGAATATTGGGCGCTCCGCTATCGATCTTCTAAGTTAGCGGGAGTACGGAAATTTCCCCATGGAATCCTCCATGACGATTAGGATAATATATTTCCTCCTTGTAATACTCACGTTTCATCACGTTTTGCCTTCTAAATGTCGGGAAAAACAGCGGATAAGCGCGACAAGCGCGACAAGCGAGAGGATTTGTCTATTGGGTGACGCGCTGCACATGCGGCATGCTATTTCAATAGCTAAATGAGTACTTGGAAAATTCGGATGGTAGTGCGACAGGAGGGAACGGGGCCAGAAATAGACCGGACACAAGGACTTCGTGTGCCAGAAACAAAAACGCCGATCTACATGGATCGGCGTTTGGTGAGGCATGTTCTTGGTGGCCCGGGGCGGAATCGAACCACCGACACAAGGATTTTCAATCCTCTGCTCTACCAACTGAGCTACCAGGCCAAGGCGCGCAATTATAGCAGAACATCGGGCCGCTGCCAGCGCGCGCGCAGGGCGGCGCGGTAGCTGCGGCTGACGCGCAGCTCGGCCCCAGCAGCCAGGTGCAGGATGGCGTCGCCGTTGGCCGCCGTCTCGATCTGCCGGATGCGGTCGAGCGCGACCAGCATGCGCCGGTGGATGCGCGCGAAGCGGAGCGGGTCGAGCCGCGACTCCAGGTTGAGCAGCGTGTCGCGCACCAGATGCTGTTGCGGGCCGGCGTGCAGCGCCAGGTAGTTGCCCTGGGTTTCGATCCAGTCCACCGTCGCCAGGTCGAGATAGCTGCTGCGCCCCTGCGCCTTGATTTCGATCCGCGTCAGATAGGGCGGGGCGCACGCCGGGGCCGCCCCGGCGTCGGCGGCGGCAAGCGTCACCGTCGCCGCCGGAACCGCGCCGCGCTGGCGGAACAGCTGGGCCGCGTGAACGAAGGCCAGATAGGCGGCCAGCACACATAGCAGCAGGGAGAAGTCGGCCACCAATTGATCGACCAGTTGGGCCGGTGTCGGCAGCCAGCGGCCCTGGTAGATCCACGCCGCCAGCAGGCCGGCGATGGCGATCAGCGCGAAGGCCAGCGCGGCGGCGCTGGCCGCCTGCGCCAGCAGGTGGCGCCAGCGCGCCGGCCCGGCCAGCGGAAAGCGGCGCGACAGCGCCAGCAGCAGCGGCGTCGCCGCGCTGCCCAGCAGGGCGGCGACGGCGATGCGCAGAACCTCGTCGGCCCAGCCCAGCGCGTGCCCGGCCTGGTGGGCGCGCAGCACGTTGCCCGGCTCCAGCAGCAGCAAAAAAGCCAGCCAGTACAGATAGGCGTGGGCCTGCCGGCGCAGCCACGGCGGGCAGCGGCGCGGCGTCGCGCCGGACGGCAAAAAGGGCAGGGTCAGCATGCCGACGATTCTAGCAGGCCGCCGCCGGCCGCCCCGGAACGGCGCCGCAAACGCCGCCGCAAAGCCTTCGAAAAGCCGCCGGGAGCCCGCCGAAAGCCACCCGAAAGCCATCAGAAATCCTCCCAAGGCCACCCGAAATCCTCCCGTAGCCCGCCCGAAAAGGCCCGGAATGCGGCGCCCAAGGGTTTTTGTGACGAAGCGAGGCAAGGCTGGGACGGTCCGGTCTGGCCCGGCGCGGGCGGTGGCGCGACACTGGCCGCCTGTTCATCGAGAGGAGTCGTCATGCTGAAGTTCCATCGCGCCCTGGCCATGCTGGCCATGCTGCTGTTCCCATTCCATCCCGCCGGCGCGGCCCCCGGTGCCGTGGTGCGCACCGACACGGGCGCCGTGCGCGGCGAGCGCGCCGCCGGCCTGGACGTGTATCGCGGCCTGCCCTTCGCCGCCGCGCCGCTGGGCGAGTTGCGCTGGCGCGAACCGGCCCCGCTGGCGCCCTGGCCCGGCGTGCGCCCGGCCACCGCCTTCGCCCCGGCCTGCATGCAGCAGGGCGTGTCGATGCCGGGCGAGACGCCGCCCGCCGTCAGCGAGGACTGCCTCTACCTGAACATCTGGGCGCCGGCCCGGCGGGCGGGCCGGCCGCTGCCGGTGATCGTCTGGATCCACGGCGGCGGCTACAACAACGGTTCGGCCAGCATGCCGCTGTACCACGGCGACGCGCTGGCGCGCCGGGGCGTGCTGGTGGTGACCGTGGCCTACCGGCTCGGCGCGCTGGGCTTCCTGGCCCATCCGGAGCTGACGCTGGAGTCGCCCCACCACACCTCGGGCAACTACGGCCTGCTCGACCAGATCGCCGCGCTGCGCTGGGTGCGGCGCAATATCGCGGCCTTCGGCGGCGATCCGCGGCGGGTCACCGTCGCCGGCCAGTCGGCCGGCGCCATGTCGGTCAGCGCGCTGCTGGCGGCGCCCTTGGCGCGCGGCCTGTTCCAGCGCGCCATCGCGCAGAGCGGCGGCATCTTCGAGCCGCTGCAGCTGGCGCCCGGCTACCGGCTGGACAACGCCGAGCGCGACGGCGCCGCCTTCGCCGCCGCGCGCGGCGCGGCCACGCTGGCGCAGCTGCGCGCGCTGCCGGCGGCGCAACTGCTGGGCAACGGCGCCGAGGCGCTGGCCCATCCGCTGGTCGACCCCCACGTGCTGCCGCTGACGCCCTACGAGGCCTATGTGCAGGGCCGCCAGCACGACGTGCCGCTGCTGCTCGGCTCCAACGCCGAGGAGGCGCGCGCCCTGGTCGACGTGGCCGGGGTGACGGCGGCCGGCTTCGCCGCCGGCGTCGAGCGCAGCGTCGGCGCGCTGCCGCCGGCGCTGCTGGCGGCCTACCCGGCGGCCAGCGACGAGCAGGCGCGCGAGGCGCGCCTGGGCCTGGAGCGCGAGCTGCGCTTCGGCTGGGACATGTGGGCCTGGGCGCGCCTGCACGCCGCCGCCGGCGGCCGCCCGGCGTACTACTACAGCTTCGCGCGGCGGCCGCCGTTCCCGGCCGCCTCGGTGTACGCCGGCTGGGGCGCCAGCCACTTCGCCGAGCTGTGGTACATGTTCGACCATCTGGCGCAGGCGCCGTGGGCCTGGTCGGACGGCGACCGCGCGCTGGCCGACAACATGGCGCGCTACTGGGTCAACTTCGCCAGCGGCGGCGATCCGAACGGCGCCGGCCTGCCGCGCTGGCCGGCCTTCGGCGGCGCCGACCCGGCCGACCAGCTGCTGCGGCTGGAGGCGCCGATCCGCGCCGGCGGCGTCGAGCAGCTGGAGCGCCTGCGCGTGTTCGACGCGGTCTACGACGGCGTGCGCGGCCGGCCCTTCGGCGCGCGCTAGCGGCGCCGCCGCTGTGTTGTTGAACGAGACAATGTTTGCGCGCGCGGCGGCGCAATGCGCGCCAGCGAACATACCGTCCCCTGGGGCGCGTGGAATAGTGGCCGCACTGGCTTGCTGTTGAGTAGCGGGCCAGTGTCGTCGATCCGGTGGGTGAGTCCATCCGCCGGCAATCGACGCCACCCGCGCACACCAAGGAACCACGCCATGAACGTCCTCAAGGGATACCTACAAAAATCCACCCTCTCGCTCGGCCTGGTGTTGGCCGTGCTGGTCGCCGGCTGCGGCGGCTCGGACCAGGGCCGCGCGCCCATCCTCGGCCTGCCCGCCGCCGAATTGCTGGCGCTGGCAGTCACGCCGGCCAGCGCGTCGGTCGCGCAGGGCCTGAGCCAGCAGTTCGTCGCCACCGCCACCTATGCCGACCGCACGACCCAGGACGTCAGCGCGACGGCGCAGTGGAGCTCGGCCGCGCCGGCCACCGCCAGCGTCAACGCCGCCAGCGGCTTGGCGCTCGGCGTGGCCGGCGGCAGCGCCGCGATCAGCGCCAGCTTCGGCGGCAAGAGCGCGGCGGCGACGCTGACCGTGCTACCGCCGGCGCTGCTGTCGATCACCCTGACGCCGCAGAACCCCGTGCTGCAGCCGGGCGCCACGCGCCAGCTGGCCGTCACCGCCAGCTATGCCGACGGCAGCTCGGCCGACGTCAGCAACGCCAGCGTCTTCAGCGCCGCCAACCCGGCCGTCGCCAGCAGCACGGCCGGCGGCCTGGTGGCCGGCGTCGCCGTCGGCAGCGGCCAGGTCGGCGCCAGCTTCGGCGGCCAGAACGCGACCACCACCGTGACCGTCGCCAACGTCACGCTGAGCAGCATCGCCGTCACCCCGGCCAATGCCAGCGTGGTGGTCGGCGCCGGCCAGCAGTTCGTCGCCACCGCCACCTACTCGGACAACTCGACGGCGATCATCAGCAACACCGCCGTCTGGAGCTCGAACGCCGCGCCGGTCGCTAGCGTCAACAGCAGCGGCATGGCCAGCGGCGTCGCCGTCGGCAGCGCCAACATCAGCGCCAGCGCCGCCGGCAAGTCCGGCAGCGCGCTGCTGACCGTCGCCGCCAGCTTGCCCACGCCGCCGGCGGCGGCCTCGCTGAACCTGGGCCGCGCCGCCAGCTTCGCCGTGTTGGCCGGCACCTCGATCACCAACAACTCGGGCGGCACCACGCTGATCTCCGGCGACGTCGGCTCGCCCTCGCAAACGGTCGATCCGACCCAGGCCGCCGGCTACACCAACTACAAGTCGGGCGCCATCCTGAGCGGCGCGCTGGCCGACCTGCAGGTCGCCATCGCCGACGCCAACGGCCGCACTTGCGACGTCAGCTTCGCCGGCGGCGTCGACCTGGGCGGCCTGACGCTGCCACCCGGCGTGTACTGCTACGCCGGCGCCATCAACATCACCGGCACGCTGACCCTGAGCGGCCCCGGCGTCTACATCTTCCGCAGCGCGCTGACGCTGGACGCCACCGCCAACGCCATCGTCGCGCTGAAGAACGGCGCCACGGCGGCCGACGTGAACTGGCTGCCGGTCGGTCCGACCACGCTGGGCGCCAACGCCGTCTTCAAGGGCAACGTGCTGGCCCAGGCCGCCGCCATCACCGTCGGCGACAACACCACGCTGCTCAACGGCCGTGTGCTGAGCGCCGCCGCCGTCACGCTGCGCAACAACCAAATCGCCAAGTAAGCCCACCCGCACAGGACACCATATGAACAGCGCAAACACCATCTTCACCCTGGGCGCCTTGGCGGCCGCCATGCTGGCCGCCGGCGCGGCCCGCGCCGAGGACACCTTCATCAACCCCGAGTGGGCCAACAGCGCCTGGTATGTCGGCGCCGGCGTGGGCCAGTCGCGCGCCAGCATCGACCAGGAGCGCCTGGAGCGCAGCCTGGCCGCCCACGGCGCCGTCGTCACCGCGTTCGGCAGCGACGAGCGCGACACCGGCTACAAGCTGCTGCTCGGCCGCCAGTTGAACCGCTACCTGGCGGTGGAGGGCGGCTACTTCGACCACGGCAAGTTCCGCTTCCATTCGACCACCAACGGCGGCGGCGTGCTCGACGGCGAAGCCAGCTTCCGTGGCATGAGCCTCGACCTGGTCGGCCAGCTGCCGCTGTCCGAGCGCTGGTCGCTGCTGGGCCGGGCCGGCATGCAGTACGCCCGCAGCCAGAGCCGCTTCGGCGGCAACCGCCTGCTGGCGGTGACCGATCCCGAGTCGAGCGAACGCAAGCTCAACGCCAAGCTCGGCGTCGGCCTGGAGTACAAGTTCAGCGAGGCGCTGGCGCTGCGCGGCGAGGCCGAGCGCCACCGCGTCAACGACACCGTCGGCAACCGCGGCGACGTCGACCTGTACTCGCTCAGCCTGGTCTACAAGCTGGGCCGGCCGGCCAACCCCGCGCCGCGCGCCTATGTGCCCGAGGCGGCGCCGGCGCCGGCCGCGCCGCCGCCGGTGGAGGTGGCGCCGGTGGTGGCCGCCGCGCCGCAGCCGACGGCCGTCAAGGTCACCCTGGCGGCCGACGCGCTGTTCGACTTCGACCGCGCCGTCGTCAAGCCGGACGGCAGGGCGGCGCTCGACGCGCTGCTGGCCAAGCAGCAGGGCGTCACCGTCGAGGTGATGCTCAGCGTCGGCCACACCGACTCGGTCGGCACGGCCGAGTACAACCAGCGCCTGTCGCAGCGCCGCGCCGAGGCGGTCAAGGCCTATCTGGTGTCGACCGGGTTGGACCCGGCGCGCATCTACACCGAGGGCAAGGGCGAGACGCAGCCGGCGGCCGACAACCGCAGCGCCGCCGGCCGCGCGCAGAACCGCCGCGTCACCGTCGAGGTGGTCGGCACGCGCGGCGCCGCCCGGTAGTCCCCGCCGCCCGGTCCGCGCCGCCGGCGCGGCGCCGGGCGGCCCGGGCGGCTCAGGCGGCCCGTTCCGCCCGTGCCGGGCCGTCCGCCAGCCGCGCCAGCAAGTCCTCCAGCGGCATGGCGCGGCCGTACAAATATCCCTGCAAACAAGCGCAGCCGTTGGCCGTCAAAAAGTCGGCCTGCGCCTGCGTCTCCACGCCCTCGGCCACCACGCGCAGGCCGAGGTGGCGCGCCATCGCCAGGATCGCCTGGACGATGGCCCTGTCGCTGGCGTCGTCCGGCGTGTCGCGCACGAAGCTGCGGTCGATCTTCAGCTCGTACAGCGGCATCTTCTTCAGGTAGGCCAGGCTGGAATAGCCGGTGCCGAAATCGTCGATGGAAAAGCGCAGACCCATCGCCGCCAGCTCGTGCATGCGGGCGATGGTCTCGTCGAGTTTCTCGATCAGCAGGCCACTCGGTCACCTCGAGGATCAGCAGCGCGGCCGGCGCGCCGCTGGCGGCCAGGGTGCGCCGCACCTGCGCCACGAAGTCGTCCTGGCGGAACTGGCTGGGGCTGACGTTGACCGACAGCGGCAGCGGCCGCCCGGCCGCCTGCAGCCGCAGCACGGCGGCGCAGGCCTGCTGCAGCGCCCACAGGCCGAGCTGGCGGATCAGGCCGCATTCCTCGGCCACCGGGATGAACACCGACGGCGCCACCATGGCGCCGTCGGCGCGGCGCCAGCGCATCAACAGCTCGGCGCCGACCACCGCGCCGTCGCGCTCGACCTGCGGCTGCAGGTGCATGCTGAGCTCGCCGCCGGCCAACGCGGCGGCCAGGTCGCGCTCCATGCTCAGCCTTTGCTCGACGTCGGCCTGCATGGCTTCCTCGAAGAAGGCGATGCCGTTGCGCCCGTCCGCCTTGGCGCGGTACATCGCCGTGTCGGCCTCGCGCAGCAGGCCTGCGCCGTCTGGCCCCGTTGCGGCAGCAGCGTCACGCCGATGCTGGCGCTGGACTGGTAGGACTGGCCCTCGATCTCGACGCAGTCGGCGATGGCGCGGCGGATCTTTTCGGCCACCAGCAGCGCGGCGTGGCTGGCGCCGGCGACGTCCGGCGCCAGGTGGGCCAGCAGCACGACGAACTCGTCGCCGCCGATGCGCGCCACCGTGTCGGCCTTGCGCATCAGGCCGCCCAGGCGCGCCGCGGTGTTGCGCAGCAGGGCGTCGCCGGTGGCGTGGCCGCGCGCGTCGTTGATGTATTTGAAGTGGTCGAGGTCGATGAACATCACCGCGCTGACGCTGCCGCCGCGCTGCGAGCTGGCCAGCAGCTTGTCGAGCCGGTCCATCAGCAGGCGCCGGTTGGGCAGGCCGGTCAGCACGTCGTAGAAGGCGAGCCGGTGGATGTCGTCCTCGGAGCGCTTGCGCTCGGTGATGTCGCGCTCGACGGCGACCCAGTGGGTGTTGTTGCCGCCCTCGTCGGCGAAGGGCACCAGCTCGGTCTCGACCCAGTAGGCCTCGCCGGCCTTGGTGTAGTTGAGCAGCTCGGCGCGCACCGCCTCGTTGCGCGCCATCGCCGCGCCGATGCGCGCCAGCGTCTCGGCCTCGGTGCCGGGCCCGCGCAGCAGGCGCAGGCCGCGCCCCAGCACCTCGTCGCGGCGGTAGCCGTTGCGCCGCTCGAAGGCCTGGTTGACGAAGATGATGCGCTGGCCGCTGTCGCCGCCGGCGTCGACCTCGGCGATCAGCACCATGTCGTTGAGGCGCGCCACGGCGGCCGCGGTCAGGCGCAGCTCGGCGTTGAGGGTCTGCAGCCGCGCCTGGCCCTGCTCGAGCGACAGCGTGCTGGCGCGCAGCTGCTCGAGCGAGCGCGCCAGGTGCTGCAGCAGGACGGCGCAGGACAGCGTCAGCACGGCGCCGATGAAGAGGAAGTTGAGGGTGACGATGGCCGACTTGAGCAGGGCGTAGTCGGGCACGCCGTCGAAGTGCAGGCGGCCGTTGGCCTCGTAGCCGAGCAGCATCACCGCCAGCGCGGCGGCGGCCAGCGACCACAGCGCCGGGCGCAGGCCCAGCAGCAGCGCCGCCAGCAGCGGGATGGCCATCAGATAGATCTGGCTGACCGGGCCGATCTTGAGCAGCAGCACCACGCCGACCAGGTAGGCGACGGCGAGGAAGTTGAGCACCCGGCTGCGGTAGGACAGGCCGGTCCAGCGCCAGATGGTGGCGATCCAGCCCAGCGCGACCACGTCGCAGACCACGATCGCCCACATGCCCTCGCTGGCCGCCAGCAGGGCGCTGGGCACCGCCGTGGCCAGGCCCAGCACCAGGATGGCCAGCAGCAGGCGGGCGAAGATTTGCGCCCGCCAGTGGGCGATATCGTTCGGCGCAGCCACAGGATAGCCCTCCGTGAGCGGAATGCATGGTTGTACGAATGATATGGCCGGGCCGGGCGCGCCGTTGGCGGGCTGGGCCGTTCGATTCGATGTTACCCGCAAACGCCGGCGCTGTCACCGGCCGGCGCCGCGCCGCGCGGCGTTGTGGCGCCGGCTGTGGTTTCGCCGTCGCCGGCGCCGCCGGCGGCCTACTGGAAGGCGGCCATCAGGTCGATGAAGTCGGTCAGGCTGCGGCCGAAGTGGCGCTTCCAGATCTGGTTGGGCGCCGAGTCGGGCCGGCGCCGGCCGTCGTCGAAGAACCGCTGGGCGGCCTTCTGCAGGTCACTTGTCGTCCTTGCGGAAGCCCCAGCCGATCAGGTCGGTCGGGCCGACCGGGAAGGCCACGTTGGCGTGCTTGAGCTGGTGGGCGCCGGCCCACAGGGCGATGTCGGCGTCGATCAGGATGAAGTCGACGGCGCCGGCGTCGACGGCGGTGAACAGCGCCGGCGACAGCAGGTAGTCGATCCGCGCCGGGTTGGCGGCGAAGGCGCCGCGGTTCTGCTGCTCGACCCAGTTCAGCGCCGCCGTGTCGCGGTTGACGCCGGCCAGCTTGCCGGCCAGGTCGGCCACGCCCTTGACCTGCGCCGCCTTCTGGCGCGCCACGATGGCCATCAGCCGGCTGGGGAAGAGGATGACGAAGTCGAGCTTCTTCAGGCGCCATTCGTTCTGCACCAGGTTGGCCGGGTAGAGGTCGCACCTGCCCGAGGCCAGCGCCTGCGGCGTGTAGCTGGCCTCGCGCACGGTGCGGCCGTCCTGGTTGAAGAACTGCTCGTCCCAGTAGAGCCGCTCGAACCTCGGCTTGACCTGGCGGCCGAGGGTGTTGGCGAAGGCGCCGCTCAGCTCGGCGACGGTGCCGCTGGCCTTGCAGTTGTGCCGGCAGCCGGCCGGCTCGAACACGGCCGAGGCGGGATGGTCCGAGGCGATGCAGACGCGCAGCTCGCCGCTGCGGCGGATCTCGGCCAGCGAGCGGGCCTGCGCCGTCGCCGCCAGCAGCAGCGCCAGCAGCAGCGCCCATTTCGGCGGCCATGCCCGGCCGGCGCCGGCGCCGGCCGGGCGGCGCGCGCTCACGCCGGCACCTGGCCGGCCGGCTGGGCCGGGCCGGCCGCGCCGGCCTGGGCCGCCGACGCGGCGGCGGCCGCCACGGCCGGCGCGGCGGCCTTCCCGGCGCCGTCCGGGCCGCCCTCCAGCTCGACGCGGTCGCGTCCGCCCGCCTTGCTGCGGTACAGCGCGCGGTCGGCGCGGGCGATCATCTGTGCCAGCGTGTCGCCCGGCGCCACGCTGGTCACGCCGAAGCTGCAGGTCTTGCCGCCGCCGACGCGGAAGAGGTGGCCGGCGATCTGCTCGCGCAGCTTCCCGGCCAGCAGGGCGGCGCCGTCCAGTTCGGTGTCGCGGCACACCAGCAGAAACTCCTCGCCGCCCCAGCGGCCGACCACGTCGAGCGCCCGCGTGCCCGTGGCCAGCAGGTCGGCCATCTCGGCCAGCACGATGTCGCCGGCCTGGTGGCCGAAGGTGTCGTTGACGCGCTTGAAGTGGTCGACGTCGAGCAGCACCAGGGCGAACGGGGTGCCGCAGCGCTGGTAGCGCTTGATCTCGTCGTCGAGCACCTGGTCCAGCCGCAGGCGGTTGCACAGGCCGGTCAGGCGGTCGGTGATCGACAGGCGGTCGAGTTCGCGGTTCTTCTCCTGCAGCTGCTCGCCGAACGCCTGCTGCGCCAGCAACGCCTGCTGCAGCTGGCCGGTGCGCTCCTGCACCTTGCGCTCGAGCGACTGGTTCAGCTCCTGGGTCCGGGCGTCCTGGGTGGTGAGCAGCTGGTTCTGGTTCTCGATCAGGGCGATCTTGTCGTGGATCGCCGCCTGCAGGCGGGCGAAGCTGTGGGCCAGCCGGCCCAGCTCGTCGTGGCGGTCGAGGCCGTCGACCTTGGGCATCCGGCCGCTCGGCGTGGCGGCGTCGGCCTCGCCGGCGTGGTAGCGCGCCAGCTGCTCGGCCTTCAGGGTCAGCGTCAGGATCGGCCCGGTCAGGCGGCCGGCGAAGTAGATCGCGCAGCAGACGCCGAACAGCAGGGCCAGCAGGCCGAGCGCGGCCGACAGCGCGACCAGCCGCAGCACGGAGGCGCGGATGTCGTCGCGCGAGGCGACGCCGACGATGGCGAAGGGCGTGCCGTCGAGGTGCTGGCGGCGGAACACGATCGAGCCGTAGCGCTCGGGGATGTCGCTCCAGCTGCGCCAGGCGGCGCTGGCCTGGCGGAAGTCGCCGCGCTCGCTGCCGACCAGGCCAGGCTGGGCCGGCAGCACCACCTTGCCCGACAGGTCGCTGGCGGCGATCGAGACGAAGCCGCTGTGGCCGATGCGGATCTGGCCGAAGAGTTTTTGCTGGATCTGCGCGAAGTCGAGCAGCAGCACCACGCTGGCGCCGGGCAGCGGCCGGCCGTCCTTGAACACCGGGCGCTTGAGCAGCAGCACCTGCTGCGACGGGCCGGCGCGCAGGCGGCGCAGGTCGAGCACGCTGGCGCCGCGCGCCGGCAGGCGGCCGATCAGGGCCAGCCCGGCGGCCACGCCGTTGCCGTCGCGGCTGAACTCGAAGCGCTGGTCGTCGCTGTAGAGCACCTGCTGGTCCTGGACCAGGAACACCTGGCTCAGCCAGGGCTCCTGGGCGCGGATCTTGCCGAAGAAGTTGTGCAGGTTGGGCACGAAGATGCCGGCCACCTCGGGGTCGCCGAACATGGCGTCGACCAGCGGATGGACGGCCCACTGGTCGAGCGCGCTCTCGCGCACCTCGATGAAGTTGCCCAGCAGGGCGGCGCTCTGGCCCAGGCTCTGCGCCAGTTGCGCGTCCGACTCCTGGCGCAGGCTGCTGGCGCCCAGCAGCGCCATCACGCACGTCAGCAGGCACACCACGGCGACCACGATGGCGCCGGTCATGGCGATCAGTCTGGCGCGGATGGAGTGCTTCAGGATGTGGCGGATGGCAACAATCATCGTGTGCGGAGTCGGTTGAAACGCCTGCGGGCTCGGGGCGGGCGGATGTTGTGTATTGGGTAAGGATGCTACCGACATTGTCCGGCGCGGTCCAGCGCTGCGCCACCGCCCGGTCGGTCTGACGACCTTGGCAATTGATTTGCCAAAATTACAGGCTATTTTACCCCACGCAAGGATCGGTGCCGAGATGAAAGTAATGCATGCGCTTCCGTGGCGCAGGCGGCGGCGCCACCGGCTTGGCGGGGCGCTGCGCGGCGGCCCGGCGGCGGCGCCAGGGCGGCGACGAAAAACGCGCCGGGCGGTGGGCCGGGCGCGTTGCGCCGGCATGGCCGGCGGGCGGGTTCGGGGGACGGGCGCGCCGCGCGGGCGCGCGGCGCGTTGGCGGCCCGGGCCGCTGGCCCGGGCCGGCCGCTCAGCGCAGCAGCGCGAGCAGGGCGGCGGCGGCCGCCTCCGACGAGGCCGGGTTCTGCCCGGTGACCAGCAGGCCGTCGGTCTGCACGTAGGACTGCCAGTCGGCCGACTTCGAGTAGACGCCGCCGCGCTCCTTGAGCATGTCCTCGACCAGGAAGGGCACCACGGCGCTCAGGCCGACCGCCTCCTCCTCGCTGTTGGTGAAGCCGGTGACGCGCTTGCCGCGCACCAGCGGCGTGCCGTCGGCCGCCTTGGCGTGGCGCAGCACGCCGGGCGCGTGGCACACCGCCGCCACCGGTTTGCCGGCCGCCAGCATCGCCTCGATCAGGGCGATGCTGGCGCGGTCCTCGGCCAGGTCCCACAGCGGGCCGTGGCCGCCCGGGTAGAACACGGCGTCGAAGTCGGCCGCCGCGACGTCGGCCAGCTTGCCGGTGGAGGCCAGCGCGGCCTGCGCGGCCGGGTCGGCCTTGAAGCGGGCGGTGGCGGCGGTCTGCGACTCGGGCGCGTCGCTCTTCGGATCGAGCGGCGGCTGGCCGCCCAGCGGCGACACCAGCGTCAGCTTGGCGCCGGCGTCCTGCAGCGTGTAGTAGGGCGCGGCGAACTCCTCCAGCCAGAAGCCGGTTTTGTGGCCGGTGTCGCCCAGTTTGTCGTGCGAGGTGAGTACCATCAAGATGTTCATGTCGATTCCTGTCGTGTGCTTGCGGCGCGGCGGCCGCTGGATGGGCGGACGCCGTGGCGCCCGCCGTGGAGGGTGTTGCGGCCTACAGCGCCGCCTCGAGGATGACGCGGCTGCGCGCCAGGTCGATGTCGCGGTGCTCGCCCAGGCTGGTCATGCCGTGCTCGGCCAGCTGGGCCAGCACCGCCTCGACCGCCTCCTGGCCCAGCTGGTAGCCGGACAGGCGGGTGGCGATGCCGACGCTCTCGAAGAAGTTGCGGGTGGCGGCGATGGCGGCGTCGATGCGCTGCTCCTCGCTGCCGCTATCCTTGGCGATGCCCCAGACGCGCTCGCCGTACTGCAGCAGCTTGGCGCGCTTCGCCTCGCGCTGCACGTTGAGCAGCGCCGGCAGCACGATGGCCAGGGTGCGCGCGTGGTCGATGTCGTACAGCGCGGTCAGCTCGTGGCCGATCATGTGGGTGGCCCAGTCCTGCGGCACGCCGGCGCCTATCAGGCCGTTCAGGGCCAGCGTCGCCGTCCACATCAGGTTGGCGCGGGTGTCGTAGTCGTCCGGCGCGGCCAGCGCCTGCGGGGCGATCTCGACCAGGGTTTGCAGCAGGCCCTCGGCGAAGCGGTCCTGCGCCAGCGCCTGCACCGGATAGGTCAGGTACTGCTCGACGGTGTGGACGAAGGCGTCGACCAGGCCGTTGGCGATCTGCTTGGCCGGCAGGGTGAAGGTCTTGCTCGGGTCGAGCACGGAGAACTTGGGGAACAGCAGCGCGCTGCGGAAGGGCAGCTTGGCGTGCGTCGCCTTCAAGGTGACGACGGCGCCGTTGTTCATCTCCGAGCCGGTGGCCGGCAGGGTCAGCACGGCGCCGAAGGGCAGCGCCTGCTTGACCTTGGCGCCTCCGCTCTGGGCGATCTCCCACGGCTCGCCGCCGTACAGCGCGGCGGCGGCGACGAACTTGGTGCCGTCGATGACCGAGCCGCCGCCGACGGCCAGCAGGAAGTCGAGCTGCTCGGCGCGCACCTTGGCCACGGCGCCCATCAGCGTCTCGTAGCTGGGGTTCGGCTCGATGCCGCCGAACTCCTGCACCACGCGGCCGCCCAGCGCGGCGCGCACCTCGGCCAGGGTGCCGGTCTTCTCGGCGCTGGCGCCGCCGAACAGGATCAGCACGCGGGCCGTTTCCGGCACCAGCTTGGCCAGCTTGGCCACGGTGTTGGCGCCGAAGACGATCTTGGTGGGGTTGTGGAATTCAAAATTCTGCATGTTGCGCTCCTAAATTAGACTGGTCGTCTAGCGTGGGGGTGGAAAAAACGCGCTGGCGACGGGCCGGCGCGGCAGTTCGGTGCTTCGGTTTGCTGCTGTCTTGCGTGTTTCGGTTGCCGCTGTTCGTTGCCGCTGTCAGTTGACCGCCGTGGCCGGCAGCCGCAGGATAGCCAGCGTGGCCCGCAAGGCGCCGTCCAAGGCGCTCGGCTCGCGCCGCAGCTTGGTCAGCATGGCCGCGCCCAGCCACAGTTGGTACAGGGTCAGCGCGGTGTGCGCCGGCTCGGCGACGTCGCGCAGCGAGCCGTCGGCCAGCGCCTGTTCGATGCACACGGCGATCCGGGCGACGATCTGGTTGGTGCCGCGCAGCAGGGCCACGCGCATCGCCTCGGACATGTCGGCCACTTCGCTGCTCAGCTTGACCACCAGGCAGCGGCAGTCGTTGCAGGTCTCCTGCTCCGGCCCGATCCAGCTGCGCCAGTAGGCCATCAGGCGCTCGGCCGAGTTCAGACCGGGCTGGCCCAGCAGCACCTCCATGTGGGCCAGGTACTCGGCCATGTAGTTTTCCAGCAGCGCCTCGCCGAACAGCTCCTTCGACTTGAAGTAGTGGTAGAAAGAGCCCTTGGGCACGCCGGCCGTCGTCAGGATCTCGTTCAGGCCCACACCGGCGAAGCCCTTGCCGGTGATGATGGACTTGCCCGTGTCGAGGATGTGCTGGCGGACGTCGTGGTGTTCAGTGTTCATGGATCGCATCATACATCAAAAATAGACCAGTCGTCTAGTTGGCGATGCAATGGGATAGCGGGACCGTATGAAGGATCAAATTGTCCGGCCTTAGGCCTTGGTAAGATGGGGATTGTGTATGTCGCTGGCCCAGAAAAAAGTAAAGGCGAGGAGACCTCGCCTTATACCTTGCTTGTTGGTGACCCTGTGCAGCGCAGGGGGAGAGGTCTCACACGACACAAATTCCGGGGCATCGATGGTGTTCCGCCGCTAGCTATGGTCCCCCGGGACAGCTAGTTTTGCGCTCTTCATCGATAATTATAGCGTCTCTGATGGTTGTTGCCGAATTTGTTTGCACGCTTTTGGCGAATCTGTCCGTACGGGAAAACGCCGGCCCCGACGCACCATCCCTGGCCGGAACTTGCCGCGTGCTTCGGGCACTCCCACCCATGAAGTTGGAGTATATTGAATGAGAACTTTGGAGATTTTCGATCTGCGGATTGCTGCCGTACATGGGCTTGGCGGCGAAGGAGGCAATGTTATGGACGTGCGGCATGAAGAGTTCATGGCGATGGCGGATGCCTATCTTGGACCACGTTTTGACCGGGAGAAGTTGGCACAAGTGGAATCCTTGCAGCTCGCTTTGCGTGAGGCTCAGGCCAGCTTGTACAGGGAGTTGGATGCCTGCGAAATCGAACGCGCCCGCTACGTGGACGAAGTGAACAAGGTCCACGTGGCGATCGCGTTGCAATGCGAGGCGATTCTCGGGCCGTCGGATTTCGTCAAGCTGTTCGGCATGACACCTTCGGAAATCGGCGGTCACCTCGACCGCGAACTATTCCTCGCCCAAGTCTAGGTTCACCGCGTCTTGAAAAACGCCGGCCCGCGCCGCCGTCACAGCGCCTTGCTGCACATGCGGAAGTCCGGGTCTTCCTCGTAGGACTCGATGTGGAAGCCCAGGCTGGCCATCAGCTTGAGCATGCCGCTGTTCTTGACCAGCACCAGGCCGTCGATCTGGCTCAGGCCCTTGTCGCGCGCCACGTCCATGATCGCCAGCATCAGCCGCGTGCCCAGGCCCTGGCCGCTGAAGCGGTCGTCCACCACCAGCGAGAACTCGCAGCTGCTGCGGTCCGGGTTGGCGATGTAGCGCGACACGCCGATGATGTGGGACGTCTCGACGAAGTCGCCGTCCGGCCCCGGCGCGCGCACCGTCTGCACCGCCACCAGCGCCATCTCGCGGTCGTAGTCGATCAGCGTGTAGCGCGCCAGCATCGGCACCGACAGCTCGCGCAGCGAGGAGGCGAAGCGGTAGTAGCGCGACTTCTCCGACAGGCCGCGCACGAAGTCCTGCAGCATGCAGGCGTCGTCCGGCTGCACCGGGCGCAGCGTGTACTGGCCGCCGCCGCGCATCGGCCAGTCCTGCGTGTAGTTCGACGGGTAGGGCAGGATCGCCAGGTGGTCGTAGACGTCGGCCGAGGGCGGCGCCGCGTCGATGACGATGCGGGCGTCGACCACCAGCGCGCCGTGCTCGTCGACGATCAAGGGGTTGATGTCCATCTCGCGCAGCTGCGGCAGGCCGCACACCATCTCCGACACGCGCAGCAGCATGTGCTCGACCGCCTCGCGGTGCGCCGGCGGCGCGCCGCGCCACTCGCCCAGCATGTCGGCCGAGCGCACCCGGCCGATCAGGCGCTGCGCCAGGAACAGGTTCAGCGGCGGCAGCTCGATGGCGCGGTCGTTGATCAACTCGATCATGGTGCCGCCGGCGCCGAAGCTGATGGCCGGGCCGAACAGGTGGTCGGTGACGACGCCGATGTAGAGCTCGCGGCCGTTGCGCTTGCCGGCCATCTTCTGGATCGTCACGCCGTTGATGCGCGCCTCCGGCTCGAGCCGGCGCACGGTGGCCATCATGTCGGCGTAGACGTCGCGCACGGCGGCGGCGTTGAGCACGTTGAGCACCACGCCCTGCACGTCGGACTTGTGCGAGATGTCGGGCGAGTCGATCTTCAGCGCCACCGGGTAGCCCAGCTGGCTGGCGATCAGGATCGCCTCGTTGGCGCTGCGCGCCAGGATGGTCTGGGTGATCGGGATGTGGAAGGCCGCCAGCAGCGCCTTCGACTCCATCTCGGTGAGCACCTTGCGCCGCTCGGCCAACACGCTCTCGATCAGCAGGCGGGCGCCGTCCAGGTCGGGCTGGGCCAGCTGCGACAGCGGCGGCGGGGTCTGGTGCAACAGCTGTTGGTTCTGGTAGAACGAGGCGATGTTGCTGAAGCCGTCGACCGCCGCCTCCGGCGTGCGGAAGGTGGCCAGGCCGGCGCCGTTGATGATGCGCCGCGCCTCGCCGACCTTCTCGTCGCCCATCCAACAGGTCAGCAGCGGCTTGCCCAGGCCGGCGTTGAGGGCGCTGACCGCCTCGGCCACGGCGGCCGGGTCGCCGCCCAGCTTGGGTGAGTAGATCACCAGAATGCCGTCGATCTGGGCGTCGCGGGCGCAGGCCTGGATGGCGGCGCAGAAGTGCTCCGGGCCGGCCTCCTCGGACAGGTCGAGCAGGTTGGCCAGCGTGGCCTGGGCCGGCAGCAGCGGCGCCAGCGCCTGCGCGCCGGCCTCGGACAGGTGGGCCAGCTGCAGGCCCAGCTCGCCGATCCAGTCGGCCGCCAGCACGCCGGGGCCGCCGCCGTTGGTGACGATGGCCAGCCGCGGGCCGACCGGGCGGTAGCGCGAGGCCAGGCATTTGGCGGCCGAGAACAGCTGCACGAAGGACTTCACGCGCACCGCGCCGGTGCGGCGCAGCGCGGCGTCGAACACCTCGTCGCTGGCGACGATGGCGCCGGAGTGGGTCAGCGCCGCCTGCGAGGAGGCCGCCGCGTTGCCGCCCTTGAGCACCACCACCGGCTTGGTGTTGGCGGCGCCGCGCAGGGCCGACATGAAGCGGCGCGCGTCGGTCAGCCCCTCCATGTAGATGACGATGCTCTGCGTGGCCGGGTCGGTGGCGAGGAAGTCCAGCGTCTGCGCCAGGTCGACCGCCGTGTTGGGGCCGAGCGAGACGACGGTGGAGAAGCCCACCGCGTTCTTGCTGCCCCAGTCGAGGATGGCGCTGGTCAGCGCGCCGGACTGCGAGATCAGCGCCAGGCTGCCCGGCTGGGCCAGCGGGCCGGCCACGCTGGCGTTGATGTTCAGGCGCGGCCGTTGGTAGCCCAGGCAGTTCGGCCCGAGCAGGTGGATGTCGTGCTTGCGGGCGATGGCGTGCAGCTCCCTGGCCAGCGCCGCCGGCACGCCGGCCGAGATGACCAGCGCGGCGCGGCACTGGATGCGGCCGGCCACCTCCAGCGCGAAGGCCAGCTCCTCGTTGGGCAGGGCGATGATGGCCAGGTCGGCGCGCGAGTGCGCCAGGTCGGCCAGGGTGCCGCTCATGCCGACGTCGAGGAAGGTCACCGGGCCGGCGAAGCCGCCCTGTTCCAGCTGGGCGCGGATGCTGCGGCCGTAGCCGGTCTGGCCGTCGGGCGCGTCGGCCTTGCCGGCGAAGACCACCATCGACTTGGGGGAGAACAGGGGGCTGAGGTAGTGGGTTTCCATCGTCGTATCGCTTAAAAAAAATGTGGGCCGGGGAGGCGGCTGGATGCTAGTCGTCCAGTCCCAGCAAAACCTTGACGTGGGCGGCGGCGCTGCGCGCCAGCGAGGACAGCTCGTAGCCGCCCTCCAGGCAGGAGACGATGCGGCCCTGGCAGTGGCGCTGGGCGACGGCGACGATCTGCTTGGTGAGCCAGGCGTAGTCGGCCTCGACCAGGCCGAGGTTGCCCATGTCGTCGTCGCGGTGGCCGTCGAAGCCGGCCGAGACGACGATCAGCTGCGGGCGGAAGCGCTCCAGCGCCGGCAGCCACTGCGCGCTGACGGCGGCGCGCATCACGTCGCCGCCGGAGCGGGCCGGCAGCGCCACGTTGAGCATGTTCGGACCGCGCGGCTGGTTGCCGCAGAAGGGGTAGATCTTGTCCTCGAAGATGGAGCACATCAGCACGCGCTCGTCGCCGTGCAGGATGTCCTCGCTGCCGTTGCCGTGGTGGACGTCGAAGTCGACCAGCGCGACCCGCTCCAGGCCGTGCACGTTGAGGGCGTGGCGGATGCCGACGGCGACGTTGTTGAAGAAGCAGAAGCCGCCGGCGGCGTTGTGCTCGGCGTGGTGGCCGGGCGGGCGCACGTTGCAGAAGGCGCTGCCGGCGCCCTTGCCCAGCACCAGGTCGACCGCCAGCACGGCGGCGCCGGCGGCGCGCAGGGCGGCCCGGTAGGTGTGCGGGTTCATGCTGGTGTCGGGGTCGACCTGCACCGAGCCCTCGACCGGCGAGAGGGCGGCCATGGTGTGGATGTGCAGGAGGGAATGGGCCTGGGCCAGTTGCTTCTCGCTCGCCAGCGGGGCGTCGAAGGGCTGCATGAAGTCGAGCACCGTCCTTGATCAGCAACATGTCGTTGATCGCGCCGATGCGCTCGGGCGACTCGGGGTGTTGCTCGCCCATGGTGTGTTTCAGGCAGTCGGGGTGGGAGATATAGGCTGGCAGCATCGTGGGGCGGGACCGGTGGGGGTTGCGTTGCGGGCACACGCGGCGCCGGGCCGGCCGTGGTCGTGGGTGAAACCAATATAGCGTGTTTCAGTGTAGTGAGATAGATCAAATAATTCGTTGATCCAAATCAAAAAAGCCATCCTGCTTGCGCGGGATGGCTTTCGGGGCGGAGGCGCCGGCCTGCGGCCGGCGCCGGGGTGTTACGCCGCCTTGTTTTTGTTGGCGCGGCGACGGGCCAGGCCCAGCACGCCCATACCCAGCAGCAGCATGCCGTAGGTTTCCGGTTCCGGCACCGGCGCGGCGGCGGTGTACTCGTAGACCACTTTGACGTCGCCGGCGGCGGCGGTGTTGAACTGGGTGATCAGGTTGCCCGAGCCGGAGCCGGTGGAGGCGCCTTCGGCCCGCAGTTTCAGGCCGATGCTGCCGCCGTCGGCCGCCGAGAACGCCGCGAAGTCGTTGGCGTTGAACGAGGTGAAGGCGTTCGAGCCGCTGCTCGACACTTGGCCGGTGCCGGCGCCGGAGGTGCCGCCGAAGTCGATGCCGCCGTCGAAGGCGCTGAACTGGTAGGCGGTCGAGAACACCGGATTGGCCACCACCAGGGTCGAGCCGTCCGGGCGTTGCAGCGTCAGCAGCGAACCCAGGGTCAGCGTGACGGTGCTGGTGGTGCTGTCCAGGCTCTCGGCGCGGCCGCTGCCGGCGACGGTGCCGTTCAGTTCGAACTTGATCGAGGTCAGCGTGCCGAGCTTGGTGTCGAACTTGCCGAACGACAGGGTGTCGCTCCAGTTGGTGGTGGTCAGCGCCTTGGCGGCGTTGAACTCGACGACGCTGGCTTGTGCCGACACGGCGCCGAACAAACCTGCCAGAAGCAAGGCTGCGGTGATTTTTTTCATAAAAACTCCAATTAAGCTGACAAATGCACGAACTGAATGCGCCGACCGGAAACGCGTCGGCAAGGTGAGACTTATTGTATTGCATACATTCATTAAGAGCAACTTAATTGTCTTGGAAATATTTTTGTTACTTTTTCTTTGTTATTGATCAACGCAAGCGCTGTTCGTTGTTGTCGCGCCGCCACGCGGCGTGGCGCCCGCCCGCTCGAAGCGCGACGGCGTCGGCAGCAGCGCCGCCAGCGTGGCGCCGATGCGCAGCAGCTCGGGCGCGTCGGCGGCGGCGTCGTCGCTGGTGTCGTTGATGCAGAAGAAGGGCAGCGTGCCGAAGCGCGCCGCCAGCGCGTCGAACTGCGCGGCGGCGTCGGCGTCGCCGCTGCACACATACAGCGAGTCGGCCTGGCGCAGCACGGCCAGGCCGGTCTGCAGCATCCAGCGCGGCACAAGGTCGGGCAGCAGCGGCGGCACCGCCCAGGAGCGGAACACCGTGCTGCGCACCTGGGCGAACAGCTCGGCCGCCTCGTCCTCCAGGCGGCGCAGCGCGCTGGCCAGCATCGGCCGCGGCGAGTGGGCGAAGATGCGGGCGACGTGGCGGTAGCCCGGGTCGCGTTGCGCCAGCCAGGCGCGCGACAGCAGCGAGGCGTTGACCAGCGCGCTCTCGTGCGGCTGCGGGCCGTCGTAGTCGGGCAGCGTGGCCTCCTCCTTGTAGACGGCCACGCCGGCGGCGCCGAACCACTGCGCCGGATCGAAGGGCGCGCCGAGGAAGACGTCGTCGTTCAGGTAGAGGAAGCGCTCGGCCAGGCCGGGGATGTGGTGCAGATACGACTCGATGTGGCCGGAGTCGAACACCGGCAGCGCGGCGGCCGGCAGCAGCGCGCGGTGGTCGACCAGGCTCAGGCCGGGGCCGGGCCGCAGCCAGGCCGGGCGCTGGCCGTCGGTGACGATGTAGACGTGGCCGTGGCCGGGGAAGAAACGCTGCAGCGCGCGCAGGTTGTAGCGCAGCTCGCCGTTGTCGCGGTAGCCGGCCCTGCACGTCGCCGTGGCGCGCCGGCAGCGCGCTGCCGTCGGCGCGCGCCAGGGCGGCGCGGCGCCGCTCCTGCCAGCGCGGATCGGCGCCGTCGACCCACAGGTAGACGATGTCGATGGCGTCGGTCTCGGCGCCGGGCGGCGCCGTGGCCGCGCGCGGCGGGGCGGGGGGAGGAAGGGACATGGTCTGGTCGGGCGGCGGCTGGGGCGGAAGCGCGCAGTCTAGTCGAGATGCGGCCGGCTGGATAGCCTGCGATCGCGGCAAGCGCCGGCCGCGCCGTTTTGCCGCCGGCGCGTGGCGGACCCGCTCTACGCGCGGCCGCGCGGCCGGAATGTCATCATGTTGTCATAAATGCTCGTTAAAATTTTGACACTTTTTATGCCCAGGTGCAAGCCTCGGCGACCGACACGACTGGACCGGCGACGAATGAAACTGCTGTATAAATTTAACCTCGTGCTGCTGCTGATTTTCGCCCTGGGCTGGTTCGCCACCGCCCAATTGACCCGCCGGGTGTTGCAGGACAACGCCAAGCGCGAGGTGGTCAGCCACGCCAGCCTGATGATGGAGGCGGCCATGGCCGCGCGCGACTACACCAGCAACGAGGTCAAGCCGCTGCTGGCCAAGGCGCTGCAGACCCAGTTCCTGCCGCAGTCGGTGCCGTCCTACGCCGCCACGCAGAGCTTCAACAAGCTGCACCAGGCGCATCCCGACTACAGCTACAAGGAGGCGGCGCTGAACCCGACCAATCCGCGCGACCGCGTCGTCGACTGGGAGGCCGACGTGGTGCAGCAGTTCCGCGACCACGCCGAACTCAAGGAGCTGACCGGCGAGCGCCAGACCCCGGCCGGCCCCTCGCTCTACCTGGCGCGGCCGATCCGCATCAGCGACGGCCGCTGCCTGGCCTGCCACAGCACGCCGGCCGCCGCGCCGGCGACGATGAAGGCCCTGTACGGCAGCAACAACGGCTTCGGTTGGAAGCTCGGCGAGACCATCGGCAGCCAGATCGTCTCGGTGCCGCTGGCCGTGCCGCAGCGCGAGGCCGAACACGCCTACGCGCTGATCATGGGCGGCATGGGCGCCACCTTCGGCGTGATCCTGCTGGCCGTCAACGCGCTGTTCTACCTGCTGGTGCTGCGGCCGATGAACCGCATCAGCCGCATCGCCGACGCGGTCAGCGCCGGCCGCCTCGACGCCGAGCATTTCGACATCAAAGGCAAGGACGAGATCGCGGTGCTCAGCAAGGCCTTCAACCGCATGCGCCGCAGCCTGGAGAAGGCCATGGCCTTGCTCGCCTGAGCAGGCCGGGCAACGCCATGAGCCTCGACGTCTTCCTCAGCCACTCGCACGTCGACAAGGTCTTCGCCGACGCCATCTGCCACCGCCTCGAGGCGGCCGACATCCGCTGCTGGGTGGCGCCGCGCGACATCCGTCCCAGCGAGGACTGGGCCGAGGCGATCATCACCGCGATGGACAACGCCAAGATGCTGGTGCTGATCTTCTCGGCCAGCGCCAACAACTCGCCGCAGGTGCGGCGCGAGGTCGAGCGCGCCGTCAACAAGGGCTTGATGGTGCTGCCCTTCCGCATCGAGAACGTGCCGCTGTCGAAGAGCCTGGAGTACTTCATCAGTACCCAGCACTGGCTCGACGCCATCACCGGCGACCTGGAGGACCACCTGACCCAGTTGTGCCACAGTGTGGCCATGCTGCTCGAGCGCCTGCCCGGCGCGGCGCCGGCCCCGGCCCCGGCCCCGGCCCCGGCCCCGGCGGAGCCGGATGCCGCGCCGATCTTCGCCGACGCTGTTGGCGTTGGCGTTGGCGTTGGCGTTGGTGCCGCCGCACCGGCGCCAGCCGAGCGCGTCGCGCCGGCGCTGCTGGCCGCCGTCGAGGTGGCGCTGGCCGAGGTGCTCGGCCCCATCGCCAAACACCTGGTGCGGCGCGCCATGCTGGCCGCGCCCTCGTCGGCCGAGCTGGTGGCCGCGTTGGCGCAGGAGATCGACGACGCCGGCGAACGCCAGCGCTTCGTCGCGCGCTGCCATGCCGCCCGCTGACGGCACCGGCCGGGCGGCGCCGGCGGAGCTTCCCGCCGCGCGGCCTGCCGCGATGGACGCAACGCCAACCGTCGCTGCCGCCACGTCCGCCAATGCCAGCGCCACCAGCGTCGCCGGCGCCACCACCGCCACCACCGCCGCCGCCGTCAGCGCCATCGCCATTGCCGCCAGCGCCGGCCTAGTCGATCCGCTCGGTCCCCTGTCGCCGTACGCTTTGCCCTTCGTGGTGGCGGTGACCGGCCACCGCGACCTGCACCCGGACGACGTGGCGGCGGTCGGCGAGCGGCTGTTCCAAGCGCTCGAGCTGATCGCGGCGGCCCTGCCGTGCACGCCCATCGTCTGCCTGTCGGCGCTGGCCGACGGCGCCGACCAGTTGTTCGCCGAGCAGGTGCTGCGCCTGCAGCGCCAGCACGCCGCCGAGGACGCCGGCGCCGCCCGCCGCATCGACCTGGTGGTGCCCCTTCCGATGCCCTTCGACGACTACTGCGACGAGCAGGCCGGCGGCGCCGCCGCGCGCGCACGCGACGGCGCCGCCTTCGCGCGCGCGCGCCAGGCCTTCGCCGCGCGCTTCCTGCGCCACAGCGCCGGCGCCGCCAAGGTCTTCGAGCTGCCGCCCGCGCCGCCGGCGGCACCGCTGGAGACGCCGCTGGCGCCGGCCGAGGCGGCCTACGCCCGCTTGACGCGCTACCTCGGCGTGCACGCCCACGTGCTGCTCGCCGTATGGGACGGCCAGACCGCGCCGGCGCGTTTTCCGCGCCAGCCCGGCGGCACGCTGGACCTGGTGCGCACGCTGCTCGACGGCGTGCGGCGCGACAGCCACCCGCGCAGCAGCAACCGCTTCGCCGAACCGCCCAAGGGCCGCGTGCTGCACGTCTACAGCCGGCGCGCGCGGGCCTCGTCGGCCGGCCTGCCGGCGGCGGCCAGCCGCGCCGGCGCCCGTCTGCTGCGCGGCGACGCCGGCCCGCTGGGACAAGGGCAGGGACAAGAACAGGGACCGGGACAAGAACAGGAACCGGGGCAGGGCGTCGGCCACTGGGCCGCGCCGGCGCCGCACTGGCCCGGCGTGCAGGCGCCGCCATTGGCGCAGTGGCTAGGCAGCCCGATGCGCGCCTGCGAGCGCCACGCCGAGCACCGCGCCTGGCGCGCGTTGACGGCGCGGGTGCAGGCACGGCTCGGCCGCGAGCTGGAGCCGGCCGCGCTGGCGGTGCTGCACAGCGTGCGCGAGGCCGGCCAGGAGATCGACACCTTCAACACGGCGCACCGGCGCGCGCTGCTGGCCGGCGACGCCGGCGCCGGCCGCTACGCCGCCGCGCTGCGCGCCTCGGCCGCCGGCTTCCTGGCCAGCCTGGGCCTGCCCGGCGTGGCCGCGCTGCCGGCCGCCATCGGCCTCGGCCTGGGGCCGCTGCTGCACAGCTACAGCGCGCTCGACGTCCAGGCCGAGCGCAGCAAGCGCTTCTGGCGCCGCCGCTGGCTGTTCCTCGCCTCGGCGGCGGTGCTGGCCTCGGCCTCGTCGACGCTGCGACTGCTCAACCCGGCGCACGGCGACCTGATCGAATCGCTGGTGTTCGCCGTCGGCGCCTTTTGCGCCGTCGGCACCTACCTGTGGGTGGCATTGTCGAGCCAGCGCAACGCCTATCTCGACTACCGCGCGCTGGCCGAGGGCATGCGCTTCCAAATGTACTGGCTGTGCGCCGGCGAGCCGACCCTGGTCAGCGACCACTACGTCCACAAGTTCGGCGGCGAGGTGGGCTGGCTGCGCCACGCCCTCGACGCCTGCATGGTGATCCATCCGGTGGCCGGCCTGCCGGCGCGGCGCGTGCTGCACGGCTGGATCGACGACCAGCTGGGCTATTTGAACGGCGCCGGCCTGCGCCGGCGCCAGCGCGGCCAGCGCCGCTCGGTCGCCTTCGGCAACGACCTGCTGCTGGCCGGCCTGCTGTTCTCGGTCGCCGCCGTGGCGCTGGTGCTGGCCCAGGGCCACGCCCGGGCGCTGTCGCTGGCCCTGCTTATCGCCGGCATGAAGCTGGCCACCGGCGTCGGCGCCGCCTGGCTGTCGCTGGTCAACAAGCTGGGCCACGGCGAGACGCTGAGCCAGGCGGCCCAGCTGCGCGGCGTGTACGGCCGCGCCAGGCAGGCGCTGCGCCGGTGCGAGGCCGGCGGCGCCGGCAGCGCCGAGCAGGAGCGGCGCGCCCGCGACCTGCTGTTCGCGCTGGGCAAGGCCGTGCTCGAGGAGAACGCCAACTGGCTGGCCGCCCACCAGCAGCGCCGGCTCAGCTGGCACGGCCGCTGAGCTGCCCGCTCAGCGCTCGGCCCAGCGCTCCTTGACCTCGCACACCTGCGCCAGCCGGCCCAGGAACAGATCGACCAGGCGGGCGTCGAAGTGGCGCCCCTTCTGCTCCTCCAGGTAGGCCACCGCCTGCTCCACCGTCCACGCTTGCTTGTAGGGCCGCGCCGAGGTCAGCGCGTCGAACACGTCGGCGATGGCGACGATGCGCGCCTCCAACGGGATCTGCTCGCCGGCGAGGCCCTGCGGGTAGCCGCTGCCGTCCCATTTCTCGTGGTGGCACAGGGCGATGCGGCGCGCCAGGCCGAGCAGGCCGGATTGGAAGTCGCCGATGATCTCGGCGCCTATCGTCGGGTGGGTCTGCATGACGGCCCACTCCTCGGCGTCGAGCTTGCCGGGCTTGCGCAGGATGTGGTCGGGGATGCCGATCTTGCCGACGTCGTGCATCGGCGCGGCGTGCAGCAGCTCGTCGGCCTCGGCCTGGTTCATGCCGCAGGCCTCGCCGAGGATGCGGGCGAAGTGGCTCATGCGGATCACGTGCAGGCCGGTCTCGTTGTCCTTGTACTCGGCGGCCAGGCCGAGGCGTTGGACGATGTCGAGCCGGCTCTGGCGCAGCTCGTCCATGCGCACCAGCGTCAGGTGGGTGCGCACGCGGGCGCGCACGATGGCCGGGCTGACCGGCTTGGTGATGTAGTCGACGGCGCCGGCGGCGAAGCCCTCGACCTCGTCCTCGGTGTCGGTCAGCGCGGTGACGAAGATCACCGGGATGTGGGCGGTCGCCTCGGCCGCCTTGAGCGCGCGGCAGGCCTGGTAGCCGCTCATGCCGGGCATCATCACGTCGAGCAGCACCAGGTCGGGCTGCTCCTGCGCCGCCAGCTCGACGGCGCGGGCGCCGTCCTTGGCGAACAGCAGGCGGTAGTCGTTCTGCAGGATCTGGCGCAGCAGCTGCAGATTGTTGGCCTCGTCGTCGACGGCCAGGATCAGCGGCAGGAGTTGGGAATTTTTCATGGCGGGGCTTCCGTCGCGGCCGGCGCGACGCCGGCCAGTAGAGTGTCAAGGTGGAGTTGGGCCAGCTGGAAGTCGAAGTCGTCGACGGCGCGTTGCAGCGCGTCGAGGCCGGCGCCGGCGCCGCCGCCCAGGGTGGCGCGCAGCTCGGCCAGGGCGCCGTCGTCGAGGGCGCCACGGGACAGCTGCTGGCGCAGCGCGGCGCCGGCGCGGCGCGCCCGCCCGGCCCGGCCCGGACCGGTCTCGCCGTCGTCGGCGCCGGCCGGCGCGCCGCCCGCCGCCGGCGGCAGCAGCGCGATGGCGGCGCGGGCGGTGGCCAGTTGTCCGTTCAGCGCGGCCAGCAGCGCCTGGCTGTCGGACGCGCCGCCCAGCTCGGCGTTGTCGGTGCCGGTTGTGTCGGCCGCATCGGCAGTATCGGCCCCGGCGCAGGCCCGCTCCAGTCGCGCCAGCGTCTCGGCCAGCTGTTCCAGGCCGAGGTTGGCGGCCACGCCGCGCGCCTTGTGCGCCAGCGCCTGCGCCGCCGCCGGGTCGGCGTCGTGCAGGTGCTGCGCCAGCGTGGCGTCGACGCCGCCGTAGTGCTGTTCGAAGTGGGCCAGGGCGCGCCGGTAGGCCGGCTCCTGTTCGGCCCAGCGGCGCAGGCCCAGGCGCTGGTTCAGCACCTGCGCCGGCGCCGCCGGCGCCGTGCCGGCGGCGCCGGCGGCCAGGCCGAGCACGCGGGCGATCTGCTGCGCCAGGCCGGGCCAGTCGACCGGCTTGGCGGCGAAGCCGTCCATGCCGGCGTTGACGCTGGCGCGGCGGTGCGCGTCGAGCACGCTGGCGGTCATGGCGATGATGGGCACGCGGCGGCGGCCGTCGCGCTCGGCCTGGGCGCGGATCGCGCGGGTGGCGTCGAGGCCGTCCATGTTGGGCATCTGCATGTCCATCAGGATCACGTCGAAGTCCTCCTTGGCGGCCAGCGCGACGGCGATGGCGCCGTCGCTGGCGCCGACCATGCTGTGGCCGCGCCGGCTCAGCTGCAGGTGCAGCAGCTCGAGGTTCTGCGCCACGTCGTCGGCCGCCAGCACGCGCAGCGGCGGCAGTTCGACCGCCGCGCCGGCGCGCGCCCGCTCGGCGCCCGCCGCGGCCGCCACCAGCGGCAGCAGCACGTGGAAGCTGCTGCCCTCGCCCTCGACGCTGTCGGCCCACAGGCGGCCGCCCATCAGCACGACCAGCTGCTTGCAGATGGTGGTGCCCAGGCCGGTGCCGCCGTAGCGCCGCGTCATCGAGGCGTCGGCCTGGGTGAACGGGTCGAAGATGGCGCCCAGGCGCTGCGGCGCGATGCCGATGCCGCTGTCGCGCACCAGCAGGTGTAGCTGGCCGTCCTGCCGCTCGGCGTGCAGGCTGACGCCGCCGGCGGCGGTGAACTTGATGGCGTTGTCGAGCAGGTTGGTGAGCACCTGGCGCACGCGCAGCTCGTCGCCGCGCAGCGCCGGCGGCAGCGCCGGGTCGTAGTGCAGCTCCAGGGTCAGGCCCTTGGCGCGGGCGCCGGCGCCCAGCGTCGAGCCCAGCTCGTCGATCAGGGCCAGCAGGCTGTAGTCGTTGTGTTCGAGCTCGACGGCGCCCTTGTCCAGCTTGGCCGTGTCGAGCACCTCGTTGAGCAGGCGCAGCAGGGCGCGCCCGGCGTTGCGCACCGTGTCGAGGTGGCGCCGCTGCTCGGGCGCCAGCTCGCCGTCGAGCAGCACGTCGGTGAAGCCGAGGATGGCGTTCATCGGCGTGCGGATCTCGTGGCTCATGTTGGCGACGAAGGTGGCGCGCGCGGCGGCGGCCTGCTCGGCCTTCTCCTTGGCCAGGCGCAGCTCGTCCTCCATCAGGCGCCGCTCGGTGATGTCGAGCACCACGCCGTCGAGCCAGCGCGGCGCGCCGGCGTCGTCGCGCACCGGCGCGCCGTTCTCCCACAGCCAGCGCAGCGTGCCGTCGGCGTGGCGCAGGCGGTACTCGACCAGGAAGGTCTGGTCGTGCTCGATGGCGTGCTCGATGGCGGCGTCGAGGCGGGCGCGGTCGTCCTGGTGGATCAGGTCGGCGTAGCGGCGCCGTGGCGCGGCGCCGAGGAAGTCGGCCGGCGGGTGGCCGGTGACGCGCTCGACGGCGTCGCTGATGAACACCAGCGGGTGGCCGCGCTCGACCAGGCTGCGGTAGCTGATGCCGGGGATGTTGCCGATCAGCGAACGGAACTGCCGCTCGTTGTCGTGCAGCGCCTGCACCATGGCGCGCCGCTCGCTGATGTCGGTGATGAAGCAGACGAACAGGTCGCGCTCGGCCAGGCGGGCGTGGCCCAGCGCGCGGCGGATCGGCACCACGGCGCCGTCCTTGCGCTTGCCCAGCACCTCGCTGCCCTTGTCGAGGATGCCGGCGTCGCCGGTGCGCAGGTAGTTGAGCAGGCCGCTGCGGTTGGAGCGCTCGGGGTCGGCCATCAGCAGGCTGATGTTGCGGCCGATGATCTCGTCGCGCTGCCAGCCGAAGATGCGCTCGGCCGAGGCGTTGAACTCGTGGATCATGCCGTCGCCGTCGACGGTGACCACGCCGTCGACGGTGGTGGTGAGCAGGGCGCGCATCCAGGCCTCGCTCTCGCTCAGCGTGTGGTACATCTGGCGGTAGCGCAGCATGCCGTTGGTGGCCATGACGAACACCGAGAAGGCCACCGTGATCAGCGACACGGCCAGCGCCAGGAACAGGCTGTTGGAGGAGGCGTCGGCGCCGGCCGGCACTTGGCCGATGAAGCGCGCCGCCGCCATGCCGGTGTAGTGCATGCCGGCGATGGCGCAGCCCATCACGGTGGCCGCCAGCAGCAGGGCGCGGCCCTCGCCCAGGCCGCGCAGGCCGCGCAGGCCGAAGCGCACCCACAGCGCCAGGGTGGCCAGCACCACCGCCACCACGATCGACAGGCCGAACACCAGCGGGTCGTAGTGCAGCTTCAGGGCCATGCGCATGCCGGCCATGCCGGTGTAGTGCATCGCGCCGATGCCGGCGCCGACCAGCACGCCGCCGACCAGCAGGCCGCCGCCGGTCAGGCGGCGGCGCGAGATCAGCGACAGCGCGACGTAGGAGGCGACCACGCTGGGCAGCAGCGACAGCAGGGTGGTGGCCGGGTCGTAGTCGACCCGGGTGCACAGGTTGAAGGCGAGCATGCCGATGAAGTGCATGGCCCAGACGCCGCTGCCCAGCGCCAGGCTGCTGGTGAGCAGCACCAGCGGGCGCAGCTGGCGGCTGGCGCCGGCCTGGCCGGCCATCTGCAGCCCCATCCAGGAGGAGAAGATGGCCACCAGCAGCGACAGCGCGACCAGCGCCGGGTCGTAGATGCCGTAGGCCAGCAGGGACGGGTCGGCGGGCGGCGCGAACAGCTCGCGCAGGGGAGCTAGGTCCATGGCATGAATTCGGGTGAGGGGTGAGGGGGATCGCGCCGCCAGTATCTCATTTTTTCAGGGAAACTGTTGCCAAGCGTCTATTTTGTCTGCGCGCGCTCAGGCCACGCCTGCTTTGGCCGGCTTGGCGGCGCGCTTGTCCGATGTGGTAAATTGGTTCAAATTAGAACCGTGTGCCGCGCTGCGGCCCCGCCCATCCATTTTCTTGAGCCGCCATGAAACAACCCTCCTCACCCCACGGCACCCAGGCCTGGCTGTCCGTGATCCGCTCCTACAACCTGTGCGAGATGGTGGTCGGCGCGCGCCTGGCCGAGATCGACCTGCGCATCGGCGACCTCGAGGTGCTGGCCACGCTGGCGACCAAGCCCGGCCTGAGCCAGCGCGAGCTGGCGGCGCGCTGCTTCGTCACCAAGAGCGGCGTCAGCATGCTGTTGACGCAGATGGAGGCGCGCCACTGGGTGCGGCGCGAGGACGATCCGGCCGACGCCCGCGCCAAGCGGCTGTTCTTGACCGAGCAGGGCATGGCCCTGGCGGCGCGCGCCATGCGCGTCCAGTCGGAGGTGGTGACGGCGATGGTGGCCGGCAGCTCGCCGGCCGAGCTGGCCGTGGTGGGCGCGGTGATGGAGCGCGCCTCGGCGCAGCTGGAGGCGCTGCTGCAGGCGGACCGCCGGCGCGCCTGAGCCGGCCGGCCCGGGCGGCGGGCTATTTCGCCGGCGCCGCGGCCTGCGCCGCCAGCAGGGCGGCGATCACCTCGGCCGGCGCGACCACGCCGTGCCTGCCCTTCAGCACGCCCTTCGAGGTGCCCTCGGCGACGATCCGGTCCTTGATCGAGAAGCGGTGCGTCATGTAGAAGTGCCGCTCGTCCCAATGGCTCAGGTGCAGGGTGGCGGTGAAGCGCTGGAACACGCCGAGCGACTTGCGGTAGTTCATGGTGTGCTCGGTGATGATCGGCATCCAGCCGCGCTGCAGCATGATGCGCGCCAGGCCGGAGCGGATGAACAGGTCGACCCGGTTCAGGTCGCACAGGGTCAGGTAGCGGCCGTTGTTGACGTGCAGGTTGAGGTCCAGGTCGTTGGGAAAGGTCAGCAGCGACAGCTCGCTGGTGGCCGGGCCGACCGGCAGGCGCGGGCGGAAGAAGGAGCTGAGCAACACATACAACAGGCGGACGAACAGATTCATGGCGATACTCCAATCGGGGATGCGGGTTTGGTTCAATATTGAACATTATAGTTCAATATTGAACCAATGTCGCGGCTGGCGCAAACCGCGCTGGGCGCTTGGTCGCCCACCGGCTTGTTGGCGCCGCCGCCGAAGGGTTTTTATCGCGCCCGTTGCAACAGCCGGCGTCCGCCGCGCCAATTCCGCCACGGTCCCCTTGTTGATAGGCAAGATCATCCTGTATCGTGTGGTCTTTCCCTGCCAATGATCTGAATTGGCAACAATGACAACCCTAGCCCTATCGGAGACAGCAATGGCAGGTCAAGAAGTCACATTCGACGAGGTCGCGGCGGCGGCCGCCAGCCTGCAGAACGACGGCGAGCGGGTGACCATCGAGGCCGTCTCCGACTTGCTGGGCGGCGCCGCCCCGGCCAGCGTCCACCAGCACCTGACGGCGTGGCGCGCCAGCGGCGCCAAGCCGGCGGAAGTGGCCACGCCGGAGCTGCCGGAGGCGCTGCTGGACGCGCTGGGCGGCTGGGCGCGGCAATTCGCCGTCGACTCCGGCGCCGGCAGCCAGGACGCGCTGGCGCAATCGCAGCGCGACGTCGAGGAACTGCTGGCGCAGGTGGCCAGCCTGATGTCGGCCCGCGACGAGGCCCTGGCCACCCTGGAGGAGCGCGGCGAGAGCATCGCCCGCCTGACCGCCGAGCTGCGCGACGCCCGCAACGTCGCCACCGACGCCCTGGTCGGCAAGGCCAAGGACCGCCTGGCCATCGACGGCAAGGACAACCAGCTGGCCGACCTGCGCGCGCAGATCGAGCGCAATGTGGCGGCTTCGGCGGCCGAGTCGGACGCCCGCCTCACCGCCGAGATGGAACTGGTTGGCGCCGTCACCGCGCGCGACAACTTCGCCGCCGAGATCAAGGAGCTGCGCGCCCAGCTCGACGCCGCCCAGGCCGAGCGGCGCGGCACGCGCGGCTAGCGCCAGCGCGCCCGCCCGGCGGCGCCGCAACGCGCGCCGCAACGCGCGCCGCGTCGCGTCGCGCGCGGCGCGCGCCCCCGGCTCAGTCCAGGAAGTCCGAGTACTCCTTCTGCGCATAGCCCTTCAGCCGCTGCCACGGCAGCTCGCCGCTGGTGCCGGCCTGCACCGTCAGGTCGACCCGGTTGAAGAAGGTCGCCGCCTTGTCGCCGCTTTCGATGACCAGCGGGATCTGCCGCTTGTCGTCCCACAGGACGCGCTCGAACAAGCCCTTGTCCTCGCGTTCGCGCCAGCGCGCGCCGGCCACCGTCGATGCGCGCGCCGACAGCGGCATCGCCTTCAGCCGTGCCGAGTCGAGCAGGTAGTAGGCGTGGTCCCAGGAACCGTCGAAACCGACGTTGCCGAACTCGGCCGGCGGAATCGCGATCAGCTCCTTGGCGCGGACGTCGACAAATTCCACCCGGGGTTGGCCGTTTTCCAGCGCCACGTGGCGCGGCAGCACCACATGGTTGAAATGCTTGTGCTCGGCGGCGACGCGGCCGGCCGCCTTGTTCGCCGGCTTGGCGGCATGCTCGTGGCGCTCCTCGGCGCCGGCCGGCAGCACGCGCGCGGTCCAGACGTGGCCGGCGCGGCGCAGCATGGTTTCCTCGTAGCGCGCTTCGCGGCTCACGCCCTCGGGCGTGACGACCTTGCTGTAGTAGCTGATGCGCAAGTCCAGATCCGCGCCGGTAGTGCCGGCGGCCGGCGCGGCCTGGGCGCTTGCCGCCAGGCACAGCGTTGTGATGAGTAAGGGGAGCAGGGGGAGGCGTTTCATGTGGCTCTTTAAATGAAAACGGGAGCGGACACCTGTCCGCTCCCTTGACGATCAGCGCGACGCCGACGAATCAGTCGATCACAGGCCGAAGGCCGACTTGAGCAGGCTGAACACCTTGGTGTTGTCCAGCGTGCCCTTGAACGGCTTGGCGCCGGCGCCGGTGGCGAACAGCTTCACGTCGCCGCCGCCGTGGGTTTCGCTGGCCAGGCGCACGCCGGTCTCCTGCAGGTAGTTGTCGGCCAGGACGGTGGCGCTGTCCAGGCTGGCACGGGTGTTCGGCCGGTTCGGGCCGTTGCCGAACACCAGGGTGGTGTAGCTGTTGCCGTCGGCGTCCTTGCTCGGCAGCTTGTCCTTGTAGCCGCGGTTGATGTCGAGGATAGGATTGCCGCGCTTGGCGTAGCCGTTGAAGGCCAGCGTGTGGTCGTGGTCGGCGGTGACCACGATCAGCGTGTTGGCCAGGGTCGGATCGCTCAGCTTGGCCTTGTCCAACGCCGCCTTGATGGCGTCGTCGAAGGCGATGGTGTCGGTCAGCGCGCGCTTGGCGTTGGTGCCGTGCAGGGCGTGGTCGATGCGGCCGCCCTCGACCATCAGGAAGTAGCCGTCCTTGTTCTGCGCCAGCAAATCCATCGCCTTGACGGTCATCTCGGCCAGGCTGGGCTGGCTTGCGCCCTCGCCCAGCGGCGGCGTGGCGCTGCGGTCCAGTTCGTATTCAAGGTGGCTCTTGCTGCTGTACAGGCCGATGAACTTCTTGCCGGCGGCGGCCGCGTTCATCTCCGTCTTGTTGGCGGCCACGACGTAGCCCTTGGCCGCCATCTCGCTCAGCAGGTTGCGGCCGTCGGCGCGGCCGGCCTTGTTGCTGGCGGCGTCGAACGGGGTGAAGTGGTTGCGGCCGCCACCCATCAGCACGTCGACGCCGTCGAGCAGGGCGGCGTTGTAACCGGCGCCGCCCGGAACCAGCTGGGCGGCGATGGCGTACTGGGCGTTGCGGTTGCAGATGTGCGAGAAGGTCGCCGCCGGCGTGGCGTGGGTCAGCTCGGTGGTGGTGATCGAACCGACCGCCTTGCCCTTGGCCTTGGCCAGTTCCAGGATGGTCGCCACGGTGCTGCCGTTGCCGGCGGCGCAGTTGTTGACGCCCAGGTTGCCGTTGGCGTCCTTGCCCGGATTGGTGGCGACGGTGTTGGCCGACATCGAGATGACCTCGTTGTTCATCTTCACGCCGGTCATGTAGGCGGCCATCGACGGCGCGCTGTCGGTGGTCTGGGCGTCGTTCGAGTAGGTCTTGACGCGCGCCGTGCGCTCCAGCTTGTCCATCGCCAG
Source organism: Rugamonas sp. DEMB1 (assembly GCF_029834475.1). Classification (GTDB taxonomy): domain Bacteria; phylum Pseudomonadota; class Gammaproteobacteria; order Burkholderiales; family Burkholderiaceae_D; genus Rugamonas; species Rugamonas rubra. Next base: position 5,552,591 of record NZ_CP122407.1, on the reverse strand, counting down.
GCTGCCGTCCTCGCCGTATTTGTAGATGCGCGAGGCGGTGATGGTCGACGGCCCCATGCCGTCGCCGAGGAAGAAGATGATGTTCTTGGCTTCGCCGGCCGCCTGGGCGGCGTTGGCGAAGGACAGCGCCAGCGCGGCGGCTAACAGTGTACGTTTCATGTGCAAAATTCCGTTCTTAAAGTATGCGTGACAGCGTGGCTTACAGGCCAGCGGCGTTTTTCACCAGACCGAACACCTTGGTGTTGTCGATGGTGCCGAGGAAGCTCTCCGAGCCCTTGCCGATGGCGCCGAGGAAGACGTCGGTGCCGCCGTGGGTCTCGTTGCCGGCGCTGACGCGGATCGCCGCCTCCTGGTGGTAGGTGGCGGCGCCGGTGACGCTGTCGTCCAGCCCGGACTGGCCGGCGCGGCTGGCCTGGACCCGGTTTTCGCCGTTGCCGAAGCCGATGATCGAGTAGGGCGCGCCGTCCAGGTCCTTCTCCACCGCGCCGGTGACGTAGTTCTTCACCACGCCGAGCACGCCGGCGTTGCCGCTGGCGGTCTTGCCGGTGCGCTTGGCGTAGCCGTTGAGCACCAGCGTGTGGTCGTGGTCGGCGGTGACCACGATGGTGGTGTTCTTCAGCTCCGGATCGGTCAGCTTGGCCTTGGCGATGGCGGCCTTGATGGCGTTGTCGAAGGCGACGGTGTCCTGCAGCGCCTTCTTGGCGGTGGTCTCGTGCAGAGCGTGGTCGATGCGGCCGCCCTCGACCATCAGGAAGTAGCCCTTGCTGTTCTTCGACAGCACGTCCATCGCCTTGGTGGTCATTTCGGCCAGGCTCGGTTCCTTGGCCGGGTCGCGGTCCAGGTCGTAGCTCATGTGGCTGGAGGTGAACAGGCCCAGCAGCTTGTCGGTCTTGGCGCCGTCGATGGCGTTGAACTCGCCGCTGTTGCTGGCGAAGGCGTAGTTCTTCGCCTTCATCTCGGCGATCAGGTCGCGGCCGTCGGCGCGCTTGCCGCCGTCCTTGACCGGCTTTGAAGAACTGGCTGCCGCCGCCCAGCAGGACGTCGAGGCCGGTGCTGCCCAGCGCGCTGTTGAAGCCGCTGCCGCCCGGCACGACCGCCGCGGCGATGTCGTTTTCCAGGTCGCGGTGGCAGATGTGCGAGTAGGTCGCGGCCGGCGTGGCGTGGGTGACGCGGGTGGTGGTGACCACGCCGGTGGACAGGCCGGCCGCCTTCGACACTTCCAGCAGGGTGGTGACCGGGCTGCCGTTCTTGCTGCCGCAGTTGTTGCCCAGCTTGTTGCCGGCGGCGTCGGCGATCGGATCGACGGCGACGGTGTCGGCCGACATCGACAACACCTCGTTGTTCATCTTCACGCCGGTCATGTAGGCCGCCATCGACGGCGCGCTGTCGGTGACCTGGGCGTCGTTCGAGAAGGTCTTGACGAAGGCGGTTTCCGGCAGGGTGTCGATGGTCAGCTCGCCGTCCTCGCCCACCGAGTAGATGCGCGCGGCGGTCAGGGTGGTCAGGCCCATGCCGTCGCCGAGGAAGAAGATGACGTTTTTCGGCGCGGCGGCCGCTGGGGGTGTCGGGCTGGCCGCCGTCGGGGTGTCGCTGCTGCAACCAGCGATCAGGGCGGCGCTCAATCCAGCAATGAAAAGGGACTTGCGGTTCATGTTGTCAATCCGGCTGTGTTGGGGAAGCTTTCAACATAGCAATTCCTTGTGACCGGGTGATGACTTGATGGCTGCGGCCGGCGGCCGGCCGGTCGTGTCCGGCCGTGCCGCGGCGGCCGGAATCGAACCACCGGCACAAGGATTCTTAACAATCGCGTCGAATCCCGGTTGCCGTTCAGCCGTGCAGCGAAGCCGCGTCGGCTGGAGCATATCGTCAGGCGGGGCCCCTGCTGCGCCACTTGCACACGTATGGCAGCGCGAACAGGTAAAGGCCGGAAAACAACATCAGAAATAGCGGAGGCAGCGGCGAGTAGCTTATCCACGCCGATGGCTCGCCCGGGGCCATTGCCCTTGCCGCGAAGTTGGCCAGCACGGTCAGGGTGAAAACGATGGACAGCCAGCGGTGGCTTTGGCGTATCCAATGCTGCCAGCTCATGGCAACTCCCCCGCATCCGGCTTGGCCGCTTCGATCATCTTCCATCCGTTGCCGGACGGATCGCGGAAGCCGGCATCCACCTGGCCGTAGCGGTCCATCGGCTGCTGGGTAAACTCCACTCCGATGGCATGCAGGCGTTCGTACGCCGCACGGCAGTTGTCTACCGTGAGGACCAGCGGCGGCATGGCGCCCTTCGCTACCATCTCGTTCAGGGTCTGCGCGGTGGCCGCGTCATGCACAGGCGGTCCGGGCTTGAACAGGCCCAGTTGGAACGAGGGCTGGTCCGGATGCTGCACCGTCAGCCAGCGATAGTGACCGTTCTGAACGTCGGTATGGACCTGGAACCCCAGCTTGCCGACATAAAACGCGAGCGCTTCGTCCTGGTCGCGCACATAAAGACCGACTACATTGACACTTTGAGCCATATAACCTCCTTGGATGAGAGCTACAGTTTGCCAGTGGCCTTCATGCGCCGCTTCTCCAAAACTGCGATGTTGAGATCCGGCCGTTGCGCACTGCGCGCGACGCACTCGGGGATCTGCGCGCCGGCCTGCGGCTGCGAGCGCTCGCGCGCCCGCAGCTCACCCGGGCTGGCGCCGGCAATGTCGCGGAAGATGCGTCCAAAGGTGCCCAGGCTGGCCCAGCCGGTTTGGAACGCGATGTCGGTAATCGGCAGATCGGTGTCGCGCAGTAGCGCCGTGGCGCGTTCGATCCGGCGTGTCAGCAGGTAGCGATGTGGCGGCAAGCCGAAGGCTTTTTTGAACTCGCGTGCAAAATAGGCCACCGAGACGGCGCTTACTTCCGCCAGCCGGCCGATGGGCCACTCCTCATGGGGCGCGCCGTCCATTCTATCTTTCGCACGTAACAATCGCCGCAGGAGAAGGGGGCTCTGGGTCATGCATATCCTCGTGTCTGAGTGGTACGCGTAGTTAAGCAGGCGTGGGGCCAGTTCCGGAAACTGGACAAAATATCACCATTTTAGCCTGACGCAGCAACCATTCCTACAGCCGTCGCCGAGTCCGATTAGCGACCGGCAAGTAGCCCAACGTAACGCTGATTGTTGCCGGGCTTTGAGTTTGTAAAAAGAAAATCGCTATCAAACACGAGTACCCTGGACTGCGCCACCGGTCGCATGCGCAGCGATGTCGTGGAGACTGGTTGAGTATTCGCGCATCCGGTAAGCAGCAATGCGGCTGTCAGAGCAAAAGTGATGTAACGGCGCATATCGCCGAATCTTCTCTGTTTGATAAGAATTAAGGATGCTGGGAGGCAGGAAATAGTTCAAGGCAGAGGAGACGGCACCTCAGAAATGCAAAATGCCAAGCTGCATGGCTTGGCATTTTGTGTTGACACTGTTCTTGGTGGCCCGGGGCGGAATCGAACCACCGACACAAGGATTTTCAATCCTCTGCTCTACCAACTGAGCTACCAGGCCAAGGAGCAGAATTATAGCAGGCCGCGACGAAATTGCAAGGCCAGGCGGAAACTATTTACCGCGCGGGGGTGGGGCGGTGGCGCCGGCCGTCCCGCCCCCGCGCCGGCGCGCTCGATTCCGCCGGGCCACAGGGGCTATAATGCCCGAATGAACAGTCCATCCTCCCCCTCCGTGCGGCGCTTCATCCAGAGTGATATTTGTATCGTCGGCAACGGCGCCATCGCCAAGACGGCGGCACTCGGATTCGCCCAGGCCGGGCAGAGTGTCACCCTGCTGTGTCCGCCGGCGCCGCCGGCTTCGGCCCCGGCCGGCGCCGACCCCGGCTGGGACGTGCGCGTCTTCGCCCTCAACCACACCGCCTTCCACCTGCTGTCCGCCCTCAAGGTGTGGGGCGCGCTCGACGCCGCCCGCGTCGCCCCGGTCGACGCCATGCTGGTCAACGGCGACGGCGACGGCGCCCAGGCCGGCGCGCTCGGCTTCGACGCCTACGGCGCCCACACCGGCACGCTGGCCTGGATCGTCGAGGACCGCAACCTGAACCAGGCGCTCGACGCCGCGCTGCGCTTCGCCCAGAACGTGAGCATGGTGCAGGGCCGCGCCACCGGCCTGCTGCGCGGCGCCGAGCACGCCACCGTGCACCTGGACGACGGCTCGTCCATCCAGGCCGCGCTGGTGGTCGGCGCCGACGGCGCCCAGTCCTGGGTGCGCGGCCAGTGCGACATCGGCATGGACTACCGCTCCTACGGCCAGTGCGCCGTGGTGTCGAACTTCCACTGCGAGCGGCCGCACCACGGCGCCGCGCAGCAGTGGTTCACCGGCGCCGAGGGCATCGTCGCGCTGCTGCCGCTGCCCGGCGACATGGTATCGCTGGTCTGGTCGGCGCCCGAGGCGCTGGCCGCCACGCTGCGCGTCGAGTCGGCCGAACAGCTGGCCGCCCGCCTGGCGCCGTTCGCCGACGCCAAGCTGGGCAAGCTGACGCCGCTGCGGCCGGAGCTGGTGCGCGACTTCCCGCTGCGCCTGATGCGCCCGCACAGCATGGTCTCGGCCCGCGTCGCCCTGGTCGGCGACGCCGCCCATGTGGTCCATCCGCTGGCCGGCCACGGCATGAACCTGGGCTTCGCCGACGTCGAACAGCTGGTGCGCTGCGTCGCCGAGCGCGAGGCGCAGCGCGGCATCGGCGACGAGCGCGTGCTGGCCCGCTACGCCCGCGCGCGCAAGGAGGACGTGCTGCTGATGCAGCTCGCCACCGACGGTTTGGCGCGCCTGTTCGGCGCCGATTTGGAGCCGCTGCGCGTGGTTCGCAATTTCGGATTAAACTTGCTGGATAAACTGCCCGGGCTCAAGCGCCGGCTGATCTCGCACGCCCTCGGCAAGCAGGGCTGAGCGGATCGGGCCGGGGCCGCCCCGGCGGCATGGGAACCAAGCGCGCGCCGGCCTTTGCCGGCGCGCGTCGTGTAGTCGTCATCGGAGATGGTATGAGAAAGAGCAAGATCGCCCTGTTGTTATTGTCCGCGCTGGTCGCGTCCTGCGTCGGCGCCGAAACGCCGGTCGAGGAAACCATCAAAAAACTCATCGAGCCGCGCCTGGGCGACGGCATCAAGGTCGACTCGGTCAAGGCCACGCCCTACGGCGGCCTGTACGAGATCCGCTTCAACGGCGAAATCCTCTACACCGACAAGAGCGCCACCTACCTGTTCTCCGGCCACGTCTACGACGCCGTCAACTCGGTCGACCTGACCAAGAAGCGCCTCGACGAGATCAACCAGATCAAGTTCTCCGACCTGCCGCTGCAGCACGCGCTGAAGACCGTCAAGGGCGACGGCAAGCGCGTCATCGCCGTCTTCGAGGACCCCAACTGCGGCTACTGCAAGCGCTTCCGCCAGACCACGATGAACTGACCTGGACAACGTCACGGTCTACACCTTCATGTACAACATCCTGTCCGACGACTCCTTCGTCAAGTCGAAGAACATCTGGTGCGCGCCGGACCGCAACAAGGCCTGGGACGACTGGATGTTGTCCGGCAAGGCCGCGCCGGCCGCGCCGGCCAGCTGCGCCAGCACGCCCAACGAGGCGGTGGTCGAACTGGGCCACAAGCTGCGCATCAACGGCACGCCGGCCATCTTCTTCGCCGACGGCAGCCGCATCCCCGGCGCCATCGACCTGAAGGCGCTGGAAGCCAAGCTCGAATCGATCAAGCAGTAAATCCGTTTTCGCGGGCCGCCGTTGGCGCGGCCCGCCGCATCCCTGAGCTTCCCTTTTGCTGCACCCGGCATCACCGATGGTCCATGATAAAAGCGGGGTTCACCCGCTGCCTCACGGCGCGCCGCCGTACGCGCGTCGCCCGCTGTTCCGGCTTTCACTCCTCCAATTAGAACCTCGCCCCAAGGAGCACACTAGATGATCACCCTGAATATCAACGGCAAAGACATGCAGGTGGACGCCGACCCGTCGACCCCCATCCTGTGGGCGCTGCGCGACAACCTGAACCTGACCGGCACCAAATTCGGCTGTGGCGCGGCGCTGTGCGGCGCCTGCACCGTGCACCTGGCCGGCCAGCCTATCCGCTCCTGCATCACGCCGATCTCGGCCGCCGTCGGGCAGAAGATCACCACCATCGAGGCGATGGAGTCGGACAAGGTCGGCAAGGCGGTGCAGGAGGCCTGGGTCAAGCACGACGTGCCGCAATGCGGCTACTGTCAAAGCGGCCAGGTGATGAGCGCCACCGCGCTGCTGCGCTCCAACAAGGCGCCCAGCGACGCCGACATCGACAACGCCATGAGCGGCAACATCTGCCGCTGCGGCACCTATCAACGCATCCGCGCCGCCATCAAAGACGCCGCCAAAACCATCGCCTAAAGGGGAATGACATGCGCACTGAATGGCTGAATCAAGAATCGATGCAAACGGAAGCGGCCGCCTCCACGCCAGCGGGCGGCTTGTCGCGGCGCGGCTTCATGAAGGCCGGCGCGGTGCTGGGCGGAGGCCTGGTGCTGGGCTTCTTCATCCCCGGCGCCAACAAGTTCGCCAACGCGCAGGCCGGCAAGACGGTGTTCCAGCCGAACGCCTTCCTACACATCGCGGCGGACAACAGCATCACCGTACAGGTCAACCGGCTCGAATTCGGCCAGGGCGTGCATACCGCCTTGCCGATGCTGATCGCCGAGGAGCTCGACGCCGACTGGGCGCAGATGCGCGGCGCGCTGGCGCCGGCCGGCGACCAATACAAGGACCCGGCCTTCGGCATCCAGATGACCGGCGGCTCGGGCACCATCAAGCACTCCTTCATGCAGTACCGCGAAATCGGCGCCAAGGCGCGCGCCATGCTGGTGGCCGCCGCCGCCGAGCAGTGGAAGGTGGCGCCGGAGCAGGTCAAGGTCGCCAAGGGCGTGCTGAGCGGCCCGGCCGGGCAAAAGTCCAACTTCGGCGCGCTGGCCGACGCCGCCATGAAGCAAGCGGTCCCGGCCAGCGTCAAGCTGAAGGACGCCAAGGACTTCCACATCATCGGCAAGCCGGTCAAGCGGCTCGATTCCCGCCTCAAATCGACCGGCAGGCAGGAGTTCGGCATCGACTTCAAGGCGCCCAACAGCAAGGTGGTGCTGGTGGCGCGGCCGCCGGTGTTCGGCGCCAAGGTCGCCAAGTTCGACGCCAGCAAGGCCAAGGCCATCAAGGGCGTGATCGACGTGCTGGAAGTGGCCACCGACCGTGGCGGCCGTGGCCTGGCGGTGATCGCCGAGGGCTACTGGCCGGCCAAGCAGGGCCGCGACGCCCTGGTGGTGGAGTGGGACAGCAGCGCGGTGGAGAAGGTCAGCAGCGACAAGCAACTGGCCGAGTACAAGGAGCTGGCGCAGAAGCCGGGCGTGTCGGCCAAGCAGGCGGACACCTCCAAGCTGGCGGCGGCGCCGACCAAGATCACCGCCGTCTACGAGTTCCCCTACCTGGCGCACGCGCCGATGGAGCCGCTCAACTGCGTCATCGACCTGCGCGCCGACGGCTGCACGGTCTGGGCCGGCTCGCAGTTCCAGACCATCGACCAGGGCGCCATCGCCGCCACCGCCGGTCTCAAGGCGGAGCAGGTGGTGCTCAACACGATGATGGCCGGCGGCGGCTTCGGCCGCCGCGCCGTGCCCACCTCGGACTACCTGGTCGAGGCGACCAATATCGCCAAGGCCTGGAACGCCAGCGGCAAATCCGGCCCGTTGAAGGTGATGTGGAGCCGCGAGGACGACATCAAGGGCGGCTACTACCGTCCGGCGCACGTCCACCGCGCCGAACTGGGGCTGGACGACAAGGGCCGCATCGTCGCCTGGAACCACACCATCGTCGGCCAGTCCATCATTTCCGGCACGCCGTTCGAGCCGATGATGATCAAGAACGGCGTCGACCACACCATGGTCGAGGGCATGGGCGAACCGTACGAGGTGCCGCTGAACTTGAGCGTCCACAACGTCAAGGCCAACGTGCCGGTGCTGTGGTGGCGTTCGGTCGGCTCGACCCACACCGCCTTCGTCATGGAGACGCTGATCGACGAGGCGGCCCACGCCGCCAAGATGGACCCGGTGGCCTACCGCCGCCAGCTGATGGGCGAGAAGGCCAAGCGCCACCTGGCCGCGCTCGACCTGGCCGTGGCCAAGTCCGGCTACGGCAAGAAGGTGCTGCCGAAGGGGCAGGCATGGGGAGTCGCGCTGCACGAGTCGTTCAACAGCGTGGTGGCCTACGTGGTCACCGCCTCGGTGAAGAAGGGCGTGCCCAAGCTGCACAGCGTGACCGCCGGCGTGCACTGCAACCTGGCCGTCAACCCGCTGACCATCGAGGCGCAGGTGCAGGGCGCCGTGCTGATGGCGGTCGGCACCACCTTGCCGGGCGCCGCCATCACGCTCAAGGACGGCGTGGTCGAGCAGCAGAACTTCAGCGACTACCCGGTGGCGCGCATGCCGGACATGCCGCAGGTGGCGGTGCACATCGTGCCCTCGGCCGACGCGCCGACCGGCATGGGCGAACCGGGCCTGCCGCCGCTGGCGCCGGCCTACGCCAACGCCTTGTTCAAGTTGACCGGCAAGCGTTTGCGCAAGCTGCCGTTCGACCTGGCCTCGGCCTAAGCGAATGCCGCTGGTCGGCATTTTGCTGGCCGCCGGAAGGGGCAAGCGTTTCGACCCTTCCGGCGTGCAGAACAAACTGCTGCAAGCGCTGCCGAACGGCGACGCCGTCGTCCTCGCCAGCGCCAGGAATTTGCTCGCCGCGCTGCCGCGCGTGGTCGCCGTGGTGCGGCCGGGCGACGAGCGCGTCGCCGCGCTGCTCGGCGCGGCCGGCTGCGAGGTGCGCGTTTGCGCCGAGGCCGACACCGGCATGGCCGCCTCGCTCACCCATGCGCTAGACTACGCCCGTGGCGCGCCCGGTTGGCTGGTGGCGCTGGGCGACATGCCGTTCGTGCGGCCCGCTACCATGCGCCTGCTGGCCGAGCGCATCGAGGGCGGCGCCCGCATCGCCGCGCCGCTGTACCGGGGACGGCGCGGCAATCCGGTGGCCTTTTGCGGCGACTACCTGTCGCTGCTGCTGGCGCTGGACGGCGACCAGGGCGCCCGCGCCATACTGCACAGCCACACCGTCAGCGAAGTCGAGGTCGACGACGCCGGCGTGCTGCGCGACATCGATTTGCCGAACGACTTGAAAAAGGGTCAGACCCTAGGGTCTGACCCTGAGTAACGCGTGTGCCGCCCCAGTGGTAGCCATGCCAGAACACGAGGACAACAATGAAAAAGCCAAATAGCAGCAAGCCCGCCGTCGCCTACACCATCGTCCCCAAGAACCTGGCCGGGCACATTTTCCAGGTCACCTTGACGGTCGAGGCGCCGGCCGCCGACGGCCAGGAATTCATCCTGCCGGCCTGGATACCGGGCAGCTACATGATCCGCGAGTTCGCCCGCAACATCGTGCAAATCCGCGCCGAGAGCCGTGGCCAGCCGGTCGCGCTGACCAAGCTGGACAAGCACTCCTGGCGCGCCGCACCGGTCAAGGGCGCGCTGACGCTCGAATACGAGGTGTACGCCTGGGACCTGTCGGTGCGCGCCGCCCACCTCGACCAGACCCACGCCTTCTTCAACGGCACCAGCGTGTTCCTGCGCGTGCCGGGGCAGGAGGCCGCGCCGCACCAGGTCGACATCCAACGCCCGGCCGACGCCGCCGCGCGCACCTGGCGCGTGGCCACCGCGCTGCCCGAGCTGAAGGCCAAGCGCTACGGCTTCGGCACCTATATCGCCGCCAACTACGACGAACTGATCGACCACCCGGTCGAGCTGGGCGACTTCGCCCTGGCCACCTTCAAGGCGCACGGCATCGCGCACGACATCGTCATCAGCGGCCGCGTGCCCAATCTGGACATGGCGCGCCTGTGCGCCGACCTGAAGGCGATCTGCGAAACCCAGATCGCCTTCTTCGAGCCGCGCAGCAAGCGCGCGCCGATGGAACGCTACGTCTTCCTGACCCTGGCCGTCGGCGACGGCTACGGCGGCCTGGAACACCGCGCCTCGACCGCGCTGATCTGCGCCCGCGCCGACCTGCCCAGCAGCGCCGCGCCGAAGAAGGCCGAGGTCGGCGACGGCTACCTGCAGTTCCTCGGCCTGTGCAGCCACGAGTACTTCCACACCTGGAACGTCAAGCGCATCAAGCCGGCCGCCTTCGCCCCCTACGACCTGCAGGTGGAAAGCCACTCGCCGCTGCTCTGGCTGTTCGAGGGCTTCACCAGCTACTACGACGACTTGATGCTGGTCCGCGCCGGCGTCATCGGCGAGCCGGCCTACTTCAAGCTGCTGGCCAAGACCATCGGAGGCGTGCTGCGCGGCAGCGGCCGCAGCAAGCAAAGCGTGGCCGAGTCCAGCTTCGACGCCTGGACCAAGTACTACCGCCAGGACGAGAACGCGCCCAACGCCATCGTCAGCTACTACACCAAGGGCTCGCTGGTGGCGCTGGCGCTCGACCTGAGCATCCGCGCCAAGAGCGCCGGCAAGAAGTCGCTCGACGACGTCATGCTGGCGCTGTGGCAGCGCTACGGCCGCGACTTCTATCCCACCGTGGGGCGCGGCGTCACGCCGGCCGAGGTGGAGGCGCTGTTCGACGAGATCAGCGGCATGCGCCTCAAGCCCTTCTTCGACAAGTACGTGCGTGGCACCGACGACCTGCCGCTGGCCAAGCTGCTGGCGCAGTTCGGCGTCAAGTACAGCGACGAGCGCAAGGCCACCAAGCCCAGCCTGGACGTCAACGCCGGCCGCGACGGCAACGACTGCAAGCTGTCCAGCGTCCACGAGGGCGGCGCGGCGCACCAGGCCGGCCTGTCGGCGGGCGACCTGCTGGTCGCCATCGACGGCCTGCGCGTCACGGCGACCAATCTGGACACGCTGCTGTCGCGCTATGGCGTCGGCTCAGAGGTCGAGGTACACGCCTTCCGCCGCGATGAACTGATGAGCTTCCGCCTGCGCCTGCAGGGCGACCGCGTGCCCAACGTCGCCTTGGCGCTGGCGCCGGCCGGCAAGAAGGCCGCCGGCCCGTCGCGCCCCAGCGCACCGCGCTGAGCACAACCCTGCGGCGAAAATCTAGGGTCAGACCCTAAGGGTCTGACCCTGGCTCGGCGCATCTGGGTGGTTTTAGCAACCCAGGGGCAGACCCGCGCCTGCCGCCGTGTGGGGGCGTGGCTTCCCCCCCACTTTCATCCCCGCGATGTTCAACGGCGCCGTTCTGGTCTAGAATCCCGCTACGCGCGTCAATACCACCCACCATACCGGATAGCCAGTGACCCTGCTCGACCCCTCAACGATCATTCTGATGTCGGCCTTGATGGGTGGCGCGATGAGCGTCGTGCTGTTCGCCGCCGACCGCAGCTTCCCGGCCGAGATCCGTGGCCTCGGCCATTGGGCGGTGGGGCTGTTGCTGCTGATCGCGGCGGCGGTGTTGTTCAACCTGCGCGGCGTGCTGCCGCCGGCCTTGGCGCTGTTGAGTGCCAATTCCATGTTGCTCTGGGGCTGGGCCTGGCTATGGTCGGCACCGAGCGCTTCTACCACCGGCCGCCCAGCTGGCGCGCCTTCCATCTAGTGTGGGGTCTGGGCATGAGCGCCATCGCCTGCTGGCTGCTGGTCTGGCCGGACTTCCAGGCCCGCGTCGCGGTGTTCTCCTTCCTCGTCTTCGGCTTCTACGCGCGCCAGGTGCAGCTGATCTGGCGCTACGGCGAGCGCCATTTCTCCACCCGTTTCTTCGGCGCGCTGATGCTGTTCCAGGCCTTGGCGGTGCTGCTGCGCGGCTGCCTGGCGCTGTTCGGCAGCGCCTCCAGCGTCGACCTGATGCGCGGCGGCCCCCTCGCCAGCTTCTATCTGGCCACCGCCAACTTCATGGCGCTGCTGCTGGCGGTCGGTTTCATGACGGTGGCCACGCGCCGCCTGCAGAGCATCCTCGAGCTGCGTTCCACCCTCGACCCGCTGACCTGCGTGCTGAACCGGCGCGGCTTCGCCGACATCTACGGCAAGGAGCGGGCGCAACTGCGCCGCTCCGCCCGCGGCATGACCTTGCTCAGCATCGACCTGGATTTCTTCAAGCAGATCAACGACCAGTACGGCCACGCCATGGGCGACCGCGTGCTGGTGCATGTCGCCGCCACCGTCGGCAAGACCTTGCGCGAGTCGGACCACATGGCCCGCTTCGGCGGCGAGGAGTTCGTCGTGCTGCTGCCGGACACCGGCGTGGAGCGCGCCATCGGCGCCGCCGAGCGGATACGCGTCGCCTTGCGCGGGCCGCACCCGGAAGGCATGCCGGCCTACACGGTCAGCATCGGCGTGGCCTGCCAGCAGAGCGCCGCCGAGGATCTGGACGGCCTGCTGATGCGTGCCGACGCCGCGCTGTACCGCGCCAAGGCCAACGGCCGCGACCGCATCGAGGTGGCCGAGCCGGCCAGCCCGCCGTCGTCGATGCTGCACGCTGTCCGCGCCTAGGCGGCTCGCCTGGGGGCGCCTACTGCGGCCCGGCCAACGTGCGCAGCTGGAATTGGTAGTCTTTGTTGAACAGGAAGGTCTCGGAGAACACCAGGGTCTTGTGGCCGAAGCGCAGCAGGTGGCCCGGCTTGGGGTAGGGCGTGCCGGCCGCCAGCGCGGCCAGCGCCACCTTGGAGGCGGCCTTGTCGCGCGAGCGGTGCACGCGCGCCTCGCTGACGCCGCCGTCGCGGTCGATGCCGATGTCGAGCACGACGATGGCCGGCAGCATCGGCGGCAGGCGGCCGCTAAAGGTCTGTTGCGGATTGCTGGCCAGGATGCGCTCGGCCACCTGCACCTTGTACTCGTCGAGATTGGCGGCGGCGCGCGGCGGCGCCGGCGTGGCGGCGGCGGGCGGCGCCGGCGGGCCGACCTTGGGCAGCACCGGCGGCTCCTTGTGGCAGGAGGCCAGCAGCAGCGCGGCGCCGGCGGCAAGCGCGATCCTCAATGTATGCTGCGATCGGCTTGCCATGGTGGTGTACTCCGGGTCAGTTGAACAGGCGGGCCAGCTCGGCGCCCGGGTCCGGCGCGCGCATGAAGGCCTCGCCGACCAGGAAGGCGTGCACGCCGGCGGCGCGCATGCGTTGTACGTCGTCCGGCACCATGATGCCAGATTCGGTCACCACCAGGCGCTCGGCAGGAATGCGCTCGAGCAGGCCCAGCGTGGTGTCCAGCGAGGTCTCGAAGGTGCGCAGGTTGCGGTTGTTGATGCCGACCATGCGCGTCTTCAGGCGCAGCGCCGCGTCCAACTCCCCGCCGTCGTGCACCTCGACCAACACGCCCATGCCCAGCTCGTGGGCGCAGGCCTCCAGCTCGGCCATCAGGCCGTGGTCCAGCGCCGAGACGATCAGCAGGATGCAGTCGGCGCCCATGGCGCGCGCCTCGTAGACCTGGTACATGTCGACCATGAAGTCCTTGCGCAGCACCGGAATGGCGCAGGCGGCGCGCGCCTGCTTCAGGTAGTCCACCGAGCCCTGGAAGAACTGCTCGTCGGTCAGCACCGACAGGCAGGCGGCGCCGTTGGCGGCGTAGCTGGCGGCGATCTCGGCCGGGCGGAAGTCGGCCCGCAGCACGCCCTTCGACGGCGAGGCCTTCTTCACCTCGGTGATGACGCCGGCGGCGCCGCCGGCGATGCGCTGGCGCAGGCTGGCCTCGAAGCCACGCAGGCCCTGGCGCAGTTCGGCGTCGCCCTCGACTTCGCTGCGCAGGCTGGCCAGGCTGCGGTGTTTTTTGGCGGCGGCCACTTCGTCGGCCTTGACGGCGAGGATTTTGTTGAGGATGTCGGACATGATGGCAATCTGGTGAGGGTGTGGGCGGGGGCGCGCGCCCGGCTTAGTTGTTGGCGCCCAGGCTCTGCGTGACCTGGACGAACTGGTTGACCTTTTCCAGCGCCGCGCCGGAGCTGATGGCGATGCGCGCCAGGCGCAGGCCGTCCTCGATCGAGCTGGCGGTGCCGGCGGCGTACAGCGCGGTGCCGGCGTTGAGCGCGACGATGTCGTGGGCGGCGCCGGGTTCGCCGCGCAGCGCCTCCATCATCTTGGCCCGCGACTCGGCGGCGTTGGCCACCCGCAGGTTGCGGCTGGCGATCATCTGCATGCCGAAGTCCTCCGGATGGATCTCGTACTCGCGGATCTCGCCGTCGACCAGCTCGCCGACCAGGGTGGCGGCGCCGAGCGAGACCTCGTCCATGTTGTCGCGGCCGTAGACCACGATGGCGTGCTGCGCGCCCAGGCGCTGCAGCACGCGCACCTGGATGCCGACCAGGTCCTCGTGGAACACGCCCATCAAAATGTTCGGCGCGCCGGCCGGGTTGGTCAGCGGGCCGAGGATGTTGAAGATGGTGCGCACGCCCAGCTCGCGGCGCACCGGCGCGGCGTGCTTCATGGCGGCGTGGTGGTTGGGCGCGAACATGAAGCCGATGCCGGTCTGGGCGATCGACTGGGCGATCTGCTCGGGTTTCAGGTTGATGTTGGCGCCCAGCGCCTCGATCACGTCGGCGCTGCCGGACGAGGACGACACGCTGCGGCCGCCGTGCTTGGCCACGCGCGCGCCGGCGGCGGCGGCGACGAACATCGCCGTGGTCGAGATGTTGAAGGTGTGGGCGCCGTCGCCGCCGGTGCCGACGATGTCGAGCAGGCCGCGGGTGTCGGCCATCGGCACCTTGGTGGAGAACTCGCGCATCACCTGGGCGGCGGCGGCGATCTCGCCGATGGTTTCCTTCTTCACGCGCAGGCCCATGGTGAGGGCGGCGATCATCACCGGCGACATCTCGCCGGACATGATCTGGCGGAACAGGTGCAGCATCTCGTCGTGGAAGATCTCGCGGTGTTCGATGCAGCGCAGCAGGGCTTCTTGATGGGTGATCGGCATGATGGTTCCTTCTTCAATGATGAGGACGCGGGTCGCGGCGGCGGACAGCTCGATGCGGGGCGCGCCGCCGTGGCGGCGCGCGGCTGTCGTCAGCGGACCAGGAAGTTCTTCAGCAGGGCGTGGCCGTGCTCGGACAGGATCGACTCGGGGTGGAACTGCACGCCCTCGATGTCGAACTCCTTGTGGCGCACGCCCATGATCTCGCCGTCGTCGGTCCACGCCGTCACTTCCAGGCAGGCCGGCAGGGTGGCGCGGTCGATCGCCAGCGAGTGGTAGCGGATCACCGTGAACGGCGAGGGCAGGCCCTTGAACACGCCGACGCCGGTGTGGGCGATCAGCGAGGTCTTGCCGTGCATGACCTGCTTGGCGCGGATCACCTTGCCGCCGAAGGCCTCGCCGATGGCCTGGTGGCCCAGGCAGACGCCGAGCATCGGCTTCTTGCCGGCGAAGTGCTTGAGCACCTCGAGCGAAATGCCGGCCTGCGCCGGGCCCTTCGGGCCCGGCGAGATGCAGATGCGGTCCGGGTTCAGCGCCTCGATCTCGGCGATGCTGATCTCGTCGTTGCGGAAGGTGCGCACGTCCTCGCCCAGCTCGCCGAAGTACTGCACGATGTTGTAGGTGAAGGAGTCGTAGTTGTCGATCATGAGCAGCATGTTAGAACTCCCCATCCAGGCCGTCTTGCACTTGTTCGGCGGCGCGCAGCACGGCGCGCGCCTTGTTTTCGGTTTCCTGCCATTCCATCTCGGCCACCGAGTCGGCGACGATGCCGGCGGCGGCCTGCACGTACAGCATGCCGTCCTTGATGACGCCGGTGCGGATGGCGATCGCCACGTCCATCTCGCCGCCGAACGACAGGTAGCCGCAGGCGCCGCCGTAGATGCCGCGCTTGGTGATCTCCAGCTCGTCGATGACCTCCATCGCCCGCACCTTCGGCGCGCCGGTCAGGGTGCCGGCCGGGAAGGTGGCGCGCAGCACGTCCAGGTTCGACAGGCCGCCCTTCAGCTTGCCCTCGACGTTGGAGACGATGTGCTGCACATGCGAGTATTTTTCGATCACCAGGCGGTCGGTGACCTGCACGCTGCCGATCTCGGAGATGCGGCCCAGGTCGTTGCGCGCCAGGTCGATCAGCATCACGTGTTCGGCGATCTCCTTCGGATCGGCCAGCAGTTCCCTGGCCAGCTCGGCGTCGCGCTCGGGCGTGGCGCCGCGCGGACGGGTGCCGGCGATGGGGCGCAGCGTGACCTTCTTCTCGCCGTCGGCGGCGGTCTCGTTGCGCACCAAAATCTCCGGCGAGGCGCCGACGATCTGCATGTCGCCGAAATTGTAGAAGTACATATACGGCGACGGGTTCAGCGAGCGCAGCGCGCGGTACAGCGTCAGCGGCGAATCGACGTAGGGCTTGCGGATGCGCTGGCCGATCTGCACCTGCATCAGGTCGCCGGCCATCACGTACTCGTGCGCCTTGGCGACGGCCTTCAGGTAGTCTTCCTTGTTGAAGTCGC
Source organism: Rugamonas sp. DEMB1 (assembly GCF_029834475.1). Lineage (GTDB taxonomy): Bacteria > Pseudomonadota > Gammaproteobacteria > Burkholderiales > Burkholderiaceae_D > Rugamonas > Rugamonas rubra. The sequence continues at coordinate 5,536,188 of NZ_CP122407.1, read as the reverse complement.
GGATGATCTCGGTGCGCACCGAGCTGGAGGTGACGGGCGCGTCGACGCCGCGGCGCAGCATCATGCGCAGGTTCTTCAGGCGCTGGCGCGCCTTGGAGAAGGACTCGGGCTGGGCGGTGTCGGCGTAGACGATCAGGTACAGCTTGCCGGACAGGTTGTCGATCACCGCCAGCTCCTCGGTCACCATCAGCTGGATGTCGGGCAGGCCGAGGTCGTCCTTGGGCTGGGTGGCGGCCAGCTTCTTCTCGATGTGGCGCACGGTGTCGTAGCCGAAGTAGCCGGCCAGGCCGCCGCAGAAGCGCGGCATGCCGGGCCGCAGCGCCACCTTGAAGCGGGCTTGGAAGCTTTCGATGAAGTCGAGCGGGTTGCCCTCGTGGGTCTCGATGACGACGCCGTTCTTGACGATCTCGGTGCGGCTGCCGTAGCTGCGCAACACGGTCGTGGCCGGCAGGCCGATGAAGGAGTAGCGGCCGAAGCGCTCGCCGCCGACGACGGACTCGAGCAGGAAGGTGTTCTTGCCGCCCTGCTGGGTCTGCGCCAGTTTCAGGTACAGCGTCAGCGGGGTTTCCAGGTCGGCGAAGGCTTCGGCGATCAGGGGGATGCGGTTGTAGCCTTCCGTGGCCAGCGATTTGAATTCGAGTTCGGTCATGTCATCTCTCCATGCCGCCCCGGATGCCAAGAGGGTGTGGGGGCGGTGGTTGTTCAAAAAACCTGTCGGGTGCGTGGGCACATGCGACAGCAATCAGGGTGGCTTACTTTTGCCAGGATTGCCAGCGTCGCCAAAGCCAGGCCTCAATCGAGCCGGGTTGGGTGACGTTGTGTTTTTTGTCGAGAAACATTATTGGTGTAGGGGCTGTGTGCAGTTCAGTTATGAAAACGAATCTGGTTCGCCGCGTCGAGCAGCGTGTCAACTATACCATCGGAATCGGTTGCGTGTATAGCCTGTCCGTGATTGTAACCATAAGGCACGGTCAGCACGGGGCAACCGGCCGCCCGCGCCGCCATGGCGTCGTTCTGCGAATCGCCGATCGCCACCACCGTGGCCGGTTCCATGCCGAAGTCGCGGCACACCGTCCGCAGCGGCAGCGGGTCGGGCTTCTTGCGCGGCAAGGAATCGCCGCCGTAGACCAGCTCGAAGTAGGGCGCCAGCCCTTCATCTGCAGCAGCGGCTTGGCGAAGGCGATCGGCTTGTTGGTCACGCAGGCCAGGCGCAGGCCCTGCGCGCGCAGCGCCTGCAGGCCGGCGATCACGTCGGGATACAGCGCGCTGTGGCGGCCGTTGATGTCCAGGTAGTGGCGCTGGTAGGACGCCAGCGCCGGCGCCAGCAGCGGCGCCAGCCCGGCTTCGTTGTAGTCGAGCGACAGCACGCTGTGGATCAGGTGTTCCGAACCCTTGCCGACCATCAGGCCGATCTGCTGTTGCGAGATCGGCGCCAGGGCGAAGTCGGCGCGCATGCGGTTGATGGCCACCTGGAAATCGGGCAGCGTGTCGAGCATGGTGCCGTCGAGGTCGATGATGGCGGCGCGCACGCCGGCCAGTACCGTCATGCCCGCCTTCACTTACACGCCCGCCAGTTGCGCGCGCATGGCGTCGATGACGGCCTTGTAGTCGGGCTGGCCGAAGATCGCCGAGCCGGCCACGAAGGTGTCGGCGCCGGCCGCCGCCGCCGCCGCGATGTTGTCGATCTTGATGCCGCCGTCGACCTCGAGCAGGATGTCGCGGCCCGACTCGTCGATCAGGCGGCGCGCCAGCGCGATCTTCTTCAGCGCCTCGGGGATGAAGGACTGGCCGCCGAAGCCGGGGTTGACCGACATGATCAGGATCATGTCGATCTTGTCCATCACGTGCTCGAGGAAGTGCAGCGGCGTGCCCGGGTTGAACACCAGGCCGGCCTTGCAGCCGTTGTCGCGGATCAGTTGCAGCGTGCGGTCGATGTGCTCGGACGCCTCGGGGTGGAAGGTGATGATGTTGGCGCCGGCCTTGGCGAAGTCGGGGATCAGGCGGTCGACCGGCTTGACCATCAGGTGGACGTCGATCGGCACCTGCACGTGCGGACGGATGGCCTGGCACACCAGCGGGCCGATGGTCAGGTTGGGAACGTAATGGTTGTCCATGACGTCAAAGTGGATGATGTCGGCGCCGGCCGTGACGACGTTGCGCACTTCCTCGCCCAGGCGGGCGAAGTCGGCGGACAGGATGCTGGGAGCGATGCGGAAAGTGGTCATGGTGTGGGCTGGCGTTGAGCGTGCGTTAAAAAGGATGCGCTATTTTACGCTTTGCCGCGTCCGCCTGGCGGTTTTGCCGACGGCGCCGCAGGCCGCCCGGCGCGGGCCGGCCGAGAATTGTCATGCCAATTGCGGGCTACACCTTGCGCCCGGCCCGGATTTGCGGTGCAATGTGGAATGGACGATGAAAATTCGCCAAGCTTGCAGATCCTCGCCGCTGCACCGCTGTTGCTTCATCTTTAAGGAATGTTAATGGCCTCATACGAATTCACTGTCTCGGTCAGAACCCAGTACCTGCCCGAGCAGTCCGACCCGGAACGCACCAACTTCGTGTTCACCTACTCGATCACGATCAAAAACACGGGCACGGTGGCCGCGCAACTCATTTCCCGCCACTGGGTCATCACCGACGCCAACAACCACATCGACGAGGTGCGCGGCCTGGGCGTGGTCGGCCACCAGCCGCTGCTGGCGCCGGGCGAGCAGTTCGAGTACACCAGCGGCACCGCGCTGGCCACGCCGCAGGGCTCGATGACGGGCGACTACTTCTGCGTGGCCGAGGACGGCCACCGCTTCGAGGTGACCATTCCGGAGTTCGTGTTGTCGTTGCCGCGCACTTTGCACTAAAGTAGCGCAGCCCGAGCGAAAGGCACGCCGCGCCGCTGCGGGCGTGCCTTTTTGCTTCACTCGGCCTGATCGGGCTGCCGCTCCGGCTTCGGCTCGGGCGGCGCGCGGGTCGGCCGGGGCGGGGTCTTGCCCGAGTACATGGTCCACCAGACGATGAACGCCAGCAGGAAAAACGCGACCAGCGCTTCAATCATTAATAGCCACATAGCGATCCTCAATGTTATTTACACGCCGTAGTCTACTCGTTCCCCTGTCCCTCGTCGCGCTGGCCTTGGCCGCCTGCGGCACCGCGCCGCCGGCGCCCAAGCCGGCGCCGAGCGCGCCGCCGCCGGTCGCCGTCGTCCCCGCGCCCGCAACGCCAGCGGCGCCGGCCCCGGCGCCCAAGCCGACTGCGCCGCAGTTCGTTCCGGCCAGCTTCGCCGACCTGCCCGGCTGGGACAAGGACGACCTGCGCGCCGCCTGGCCGGCCTTCATGTCGTCCTGCGGCGTGCTGGGCAAAAAGCCGGACTGGAAGGAGTCGTGCAGCATCGCCCGCGGCGTCAACGGCAACGACGAGCGCGCCATCCGCACCTTTTTCGAGGCCTTCCTGCAGCCGCAGCGGGTGCTCGCGCCCGACGGCGCCGAGGACGGCCTGGTCACCGGCTACTACGAGCCGCTGCTGCACGGCGCGCGCAAGAAGGGCGGCCCGTTCCAGACGCCGCTGTACAAGGTGCCGGACGACCTGGTCACCGTCGAGCTGGCCGGCGTGTATCCGGAGTTGAAGGGCATGCGCCTGCGCGGCCGCCTGGTCGGCAAGAAGGTGTTGCCGTATGCCACACGCGCCGAGATCGAGCGGGCCACCGACGTTGCCGGCAAGGAGTTGCTGTGGGTCGACGATGCGGTCGAGGCCTTCTTCCTCCAGGTGCAGGGTTCCGGCCGCGTGCAGATGAGCGACACGCAGGAAACCGTGCGGGTCGCCTACGCCGACCAGAACGGCCATCCCTACAAGTCGATCGGCCGCTATCTGGTGGACAAGGGCGAGCTGACCTTCGAGCAGGCCTCGGCGCAGGGCATCAAGGCCTGGATCGCCGGCCATCCGACGCGCCAGCAGGAGCTGTTCAACGTCAATCCCAGCTATGTGTTCTTCAAGGAGGAGCGCCTGCCCGATCCGCGCGTCGGGCCGAAGGGCGCGCTGGGCGTGCCGCTGACGCCGCAGCGCTCGGTGGCCATCGACGCCGCCCAGCTGCCGCTGGGCGTGCCGCTGTTCCTCGCCACCACCCAGGCCAACAGCGACATCCCGCTGCAACGGCTGGCGATGGCGCAGGACACGGGCGGCGCCATCCGTGGCGCGATCCGCGTCGACTATTTCTTCGGCTTCGGCGCCGAGGCGGCGGAGAACGCCGGCCGCATGAAGCAGCGCGGCAAGGTATGGCTGTTGCTGCCGAGGCAGGCGCCGGCGCGCTGAGCGCCGGGCGATCTGCCTGGATTTTCAGCACAGGGCGGCCGCGAGGCCGCCCTTTTTGTTAGCGCAGCACCATCACCGGCAGGGTGGTGTGGGCCAGCACCTTTTGCGTCTCGCTGCCGAGGAACAGCCGGTTCAGGCCCTTGCGGCCGTGCGAGGCCATCATGATGATGTCGCAACCGTGCTGCTTGGCCGCCTCGACGATCTCCTCGTAGGGGCTGAACGACAGCGTGACCACGCCCTCGAAGGCGATGCCGGCGGCCTCGGCGGCGGCGGCCACCTTGGCGATGTTGCGGCGCGCCTCCTGCTCCATCTCCCGTTCGAAGGTCTTGGCGTCGAGCACGGCGCCGCCGTCGGCCATCGGCGAGAAGGGGAAGGGGTGGATCACGCTGATGGCGACCAGCTGCGCCCGGTTGAGCTGGGCGAACTGGATCGCCGTCGCGGTGGCTTTGTCCGACAGCGCGGAGCCGTCGGTCGGCAGCAGGATTTTCTTGAACATGGCCTTCTCCGGTAAGTGTATGGCTGCAAGCTTATGGAATTGACCAGTGGAAATCCTTGATCCAGATCAAACCAGGCCGCATCCACCGCTCAGGCGTCCAGTGTGGCGCCGATAGGCCGTTCGGGGCGCACGTCACGGATCGGCTTGGACAGCGCCATGGCGACGGTCAGCAGGATGCCGCCGGCGCCGACGCAGGCCATGCCGGTGCGGATGCTCAGGTGCTCGGCGATGTAGCCGGCCGCTAGGGCGCCCAGCGGCGCCGTGGCCACGGTCAGGAAACGCATCGTCGAGATCATGCGGCCGAGGAAGGCGTCGGGCGTGACCTTTTGCCGCATCGCCATGTAGGGCATGAAGAACAGCATCACGCCGCAGTCGAAGAACAGCGACAGCGAGGCGAAGGCGACGGTGGTGGCCATGCTGCTGCCGAACAGCGCCGGCGGAATGGCCGGCATCAGCACGAAGCCCAGCGTGGTGGCGGCGGTGCCGATCAGCAGCGTGACGCCGGCGCCGAAGCGGCGGTTCAGCGGCTTGATCAGCATCGAGCTGATGAACACGCCGACCCCGCCGACCATCTGCGCCGCGCCCAGCACGCCGGGCGACATGCCCAGTTCGCGCGTGGCGAACAGGATGGCCAGCGCGGCGTAGCCGTAGAACAGCAGGTGCCAGACGCCGGCCGCCCAGGCCAGCGTGCGCAGCAGCGGATGGCCCCAGATGAAGATGAAGCCGTCGCGGATGTCGCGCAGCGGGTGCTTGTCGGACGGCGCCGGCTGCGGGTCGCGCACGCTGATGCGGCGCAGGTTGAGCACCGACACCACGAAGCCGGCGGCGTTGACCAGGATGGCGTAGGGTGCCGTCAGCCACTGGATCAGGATGCCGGCGACGCCGGGCGAGATCAGGCGCGAGGCCGAATCGCTGGCGGCGAACTTGGACTGGGCGTCGATCAGCCCGTCGCGGCCGATTAGGAAGGTCAGGAAGATCTGCTCGGCGCCGCCACCGACCACGGTGCAGCTGCCCAGCACGAAGGCCACCGCATACATCCAGTGCATCGACAGCAGGCCCAGCCAGTAGGCCGCCGGGATGCTGGCCAAGGTCAGCGCCTGCACCACCTCGCTGCCGAGCAAGATCGGCAGCTTGCGGCTGCGGTCCAGCAGCACGCCGGCCGGCAGCGCGAACAAGGCGAACGGGATCGCCTGGCAGGCCATGAGCATGCCCATCTGCGAAGGGCTGGCGCGCAGCAGGATGGCCGAACACAGCGGCAGGGCCAGCGCGCTGATCTGTCCGCCGAAGCCGTTGAGGATGCTGCTGAACCAGTAGCGGCGGAAATCGACGTTGCGCAGCAGGGCGTCGCGGACCAGCAGCTCGGACAGGTAGTGGCGGATGGCGGTAAGAATGGGGCACCGGTTCGGTCGGCGGTTGGAGAGTCAAATAATACCAGCGCGCAACCTCTCTATATAGACGATAAAAGATACAATCGCCGCATACCGATCTAGAAGCTTGATTATCCACCGGAGGAGTCCCCATGCAATACGAAGACCTGATTGTTGACGTGCAAGGCAAAGTGGCGCTGATTCGCCTGAACCGTCCCAAGGCGCTGAACGCGCTGAACGACCGCATGATGGATGAGCTGGGCGACGCCCTGCGCAAGTTCGACGCCGACCCGGCGATCGGCTGCATCGTGCTGACGGGCAGCGAAAGAGCCTTCGCCGCCGGCGCCGACATCGCCGCCATGGCCGACTACACCTATGTCGACACCTACCGCGACAACTACATCACCCGCAACTGGGAGCACATCCTGCGCGTGCGCAAGCCGGTGATCGGCGCCGTCGCCGGCTACGCCCTGGGCGGCGGCTGCGAGCTGGCCATGATGTGCGACTTCCTGATCGCCGCCGACAACGCCAAGTTCGGCCAGCCGGAAATCAAGGTCGGCGTCACGCCTGGCGCCGGCGGCACCCAGCGCTTGCCGCGCACCATCGGCAAATCCAAGGCCATGGACCTGTTGCTGACCGCCCGTACCATCGACGCGGCCGAAGCCGAGCGCATCGGCCTGGTCTCCCGCGTGGTGCCGGCCGAAATGTTGCTGGAGGAGGCGATGACTGCCGCCGCCACCATCGCCGACATGCCGACCTCGGTGGCGATGATGATCAAGGACGCCGTCAACCGCGCCTTCGAGACCACGCTGACGGAGGGCGTTAATTACGAGCGCCGCCTGTTCCAGTCGGCCTTCGGCACGCCTGCCCAAAAAGAGGGCATGCACGCTTTCCTGGAAAAGCGCTTGCCTAAGTTCGACGGTCTTTGATATAGTTCGCCTCCCCGCAGAAATGCACGCAGAAACAAGCGGTTGCAGAGTAGGCGGGGAGAAAAAGAAGGTTGACGAAATGGCCGAAACGCTGCATACTCTTCCTTCTTCGCAACTGACAAACAAAACGCTTTGTCAAGGGTTGAAAGCCCGGTTGCAGGCAGTACCGAATAAAGTTCTTTAACAATTAACAGTCGATAAGTGTGGATGTTTGATGAAAGTGCAGCGGCTTCTTCGGAAGTCGTCAACTTAAAATATCAAATGTTCACAAGAAGTAATGAAATAGGACGCTTCGCAAGAAGTGGCCTGTCAGTATTTTGAGTGAGCGACCCCTTAGCAATAAGGGTGGCACGAAAGTGTCAAAGTAACAGAGATTAAACTGAAGAGTTTGATCCTGGCTCAGATTGAACGCTGGCGGCATGCCTTACACATGCAAGTCGAACGGCAGCGCGGGGCAACCTGGCGGCGAGTGGCGAACGGGTGAGTAATATATCGGAACGTACCCTGGAGTGGGGGATAACGTAGCGAAAGTTACGCTAATACCGCATACGATCTAAGGATGAAAGTGGGGGATCGCAAGACCTCATGCTCCTGGAGCGGCCGATATCTGATTAGCTAGTTGGTGGGGTAAAGGCCTACCAAGGCATCGATCAGTAGCTGGTCTGAGAGGACGACCAGCCACACTGGAACTGAGACACGGTCCAGACTCCTACGGGAGGCAGCAGTGGGGAATTTTGGACAATGGGCGAAAGCCTGATCCAGCAATGCCGCGTGAGTGAAGAAGGCCTTCGGGTTGTAAAGCTCTTTTGTCAGGGAAGAAACGGTGGGTTCTAATACAGCCTGCTAATGACGGTACCTGAAGAATAAGCACCGGCTAACTACGTGCCAGCAGCCGCGGTAATACGTAGGGTGCAAGCGTTAATCGGAATTACTGGGCGTAAAGCGTGCGCAGGCGGTTTTGTAAGTCTGTCGTGAAATCCCCGGGCTCAACCTGGGAATGGCGATGGAGACTGCAAGGCTAGAGTTTGGCAGAGGGGGGTAGAATTCCACGTGTAGCAGTGAAATGCGTAGATATGTGGAGGAACACCGATGGCGAAGGCAGCCCCCTGGGTCAAGACTGACGCTCATGCACGAAAGCGTGGGGAGCAAACAGGATTAGATACCCTGGTAGTCCACGCCCTAAACGATGTCTACTAGTTGTCGGGTCTTAATTGACTTGGTAACGCAGCTAACGCGTGAAGTAGACCGCCTGGGGAGTACGGTCGCAAGATTAAAACTCAAAGGAATTGACGGGGCCCGCACAAGCGGTGGATGATGTGGATTAATTCGATGCAACGCGAAAAACCTTACCTACCCTTGACATGGCTGGAATCCCTGAGAGATTGGGGAGTGCTCGAAAGAGAACCAGTACACAGGTGCTGCATGGCTGTCGTCAGCTCGTGTCGTGAGATGTTGGGTTAAGTCCCGCAACGAGCGCAACCCTTGTCATTAGTTGCTACGAAAGGGCACTCTAATGAGACTGCCGGTGACAAACCGGAGGAAGGTGGGGATGACGTCAAGTCCTCATGGCCCTTATGGGTAGGGCTTCACACGTCATACAATGGTACATACAGAGCGCCGCCAACCCGCGAGGGGGAGCTAATCGCAGAAAGTGTATCGTAGTCCGGATTGTAGTCTGCAACTCGACTGCATGAAGTTGGAATCGCTAGTAATCGCGGATCAGCATGTCGCGGTGAATACGTTCCCGGGTCTTGTACACACCGCCCGTCACACCATGGGAGCGGGTTTTACCAGAAGTAGGTAGCTTAACCGTAAGGAGGGCGCTTACCACGGTAGGATTCGTGACTGGGGTGAAGTCGTAACAAGGTAGCCGTATCGGAAGGTGCGGCTGGATCACCTCCTTTCTAGAGTATGCACAGAATCAGCAATGGTTCACATCATCAAGCATTCACACTTATCGACTGTCAATTAAGAAGAACAGCATTTGGGGCTGTAGCTCAGCTGGTTAGAGCACCGTGTTGATAACGCGGGGGTCGTTGGTTCGAGTCCAACCAGCCCTACCAGGATTCGAGTAGTACCCTAGGGGGATTAGCTCAGCTGGGAGAGCACCTGCTTTGCAAGCAGGGGGTCGTCGGTTCGATCCCGTCATCCTCCACCAAAAGTTCAAACGTAAGCCCTGCCCTAGCGGCAAGCGCGGTTTAGGTTTGGTCTTTTAGAGATTAAATGCTGTTTCGTTCTTTAAAAATTTGGAAGAAGTAAAAGTAAAGATTATTTATTAATCGTTTGCGTCGGAAGGCGTGAATGATGGGTAATGATTGTATGTATCAACAAACATAGCAACATGTAGTTTCTTATTCCTATAAACGCTCCTTGTTTAGTCGCAGGGGCTAACGTTATAGGGACAAGCGAATAAGTGCACATGGTGGATGCCTTGGCGATTACAGGCGATGAAGGACGTAGTAGCTTGCGATAAGCTGCGGGGAGCGAGCAAACACGCTTTGATCCGCAGATTTCCGAATGGGGAAACCCGGCCTTTTAGGTCATTGCATACTGAATACATAGGTATGCAAAGCGAACGCGGCGAACTGAAACATCTAAGTAGCTGCAGGAAAAGAAATCAACCGAGATTCCCAAAGTAGTGGCGAGCGAAATGGGATGAGCCTGCACGTTTTAGCATGACGCATAGAAGAATCCTCTGGAAATAGGAACCGTAGCGGGTGATAGTCCCGTATTCGAAATGCGATGTGTGGAACTAAGCGTGCGACAAGTAGGGCGGGACACGAGAAATCCTGTCTGAATATGGGGGGACCATCCTCCAAGGCTAAATACTCGTAATCGACCGATAGTGAACCAGTACCGTGAGGGAAAGGCGAAAAGAACCCCGGAAGGGGAGTGAAATAGATCCTGAAACCGTGTGCATACAAACAGTAGGAGCGGACTTGTTCCGTGACTGCGTACCTTTTGTATAATGGGTCAGCGACTTACATTCAGTGGCAAGGTTAACCATATAGGGAAGCCGTAGAGAAATCGAGTCCGAATAGGGCGTTCAGTCGCTGGGTGTAGACCCGAAACCAAGTGATCTACTCATGGCCAGGATGAAGGTGCGGTAACACGCACTGGAGGTCCGAACCCACTAATGTTGAAAAATTAGGGGATGAGCTGTGGGTAGGGGTGAAAGGCTAAACAAACTTGGAAATAGCTGGTTCTCTCCGAAAACTATTTAGGTAGTGCCTCAAGTATCACCATCGGGGGTAGAGCACTGTTATGGCTAGGGGGTCATCGCGACTTACCAAACCATTGCAAACTCCGAATACCGATGAGTGCGAGCTTGGGAGACAGACGTCGGGTGCTAACGTCCGGCGTCAAGAGGGAAACAACCCAGACCGCCAGCTAAGGTTGCCAAAGATTGGCTAAGTGGAAAACGAAGTGGGAAGGCTAAAACAGTCAGGATGTTGGCTTAGAAGCAGCCATCATTTAAAGAAAGCGTAATAGCTCACTGATCGAGTCGTCCTGCGCGGAAGATGTAACGGGGCTAAGCCAGTCACCGAAGCTGCGGATATGCGTAAGCATATGGTAGGAGAGCGTTCTGTAAGCCTGCGAAGGTGTCTTGTAAAGGATGCTGGAGGTATCAGAAGTGCGAATGCTGACATGAGTAGCGATAATGGGGGTGAAAAGCCCCCACGCCGTAAGCCCAAGGTTTCCTGTTCAACGTTCATCGGAGCAGGGTGAGTCGGCCCCTAAGGCGAGGCAGAGATGCGTAGCTGATGGGAAGCAGGTTAATATTCCTGCACCGTCGTATGATGCGATGGGGGGACGGATCGCGGAAGGTTGTCTGCCTGTTGGAATAGGCAGTTTCTGGTTCATAGAAGGCACTTAGGCAAATCCGGGTGCGGAATTCAAGGGACTGGGACGAGCGAATTTATTCGTGAAGCAATCGGAAGTGGTTCCAAGAAAAGCCTCTAAGCTTCAGTCATACGAGACCGTACCGCAAACCGACACAGGTGGGCGAGATGAGTATTCTAAGGCGCTTGAGAGAACTCGGGAGAAGGAACTCGGCAAATTGGTACCGTAACTTCGGGAAAAGGTACGCCCTTGTAGCTTGACCACTTTACTGTGGAAGGGTGAACGGGTTGCAATAAACTGGTGGCTGCGACTGTTTAATAAAAACACAGCACTCTGCAAACACGAAAGTGGACGTATAGGGTGTGACGCCTGCCCGGTGCTGGAAGATTAAATGATGGGGTGCAAGCTCTTGATTGAAGTCCCAGTAAACGGCGGCCGTAACTATAACGGTCCTAAGGTAGCGAAATTCCTTGTCGGGTAAGTTCCGACCTGCACGAATGGCGTAACGATGGCCACACTGTCTCCTCCCGAGACTCAGCGAAGTTGAAATGTTTGTGATGATGCAATCTACCCGCGGCTAGACGGAAAGACCCCATGAACCTTTACTGTAGCTTTGCATTGGACTTTGAACCAATCTGTGTAGGATAGGTGGGAGGCTTTGAAGCGGGGACGCCAGTCTTCGTGGAGCCAACCTTGAAATACCACCCTGGTTTGTTTGAGGTTCTAACCTTGGTCCGTTATCCGGATCGGGGACAGTGCATGGTAGGCAGTTTGACTGGGGCGGTCTCCTCCTAAAGTGTAACGGAGGAGTTCGAAGGTACGCTAGATACGGTCGGACATCGTGTTGATAGTGCAATGGCATAAGCGTGCTTAACTGCGAGACTGACAAGTCGAGCAGGTACGAAAGTAGGACATAGTGATCCGGTGGTTCTGTATGGAAGGGCCATCGCTCAACGGATAAAAGGTACTCTGGGGATAACAGGCTGATTCCTCCCAAGAGTTCATATCGACGGGGGAGTTTGGCACCTCGATGTCGGCTCATCACATCCTGGGGCTGTAGCCGGTCCCAAGGGTATGGCTGTTCGCCATTTAAAGTGGTACGTGAGCTGGGTTTAAAACGTCGTGAGACAGTTTGGTCCCTATCTGCCGTGGGCGTTGGAAATTTGAAGGGGGCTGCTCCTAGTACGAGAGGACCGGAGTGGACAGACCTCTGGTGTACCGGTTGTCACGCCAGTGGCATTGCCGGGTAGCTAAGTCTGGAAGAGATAACCGCTGAAAGCATCTAAGCGGGAAACTTGCCTTGAGATGAGATTTCCCAGAGCCTTGAGCTCTTTGAAGGGTCGTTCGAGACCAGGACGTTGATAGGCTGGGTGTGGAAGTGCAGTAATGCATTAAGCTAACCAGTACTAATTGCCCGTAAGGCTTGTCCCTATAACCTTAGCAGGTTGTAAGAATAAGAACTACGTGTCGCCTGAGTTGTTGATACATCGTTCATTACCCCCATTCTTTACCGATACTTCTTCCCAATTTTAGAGTTTCGCCGCCCGATCGGGGGCGAACACTCGTACAAGTCAATGCCTGATGACCATAGCAAGTTGGTACCACCCCTTCCCATCCCGAACAGGACCGTGAAACAACTCTGCGCCGATGATAGTGCTGCAACCAGTGTGAAAGTAGGTTATCGTCAGGCTAGTTATTCTAAAAAACCCCACCAGTGATCTGGTGGGGTTTTTTTTTTGCCCATAGGACACATCTCTGCCATAGGCAGGTCATGGCTATATCGTTCCGCTATGGCAAAGTGAACGCAAAGATTGAGTCATTTTTTCGGCATGCACTATGCACTTGAAAAGTAGTGCTCCTTTCTAGCAATTTGAGCTAAAATTCGAGGCTGTTGTTGTCTTCGTTGTAATTCTCTATTTTTAGCATGGGGACCTTTGCACCAACCCATAACGGGTAATGATTTTTGCCTATCTCTTTGCGCGGAAACGATTTTTTTGACCCGACTGATGCACTTCCTTGATTTGGTCATCATGCCGCAATTTTTTATTTGGAATAAATGGAAACGAAAAATATTGCACGAAAAGGAAGATTTGAATTTTTGGATGGTATTCGTGGGTTGGCTGCGATTTTTGTACTAATTCGCCATACCGGTGGATTATGGAATGTGGAGTTTTTTCATAGTTATCTGGCCGTTGATATCTTCTTCATGTTGAGCGGATTTGTTATTGCTCATGCGTATGATGAAAGGATAAATAATGGGACTATTTCCATTTTTAATTTCGTTCAAGTACGAGTGATTAGATTATATCCGGTGTATATCTTTTCATTGTTATTGATCTCAATCTTTTTGTTCGGCCAAATGATCGTCGGGAAACATTTCAATTCATTCGAATTGATGCAATTCGCGAGTATGGTTGCGTTGACGGCGATATTTTTGCCATCTCATGTGAGGGGGGACAATGCTTTGTTCCCAATAAATGGCCCTTATTGGTCGCTATTTTTTGAATTAATAGCCAATTTTGTTTACGCTGTAATCTGTCCTAAGTTGACCAAGTTGCTAAATGTACTAATCGTTCTTTGCGCTGGTGTCGCAATGGCGATTATTGCGTTCCGTAATGGCGATCTGAATATCGGTTTCTCCTGGGGGCTGAAATCTATTGTTGGCGGCCTGTCTCGCTCACACTTTGGATTTTTTCTCGGGCTACTTTTATATAAATACCATGTTGCGTTTGCTTGCTGGTGCAAGGGGCGAGTATCCCATTGGTTCTCCATTGCTGCTGTCGTCGCTATTCTGGCTTGTCCAAGTTTCGGGACATTCAATCCTTGGTTCGATTTACTGGCTATCGCATTGGTTTTCCCGATGTGTGTGCTCATCGCGGCACAACCAGTGGAGTCTGAGTCAAAATTGACAGGAACGTTGGTGCTGCTTGGCGCGGCCAGTTATCCTTTGTATGTGTTACATATTCCAATGGCGAAAGTATTGAATCAAGGATTGAAGTATTTTCCGATACCTCTAGGTGGATTTGTCTTTGCTGCAATTGTCATTGCGTTTTCCATTTGGTTGGAGAGGAAATATGATATTCCGCTAAGACGGAAAATGATGGCGCGCTTGGGACGACGAAAAATTACCATGGGTTGAACGACTGATCTGCCATAAAATTGCCTACCCGAAGATGCGTCGACGATACCTTGCGCGGCGATCGGTTCGTCGCATTCGATCATGCCACGGGTCAATTGTTCCGGTAGATCTACGGCGACATGGGGGAGCGCAGCAGCGTCGATTTTTGGCCGACTGCGATTGGCTGTTCGCCGCTGACTGCGTGGCTGAGGAGCAGAGGTCCGGCAAGCGACAGGCATTCGACAAGTGCCGCGTCGCGCCGGGCCACTGGTGAAGTGGATGTGACAGTTGCTCCAAATTGGCACAGCGCGGCTTGGCAAGCCCGTTCATAAGTGATCCTTACCGCCTAGTCGAGGCACCGATTAGCTTGGCATGGCAATTGCTCTTACTGTCGTATTCCATTAAAAACAGTAGGAGACACCCATGAAACACCTTCGCACTTTCGCTACCGTCCTCATCGCCGCCTCGGCCCTGACCTCGGTGCTGGCCACGGCCCACGGCAACATCATCCCGCAGACCGTCGACACCGCCGGCCTGACCCCGCTCGGCGAGAAGTGGCGCGACGAGAATCCTTATCGCGGCAACAAGGTGGCGTTGAAGCTCGGTGCCTCCGCCTACAACCAAAACTGCGCCCGCTGCCACGGCCTGGATGCGATCACCGGCGGCATCGCGCCCGACCTGCGCATGCTCGACCGCGACTGCACCGGCATCAAGAACGAAACCAAGAAGCAAGCCTGCTACAAGGAAACGGACGCCTATTACCTCACCTCCATCCGTCGCGGCAAGGTGCGCAATGGCGCCGTCTACATGCCGCCGTTTGAGGGCGTGTTCAACCAGGAAGCCATGTGGGCCGTCAAAACCTATCTGGAAGCGCGCCGCGAAACGAACTAAGCACGACAGCACATCATCGCCGCTGCTTATCGTTGGCCAACCCCTGATCCGAAGGTGATTTCCATGTTCCCAAAACACTTGCGCGCTGCGGGCGCGGCCTGTTCGCTCGCCGCCGTGCTGTTGTGCGTCGCTTCGCCGGCCCGTGCCGACTGGAGCAAGATCCAACAGTCCGGCACGCTGAAGGTGGCCGTCTACAACGAGTTCGCACCATTCTCGGATCGCGGCGCGGGCATCGATGTCGACCTGGCCCAGGCGCTGGCCGGCAAGTTGGGCCTCAAGCTCAACCTGCTGCCCTTCCCCGCTGGCGAAAACCTCAACGACGACCTGCGCAATATGGTGTGGAAGGGGCACTATCTCGGCTACGGTCCGGCCGATGTGATGCTGCACGTGCCGGTCGAGCCGCAACTGATGAACGAGAACGGCAAGGTGCAGATTCTGGCGCCGTACCACGTCGAGACGGTACGCTTGGTGCGCAGCGCGCGCGCGATTCCGGCGTATGCCGGGCTCGATTCTTTGGACGGCAAAAAAATCGGCGTCGAGAAGGTGTCGATTGCCGCCATGGTGATGCTGGGCGAGGGCAACGGTCGCTTCCGCGACAACGTGCGCATCTTCGACACGGCCGCCGAGGCCTTGGAGCAGTTGAAGGCCGGCGCCATCGACGCCGTGCTGGCCAACCGCTCCGAGATCGAGGCGGTGTTCAAGAGCGATCCGGCCTATCCGCTGAGCGAGGCCACCTTCCAGCGGCTGCCACGCGCCGGCTGGGCCGTCGGCATGGCGGTGCGCAAGGACGACGTCGAGGTGGCCAAGCTGTTGCAGGCCGCCGTCAACTCGCTGCGCGACAGCGGCGAGCTGCAGGCGATCTTCAACAAATACGGCGTGAACGTGGTGCGGCCATGATGGCGGCCGGCAGCCACCGCCTTCCATTGGCCTGCGCGGTTCTGCTGGCCTTGGCTTCGATGCAGGCGCAGGCACAGCAGGCCGCCCCAGGTGGAATGCGCGGCGCGGGCGCGCCGAACGATTATCCCGCCTTGGCCATGCTGTCGGTCGACATAGTCGGCGTGGCGCCGCTGCCCGGCTTGGGCGTCGAGCGGCGCTTGCTGCCGTACTCGGTGCAGACGGCGTCGGCGAAGAACAGCGAACAGGCGCCGGGCGAAAACCTGAGCGAATTCATGGCGCGCAATCTGAGCGGTGTGAACGTCAACGAGATCTCGGGCAGCCCGTTTCAAAACGATGTAACCTTTCGCGGCTTCCGCGCCTCGCCGGTGCTGGGCACCTCGCAGGGCATCTCGGTGTACCTCGACGGCGTGCGGGTGAACGAGCCGTTCGGCGACGTGGTCAACTGGGACATGCTGCCGGAGGCGGCCATCGGCAGCGTGCTGCTGGTGCCCGGCTCGAATCCGCTGTACGGCCTGAACACGCTGGGCGGCGCGCTCGCGTTGACCAGCAAATCGGGCCGCAGCCATCCCGGCTTCGAGGCCGACGTCTCGACCAGCAGCAGCGGCCAGCGGCGCAGCGATCTGGCCTATGGCATCAGCGGCGCGGACCACTGGCACGCCTTCCTGGCCGCCACCGTGTTCAACGACCGTGGTTGGCGCGAGCATTCCGACGGCCGCCTCGGCAACGCCTACCTGAAGCTGGGCCGCGCCAGCGGCGACAGCGATTGGAGCCTGGCCCTGCTGGCCGGCAGCAGCCGCCTGGTGGGCAACGGCCTGCTGCCGAGCTATCGCGTCACCGACGACGGCCGCCAGGACGGCCTGTATGAAAGCCAGCGCCGCGCCGCCTATACCTTCCCCGACCAGACCCGCAACCGTCTGCGCCAGGCGGTGCTGGCACTGACGCAGCGCTATGGCGAGCGCACCGAATTGTCGGCCAACGCGTACGTGCGCAACAGCCGGCGCGACACCGTCAACGGCGACGTCGCCGACGAGTATGCCGACTATGTGCGCGACTGCGCGGCCGGCTTTTTGGCTGACGGCGCGGCGGCCGATCCCGCCTCCTGCCACGACAGCCAAAGCGAGGGCGCCGCGCTGCATACGGCGTCCTTCAACACCACCCGCACGCGGCAGAGCGGCCGCGGTTTCAGCGCCAATTTGAGCACCGACCTGGCCAGCCACCGCGTGGTGCTCGGCACCAGCTACGACGCCAGCAGCGTCAGCTTCGCCCAGTTCACCCAGGCCGCCGACTTCACGCCGCAACGCGCGGTGCTGGCCGACGGCACGGCCGGGCGCGAGGCCGAGTCGTCCGTCACCGGCAGCGCGCACAGCTGGGGCTTGTATGCGGCCGACACCTGGCAGCTGGCGCCGGCAACGCATTTGACGGCGTCGGCGCGCTACAACCTGGCGCGCGTCAGCAATGTTCTGGTCAACGGCGACGCGGCCCAGCCGGAAGAACGCTTCACCTATCGCAAGCTCAATCCGGCCGTCGGCATCACGCACGACGCCAACGCGGCCTTGACCTTGTTCGCCAATCTGTCGCAAAGCAATCGCGTGCCGACGGTGATCGAGCTCGGCTGCGCCGACCCGGCGCAGCCTTGTCGTCTGCCGGTCGGCCTGCAGTCCGATCCCTACCTGAAACAGGTGGTGTCGCGCAGTGTCGAGGCGGGCGCGCGGTGGACTGCGGGACGCGGCGCAAGCGTGTCGGCGTCGCTGTACCGCATCGTCAACCGGGACGACATCCTGTTCCGCAGCGCCGGCGCGACCCAGCAGGGCTACTTCTCCAATTTCTCGCGCACGCGCCACCAAGGCATGGATTTGAACGCCAGCGCGCAGGCCGGCACGGTGACGGCGCGGCTGGCATACAGCTATTTGGACGCCAGCTACGACGCCGACGGCGAGTTGTTCACCGGCGCGCGCAACGTCAAGGTGGGCCCTGGCACGCGCATCGCCGGCCTGCCGCGCCACACGCTCAAGCTGGGACTGGACTGGCGCGCCATGCCGGCGCTGACCTTGGGCGCCGACGTGCAGGCCGTGTCCGATATGCTCAGCCAAGGCAACGAGGACGGGTTGCGCGCCGATCCCGTGGTAGGCGAACCGCTCAAGTACGCCGACTGGCGCATCCGTGGCTACGCCTTGCTCAGCCTGCGCGCCAGCTATCGTCCGGCACCGGGCTGGGAGTTGTTCGCCCGGGTCGGCAACGTGACCAACCGCCGTTATGAAAGCTACGGCGCGGTGGCGCTCGACATGTTCCCGCAAGGCCGTCTGCTGCAACCGCACGACAATCCGGCCGAGGCGGCGCTGGCCCGCTTTGTCGCACCCGGCGCACCACGTTCCGTGGTGGCCGGTCTGCGTTACCGCTTCTAGAAGGCGTACTGCGCACTGGCTCCCAGCAGCCAGTTGCGCCCAGGCGCCGCCTCGTAATAGCGCTTGTTGGTGTCACCAACGATCAGCGAACCCACATACACCTTGTCGAGCAGGTTGTTCACGCGGATGAACTGCTTGAAGCGCCAGCCGCCCCAGTTCTGGCCGGCGTTGACGCGCGCGTTGAGGATGCCGTAGCCGGGCGCCGGCCTGTCCAGGTTGGCGTCCTCGGCGTAGATCCGGCTGCTGGCCTGCGCCTCCAGCGCGGCGCCGAAGCGTTCGGCGCTATCCTTCCAGGCCAACTCCGCGTAGGCGTTCGCGTTCGGCACGCCGGGCAGCCGGCTGCCGCGCCGCACCGCGCCAAAGCCCTGTTGATACACCGCGCGCAGCGTGGTCAGCGCCAGGCGCGAGCTGAAGCCGTGCTTCCACGACGAGTCCAGCGACACTTCGGCGCCCTGGCGCAGCGTGCTGCTGGCGTTGCGATAGCTGGTGCGGCCGCCGTTGGAACTGTCGACCACCAGCTCGTCGCTGGTGCGCACCTGGAACAGGGCGGCGTTCAAGCGCGTGCCCTGATCCAGCCGCGCCTTGACGCCGGCCTCCAGGTGGGTGCTTTGCGCCGCCTTCAAATTGAAGTTGAAGCCGGCGGCGGCGCCGGAATAGAACAGCTCGTTGAGGGTCGGCGCTTCGAAGCCGCGCGCGGCGCTGGCGTAGACGTTCAGGCGCGGCGACACCTGGTACAGCAGGCCGAGCACCGGCGTGGTGTGGCTGTAGCTGAGCGAGCCGCTGTCGTTGCCGTTGCTGGCGAAGTGGTCGTCGACCTCGACCTTCATGCGGCTGTGGCGCAGGCCGGCGCTGAGCAGCCAGGGGCCGGACTGCCACTCCGTCTGCACGTAGGGATCGACGCTGGAGACGGTGTCCCGCTCGTCGCGGCGCAGCTTGCCGCGCACGCCGAACTGGGCGCCGACGAAGTTCTCGTAGCCCTGGCGGGCGTCGGACGAGCGGCCGTAGTCGATGCCGATCGTGGTGCTCAGTTTACCGCCGGCCAGCTGGACCACGTGCAGCCAGTTGATGTCGCTGCCGTAGAAGTCGCGGTCGAAGTCGACCACGCCGCCGGAGTGGCTGGCCGGCGCCTGGAAGCCCTTGGAGAAGGCCTGGTACTGGATCACCTGGCGGTTGCCGACGTAAGTAGTGACGCGCAGGCGGTCGTCGCCGAAGCGCTGTTCCCAGGTGGCGCCGAGCTGCTGGTGGTCGATGTTTTTGCGGGTGTCGTAGCGTTCGGCGAAAGTGCGCTTGGGCGACTGGGTGTCGGTGCTGTCGATCTCGCCGGCGCGCGGGTCGCGCAGGAAGGTGGCCCACTGCACGCCGAGCGGGTCCTGGGTGTCGTGCTGGCGCAGGCTGTTGGCGACGATGGTCAGTTTGGCGCCGTCGAGTGGCGCCAGGGTCAGCTTGGCCATTGCCTGCTCGCGCCGGGCGGCGCTGTGGCTGCGGTAGCCGTCGGTGTCGAAGCGCGAGGCGTCGAGCACGTAGCCGACCGCGCCGGCTTTGCCCCGGGCGTTCAAGTCGAACTTGCGGGCGCCGTCGCTGCCGCCGACCAGCGTGGTCTCCAGCGTCGGCGCACCGTCGCCGTCGCGGGTGAACAACTGGATCACGCCGCCGGAGTGGTTGCCGTAGATGGCCGAGAAGGGGCCGCGCAGCACCTCGATGCGTTCGGCCATGTCGAGGTTGAAGGTGGCCGCCTGGCCCTGGCCGTCGGGCATGCTGGCCGGGATGCCGTCGGCGATCAGGCGCACGCCGCGTACGCCGAAGGCCGAGCGCGCGCCGAAGCCGCGCGAGGAGATCTGCAGCGTCCTGCGCGTAGTTTTGCCGGTTCTGCGCGACCAGGCCGGGCACGGCGGCCAGCGCCTCGGAGGCGTTGACGCGGGCCTGGCCGTCGCGGATGCGGGCGGCGTCGAGCACGTCGATGGCGGCCGGCAGGTCGAAGCTGGCGTGGCCGACGCGGGTGCCGCTGACCACCACCACCTCGGCCGGCGCGGCGGCCTCGGCGCCGTTCGCGTCGGCGCTGGCGGAATAGGCGGCCGGCGCCAGCGCCGCGCTACCGGCGGTGAATAGGGCGGCGATCGCGTTCAAACGAAAGGGGTGCTGCTTCATGGTGTCTCCAAGCTGGGTGAGGTGATGGTGCCGCTTCGGCGCGGTTGCGCCGGCTGGTCTGGTCTTTTGTAGTAAGCAATATGCCTGCCATGGCTTTGGCGCGGCGCGCGGCATCGACGCCGTGCGCGGCGCGGCGCCTGGCACGGCGATTGCATCTTCTTTCGCGCACGCGCGCGATTCCGCGCGCGGCTGATGAAAGGCCGTGCCGTGAACAACCTGAACCAAACATCCCTTGCGCTGCGCGCGGCGGCGCTGGCGTGCAGCCTGCTAGTTGGTGGCGTGGCGCTGGCGGCGCCGTTCGCCTACGTGCCGAACGAGAAGTCGGGCAGCATCAGCGTCATCGACACGGCCAACGCCACAGTCGTGCGCACCATCAGCGCCGGCACGCGGCCGCGCGGCATCGCCAGCGATCCGTCCGGGCAGCGCCTGTACGTGACCGACGCCGCCAGCAACGAGCTGCTGGTCATCGACAGCAGCAACGGCGTGATGCTGAAGCGGATTGCGCTTGGCAAGTCGCCCGAGGGCGTCAGCGCCTCGGCCGACGGCAAGTACATCGCCGTCGCCGTCGAGGAGAGCAACAGCGTCAGCCTGATCGACGCGGCCAGCGGCGCCCTGCTGGCCGATATCAAGGTGCAGGGCAAGAATCCCGAGCATGCTGTGTTCAGCCCGGACGGCCGCTGGCTGCTGGTCAGCGCCGAGGAGGCCGAGCAGGTCGACGTGATCGACGTCGCGGCGCGGCGGCAGAGCGGCAGCATCGCGGTCGGCCTGCGGCCGCGCGGCATCGGCTTCGCGCCGGATTCGGGCCGCGCCTACGTCGCCTGCGAGATGGTCAACACCGTCTTCGTCATCGACATGGCCAGCCAGCGGGCGGTGGCCAAGGTGGCCGCCGGGCGCAACGCCAACGGCATCGCGGTGCACCCGGACGGCAAGCATGTGTATGTCTCCAACGGCACCGACGGCAGCGTGATGGTGATCGACACGGCGCGCAACGCGGTCAGCGCCACCATCGCCGTCGGCAAGCGGCCCTGGAACATGGCGCTGACGCCGGACGGCGCCACGCTGTACGTCGCCAACGGCCGCTCCAACAGTGTCTCGGTGATCGACACGGCGAGCGCCAGCAAGAGCGCCGATGTCGCCGTCGGCGAGCTGCCCTGGGGTGTGGTGATTCGTTGAATGATGTGACAACTGTTCCAAACTTGAACAGGTGTCGCAGGGCGGAGCGGGCACGGCGCCGGGGGCGCCGCCGGCGGGGAGGTGCTCCTCCCCTCTGACAACCCGCATTCCAACGCGCCTCCCGCCCGGCGCGAAGGAGCTGGCACGGCACTTGCGAAATGAGTCATGTGCCCAACCGGCCCCGTTTCCATAACGGCTCATAACCAAAGCAGAAAGAGGACGACAATGAATCTCGCGGACATCAGCAAACTGGGTGTAGCCAACCCATTCAAACCACGTTACGACAACTACATCGGCGGCAAATTCGTCGCGCCGGTGAACGGTCTCTACTTCGGTAACATCACGCCGATCACCGGCCAGGTGTTCTGCGAGATCGCCCGCTCCACCGCAGAGGACGTCGAACTGGCGCTGGACGCGGCCCACGCCGCCAAGGCCGCCTGGGGCAAGACCTCGCAGACCGAGCGCGCCAACATCCTCAACAAGATCGCCGACCGCATGGAGGCCAACCTGGCCCTGATCGCGACGGCCGAGACCATCGACAACGGCAAGCCGATCCGCGAAACCATGGCGGCCGACATTCCGCTGGCGATCGACCACTTCCGCTACTTCGCCGGCTGCATCCGCGCCCAGGAAGGCTCGGTCGCACAGATCGATTCGGAGACCTACGCCTACCACTTCCACGAGCCGCTCGGCGTGGTCGGCCAGATCATCCCTTGGAACTTCCCGATCCTGATGGCGGTGTGGAAGCTGGCGCCGGCGCTGGCCGCCGGTAACTGCGTGGTGTTGAAACCGGCCGAACAGACCCCGGCTTCCATCATGGTACTGATCGAATTGATCGGCGACCTGCTGCCGCCGGGCGTGCTCAACATCGTCAACGGCTTCGGCCTGGAGGCGGGCAAGCCGCTGGCCTCGAACAAGCGCATCGCCAAGATCGCCTTCACCGGCGAAACCGGCACCGGCCGCCTGATCATGCAGTACGCGGCGCAGAACCTGATCCCGGTCACGCTGGAACTGGGCGGCAAATCACCGAACATCTTCTTTGCCGACGTGATGGACGCCGACGACGACTTCTTCGACAAGTGCCTGGAAGGCTTCGCCATGTTCGCGCTGAACCAGGGCGAGGTGTGCACCTGCCCGTCGCGCGTGCTGATCCAGGAATCGATCTACGAGAAGTTCATCGAGCGCGCGCTCAAGCGCGTCGCCGCCATCAAGCAGGGCAACCCGCTCGACTCGTCGACGATGATCGGCGCCCAGGCCTCGCAGGAGCAGATGGAGAAGATCCTCTCCTACATGGACATCGGCAAACAGGAAGGCGCCGAGCTGCTGGCCGGCGGCGCGCGCAACAACCAGAGCGGCGACCTGGAGGGCGGCTACTACGTCACCCCCACCGTCTTCAAGGGCAACAACAAGATGCGCATCTTCCAGGAGGAGATCTTCGGCCCGGTGGTGTCGGTCACCACCTTCAAGGATGAAGCCGAAGCCCTGGCCATCGCCAACGACACCTTGTACGGCCTGGGCGCCGGCCTGTGGACGCGCGACGGTTCGCGCGCCTTCCGCGTCGGCCGTGGCATCCAAGCCGGCCGCGTCTGGACCAACTGCTACCACCTGTACCCGGCCCACGCCGCGTTCGGCGGCTACAAGCAGTCGGGCATCGGCCGCGAAAACCACAAGATGATGTTGGACCACTACCAGCAGACCAAGAACCTGTTGGTCAGCTACAGCCCGAAAGCGTTGGGCTTCTTCTAAAGCGGCACCGTGCCCCGCCACGTCCGTGGCGGGGCTTCTGAAAGGCTCACCATGCATAACGCTATCGCGCGCGTCACGGCCACCGCCGCCGCGTTGGAGATGATCGCCCGCCTGCGCCAGCAGCACGGCCCGCTCATGTTCTTCCAGTCGGGCGGCTGCTGCGACGGTAGCGCGCCGATGTGCTACGCGTCCGGCGAGTTCAATCTCAGCGACACCGACGTCTACCTCGGCAACCTGGATGGCACGCCTTTCTACATGGGGCTCGAGCAGTTCGAGTACTGGGAACACACGCAGCTGATCATCGATGTGGTGAATGGTAATGGCGGCATGTTCTCGTTGGACAACGGCACCGGACAGCGTTTCTTGACGCGCTCGCGCCTGTTCACCGACGAGGAGCTGGGCATGCTGCATCAGGCGGAGCAGGGCAGGGGCCGCAACGCGTTTAAATCCGATAACTAAAAATAGAGGGGAAGATTGTGCAGAAAAAAATCATCGCAGTATGCCTAGGCTTGGCCGGCATGACGTTGGCGCAGGCCGCCGATGTCACCACCGCCATGCTGAACAAGGCATCCAAGAGTACCGACAGCGTGCTGTCGTTCGGTATGGGCGCCGAAGGCCAGCGCTACTCGCCGCTCACCCAGGTCAACACCGGCAACGTCGCCAAGCTGGCGCCGGCCTGGTCGTTCTCCTTCGGTGGCGAGAAGCAGCGCGGCCAGGAGTCGCAACCGCTGATCTACAAGGGCAAGATGTTCGTCACCGCGTCGTACTCGCGCATCTTCGCGATCGACCTGAAGACCGGCGCCAAGCTGTGGAAGTATGAACACCGTCTGCCCGACGGCATCATGCCTTGCTGCGACGTGGTCAACCGTGGCGCCGCGCTGTACGGCAACCTGGTCATCTTCGGCACGCTCGACGCCTATCTGGTGGCGCTGGACCAGGACACCGGCAAGATCGTCTGGAAGGAGAAGGTCGACGACTACGCGGCCGGCTATTCGATGACGGCGGCGCCGTTGATCGCCAACGGCGTGTTGCTGACCGGTGTGTCCGGCGGCGAGTTCGGCGTTGTCGGCCGGGTCGAGGCGCGCAATCCGGCCACCGGCGATCTGCTGTGGACCCGGCCGACCGTCGAAGGCCATATGGGCTACCGCTACGACAAGGACGGCAAGGCGATCGAGAACGGCATCTCCGGCACGCTGAACAAGAGCTGGCCGGGCGACCTGTGGAAAACCGGCGGCGCCTCGACCTGGATGGGCGGCACCTACGACGCCGGCACCGGCCTGGCCTACTTCGGCACCGGCAATCCGGCGCCGTGGAACAGCCACCTGCGTCCCGGCGACAATCTGTTCTCCTCGTCGACGGTGGCGCTGGACGTGAAGACGGGGCAGATCAAATGGTCGTACCAGAACACCCCCAACGATTCGTGGGACTTCGACGGTGCCAACGAGTTCGTCACCTTCGACATGGACGGCAAGCGTTACGGCGGCAAGGCCGACCGCAACGGCTTCTTCTACGTCATCGACGCGAACAACGGCAAGCTGCAGAACGCCTTCCCGTTCGTCAAGAAGATCACCTGGGCCAGCAGCATCGACCTGAAGACCGGCCGACCCAACTTCATCAAGGAGAACCGTCCGGGCGATCCGACCAAGGGTGAAGAGGGCAAGAAGGGCAGCACCGTGTTCTCGGCGCCGGCCTTCCTCGGCGCGAAGAACCAGATGCCGATGGCCTACAGCCCGCAGACCAAGTTGTTCTATGTGCCGGCCAACGAATGGGGCATGGACATTTGGAACGAGCCGATCAGCTACAAGAAGGGCGGCGCCTTCCTTGGCGCCGGCTTCACCATCCGTCCGCTGAACGAGGACTACATCGGCGCGATGCGCGCGGTCGATCCGAAGACCGGCAAGATCGTCTGGGAGATCAAGAACAACGCGCCACTGTGGGGCGGTGTGATGACCACCGCCGGCGGCCTGGTGTTCTACGGCACGCCGGAGGGCTACCTGAAGGCGGTCGACGCGAAGAACGGCAAGGAACTGTGGAAGTTCCAGACCGGCTCCGGCGTGGTGGCGCCGCCGGTCACTTGGCAGGATGGCGATACGCAGTACATCGCCGTGGTCTCCGGCTGGGGTGGCGCGGTGCCGCTGTGGGGCGGCGAGGTGGCCAAGAAGGTCAACTTCCTCGAACAGGGCGGTTCCGTGTGGGTGTTCAAACTGCCGGCCAAGTAATTCGATTGAGCCGCGTTCAGGAGTCAAGGGTTGATATGCCCTCTCCAGCCTGAACGCTTTTTTCTGACGGCCTCGGCCGTCAGTTTTTTTTTACCCCGCACCCCGATACGCCACGGGGTCTGACCCCGTACGGGGTCAGACCCCTTTGCTTGCGGGGTAAGGCCAGCGTCTCGCCAATCCGTGATGAAGCTTGCTTGTAGGCCTTGCTGGCGCTGGTGCGCTTTGTCGATAGGTCAAATTGTGAACAGTGGCGCAACAGTCTGATCCAGTTCTGCACACCGTGTCCGCCATGCCGCGCGCCGTTCCCCCGTAAGCGCCGGCGGGCATGCAAATTGCGAAGATGAAGTCACATCAATCGCGATGTATCACCAACAAACCGATAAGAAATGGGGACAAAAAATGAAGAAGATTTTCGTACTGGGCGCGCTGGCTGCGGCGGCAACGCAATCCGCGCAGGCGGTCGATTTCAAGGCCGGTGACTGGAACCTGTCGCTGGGCGGCATCGTCAACGCCTACTACACGCAAGTGTCCTGCTCGGGCGACGCGGTCGGCGGACTGGCGCTGGGTGGCAAGGCGCTCGGTTGCGGCGGCGAGAACGGCCGCACCACCATCGGCAACGGCCTGCTGCCGAACGGCCTGGTGACCTCGGCCTCGTCGCGCCAGGGCGACTACGACGTCAAGGCGCTGATCGGCATCTACAGCGCCACCGCCACCGACAGCGCCATCGCGCAGAACAACGTGGTCGACGTGCGCCAGGCCTACTTCACCTTCGGTAACGCGCAGATGGGCACGGTCAAGCTGGGCCGCGACAACGGCATCTTCGGCGCCAACGCCATCTTCGGCGACATGACCTTGATCGGCGCCGGCGCGCCGGTGCAGGCGACCCAGCGCGGCCGCGTCACGCTGGGCCACATCGGCGCCGGCTACAGCTATGTGGGCTACTACGGCCAGATCGCCTACAGCTCGCCGAAGTCCTCGTCCGGCCTGAGTGTGGACGCGGCGCTGGTCAGCCCGGTGGCCGACACGCCGATCATCGCCGGCCCGCGCTACAGCACCAAGTCGAGCCCGCAGGTACAGGCGCAGCTGAGCTACGCGGCCGACGGCTTCAAGAGCTGGCTGGGCGTGAAGACGCAGAAGTTCACCACCACCACGCCGGGCGTGGGCGACCTGACCATGTCCGGCATGGAGCTGGGCGCCTCGTACAGCAACGGCCCGGCTGCACTGCTGGCCAACTTCCAGGCCGGCAAGGCGCTGGGCATCCTGTCGGACGCCGACCAGGGCGACACCAAGTCGAAGAACTTCTTCGTGCAAGGCACCTACAAGGCGGCCGACAAGCTCAAGCTGGGTCTGAGCTACGGCATCAGCAAGAACGACGACAACACCGCCGGCACCGGCGGCCTGAAGTCGAACGCCAACCTGACGCTGGGCGCGTACTACAACATCACCAGCGCCATCACGCTGATCGGTGAAGTCGGCCAGACCCGCTCGAAGGCCTTCGCCGGCGGCGAAGGCAAGCTCAATGGCGCCTCGTTCGGCGGTATCATCTTCTTCTGATCGGGGGGGGCGGGCGGCGGCTTGGCCGCCGCCCGCACAACAAGGCAGACATGCGAATTCTGTTCAAGCTTGTATTCACCATGCTGGCGCTGCTGCTGACGGCGGCGCCGGCACCGGCACTGGCGGGCGTGATGACGCACGACGAGTTGGTGCGGCGCTTTCCGGCGCCGCTGATCGTCGGTCAGAAGGACGCCGAGTTGGCCGCTTGGCCGCTGTTCAAGCAAAACGCCACCGCGACCGAGCTGGTGGGCTATGTGTTCGAATCGGCCGACCTAGCGCCGATTCCGGGTTTCTCCGGCGTGCCGCCGAATATGCTGGTGACGATCGACACCAAGGGCGGTTTCCTCGACGTGGCCATGCTGTCGCAGCACGAACCGGTGTTCCTCGACGGTCTGGGCGAGGGGCCGCTGCTGCAGTTCGTCAAACAGTACCAGGGCCTGTCGCTCAAGCAGAGCATCAGCATCGAGACCAACACCAAGCGCGCGCGCCATCCCGACGCCGCGCATGCCTATATCGACGGCGTCTCCAAGGCGACGGCCTCGGTGCGCATCATCAACCAGAGCGTGCTGGCGGCGGCGCTCAAGGTGGCGCGCAAGAAGCTGGGCTTCGCGGCGGGCCGCGACCCGGACATGATCGCGCGCGTACGCCAGGACGTGTTCGACAGCCGCAGCACCGAGCAGCTGTTGGCCGACGGCCTCGTCACGCATCTGCGCGTGAGCAACCGCGACGTCGAGAAGCTGTTCGCCGGCAGCCCGGGCGCCGGTTTGGACGCGCAGGCGCTGCAGCGGCCCGACGAGGTGTTCATCGACCTGTACCTGGCCTACGCGTCGGTGCCGTCGGTGGGCCGCAATCTGCTGACGGCGCGCGGCTGGACCAAATTGAAGGGCCGGCTGGACGACGGCGACCACGCGATGCTGGTCATGTCCACCGGCCGGCACAGCATCGTCGGCGAGGAGTTCGTGCGCGGCAGCGTGTCCGACCGGCTGCTGTTGAAGCAGGACGGCCTGCCGATCGATATGCGCGACCTGGATCTGGAGCTGGCGCTGGCCGACAGCCTGCATCTGCCGGACGCCAGCGTCACCGCCCTGCGCATCATCAGCCAGGCCGGCCTCGATCCGGGCAGTCCAATGGAGTTTTCGTTGCCGATCACGCGCAGCAAGGGCATCGTCTATCCGGAGCGCTTCACGCGCGAGTTGAAGATCGCGTATCGCCTGCCGGCGCGGTTTTATCTGGCGGGGGAGGGCAACAACAAGTCTTGGCAGGGCGTGTGGGGCAGCCGGCGCGACGAGCTGCTGGTGCTGGGCGTGGCGCTGGCCGTGTTGGCGCTGGCGTTGGCCATGCAGCGCCGCCTGAGCGCGAACGGCCGCCGTTTCGCCTGGTTCCGCGCCGGCTTCCTCGCCTTCACGCTGGTCTTTGTCGGCTATTCCGCGCAGGGCCAGCTGTCGATCGTCAATCTGACTGGGGTGGCGCAGGCGCTGCTGGCCGGGCGCGGTCTGGAATTCCTGCTGTTCGATCCAATGACCGTGGTGCTGTGGCTGTTTGTGGCCTTGTCGCTGCTGCTATGGGGGCGCGGCACCTTCTGCGGCTGGTTGTGCCCCTTCGGCGCGCTGCAGGAGTTGACGGGCAAGCTGGCGCAGTGGCTGCGCATACCGCAGCTCAAGCTGCGCGGCGTGACCGACGCGCGCTTGAAGATGCTCAAGTACGTGCTGCTGGCGCTGATCATGGCCAGCACCCTGTTCCAGACCGAGCTGACCGACAAGCTGGTCGAGCTGGAGCCGTTCAAGACCGCCATCACCTTGAACTTCGTCCGTTCCTGGCCCTATGTGGCCTATGCGGTCGGGCTGCTGTTGGCGAGCAGCTTCGTCTACAAGTTCTTTTGCCGCTACCTGTGCCCGTTCGGTGCGGCGCTGGCGCTGTTGGGCCGCGTCCGCCTGCTGGACTGGATTCCACGCCGCAGCGAGTGCGGCACGCCGTGCCAAACCTGCCGCCACCGTTGCGACTACCAGGCCATCAAGCCCGATGGCAAGGTGGTCTACGAGGAGTGCTTCCAGTGCTTGGACTGCGTGGTGATCTATGAAAGCGACGAGAAGTGTGCGCCGTTGATGCTGGAGCTGAAGCGCTCCCGCACCATTCCGATTATGCCCGTGCAAAGGAGTTCCTGATGCGTCGTCGAAGCTTTATCTGCGCCGGTGTCTGCGCCATGGCGGCGGTGGCCACGATCGCCGCGCGCAGCGGCATGCGGCGCCACAGTGGCGCTGCGCTGGCCTTCGGCACCACGATCAACATCACGCTGATGCACGACGACGCGCGCCAGGCGCAGCTGGCGATCGAGGATGCCCTGAGCGCGGCGCAGTCGGTCGACCGCTTGATGAGCATCTACAACCCGGCCAGCCAGGTCTACCAATTGAATCGCGACGGTGTGCTGGCGCGGCCGCACCCGCACTTGCTGGCGGTGCTGGCGCAGGCGCGCGAGTTGTCGCGCCTGAGCGATGGCGCCTTCGACGTCACCGTGCAGCCGCTGTGGCAAACCTTCAGCGCGGCGGCGCAGCAGTCGGCGCTGCCGTCGGACCAGCAGCGACAGAGCGCACAGGGCCGGGTCGACTGGCGCCAGCTTGACTTCGACAGCCGCCAGGCGCGCCTGCGCGTGGCCGGCATGGCGATCACCCTCAACGGGCTGGCGCAGGGCTACGCGGCCGACCTGGCGTTGGCGGCGGTGCAGGCGCGCGGCGTGCGCCACGCCTTGATCGACGCCGGCGAATTCGTCGCACGCGGACGCCGGCGCGGCGCCGACCCGTGGACGCTGGGAGTGCGCGACCCGCGCGAGGCCGACGCGCTGGCGGCCACGCTGTATATCGACGGCTGCGGCGTCGCCACCTCGGGCGACTACGAGGCGGCGTTCACGCCGGACTTCGCCCACCACCACATCTTCGACCCGGCGCTCGGCGATTCACCCACCGAGTTGGCCAGCGTGACGGTGCTGGCGCCGAACGGCATGCTGGCCGACGGCCTGTCGACCGCGTTCATGGTGATGGGGCGCGACAGGGCGCGCGCCATGGCGGCGCAACTGCCCGGCGTGGACCTGATGACCATCGATAAGCAGGGCGGGGTGTGGCGCTCGGCCACCTTCCCGCCGACCGCCTGAGCGGCTCACTTCAGGTTGGGCACTTTGCGGTAGATGGTGTTGCGCGAGACGCCCAGCGCGCGCGCCGTGGCCGAGACGTTGCCGCCGTGCGCCTCGAGCGACTTGAGGATCACCGACTGCTCCATCTCCTCCAGGTTGGCGCCGGTGGCGATCAGCTGGGCGGTGCTATGGCTGTCGCCCAGGGTCTGCGCCACCTCGATATCGTCGAGGAAATCGTCGGGCATGTGGCGCTGGCAGATCTCGTGCTCGTCGCCGGCCATGACGATGGCGGTGCGCAGCAGGTTGGTCAGCTGGCGGAAGTTGCCCGGCCATTTGTGCTGGTGGAACAGGCGCAGCAGCTCGGGCGAGATGGCGTGGCGCTCGTTGCCCGACTCGGCGGCGAGGATCTTCTTGACCACGGTGTCGAGGTCGCTGCGCTCGCGCAGCGGCGGCAGTTTGACCACCAGGCCGTTGAGGCGGTAGTACAAGTCCTCGCGGAACAGCCCTTGGCCATGCGCTCGCGCAGGTTGTGGTTGGTGGCGCAGATGACTTCGACGTTGACGGGGATCGATTTTCCGCTGCCGAGCGGCGTCACCATGCGCTCCTGCAGCACGCGCAGCAGACGCGCCTGCAGGCTGAAGGGCATGTCGCCGATCTCGTCGAGGAACAGCGTGCCGCCGTTGGCCTGCAGGATGCGGCCGATGGCGCCCTTCTTGCGGGCGCCGGTGAAGGCGCCGTCCTCGTAGCCGAACAGCTCCGATTCGATCAGCGTTTCGGGAATCGAGGCGCAGTTGACGGCGACGAAGGGGCTCATGGCGCGCGGCGAATCGTTGTGGATGGCCTGGGCCAGCAGCTCCTTGCCGGTGCCGGTCTCGCCCATGATCATGATGGGGATGTCGCGGCCGAGCACCTTGGACACCTTGTCGATCACCAGCTCCAGTTGCGGATCGCCGGTGCGCAGGTAGCGCAGGCCGGACAGGCGGCGCGCCGCGCTGGCGGCATGGCCGGCCGCCGCGCTGCCGGCCGAAGGTTGTGGCGCGGTCGCCGGCGCGGTCGACTCGGCGGCGCCCAGCGATTGTTGGAACACGCCGCTCGACAGGCGCAGCTGGGCGCGGCCGTAGACCCGCACGCCGCTGTGCATGCACAGGTTGAGCAGGCCTGGCGAGGCGGTGCGGTAGTGTTCGTACAGCGCCGACACCGGCAAGCCGAACAAGGAGCTGAAGGTGTGCGACTGCAGCGCCGCGTAGGACAGGCCAAGCTGGAACAGGCCGTTGCGGTTGGCCGACAGGAAGCGGCCGCCGGGGCTGAACGAGGCGATGCCCTCCATCAGCGTGCCGATGAACTCGGGGCGGGCGTGGAAGTGGACGGTGATGGCGTCCTCGAAGGTGGCGGCGAACAGCTGGTTCTCGATCATCAACGCGGACATGCGCACCAGGGCCATGGTGTGCTTGTGGAAGCTGCGCTGGTCGCCGGAGACGTCGAGCACGCCGACCACGTTGCCCAGGTGGTCGGTGATCGGCGCCGCCGAGCAGGTCAGGAAGTGGTTGGCGGACAGGAAGTGCTGGTCGGCGTGGACCAGCGCCGGCGCCTTTTCGGCGATGGCGGTGCCGATCGCGTTGGTGCCCTTGCTGGCCTCGGACCAGGCCACGCCCGGTTGCAGCGCGACGCGGTTGGCCTTCTCGAGGAAGTCGTCGTCGCCCAGCGAGTGGACGATGACGCCGTTGGCGTCGGTCAGGATCACCATATTGTGGGTGTTGACGATCTGCTGGTACAGCGTCTCCATGGCCGGCACCGCATGGGTGTGCAGCAGGCGGTTCTTTTCGATCAGGACGGAGAGGGCGTCGGCGCGTATCGGGCTGAAATCGGCCGCGCCGTCCGGCGCCAAGCCGTATGCCACCGAACGCTGGTGCGAGGTTTCGATGATGAGCGGCATATTGTCGGCCCATCCGGCCGCCCTGGGCGTGCAGGTGGCGGGCACGGCGGCGCTATTCAGATCTTGAGCAGTCTGTCGGTACATAGGGTCTCGTCTCCAGTGAGCCGTGTTCTATGCACGGCCTTCTTGTAACTGCACAGGTGCTCCATAATGTAGCACCTGTGCAGAATGTGAGCAAAGCAAAGCGGGCTGCGGTGCGCCACTGTTGTTGCGTAACTGGAGAAGCAAGCTTGGTGCCAGCGCTGGAAATAGTTCTTGTAAGTAAACAGTCGCTTTGCTATAGTTCGCCTCCCCGCAGAAATGCACGCAGAAACAAGCGATTGCAGAGTGAGCGGGGAGAAAAAGAAGGTTGACGAAATGGCCGAAACGCTGCATACTCTTCCTTCTTCGCAACTGACAAACAAAACGCTTTGTCAAGGGTTGAAAGCCCGGTTGCAGGCAGTACCGAATAAAGTTCTTTAACAATTAACAGTCGATAAGTGTGGATGTTTGATGAGAGTGCAGCGGCTTCTTCGGAAGCCGTCAACTTAAAATATCAAATGTTCACAAGAAGTAATGAAATAGGACGCTTCGCAAGAAGTGGCCTGTCAGTATTTTGAGTGAGCGACCCCTTAGCAATAAGGGTGACACGAAAGTGTCAAAGTAACAGAGATTAAACTGAAGAGTTTGATCCTGGCTCAGATTGAACGCTGGCGGCATGCCTTACACATGCAAGTCGAACGGCAGCGCGGGGCAACCTGGCGGCGAGTGGCGAACGGGTGAGTAATATATCGGAACGTACCCTGGAGTGGGGGATAACGTAGCGAAAGTTACGCTAATACCGCATACGATCTAAGGATGAAAGTGG
This sequence comes from Rugamonas sp. DEMB1, assembly GCF_029834475.1. Lineage (GTDB taxonomy): Bacteria > Pseudomonadota > Gammaproteobacteria > Burkholderiales > Burkholderiaceae_D > Rugamonas > Rugamonas rubra. Next base: position 5,503,211 of record NZ_CP122407.1, on the reverse strand, counting down.
GGGATCGCAAGACCTCATGCTCCTGGAGCGGCCGATATCTGATTAGCTAGTTGGTGGGGTAAAGGCCTACCAAGGCATCGATCAGTAGCTGGTCTGAGAGGACGACCAGCCACACTGGAACTGAGACACGGTCCAGACTCCTACGGGAGGCAGCAGTGGGGAATTTTGGACAATGGGCGAAAGCCTGATCCAGCAATGCCGCGTGAGTGAAGAAGGCCTTCGGGTTGTAAAGCTCTTTTGTCAGGGAAGAAACGGTGGGTTCTAATACAGCCTGCTAATGACGGTACCTGAAGAATAAGCACCGGCTAACTACGTGCCAGCAGCCGCGGTAATACGTAGGGTGCAAGCGTTAATCGGAATTACTGGGCGTAAAGCGTGCGCAGGCGGTTTTGTAAGTCTGTCGTGAAATCCCCGGGCTCAACCTGGGAATGGCGATGGAGACTGCAAGGCTAGAGTTTGGCAGAGGGGGGTAGAATTCCACGTGTAGCAGTGAAATGCGTAGATATGTGGAGGAACACCGATGGCGAAGGCAGCCCCCTGGGTCAAGACTGACGCTCATGCACGAAAGCGTGGGGAGCAAACAGGATTAGATACCCTGGTAGTCCACGCCCTAAACGATGTCTACTAGTTGTCGGGTCTTAATTGACTTGGTAACGCAGCTAACGCGTGAAGTAGACCGCCTGGGGAGTACGGTCGCAAGATTAAAACTCAAAGGAATTGACGGGGCCCCGCACAAGCGGTGGATGATGTGGATTAATTCGATGCAACGCGAAAAACCTTACCTACCCTTGACATGGCTGGAATCCCTGAGAGATCGGGGAGTGCCCGAAAGGGAACCAGTACACAGGTGCTGCATGGCTGTCGTCAGCTCGTGTCGTGAGATGTTGGGTTAAGTCCCGCAACGAGCGCAACCCTTGTCATTAGTTGCTACGAAAGGGCACTCTAATGAGACTGCCGGTGACAAACCGGAGGAAGGTGGGGATGACGTCAAGTCCTCATGGCCCTTATGGGTAGGGCTTCACACGTCATACAATGGTACATACAGAGCGCCGCCAACCCGCGAGGGGGAGCTAATCGCAGAAAGTGTATCGTAGTCCGGATTGTAGTCTGCAACTCGACTGCATGAAGTTGGAATCGCTAGTAATCGCGGATCAGCATGTCGCGGTGAATACGTTCCCGGGTCTTGTACACACCGCCCGTCACACCATGGGAGCGGGTTTTACCAGAAGTAGGTAGCTTAACCGCAAGGAGGGCGCTTACCACGGTAGGATTCGTGACTGGGGTGAAGTCGTAACAAGGTAGCCGTATCGGAAGGTGCGGCTGGATCACCTCCTTTCTAGAGTATGCACGGGGTTAGCAATAATCCACATCATCAAGCATTCACACTTATCGACTGTCAATTAAGAAGAACAGCATTTGGGGCTGTAGCTCAGCTGGTTAGAGCACCGTGTTGATAACGCGGGGGTCGTTGGTTCGAGTCCAACCAGCCCTACCAGGATTACCCCGGGGATTAGCTCAGCTGGGAGAGCACCTGCTTTGCAAGCAGGGGGTCGTCGGTTCGATCCCGTCATCCTCCACCAAAAGTTCAAACGTAAGCCCTGCCCTAGCGGCAAGCGCGGTTTAGGTTTGGTCTTTTAGAGATTAAATGCTGTTTCGTTCTTTAAAAATTTGGAAGAAGTAAAAGTAAAGATTATTTATTAATCGTTTGCGTCGGAAGGCGTGAATGATGGGTAATGATTGTATGTATCAACAAACATAGCAACATGTAGTTTCTTATTCCTATGACCGCTCCTTTGTAGACGCCGTGTAAGCGGGCGCAAGGGGCTAACGTTATAGGGACAAGCGAATAAGTGCACATGGTGGATGCCTTGGCGATTACAGGCGATGAAGGACGTAGTAGCTTGCGATAAGCTGCGGGGAGCGAGCAAACACGCTTTGATCCGCAGATTTCCGAATGGGGAAACCCGGCCTTTTAGGTCATTGCATACTGAATACATAGGTATGCAAAGCGAACGCGGCGAACTGAAACATCTAAGTAGCTGCAGGAAAAGAAATCAACCGAGATTCCCAAAGTAGTGGCGAGCGAAATGGGATGAGCCTGCACGTTTTAGCATGACGCATAGAAGAATCCTCTGGAAATAGGAACCGTAGCGGGTGATAGTCCCGTATTCGAAATGCGATGTGTGGAACTAAGCGTGCGACAAGTAGGGCGGGACACGAGAAATCCTGTCTGAATATGGGGGGACCATCCTCCAAGGCTAAATACTCGTAATCGACCGATAGTGAACCAGTACCGTGAGGGAAAGGCGAAAAGAACCCCGGAAGGGGAGTGAAATAGATCCTGAAACCGTGTGCATACAAACAGTAGGAGCGGACTTGTTCCGTGACTGCGTACCTTTTGTATAATGGGTCAGCGACTTACATTCAGTGGCAAGGTTAACCGATTAGGGAAGCCGTAGAGAAATCGAGTCCGAATAGGGCGTTCAGTCGCTGGGTGTAGACCCGAAACCAAGTGATCTACTCATGGCCAGGATGAAGGTGCGGTAACACGCACTGGAGGTCCGAACCCACTAATGTTGAAAAATTAGGGGATGAGCTGTGGGTAGGGGTGAAAGGCTAAACAAACTTGGAAATAGCTGGTTCTCTCCGAAAACTATTTAGGTAGTGCCTCAAGTATCACCATCGGGGGTAGAGCACTGTTATGGCTAGGGGGTCATCGCGACTTACCAAACCATTGCAAACTCCGAATACCGATGAGTGCGAGCTTGGGAGACAGACGTCGGGTGCTAACGTCCGGCGTCAAGAGGGAAACAACCCAGACCGCCAGCTAAGGTCCCAAAGATTGGCTAAGTGGAAAACGAAGTGGGAAGGCTAAAACAGTCAGGATGTTGGCTTAGAAGCAGCCATCATTTAAAGAAAGCGTAATAGCTCACTGATCGAGTCGTCCTGCGCGGAAGATGTAACGGGGCTAAGCCAGTCACCGAAGCTGCGGATATGCGTAAGCATATGGTAGGAGAGCGTTCTGTAAGCCTGCGAAGGTGTCTTGTAAAGGATGCTGGAGGTATCAGAAGTGCGAATGCTGACATGAGTAGCGATAATGGGGGTGAAAAGCCCCCACGCCGTAAGCCCAAGGTTTCCTGTTCAACGTTCATCGGAGCAGGGTGAGTCGGCCCCTAAGGCGAGGCAGAGATGCGTAGCTGATGGGAAGCAGGTTAATATTCCTGCACCGTCGTATGATGCGATGGGGGGACGGATCGCGGAAGGTTGTCTGCCTGTTGGAATAGGCAGTTTCTGGTTCATAGAAGGCGCTTAGGCAAATCCGGGCGCGGAATTCAAGGGACTGGGACGAGCGAATTTATTCGTGAAGCAATCGGAAGTGGTTCCAAGAAAAGCCTCTAAGCTTCAGTCATACGAGACCGTACCGCAAACCGACACAGGTGGGCGAGATGAGTATTCTAAGGCGCTTGAGAGAACTCGGGAGAAGGAACTCGGCAAATTGGTACCGTAACTTCGGGAAAAGGTACGCCCTTGTAGCTTGACCACTTTACTGTGGAAGGGTGAACGGGTTGCAATAAACTGGTGGCTGCGACTGTTTAATAAAAACACAGCACTCTGCAAACACGAAAGTGGACGTATAGGGTGTGACGCCTGCCCGGTGCTGGAAGATTAAATGATGGGGTGCAAGCTCTTGATTGAAGTCCCAGTAAACGGCGGCCGTAACTATAACGGTCCTAAGGTAGCGAAATTCCTTGTCGGGTAAGTTCCGACCTGCACGAATGGCGTAACGATGGCCACACTGTCTCCTCCCGAGACTCAGCGAAGTTGAAATGTTTGTGATGATGCAATCTACCCGCGGCTAGACGGAAAGACCCCATGAACCTTTACTGTAGCTTTGCATTGGACTTTGAACCAATCTGTGTAGGATAGGTGGGAGGCTTTGAAGCGGGGACGCCAGTCTTCGTGGAGCCAACCTTGAAATACCACCCTGGTTTGTTTGAGGTTCTAACCTTGGTCCGTTATCCGGATCGGGGACAGTGCATGGTAGGCAGTTTGACTGGGGCGGTCTCCTCCTAAAGTGTAACGGAGGAGTTCGAAGGTACGCTAGATACGGTCGGACATCGTGTTGATAGTGCAATGGCATAAGCGTGCTTAACTGCGAGACTGACAAGTCGAGCAGGTACGAAAGTAGGACATAGTGATCCGGTGGTTCTGTATGGAAGGGCCATCGCTCAACGGATAAAAGGTACTCTGGGGATAACAGGCTGATTCCTCCCAAGAGTTCATATCGACGGGGGAGTTTGGCACCTCGATGTCGGCTCATCACATCCTGGGGCTGTAGCCGGTCCCAAGGGTATGGCTGTTCGCCATTTAAAGTGGTACGTGAGCTGGGTTTAAAACGTCGTGAGACAGTTTGGTCCCTATCTGCCGTGGGCGTTGGAAATTTGAAGGGGGCTGCTCCTAGTACGAGAGGACCGGAGTGGACAGACCTCTGGTGTACCGGTTGTCACGCCAGTGGCATTGCCGGGTAGCTAAGTCTGGAAGAGATAACCGCTGAAAGCATCTAAGCGGGAAACTTGCCTTGAGATGAGATTTCCCAGAGCCTTGAGCTCTTTGAAGGGTCGTTCGAGACCAGGACGTTGATAGGCTGGGTGTGGAAGTGCAGTAATGCATTAAGCTAACCAGTACTAATTGCCCGTACGGCTTGTCCCTATAACCTTAGCAGGTTGTAAGAATAAGAACTACGTGTCGCCTGAGTTGTTGATACATCGTTCATTACCCCATTCTTTACCGATACTTCTTCCCAATTTTAGAGTTTCGCTGCCCCGTCGGGAGCGAACGCTCGTACAAGTCAATGCCTGATGACCATAGCAAGTTGGTACCACCCCTTCCCATCCCGAACAGGACCGTGAAACAACTCTGCGCCGATGATAGTGCTGCAACCAGTGTGAAAGTAGGTTATCGTCAGGCTAGTTATATAGTAGTGTAAAAACCCCATCTGTCCGAACGCGCTCGCGTTTGGTGCCGGTGGGGTTTTTTTACGTCTCTCGCTTTTAAAGATCTACAGCGAATTGGCGCCAGCTGTCTTGGATGTCGCCCGCGCCCCACCATGATATGCCCGCCGCCATTGGTCCAGCCGTAGCGGATGACGAACGGGCGGTTGGCATTGATGTCGGCCACCACACTACTCCATGATGAGGCGGACCTGTAGGCGCTATTGCCCACGCCCCAGCTGTTCAGAATATTTTGTACGCTGCCATTGCTGCCGTACATATTGTTGGGCTGGTTGGCATTGCTGTTCCAGTGGTTCTCCTTCTGCCTGGGTTGTTCCGATTGGCTTAGGGTTGGCGGTTTGCATTCATATTCTTGCGAACTGCCACGCGCAAGGGCTCGAGCAGTTGGTTGGCTTCGAGTAGCTCCTCGCCCGAGGTGCGGGCGCCGACGCCACTCCCTATCGCCTTTTGTGTGAGCAACAAGGAGAGGCGTGCCGAATGCAGTGGTGCAAAGCGGGTTTTCGCATCCTCCGCCGAGACAACTTCCAGAAAGTCGGATTGCGGCTGGTACACGCGGACGAAGCGCACATTGGATCGCCTGATTATGTTCTTACATCAGCCTTTCCCAGCACCAACCGTTTCGGGCACGGCCTCGTCTGTGCCAGCGCGACCGCCAATCGCGGCACCATGGCGGCCATGTCGGCGCGGCGGTTGAAGCGATACTGGACCTCGGCGAGGTATCGCCGGGCATACTTCGCGAATTTAAACGCGTGGTGCGTCCCGGACAGGGCCGTTTTCAGGTTCCCCAACAAGACGTTGAGCCATTTGAACGGTTCGATCTCCGTGCCCGCCTTACCGCGCGGCGCCAGCACCACCTTGTGCGTATAGCCCAGCTTTTCGAGCACTTCGAAACCCAGCAGCCCGTCGGACAAGACGCAGCTTCCCGGCGCCACAGCCAAGCGCGCCCAGGGCGTCAGTGCCTTGAACGAGAACCCGGCCACCGGATCGAAGCGCACGCGCTGCGGCCTCCCTTCGCACATCTCAACGGCGGCGACAAAGGCCACCTTGTTCGACGAGCCGCGTCCTGGGCCGCCACCGGTACGCTCGCCGCCCAGATACGCGTCATCGACCCGGACATCGCCCCGCAGCGGCCGATCGGCCTCGCGCTGGGCCATCACCTCCATCAGCTTGTGCTTGAGCAGCCAGGCGGCCTTCCAGGAGATGCCCAGCTGCCGCATCATGGCCAGCGCGGCGATGTTCGTCTTCGACTGCGTCACCAGGTAGATCGCCAAGTACCACTTCGTCAACGGCAGGCGGCCATGTTCCATCACCGTTCCGGCACGCAGGCTGGTTTGATGCCGACAGGCGCCGCACTGCCAGTAGCGCAGTTCCCGCCGCTTGAATTCGTAAGCGGCGCCATGGCCGCAGCAAGGGCAAATGAATCCCTGTGGCCACCGCGCCTTGATGAACGCCGCCTCGCATTGCTCCTCGGTGCCGTAGTCGCGCAAGAACGCAGGCAGCGACAGCCCCTTCTGAAACTGAATCCCGTTGATCGTCATCATCGTCCCCCTCAGTGGCTCTGCCATCCTGATAGGTTTGACTCAACAGGAGTGGAAAAGTTCTGACGAACGAACATAATCAGGTTGGATCGATCGCTATTTGCATAGGCGACCATAGACGCTATTAGTAAGATTGTCGTTCTTGTCACTATTTTTCTAAATCGTTGCGTGAATGCCAATCTTGATCCCCGTCCTTCCTCGCTGTTCGCATAATATTTACCGCAGAGTGCAAGTAACTGCAAAATAGGCTGGCGATTCTCTCCAGCCTTTGCTATAGTTCGCCTCCCCGCAGAACGGTGCACGCAAATGACCGCAGCGCAGAGTGAACGGGGTAGAAAAAGAAGTTGACGAAATGGCCGAAACGCTGCATACTCTTCCTTCTCGCAAATGACAAACAAAACGCTTTGTCAAGGGTTGAAAGCCCGGTTGCAGGCAGTACCGAATAAAGTTCTTTAACAATTAACAGTCGATAAGTGTGGATGTTTGATGAAAGTGCAGCGGCTTCTTCGGAAGTCGCCAACTTAAAATATCAAATGTTCACAAGAAGTAATGAAATAGGACGCTTCGCAAGAAGTGGCCTGTCAGTATTTTGAGTGAGCGACCCCTTAGCAATAAGGGTGACACGAAAGTGTCAAAGTAACAGAGATTAAACTGAAGAGTTTGATCCTGGCTCAGATTGAACGCTGGCGGCATGCCTTACACATGCAAGTCGAACGGCAGCGCGGGGCAACCTGGCGGCGAGTGGCGAACGGGTGAGTAATATATCGGAACGTACCCTGGAGTGGGGGATAACGTAGCGAAAGTTACGCTAATACCGCATACGATCTAAGGATGAAAGTGGGGGATCGCAAGACCTCATGCTCCTGGAGCGGCCGATATCTGATTAGCTAGTTGGTGGGGTAAAGGCCTACCAAGGCATCGATCAGTAGCTGGTCTGAGAGGACGACCAGCCACACTGGAACTGAGACACGGTCCAGACTCCTACGGGAGGCAGCAGTGGGGAATTTTGGACAATGGGCGAAAGCCTGATCCAGCAATGCCGCGTGAGTGAAGAAGGCCTTCGGGTTGTAAAGCTCTTTTGTCAGGGAAGAAACGGTGGGTTCTAATACAGCCTGCTAATGACGGTACCTGAAGAATAAGCACCGGCTAACTACGTGCCAGCAGCCGCGGTAATACGTAGGGTGCAAGCGTTAATCGGAATTACTGGGCGTAAAGCGTGCGCAGGCGGTTTTGTAAGTCTGTCGTGAAATCCCCGGGCTCAACCTGGGAATGGCGATGGAGACTGCAAGGCTAGAGTTTGGCAGAGGGGGGTAGAATTCCACGTGTAGCAGTGAAATGCGTAGATATGTGGAGGAACACCGATGGCGAAGGCAGCCCCCTGGGTCAAGACTGACGCTCATGCACGAAAGCGTGGGGAGCAAACAGGATTAGATACCCTGGTAGTCCACGCCCTAAACGATGTCTACTAGTTGTCGGGTCTTAATTGACTTGGTAACGCAGCTAACGCGTGAAGTAGACCGCCTGGGGAGTACGGTCGCAAGATTAAAACTCAAAGGAATTGACGGGGCCCGCACAAGCGGTGGATGATGTGGATTAATTCGATGCAACGCGAAAAACCTTACCTACCCTTGACATGGCTGGAATCCCTGAGAGATTGGGGAGTGCTCGAAAGAGAACCAGTACACAGGTGCTGCATGGCTGTCGTCAGCTCGTGTCGTGAGATGTTGGGTTAAGTCCCGCAACGAGCGCAACCCTTGTCATTAGTTGCTACGAAAGGGCACTCTAATGAGACTGCCGGTGACAAACCGGAGGAAGGTGGGGATGACGTCAAGTCCTCATGGCCCTTATGGGTAGGGCTTCACACGTCATACAATGGTACATACAGAGCGCCGCCAACCCGCGAGGGGGAGCTAATCGCAGAAAGTGTATCGTAGTCCGGATTGTAGTCTGCAACTCGACTGCATGAAGTTGGAATCGCTAGTAATCGCGGATCAGCATGTCGCGGTGAATACGTTCCCGGGTCTTGTACACACCGCCCGTCACACCATGGGAGCGGGTTTTACCAGAAGTAGGTAGCTTAACCGCAAGGAGGGCGCTTACCACGGTAGGATTCGTGACTGGGGTGAAGTCGTAACAAGGTAGCCGTATCGGAAGGTGCGGCTGGATCACCTCCTTTCTAGAGTATGCACAGAATCAGCAATGGTTCACATCATCAAGCATTCACACTTATCGACTGTCAATTAAGAAGAACAGCATTTGGGGCTGTAGCTCAGCTGGTTAGAGCACCGTGTTGATAACGCGGGGGTCGTTGGTTCGAGTCCAACCAGCCCTACCAGTATTACCCCGGGGGGATTAGCTCAGCTGGGAGAGCACCTGCTTTGCAAGCAGGGGGTCGTCGGTTCGATCCCGTCATCCTCCACCAAAAGTTCAAACGTAAGTCGCGCCAAACGGGCGTCGGATTTAGGTTTGGTCTTTTAGAGATTAAATGCTGTTTCGTTCTTTAAAAATTTGGAAGAAGTAAAAGTAAAGATTATTTATTAATCGCATCGATCGGAAGGTTGATGTGATGGGTAATGATTGTATGTATCAACAAACATAGCAACATGTAGTTTCTTATTCCTATAAACGCTCCTTGTTTAGTCGCAGGGGCTAACGTTATAGGGACAAGCGAATAAGTGCACATGGTGGATGCCTTGGCGATTACAGGCGATGAAGGACGTAGTAGCTTGCGATAAGCTGCGGGGAGCGAGCAAACACGCTTTGATCCGCAGATTTCCGAATGGGGAAACCCGGCCTTTTAGGTCATTGCATACTGAATACATAGGTATGCAAAGCGAACGCGGCGAACTGAAACATCTAAGTAGCTGCAGGAAAAGAAATCAACCGAGATTCCCAAAGTAGTGGCGAGCGAAATGGGATGAGCCTGCACGTTTTAGCATGACGCATAGAAGAATCCTCTGGAAATAGGAACCGTAGCGGGTGATAGTCCCGTATTCGAAATGCGATGTGTGGAACTAAGCGTGCGACAAGTAGGGCGGGACACGAGAAATCCTGTCTGAATATGGGGGGACCATCCTCCAAGGCTAAATACTCGTAATCGACCGATAGTGAACCAGTACCGTGAGGGAAAGGCGAAAAGAACCCCGGAAGGGGAGTGAAATAGATCCTGAAACCGTGTGCATACAAACAGTAGGAGCGGACTTGTTCCGTGACTGCGTACCTTTTGTATAATGGGTCAGCGACTTACATTCAGTGGCAAGGTTAACCATATAGGGAAGCCGTAGAGAAATCGAGTCCGAATAGGGCGTTCAGTCGCTGGGTGTAGACCCGAAACCAAGTGATCTACTCATGGCCAGGATGAAGGTGCGGTAACACGCACTGGAGGTCCGAACCCACTAATGTTGAAAAATTAGGGGATGAGCTGTGGGTAGGGGTGAAAGGCTAAACAAACTTGGAAATAGCTGGTTCTCTCCGAAAACTATTTAGGTAGTGCCTCAAGTATCACCATCGGGGGTAGAGCACTGTTATGGCTAGGGGGTCATCGCGACTTACCAAACCATTGCAAACTCCGAATACCGATGAGTGCGAGCTTGGGAGACAGACGTCGGGTGCTAACGTCCGGCGTCAAGAGGGAAACAACCCAGACCGCCAGCTAAGGTCGCCAAAGATTGGCTAAGTGGAAAACGAAGTGGGAAGGCTAAAACAGTCAGGATGTTGGCTTAGAAGCAGCCATCATTTAAAGAAAGCGTAATAGCTCACTGATCGAGTCGTCCTGCGCGGAAGATGTAACGGGGCTAAGCCAGTCACCGAAGCTGCGGATATGCGCAAGCATATGGTAGGAGAGCGTTCTGTAAGCCTGCGAAGGTGTCTTGTAAAGGATGCTGGAGGTATCAGAAGTGCGAATGCTGACATGAGTAGCGATAATGGGGGTGAAAAGCCCCCACGCCGTAAGCCCAAGGTTTCCTGTTCAACGTTCATCGGAGCAGGGTGAGTCGGCCCCTAAGGCGAGGCAGAGATGCGTAGCTGATGGGAAGCAGGTTAATATTCCTGCACCGTCGTATGATGCGATGGGGGGACGGATCGCGGAAGGTTGTCTGCCTGTTGGAATAGGCAGTTTCTGGTTCATAGAAGGCGCTTAGGCAAATCCGGGCGCGGAATTCAAGGGACTGGGACGAGCGAATTTATTCGTGAAGCAATCGGAAGTGGTTCCAAGAAAAGCCTCTAAGCTTCAGTCATACGAGACCGTACCGCAAACCGACACAGGTGGGCGAGATGAGTATTCTAAGGCGCTTGAGAGAACTCGGGAGAAGGAACTCGGCAAATTGGTACCGTAACTTCGGGAAAAGGTACGCCCTTGTAGTTTGACCACTTTACTGTGGAAGGATGAACGGGTTGCAATAAACTGGTGGCTGCGACTGTTTAATAAAAACACAGCACTCTGCAAACACGAAAGTGGACGTATAGGGTGTGACGCCTGCCCGGTGCTGGAAGATTAAATGATGGGGTGCAAGCTCTTGATTGAAGTCCCAGTAAACGGCGGCCGTAACTATAACGGTCCTAAGGTAGCGAAATTCCTTGTCGGGTAAGTTCCGACCTGCACGAATGGCGTAACGATGGCCACACTGTCTCCTCCCGAGACTCAGCGAAGTTGAAATGTTTGTGATGATGCAATCTACCCGCGGCTAGACGGAAAGACCCCATGAACCTTTACTGTAGCTTTGCATTGGACTTTGAACCAATCTGTGTAGGATAGGTGGGAGGCTTTGAAGCGGGGACGCCAGTCTTCGTGGAGCCAACCTTGAAATACCACCCTGGTTTGTTTGAGGTTCTAACCTTGGTCCGTTATCCGGATCGGGGACAGTGCATGGTAGGCAGTTTGACTGGGGCGGTCTCCTCCTAAAGTGTAACGGAGGAGTTCGAAGGTACGCTAGATACGGTCGGACATCGTGTTGATAGTGCAATGGCATAAGCGTGCTTAACTGCGAGACTGACAAGTCGAGCAGGTACGAAAGTAGGACATAGTGATCCGGTGGTTCTGTATGGAAGGGCCATCGCTCAACGGATAAAAGGTACTCTGGGGATAACAGGCTGATTCCTCCCAAGAGTTCATATCGACGGGGGAGTTTGGCACCTCGATGTCGGCTCATCACATCCTGGGGCTGTAGCCGGTCCCAAGGGTATGGCTGTTCGCCATTTAAAGTGGTACGTGAGCTGGGTTTAAAACGTCGTGAGACAGTTTGGTCCCTATCTGCCGTGGGCGTTGGAAATTTGAAGGGGGCTGCTCCTAGTACGAGAGGACCGGAGTGGACAGACCTCTGGTGTACCGGTTGTCACGCCAGTGGCATTGCCGGGTAGCTAAGTCTGGAAGAGATAACCGCTGAAAGCATCTAAGCGGGAAACTTGCCTTGAGATGAGATTTCCCAGAGCCTTGAGCTCTTTGAAGGGTCGTTCGAGACCAGGACGTTGATAGGCTGGGTGTGGAAGTGCAGTAATGCATTAAGCTAACCAGTACTAATTGCCCGTACGGCTTGTCCCTATAACCTTAGCAGGTTGTAAGAATAAGAACTACGTGTCGCCTGAGTTGTTGATACATCGTTCATTACCCCATTCTTTACCGATACTTCTTCCCAATTTTAGAGTTTCGCTGCCCAATCGGGAGCGAACGCTCGTACAAGTCAATGCCTGATGACCATAGCAAGTTGGTACCACCCCTTCCCATCCCGAACAGGACCGTGAAACAACTCTGCGCCGATGATAGTGCTGCAACCAGTGTGAAAGTAGGTTATCGTCAGGCTAGTTATTCTAAAAAACCCCATCCGGTGATCCGGTGGGGTTTTTTTTCGTCCATCGCTTTGCCGCTTAGGCGGCCACCCCTTTGCTGATGCTTTCGCCGTCCTCCTTGCGCAGGGTCCAGAACGTCAACGAGGACAGGATGGTCATTACCGCCAAGGTCAAGAACGCGTGGTGCAGGGCACCCGTTAACGCCACTCGGTTCGATTGCGGAAGATCGGCCAAATACCAGCCGGTGATCAAGGATCCGCAGGCCAGGCCGAAGCTCATCGAAAGCTGCTGCATCGAGCTGGCGATGGTGCTGGCCATGCTGGAGTCGGCCTTGTCGACGTCGGCATAGGCGATGCTGTTCATGCTGGAAAACTGCAGCGAATTGAAGAAGCCCAGGCACAGACTGATCATCACGATCGCATAGATGGGCGTGCCCTGCTGCACGAAGGAATACAGCCCGATGGTCAGCCCGATCAGCACCGTGTTGACGATCAATACCTGACGATAACCGAACTTGCCCAGCAAGCGGGAGGCAATGAACTTCATCCCCATCGCCGCCGCCGCCGATGGCATCATCAACAAGCCCGATTGCCAGGCCGGCAGTCCCAGGCCCAATTGATACAGCAAGGGCAGCAGGAAGGGCAGGCCGCCGACACCGAGCCGTGTCAGGAAGCCGCCGCTGACCGACACACGGAAAGTGCGGATGCGGAACAATACCAGCCGCAGCAGCGGATGCGGCGCGTCCTTGGCGTGCCAGACATAGGCCGCCAGCAGGCTGCAGGCGATCAGCAGCAGCACCGCCGCCGAGGTCAGATCGATCTTGTGCTCACCGAAGATCTCCAACAACCACGACAGCAGCGCGATGCCGGTGCCGAACAGCACCAGGCCGATTAGGTCGAGCGGGCGCTGTTCCTCGCCGATGTAGTCGGGCATGAAGCGGTGCGCCAGATAGATCGCCGCCAAGCCGACCGGCACGTTGACGAAGAAGATCTCGCGCCAGGACATCCAATGCACGATCAAGCCGCCCACCGTCGGCCCGAGCAGGGGGCCGATCAGCGCCGGAATGATCACGAAGTTCATCGCCGACAGCAGCTCGGCCTTGGGGAAGGTGCGGATGATGGTGATGCGCCCGACCGGCATCATCATCGCCGCGCCGAAGCCCTGCAGCAGGCGGGCCGCAACCAGCATCGGCGAGTTCACCGACAAGCCGCACAGCACCGAGGCGAAGGTGAAGATGGCCACCGCGGTCATGAAGACGCGCCGGGTGCCGTAGCGGTCGGCCATCCAGCCGCTGACCGGGATCGACACCGCCAGGCTGAGGATATAGCTGGTGACCACCGCCTTCAGGCTCAGCGGCGTCACCTGCAGGCTGGCGGCCATGCTGGGAATGGCCGTGTTGACGATGGTGGAGTCGAGCTGCTCCATGAACAGGGCGGTGGCGACCACCCAGGGAAGGTAAGTCTTGGTGCGGGAACGAGTCATGTTGGATCACAGGCCCAGGCGGTGCGCGCGGCACGATGGCTTCGATTGTCACACAAAAAAATCCGCCGTGTCGGCGCCGCCACAGCCGTGCCGCCGGCGTCACGCTGGCGTCACACCCGAGGCGTAACGTGCCTCACATCGCCACGGCTGCTGGAGCTCACATGGACCTGACATCGTCGAACCCGTCCCACGCGGACCCCGAGCGGCGCGACTTCATGCGCCAGGTCTGCGGCGGCGCCCTGCTGGGCGCGACCGCGCTGGGCATCAACGCCTGCAGCAGCACGGCGGGCAGCCTGGGCGAAGCCGGCCCTGCCGCCTTCCTGCACGGCGTGGCCAGCGGCGACCCGCTGCGCGACCGGGTGATTCTGTGGACCCGCGTCACGCCGCGCCGGCCGGACGACGCCGGCGAAATCGCCGTGCGCTGGCAGATGGCGACCGATCCGGCGATGCAGCTGCTGGTCGCCTCCGGCGCCACGTCCACTAGCGCGCGGCAGGACTTCACCGTGAAGATCGACGCCGACGGGCTGCTGCCGGGGCATGTCTACTATTACCAGTTCGCCGTCGACGGTGCCAAGTCGCCGGTCGGCCGCACCAAGACGCTGGCGGGGGCGGAGGCGCGCCAAGTGCGGCTGGCGGTGTTCTCCTGTTCGAACTACCCGGCCGGTTACTTCAATGTCTACGCCGACGCGGCGCGGCAGGACGGCATCGACGCCGCGCTGCACATCGGCGACTACATCTACGAGTACGAGAGCACCGGCTACGCCTGCGCCAACGCCGCCGCCCTGGGCCGCGTGTCCGAACCGCGCGGCCTGCTGCTGCAATTGGACGACTATCGCCGCCGCTACGCGCAGTACCGCAGCGACCCGGATTTGCAGGCGCTGCACGCGGCGCTGCCGTTCATCGTGGTGTGGGACGACCACGAGTTCGCCGACGACACCTGGCGCGACGGCTCGGGCGACCACAAGAGCACACGCTTCGGTCCCTTCTCGCTGCGCCGGGCGGCGGCGGTGCAGGCCTATCACGAGTGGCTGCCGATTCGCGCGCCTGAGCCGGACCGGCCGGACCGCATCTATCGCTCCTTCGACTTCGGCGGCGTGCTGTCGCTGCACATGCTCGACACCCGCTTGATCGGCCGCGACCAGCAGTTGATGATGTCGTCCTACTACGACGAGGACGAGGAGTTCGACGCGGAGAAATACAAGCAGGACGTGTGCTCGCCGCGCCGCCAGATGATGGGCGCGCAGCAGATGCGCTGGCTCGACGGCCAGGTGCAGGCCTCGCGCGCGCGCTGGCAGATGCTGGGGCAGCAGGTGTTGATGGCGCGGATGGAGTATCCCACCGCCGTGGCGCTGGGCGAGTGCAACTGCACAGAGTACAGCGCGCTAAAGCAGCGCGCCAGCAAAGACCCCGGCGCGATCAACGCGGAGCAGAAGTCGTGGCTGGCCGGCTCGGCCTTGCCCTGCTATCTGGATTCCTGGGACGGTTATCAGCACGACCGCGAGCAGGTGTTCGCCATGATGCAGAGGCATCGCAAGAATCTGGTGGTGCTGGCCGGCGACACCCACAACGCCTGGGCCAGCGATCTGCACGACGCGGCAGGGCGCCAGGTGGGCGTGGAGTTCGCCACCGCCTCGGTGTCCTCCCCGGGCATGGAGGGCGCCTATCCCGACCGCGATCCGGACGACGTGGCCAGCATGATGGTCGACCTGATCGAGCCGCTGTACTACGCCCAGACCAGCAAGCGTGGCTACATGATCGTCACCGCCAGCCACGAGCAGGTACGTTGCGACTGGCGCTTCGTCGACACGGTATTGAGCCGGAAGTTCAGCGCCGCCACCGAGCGCAGCCTGCGCACGCTGGCAGGGCCGGGCAACCGCAAGATCGTCGAGTGCAACGCTTGAACTTGCTGTGGCGCCGACTACGCGCCGGCGCCCCAGCTGTCGACGTACATGACGTCGGCGACGGGGCGGCGCTTGTCCCAGCGCTCCAGTTCCAGCATCGGCGCCGAATAGAACTCGTCCACCTGGCCGACACATAGCACGGCGATCGGCTGGCTGCCCTCGGGCATGGCGCACAATTGGCGCAGCTGCTGGGGATCGAACATCGACACCCAGCCGACGCCGATGCCCTCGGCGCGCGCGGCCAGCCAGAAGTTCTGCAGCGCGCAGGCGGCCGAGGCCAGGTCCATCTCCGGCATGGTGCGGCGGCCGAAGATGAAGTTTTCGCGCTTGTCCATCAGGCCGACCACCAGCACCTCGGCGCAGCTCAGGATGCCTTCCACCTTCAACTGCATGAACTCGTCGGCGCGCTGGCCGAGCGCCTGCGCCGTCAGGATGCGCTCGTCGTTGACGTGGCGGTGGATGGCGCCGCGCAGCGCCGGGTTGAGGATGCGGATGAAGCGCCACGGCTGCATCAGTCCCACGCTCGGGCCGTTGTGGGCGGCGCCGATGAAGCGCTCCAGCTGGCCCGCTTCCAACGGTCCCGGCTTGAAGTGGCGCACGTCGCGCCGCTCGCGGATGGCGCGGTAGACGCCGCCGATCTCCTCGTCCGAATAGGCGTGCGGGTTCATGCCGCCTTGTCCTCCACGGTGAGGGCGATCAGCGCGTCGAGCAGCGGCTGGGCGGCGTCGGCGATGCGCTCCAGGCTTTCCTCGCGCAGCTGCGCCGTGTCGACGCTGTGTTCCGAGTGCAGGCCGGCCCAGCGCAGCAGCGCGGCGCCGGCCTGCGGCGTGTCGAACAGGCCGTGCAGGTAGGTGCCGAGGATCTGTCCGTCGGCCGAGCGCGCCCCCTCGGGGCGGCCGTCGATGCGGAAGGCCGGCAGATCGAGCGCGGCGCCGCTGGAGGTGCCCATGTGGATCTCGTAGCCGCTGACGGTGGCTTCGGCGAAGGCGCATTCGCCGCTGACTTGCACCAGGCGTTTGTCCAGTGTCATTTCGGTGTCCATGTCGAGCAGGCCGAGGGCGGCCGAGACGCCAGGCGTGCCTTCGATGCCGTGCGGGTCGGTGACGCTGCGGCCCAGCATCTGGAAGCCGCCGCAAATGCCGATCACCTTGCCGCCGTAGCGCAGGTGCTTGTCGATGGCGGCAGGCCAGCCTTGCGCGCGCAGCCATTCCAGGTCGCCGCGCGTGTTCTTGCTGCCGGGGAGGATGACCAGGTCGGCAGGTGGAATCGCCTCGCCCTGGCGGACGAAGCGCAGGTCGACGTCCGGG
Organism: Rugamonas sp. DEMB1; assembly: GCF_029834475.1. GTDB lineage: Bacteria > Pseudomonadota > Gammaproteobacteria > Burkholderiales > Burkholderiaceae_D > Rugamonas > Rugamonas rubra. Next base: position 5,486,190 of record NZ_CP122407.1, on the reverse strand, counting down.
TGGGCGCGCAGCGCGTCGAAGTCGGTGTGGTTGCTCATGCGCGGCAGGCTGGGCACGGCGATGCGGAAGGCGCCGCGCGAGGCCTGCACCGGCTGCACCGCATCCTCGGCGTCGAGGAACAGGCCGTGCAGATAGGGCAGCACGGCCAGCACCGGCTTGCCGGTCTGCTGTTCCAGCCACTCCAGGCCGGGCTGCAGCAGCGAGATGTCGCCACGGAAGCGGTTGATGACGAAGCCGATGGTGCGATTGCGCTCGCTTTCGGACAGGCAGGACAGGGTGCCGACGATGTGGGCGAAGACGCCGCCACGGTCGATGTCGGCCACCAGTATCACCGGGCAGTCGACCTCCTCGGCGAAGCCCATATTGGCGATGTCGCGCTCGCGCAGGTTGATCTCGGCCGGGCTGCCGGCGCCTTCGACGACGATGCTGTCGTACTGTGCCAGCAGGCGCTGGTGCGATTCGAGCACGGCCTGCATCGCGATGGTCTTGTACTGGTGGTAGTCGCGCGCGTTCATCTCGGCGCGCACCTTGCCGTGGATGATGACCTGGGCGCCGACGTCGCTCGACGGCTTGAGCAGCACCGGGTTCATGTCGGTGTGCGGCGCCAGTCCGGCGGCGATGGCCTGCAGCGCCTGGGCGCGGCCGATCTCGCCACCGTCGGCGGTGACGGCGCTGTTGAGCGCCATGTTCTGCGGTTTGAACGGCGCCACGCGCACGCCGCCGCGCTTGAGCAGGCGGCACAGCGCGGCCACCACGGTGCTTTTGCCGGCGTCGGAGGTGGTGCCCTGCACCATCAGGGTCGAGTAGGGGAAGTTCATGCGCTTGCTTGCTCCTGCGGTAGCTCTTGCCACTGCGCGAGCATGTCGCTGATCTGGCGCAGACCTTCGGTGAAGCCGGAGATGCCGGCGATGTACTGTTGCGCGCCCGGCGCGTACAGGGTCTCGACCGACTCGGTCGACAGGCAGGCGATGCGTTGGTAGAGGCTCATCAGTTCTTCCGGCGCTGGCGCGCCAGCTCGAGTTTTTCGCACAGGGCGGCGGTGCCGGCGACCATGCGCGGGCCGGCGCGGTTGAGCAGTTCGCCGTTCAATGTGAACAGGTTGTCGTTGCGGACCGCCTTCATCGTCGTGTAGGACTTCCACAGGCTAACGCCGCCGTAGTTCTTCTCGGCCGTGCCGAAGATCGCCTCGGGGTCTTCCTGCAGCACGGCCTCGACGCTGACCACCGGCGCCGTCACCTTCAACTTGGCGAAGATGTTCTCGCCGCCACACAGGCGGATGGCGTCGCTGACGATGTGCGTGCCGTTGAGCGTGTAGAGCGGCTTGTCCCACACCTGGTAGAACATGCGCACCGGCGGCCGGTTGGCATACTGTTTGGCCAGCGCCGCGAGCTGCCGGCGCAGGTCCGCCGCCGCCGCTTGCGCCGCGGTCTCGGTGCCCATCAGCTGGCCCAGGCGCAGCAGGCTGTCGGCGATGCCGTCGAGCTTTTGCGGCTCGCTGTGGAAGATCGGGATGTTCAACTGGCGCAGGGTGTCGATCTGGCGCTCGGAGCTGCTGTGCATCCAGACCACGATCAGGTCCGGCTTCATGGCGATGACGCGCTCCATGTCGAGCTGGCGGTTGTCGCCGACGCTGGGAATCTTCTTGGCCGCCTCGGGGAAGTCGCTATAGGCGACCACGCCGACGATGTGCTCGGCGCCGCCGGCGGCGAACAACATCTCGGTCACATGCGGCGCCAGGGCGATGATGCGCTGCGCCGGCTTGGGCAGGGTGACGAGGTTGCCGTCGTCGTCGCGCACGGTGATGGCGGCGCCGGCTTGGGCGGTGTAGAGCAGCGCCAATGCGCAGAGGAGTTTGTTCATGTTGCTTCCTTGGTCCATTCGGTGAGTGCTGCTTCAAGGCGCTGCCAGCCGGCTTCGTCGGGCGGCAGGCCGAGACGGATGCCGCGCGCGGCCTGCTGGAACAGGCGCACCCAGATGCCGCGTTCGGCCATGTGCTGCCAAAACTGTTCGGCGCGCGGTTCGGGCCACCATTGGAACAGGGCGCAGCCGCTGGCGTCGATATGGTGCGCGGCCAGCAGGCCGTGCAGGCGGCTGCCGCTGTCGTTCAGTTGCCGGCGCATGGCTGACTGCCAGGCGCGGTCGCGCAATGCCGCCAGCGCGATCTCCTGCGCAGGACCGCTGACGGTCCAGGGGCCGAGCAGGTCGGCCAGTTCGTTCAACAGCGCCGGCCGGGCGGCGACGAAGCCGAGGCGCACGCCGGCCAGGCCGAAGAATTTACCGACCGAGCGCAGCACGATCAGGCCGGCCTGGCCGCTATGGGCGGCGACGCTGGCGTCGCGCGCGGTGTCGCCGAAGGCCTCGTCGACCACCAGCCAGCCGCCGCGCGCGGCCAACTGCGCCGCCCAGTCCAGCAACTGCTCTGGCGGCACTGTCGCGCCGGTGGGATTGTTTGGATTGCAGACCACCATGACGTCGCACTCGGGCAGCGCAGCGTCCAGTTCGGCATACGGCACTTGGCGCATGCTGTGGCCGTGGCGGCCCCAGTGGTGGGCGTGTTCCGCATAGGACGGCGCCGCCACCGCCACCCGCGAGGGCGGACGCAGGCGCGGCAGCGCTTGGATCGCCGCCTGGGTGCCGGCCACCGGCAGCATCAGCGGGGCGTCGTAGTAGTCGGCGGCGGCGCGGGCCAGCGCCGGGTCGGCCTCGGGCAGACGGTGCCAGGCGTTGCCTGCCAGCGCAGGCACGGGATACCAGTGTGGATTGATGCCGGTCGACAGATCGAGCCAGTCGTCGCGGCCGAAGCGCAGCGCGGCGTCGCGCAGATTGCCGCCATGTTCAAGCATGCGTGCCTCCAATCAGGTGGACGGTCGCCGCCGCGACGGCGGCGCAGAGCAGCCACAGCGCGGTGGTGCCGGCGACCAGGCGCCAGGCGCGGACGATGTCGCCGGCGCGCGCCGCCGTGCCGCTACCCAGCGTGGGACGCTGCTCGACCTCGCCGTCGTACACGGCGGCGCCGCCCAGTTCCAGGCCGAGCGCGCCGGCGCCGCTGGACATCACCGGCCCGGCGTTCGGGCTGCTCCAGGTGGGGGCTTGAGCGCGCCAGCATTGCCAGGCGCGGCGCTTGCCGGCCAGCGTGGGCGCCAGCAGCACGTAGGACAGCGCGGTCAGCCGCGCCGGGATTAGGTTCAGCACGTCGTCGATGCGCGCCGGGGCGCAGCCGAATTCATTGAAGCGCGCGTTGCGGTAGCCCCACATCGCGTCGAGCGTGTTCGCCAGGCGGAACAGCAGGGCGCCGGGGCCGCCGGCGACGGCGAACCAGAACAGCGTGCCGAAGACGGCGTCGTTGCCGTTTTCGAGCAGCGATTCGGCGCTGGCCTTGGCCAGGTCGGCCTCGTTGGCCTGCGCCGTGTCGCGGCTGACGATGCGGGCCGTCAGCAGGCGCGCCCGGGGTAGGTCGCCTTGCGTCAGCGCCTGGGCGATCGGCAGGTTGTGGTCGCGCAGGCTGCGCAGGCCGATGCAGAAGTACAGCAGCAGCGCGTGCGCCGCCAGGGCCGGCGCGCCGCCGGCTTGAAAAATCAGCCAGGCGCTGAGCGCGCTCAGCGGCGCCACCGCCAGCGACCACGCCAGCAGGCCGCGTGCAAAACGCCAGCGGCCCTGGTTCAAACGGCGTTCCAGCGCATAGGCCAGATTGCCGAAGCCGACCAGCGGATGGAAGCGGCGCGTCTCGCCCAACAGCAGGTCGAGCAGCACGCCGGCCAGCAACAGCAGGGCCGCTTGTGTCAGCGTCAGGCCGATCAGCATGGGCCGCCTTTCAAGTGCAAGGGCAGGCCGGCGGCGACGAAGGTGACGCGGTCGCAGACGGCGGCGACGGCCTGGTTCAGGCGGCCGGCCTCGTCGGTGAAACAGCGCGAGATGGCGCCGTAGGGCACGATGCCCATGCCGACCTCGTTGGAGACGAAGACCACGTCGCCGGGCAGGGCCGGCAGAACTTCCAGCAGCCGCGCGCGCTCGCTGTGGAAGCGCGCCGGCAGGGCGATGTTGCCGACATCGGGATAGTCGCCGCCTTCGCTGAACATCAGGTTGGTCAGCCATAATGTAAGGCAGTCGACCAGGATCAGCTTGGCGGGGGTGGAGAGGCGCTGCAGAGTGTCGGCCAGGGCCAAGGGCTCCTCCACGGTGGGCCAGGCGGCGGGGCGCTGGTCGCGGTGTTGGGCGATGCGCGTGGCCATTTCACCGTCGCCGGCAAGCGCGGTCGCCAAGTAGATCACCTCTTTGCCGCTGTGCGCGGCCAGCCGTTCAGCGTGGGCGCTCTTGCCGGAACGGGCGCCGCCAAATACCAGTGTGTGTGTCATGCCGTGGCGCTCCGCAGGAACAGCGCGGCGGTGGCCGCCGGGTTGGACGGGAAGTAGGCGTGGAAGTAGGACGCCGTCAACGAGCCGACGCGGTACTGCGCCTCGCCCTGCACGCCGGACGGGTTTTTCACCGAATGGCTGGCCGGCGCCACGCTGGTCTCTAGTTTCGAATAGTGGAAGGTATGGCCGCGCAGCGGGCCGTGCTCGGTGGCGATGGCCTGCGGACCGAGACCGGCCAAACGCGGCTGCATGCTCACGGCGCCCGGCAGCAGGCCGGCCATCGGCCAGGCGGTGCCGCTCTGGTCGGCCAGCGTGTCGGCCAGCGCCATCATGCCGCCGCATTCGGCGACGATGGGCAGGCCGGCGGCGTGGGCGGCGCGCATCGAGGCCTTCCACGTGTCGGCCCGCGACAGGGCGTCGGCGTGCAGCTCAGGATAGCCGCCGGGTAGATAGACGGCGTCGGCCTCGGCCGGCAGCGCTTGGTCGGCCAGTGGCGAAAAGTAGTGCAGCGTCGCGCCGAGTGTGCGCAGCATGTCCAGGTTGGCCGGGTAGAGGAACATGAAGGCGCTGTCGCGGGCGATGGCGATGCGCTTGCCGGCCAATAGCGCCGGCTGTTCCGCTGGCGCTGGTGGGATGGCGATGCGGGTGCTGCGCAGACTGGCCCAGGCCGCCTCGTCGAACACCAGCTGGTCGGCCAGGTTGTCGAGCAGGGCGTCGAGGTTGCGCACCTCGTCGGGCACCACCAGGCCGAGATGGCGCTCCGGCAGCGAGGCGCTTTGCCGCGGCAGCGTGGCGAACAGGGGAATGTCGCGCATGGCGGCGGCGACCATGGCGGCATGGCCGCTGCTGGCGACGCGGTTGGCGATGACGCCGGCCATCTCGACCGGACCGTAGTCGCGCAGGCCGTGCACCAGGGCGCCGGCGGTTTGCGCCATGGCGCTGGCGTCGACCACGGCCATCACCGGCAGGCCGAATTCGCGCGCCAGGTCGGCCGAGCAGGGCGTGCCGTCGTACAGGCCCATGACGCCCTCGATCAGGATCACGTCCGCCTCGGCGGCGGCCTGCGCCAGTTGGCTGCGGCACTGCTCGGGGCCGACCATCCACAGGTCGAGCGAGCGCACCGGCGCGCCGCTGGCGCGCTCGAGCAGCATCGGGTCGATGAAGTCGGGGCCGCACTTGAACACGCGCACGCGCTTGCCCAAGCGGACCAGCTTGCGCGCCAGCGCCGCCGTGACGGTGGTCTTGCCCTGGCCGGAGGAGACGGCGGCCACCAACAGCACCTGCACGTCGATATGCGTGGCCGTCACCATTCGGTGCCCGCTTGGGCGCCGATGCCGGCCTTGAAGGCGTGCTTGACGACGGCCATCTCGGTGACCGTGTCGGCGATGGCGATTAGTTCCTCCGGCGCGCCGCGTCCGGTGATGACCACATGCTGCATGGCCGGCCGTTCCAGCAGGTCGGCGATGACGGCGTGGACGTCGAGGTAGCGGTATTTCAGCGCGATGTTGAGCTCGTCGAGCAGCACCAGGCCGATGCTGGGATCGGCCAGAAAGGTGCGCGCCTGTTGCCAGGCCAGTTGGGCCTTTTCGGTGTCGCGCTCGCGGTTTTGCGTGTCCCAGGTGTAGCCCTCGCCCATGACGTGGAAGCTGACCTCGTCCGGGAAGCGGCGCAGGAACTTCTCCTCGCCGGTCGACAGCGCGCCTTTGATGAACTGCACCACGCCGACCTTCATGCCGTGGCCCATGGCGCGGATCGCCATGCCGAAGCCGCTCGAGCTCTTGCCCTTGCCGTTGCCGGTGTTGACCACGATGATGCCGATCGGCTGGTCGTCTGCGGCCGCGATCTGCGCGTCGATCACCGCCTTTTTGCGCTCCATGCGCACGCGGTGGCGCTCGTTGATGGCCTGGCTGTCGTTGTGGTTTTCGCTGTTCTGTTCGCTCATACGATGTCCTCCGAGGGGATGAAGATGCTGCGTTTGCCGTGTTGGATGATGTCGATCGGGTGGCCCAGGCAGTCGCTTAGGATGGCCGCCTGCATGGTCTCGGCCAGCGGCCCGGCCAGCCAGCGGCCGTCGCCCATCAGCAGCAGGGCGTGGCTGCTGACGCTGTGCGCCAGCGTCAGGTCGTGGCCGACCATGACGGCGGTCTTGTTCTGCTCGCGGCACAGGCGCGCCAGCAATCCCATCACGCTGACCTGGTGCGCCAGGTCGAGCGCGTTGGCCGGCTCGTCGAGCAGCAGCAGCGGGGTGTCCTGCGCCAGCATGGCGGCGATGGCGACGCGCTGGCGCTCGCCCCCGGACAGGGTGCGCACGTCGCGCGCGGCCATGTCGGCCACCTCCATCGCGGCCAGGGCGTCGAGCGCGATGCGGTGGTCGTCGCTGCCTTCCCAATAGCGGTTGTCGTGGTAGGGGTGGCGCGCCGACAGCACGGTTTCGATCACGCTGTAGGCGAAGGCGTCGCTGCGCGACTGCGCCAGGAAGGCGCGCTGGCGCGCCAGCTCGGTCAGCGGCCAGTCGGCCAGCGCGCGGTCCTGGATGCGCACGCCGCCGGCGTCGGGCTGGTGCAGGCCGGCCAGGGTGCGCAGCAGGGTACTCTTGCCGGCGCCGTTGCGGCCGATCACGCTCCAGCATTGGCCGGGCTCGACGCGCCAGTCCAGCTTGGCGACCAGGCAGCGGGCGCCGATGTTCAGGGTGAGTTGGTGGGTGCTGATCATATTATTTGCGCAGTCGGTGCAGTTGGTACAGGAACACCGGCGTGCCGATCAAGGCGGTGACCACGCCGACCGGCAGCTGCTGCGGCGCCAGGGCGGTGCGCGCCAGCGTGTCGGCCAGCACCAGGAAGGTGCCGCCGGCCAGCGCCGCCGCCGGAATCAGCACGCGGTGGTCCGGCCCGACGGCGAAGCGGCAGGCGTGCGGCACGATCAGGCCGACGAAGCCGATGCTGCCGGCGCTGGTGACGGCGCTGGCGGTGAGCAGGCCGGAGCAGAAGAACAGACCCTTGCGCAGCGGGCCGACCTTGATGCCGAGGGTGGCGGCCGCCTCGGCGTGCAGCGCCATCACGTTCATCGAGCGGGCGCTGCGCAGGGCGAACAGCATGGCGCCGGCCAGCACCACCCAGGGCAGCCAGCGCACCGGCGCGCCGGCCAGGTCGCCAATCATCCAGAACACCATGGTGCGCAGGCGGCTCTCCGGGGCGATCGACAGCATCAGCGTGACCACCGCGACGCAGGCGCATTGCAAAATCACGCCGGTCAGCAGCAGCAGGGCGGTGCCGCCCTCGGCGGCGGTGCCGCCGCGCAGGTCGCGCCGCGCCAGCAGGTAGAGGATCATCGAGATGATGACGGCGCCGGCGAAGGCGGAGGCGTCGACCATCCAGGCGGCGCACATGAACATCAGCGCGCCCAGCGCGCCGACCGAGGCGCCGGCCGAGATGCCCAGCACATACGGGTCGGCCAGCGGATTGCGCAGCAGGGCCTGCATCATCACGCCGGCCAGCGACAGCGCCGCGCCGGTGACGAAGGCGGTCAGGGCGCGGCTGGCGCGCAGGTCGAGCAGGGTGGCGGCGAGCGAGGCGGACTGGCCGTGCAGCAGCTCGCCCAGCGCCGCCGGCATGTCGGCCAGGGGGATGGCGATGGAGCCGGTCATGCCGGCCACCAGCAGGCTGGCGAAGGCGCACAGCAGCAGGATGGCCAGGATCAGGCCGGCGCGCTGTCGCAAGTTGCTGGAGTAGGAGTGCATGTACTGCTTTCAAAAGTTGGGATTGCGCCTGCCGGGCGCGCAGGGGAGTCGCCCGGCAGGTTACACCAATTGCCGCGCTTACTTGTAGCCGTAGCGGATGGCGGCGAACAGCTTGGCGCCGGAGGCGGCGTAGTTGCGCGCCACCTCGTACTGCTTGTCGGCGAGGTTGTTCCAGCGGACCAGGGCCGACCAGTCGGCGTTGATGCGGTAGGTGGCGAACAGGTTGACCAGGCCGTAGCCGCCCAGGCGCGTCTTGTTGGCGCTGTCGTCGAAGCGCTCACCGGCCAGTTCCAGCTCGACGCCGGCCTTGAGCGCGCCGGCGCTGTAGTCGGCGGCGAAGTTGGCGTGCTTCTTCGCGCGCCGCGCCAGCGATTTGCCGGTGCTCTCGTCCCTGGCGTTGAGCAGGTCGATGTTGCCGTTCAGGCCGAAGGCGCCGAGCTGGCGGCTGGCCGACAGCGACAGGCCTTCCAGCAGCGCGTGGTTGACGTTGTAGACGCAGGACGGATACTTCTTCGGATCGACCGTGCTGACCAGGCAAGGGCTGGTGCTCACCAGCAGGTCGGTCAGGCGGTTGTGGAAGTAGACGGCGTTCAGCTGGGTCGCGCCGGCGCTGTAGTGCAGGCCCAGTTCGGCGTTGCGGCCTTTTTCAGGCTTGCTCGACTCGGTGCCGTAGGCCGGGTAGTACAACTCGTTGAAGGTCGGTGCGCGGAAGCTGGTGCCGTAGCTGGCGCTGGCGCGCAGCGCGCCGTTGATGCGGTAGCCGTAGCCGGCCGCGCCGGTGGTCTTGCCGCCGTATTGCGAGCTGTCGTCGTTGCGCAGGCCGAGGTTGACCAAGTGGTCGCCGCGCTTCATGTTGTAGGAGGCGGCCAGCGATGTGGTGGTGCGCTCGCGTTCGGTCTCCTTGAGCGTCGACTCGACCTGCTCCTTGCGGTGGCCGTACAGCAGTTGCAGCATGTCGGCGCCGACGCGGACGTCGTTCTGCCAGGTCAGGTCGGTCTGCTTGGTGTCGATCTGGCTGCGCTCCTTGGCCGTGGTGCCGGTGGCGTTGAAGGACTTGTCGCGCGACTCGGACAGCTGCACCAGGCTGGACCAGATCGGCAGGATCTGGTTCTTGCTGTACAGCGCCAGGTTTTGCAGCTTCTGCTGCGAGCGCGTGTCGAAGGCCGACTTGCCGCTGTCGTACTGGAAGTCGAGGCGGCTGGTGAGGAACTGCGCGCCCAATTCGTGGCCCTTGGCCAGTTGCAGGCCGACTTGGCCGGCGGCGTTGTCGCGCTGGTAGCCGTCGCGGTCCGGGTTGTAGGCGGAGCTGGCGGGCAGGGTGGAGGAGAAGCCGTCGGACTTCTCCTTGCCGGCGCTGAGCGCGTAGCTGAGCGCATGCTCGCCGCCGGTGGCGCCGGAAATGCCGGCGTCGATTTGGCGGGTGTTGTCGCTGCCGTAGCCGACGGAGGCGCTGAGCGCCGGCGCGCCCTGGCCTTTCTTGGTGAAGATCTGGATCACGCCGCCGATGGCGTCGGCGCCGTACAAGGTGCTCAGCGGGCCGTAGACGATTTCGATGTGGTCGACCGCCGTCAGCGGAATGGCGCTCCAGCTGGCCGCGCCGCTGGTGGCCGAGCCGATGCGCACGCCGTCGACCAGCACGATGTTCTGGTTGCCGTTGGCGCCACGGATATAGACCGTGGAGTTGGTGCCGGGGCCGCCGTTGCGGGCGATCTGGATGCCGCGCTGGCGTTGCAGCAGGTCGACCAGCGAGCCGGCGCCGGATTGGGCGATCTGCTCGGCGTCGATCGACAGCGTGTCGCTGAGGATGTCGCTGGCCAGTTGCGGCGTACGGGTGGCGGTGACGAGCACGTTGTTCAGGGGGGCGGTGTTGGCGCTTTGGGCCAGCGCGGAAGGAACGGCCAAAGCCAACGCCAGCGAGGACAGCGCCGCGTGGCGTGAGACGAATACGGTCATGATATTTCTTCAGTAAGATGCAACCGGCCGACGTCCCCGTGGGCCAGATTGAACAGAGGCGGCGGACCGGATAGCACAAGCGCGGCCGGCGCCGATTGCCCGGGCCGGCTCGTCTTGTGCGCAAAGGAGCGCGCGCTTCCACCTGTTTTGGCCGGTATCCGGGCTTGCAAGTTCGACCGCCTTACCTTCCCATGCGCAGCACAGTGGTTGTCAGAGGCGGTTCGTCACAGATGGCGTGACACTTGTTGACCGTTGCGGGGGCAGCACACGCTGGCCTTTGGACTGGCTTCGTGTTTCCCGTTTAACTGCGCGCCTGGACAGGCGCGCGGGCACCAAAACCCCGCCATTATACATTCGGCCGGCGCCGCGCCTGTGCCGTGGCTACAACGCTGCAAGCGAGGCGGCGCGCTCAGGATGCCAGCGTCAGCGCGGCGCCGTAGGCGATGGCGTGCGGCGTGCGCGCCGCCTGCAGGGCGGCGTCGGCCGGGGCCAGGCCGGCGTGGCAGGCGGCCAGCAGGCGGATGGTGCCGGCATGGCAGACCACGATGGCGTCCGCTTGCTGGCGCTGGAGGTCGGCGTAAAAGCCGGCGACGCGCTGCGCCATGCGCAGCACGCTGTCGCCGCCGCCGGGGCGGTAGTGGACCAGGTCGGCCGCCCAGGCGTCGATCTCGGCGCGGGCGATGTCGTCCCAGCGGCGCATCTCCCAACTGCCGAAGTCCATCTCCACCAGGCGCGGGTCGAAGCGCGGCGCGGCGCGCGACAGCCGCGTGGCCAGCTCGGCGCAGCGGCGCAGCGGACTGGAATACACCGTGGCCTGGTTCGGCAGCCCGCTCGATTCGGCGAGTACGCGCTCCAATTCGCCGGGGGCGATGGCCAGGTCGGTGCTGCCGTAGCAGACACCCGCCGCGACTTGCGGCTTGGGATGGCGGAGCAGGATCAGCCGCATACCAGCCGCATCAACGCCAGGCGCCTTGGCCCAGGCTGGCCAGCACGCCCAGGTAGAAAACCACCTCGGTCACCTGCTGCACCGCGCCCAGGCAGTCGCCGGTGTAACCGCCGATGCGGCGCACGCATTTTTGTCCCAGCCACGCGGCGGCGAGGGCGGCCACGACGGCGCCGCCGGCGACGGCCTGCCACGACAGCGCGCCGGCCGCGACCAGCAGCAGCGCCGGCAGCGTGGCGCAGAACGCGGCGATGAGGAACTCTTGGGTACTCATCTCCTGCGCCATCGGCTTGGCTTTGCCGTCGGCACGGGCGTATTCCAGCCGCCAGATCAGCGCCGTCGCCGCCAGGCGCGACAAGGGATGGGCGACGAACAGCGCGGCCAGCGCGGTGGCTGGCGGCAGCAGGGCCAGCGCCACGCACTTGAGCGCCAGCAGGCAGACGATGCCGATGGCGCCATATGCGCCTATGCGCGAGTCCTTCATGATCTCGAGCACGCGCTCGGGCGTCATGCCGCCGCCGAAGCCGTCGCACATGTCGGCGAAGCCGTCCTCGTGGAAGGCGCCGGTGGCGTAGATGCCGGCCGCCGTCGCCAGCACCGCCGCCAGCGACGCCGGGAACAGAAGCGCCGCCAGCGCATACACCGCGCCGCAAATGGACGCGACGACCACGCCCACCAGCGGGAAGTAGCGCGACGCATGGTGCAGCCAATCCGGCTCGAAGCCGACCCATTTGGGAATCGGCAGGCGGGTAAAGAACTGCAGGGCGATGAAGAACAGGCGGATCTGCTGCATGGCGCCGGCCTTACTCGGCTTTTTCGCTGACCTGGGCGGATTCGAAGGTCGCCATCTGGTTCAGGAAGTTGACCGATGCGTGCAGCAGCGGCAGCGCCAGCGCGCAACCGGTGCCTTCGCCCAGGCGCAGGCCGAGCTGCAGCAGGGGGCGGGCGTTCAGGTTGGTGAGCATGCGTTGGTGGCCGCTCTCGTCGGAGCAGTGGGAAAAGACGCAGTAGTCGAGGATGGCCGGCTGCAAGCGCGCCGCCACCAGCAGGGCGCTAGTGACGATAAAGCCGTCGATCAGCAGGACCATGCGTCGCTCCGCCGCCTTCAGCATGGCGCCGGCCATCATGGCGATTTCCAGTCCACCGAAGGTAGCCAGTACATCCAGCGGCGCGATGGCCGTGGAGTGCAGGGCCACTGCCGCCTCGATCACGTGTTGCTTGTGAAGGATGCCGTCGGACGACAGTCCGGTGCCCGCACCCACGCAGTCGGCGACGGCAATGCCGGTCAGCTTGTGCATCAGCGCGGCGGCGGCCGTTGTGTTGCCGATGCCCATTTCGCCAAAGCCGACTACGTTGGCGTCGAGGTCGGCGACGAGCGCCATGCCGCTGGCCAGCGCGGCCTCACAGGTCTGCCGGCTCATCGCCGCTTGTTGGGCGAAATTCCGTGTGCCCTTGGCCAGCTTGCGGTCGATCAGTCCGTCGCGCGGGCCGAAGTCGTGATTCACGCCGGCGTCGATGATGTGCAGGGCGCAGTTGTTCTGCTGTGCGAAGACATTGATGGCGGCGCCCTTGGCCAGGAAGTTTTCCACCATCTGCCAGGTGACGTCCTGCGGATAGGCCGAGATGCCTTCCGCTACCACGCCGTGGTCGCCGGCGAACACCATAATGGCCGGCTTGTGCAGGGCAATCTTGGTGGTCTGCTGGATCAAACCAATCTGCTTCGCCAGCGACTCCAATACACCGAGACTGCCGAGTGGCTTGGTCTTGTTGTTGATGGCTTGGTCAAGCGAGGCTGCCAATGCGTCGTTGCTGCTTGCTGCGATAGTTGGAATGAACATAGCGGGCTATATATAGTGAAGGAGGGAGAATTTGATGGCCGCTACGATAGCACAGAGATTAATCCGGTTAACCCTTGTCAGCCCCCTAGGCCTTTGCTATAGTTCGCCTCCCCGCAGTACGGAGCGCGCAAAACAGCGTGGCGCAGAGTGAAACGGGGAAAAGTAGGGGGTTGACGAAATGGCCGAAACGCTGCATACTCTTCCTTCTTCGCAGCTGACAAACAAAACGCTTTGTCAAGGGTTGAAAGCCCGGTTGCAGGCAGTACCGAATAAAGTTCTTTAACAATTAACAGTCGATAAGTGTGGATGTTTGATGAGAGTGCAGCGGCTTCTTCGGAAGTCGTCAACTTAAAATATCAAATGTTCACAAGAAGTAATGAAATAGGACGCTTCGCAAGAAGTGGCCTGTCAGTATTTTGAGTGAGCGACCCCTTAGCAATAAGGGTGACACGAAAGTGTCAAAGTAACAGAGATTAAACTGAAGAGTTTGATCCTGGCTCAGATTGAACGCTGGCGGCATGCCTTACACATGCAAGTCGAACGGCAGCGCGGGGCAACCTGGCGGCGAGTGGCGAACGGGTGAGTAATATATCGGAACGTACCCTGGAGTGGGGGATAACGTAGCGAAAGTTACGCTAATACCGCATACGATCTAAGGATGAAAGTGGGGGATTCGCAAGAACCTCATGCTCCTGGAGCGGCCGATATCTGATTAGCTAGTTGGTGGGGTAAAGGCCTACCAAGGCATCGATCAGTAGCTGGTCTGAGAGGACGACCAGCCACACTGGAACTGAGACACGGTCCAGACTCCTACGGGAGGCAGCAGTGGGGAATTTTGGACAATGGGCGAAAGCCTGATCCAGCAATGCCGCGTGAGTGAAGAAGGCCTTCGGGTTGTAAAGCTCTTTTGTCAGGGAAGAAACGGTGGGTTCTAATACAGCCTGCTAATGACGGTACCTGAAGAATAAGCACCGGCTAACTACGTGCCAGCAGCCGCGGTAATACGTAGGGTGCAAGCGTTAATCGGAATTACTGGGCGTAAAGCGTGCGCAGGCGGTTTTGTAAGTCTGTCGTGAAATCCCCGGGCTCAACCTGGGAATGGCGATGGAGACTGCAAGGCTAGAGTTTGGCAGAGGGGGGTAGAATTCCACGTGTAGCAGTGAAATGCGTAGATATGTGGAGGAACACCGATGGCGAAGGCAGCCCCCTGGGTCAAGACTGACGCTCATGCACGAAAGCGTGGGGAGCAAACAGGATTAGATACCCTGGTAGTCCACGCCCTAAACGATGTCTACTAGTTGTCGGGTCTTAATTGACTTGGTAACGCAGCTAACGCGTGAAGTAGACCGCCTGGGGAGTACGGTCGCAAGATTAAAACTCAAAGGAATTGACGGGAGCCCGCACAAGCGGTGGATGATGTGGATTAATTCGATGCAACGCGAAAAACCTTACCTACCCTTGACATGGCTGGAATCCCCGAGAGATTGGGGAGTGCTCGAAAGAGAACCAGTACACAGGTGCTGCATGGCTGTCGTCAGCTCGTGTCGTGAGATGTTGGGTTAAGTCCCGCAACGAGCGCAACCCTTGTCATTAGTTGCTACGAAAGGGCACTCTAATGAGACTGCCGGTGACAAACCGGAGGAAGGTGGGGATGACGTCAAGTCCTCATGGCCCTTATGGGTAGGGCTTCACACGTCATACAATGGTACATACAGAGCGCCGCCAACCCGCGAGGGGGAGCTAATCGCAGAAAGTGTATCGTAGTCCGGATTGTAGTCTGCAACTCGACTGCATGAAGTTGGAATCGCTAGTAATCGCGGATCAGCATGTCGCGGTGAATACGTTCCCGGGTCTTGTACACACCGCCCGTCACACCATGGGAGCGGGTTTTACCAGAAGTAGGTAGCTTAACCGCAAGGAGGGCGCTTACCACGGTAGGATTCGTGACTGGGGTGAAGTCGTAACAAGGTAGCCGTATCGGAAGGTGCGGCTGGATCACCTCCTTTCTAGAGTATGCACCGGACCACGTTGGGGGGAACCTCGATGGGGGTTACATCATCAAGCATTCACACTTATCGACTGTCAATTAAGAAGAACAGCATTTGGGGCTGTAGCTCAGCTGGTTAGAGCACCGTGTTGATAACGCGGGGGTCGTTGGTTCGAGTCCAACCAGCCCTACCAGGATTCGAGTAGTACCCTAGGGGGATTAGCTCAGCTGGGAGAGCACCTGCTTTGCAAGCAGGGGGTCGTCGGTTCGATCCCGTCATCCTCCACCAAAAGTTCAAACGTAAGCCCTGCCCTAGCGGCAAGCGCGGTTTAGGTTTGGTCTTTTAGAGATTAAATGCTGTTTCGTTCTTTAAAAATTTGGAAGAAGTAAAAGTAAAGATTATTTATTAATCGCATCGATCGGAAGGTTGATGTGATGGGTAATGATTGTATGTATCAACAAACATAGCAACATGTAGTTTCTTATTCCTATAAACGCTCCTTGTTTAGTCGCAGGGGCTAACGTTATAGGGACAAGCGAATAAGTGCACATGGTGGATGCCTTGGCGATTACAGGCGATGAAGGACGTAGTAGCTTGCGATAAGCTGCGGGGAGCGAGCAAACACGCTTTGATCCGCAGATTTCCGAATGGGGAAACCCGGCCTTTTAGGTCATTGCATACTGAATACATAGGTATGCAAAGCGAACGCGGCGAACTGAAACATCTAAGTAGCTGCAGGAAAAGAAATCAACCGAGATTCCCAAAGTAGTGGCGAGCGAAATGGGATGAGCCTGCACGTTTTAGCATGACGCATAGAAGAATCCTCTGGAAATAGGAACCGTAGCGGGTGATAGTCCCGTATTCGAAATGCGATGTGTGGAACTAAGCGTGCGACAAGTAGGGCGGGACACGAGAAATCCTGTCTGAATATGGGGGGACCATCCTCCAAGGCTAAATACTCGTAATCGACCGATAGTGAACCAGTACCGTGAGGGAAAGGCGAAAAGAACCCCGGAAGGGGAGTGAAATAGATCCTGAAACCGTGTGCATACAAACAGTAGGAGCGGACTTGTTCCGTGACTGCGTACCTTTTGTATAATGGGTCAGCGACTTACATTCAGTGGCAAGGTTAACCGATTAGGGAAGCCGTAGAGAAATCGAGTCCGAATAGGGCGTTCAGTCGCTGGGTGTAGACCCGAAACCAAGTGATCTACTCATGGCCAGGATGAAGGTGCGGTAACACGCACTGGAGGTCCGAACCCACTAATGTTGAAAAATTAGGGGATGAGCTGTGGGTAGGGGTGAAAGGCTAAACAAACTTGGAAATAGCTGGTTCTCTCCGAAAACTATTTAGGTAGTGCCTCAAGTATCACCATCGGGGGTAGAGCACTGTTATGGCTAGGGGGTCATCGCGACTTACCAAACCATTGCAAACTCCGAATACCGATGAGTGCGAGCTTGGGAGACAGACGTCGGGTGCTAACGTCCGGCGTCAAGAGGGAAACAACCCAGACCGCCAGCTAAGGTGCCAAAGATTGGCTAAGTGGAAAACGAAGTGGGAAGGCTAAAACAGTCAGGATGTTGGCTTAGAAGCAGCCATCATTTAAAGAAAGCGTAATAGCTCACTGATCGAGTCGTCCTGCGCGGAAGATGTAACGGGGCTAAGCCAGTCACCGAAGCTGCGGATATTTTTCCTGTGATTTATCACGGGATCGATATGGTAGGAGAGCGTTCTGTAAGCCTGCGAAGGTGTCTTGTAAAGGATGCTGGAGGTATCAGAAGTGCGAATGCTGACATGAGTAGCGATAATGGGGGTGAAAAGCCCCCACGCCGTAAGCCCAAGGTTTCCTGTTCAACGTTCATCGGAGCAGGGTGAGTCGGCCCCTAAGGCGAGGCAGAGATGCGTAGCTGATGGGAAGCAGGTTAATATTCCTGCACCGTCGTATGATGCGATGGGGGGACGGATCGCGGAAGGTTGTCTGCCTGTTGGAATAGGCAGTTTCTGGTTCATAGAAGGCGCTTAGGCAAATCCGGGCGCGGAATTCAAGGGACTGGGACGAGTGAATTTATTCATGAAGCAATCGGAAGTGGTTCCAAGAAAAGCCTCTAAGCTTCAGTCATACGAGACCGTACCGCAAACCGACACAGGTGGGCGAGATGAGTATTCTAAGGCGCTTGAGAGAACTCGGGAGAAGGAACTCGGCAAATTGGTACCGTAACTTCGGGAAAAGGTACGCCCTTGTAGCTTGACCACTTTACTGTGGAAGGGTGAACGGGTTGCAATAAACTGGTGGCTGCGACTGTTTAATAAAAACACAGCACTCTGCAAACACGAAAGTGGACGTATAGGGTGTGACGCCTGCCCGGTGCTGGAAGATTAAATGATGGGGTGCAAGCTCTTGATTGAAGTCCCAGTAAACGGCGGCCGTAACTATAACGGTCCTAAGGTAGCGAAATTCCTTGTCGGGTAAGTTCCGACCTGCACGAATGGCGTAACGATGGCCACACTGTCTCCTCCCGAGACTCAGCGAAGTTGAAATGTTTGTGATGATGCAATCTACCCGCGGCTAGACGGAAAGACCCCATGAACCTTTACTGTAGCTTTGCATTGGACTTTGAACCAATCTGTGTAGGATAGGTGGGAGGCTTTGAAGCGGGGACGCCAGTCTTCGTGGAGCCAACCTTGAAATACCACCCTGGTTTGTTTGAGGTTCTAACCTTGGTCCGTTATCCGGATCGGGGACAGTGCATGGTAGGCAGTTTGACTGGGGCGGTCTCCTCCTAAAGTGTAACGGAGGAGTTCGAAGGTACGCTAGATACGGTCGGACATCGTGTTGATAGTGCAATGGCATAAGCGTGCTTAACTGCGAGACTGACAAGTCGAGCAGGTACGAAAGTAGGACATAGTGATCCGGTGGTTCTGTATGGAAGGGCCATCGCTCAACGGATAAAAGGTACTCTGGGGATAACAGGCTGATTCCTCCCAAGAGTTCATATCGACGGGGGAGTTTGGCACCTCGATGTCGGCTCATCACATCCTGGGGCTGTAGCCGGTCCCAAGGGTATGGCTGTTCGCCATTTAAAGTGGTACGTGAGCTGGGTTTAAAACGTCGTGAGACAGTTTGGTCCCTATCTGCCGTGGGCGTTGGAAATTTGAAGGGGGCTGCTCCTAGTACGAGAGGACCGGAGTGGACAGACCTCTGGTGTACCGGTTGTCACGCCAGTGGCATTGCCGGGTAGCTAAGTCTGGAAGAGATAACCGCTGAAAGCATCTAAGCGGGAAACTTGCCTTGAGATGAGATTTCCCAGAGCCTTGAGCTCTTTGAAGGGTCGTTCGAGACCAGGACGTTGATAGGCTGGGTGTGGAAGTGCAGTAATGCATTAAGCTAACCAGTACTAATTGCCCGTAAGGCTTGTCCCTATAACCTTAGCAGGTTGTAAGAATAAGAACTACGTGTCGCCTGAGTTGTTGATACATCGTTCATTACCCCATTCTTTACCGATACTTCTTCCCAATTTTAGAGCGCCGTCGCCCATCGGGGACGCGCGTTCGTACAAGTCAATGCCTGATGACCATAGCAAGTTGGTACCACCCCTTCCCATCCCGAACAGGACCGTGAAACAACTCTGCGCCGATGATAGTGCTGCAACCAGTGTGAAAGTAGGTTATCGTCAGGCTAGTTATATGTAGTAGTGTAAAAACCCCCACCAGCCTGAACGCGCTCAAGATCGCGTTCAGTGCGGGCGGGGGTTTTTTTACGTCCCAATGTAAAAAACCGTACGTGGATGTCATGGCCCAGGCCATCTCATCCACGTACGGTTTTTTCGTCTATGCGGCTCAGATGCCCCAGACGATGTCGTTGCCGTCCTGCTTGGCCGCGCGCAGCATTTCCAACAGCGGATAGGCGCGCGCCGCGAAGCCGACGCGCTGTTGCACGGCATGCTCCTGGGTTTCGCCGTCCTCCGCCTCGTGGGCGTGGATGTCGTGCTCGACATCCACATCGGGATGTTGTTTGCTGAGCGCCACCTCGTGCTCGAGCAGCGACAGGGCCGTTGCCGCCTCGGCGGCGGTAATCACTCCCCGGGTAGGACTCTTGTGCAGCAGATCCAGTATGCGTTGTGCATGTTCCTGATACATCAGGACTTCTGGCGATGATTTGGATTTAAAAGTAATCAACATAAGTGCTTTCCGAGTCTTGTTGTTAGTAGCTTCAAACAATAGCACGACTTGCCATTTTGAATATTTCAAGATGTAGGCAAGATGCTTCCGGTTCAGCAAACAAGCGGCCGTCTGTGGTCTTCGCTGTTGAAACTTAGTTCAGTTTAAAGGAGCTCAGGAAGGTGTCAACTGTCTCGCGCACAATGTGTTTTTCCCGCCCCATGATGATGACTTGATAGATCCGTTTGTCCTTGGCGACGAAGCGGCCGATCAGCAGCATCGGTTCGCCGTTGCGCGTGCCCTTGGCCTCGACGTCCAGCGTGGTTTGCTGTGCCGCCGCGCTGCCGTTGCCCGACGATTGCGCCGCCACCTTGTCTGTGGTCACGCTGGCGCCGATGTTCTTGAGCAGCGCCGTCTTCATCGCCGGCAAGGCCGCCTGTGCCTTGGCCGCGTCCGCCAGCAGCGCGCTGCCGACGGCGAAGGTGATGCCGTCGACCTCGGCGGCGGCCATGGTCATGCTCACCTCGGTGCCGGCCAGGTCGATATTGCGCGTTTGCGTCGCCGGCTTGCCGGGGAACAGCACGGCGTAGGGGGCGTCGTTGCTACGGTAGTCGCGCCAGTCGAACTTGGGGCTGCAGGCGGACAGGACGGCGCCGGTCAGCACCGTCGCCAGGAGGAGGGGGAGGGAAAGTTTTCGCATGCCTGATGGTAGCAGGCCGCGGGGCGCGCGGGCAAACGGCACGGCCTCAGCGCTCGCGCAGCGCGCGCCGGTACTGTATCGCTTCGCCCACATGGGCCTGGTTGATGGTGCGTGCGCCGGCCAGGTCGGCGACGCTGCGGGCCACGCGCAACACGCGGTGGTAGGCGCGCGCCGACCATTGGAATTGCTGCATGGTGCTGCGCAACAGATATTCGCCGGCGCGGTCCGGCTTGCAGTGGCGGTCTATGTCGCGCGGCAACAGTTGCTGGTTGCTCTTTTGTTGGCGTTGCAATTGCCGCAGGCGGGCTTGTTCGACGCGCGCCGCGATGACGGCGCTGCTGTCGCCGTCGGCCGGGGCGGCCAAGGTCTCCGGCTCCACCTCGGCCATTTCGAGCTGGATGTCGATGCGGTCGAGCAGCGGGCCGGAGATGCGGCCCTGGTAGCGCAGGATGGTATCGGGCGAGCAGCGGCATTGGCCGCTGGCATGGCCCAG
This sequence comes from Rugamonas sp. DEMB1, assembly GCF_029834475.1. Classification (GTDB taxonomy): domain Bacteria; phylum Pseudomonadota; class Gammaproteobacteria; order Burkholderiales; family Burkholderiaceae_D; genus Rugamonas; species Rugamonas rubra. The sequence continues at coordinate 5,466,028 of NZ_CP122407.1, read as the reverse complement.
GTAGCCGCAGGGGCAGGGGTTCATCGCGGCGATCAGCTGGAAGCGGGCGGGGAACTCGGCCTGGCGCGCCGCGCGCGAAATGACGATGCGGCCCGATTCCATCGGTTCGCGCAGCACGTCGAGCACACGGCGGTCGAATTCGGCCAGCTCGTCGAGGAACAGCACGCCGCAATGGGCCAGCGAGATCTCGCCCGGCCGGGGTTGGCCGCCGCCGCCGACCAGGGCCGGCCCCGAGGCGGTGTGGTGCGGTGCGCGGAACGGCCGGCGCTTCCACAGCTCGGGGTTGAAGCGGCCGCAGAGCGATTGCACGGCGGCCGACTCCAGCGCCTCCTCGTCGCTCATCGGCGGCAACAGGCCGGCGAAGCGGCTAGCCAGCATGGTCTTGCCGGTGCCGGGCGAGCCGACCAACAGCACGCTGTGGCCTCCCGCCGCCGCCACCTCCAGCGCGCGCTTGGCGAACAGCTGGCCTTTCACCTCGGCGAAGTCGGCGTACTCGGCGGCCGCCAGCAGCAGGCTGGGCTGGTGGCGCTGCAGGGCGGCGTCCGGCGTCAGCGCGGCGAAGTGGGCGCACACTTGCAGCAGCGAGCGGGCCGGGTAGATGGCGGCGCCGGCCACCAGGGCCGCCTCGTCGGCGTTGGCCTGCGGCACGATGAAGGCGTGCTCGGCGCCGTCGCGGCGCATGGCGAAGGACATCGCCAGCGCGCCGCGGATGGGCCGCAACTCGCCCGACAGCGACAGTTCGCCGGCGTATTCATAGCGGTGCAATTGGCTGGAGGGAAGTTGGCGCGAGGCGGCCAATATGCCGAGCGCGATCGGCAGGTCGAAGCGGCCGGATTCCTTGGGCAGGTCGGCCGGCGCCAGGTTGACGGTGATGCGCTGGGCCGGCATCTCGAAGCCGCCGTTCTGGATCGCCGCGCGGACCCGGTCGCGCGCCTCTTTGACCTCGGTCTCGGGCAGGCCGACGATGGTGAAGGAGGGCAGGCCGTTGGCCAGATGCACCTCGACGCTCACTTCCGGCGCCTCCATGCCGGCCAGGGCGCGGCTTTTCAGCACGGCTAAGCTCATCGGATTCCTCGCTCGGGAAGGAGGGGACTGCAGCTGAAATCGTAGAGCGCGGCGGGCGCGGCGCCTTGCGCCAGACTAAGCGCGCGGCTGTTTCACGCGGCAGGAGGTGGCGGGGTGGACTTCGGCATGCCAATTTCGCAACAGTAGCGATGCGCTAGTCGCGCCCGGCGTGCCGGCGTCACGCGGCGGTCATGCGTTTGCGCCATGCTGGTGCCATGGCCGCACCACGGCGGCCGTGTTTTGGCCGCGGACGGGCCGGGCATCGGCCGCGTCGGCGCAGGTGGGCGGGTGCTTACTTCGCGCCGTCGAGGCGCGCTTCCAGCTCGGCCAGGCGGGCTTCCACCGCTTCGAGCTTGCTGCGGGTCTTGGCCAGCACCTGGGCCTGGATGTCGAACTCCTCGCGGGTGACCAGATCGAGGCGTGAAAAACCCTGGGTCATCATCGATTTGACGTTCTTTTCGATGTCTTTGGCCGGCGAATTCTCGATGGCTTGGTTGATCTTGCTCTGCAAGTCGTTAAAAAAAGTATTCATATCCATGATAGTCCTTGATGTGGCCGACAATGCAACGCACCATTGCAGTGCACTTCGGCCTAATGTGGTGCGAATTTTTGATGCTGACTAGTGCGCCGACCGCGATTCTCACCTCAGCCTGCCTCAATCCGCTTGCCTAGACACTGTTGCAACTGCCTGTCCACCAACATTAGCTGGCACGCATTCTGCTACAGGTACTGGTGAAAGCTTTTGATCAGCCTAGATTTTAAACCGCAACCGCTACCCAAGTTCAATTCAAAGGAAATCGCCATGAAAAGCCTCACCAAGAATCTTACTCTTGCCGCCGCACTGACCTTGGCCTTTGCCTCTTTCGGCGCCGTCTCGGCCCATGCGGAAGAAGCCGCCGCAGCCAAGCCGGACAACGAAGTCAGCTACAACGTCGCGCTGACCAGCGACTACCGTTTCCGCGGCATCTCGCAATCGCGCTTGAATCCGGCGCTGCAGGGCGGGGCGGATTATACCCACAATCCTAGCGGTTTCTACGCCGGCACCTGGCTGTCGACGATCAAGTGGACCAAGGACGCGGGCGGCGACGGCGACATCGAATGGGACATCTACGGTGGCAAGCGCGGCGAGATCAGCAAGGACATCGCCTACGACGTCGGCGGCCTGTACTACTTCTACCCGTCCAACGGCCTGCACCCGAGCGCCAACACCTTCGAGCTGTACGGCCAGCTGGCGGCCGGCCCGTTCTCGGTCAAGTACTCGCACTCGACCACCAACCTGTTCGGCTTTGTCGACAGCAAGAACAGCGGCTACCTGGAGGCGGCCTTCACCTACGACGTCTACGACGGCTACAACCTGGGCATGCACATCGGCCACCAAAACGTCAAGAACAACGGCGCCTCCAGCTACAGCGACTACAAGGTCGGCGTGAGCAAGGACTTCGGCTTCGCCACCGTGGCGCTGGCCGCCGTCTACGCCGACAGCAACGCCTACGTCACCCCGGCCGGCAAGAGCACCGCCAAGACCGGCGCCGTCCTGACCATCTCCAAAACCTTCTAAGCGAGGCCAGCATGAAAATGATTACCGCCATTATCAAGCCGTTCAAGCTCGACGAGGTGCGTGAAGCCTTGTCGGCGATCAACGTGCAAGGCATCACCGTCACCGAGGTCAAGGGTTTCGGCCGGCAAAAGGGCCACACCGAGCTGTATCGCGGCGCCGAATACGTGGTCGACTTCCTGCCCAAGACCAAGATCGAGGCGGCCGTCGACGACGCCATCGTCGACCAGGCGATCGAGGCCATCGAGGGCGCCGCGCGCACCGGCAAGATCGGCGACGGCAAGATCTTCGTCTACAACCTGGAGCAGGTGATCCGCATCCGCACCGGCGAAACCGGCAACGAAGCACTTTAAGGGGAACATTGATGAAAAAAACAATAACCAAGTTGCTAGCTGGGGTCGCTTTCCTGTTCGCATGTAACCTCGCCGCGCCGGCCTTCGCCGCCGACGAGGCCAAGCCGGCCGAGGCCGCGCCGGCGGCGGCCGCCGCCGCGCCCGCCGTTGTTCCCGCCGCCGCTCCGGTAGCAGCGCCGGCCGCCGCCCCGGCCGCCGCCGCGCCGGCCGAGGCGCCGGCCGCCGCCGCGCCCACCCCGAACAAGGGCGACACGGCCTGGATGATGACCTCGACCATGCTGGTCATCATGATGACCATCCCCGGCCTGGCCCTGTTCTACGGCGGCCTGGTGCGCTCGAAAAACATGCTGTCGATCCTGTTGCAAGTGTTCATGGTCTTCGCCGTCATCATCGTGCTGTGGTGCATCTACGGCTACTCGCTGGCCTTCACCGAGGGCAACGCCGTCTACGGCAAGTTCGACCGCCTGTTCCTGAACGGCATCTGGGACCCGACCAAGGCCGCCTTCTCCACCGCCGCCACCTTCAGCAAGGGCGTCGTGCTGCCCGAGTTCGTCTTTGTCGCCTTCCAGGCCACCTTCGCCGCCATCACCTGCGCGCTGATCATCGGCGCCTTCGCCGAGCGCGCCAAGTTCGTCGCCGTGCTGGCCTTCGTCGTGCTGTGGTTCACCTTCTCCTACCTGCCGATCGCCCACATGGTCTGGTTCTGGACCGGTCCGGACGCCATCAAGGACGCCGCTAGCGCCGTCACCGAAGGCGCCAAGGCCGGCTGGCTGTGGCAAAAGGGCGCGCTGGACTTCGCCGGCGGCACCGTGGTGCACATCAACGCCGCCGTCGCCGGCCTGGTCGGTGCCTTCATGATCGGCAAACGCGTCGGCTACGGCCGTGAATCGATGGCGCCGCACTCCTTGACCATGACCATGATCGGCGCTTCGCTGCTGTGGGTCGGCTGGTTCGGCTTCAACGCCGGCTCGGCGCTGGAAGCGGGCGACGTCGCCGCCCTGGCCTTCATCAACACCCTGTTGGCCACCGCCGCCGCCACCGTCTCGTGGGTCGGCGGCGAATGGATCGCCAAGGGCAAGCCGTCGATGCTGGGCGGCGCCTCCGGCGCGGTGGCCGGCCTGGTGGCCATCACCCCGGCCTGCGGCTACGTCGGTCCGATGGGCGCGCTGGTCATCGGCCTGCTCGCCGGTGTGGTCTGCCTGTGGGGTGTGAACGGTCTGAAACGCCTGCTCGGCGCCGACGACTCGCTCGACGTGTTCGGTGTGCACGGCGTCGGCGGTATCCTCGGCGCGCTGCTGACCGGCGTGTTCGCCTCGCCTTCGCTGGGCGGCCAGGGCATCTTCGACTACGTCGGCAACAAGATGTCGACCGACGCCTACTCGATCGTCGGCCAGGTGACCACCCAGGCCACCGCCGTCGGCACCACCATCATCTGGTCGGCCATCGTTTCGGTGATCGCCTACAAGCTGGTCGACGTGGTGATCGGCCTGCGCGTGCCGGAAGAGGAAGAGCGCGAAGGCCTGGACATCACCAGCCACGGCGAGTCCGCCTACCACGCCTGACCCCCGCATGGACCGGCCCGCCGCGCGCGGGCCAGCCGAAAGCGCCCCAGCCTGGGGCGCTTTTTTTGTTTTCGGCCTTTAAAACGCGGTTTTCGCCCCGATTTGGGGTAGTTGCACGGTAATATAGATAGCCCGGTGTGCCCTGTCCCTGTCCGGCACGCATATTAAGGAAGTAACCATGGTTCCCCATCTCGTCACGGCCCTGACCGGACCGCTGCTCGACCTCGAAGAAAAAATCCTGGCCGCCACGCCGGCCATCGAACGTTGGTTCCGACTCGAGTGGCAGGAGCACACGCCGCCGTTCTATTGCTCGGTCGACATGCGCAACGCCGGCTACAAGCTGGCCCCGGTCGACACCAACCTGTTCCCCGGCGGCTTCAACAACCTGGCCACCGAGATGCTGCCCCTGTCGGTGCAGGCCGCCATGGCCGCCATCGACAAGTATTGCCCGGACGCGCGCAACCTGCTGCTGATCCCCGAGGTGCGCGAGCGCCATCCGCTGTACCTGCAGAACGTGGCGCGGCTGATGCAGATCTTCCGCCAGACCGGGCTGCACGTGCGGCTCGGCTCGTTGTCGCCGGAGATCACCCAGCCGACCCCGCTGGCCCTGCCCGACGGCAACATGCTGGTCATCGAGCCGCTGGTGCGCTCGGCCAACGGCCGCCGCCTGGGGCTGAAGGACTTCGACCCCTGCACCATCCTGCTCAACAACGACCTGTCGGCCGGCATCCCGGAGATTTTGCAGAACATCCACGAGCAGAGCCTGCTGCCGCCGCTGCACGCCGGCTGGGCGCTGCGGCGCAAGAGCAACCACCTGGCCGCCTACGACGAGGTGGCCAAGAAGTTCGGCAAGCTGATCGGCGTCGACCCGTGGATGCTCAACCCCTTCCACGCCAAGTGCGGCGAGGTCAACCTGCGCACCGGCGAGGGCGAGGACTGCCTGATCGCCAACATCGACACCCTGCTGGCCAAGATCAAGAAGAAGTACAAGGAATACGGCATCAAGGAGCACAAGCCCTTCGTCATCATCAAGCCCGACGCCGGCACCTACGGCACCGGCATCCTGACCATCAAGGACTCGGCCGAGATCAAGGCGCTGACGCCGGCCCAGCGCGAGCGCCTGTCGGTGGTCAAGGACGGCAAGGTGGTCAGCGACATCATCATCCAGGAGGGCGTGCCGACCTTCGAGAGCATCAAGGACGCCGTCGCCGAGCCGGTGGTCTACATGATCGACCGCTACGTGGTCGGCGGCTTCTACCGCGTCCACGCCGAAAAGGGTGTCGACCAGAACCTCAACGCGCCCGGCTCGCAGTACGTGCCGCTGGCCTTCGCCCAGCAGCACGCCGTGCCCGACCTGAAGGCCAAGCCCGGCACGGCGGCGCCGAACCGCTTCTACGTCTACGGCGTGGTGGCCCGGCTGGCCCTGCTGGCGGCCTCGCTGGAGATGGAACGCACCGATCCGAACCCGGAAGTCTACTGAGCGCGGCGCACGGCCGGGGCCGCCCGAGGTGCCGGCGGCCGACATCGGCTAAAATCAGGCATTACCCAGATTGGATGCGCCCATGAAAATCGCTTTCCTCGCCGATCCCCTGGCAGGTTTCAAGACCTACAAGGATTCGACCTACGCCATGATGGTCGAGGCCGACCGCCGCGGCCACGCCGTCTACGCCTTCGAACAGCGCGACATGGCGCTCGACGGCGGCAGCGTGTTCGCCAACGCCGCCCGCCTGACGCTGACCGGCGACAGCCACGACTGGTACCGCGCCGCGCCGGCGCACGAGACCGACCTGTCGACCTTCGACGCCATCCTCCAGCGCAAGGACCCGCCGTTCGACATGGAGTACATCTACGGCACCTACCTGCTCGAGCTGGCCGAGCGGCAGGGCGCGCGGGTGTTCAACAAGCCCTCGGCGATCCGCGACCACAACGAGAAGCTGGCCATCGCCCAGTTCTCGCAGTACACCGCGCCGACCCTGGTGACCTCGAACGAGGCGCGCATCCGCGCCTTCCAGGCCCACCACGGCGACATCATCCTCAAGCCGCTCGACGGCATGGGCGGCGCCGGCGTGTTCCGCATCAACGCCGAGGGCCTGAACCTGGGCGCCGTGGTCGAGACGCTGACGGACAACGGCCGCCGCACCATCATGGCGCAGCGCTACATTCCGGAGATCGTCAAGGGCGACAAGCGCATCCTCGTCGTCAACGGCAAGGCGGTGCCGTTCTCGCTGGCGCGCATCCCCCAGGCCGGCGAGGTGCGCGGCAACCTGGCCGCCGGCGGCACCGGCGTGGCCCAGCCGCTGACGGCGCGCGACCGCGAGATCGCCGAGGCGCTCGGCCCGGAACTGGCCAGCCGCGGCCTGTTGCTGGTAGGATTGGACGTGATCGGCGACTTCCTCACCGAGGTCAACGTCACCAGCCCGACCTGCTTCCAGGAGATCGCCCAGCAGACCGGCTTCGACGTCGCCGCCATGTTCATCGACGCGGTGGAGCAGGCGCGATGAGCCGGCGGCCGACTAATTGCGCGGCGCGCGTTGCAAAACGCTCGCCCTCACTGGCGGAATAGGCATATGGTTGGCATACTGCTGATGACACACGCGCCGCTGGGCCAGGCCTTCATCGCCGCCTGCGCCCACGTGTTCCGCGGCCCGACCGAGCGGCTCGAGGCGATCGACGTCACCGCCGACCAGGCCCTGGGCGAGGTGCAGACGCTGGCGGCGGCGGCCATCGCCCGCCTCGACGAGGGCGACGGCGTGCTGGTGATCACCGACGTCAAGGGCGGCACGCCGGCCAACTGCTGCAACAAGCTGGCCGACGCCGGCCGCGTCGAGGTGATCGCCGGCATCAGCCTGCCGATGCTGCTGCGCGCCATCACCTACCGGCGCGACGCGCTCGACGTGGTGGTGGAAATGGCCCTGGCCGGGGCGCAGAACGGCGCGGTGCGGGTCGACAACCGCATCCGCGTGGGACAGAACTAGGGTAGCCGCCGCGCCGGCCGTGGCGGCGGTTTTTTGCAGTGCGCACTGATTGAGACGAGAAAAAATGATTCAACAAGAACTTGAGATTATCAACAAGCTTGGCTTGCATGCGCGCGCCTCGGCCAAGTTCACCCAGTTGGCGGCGAAGTTCCAAAGCGACGTCTGGCTCACCCGCAACGCCAGGCGCATCAACGCCAAGTCCATCATGGGCGTGATGATGCTGGCCGCCGGCAAGGGCGCCAAGGTCACCTTGGAGGCCGACGGCAGCGACGAGCAGGACTGCGTCACCGCCTTGTCGGCACTGGTCAACGACAAGTTTGGCGAAGGCGAGTAATGCCCGCTGAGAACAGCCGCCCCCGTACTCTGACAGGTCCACCGATGGCATCGTTCACGCTTCACGGCATTCCCGTATCCCGCGGCATCGCGATCGGCCGGGCCCACCTGCTGGCGCCGGCCGCGCTCGACGTCAAGCACTACCTGGTCACCGAGGAGCACCTCGAGGCCGAGGTGCGCCGCCTGCAGCAGGCGCTGGCCGCCGTGCACAAGGAGCTGCAGACCTTGTGGCTGGAGCTGCCCAAGGACGCCCCCACCGAGCTGGGCGCCTTCATCGACGTGCACGCCCTGATCCTGTCGGACCCGATGATCTCCGAGGCGCCGCTCGACATCATCCGCAGCCGCCACTACAACGCCGAATGGGCGCTGCTGACCCAGATCGACGAGTTGTCGGCGCAGTTCGACGAGATCGAGGACCCTACCTGCGCGAGCGCAAGGCCGACATCCAGCAGGTCGCCGAGCGCGTCCTGAAGGTGCTGCTGGGCAGCGAGCAGACCCTGCCCAAGACGCTGGGCGAGGAGCAGTTCCAGGCGCAGATGATCGTCGTCGCCCACGACATCTCGCCGGCCGACATGCTGCAGTTCCGCGACCGCAGCTTCGTCGGCTTCGTCACCGACGTCGGCGGGCAGAACTCGCACACCGCCATCGTCGCGCGCAGCCTGGACATTCCGGCGGCGGTCGGCATGTCGCAGGCCTCCACCCTGATCGAGCAGGACGACTGGCTGATCATCGACGGCGACGCCGGCGTGGTCATCGCCAACCCCAGCACCCTGGTGCTGGAGCAGTACCGCGAACGCCAGGGCGCGCTGCAACGGGCGCGCAAGAAGCTCAACAAGCTCAAGAAGACCCCGGCGGTGACGCGCGACGGCACCACCATCCTGTTGATGGCCAACATCGAGCTGCCCGACGACTGCGCCACCGCGCTGGAGGCGGGCGCCAACGGCGTCGGCCTGTTCCGCTCCGAGTTCCTGTTCATGGGCCGCAACAGCAAGATCCCCTCCGAGGACGAGCAGTTCGAGCAGTACAAGCGCGCGGTGGTGGCGATGAAGGGCCGGCCGGTGACCATCCGCACGCTCGACATCGGCGCCGACAAGCCGCTCGACCAGAGCGAGCACACCGCGCTCAACCCGGCGCTGGGCCTGCGGGCGATCCGCTACTGCCTGGCCGAGCCGCAGATCTTCCTGACCCAGCTGCGCGCCATCCTGCGCGCCTCGGCCTTCGGCAAGGTGCGCATCCTGATCCCGATGCTGGCGCACGCCTTCGAGATCGACCAGTCGCTGGCCATGATCGCCCAGGCCAAGGCCGAGCTGCGCGAGGCCGACATCAAGTTCGACGACGCCGTCGACGTCGGCGCCATGATCGAAATCCCGGCCGCCGCGCTGGCGCTGCCGATGTTCGTCAAGCGGATGGACTTCCTGTCGATCGGCACCAACGACCTGATCCAGTACACCCTGGCCATCGACCGGGTTGATTATGAGGTGGCGCACCTTTACAATCCACTCCATCCGGCGGTGCTGCAACTGATCGCCATGACCATCGCCGCCGGCCACAAGGCCGGCATCGACGTCGCCGTGTGCGGCGAGATGGCCGGCGACGTCAAGCTGACCCGCCTGCTGCTGGGCATGGGCCTGCGCGAGTTCTCCATGCATCCGGCCCAGCTGTTGTCGGTCAAGCAGGAGATCCTCAACAGCGACCTGGCGCGCATCACGCCGCAGACCCGCAAGGTCATGCGGGCGATGGAGCCGGCGGTGATCGCCGAGGCGGTCGAGCAACTGCAACGCCTGTAACACACCGTCGCGCGGACTGTCATTTGGCCGCCGCGACGGGGCCGGAGCTACAGACCGGCGAGACGGCGCACCTGCCGACCGCGCGGCGGTCCGGGCGGCGCCGATACTGTAAGCTGTCAGCCTGCGCCGCCCATCCTCGCGGCGGCGCATCATTTTTGGCCCGTGGGGCCGCTCCACTACCATCGACAATTTTATGCGATCCATTGGATACGTCACCCCGCAAACCATGCACTTCGCCGAGCCGCTGCCGCTGCAAAGCGGCGCCGCGCTGGCCGACTACACCCTGATGTACGAGACCTACGGCACGCTCAACGCCGACAAGTCGAACGCCGTGCTGGTCTGCCACGCCCTGAACGCCTCGCACCACGTCGCCGGCGAGTACCAGGGCCAGCCCAAGAGCACCGGCTGGTGGGACAACATGGTCGGCCCCGGCAAGCCGCTCGACACCGACAAGTTCTTCGTCATCGGCGTCAACAACCTCGGCTCCTGCTTCGGCTCGACCGGGCCGATGCACAGCAACCCGGCCACCGGCAAACCCTACGGCGCCAGCTTCCCGGTGGTGACGGTGGAGGACTGGGTGGCGGCGCAGGCGCGCCTGGCCGACCGCCTCGGCATCGCGCAGTTCGCCGCCGTGATGGGCGGCTCGCTGGGCGGCATGCAGGCGCTGGCCTGGAGCATCCTGTTCCCGGCGCGGCTGCGCCACTGCGTGGTGATCGCCTCGACGGCCAAGCTGTCGGCGCAGAACATCGCCTTCAACGACGTGGCGCGCCAGGCCATCCTGTCCGACCCCGACTACCACGGCGGCGACTTCTACGCCCACGGCGTGGTGCCGAAGAACGGCCTGCGGGTGGCGCGCATGGTCGGCCACATCACCTACCTGTCGAACGACGACATGGCGGAAAAGTTCGGCCGCAAGCTGCGCGACGTGGCCGCCGGCGGCGACTACAAGTTCGACTTCGGCGTCGACTTCGAGATCGAGTCCTACCTGCGCTACCAGGGCGACAAGTTCTCCGAGTACTTCGACGCCAACACCTACCTGCTGATCACCAAGGCGCTCGACTACTTCGACCCGGCGCGCGGCCACGGCGGCGACCTGGCCAAGGCGCTGGCCGGCACCCGGGCCAAGTTCTTCCTCGCCTCGTTCACCACCGACTGGCGCTTCTCGCCCGAGCGCAGCCGCGAGATCGTGCAGGCGCTGGTGTGCAACCGGCGCAGCGTGACCTACGCCGAGATCGACGCGCCGCACGGCCACGACGCCTTCCTGCTGGAGAGCCGCGCTACATGGACATGGTGCGCGCCTACTACCAGCAGGTGTGGCTGGAAACCGCCACGGCGGGCAAGGGCGCCGCCACGGCGGCGCCATCGATCAAGGCAGCAAGCGGCAAGGAGCACGCATGAACTTCGACCAACTGAGCAGCGCCCGGCCGGACCTGGCCTTCATCGCCCACTGGGTGCCCAAGTCGGCCCACGTGCTCGACGTCGGCTGCGGCGACGGCGTCATGCTCGACTATCTGCAGAGCGACAAGCAGTGCAGCGGCTACGGCATCGAGATCGCCGACGACAAGGTGCTGGCCAGCACCCAGCGCGGCGTGCAGGTGATCCAGCAGGACATGGAGAAGGGCCTGGCGCTGTTCGGCGACGACTCCTTCGACACCGTGCTGTGCCTGTCCTCGCTGCAGATGATGAAGCACGTCGAGCGCCTGCTGCGCGACATCGTCCGGGTCGGCAAGGAGGCCATCGTCTCCTTCCCCAACTTCGCCTACTGGCCGCACCGGGTGGCGCTGCTGAAGGGCCGCATGCCGGTCTCGAAGTCGCTGCCCTACCAGTGGTACGACACGCCCAACGTGCGCTGCGCGACGATCAAGGACTTCCGCCAGCTGGCCGAGGAGTGCGGCCTGGAGGTGGTCGACTGCGTCGCCCTGGCCGAGGGCCGCACCGTCAGCCTGCTGCCCAACCTGCGCGGCGACCTGGCCGTGTTCCGCCTGCGCAAAAAGGCGGTGCACTGATGCAGAAGGCGGCGCAGCCGATCGCCAACTGGCACACGTATTTGAACCGCCGCATGGCTGCGCTGGTGGTGCTGGGCTTTAGCTCCGGCCTGCCGCTGTACATTCTGCTCAGCCTGATGCAGGCCTGGCTGGCCAAGTCGGGCCTGAGCCTGAAGGTGCTGGGCCTGTTCACGCTGCTGCAGTTCCCGTATTTCTGGAAATTCACCTGGGCGCCGCTGATGGACCGCTTCAGCTTCGGCGGCTTCGGCCGGCGCCGTGGCTGGATGGTGCTGACACAATGCGCGCTGTTCTTCGCCATCGGCGGCATGGGCATGCTCGATCCGCGTTTGCAGGTCGGCGCCGTGGTGGCGGCGACGGCGCTGGTGGCCTTCCTGTCGGCCAGCCAGGACATCGTCATCGACGCCTACCGCAGCGAGACCTTGAGCGAGCGCGAGCAGGGCCTGGGCGCCGCCGTCTACGTCAACGCCTACAAGGTGTCGAGCATGGTGCCGGGCGCGCTGTCGCTGATCCTGGCCGACCGCATGGCCTGGCCGCCGGTGTTCTGGATCACCGCCGCCTTCATGCTGCCGGGCCTGTTGTGCGCCTTGCTGATCCGCGAGCCGCGGGTCTACGGCGAACGGCCGGCCACGCTGCGCGCGGCGGTCGTCCTGCCGTTCAAGGAGTTCATCGAGCGCGACGGCTGGCGCCGCGCGCTGTGGCTGCTGGCCTTCATCCTGCTCTACAAGGTGGGCGACAGCATGGCCACCGCGCTGGCCACCAAGTTTTACCTCGACCTCGGCTTCAGCATGACCGAGATCGGCTGGGCCGCCAACACCACCGGCTTCTGGGCCAGCATCGCCGGCGGCATCGTCGGCGGCGTGTGGATGATACGGCTGGGTATCAATCGCGGCCTGTGGGTGTTCGGCGCGCTGCAGGCGGTGGCCATCCTCGGCTTCGCCTGGCTGGCGCTGGTCGGCCCCAGCACGCCGCTGCTGGCCGCAGTGATCGGTTTCGAGGCCTTCGCCAGCATGGGGCTGGGCGGCGCGGCGATGGTCGCCTTCATGTCGCGCTCGACCGACGCGCGCTACACCGCCACGCAGTACGCCCTGTTCTCCGCGCTGGCCTCGGTGCCGCGCATCTTCGTCAACGCCTCGGTCGGCTTCGTCATCGCCGAAACCGGCTGGTTCTGGTTCTTTATCGTGTGCTTCTTCCTGGCCTTTCCTGCCATGATGATGCTGCCGAAAATCGCACCATGGAATGCCAAACAATGAAAACCGTCAAACACACAATCGCCATGCTGGCGCTGGCCGTCTGCGCCGGCGCCGGCGCCGCCCACGCCCAGCCGCAAGGCGAGCCGGACGGCATCCCCGTCACCCGCATGTCGCGCATGCGCGTGTTCTCCGACCCGCAGCAGTTCGAGCAGCAGTCCAAGCTGCAGTACAGCCAGCTGCTCAGCGAGGCCCAGCAGAAGCAGGCGCTGGTGCCGGCCAACCATCCGCAGGTGCTGCGCCTGCGCGCCATCGCCAAGCGGCTGATCCCCTACGCCACGCGCTGGAACCCCGAGGCGGCGCGCTGGCAGTGGGAGGTCAACCTGCTCAACTCGAAGCAGGTCAACGCCTTCTGCATGCCGGGCGGGCGCATCGCCTTCTTCAGCGGCATCCTGACCCAGCTCAACCTGACCGACGACGAGGTGGCCATCGTCATGGGCCACGAGATCGGCCACGCGCTGCGCGAGCACGGCCGCGAGCGCGCCGCCAAGTCGGAGGCCACCAACCTGGTCGGCAAGCTGGCCGGCGCCGGCCTGTCGGCCTGGCTCGGCGTCGACCCGCGGCTGACCGGCGCCGCCACCAACGCGGCGGCCCAGCTGACCGTGCTGCACTTCTCGCGCGAGGAGGAGACCGAGGCCGACATGGTCGGCATCGACCTGGCCGCGCGCGCCGGCTACGACCCGCGCGCCGGCATCGCGCTGTGGGAAAAAATGGGCGCCGTCAGCCAGGGCCAGCCGCTGCCCTTCCTGTCGACCCACCCGAGCGGCGACAGCCGCATCGCCGAGATGAACAAGAACATGGCCCTGGTGCTGCCGGTGTACGCGCGCGCCAAGGGCCTCAAGCCGAACGCGCTGCCGGCCTACCGGACCAGCGCCGTCGCCCCGCGCTGAGGTGGCCATGGGACGACAACAGCAGGGCCACGGCAAGGCGCCGCTGCCGATGCGCGACGGCGTCGCCGCCAGCTACCTGTGGCTGCCCGAGGGCCAGTGGCCGGACATGCTGACCTTCATGGTGCAGCGCTACCCCGACGTCAACGAGGCCTCGTGGCGCGAGCGCATGGCGCGCGGCGACGTGGTCGACGCCGACGGCACGCCGCTGCATCCGGCCAGCGCCTACCGGCGCGGCATGCGCATCTTCTACTACCGCGAGCTGGAGCGCGAAACGCCGATCCCCTTCAGCGAGCAGATCCTGTTCCAGGACGAGCATCTGGTGGTGGTCGACAAGCCGCACTTCCTGCCGATGATACCGACCGGCCGCTTCCTGCACGAGACCTTGCTGGTGCGGCTGAAGAAGACCCTGGGCGAGGAGGAGCTGACGCCGATCCACCGGCTCGACCGCGAGACGGCCGGCGTGGTGATTTTTTCGCGCCGGCAGTCCAGCCGCGGCGCCTACCAGTCGATGTTCCAGAAGCGCGTCATCGAGAAGGAATACGAGGCGCTGGCGCCACGGCTGCAGGGGCGCGAGTTCCCCTTCACCTACCGCAGCCGGATGGTCGACGGCGACAAGTTCTTCCTGATGCGCGAGGAGCCGGGCGAGCCGAACTCGGAGACGCTGATCGACGTCATCGAGCACCGCGCCGACGCCACGCTGTACCGCTTGCGGCCGCACACCGGGCGCAAGCACCAGCTGCGCGTGCATTTGTCCTCGCTGGGCATCCCCATCGTCAACGACGCCTTCTACCCGGTGGCGCTGCCGTGCAAGCAGGACGACGTGTCGCAGCCGCTCAAGCTGCTGGCGCGGGCGATCGCCTTCACCGATCCGCTGAGCGGGCTGCGCCGCGAGTTCGCCAGCGCCCGCGCGCTGTAGGCCGTCGCAACCCCGGCCCAAGGCGCAACCCCAGGGTCAGACCCTAGGGTCTGACCCTTGTTCGCCGCCGCCGGGCACACCGGCACCGTTCACGTCACAAACGGTAGTCGATGGTCAGCGGCGCGTGGTCGGAGAAGCGCTCGTCCTTGTAGATCGACACCGCCTTGGCCTGCGCCGCGATGCCCGGGGTGGCGACGTGGTAGTCGATGCGCCAACCGACGTTCTTGGCCCAGGCCTGGCCACGGTTGCTCCACCAGGTGTACTGCTCCTCGCGCTTGTCGATGCCGCGGTGGACGTCGACATAGCCGGCCTCGTCGAACACGCGGGTCAGCCAGGCGCGCTCCTCGGGCAGGAAGCCGGAGTTCTTCTTGTTGCCCTTCCAGTTCTTCAGGTCGATCTCGTGGTGGGCGATGTTCCAGTCGCCGCAGATGACCACCTCGCGGCCCTCGGCGCGCAGTTCCAGCAGGTGCGGCAGGAACAGGTCCATGAAGCGGAACTTGGCCTCCTGGCGCTCCGGCGACGAGGAGCCGGACGGGCAGTACACCGAGATCACGGTCAGCGAGCCGAAGTCGCAGCGCACGTAGCGGCCCTCGGCGTCGAACTCGGGGCTGCCGAAGCCGATCCGCACCTGGTCCGGCGCGCTCCGGCTGTAGATGCCGGTGCCGGAGTAGCCCTTCTTCTCGGCGTAGTGGAAGTTGCCGTGGTAGCCGGGCGGATTGAGGAAGTCCTCGCTCATGTCGGGCGCCTGGGCCTTCAATTCCTGCACGCAGACGAAGTCGGCGTCCTGCGCCGCCATCCAGGTGAAGAAGCCTTTTTTGGCGGCGGAGCGGATTCCGTTCAGGTTGGCGGAAATGATTTTTGGCATGGTCGTCGGATCGGGAAAAAGGGGATAAGTGGGGCGCGCACGGCGCGCGAGGCGCTAGTTTATCGCGTTTCTTCCATCGCTGCGGACAGGCATTGATTGTCGCGCCGGGGCGGCGGGATTAAAATACAGGCACTTTTATGATACGGGGCATTATGAACAACTTACGGCAGGAATTTATCGCTTTCTCGGTCGCCACCGGCGTGCTGCGCTTTGGCGACTTCACCACCAAGGCGGGGCGCCAGTCGCCGTACTTCTTCAATGCCGGCCTGTTCCACGACGGCGCCACCCTGGCCCAGCTGGCCCAGTTCTACGCCCAGACCCTGCTCGACTCCGGCGTCGAGTTCGACATGCTGTTCGGCCCGGCCTACAAGGGCATCACGCTGGCCTCGGCCACCGCCGTGGCGCTGGCCGGCAAGGGCCGCAACACCTCGTTCGCCTTCAACCGCAAGGAAGCCAAGGACCACGGCGAGGGCGGCACCATCGTCGGCGCCAAGCTGCAGGGCAAGGTCGTCATCATCGACGACGTGATCTCGGCCGGCACCTCGGTGCGCGAATCGGTCGACATGATCCGCGCCGCCGGCGCCGAACCCTGCGCCGTGCTGATCGCGCTGGACCGCATGGAGCGCTCGGGCAAGGACGGCGCGCTGTCGCCCAGTTCGGCGGTGCAGGAGGTCAGCAAGACCTACAACATCCCGGTCATTTCGATCGGCAACCTGGACGACTTGTTCAGCTACCTGAACGGCGCCGGCGCCGATCCGCAACTGCAGCAATACAAGGACGCGGTGGCGGCCTACCGCACCCGTTACGGCGTGCAATAATCCAAGCCGGCGGCGCGGGCGAAACACCGTTGCGTTGGCGTGGACTTTGAAATTGCTTTGGTGTAACCTTTACCGGAACGCACGTTTGGACGTTTATTCAACACCGACCACCCTGGTCGAGGAGACGAAGGCACAACCATGAACATTGCAACCCTGAAAGTCAACGGCGACGACGACGCACTGGCCGACATCCGCGACGGCCTGCCGGCCGAACCGGACGGCAGCTGGCAAAAAGGCGACGTGCGCCCGGACGGCCGGGTGCGCATCGACTCCGGCTTCTACGTCAGCCTGGGCACGGACAAGAACCCGGACAAGCTGCTCAAGCAGGTGCGTTCCTTCCTGGCCGAGTGCACCGCGCGCGGCATCCACTTCGAACGCTCGGACGTGGCGGCCGAACTGCGCATCTCCTTCACCGTCGACGATCCGAGCAAGCCGACGCCGACGCTGGACTTCCTGCTGGCCGACCTGGCCCTGCTGGTGGAAACCGGCATCTCGCTGAGCATCACGGCCTAAGACCCTTGCCGGGTCGCCGGCACGGCGCCGACCCGCTCGGCGCCGCGCGGTGTTGCGCGCAAGCACCAACCAACGCTACACTGTCAGTTTTGCCAAAAGCATAACTGGAGCCTGCCCATGCGTTTTTCCGAAGACCGTTACGCCGCCCTCCCTGTCGGCGGCCAGACCGAACGCAAGATCCATGTGTGGGAACCGGCCGCGCCGCGCGCCGTCATCCTGGCGCTGCACGGCGGCATGGCCCATGCCGGCGACTATGTCACGCCGGCGCTGTATTTCCGCGCCCACGGCATCGCCACCGTCAGCTACGACATGTGCGGCCACGAGGGCGCGCACCGCGCCGACATTCCCGGTTTTCAAGTCTTCCTCGACGAAGGTGAAAAATTTTTAAGTTGGGTCAAGCACAACTACCCCGGCCTGCCGATCTATGTGATGGGCCACTCGATGGGCGGCCTGATCGCCACCCACCTGGGGCTGGAGCGCTTCCCGGCCGATGCGGCCATCAAGGGCTTCATCCTGTCGTCGCCGTACTACGTCAACGCGATCAAGGTCTCGCCGGTCCTGCAGGCGCTGTCCGGCGTGCTGGCCAAGCTGGCGCCGGCCATGAAGGTGCCGCTGGCGCCGCTGGCCGAGGTGCTGACGCACGACCGCGCGATCACCGCGCGCCACCAGGCCGACGAGCGCGACAACATCCGCGCCAGCGAGATCACGGTGCGCTTCGCCCACGCCCTGGGCCAGGCCCAGCTGGGGCTGGCCGACAAGCTGCCGGCCTGGCGCTATCCGCTGTTCGCCGCCATCGCCGGCGACGACCGCCTGGCCGACTCGGCCGCCAGCGAGGCGATGCTGGCCAAGTTGCCGGCCGGCCTGCTGGAACTGCACCGCTACCCGGCGAACTTCCACGAGAACTTCAACGAACTCAACCGTGAAGAGATCTTCGCCCAGATCCTCGACTGGATCGACAGGCACGGCTAGGCGAATTCTTGCTTTTGTTAAATTGTTGGCACACAATTAACAAAAAATAAGAAAATATTATCGGATTCGGTATCATGCGGGCTCGCGCCGCTTGTGCGGCGCTTGCCCCGTTCACACCAAGGAATCCGACATGAAAAAGCTGTTCTGCGCCGCGCTGCTCGCGGCCTCGTTCGCCTCGGCCGCACAGGCCGAGGTCTACAATTTCTCCTACACCTTCGGCGGCAACGGCCTGGTCATCGACGGCTCGATGAACGGCACGCTGCACGGCGACCTGCTGGACGACATCTCCGACGTCAAGATCAACTTCAACGGCAACGCCTTCAGCGGCACGCTGTACCAGGCCGCCTGGAACGAGCAGACCAACAATTGGGACAACACCTTGGGCGCGGTGGTCTCCACCAACGCCGCGAAGAACAACTTCGTCTTCGTCGACGCCAGCGAGCCGGCCAATTTCCACAACAACTACTTCTACTTCACCAACAACTCGAGCATCGGCAGCGAGGTCTTCGCCGTCAGCTACAGCCGGGGCGACATCGCGCTGGACAACCCGGCCAACGCCCACGGCGGCTGGTCGCTGGCGGTGTCGCCGGTGCCTGAGCCGGCCGGGGGCGCCATGTTGCTGGCCGGCCTGGGCCTGATGGGCGTGCTGGCGCGGCGCCGCCGGATGTAAGGGCGAAGGCAGTGCGCAACCGGCGGGCGCCGGCGCGGCCGTCCATGTTGCCACCGAGGGGAGTCGCTCTATGAGAGAATATGTCATCGCGTAGCCAGCGAAGGGGTGTTGCATAGCACCCGGTGACAACAGCGAACGACCACACAGAGCCTATCCCATGCCAGAATTGAGTATTCAGACCTTGCGGCTACGCGACTATCGCTGCTTCGAGGATGTCGAGATCGAATTCCATGACAAGTTGACGGTACTCATTGCTTCGAACGGGGCCGGTAAAACCTCCATTCTGGACGCCATTGCCGTCGCGTTCGGACCGTATGTGGGGGCATTCGACGAGGGGGTGGACAAGCGCTTCCTGCCCAGCGATATCCGCCTGTCCCGCGTGCGGGCGACCAGCAGCAATGAGATGGAGTACGCCGCCGGCGGCGCGTGGCTGGAGGCCACCGGCCGCATTGGCGACGCCACATTGCGACCTTGGCGGCGCAGCCTCGCCGGTCCTGCCAAGGCCAAGACCACCAGCAAGGACGCCAAGCGGCTGACCGATTTGGGCAAGGCCTTGCAGGTTAGGGTGCGAACGCCGGATACCGAGACGGCCTTGCCGCTGCTTGCCTACTATGGCACAGGGCGGCTCTGGCAGCGCAAGAATTTGACGGACGGCGGCAAACTGCATCGGACCACGCGCACCGTCGGCTACTCGAATTGTCTGGACCCTGCCTCTAGCTACAAGGCGCTGGTCGCCTGGTTCCGCTACTGGAGCACCAACTCGCTGAAAGCGCAGGTCGACGCCAGCAGGAACGGGCAAGCCTATCAGGCCAACGAGTTCGATGACTATATTCGTTCCGTCGCCTCGGCGGTCGATGCCTGTCTTGCCCCGGCCGGTTGGAAGGACATCGCCTATTCCCTGGCGCAGGAGCAACTTGTCGCCCACCACGACAAGCATGGTGAGCTGCCGGTGGAGCTGTTGAGCGACGGCATACGAAACATGATAGGCATGGTGGCCGATATCGCCTTCCGCGCCACCAAGCTCAATCCCCATTTCGGTGCTGCCGCGTCGAAGCGGACTTCCGGCGTCGTGCTGATTGACGAGGTGGACATGCACCTGCATCCCGAATGGCAGCAATCGGTATTGCACAGTCTGACGACGGCGTTCCCCTTGATACAGTTCATTGTCACCACGCACAGCCCGCAGGTCATTTCGTCTGTGCCCTCCGAAAGCGTGCGGGTACTGTCGGACTTCGCCGTGTTCAGCGCACCGCCGGGCACCGAGGGGGCGGAATCGTCGCGTGTGCTCAAGCGCGTTTTCGACGTGGCGCCGCGTCCGCATATCGAGGCGACTCATGAGTTGGAGCGCTATTTGGCGCTGGTCTACGCCGACCAGTGGGACAGCGCGCCGGCCCAGGCGCTGCGGGTGAAGTTGGATGAGCGTTATCGCGGCGAAGAGCCGGCGCTGACGGAGGCCGACCTGCATATCGAGAACCGGAAGTGGGAGCGCTCGCTGGAGGCCGGGGCGACGCATGAAGACCCTGCTTAAGTCGGCCCCGCCGAACGAGTTGACGCGCTTCGCCACCGCCTTTCCGGCTGAAGACTGGGACAATGATTTCCGCAACTATTCAGCTGCGCCGAATCAGCCGGGACACGACTACCGTGAAATCAAGAAGCGGCTGATCGCGGATCAAGGCGGACTGTGTGCGTACTGCGAGAGGCTGATCGCCGGCTTGTCGGTTGACCAGCAGAAGGTCGAACACATCCACCCGAAATCGGACAAGTCCAACGCCGCGCTCAACTGGGGTTTGATGTGGACGAACATCGTCGCCGTATGCACCGGTGGCGAGCACGATGACAAATCGTTGCACCCCCTGCCGCGCAATCTGAGTTGCGACTCCCACAAGAACCACTGGCTGTCGAAGGCGGCCAGGACACCCCAGTTGGCGGCGATGCTGGCCGCGTTGATCAATCCGCTGCAGCTAGCTGCTTTTCCATGCCTGTTCGATTTCGACAAGGCGGATGGGCGCCTGTTTCCGAACGAAGACCTTTGTTTGCAGGTCGATGCGGCGGCCGCGCTCGCCCTGGGAACGACCAGGGAGCGTTTGACAGTCACGATAGAAACGGCGCTGAACCTCAATTGCGACAGGTTGCGCACCGAGCGCAAGCTCGTGTTGAACGAGTATAACCGGGCGGTTACCGAGGCCAGGCGGCGCAACGACATCCACTTCAAGACCAAGCTGGCGGCCCGCTGGTTCGGCAGCAGGTGGCCGAGCTATTTCACGACGCGCCGCATCCTGTTGGGGGGCGCTGCCGAGCAGTATTTGCGCGGGATCGCGTATCGGGGCTGACGCTGGCGCGGCCGTTGTTGTTGGCAATGAAAAGGACGCACGCTGCGTCCTTTTTTCATTATTCCCGGCTAGCTCGCTTCACACTCAGCCCGCCAGTTTTTGCTTCAGCAGCTCGGTCAGCTGGGCCGGGTTGGCCTTGCCTTTCGAGGCCTTCATGGCCTGGCCGATCAGCGCGTTGATGGCCGCCTCCTTGCCGGCGCGGTACTGCTCGACCGACTTGGCGTTGGCCGCCAGCACCTCGTTGACGATGGCTTCGAGCGCGCCGCTGTCGGAGATCTGCTTGAGGCCCTTGGCCTCGATGATGGCGTCGACCAGCTGCTCGTCGGCCGACTTGGCCTCCCACATCGCGGCGAACACCTCCTTGGCGATCTTGTTGGAGATGGTGCCGTCGGCGATGCGTTGCAGCATCAGCGCCAGCTGCGCGGCCGACACCGGCGCGGCGGCGATCTCGACGCCCTCGCGGTTCAGGGTCGAGGCGACGTCGCCCATCAGCCAGTTGGCGGCGGCCTTGGCGTGGTCCTTGCCGGCCTTGGCCACCACCGCCTCGAAGTAGCGCGCCATCTCGAGCGACTGGGTCAGCACCAGCGCGTCGTAGTCGGACAGCGCGTAGTCGGCGCCGAAGCGGGCGCGCATGGCGTCCGGCAGTTCCGGCATGGCGTCCTTGACGCGGGCGATCCATTCCGGCGAGATCATCAGCGGCGGCAGGTCCGGGTCGGGGAAGTAGCGGTAGTCCTGGGCGTCTTCCTTGCTGCGCATTTCGCGCGTTTCCTTGCGGTCCGGGTCGTACAGGCGGGTCGCCTGCACCACCTTGCCGCCGTCCTCGATCAGCTCGATCTGGCGGCGCACCTCGACGTGCACGGCCTCCTCGATGAAGCGGAAGGAGTTCAGGTTCTTGATCTCGCAGCGGGTGCCCAGCTCGGTGTCGCCGACCCGGCGCACCGAAACGTTGACGTCGCAGCGGAAGGAACCCTCCTGCATGTTGCCGTCGCACACGCCCAGCCACATCACCAGCGAGTGCAGCGCCTTGGCGTAGGCCACCGCCTCGGCGGCGCTGCGGATCTCCGGCTCGGAGACGATCTCGAGCAGCGGCGTGCCGGCGCGGTTCAGGTCGATGCCGCTCATGCCGTGGTAGTCCTCGTGCAGCGACTTGCCGGCGTCCTCTTCCAGGTGGGCGCGGGTCAGGTTGACGGTCTTGGTGACGAACTCGCCGTCCTTCTCGTAGCCGAAGGTGAGCGAACCGCCTTGCACCACCGGTTAGTCAAACTGGCTGATCTGGTAGCCCTTGGGCAGGTCGGGGTAGAAGTAGTTCTTGCGCGCGAAGATGGACTGCGGCGCGATGGTGGCGCCGACCGCCAGGCCGAAGCGGATGGCGCGTTCGACGGCGGCCTTGTTCATCACCGGCAGCACGCCCGGCAGCGCCAGGTCGACCGGGCTGGCCTGGGTGTTCGGCTCGGCGCCGAACTTGATCGGCGAACCGCTGAAGATTTTTGATTCGGTCGTGAGTTGCACGTGGTTCTCAAGACCGATGACGACTTCCCATTGCATAGTGTTCTCGCTTTACTTGTCGGCCCGCGGGCCGTATTCGATGTTAGATGCCGCCAGGCGCGCGCAGGTGCCAGTCGGTGGCCAGTTGGAACTGGTGGGCGACGTTGAGCAGCTTGGCTTCGCCGAAGTGCTTGCCGATGATCTGCAGGCCGACCGGGCGCTGGCTGTTCTTCTCGCCCTGGCCGAAGCCGCAGGGGATGGACATGCCGGGCAGGCCGGCCAGGCTGGTCGACAGGGTGAAGATGTCGGCCAGGTAGGCCGCCACCGGGTCGTCGGACTTGTCGCCCAGGTCCCAGGCGACGGTCGGCGCGACCGGGCCCATGATGACGTCGCAGACCGCGTCCGGGCCGTTCAGCACCGCCTCGAAGTCCTGCGCGATCAGGCGGCGGATCTTTTGCGCCTTCAGGTAGTAGGCGTCGTAGTAGCCGTGGCACAGCACGTAGGTGCCGACCATGATGCGGCGCTTGACCTCGGCGCCGAAGCCTTCGGCGCGGGTCTTCTTGTACATGTCCTGCAGGTCCTTGTACTCGGCGGCGCGGTGGCCGTAGCGCACGCCGTCGAAGCGCGACAGGTTGGACGAGGCCTCGGCCGGGGCGATCATGTAGTAGGCCGGGATCGACAACGCGGTGTTGGGCAGCGAGATGTCGACCAGGCTGGCGCCCAGCTTGACGTACTGCGCCAGCGCGGCGCGCACGGCCTGTTCGACGTCGGCCGCCAGGCCTGCGCCGAAGTATTCCTTGGGCACGCCGATGCGCAGGCCGGTCAAGGGGGCGTCCAGCTGGCGCGTGAAGTCCTCGTCGACGCCGCCTTGTTCCGGCGTCAGGCTGGTCGAGTCGCGCTCGTCGAAGCCGGCCATGGCGTTGAGCAGCAGGGCGCAGTCTTCGGCGGTTTGGGCGATCGGGCCGCCCTGGTCGAGCGAGGAGGCGAAGGCGATCATGCCGAAGCGCGAAACGCGGCCGTAGGTCGGCTTGATGCCGGTCACGCCGCAGAAGGCGGCCGGCTGGCGGATCGAGCCGCCGGTGTCGGTGGCGGTGGCGCCCGGCGCCAGGCGCGCGGCGACGGCGGCGGCCGAGCCGCCCGAGGAGCCGCCCGGCACGGCGTGGATGTCCCAGGGGTTCTTGACGGCGCCGAAGGCCGAGTTCTCGTTGGCCGAGCCCATGGCGAACTCGTCGCAGTTGAGCTTGCCCAGGGTGACCATGCCGGCGGCCTTGAACTTCTCCACCACGGTGGCGTCGAAGGGGCTGACGTAGTCGGCCAGCATCTTCGAGCCGGCCGTCGAGCGCCAGTCGCGCGTGACGAAGATGTCCTTGTGGGCGATCGGCACGCCGGTCAGCGGCGTGGCGGTGCCGGCGGCGAGGCGGGCGTCGGCGGCGGCGGCCTGGGCCAGGGTCAGCGCGCGGTCGACGTGCAGGTAGGCGTTCAGCTGGCTCGCCTCGATGCGGTCGAGGAAGTGGGTGGCCAGTTCGGTGGCGGAGATGGCTTTGCTTTGCAGCAGAGTCGACAGCTCTTTGATGGTTTTAGTGTGCATGGCGGATCTATTCAATTCGGTCGGTGGCGGGGATCGTCGGTGCTCGGCGCGGGCCGGGCCGGCGCGCGGGCGCGGGGCGGGGCGCGCGTGCGGGCGCGCCGGCGCGCTTAGGCGATCACTCGATCACCTTGGGCACCAGGTACAGGCCGTCCTGGGTCTTCGGCGCGACGGCCTGGTAGTCGGCGCGGCGGTTGCCCTCGGTGGCGACGTCCTCGCGCAGGCGCAGGGCGATGTTGTTCATGTGGGCCGCCAGCGGATGGCTGAGCGGCGCGACGCCGTCGGTATCGACCGCCTGCATCTGTTCGGCCAGCGCGAAGATGCCGTTCAGTTGGCCCAGCGCGGTGGCGGCCTGGTCCTCGCTCATCTCAAGTTGGGCCAGGTGGGCGATGCGTTTTACGTCGGATAGGGTCAGGGACATGGCGAATGGCGCGGACGGACCGCGCAATGATTAATTGTTATATTGATAAAAGTCTTGAAGTAAAGCTATTCGTCGGCAAAAGCGCCGGAACGCCGGGCAAATCGCGCTTCGGCGGGCCGCACTTTCGCTTGGATTTTCGGCAAATCGCATTCAAATTATAAGGTAGAATGGCGGGTTGATGCGTTGCCGGCGCTGAATTGTCGCTGCCGCCGCGTCCGAACAGACAGCGATCGCGCCGCCGGCGCCCGCTCGGCTACTCCCTATAACGGCTTACGCGCACATTCGAGGCGCCACAGGATACTCATGTTTGGTTTTTTACGTCGATATATCTCCACCGATCTGGCCATTGACTTGGGCACGGCCAACACCCTGATTTACGTACGCGGCCAGGGCATCGTCCTGGACGAGCCGTCGGTGGTCGCGATCCGCCAGGAAGGCGGCCCGAACGGCAAGAAGACGATCCAGGCGGTCGGCAAGGAAGCCAAGCAGATGCTGGGCAAGGTGCCCGGCAACATCGAGGCGATCCGCCCGATGAAGGACGGCGTGATCGCCGACTTCACCGTCACCGAACAGATGCTCAAGCAGTTCATCCGCATGGTGCACGACTCCAAGTTCTTCCGTCCGTCGCCGCGCATCATCATTTGCGTGCCGTGCGGCTCGACCCAGGTGGAACGCCGCGCGATCCGCGAATCGGCGCTCGGCGCCGGCGCCTCGCAGGTCTACCTGATCGAGGAGCCGATGGCGGCCGCAATAGGCGCCGGCCTGCCGGTGTCGGAAGCGACCGGCTCGATGGTGGTCGACATCGGCGGCGGCACCACCGAGGTGGGCATCATCTCGCTGGGCGGCATGGTCTACAAGGGTTCGGTGCGCGTCGGCGGCGACAAGTTCGACGAGGCCATCGTCAACTACATCCGCCGCAACTACGGCATGCTGATCGGCGAGCAGACCGCCGAGGCGATCAAGAAGGCCATCGGTTCGGCCTTCCCCGGCTCCGAAGTGAAGGAAATGGAAGTCAAGGGCCGCAACCTGTCCGAAGGCATCCCGCGCTCCTTCACCATCTCGTCCAACGAGATCCTCGAGGCGCTGACCGACCCGCTCAACAACATCGTCTCGGCCGTCAAGAACGCGCTGGAACAGACCCCGCCGGAACTGGGCGCCGACATCGCCGAAAAGGGCATGATGCTGACCGGCGGCGGCGCGCTGCTGCGCGACCTGGACCGCCTGCTGATGGAGGAGACCGGCCTGCCGGTGCTGGTGGCGGAGGCCGCTGACCTGCGTGGTGCGCGGCTCGGGCATGGCGCTGGAACGGATGGACCAACTCGGCTCGATCTTCTCCTACGAATGATCACCACGCGGGGCCGCCAAACAGCGGCCCCGCTGCAATTTTGGATGCGGTGATAGGATAGCCGGTTCGTTGGCGCGCGAGCGCCGGATTATTGGAAGTCATGGAATACAGTCCTCCGCCACTCTTCAAACAAGGCGCCTCGGCCCGGGGCAAGATGACGGTGTTCGCCTGCATATCGATCGCGCTGCTGCTGGTCGATTCGCGCATGCATTCGCTGGCCACGCTGCGCACCACCGTCGGCACCGCGCTGTACCCGCTGCAAATGGTCGCGCTGCTACCGCGCGACGCCATCTACGGCATGGGCGATTATTTTTCCAGCCTGGCGGCGCTGGAGAAGCAGGTGCGCGAACTCAAGCGCCAGCAGATCGCCACCTCGCAGGCGCTGCAGCAGGCGCAACTCAATTCCGTTGAAAACAACCACCTGCGCAAGCTGATGGACGCGCACGAGCGCCTGCCGGTCAAGTCGATGCTGGCCGAGG
This sequence comes from Rugamonas sp. DEMB1, assembly GCF_029834475.1. Lineage (GTDB taxonomy): Bacteria > Pseudomonadota > Gammaproteobacteria > Burkholderiales > Burkholderiaceae_D > Rugamonas > Rugamonas rubra. The sequence continues at coordinate 5,439,859 of NZ_CP122407.1, read as the reverse complement.
TGCTGTACGACGCGCGCGACGTCAACAGCCGCAAGATCGTGCTCGACCGCGGCACCCAGCAGGGCGTCGCGCTGGGCCTGCCGGTGATCGACAACCAGGGCGTGGTCGGCCAGGTGACGCGGGTGTTCCCGTTCACCTCCGAGGTCACGCTGCTGACCGACAAGGAGCAGGCCATTCCCGTGCAGCTGCTGCGCAACGGCCTGCGCAGCGTGGCCTACGGCCGCGGCAAGGCCGGCACGCTGGAGCTGCGCTTCACCGCGCCCAACGCCGACATCCAGGTCGGCGACATCGTCGTCACCTCGGGCCTGGACGGGGTCTACCCGGCCGGCCTGGCGGTGGCCCGCGTCAGCCAGGTGGAGAACAGCGCCGGCGGCTCGTTCGGCGGCGTGGTCTGCCAGCCGCTGGCCGGCATCGCCAACAACACCCAGTTGCTGATCCTGATGTCGACGCCGGACCTGCCGGCCCGGCCGCCGGAAGAGGAAGTGCGCACGCTGAAAAAACACGCCGGCAAGATGGGCCCGATCAAGGAGGCGCCGAAGGAGGGCGCCGCCGCACCCGCCGCAGCGGCCGGCGCGCCGGCGGCGGCCACCGCCGCCACCGTGATTACACCGGCCGGCGTTGGCGCCAAGCCGGTGGCAGCGGCGCCAACGCCGGCCACCACCACCGCCGTCAAGCCGGCGGCGACCAGCGGCGCCGCGCCGGCCGCCACCGCCACCGCCACCGCCGCCGCCGCCACCGCCACCGTCAAACCGGCGGCGGCCGGCGCCAAACCGAAAGAGGAGGCGCGATGAACCGCCCGCACTATATTCTGCTGCCGGTCAGCCCGCTGTTCATCGCCTTCAGCCTGTTCTGCGCCTTCCTGCTCAACCTGCTGCCCTGGGGCGGCTTCGTCGGCGCGCCCGACTTCGTCGCGCTGGTACTGGTGTTCTGGGGCGTGCACCAGCCGCGCAAGGTCGGCATCGGCACCGCCTTCTTCCTCGGCCTGCTGATGGACGTGCACGACTCGACCCTGCTGGGCGAGAACGCGCTGGCCTACACCCTGCTGTCCTACTTCGCCATCATGCTGCACCGCCGCGTGCTGTGGTTCCCGCTGCTGACCCAGGCCATGCACGTGTTCCCGCTGCTGTTGCTGGCGCAGTCGGTGCAGATGCTGGTGCGCTTCTTCGCCTCCGGCAAATTCCCCGGCTGGTTCTATTTCATCGAAAGCGTGGTGGCGGTGGCCTTGTGGCCGATCGCCACCTGGCTGCTGCTGGCACCGCAGCGGCGCGCGGTCGACCGCGACCACACGCGGCCGATTTGAAGCGGCTGGTTGCGGCGGCGGCGCCGCGCCGCCGTCCCACTGTGTCACTTTGAGGTGTTGAGTCCCCCGCATGACTGAGATTAAGAATACGGAACGCGAGCTGCACCTGTTCCGCCTGCGCCTGACGGCGCTGGGCGCTCTGGTGTTCGTCTGCTTCGCGCTGCTGCTGGCGCGCTTCGTCTGGCTGCAGGTGATCAAGCACAGCGACTACGCCGCCCAGGCCGAGGACAACCGCATCGCCGTGGTGCCCATCGTGCCCAACCGCGGCCTGATCCTCGACCGCAACGGCGTGGTGCTGGCGCGCAACTACTCGGCCTACACGCTGGAGGTGACGCCGTCCAAGCTACGCGTGCCGCTCGACGAGACCATCGACGAGCTGGCCAAGCTGGTCGAGGTCGACATCAAGGACCGCAAGCGCTTCAAGAAGCTGCTCGAGGAGTCGAAGAACTTCGAGAGCGTGCCGCTGCGCACCCGCCTGAGCGACGAGGAGGTGGCGCGCTTCACCGCGCAGCGCTTCCGCTTCCCCGGCGTGGAGATCCAGGCGCGCCTGTTCCGCCAGTATCCGCTGGGCGAGACCGCCTCGCACGTGATCGGCTTCATCGGCCGCATCAACCAGGGCGAGGCCAAGGCCATCGAGGCGCGCGAGGACGCCGCCAACTACAACGGCACCGACCATATCGGCAAGGAGGGCCTGGAGAAGAGCTACGAGCACCAGCTGCACGGCACCACCGGCTACGAGGAGGTCGAGGTGTCGGCCGGCGGGCGGGCCATCCGCACGCTGTCGCGCACCCCGGCGGTGCCGGGCAACAACCTGATCCTGTCGGTCGACATCGAGCTGCAGAAGGTGATCGAGGAGGCCTTCGGAGAATGGCGCGGCGCGCTGGTGGCGATCGAGCCGTCGACCGGCGACGTGCTGGCCTTCGTCTCGCGGCCCGGCTACGACCCCAACCTGTTCGTCGACGGCATCGACCAGCAGAGCTGGTCGGAGCTGAACAACTCGCTGGACCGGCCGATGGTCAACCGGCCGCTGTCGGGCACCTACGCGCCCGGTTCGACCTTCAAGCCCTTCATGGCGCTGGCCGCGCTGGAGACCGGCAAGCGCACCACCAGCCAGGCGATCTTCGACCCCGGCTTCTACATGCTGGGCGGGCACCGCTTCAACGACGATGTGCGCGGCGGCCACGGCACGGTCGACATGCGCAAGTCCATCGTGGTGTCCTGCAACACCTACTACTATGTGCTCGGCCACGACATGGGCATCGACCAGATCCACGACTTCATGAAGCCGTTCGGCTTCGGCCAGCCGACCGGCATCGACCTGGAGAACGAGAAGATCGGCGTGCTGCCGTCGCAGGCATGGAAGCGGGCCCGCTTCAAGGGCGCCTCGGCGCAGAAGTGGGTCGGCGGCGACACCATCTCGGTCAGCAACGGCTCCGGCTACAACAACTACACGCCGCTGCAGATCGCCCACGCCGTGGCCAACCTGGCCAACAACGGCGTGGTGATGAAGCCGCACCTGGTCAAAATCGTCGAGGACGGCGCCACGCGGGCGCGCCAGCTGACGGTGGCCAAGGAGAGCTACCGCATCCCGCTCAAGCAGGAGAACATCGACTTCATCAAAAACGCCATGGTCGGCGTGACCAGCGAGCCGGGCGGCACCGCCTACCGCGTCTTCGCCAACGCCGGCTACACGGTGGGCGGCAAGACCGGCACGGCGCAGGTGATCGCGATGAAAAAGAACGAGAAGTACAACGCCGCCAAGCTGGCCGAGCGCCTGCGCGACAACTCGCTGTTCACCGCCTTCGCGCCGGCCGACAAGCCGCGCATCGTCATCGCCATGGTGGTGGAGAACGCCGGCTTCGGCGCCGCCATCGCCGCGCCGATCGCCCGCAAGGCGCTCGACTACTACCTGCTGGGCAAACGCCCGACGGAAAAGGAGACCACCAAGGTGCCGAAGGAGGACGCCGAGACGCTGGCGCCGGTGGAGGAACCGAGCTCCGAGGAGGTGGCGGCGGCGATCGAGCTGGCCAAGCGGCCGGCGGCAGCTCCGGCCAAGGTGCCGGCGCCGGCCCCGGCGCTCATCTCGCCGACCGGCCCGGCGCCCGCGGCGGGCAAGAACCCGGCCGCCGCGGCGCCGAAGAATCCCGTCCCGGCACCGGCCAAGACTCCCGCAACCGCGCCGGCGCCGGCGGCGACCCCGGCGCCGCTGCCGCGCGCGCCGGCCGCCCCGGCGCCGACGACGCCGGCCGCGCCGGTGGCGCCCGAACGCAAGAAACAATAAGGACAACCCTATGCGTATCAACGAAAGGCGTTCGCTGTGGCGTCGCCTGCGACCCTATTTCACCGTGTTCGACGGCCCGCTGGCGCTGATCATCATCCTGCTGCTGTCGACCGGCCTGGTGACGCTGTACTCGGCCGGCATCGGCATCCCTGGCAAGGTCGAGGACCAGCTGCGCAATATCGTCATGTCCTTCCTGGTGATGTGGATGGTGGCCAACATCAGCCCGCAAACGATGATGCGCATCGCCGTGCCGGTGTACATCGTGGCGGTGCTGCTGCTGGTGGCGGTGGCGCTGTTCGGCACCATCAAGCTGGGCGCGCGGCGCTGGCTGCACGTCGGCATCGACATCCAGCCGTCCGAGTTCATGAAGATCGCCATGCCGCTGATGCTGGCCTGGTTCTTCCAACAGCGCGCCGGACAGTTGCGCTGGCATTCCTACGCCATCGCCGCCGTGCTGCTGGCCATACCGGTCGGCCTGATCGCCAAGCAGCCCGACCTGGGCACCGCCCTGCTGGTGGTGGCCGCCGGCTTCAGCGTGATCTTCCTGGCCGGCCTGTCGTGGAAGGCGCTGGCCGGGCTGGCGGTGGCGGTCGGCGCCAGCCTGCCGGTGGTCTGGTCGGTGCTGCACGACTACCAGCGCGAGCGCGTGATGACGCTGATCGACCCCACCTCCGACCCGCTGGGCAAGGGCTTCCACATCATCCAGTCGACCATCGCGGTCGGCTCGGGCGGCATCACCGGCAAGGGCTGGACGCACGGCACCCAGGCCCACCTGGAGTTCATCCCCGAGCGCACCACCGACTTCATTTTCGCCGTCTTCTCCGAGGAGTTCGGCCTGGCCGGCAACCTGGTGCTGATGCTGCTGTACCTGCTGCTGATCGGGCGCGGCCTGATGATCGCCGCCAACGCGCCGAACTTTTTCACGCGCCTGCTGGCCGGCGCCATCACCATGATTTACTTCACCTACGCCTTCGTCAACATGGGCATGGTCAGCGGCATCCTGCCGGTGGTCGGCGTGCCGCTGCCCTTCATGAGCTACGGCGGCACCGCGCTGCTGACCCTGGGGCTGGGCGCCGGCATTTTGATGAGCATTCAACGCCACCGCAAGCTGGTACAAACCTGATGAGGAACGCCATGATTCCAATGACGACGCCGCGCAAGGAGACCCCGGCGCGCCTGACGCCGGCCCTGCCGGCCCTGCTGACCCTGTTGCTGGCGCTGGCCGGCTGTTCCAGCGTGCCGCTGAGCTCGACCGCGCCGGCCGCCCACACGCCGGCGCCGGCACCGGCCACGGCGGGCAAGGCGAGCCGGCCCGAAGCGGGCACGCCGGCACTGCCGGCGGCCGGTTCCGGCCGTGGCGGCTACTACCAGGACGACGGCCCGGGCGAGAACCCGCCGCCCAACCTGGCCGCCGTGCCGGACGCCGAGGTGCGCAACGACCCGCCGCTGCCGCGTTCGAACCGGCCCTATGTTGTGTTCGGCAAGACCTACACGCCGATGACCGACAACCAGCCCTACACGCAGCGCGGCGTCGGCAGCTGGTACGGCAAGAAGTTCCACGGCCAGCGCACCTCGTCGGGCGAGCTGTACGACATGTACAAGATGACGGCGGCCCATCCGACGCTGCCGATTCCCTCGTATGCGCGGCTGACCAATCTGGTCAGCGGCAACCAGGTGGTGGTGCGCATCAACGACCGTGGCCCCTTCCACGCGAACCGGGCGATCGACGTGTCCTACACGGCGGCGCTGAAGCTGGGCCTGCTGGGCAGGGGCAGCCACGAGCTGCAGATCGAACGCATCCTGCCCAACGAGATCGAGCGCATGATCGCCGGGCGCGGCAGCAAGCCGACGCCATCGCAGCCGTCGCAGCCGCAGCCATCGCAGCAGCAATTGGTGCTGGTGCCGGCGGCGGTGTCGCCGCCGACGGCCGCCTTGGCCGCCGTCGGCGGCGGCGCGGCGCCGGTCACCGCCGGCTTCTATCTGCAACTGGGGGCGTATGCGCGGGCGGAGAACGCCGAGTCGGCGCGCAGCCGCCTGCTGCAGGCCGGCTTGAGGGCCTTGGAGGTTGTGCAGGGTGGTTCGGTGCACCGGCTGTTCAGCGGGCCGTTCGCCAGCCGCCAGGAGGCGAGCGAGGCGGCGCAAGGCTTGCCCGCCGCCTTGAGCCTGAAACCGATCATCATCCAGCGCTGATTCGGCGCCGGCGCGCGGCCATCGCTACTTGCAGGCGCGCGCTTCGGTGCCGGGGTGGCCGGCGCGCAGCTGTTCCAGCTTGCCCTTGAGGGTGGCGTCGACGTCGCGGAACTGGTAGGCCAGCAGCTTGCTGCCGCTCATGCGCGGCGCCAGCTTGGCGCTGCGCACGCCCTGTTTCTGCAGGGCCGCCAGCAGGTTCTGCGCCGCCGGCTCGGTCTTGAACACCCCCAGCGAAATCGCCCAACGCATGGCCGAGTTGTCGGACATGACGAAGTAGTTGCTCACGCCCAGCTGTTTGAGCTCGGCCGCCTTCTTGTCGGCGGCTTCCTTGCTGCCCTGCGGCGGGATGAACACGATGTAGCTCGACACCTCGGTGCCGGGCAGGTTGTGGCGGGCCTGGCGGTCGCCCAGGCCCAGCGGCGCCAGTTGGGCCTCGAAGCGGCGCGCGTCGGCCAGGACGAAATTGCCGATTTCGAGGCAGGCCAGCAACTGCGGTGGCGCCGGCTTGGCCGCCGCCGCAGGGCTGCCGGCAGTATCGGCCGCAGCGGCCGCGCCGTTGGCCCGCTCGGCCGAGACCAGCGTCAGCCTGCCGCCGTTGAGCTGGTTCCGCAGCCGCGCCGGCTCGCGCTCGTTGCCGCTGAAATGGCCGAGGTAGCCCTGGCCGTAGGCGAACAGGGCGGCGTTTGCGGCGAGCAGCGACCAGAAGATGAATTTCAGCACGGGCGATCCCAATCAGGCGCTGCCGGCGGCAGCATGCAAACCGATGAGCACGACGTTGTCGACGACGCGGTGGGCCACCTTCAAGGTCGGCGCGATGAAGGGCGCGGCGCCGCCGGAGACGATGCAGTCGCTGGCCTGGTGCAGCGCGACGGCGTGTTCGATGGCGCCGCCCTGGGCCGCCAGGCAGCCGCTGAGGATGGCGTCGTCGGTGTTGTCGGCGAATCCGGCGGGCAGCCTCGCGTCTGGCGCGATCTGTGGCAACTGCGCCGTGTTGCGCGCCAGCGAGCTGGCCATCAGCGCCAGGCCGGGCAGGATCATCCCGCCGAGGAAGACGCCGTCGGCGCTGACGGCGTCGATGGTGGTGGCGGTGCCGCAGTTGGCGACGATGACGGCGCGGCCCGGCGCCAGCGCGCGCGCGGCGATGGCGGCGGCGAAGCGGTCGCAGCCCAGCTGGGCCGGATTGCGGTAGCCGTTGCGCACGCCGGCCAGCTCGGCCACCGAGGCGAACCAGAGCACCGCCGGCGCCGGCAGGGTGGACGGCAAGATCAATTGCAGCTGGGCGCGCAGGCCGGCGCCGGCGACGTTGGCCAGCAGCGCGCGGTGGATGTGGCGGCCGGCCAGCGCGGCGTTCCAGGCGGCCGGCAGCCGGCCCAGTTCGGCGTGCGGCACGGCACCAAAGGCGCGCCAGGCGCCCAGCGCGGCGCCGACCTCCACCAGGGCCCATTTGATGCGGGTGTTGCCGGCGTCGATCAACAGGATCATGCGTCCGCCAGTCGCAAGGAGACGTCGCCGGAGAGGATCTCGACGCGGCCGGCGGCGGTGTCGAGCAGCAGGCGGCCGATGGCGTCGACGCCGGCGGCGCGGCCCTGCTGCAGCACGCGGCCGCCGTCGACGATGCTGACCTCGCGGCCGTGCCAGGCGTGCAGCGCGTTCCAGCGCTCGCAGAAGGGGGCGAAGCCGGTGTCGTCGAATTCGGCCAGCACGGCGGCCAGGCGGCTGAGCAGGGTGGCCAGCAGCAGGTTGCGCTCCATCTGCGCCAGCCACGGCGCGGCGGCGACGCTGCGGCCGATGTCTTGTTCCAGCCGGTCCGGCATCAGCAGGTTGATGCCGGCGCCGACCACCGCCCAGACGGCGCCGTCCGGCGCGCTCTGCATCTCGACCAGGATGCCGGCCAGCTTGTCGCCGTCGCGCAGCAGGTCGTTGGGCCATTTCAAGCGCACCGGCACGCCCAGGCCGACTATGGTTTCGGCCAGCGCCACGCCCACCGCCAGCGGCAGGCCGACCAGGTTGCGCATGGGGCGCCTGAAGCGCCAGGCCAGCGAAAAGGTCAGGCTGGCGCCGGGCGCCGACAGCCAGGGCCGGCCGGCGCGGCCGCGTCCGGCGCTCTGCCGCTCGGCGACGCGCAGCAGCGGGCCGGGCAGGGTGGCGACGCGGGCCAGCAGGTCGGCGTTGGTGGAGCCGGTTTCGGCCACCACCTCGATCGCCACATGGCTGGCGCTGCCGGCGCAGTGGGCGGCGATGGCGCCGGCGGACAGGGCGGCGGTGCTGGTGGTGTTGGCGGTGGTGCTCATGGCAGCGGCTGGCGGGTCTTGTGCGGCGCCCTGGCGAAGGCCAGGTCGTACAGGGTGTTGGGCAGCAGGCGCAGCAGCTTGGCCACCACGCCCATTTGCCAGGGGATCACGGCGTAGCTGCTGCCGCCGGCGATCTTGCGCAGCGCGGCGGCGGCGAAGCGCTCGACCGGCATCAGGAAGGGCATCGGATAGGTGTTCACCTTGGTCATCGGCGTGTCGATGTAGCCGGGGCACAGCGTCACCACCTTGATGCCGTAGGGGCGCATCTCCAGCCGCAGCGATTCGCAGTAGCTGATCACGGCGGCCTTGGAGGCGCTGTAGGCCTCGGCGCCGGGCAGGCCGCGTATGCCGGCCACGCTGCCGATGCCGACCAGGCGCGCCGGCGTGCGCTGCGCCCGCATGGTGGCGATGAAGGGGGCGAAGGTGGCGGCGGTGGCGAGCAGGTTGGTGGCGATGATGGTGTCGAACACCGCCAGGTTCCTCGGCGTGTTCGGTCAGGGTGCCGGCCGAGACGCCGGCGTTGGCCACCACCACGTCGATGCCGCCGGCGTGGGCCAGGAAGTCCCGCGCGGCGGCGGCGATGGCGGCGTGGTCGCGCACGTCGACGCTGTAGGCGCGGTGGCGTTCGGGGTGGGGCAGGCCGGCGACCAGCGTGTCGAGCGCGTCGCGGCGGCGCGCCAGCAGGCCCAGGGTGGCGCCCTCGGCGGCGTAGCGCGCCGCCAGCGCGGCGCCGATGCCGCTGGAGGCGCCGGTGATGAAGACGCGCTGCGGCGTCATGCTGTGTGGGCGCCGGTCGCGGGCATGCTTATTTCTTTTCCGCTTTCGCTTTCGCCAGCAGCACGTCCATCACCTGCAGCACCTCGGTGTGCAGCTGGGCTTCGGTGGTGGCGCTCTTCTTCTCGTCGTCGGCCATCGAGGGCGAGGTGATGAAGCGGCCGTCGATGGCCAGCATCGGCCACGAGTCGATCTGGTAGGCGGCCATCATGGCGCCGGCCTTGCGCACGCGGCCGGCCACGCCGAAGGAACGGTAGGTGTCGACGAACTTCTGCTTGTCGACGCCCTGCTTGGCGATGAAGTCGAAGACCTGCTCGTCGCGGTTCAGGCGGTTGTGGGCGAGGTGCATCTCGTCGAAGATCTTGTTGTGCATCTGCTCGCTCAACAGGCCCATTGCGTCGAGCGTGTAGAACAGCTTCTGCTGCGGCGCCACGCTCTCGTCGCGGCCGACGTGGACGCGCTTGTAGACGATGTTGTCGCCCTGTTTTTTGACCCAGGCCGCCAGCGCCGGCTCGAAGGAGTGGCAATGCGGGCAGTAATAGGCGAAGAACTCGGTGATCTCGATCTTCTTGCCCGACTCGGTCGGCTGCGGCGCGGACAGCAGCTGGTATTCGACGCCGGCCTTCGGCGCCGCCGGCGAGGCCGAGGCGGAGCCGGCGACCAGGGCCAAGGTGCCCAGCGCCAGCGCGCCCACTACCCGTTTCAGAATTCGCATCGTTACTCCCTCGGTATGTTGGCTGGGCTTACTTTTGATTGCGCACGACGGCGACGTCGACGCCGTTTTCCGACAGTTTGCTGCGTACCCGGTTCATCGACTCGACCTGGTTGAACGGGCCCATGCGCACACGGTGCAGCACGCCTGTGTCGGTGCTGCGGTCGGAGATGGTGGCCTCGAAACCGAGCAGGGCCAGCTTGGCGCGCGCGCTCTCGGCGTCGCCGATTTCGCGGAAGGCGCCGGCCTGCAGATAGTAGGTGTACTTCTCGTCGGCGCCGGCGGCGGCCGGCGTGGCGGCGGTGGACGGTTTCGCCGCGGCGGCCGGCGCGGCCTTCTGCGGCGGGGTGATGCGGTCGACCACGGCCTGCAGCGGATCGGCGGCCGGCGCCTTCGGCTCCGGCTTGGCCTCCACCCGGGCGGGCGGCTTGGGCTCGGGCTGGGCCTCGACCCGGGTGTCCGGCTTGGCGTCCGCTTTGGTGTCCGGCTTGGATTCGCGCACAAAATCCTTGGCCGCTTCGCGCGCCGCTTCCTTGTTGCCGTACATCGGCTTGTTCGGATCGGCCACCTGGCCCGCCGTCGGTTCGCTCGACTTGCCGTTGCGGCCGTTCTTGTCGGTGAAGGGCGTGGCGCCCTTGGTGATGGCCAGCGCGACGATGACGGCGATGACCAGACCGATGACCAGGCCGATGATGATGCCGACCAGGGTGTTGCCCTGTTGGCGGCGCGACGGAAGGCGGGCGGGGGTGTGGCGGAAGCGGAAATTCATTGTGCGTGATGTCCTTCGCGATTACATTTTGTTCGGAGCGGAGACGCCGATCAGCGCCAGGCCGTTGCGCAGCACCTGGCGGGTCGCCACCATCAGCGCCAGACGGGCCAGCTTGAGCGCCTCGTCGTCGACCAGCACGCGCTCGGCGAAGTAGAAGCTGTGCAGGTTGGCGGCCAGTTCGCGCAGGTAGAAGGCGACCTGGTGAGGGCCCAGTTCGGCCTGGGCGCGCGCCAGCATGTCCGGGTAGGCGGCCAGGGTGGCCAGCAGCGTCGCCTCGGACGGCGCCGTCAGCGGCGCCAGGTCGACGCCGGCCAGGGTGGCGACGTCGCCGCCCCACTGTTCGAGCATGCGGCAGATGCGGGCGTGGGCGTACTGCACGTAATACACCGGGTTCTCGTCCGAGGTCTTCAGGGCGACGTCGACGTCGAAGACGAACTCGGTGTCGGCCTTGCGCGAGATGAGGAAGAAGCGCACCGCGTCGCGGCCCTTGGCGATGTCGCCGCCGCCGGACCATTCGATCAGGTCGCGCACGGTGACGTAGGAGCCGGCCCGCTTGGAGATCTTGACCTCCTCGCCGTCCTTCATCACGGTGACCATCTTGTGCAGCACGTAGTCGGGGTAGCCCTGCGGCACGCCCAGGTCGACCGCCTGCAGGCCGGCGCGCACGCGGGCGATGGTGCCGTGGTGGTCGGAGCCCTGCACGTTGATGGCCTGGACGAAGCCGCGCTGGAACTTGACGATGTGGTAGGCGACGTCCGGCACGAAGTAGGTGTAGCTGCCGTCGCTCTTGCGCATGACGCGGTCCTTGTCGTCGCCGTAGTCGGTGGTGCGCAGCCACAGCGCGCCCTCCTGCTCGTAGGTCTTGCCGGCCTTGACCAGGGTCTCGACGGCGCTGTTGACCTTGCCGTCGGCGTACAGCGACGATTCGAGGTAGTAGTTGTCGAACTTGACGCCGAAGGCCTGCAGGTCCATGTCCTGCTCGTTGCGCAGGTAGGTGACGGCGAAGGCGCGGATCGAGTCGATGTCGTCGACGTCGCCCGAGGCGGTGGCCGGCTGGCCGTCGCTGGCCGAGACGGTCTTCTTGGCGAGGAAGTCGGTGGCGATCTCGGCGATGTAGTCGCCGTTGTAGGCCGACTCCGGCCATGCGGCGTCGCCCGGCTTGAAGCCGCGCGCGCGCGCCTGCACCGAGTTGGCCAGGGTCTGGATCTGCACGCCGGCGTCGTTGTAGTAGAACTCGCGGGTGACCTGGTAGCCCTGGGCGCCGAACAGCGACGACAGGGCGTCGCCCAGCGCGGCCTGGCGGCCGTGGCCGACGTGCAGCGGACCGGTCGGGTTGGCCGAGACGAATTCGATGATGACCTGCTTGCCGGCGCCGGCGGCGCTCTGGCCGAAGGCGGCGCCCTGCTCGAGCACGCTGTTGACCACGGCCTGCTTGGCGGCGTCGGTCACGCGCAGGTTGATGAAGCCGGGGCCGGCGATGTCGGCCGAGGCCACCAGGCCCTGGCCGGCCGGGTTGGCCAGCAGCGCGGCGACGATCTGGGTGGCCAGTTCGCGCGGGTTCATCTTCAGCTGTTTGGCCAGTTGCATGGCGATGTTGCAGGCCACGTCGCCGTGCGAGGGGTCGCGCGGACGCTCCAGCACGACGTTGGCGCCGACACTGGTGCCGGCCAGGACGGGGGCGAGGGCGGCCTGGAACAGGGCGGTGATTTCTTGTTTTTGGTGGGCGAGCATGAGCGGGTTGGCGGCCGGGCCGCGCTAAATGAAAACATCCGAAAGCGAAAACGGCAGGCACACTGGGGCGCCGGCCAAACAGCGGTAATTATAACGGTTTGATACCGCTTTGGCGTGCCCCGGTCGGCGCGGCGCGGCGGCGGCCGGGCGGCGCGGGCGAAACGGCGGCCGACGGGCGAAACGGCGGCAAACGGTGGCAAACGGCGCGGCGGCGGGGCGCGCCGGCCGCGGATCGGGCAAACTGTGGCGAATCGGGACGATTTGTTGACTTGACGCAAGCAATCGCGCCGCGCCCGCCGGCAGGGGCTACAATCGACTTTGCGTGCCTTGCCGTATTTTTTGGCGGGTTTGCTGCGGATTTGCTACGCATTTGCTTGTATACTGCGCGCTCGCGCCTGCCGGCCCGTTTTTGGACCGCGCGCGGCAACAACCCAGGAACCCCAGAATATGAACAAGCGCCCGACGCTCTCCTTGAAAACCGCCGCCCCGGCCGCCGCGCCCAAGCTGCGCGCCAGCCACGCGCGGGCGCTCAAACCGGCGCCGCAGAGCGCTTTCAAGACCGGCCTGAAGGCCGACTCGCTGGCGCTGAGCCTGCTCGGCGCGGCGCAGGCGGTGGCCCAGGTGCGCACCGGCACCGCGCTGCCGCAGGCGCTGGCCACGGTGTTCGCCAAGCACGACGCGCTGCCGCAGGCGCGCGGCGCGATGCAGGACATCGCCTACCGCTGCATGCGCCAGCTGGGCCAGAGCGAGACCCTGATCGGCCTGCTGGCGCCGAAGGCGCCCGAGCCGCTGGTGGGCGCGCTGCTGGCCTGCGCGCTGGCGCTGATCACCGCGCCGGACGCCAACGCGCCCTACGGGGAGTTCACCGTGGTCGACCAGACCGTGACGGCGGCCGACGCCCACCCCGACACGGCGCGCGCCAAGGGCATGGTCAACGCCGTGCTGCGCCGCTTCCTGCGCGAGCGGCGCGAGCTGCTCGAGACGGCGCTGCAGCAGCCGCTGGCCAAGTGGAACTACCCGCAGTGGTGGATCGACGCGGCGCGCGCCGCCTGGCCGCAGCAGTGGCAGCAGATCCTCGCCGCCGGCGACGGCGCGCCGCCGCTGACGCTGCGCGTCAACCCGCGCCGCGGCACGGTCGAGGCCTACCTGGCCCGCCTGGCCGAGGCCGGCATCGAGGCCGACCGCATCGGCCCGTACGCGGTGCGCCTGGCCAAGCCGGTCGGCGTGGCGCTGATCCCCGGCTTCGCCGACGGCCTGGTCTCGGTGCAGGACGCCGGCGCCCAGCTGGCCGCGCCGCTGCTCGACGTGGCCGACGGCATGCGCGTGCTCGACGCCTGCGCCGCGCCCGGCGGCAAGACCTGCCACATCCTCGAGCTGGCCGACGCGGCCGTGACGGCGCTGGACGCCGACGCCAAGCGCCTGCAGCGGGTCGGCGAGAACCTCGAGCGGCTCGGCCTGGCCGCCACCCTGCGGGCGGCCGAGGCGCAGTCGGCCGACTGGTGGGACGGCCGGCCCTTCGACCGCATCCTGGCCGACGTGCCCTGCACCGCCTCGGGAATCGTGCGGCGCCACCCGGACATCCGCTGGCTGCGCCGCAAGGGCGACGCGCTCCAACTTGCAACACTTTCGGCCAAAATTCTCGACAATCTTTGGCAGATGCTGCGGCCCAATGGTAAATTGCTCTTCGTGACGTGTTCCTTGTGGCCACAGGAATCGGAAGCGCAGGCCGCCGCCTTCGCGCTGCGCAACGGGGCGACCCGCCTCGACGCGCCTGGCCAACTGCTCCCCGCCGGTGGACCGGAACAAGATCACGACGGGCTGTTCTACGCGCTGTTCGAGAAAAATGCGTAAGCGTGTTACCCGTCATTTCACTACGCAACCTGCGAGCATCGGCCCACACGTGACACGATTTTTCCGACTCCTCGCCTGGCAGCTGCTGATGGTGCTGGCCTGCGCGCTGCCGCGGGCGGCGCACGCCGCCGAAGGCGTCGAGATCAAGCGCGCCTACGTCGAGGCGGCCGAGGAGGGCTACCGGCTGGGGGCGGTCTACGGCTTCGAGCTCAACCACGGGCTGGAGGACGCCATCCAGTTCGGCGTGCAGCTCTACTTCACCACCGAGATCGAGTTCACCCGGCCGCGCTGGTACTGGCTCGACGAGAAGGCCATCGTGGCGCGGCAGACCTCGCGCATCTGGTACAACGTGCTGACGCGGCAGTACCACGTCTCGATCATCGGCAGCGTGCAGCAGAGCTTTTCCACCCTCGAGGACGCGCTGTTCCTGATCCGCCGGCCGAGCCGCTGGCTGGTGGCGCCGCGCGGCGCGCTCAAGCCGGGCGAAACCTACAACGTCACCGTGCGCATGGGCATCGACCGCAACTATCTGCCCAAGCCGATCCAGGTCAACGCCTTCAACAACAGCGAATGGCGCCTGGCGTCGGACAAGAAGACCTTCCAATACAAGGCGGAGTGAGTGAATAAGGCTTTGCGGTATGTGTTCGTCGTGGTCGGCGCCATCGTTAGTATCCTGCTCTTCCTGCTGGCCTCGGCGTCCGACAATTCCGGCCTGTTCGACCGCTACTACTCCTGGCTGCTGGGGCTGAACGCGGCGGTCGCCGTGGCGCTGCTGGTGCTGGTGTCGGTGTCGCTGTTCCGCCTCTACCTGCGCTTCAAGAGCGGCAAGTTCGGCTCCAAGCTGATGACCCGGCTGGTGCTGCTGTTCGCCGCCATCGGCGTGTTGCCCGGCCTGGTGATCTTCCTCGTCTCGGTGCAGTTCGTCTCCCACTCGATCGACTCCTGGTTCAACGTGCACATCGAGGAGGCCACTCGAGTCGGGCCTGAACCTGGGCCGCGCCGGCCTCGACACGGCCCTGGCCGAGCTCGACGCGACGGCGCGCAAGACCGGCCAGCAGCTGGCCGACCAACCCTTCGGCAGCGAGCCGGCGACCCTGGCGCGCCTGGTCAAACAGCAGGCCGGCATGCAGAACGCCATGATCGTCGACGCCGACGGCGGCCTGATCGTCAGCGCCCGGGCGCGCCAGAGCGGCAACCTGAGCGCCGACCTGCCCACCAGCGCCATGCTGGCGACGGCCAAGAGCGAGGCGGCCTACGGCGCCGCCGAGGGCGGCAACGAGCTGCGCAGCGACATGGTCAACCCGCCCGGCGCGCCCGACCTGGTCAACAACCTGCGCCTGCGCGTGCTGCTGGCCATCCCCGACCACGTGCAGCCCAACGGCACCCACCTGGCGCCGCGCTACCTGCAGCTGATCCAGCTGGCGCCGGCCCTGCTGGCCAGCAACGGCGAGACCATCCGCAGCGCCTACAGCGAGTACAAGGAGCGCTTCGTGGCCCGCGTCGGCCTGCGCAAGATGTACATCGAGACGCTGACCCTGACCCTGCTGCTGGCCGTGTTCGGCGCCATCGCCAGCGCCTTCCTGATCGCCAGCGACCTGGCCCAGCCGCTGCTGCTGTTGGCCGAGGGCACCCGCGCGGTGGCCGAGGGCGACCTGTCGCCGCGCCCCATCGTCGCCACCTCGGACGAGCTGGGCACCCTGACGCAGTCCTTCAACACCATGACGCGCCAGCTGTCGGACGCGCGCAGCGCCGTCGAGCAGAACCGCGCCGCGCTGCAGAACGCCAAGGCCCACCTGGAGTCGGTGCTGGCGAACATGTCGGCCGGCGTGATGGTGTTCGACAGCGAGTTCCACCTGGTCAGCTGCAACGACTCGGTCGAGCGCATCCTGCAACTGGCCGGGCCGACCCTGATCGGCCAGCAGCTCGAGCAGGTCGCCGGCCTGCAGGACTTCGGCGCGGCCGTGGTCGGCGCCTTCTCGGCGCAGAGCGCGCAGTCGGCCGCCGGGCGCGCCGCGCCGCGGCAGCACTGGCAGCGCCAGATCGAGCTGCCGCGCCGGCCCGGCGCCGCCGAGGAGCACGAGCTGACCCTGCTGACGCGCGGCTCGCGCCTGCCGGCCGAGAGCGGCAGCAGCTACCTGGTGGTGTTCGACGACATCTCCGACGTCATCTCGGCGCAGCGCTCGATCGCCTGGGGCGAGGTGGCGCGCCGGCTGGCGCACGAGATCAAGAACCCGCTGACGCCGATCCAGCTGTCGGCCGAACGCATGCAGATGAAGCTCGAGCACAAGCTCGACGGCGCCGACGCCGCCCTGCTCAACAAGGGCACGGCGACCATCGTCAACCAGGTGGCGGCGATGAAGCGCATGGTCGACGACTTCCGCGACTACGCCAAGACGCCGCCGGCGGTGCTCGGCACGCTCGACCTGAACGGCCTGGTCGACGAGATCCTCCACCTCTACAGCAATGGCGAGGGCGACGACATCATCCACCCGCAACTGGCGCCCGGCCTGCCGCTGGTGATGGGCGACGAGACCCAGTTGCGCCAGGTGATACACAACCTGCTGCAGAACGCCCAGGACGCCATGGCCGAGCTGCCCGAGGGCGCCGCGCAAGCACGCATTGACGTGGTCACCGAAGCCATTCATTATCAGGGCGCGGACGGCGCCACGCGCACCGCCGTGCGCCTGGCCATCGTCGACAACGGCCCCGGCTTCGCGCCGAAAATCCTGGCGCGGGCGTTCGAACCGTATGTCACCTCGAAGGCGCGCGGCACCGGCCTGGGCCTGGCGATGGTGAAAAAGATTATCGACGAACATGGGGGCAGGATCGATATCCAGAACCATGTCGATAGAAGTGGCGCGTCAGTGGTGATTTTGCTGTTAAAGTTAGCACCGGCGACGCAAATTACCTAACGTTTCAATGACAATAAATTCATTGCCGCAACAAGACGGCGAGGAAGGCAGGGATAGATGGCAAACATTCTGGTAGTGGACGATGAAATGGGCATCCGCGAGTTGCTCTCGGAAATTCTGAGCGACGAGGGGCACGCGATACAACTGGCCGAGAACGCGCAACAAGCGCGCGAGGCGCGAGCGGGCGGCGCGCCCGACCTGGTGCTGCTCGATATCTGGATGCCGGATACCGACGGCGTCACCCTGCTCAAGGAGTGGCAACGCGACGGCCTGCTGACCATGCCGGTCATCATGATGTCCGGCCACGCGACGATCGACACGGCCGTCGAGGCCACCCGCATCGGCGCGCTGAACTTCCTCGAGAAGCCGATCGCGCTGCAGAAGCTGCTCAAGGCGGTGCAGCAGGGCCTGACGCGGGCGCAGGAGACGGTGCGCGCCCCGGCGCTGGCACCGCGTCCGGCCGTCCCGGCGCCGGCCGAGGAGGCCAACGGCTTCGGCCAGCCGAGCCTGGTGGCGGCCGGCGTGCGCGGCGGCGCCCAGGTGGTGGCCGGCGGCGACAACCACAGTTTCAGCCTGTCGTTCGACCTGCCGCTGCGCGAGGCGCGCGACGCCTTCGAGCGCATGTACTTCGAGCACCATCTGGGACGCGAGGGCGGCAGCATGACCCGCGTGGCCGAGAAGACCGGCCTCGAGCGCACCCACCTGTACCGCAAGCTCAAGCAACTCGGCGTCGAGCCGGGCAAGCTGGCGAAAAAGAACGCGTGAACGCGGGCGTGGCGGCCGTCGGCCGCGGCGCCGGTGCGCCGGCGCCGCGGCGCGCCGTGCCGACCACCCTGGTCCACGGCGGCAACGCCGGCGTGCGTGAGGCGGCCATCGCCGCCTTGCTGCGCCCCGGCGCGGCCGACGCCGTCATCCTCGAGGGCCTGGCCGACGGCAACGGCGCGCTGGCCGAGCTCGGCCGCGCCCCGGCGGCGCCGCCATCCCCTTCATCTTCCCCTTCATCTTCCCCGTCTTCCTTCCCGCATATCGTGCGCATCGCCCCCGGTTGCCTGTGCTGTAGCGGGAATTTGGTTTTGCGCGTAACATTGAATCGTGTGCTGCGCCTCGCTCCCGCCCAGCTCTACATCAGCCTGGCCGATGCCAGCCACCTCGAACAGCTGCGCCAGTGGCTGTCCGACGCCCCCTACGGCGAGTTGCTTGCTCTACAACCCGACATCGCGGCCAGATAGCACGCCGCCTGCCCACAGATCCGCCGGCTCCGGCCGGGTAGCGCTCTCGATCTTGAAAATGGGGCCAGCGAGCCCCAAATCGATTCTGAACGGCGGAGTGCATGCTCCGTCCCTTGAGAAAAGGATGCACTATGAACCTCATCTACAACAGCGAGCAATACAGCGTGGTCGAGTTCGGCGTCGACCGCGAGTTGGACGCCCTGCGCTTCGGCGGCTACGAGATCGTCGACAAGGGCGGCAAGCGGGAAATCTTCATCGCCGGGGAGCTGGCGCAAACCTTCCGGCGCGACGTCAACGAGCTGATCGCCGGCGAACCGACCATGGCGGAGATCGACGAGTTCCTCGGCAGCTACGACTCGCTGATGAGCCAGCCGGTGCTCTTGCACTAGGCCGTGCGGTGCCCGGCCGCGCCTTGGCCAGCCATGTGATGGCCTATCAACTTGTTGGGCAAGCCGATGGCGGAGCAGTTGGCGCTATCGAAACCGTTTGAGAGGGAAGCGCGGAAAGGAGTTGCGGTCGCCCGCAACTCCTTCTTTATCCGCTTGGTTCGATGGCCGTGATCAGGTCATCTGCGCGCGGCCAGCTTCGCGTTCGCTAGAACATGACCGCATGTTCAATCGGCGCGCTGCCCACCAACTCGACCGTTGGGGCGCTGTGCACGAGCACGGCATCGGACTGCGACAAGCCGGGACCTCCTTCGGGGGCAGTGATCGGCTGCCAATGCCCACCGCCACTGCTGCCGCCGCCGCCGCCGCCGCCGCCGAAGCCACCGCCACCAGCACCGCCGCCAAATCCGCCACCAAAGCCACCAAAGCCGCCGCCACTTCCTGGCTCCCCTCCGCCACTTTCAGATCCTGGAACACCCTGGGACATTTTATCGAGTGCCTTCTGGAAAATAGAATCAATCATTGATTTCGGTAAAAGAATATCCCCAAAGCCCGGTGTTGCTCTCGACGTAATGTCAACCGGAGTCACGCCAAAACAAGCTCCTACCGTTGAAAAGACAGAGTTGCTATTATGTCCGCCAAAAGAGTTGAACATATTATATTGGATATTCAATGCATTTATTTGACTGGCGCACTCCAATCCTGCAGACCATAAGGCGTCAATTTTTGCTTGACTTCCCTCTATTTGGACGGCGTGCGGCGTATTAGAGTTAAAAGGAATTCCAGTTGTTGTATCTGCAATTAAACTCCCGCCAATACTTGTGGTGCTAATTTGCCCATTTGAGTCGATTTGCCATCCATTAATTTGGCCAATGACTTGGCCAGCGTCATCAACTTTTAACCAGCAATAGTGGGCGCCAACACCCATCGCCGGAATATATGCCTCAACAATTTGTGCCATATTAATTCTATATTTTATTTTCTTTTACTGTCAACAATCAAAAATACTGCGAATGGCTTTGATCCGGCATCAACTGTTACGGTAAAGATGTCGGTTATGTCATTCCCCGGTAGGCTGCTTCCATCACTACTCTCAAGTTTATGTCTCAATGTGCCGGAATATTTGCAGATTAAATGATCTTCGTGGCCGCAATTAAATCCAAGTGCTTCCATTTTTCCAGAAATATTATCAGCGTTCAATATATCTGGTCGATTGATAAGTTTTTCTAATGATGATTTAACATATTCATTCCCTGTCCATACGTTATTAATTATTACCTTTGAAACCTCACTGTTTCCCATTTCTGATGCGTCTAATTTTATTTTTGGTTCCAGTGCGCAGCCAGTCAATAGGAATGCAAAAATAATTTTTGCCGTTATTGGATTTATTTTCATTTATGGTTCGCGAAGTCAAAGTTAAATTTATATTTTGGGCGTTCTCAAGAACCAAGTGCGACACCTTTGCTGTAAGGTGCCACCATAGTGAGAACCAAAATTGTCTATTTCAGCCGCTGTGAGGCTGACTGGATAGTATTGCCAATACAGCCCCAGGCGGTTTTCCGCTGCTGTCACTTGCGCACCGGTATGCGACAACTCGATTGCCATTTCTTAAATTATTTTTAAATAAATCATTTCTAAACAATAACATAAAAATTACCATTTGGAAATTATTTTCAAATCGATTGGCGCGCACCGAGTTCCCACTGTTCGGCCGGCCCATTTTTCGTGATTTGTTGGAAGTGTTGGCGACCCGGCCTGAGCATATTGGTCGTGGAGTGCTGCTGGTAGTTCGACAGACTGCTAGCGGCGGCCGGCGCATGGTAAGGTGCTGCCGTGGGATGCCGTTCGGCATCCCGTCTTTTTCGCAGCCGGAACGACCATGTGCCAACTTCTTGGAATGAACTGCAATGTCCCCACCGACATTGTCTTTAGCTTTACCGGCTTCGCCATGCGCGGCGGCCACACCGACACCCACCACGACGGCTGGGGCATCGCCTTCTTCGAGGGCGCCGGCGTGCGCCACTTCGTCGACCACCAGGCCGCCATCGCCTCGCCGGTGGCCGAGCTGATCAAGCGCTACCCGATCAAATCGACCAACGTCATCGCCCACATCCGCAAGGCCACCCAGGGCCAGGTGGCGCTGGAGAACTGCCACCCCTTCGTGCGCGAGCTGTGGGGGCGCTACTGGGTGTTCGCCCACAACGGCGACCTGAAGCAGTTCGCGCCCACCCTGGACGGCGCCTTCCGCCCGGTCGGCAGCACCGACAGCGAGCTGGCCTTCTGCTATCTGCTGCAACAGCTGCGCCGCCGCTTCGGCGACAGCCGGCCGCCGCTGGCGGACCTGCGCGCCGCGCTGGCCGAACTGGTGGCCGAGATCGCCGTCCACGGCACCTTCAACATGATGTTGTCGAGCGGCGAGGAGTTGTTCGCCCACTGCTCGACCCAGTTGTTCTACCTGGTGCGCCAGCATCCCTTCGTCACCGCCGAGCTGTCCGACGAGGACGTCAGCGTCGACTTTTCCCAGGTCACCACGCCGAACGACCGTGTCGCCATCATCGTCACCCAGCCGCTCACCACCAACGAGCGCTGGACCGCCTTCGCGCCCGGCGAACTGAAGTTGTTTGTCGACGGCGTGCCGCAGGCGGCGCCGGCGGACTGAATTGTCCACAATTGTCCAAAACAAGCCCGGAAGTTGATGCCAAAACGTTAGTTAAAGGGAATAAATGGGGTAAAGTAGCGCTTATTCTCAGCATTGCCAACCCGTGGCTTGTGGTAGCGCTATCGCCGTTATCTCGGGTCAATCGAACAGAGTGACAGATTTCCATGATTGATATTTCCAGCAATGATACGAGCCTGAAGAGTTTGCGCGTGCGCGAATTCTATCTGGGCCGCCAACCGATCCTGGATCGGAACCAAGCGCTGTTCGGCTACGAGTTGCTGTTCCGCAACGCGCCGGTCGGCCCCGCGAATATCAGCAGCGACCTGAGCGCCACCGCCTCGGTGATCGCCCACGCCGCCCAGCTGGGCATGGAAAAGGTGATCGGCGACGCGCTCGGCTTCGTCAACGTCGACGCCGACGTCATCATGAGCGACATCTTCAGCTTCCTGCCGCGCGAAAAAGTGGTGCTCGAGGTGGTCGAGACGATGAAGGTCAGCCAGCCGGTGCTCAACCGCATGGCCGAGCTGGTCGGCCTGGGCTTCTCCTTCGCCCTCGACGACGTCACCCTCGACACCGGCCATGTGCAGGCGCTGTTGCCGCTGGTCGAATACATCAAGATGGACATGCGCGACATGCCGCTGTCGACCCTGATGAAGCTGGCGCCCCGCTTCAAGCAGGACAACAAGAAGCTGGTGGCCGAAAAGGTCGAGACGCGCGAGGAGTTCAAGAACTGCCTGGACCTGGGCTTCGACTATTTCCAGGGCTATTACTTCGCCAAGCCGGTCATCATGAGCGGCAAGAAGCTGTCGCCGTCGCAACTGGCGGTGATGGAGTTGATGACCCTGGTCACCTCCGAGGCCGACAACCTGGCCGTCGAGCGCGCCATCAAGAAGGACGTCTCGCTGGCGCTCAACCTGCTGCGCCTGGTCAACACGCCGGCCGTCGGCGTGCGCCAGCGCATCGATTCGTTGAGCCAGGCCGTGACCATCCTCGGCCGCCGCCAGCTGCAGCGCTGGCTGCAGATCATGCTGTACGCCGAGCCGGCCAAGCGCGGCCACAGCATGACGCCGCTGCTGATGCTGGCCACCACCCGTGGCCGCCTGCTCGAACTGCTGGCCAACAAGCTGCGCCCGAGCCAGCGCAACGTCGCCGACGTCGCCTTCACGGTCGGCATCATGTCGCTGATGGACACGCTGTTCGGCATTCCGATGGCGGAGATTCTGACGCAGATCCCCGTCAACGACGAGGTGGCCGACGCGCTGATGTTCCGTGGCGGCTTCTTCGGCGACCTGCTCAAGCTGGCCGAATGCATCGAACGCATCGAGGAGTTGGAGGACCACATCGTGCCGACGCTGCGCGACCTAGCCATGTCGACCGACGAACTGGTCGAGCTGGAGATGGCCGCCTTCGAGTGGAGCGACAACGTGGTGCGCTACGCGCTGTAAATCGCCGCCGATGCGGACGCAACGCGCAACGGCGCCGCCTTCCCAGCGGCGCCGTTGTCGTTTGCGGCTCAAGTGGCGCCCTGCGGCCTCGCTAGGTGGCGTGGCCGGCGCCGGGCCAGTGTTTGTGCAGCTCGGGGTCGGTGCGCATTTCCCAGATGGCCAGCACGGCCACGGCGATGCCGACGATCAGCGCGCCCCACATCAGCGGGCGCTGGTCGGCCACTTTCAACACCCAGGGCGACACGGCCACCCAGATCCCCACGAGGAGGTTGAGCACCACCGCCCAGAAGAAGGTCTTGTACAGGTCGAACGCGGCCAGCACGGCGATCACCGCGCCGGAGATGAAGGCGTTCCAGGCCTCGGGTGAGGGGATGGGGTAGCTGAAGATCCAGGGTGTGATGAACAACCACAGGCCCAGCAGCAGTATCAGCTGGTCTTGCCATCGTTTGACGGGTGTAGTGGTAGCCATAGTGCCTCCTTTAACATTGAACAATGCCGATGCCGGCGGTGTTCATGTTTAGTCCCGCGCGGGCAAAAAAAGTTCAGCAGGCGGCGCCGGCTTGGGCTGGAAGGAAAATATATTTCCTGACGGTAAAGTTTTCTGGAAACATTCCGTTACATAAGCATAGCGACCGGTTTTTTCCGTCTTGTTTTCCTAAGCCCTGAACCTTTATTGATGACAATATCCATCAAATCCCTGATCGCGCATTGCGTCAATCAGGTGATCCGCCAGCACTATCCGGTGCAATATTGCTCGTTGTGCCACGTCTACGCCATCGTCGGCGCCAACCTGATCAGCATCGTGCTCGACCGCGTTTACCGGCCGGTGGCCGGGCTGGCGGCGGTCGACTGCGGCGGCGGCCAGCTGATGCGCATGGCCGACAACGCCGCCTTCGCCAATCCGACCGGCGGCGCCTACCACTGCTGGATCGAGTCGGCCGACCGGCACGGCGGCGACGACGTCGACGTGGTCGATCTGACCTTCCGCCACAACCACACCTATGCCGTGAAGAACGACTTCACCTGGCAACGCGAACTGCCGCCCGACTACCTGTGGGGGCTGCGCAGCCAGATCGTGCTGCAAGCCGACATCGATGCGCTGCCCGAGTCCTTCCCCGACGGCACCGTCTGGCTGCAGGAGACCGACGAGGGCTGGGGCTGGATGATGGACCAGCTGGCGGCCCACCAGAACGCCTTCGTGGCCTTGACGGCCGAGGCGCTCAAGCTGCTGCAGGCCAGCCTGCCGCCCGACTCCGCGCTGCTGCCGGCGGCACCGGCGGCAAGGCCCGGGGCGCTTAGGACAGGTTCGGCGCCAGCCAGCGCTCCAGTTCCGATTTGCTGACACCGCGGCGGGCGGCCATGTCGTCCAGTTGGTCCATGCCGATCTTGCCGACCACGAAGTATTTCGACTCGGGGTGGGCGAAGTAGAAGCCCGACACCGCCGCGCCCGGATACATGGCGAACGATTCGGTCAACTCCATGCCGATCTCCTCGGCCTGCACGGCCTTGAACATGTCGGCCTTGACGGTGTGCTCGGGGCAGGCCGGGTAGCCCGGCGCCGGGCGGATGCCGACATACTTCTCGGCGATCATCTCGTCGTTGCCCAGCGTTTCGTTGGCGGCGTAGCCCCACAGGTCCTTGCGCACGCGCTCGTGCAGATACTCGGCGAAGGCCTCGGCCAGACGGTCGGCCAGCGACTTGAGCATGATCGACGAGTAGTCGTCGTGGGCGTCCTCGAAGCGTTTCTCGTACTTCTCGATGCCCAGGCCGCTGGTGACGGCGAACATGCCGATGTAGTCCTTGACCTCGGAGGGTTTGCCATCAACGAGCTTCGGCGCGATGAAGTCGGCCAGGCACTGGTTGGGCCGCTGCACGCCGTCCACCAGCGGCTTGACGCCCTGTTGGCGCAGGCCGTAGTAGGTGAAGGCGACGTTGTCGCGGCTGTCGTCGGTGTAGATCTCGATGTCGTCGTCGTTGACGCTGTTGGCCGGCAGCAGGGCGACGACGCCGTTGGCGGTCAGCCAGCGGCCGTCGATGAGTTTCTTCAGCAGCGCCTGGCCTTCTTCATAGACCTTGCTGGCGGCCTCGCCGACCACCTCGTCGGTGAGGATGGCGGGGAAGGGGCCGGCCAGGTCCCAGGTCTGGAAGAACGGGCCCCAGTCGATGTACTGGGCGATGGCGGCCAGGTCGACGTTCTTGAAGACGCGGCGGCCGATGAACTTCGGCTTGCGCGGCGCCATCTCGCCGTCGAACGGCACCACCATCTTGTTGGCGCGCGCGGCGGCCAGCGACAGGATCGGCAGCGCCTTCTTGTTGGCGTGCTGCTCGCGGATGCGCACGTAGTCCTGTTCGATGTCGTCGATGTACTGGTCGCGGCTCTCCGGCGTCAGCAGCGACTGCGCCACCGACACCGAGCGCGAGGCGTCCGGCACGTAGACCACCGGGCCCTCGTAGTTGTGGGCGATCTTCACCGCCGTGTGGGCGCGGCTGGTGGTGGCGCCGCCGATCAGCAGGGGGATCTTGAGCATGCGGAAGTGCGGGTCGCGCTGCATCTCCTTGGCGACGTGGGCCATCTCCTCGAGCGAGGGGGTGATCAGGCCGGACAGGCCGATGATGTCGGCGTTCTCCAGCTTGGCGCGGGCCAGGATCTCGGAGCAGGGCACCATCACGCCCATGTTGACGACCTCGAAGTTGTTGCACTGCAGGACCACCGAGACGATGTTCTTGCCGATGTCGTGGACGTCGCCCTTGACGGTGGCGATGACGATCTTGCCCTTCGGCTTGGCGACGATGCCGGTGCGCTTCTCCTCGGCCAGCTTTTCTTCTTCGATGTAGGGGATCAGGTGGGCCACCGCCTGCTTCATCACGCGGGCCGACTTGACCACCTGCGGCAGGAACATCTTGCCCTGGCCGAACAGGTCGCCGACCACGTTCATGCCGTCCATCAGCGGGCCTTCGATGACGTGGATCGGGCGGCCCTTGGCGGCCAGCACCTGCTGGCGCATCTCCTCGGTGTCCTCGACGATCCACTGGGTGATGCCGTGCACCAGCGCGTGCGACAGGCGTTTTTCCACCGTGCCCTCGCGCCATTCCAGGTTCTGCGCGTCCTGCTTGCCGGCGCCCGCCTTCAGGGTGCCGGCGATGTCGATCATGCGTTCGGTGGCGTCGTCGCGGCGGTTCAGCACCACGTCCTCGACGCGCTCGCGCAGCTCGGCCGGGATGTCGTCGTAGACGCCCATCATGCCGGCGTTGACGATGCCCATGGTCATGCCGGCCTTGATGGCGTGGTACAGGAACACGGTGTGGATGGCCTCGCGCGCCGGGTCGTTGCCGCGGAAGCTGAACGAGACGTTGGAGACGCCGCCGGAGATCTTGGCGTGCGGCAGGTTCTGCTTGATCCAGCGGGTCGCGTTGATGAAGTCGACCGCGTAGTTGTTGTGCTCCTCGATGCCGGTGGCGATGGCGAAGATGTTCGGGTCGAAGATGATGTCCTCGGGCGGGAAGCCGACCTGCTCGGTCAGCACCTTGTAGGCGCGGGCGCAGATCTCGGTCTTGCGCTCGAAGGTGTCGGCCTGGCCCTTCTCGTCGAAGGCCATGACGATCACGGCGGCGCCGTAGCGGCGGCACAGGCGGGCCTGGCGGATGAACTCCTCCTCGCCCTCCTTCATCGAGATCGAGTTGACGATGGCCTTGCCCTGCACGCACTTCAGGCCGGCCTCGATCACCGACCATTTCGACGAGTCGATCATGATGGGCACGCGCGAGATGTCCGGCTCGGAGGCGATCAGGTTGAGGAAGCGGGTCATCGCCGCCTGCGAGTCGAGCATCGCCTCGTCCATGTTGATGTCGATCACCTGGGCGCCGTTCTCGACCTGCTGGCGCGCCACGCTCAGGGCCTCGTCGTACTGCTCGTTGAGGATCATGCGGGCGAAGGCCTTCGAGCCGGTGACGTTGGTGCGCTCGCCGACGTTGACGAACAGCGAGCTCTCGTCGATGGTGAAGGGCTCCAGGCCGGACAGGCGCTGCGCCACCGGAATGGCCGGCACGGCGCGCGGCGGCGTGGTGGCCAGCATCTGCGCGATGGCGGCGATGTGGTCCGGCGTGGTGCCGCAGCAGCCGCCGGCCATGTTGATGAAGCCGGCGTCGGCGAACTCGCGCAGCAGCGCCGAGGTGTCGGCCGGCAGCTCGTCGAAGCCGGTGTCGCTCATCGGGTTGGGCAGGCCGGCGTTGGGGTAGATGCAGACGAAGGTGTCGGCGATCTGCGACAGCTCCTCGGCGTAGGGGCGCATCAGGGCGGCGCCCAGCGCGCAGTTCAGGCCGATGGTCAGCGGCTTGGCGTGGCGCACCGAGTTCCAGAAGGCCGGCACGGTCTGGCCCGACAGGATGCGGCCGGAGGCGTCGGTGACGGTGCCCGAGATCATCAGCGGCAGGCGCGGCGTGGCCGGGTGCTCGCTGAAGTACAGGTCGATGGCGAACAGCGCCGCCTTGCAGTTCAGGGTGTCGAAGATGGTCTCGACCAGCAGCACGTCGGAGCCGCCCTCGACCAGGCCCTGCACCTGCTGGTGGTAGGCGGCGACCAGTTGGTCGAAGGTGACGTTGCGCGCCGCCGGGTCGTTGACGTCGGGCGAGATCGAGGCGGTCTTCGGCGTCGGGCCGAGCGCGCCGGCGACGAAGCGCGGCTTGTCGGCGCTGCTGTACTTGTCGCAGGCGGCGCGCGCCAGCTTGGCGGCGGCGACGTTCATCTCGTAGGCCAGGTGGCCCATGTGGTAGTCGTCCTGGGCGATGGTGGTGGCGCCGAAGGTGTTGGTCTCGATCAGGTCGGCGCCGGCCGCCAGGTAGCGCTCGTGGATCTCCTGGATGATGTGCGGCTGGGTCAGCGTCAGCAGCTCGTTGTTGCCCTTGACGAAGAGCTCGCGCGCACCGCTGCCGGCCGGCGCGGCGAAGTCGATGAAGCGCCCCTCGGCGCCGCCACGGTAGGCCATCTCGTCGAGTTTGTACTGCTGAATAATCGTGCCCATCGCGCCGTCGAGGATCATGATGCGGCGCGCCAGGATCTCGCGCAGCTGGGCATCGGTCTTGGACATGGCGGAAGGGGACGCTTTGTTATTCATTTGACACTTTCTTTGGGCGGAGGGGCAGGCGCGCGCATGGTCTGGCGGCGGTCTAAAATTATACGGCATCGCGCCGTATGCTTCAGGCCGGCGCGGCATTCCAACAACAACAGCGGCGCCGGCGCCGCCCTCAAGCGTCGCGCAGCGCGGCCAGGCGCGGCGCCGACAGCACGTCGATATAGCCGTAGCCGAGCGCGATCAAGCCCTCGGCGGCCAGCCACTTCAACTCTTTCGACAGGGTCTGCCGGGTCAGCCCCAGCATCATCGCCAGCGACTCCTGCGACACCGGCACGCGCGCGCGCGGCAGCGGCGACATGGTGGCGTCGCCGCGCGCCAGCAGCAGCAGGCGGCGGGCGACGCGGGCGCGGGTCGAGCGCAGCGTGACGTCCTCGACGATGCCGTACAGCAGGCGGATGCGCGCCGCCAGCATGGCCGCGATGGCCTGGGCGAAAGGGCGGCGGCGCATCAGCGCGTCGAAGGCGGCGCGCGGCAGCAGCAGCACCTCGGCCGCGCCCAGCGCTGTGGCGTCGTGGGTGCGCGGCTGGCCGTCGATCAGCGAGATCTCGCCAAACCAGTTGCCGCTTTCGAGCACCACCAGGATCGCCTCCTTGCCGTCCTCGCTCAACGACGACATTTTCAGCGTGCCCGACACCAGCGCGTAGAAGCCGCCGGCCGCGTCGCCCTGGCGGAACAGCATCTCGCCCGGCTGCAGGCGCTGGCGCTCGGCGCCGCTCAGCATGCGCTTGCGCTCGGCTAGCGGCAGCGCGGCGAACCAGGGGGTGGCCGACAGCGGCGCGAGCAGTTCCAGGTTCGAGGCCATTTTGGCGAAATGTAAAAAATTTGACAGTTGCCAGTATAAGCCCGGAGTAAGGTGGTGGCTCTGCGCATCGGCCCCGGCCTGATCCAGCGCAAGGCCGCAGCAAGCTTGGTACAAACCCGGCGGCGCCACCACCCACCCCATACGGAGACAAACACATGGAAATCCCCTCGGTCCGACACCTGGTCAGCGATGAAGAATGGCAGTTGCGCGTCGAGCTGGCCGCCTGCTACCGGCTGGCCGCCGCCTACGGCTGGAGCGACCTGGTGTTCACCCACATCAGCGCGCGCATTCCCGGCCCCGAGCACCACTTCCTGATCAACCCTTACGGCTTAATGTTCGAGGAGATCACCGCCTCGTCGCTGGTCAAGGTCGACCAGCGGTGCAACAAGCTGCTCGACTCGCCGTTTCCGGTCAACCCGGCCGGCTTCGTCATCCACAGCGCCGTGCACGAGGTGCGCGACGACGCCGGCTGCGTCATCCACACCCACACCCGCGCCGGCGTGGCGCTCAGCGCGCAGCAGGGCGGCGTGCTGCCGATCTCGCAGCAGTCGACCTTTGTGCTGGCCTCGCTGGCCTACCACGGCTACGAGGGCGTCGCCTTCCGCGACGAGGAGAAGCCGCGCCTGCAGGCCGACCTGGGCCGCGCCAACTTCCTCGTGCTGCGCAACCACGGCCTGCTGGTGGTCGGCAAAACGGTGGCCGACGCCTTCCTCGCCATGTACACCTTCGAGAGCACCTGCCAGATCCAGCTGGCGGCGCAAGCCGGCGGCCCGTTGACCATGGTGGCGCCGCAGATCGTGCAGGGCGTGGCCGAGGCGATGCGGGTGCAGACCGGCGGCCTGGGCGGCGCCTTCGTCTGGCCGGCGCTGGTGCGCAAGCTGGAGCGCCTGGACCCCGGCTACAAGAGCTGAGAGCGGCGCCAAGAAACCCCTGCGGCCAAAATCTAGGGTCAGACCCTAGGGTCTGACCCTGGCTCTTTGCCTTAGGGTGGTTTTGGAGCCGCCGGCGCCTTAAGTAAGCGGCATCAAGCCCCTCTGCTTTGAACGCAGAAATTATGGCGACCAAATCGACAATCACGCTGCTGTTTCTGTTATTTGTGCGAATTCAGCACAAGTAATGTGCTCGCCGACGGCTGGTGCGGCGGCGGGCGGACCCATAAGATGGCTGCACTCACCCATCAAAAAGGAATCCGCCATGTCCCGCACCATCCGCAGCATCGCCGGCCTGCGCGCCGCCACCAGCCTGGACGCCGCCAGCACCGCGCTGGTGCTGATCGACTTCCAAAACGAGTACTACAGCGGCCGCCTGCCGATTCCCGACGGCCTGCCGGCGCTGCGCCAGGCCGCACGTCTGGCCGCGCTGGCCGACCGCCACGGCATGCCGGTGTTCCACATCCAGCACATCAACCCGGCCGGCGCCGCGCTGTTCGCCGCCGGCGGCGCGCTGGCCGAGATCCACACCGAGCTGACGCCGGCGCCGCGGCACCACGTGCTGCACAAGAGCACCACCAGCAGCTTCGCCAGCACCGACCTGCACGCGCAGTTGCAGGCGCGCGGCATCAAAACCCTGATCATCGCCGGCCTGATGACGCACATGTGCGTCTCCACCACCGCGCGCGACGCGCGCCAGTTCGGCGCCAGCAGCTACAACGTGATCGTCGCCGCCGACGCCTGCGCCACACGCGACATCGACAGCTGGAACGGCGGCGTGACCAGCCACCGCGAGCTGCACCACGTCACGCTGACGGCGCTGTCGGACAACTTCGCCGACATCATGCCGACCGCCGCCATCCTCGACCTCACCGTGAAGGCCTGACATCATGCCCATCCTGAATGTGACCCTGTCCAGCGCGCCCGATGCGGCGCAATCGAGCCGCATCGCCGCCACGCTGACGCGGCTGACCAAGCAGTTGCTGCTGAAGGACGAAACGCTGACTGCGGTAGCGATCAACCACGTCGCGCCGGCGCATTGGTTCATCGGCGCCACCGCGCTGGCGGAGTTGGAGAAGACCACCTTCTTCCTCAACATCCTGGTCACCGACGAGACCAACACCGCCAGCCAGAAGGCGGCCTACATCGCGGCGGTGTTCGCAGCGATGGCCGAGGAGCTGGGCGATCTGCACGAGGTCAGCTACATCCACGTCCACGACGCCCGCGCCGCCGCCTGGGGCTATGGCGGCTTGACGCAGCAATACCGCGCGGTGAAGAAAACGCTGGGCTGAATCCGATCAGACGGCGCTAGCGCTTGCGTGTGAGCGGCTTCTCGAGCCGGTGGGCGGCCATGCCGTCCTCGTAGTAGTCGGCGTACTGGTCGAAGATGCGGTAGCCACGGTGTTGGAACAGGCACAGCGAGGCGAGGTTGTCGTGGCGGATTTCCAACCGCAGGCGGTCGCAGTCGCGCTCCAGCGCGGCCTGTTTCCGCGCGATGCCGTATCGTACTTCATGCCGTCGACGATACAGCGCAGGAAGGGCCGGTTGCGCCTGGCGCAGTTTAGCCCGACGCAAAAGGCGCCTAGGATTTCGCGAAGGAGTGGCGGTCCGGCGTATGATGTCTCAATGCGTTAAAACACATATCCATGTGATGAAGGGCTTAGCCATGAATGAAATACTCTTTCTCGTTGAGGAGGCTCATGAGGGGGGATTCCTTGCCCGCGCCATGGGGCAATCCATCTACACCGAGGCGGATGACGTCGAGTCCTTGCACCGGCAAATTCGGGATGCCGTGCGTTGTCATTTCGACGAGGGGAAAGGGCCAAAACTTATCCGTTTGCATTTCATTCGTGAAGAAGTAATTGCGGCATGAAAATGCCGCGCAACCTTTCTGGTACGGAGCTTATTGCAGCTCTTGAAAAGCTAGGTTACTTGAAAACACGCCAAGCCGGCAGTCATGTTCGGCTGCTGACCTCTGAAAGTGGCGAACACCATTTGACCGTGCCGTTACATGATCCATTGAGAGTCGGGACGCTCTCAGCGATTCTTGCGGATGTCGCTCAGCATCACGCAATGACGAGGGAAGAATTGCTTTCCAAGTTGTTCGACAGGGATTGATCGTTACTCGTGCGGAACCCGGTGGCCTTGTGTCTCTTCAGTCCCAATCGCGCTGCTGATACAGCGCGCTGGCGAAGTCGACGAACGCCCGCACCTTCGGCGACAGGTGGCGGTTCTGCGGATACAGCACGTACAGCTCGCGCGGCCGTATGGTGTAGTCGCCCAGCACGCGCACCAGCTCGCCGCGCCGCACGTCCTCGTGGACGATGAACGAGGCCGTGGTGGCGATGCCGGTGCCGGCCAGCGCCGCCGTGCGCAGGGCGATGCCGGTGTTGGCGCGCAGATTGCCCTTCACCGCCACCGTCTCGCGGGCGCCGTCGGCGGACGTGAAGCTCCACTCGTTGGGCCGCTCGGCCAGCGTGTAGGTCAGGCAGTTGTGGCGCAGCAGATCGCTCGGCACGGCCGGCGCGCCGTGCTCGCGCAGGTAGGCCGGCGAGGCCACCAGCATCACCTGGCTGCTGGCCAGGCGCTTGGCCACCAGGGTCGAGTCGGGCAGGTCGCGGGTGAGCCGCAGGGCGACGTCGAAGCCTTCCTCGATCAGGTCGACGATGCGGTCGTTGCAGACCAGGTCGATGTTCAGCTCGGGATAGCGGGCGATGAATTGCGGCAGCCAGTTGGCCAGCTCCAGCGTGCCGAAGGCCATCGGCGCGTTGATGCGCAGGCTGCCGGTGGGGCGCGCCTGGTGCTGGCCGACGGCGCGGTCGGCGTCGTCGATGGCGTCGAGGATCTGCCGGCTGGCCTCGTAGTAGTCCTTGCCGGCGCCGGTCAGCACCAGGCGGCGGGTGGTGCGGTTGAGTAGTTGCGCGCCGAGCTGTTGCTCCAGCTGGCGGACCTGGCGCGAGACGATGGTGTGCGAGATGCCGAGCGCGTCGGCGGCGGCGGTGAAGCTACCGAGTTCCACCACGCGCCGCAGCGCGCGCATCGCGGCCAGTTGATCCATCGGCGCCGCTCAGCGAAGAGGGCGACGCGGTGGATGGCAGGCGAGGGCGCGGCGGGCGCGCCCCGCCTCAGGCAAAGCGCAGCCCCTCGAGCGGGAAGCCCTTGATGAACTCGGCGGCCGGCAGGCGCTTGCCGCCCGGCTTTTGCAGTTCGGTCAGGCGCAGCGAACCGGCGCCGCAGGCGACCACGATGCCGAGCTGGGCGTCGGCGGCCAGCACCTGGCCGGGCTCGAAGCTGCTGTCGGCCTCGATCGCCTCGGCCGCCCAGATCTTGACCACCACGCCGTTGACCAGCGCGTGGGCGCCGGGGAAGGGGTTGAAGGCGCGGATTTTCAAACCGACCTCCAGCGCCGGCAGGGTGAAGTCGAGCGCCGCCTCCTCCTTGCTGATCTTGGCGGCGTAGGTGACGCCGGCCTCGGGCTGGGGCACGGCCTCCAGCTTGCCCTGCTCCATCTTGCGCAGCGCCTGGACGATCATCTTGGCGCCCAGCGCGGCCAGGCTGTCGTGCAGCATGCCGGTGTTGTCGTGCGGGCCGATGGCCACGCGCTCCATCAACAGCATCGGGCCGGTGTCCAGGCCTTCCTCCATCTGCATGATGGTGACGCCGGTCTCGTCGTCGCCGGCCTCGATGGCGCGGTGGATAGGCGCGGCGCCGCGCCAGCGCGGCAGCAGCGAGCCGTGGATGTTCAGGCAGGGCTTGATGTCGAGGGTGGCGCGCGGCAGGATCAGGCCGTAGGCGGCCACCACCATCACGTCGTAGTCGGTGGCCAGCAGGCGCGCGTGGGCGGCCAGGCCTCGGCGGCGCGCTGCGGGTCCTTGCTGTCCATGCGCAGCGACAGCGGCTGCAGCACCTCGATGCCCTGGCTGAGCGCGAACTGCTTGACGGCCGAGGGCTGCAGGTGCAGGCCGCGGCCGGCGGGGCGGTCGGGCTGGGTCAGCACCAGCGGGATCTCGAAGCCGGCCTCGTGCAGGGAGCGCAGGGCGACGGCGGCAAATTCCGGCGTGCCGGCGAAGATGACTTTCATGGTGTTTCCTTTGTGTTGCACTGCGCCGGCGCCGGCCGCGCGCGTGGGCCGGCCGCTGGCGCGGCCGTTCGAATCAGCTACCGCTCAGAAGCGGCGGCCCTGGGCGCGCAGCATCGCCTCGCGTTCCAGGCCGCGCTCTTCCTTCAGCATCTTGGTCTTGATGCGGTTGCGCTTGAGCGGCGACAGGTACTCGACGAACACCTTGCCCACCAGGTGGTCCATCTCGTGCTGGATGCAGACGGCCAGCAGGCCGTCGGCTTCGACTTCGAAGGGTTGGCCCTTGACGTCGAAGGCGCGCACCTTGACGCGGGAGTGGCGTTCGACGCCGTCGTAGACGCCGGGCACCGACAGGCATCCCTCATCATAGACCTCCATCTCGTCGCTGGCCCAAATGATTTCGGGGTTGATGTAGGCGACCAAGGCGTCCTTGGTCTCGGACACGTCGATGATGACCAGTTGTTCGTGCACGTCGACCTGCGAGGCGGCCAGGCCGACGCCGGGGGCGTCGTACATGGTCTCGGCCATGTCGGCGACGAGTTTTTCCAGGCGCGCGTCGAAGGCGGCGACGGGTTTGGCGATCTTGTGCAGGCGCGGATCGGGGTAGCGGAGAATATTGAGTATCGACATACGTATTTGCTGGTAATGAATAGGAATGGGGTGGAGCGGTGCGCGCTGCCGTCCCTGTGCACAATGCGGGTGCCGCGCCGTGTGCCGCAGCGCGTTTCGCTTGCTAGTTCAGGGTTTTATGGGCAGAATTTGATTCAGTTCGGCAAGCCTTATCATCCAAGAAGTCGATAGGGTAGCGTGTTCATGCTGTCTCTTGCTCTGTGGCGGGCGGGGCGTTTTGGCCCAGCCGTCGGGCGTTCGGCCTTCCGTCGTGCGGCACCTAACGGACATATTAATGAAAAATTTTAGCACAGTCGGCGCCCGCCTAGGGTTTGCGGCCTTGTTTTGCACGCTGACGGGCGGCGCGGCGCAGGCGCTGGAGTGCGCCTTCCGGGCCGACGCGCCGGACCAGCACACGGTGGTGGTGGGCGACACGCTGTGGGGCATCGCCGGCAAGTTTCTCGACCGGCCCTGGTGCTGGCCCCAGGTGTGGGGCATGAACCGCGAGCAGATCCGCGACCCGCACTGGATCTATCCGGGCCAGGTGGTCTACCTGGACCGCGCCAGCGGCCAGCTGCGGCTGGGCCGCCGGCTCGGCGCCGGCGGCGCCGGCGAGCCGGCCGCGCTGCGCCTGTCGCCGCGGGTGCGCACGGAGGGGCTGGGGCAGGACGCGGTGCAGTCGATTCCGTCCGGCGTCATCGAACCCTTCCTGACCCAGCCGCTGATCGTCGAGGGCGACGAGCTGGCCGCTGCGCCGCGCGTCGTCGCCACGCAGGAGGGCCACGTGTTCCTCGGCAAGGACGACAAGGCCTATGTGCGCGGCGACCTGAAGGGCGGCACCTCGTTCCAGGTGTTCCGTCCGGGCAAGCCGCTGAAGGACCCGGTCAGCCAGGCGGTGATCGGCACCGAGGCCTTCTACCTGGGCACGCTCAAGCTGCGCCAGGAGGCGCGTCCGGGCAGCGAGGTGCACACCTTCGTCGTCACCAGCGCCAAGGAGGAGATGGGCGTGGGCGACCAGCTGATGGCGGCGCCGCCCACGCCGATGCGCAACTACGTGCCGCATCCGCCCGAGCAGAAGGTGGCGGCGCGGGTGGTGGCGGTGTACGGCGGCGTCACCCACGCCGGGCAGAACCAAGTGGTCAGCATCAATCGCGGAAAGCTTGACGGGCTCGACATCGGCGCCGTGCTGCAGCTGTACCATGCGGGGAAGACGGTAGTCGATCCGGGCGCCAGCAAGGGCTGGCACGGCATGGGCAAGCCGCAGGTCAAGCTGCCGGACGAGGAAGTGGGCAGCTTGTTCATTTTCCGCGTGTTCAAGCATATCTCTTACGGCCTGATCATGCAGGTGACCGAGCCGGTCGAAGTGGGCGACGTCGCGCAATCACCGGAGTAGGCGCCACCGTGGCAGACACGGCACCCACCATCGCTAGCCAGCCCCTGTCGGACGCCCAGCGCGACTGGATACGGCTGGAGCGCGTGCCGGGCATCGGCCTGCTGACGGCCCGGCGCCTGCTCGAGCAGTTCGGCACGCCCGGCGCGGTGTTGCGCGCGCCGGCGCAGCGCCTGCGCGAATTGCTGCGGCCGGCGCAGGCCGGGGCGCTGGCCCGCGCGCTGCAACCGGACGCCGCCTTCGACGCGCACTGCGCGGCCATCGACGCCTGGCTGCGCACGCCGGGCCGCCACCTGCTGGCGCTGGACCACCCGGACTATCCCGCCGGCCTGCGCCAGCTGGCCGATCCGCCCCTGCTGCTGTACGTGGTGGGCCGGACGGCGCTGCTGGCCGGCCCGGCGCTGGCCGTGGTCGGCAGCCGCAACGCCAGCGCCCAGGGGCTGCGCAACGCCGAGCGCTTCGCCGAGGCCTTGTCGCACGCCGGCCTGGCCGTCGTCTCCGGCCTGGCGCTGGGCATCGACGCGGCGGCCCACCGGGGCGGCCTGCGCGGCGCCGGCTCGACCGTCGCGGTGGTCGGCACCGGCGCCGACCGCATCTACCCGGCGCGCAACGGCGCGCTGGCGCGGCAGATCGCCGAGCAGGGCTGCCTAGTCAGCGAGTATCCGCTGGGCACCACGCCGCGGCCGGAGAACTTCCCCAAGCGCAACCGCCTGATCAGCGCCCTGGCGCGCGGCGTGCTGGTGGTCGAGGCGGCGGCCGGCTCCGGCTCGCTGATCACCGCCAGGCTGGCGCTGGACCTGGGGCGCGAGGTGTACGCCATCCCCGGCTCGATCCACTCGGCGCTGAGCAAGGGCTGCCACGCCCTGCTGCGCGACGGCGCCACCCTGGTCGAGTCGGCCGACGACATCCTCGGCCAGCTGGGCGGCGCCGCGCCGCCGGCGCCGGACGCGCGCTTCGTCGACGCCCTGCTCGACGCCCTCGGCTACGACCCGGCCACGGCCGACGTGCTGGCCGGCCGCCTCGGCCTCGGCGCCGCCGAGCTGCACGGCCAGCTGCTGGCGCTGGAGTTGGCCGGCCTGCTCGAGCGCTTGCCGGGCGGCATCTACCAGCGGGTGCCGGGCTGAGGCACAAAAAACGCCGGCCGTATTGAAATCCGACAAGCTTGAGCGGAATGCATGTTTTCCGCCTCACCCCGCAGTTTTACGGGCTTGTGCCGGCGCGCTTTTAACTGATAGAGTAGAGCCATGTTCGACATCCTAGTTTATCTCTACGAGACGTATTACCGTCCCGATGCCTGCCCGGAACCGGCCGCATTGGCCAAGAAACTGTCGGCCGTCGGTTTTGACGATGTGGAGATCTCCGAGGCGCTGGTCTGGCTGACCGACCTGACCGCCATGGCCGGCGTCGAACAGACGCTGACGGCGGCCTCCACCGGCACCCGCTACTACGTCGAGGAAGAGCAGGACGTGCTCGGCACGGCGGCGATCGGCTTCATCCAGTTCCTCGAGAGCGCCAAGGTGCTGTCGCCGCTGCAACGCGAGATCGTCATCGAGCGGGCCCTGGCGCTCGACGAGGCGCCCGTCACCCTGGGCAAGCTGAAGGTGATCGTGTTGATGCTGCTGTGGAGCCAGGGCAAGGAACCGGACGCGCTGATGTTCGACGACCTGTTCGGCTCGGACGAGGAGCAGGCGCCGCGCCTGCTGCATTAGCGCCACCGCCCCGCCGGCGGCGGCCGCGCCGCCCGGCGCCCGCAGGCGGCGCCGGCACTGTCGCGCAGTTCGCTTGCAGATTCCCCGGCAACCCGCTTATCATTGGCGCTTTGACAATAATGTGTCATTGTCCCGGGAGCGCAAAAATTCAACGCCGCCCACGATGCATGTATGATGCGCATGCTGAACCACCCCATAGAGTAACCACGAGAACGTAAAACATGACCAAAACCCTCATCATCGCCGAGAAGCCTTCTGTCGCGAACGATATCGCGAAGACGCTTGGCGGCTTCACCAAGCACGATGAGTACTTTGAATCCGACGAGTACGTGCTGTCCTCCGCCGTCGGCCACCTGCTGGAGATCGCCGTGCCGGAAGAGCACGACGTCAAACGCGGCAAGTGGAGTTTCGCCCATCTGCCCATGATCCCGCCATATTTCGCGCTGAACCCGATCGCCAAGACCGAGGCCCGCCTCAAGGTCTTGAACAAGCTGATCAAGCGCAAGGACGTCACCACCCTGATCAACGCCTGCGATGCCGGGCGCGAGGGGGAGTTGATCTTCCGCCTGATCGCGCAAAACGCCAAGGCCAAGCAACCGGTCAAGCGCCTGTGGCTGCAGTCGATGACGCCCGGCGCGATCCGCGAGGGCTTCACCCAGCTGCGCACCGACGAGGAGATGATGCCGCTGGCCGACGCCGCCCGTTGCCGCTCCGAGGCCGACTGGCTGATCGGCATCAACGGCACCCGCGCCATGACCGCCTTCAACTCGAAGGAGGGCGGCTTCTACCTGACCACCGTCGGCCGGGTGCAGACGCCGACCCTGTCGATCGTCGTCGAGCGTGAAGAAAAGATCAAGAAGTTCGTCTCGCGCGACTTCTGGGAAGTGCGCGCCGAGTTCGTCTGCGCCGCCGGCATCTACGAGGGCCGCTGGCTCGACACCAAGTTCAAGAAGGACGAGACCGATCCTGAGAAGAAGGCCGAGCGCCTGTGGAGCAAGGCCGCCGCCGACTCGATCGCCACCGCCTGCCGTGGCCGCCAGGGCAACGTCACCGAGGAATCCAAACCGACCACCTCGATGGCGCCGGGCCTGTTCGACCTGACCAGCCTGCAACGCGAGGCCAACTCGCGCTTCGGCTTCTCGGCCAAGAACACGCTGGGCCTGGCCCAGGCGCTGTACGAAAAACACAAGGTGCTGACCTACCCGCGTACCGACTCGCGCCACCTGCCGGAGGATTACATCCCGACCGTCAAGGAAGCGCTCGGCATGGTGATGGAGAACAACAACTACCACCAGTTCGCCAAGCAGATCCTCGACAAGGGCTGGGTCAAGCCGAACAAGCGCATCTTCGACAACACCAAGATCTCGGATCACTTCGCCATCATCCCGACCACGATCGCGCCGAAGAACCTGTCCGAGCCGGAACAGAAGCTGTACGACCTGGTCACCCGCCGCTTCATGGCGGTGTTCTTCCCGCCGGCCGAGTTCCAGGTCACCACCCGCTACACCGAGGTGAGCGGCCACCAGTTCAAGACCGAGGGCAAGGTCATGACCAACCCCGGTTGGCTGGCGATCTACGGCAAGGAAGCCTCGACCGACGAGGACAAGCAGGACAACGCCGGCGGCAACCTGGTGCCGGTGGCCAAGGGCGAGAAGGTGCAGACCGAAGCGGTCAACGCCAACGGCCTGGTGACCAAGCCGCCCGCCCGCTACACCGAGGCGACCTTGCTGTCGGCCATGGAAGGCGCCGGCAAGCTGATCGACGACGACGAGCTGCGCGACGCCATGGCCGGCAAGGGTCTGGGCACGCCAGCGACGCGCGCCGCCACCATCGAGGGCCTGCTGACCGAACGCTACCTGATCCGCGAGGGCCGCGAGTTGATCCCGACCGCCAAGGCGTCGCAGCTGATGACGCTGCTGCGCGGCCTCGGCGTCAACGAGCTGACCGCGCCGGAACTGACCGGCGAGTGGGAATACAAGCTGTCGCAGATGGAGAAGGGCAAGATTTCGCGCGAGGAATTCATGCGCGAGATCGCCCAGATGACCCAGATCATCGTCAAGCGCGCCAAGGAATACGACAACGACACCATCCCCGGCGACTACCACACGATGACCACGCCGTGCCCGAACTGCGGCAGCGTGGTCAAAGAGAACTACCGCCGCTTCGCCTGCACCAAGTGCGACTTTTCGATGAGCAAGACGCCGGGCAGCCGCCAGTTCGAGATCGCCGAGGTCGAGGAGCTGTTGACCAAGCGCACCATCGGGCCGCTGCAGGGCTTCCGCTCGAAGATGGGCCGGCCGTTCGCCGCCATCCTGCGCATCGTGCGCGACGAGGAGATCAAGAACTTCAAGCTGGAGTTCGACTTCGGCCAGAACGACGACAACGAGGACGGCGAGGGTGTCGACTTCACCGGCCAGACCGCGCTGGGGAACCTTGTCCGAAGTGCGCCGCCGGCGTCTACGAGATGGGCCTGGCCTATGTGTGCGAACACAGCGTGGCGAAACCGAAGACGTGCGACTTCCGCAGCGGCCGCATCATCCTGCAACAGGAGATCCTGCCGGAACAAATGGTCAAGCTGCTCAACGACGGCAAGACCGACTTGATGCCGGGCTTCGTCTCGCAGCGCACGCGGCGGCCGTTCAAGGCCTTCCTGGTGCGCGGCAAGGACGGCAAGATCAGCTTCGAGTTCGAGGAGCGCAAGGCCAAAGCACCGGCCAAGGGCAAGGCGGCGGCGGTAGCCGACGACGGCGCGGAAGGCGCGGCGGAAGCGGCACCGGCCAAGAAGACAGCGGCCAAGGCGCCGGCTAAAAAAGCCGCCGCCAAAGCACCCGCCAAGACCACGGTCAAAAAGGCGGCGGTGAAGAAGGCGCCAGCCAAGAAAGCCCCGGCCAAGAAGGCGGCGGCAGCGGCGGAGTAGAACAGAACCGGGACCGAGCGTCCCGGTTTTTTTATGGCCGCCGGAAAAGTGCTACGCTGGCGCTGGACGGTTGCCGGCCTTGATACTTCCGGGAGGAATGAATGAACGACTACATCATCTTCATGCACGACGATGCGAAGGAGGAAACGGCCGCCGCGTGGGAGGCGTATTTGACGATGCTGAGGGCGAGCGGGCAGTTCTCCGGCGGCAGCGAGATCGGCCAGGGCGTGTGCGTGGCGAAGAGCGGCCAACCCAAGCCGATCAGCGCGCAGCTGTCCGGCTACCTGCTGGTCCAGGCCGAGAGTATCGAGGACGCGAAAAAGCTGTTGGTAGGAAATCCCACCCTGGACGGTGGCGGCACGGTTGAAATTCGCGAGTTGCCACGCGGCTGAGCGGCGGCTGGCGGCGCCTAGCGCGGCGTGGCCGCCGCCGCCAATTCGGCCACCCGCCAGCGCCGCCCCGGCGCCAACGGCACGGCAACCTCGTTGTTGTGCCGCCACCGGCACAACAAGGCCGCGTTGAGCGCGTCGTAGCGGATCTGCGTCGTGTTCTCCAGCCAGGGCAAGGTGGAGGCCTCGACCGTCCAGTCCTCGTGTTTGCGCAGCACGGTGAACTCGGGCCATTGTTGATGCACCAGCCGGTCCAAACGCGACGCCGTTTCCTGTCCGGTGCAGGCCCAGGCCATCCAGCGTTCGTTGAGCAGCAGATAGGCGACGGCGCCGCTGTCCACCTCCACCAGCCGCGCGCCGTGCAGGGCGCCGCCGGCTTCGCGCAGCCAGTCCTCCTCGTAGCTGTTGTCGAGGCCGGTCTCGTGCAGATGGTCGGGGCTGTCGAAACGCATCCAGCCGGCGTCCAGTTCGGTGCCGACGGCGGGGAAGGCGATCTCCGGCCGCCATTCGCAGCGCGCGGCGTCGACCACGGTCAGGCCGGCGAAGCCGGTTTGCGCGTGGACGTGGTTGAGTTGTTCTGGCGACAGCCGGGCCAAGCCGGCGGCGTCGGCCAGCGCGGGACGGTCGGCAGGGATGCGCAGGTCGATGTGGAAGCGCGGCGACTGGAACCACCAGACCCGCGTGCTCAGGTCGCAACTGCCGTCGCTGCGCCAGATGCCGAGGCGGCGCCACACACCCAGATATTCACGCGGGACGTCGCGTCCTGCATCGTCAGCGCTCAAGATAGGTGCGCCACGAGCGTGATTTCGCTTGAGCGGCGCGCTCATTTCAGTATGCCTAAGCCGTGTTTTTCAATAACATGCAAAAGGCGTTGCGCGAAGGGATTGGGGGTATTGGCCGAGGTTTCCCATTTTTGCACGGTGGATTTGCTTGTGCCGAGATAGCGGGCAAACACATCCTGGCTCACCTTCAGCCCTTCGCGAATCCGTCGCACGTCGTCAGCCTTGATATCAGGTTCGACTAGGCAACTGGTGTCAAACTCTCGCATGGTCTGTTTGTCGATCGCGCCAACAGCGAATAGACCGCTTGCCGCGCTGTGAATCGCCTCAAATGCGTCGCTCCTGCGCGCGCGTACAGGCCGATTTGTTGGCTTGACGGTAGGTTTCAGGCCAGTTGCAGGCTCTGCGAGTTGGCTTGCCGCCTTCTTGGTTTTGGTCAAATTACTCATGGCAAATTTCCGTCAATTCCTTGCTTGCGATTGCCCTGCGCAGGAGTGCGGCAGTGAGTTGTTCATACGCTTTGGCAAGTTTCTTGAAACTGGCCAATTCATCTTCTTCAATGTTCTCTCTGTCCTTCTTTTGGAACATGTAGACGAAAATCCAGTAATGTCCGCCCTTGGCTAGGACAATCGAACGGTCCAAATTGTCGTTCAGGCGTTTTTTCCATACGCCTCCGCCAAGGTCGTCGGCCTGTCCCCTTTGGACTTCCGCCAAGGCCTTGCATAGCTCTTGGTCAGTGATTCCACGCTTGGCCGCCTGCTTGGAGAACCATTTGTTCTTGAACGCTCGCCTTCTTGTGGCGGGCGTACTCGAGGCCATGTCTACGGGGGCGGATTCAGGCATGTTTAACTATAGCATTCAGTGCACCGGGAGTATTGAGTCGTCGTAGATTTTTGTCGTCGAAAGAGGGGATTTTGCATGCCGCACAGCAGCAAGGCCGATATGAGCAAGCTGCGGAGTAAAGTGCTGCACACCTTGCGTCGCTCACGCCTTCACCAGCAGCTTGCCGCGATGCTCGCCGGTGAACAGCGAGTTGAGCGCGGCCGGCAGTTGCGCGAAGCCGTCGACGACGGTCTCCTCGAAGACGATCTGGCCGGCCCGCACCCAGGGCGCGACGATGCGCACCATCTCGTCCATGCGGTGGACGTAGTCGCGCGCCAGCATGCCCTGGATGGTGGCGCGCTGGTACAGCATGTGGTGCAGCAGGCGCGGCCCCAGCTCCGGCGTGTCGAGGCCGCCGCTGTACTGGCTGATCTGGCCGCAGATGACGATGCGGGCGCGCCGGTTGATGAGCGGAATGACGGCGTCCGTCACCATGCCGCCGACGTTGTCGAAATACACGTCGACGCCGCCGGTGGCGGCGCGGATCGCCGCGCCCAGCGCGTCGGCGCTGTCGTGGGCCTTGTAGTCGATGGCCCAGTCGGCGCCCAGGGTGTCGCGCAGCCAGTCGCACTTGGCCTGGCCGCCGGCGACGCCCAGCACCTTGGCGCCGTGGCGCTTGGCGAACTGCAGCACCAGCGAGCCGACGGCGCCGGCCGCGCCGGACACCACCACCACCTCGCCGGCGTGCGGCCGGCCCGATTCGGTCAGGCCGAACCAGGCGGTGCGGCCGGGCATGCCCAGCACGCCCAGCGCGGTGGTGACGGGCGCCTGCGCCGGGTCGAGCAGCTTGAGGCCGCTGGCGTGCACCTTGGCGTGCGTTTGCCAGCCGCTGTAGCTGTGGACCCAGTCGCCCTCGGCGTAGCCGGCGGCGTTGCTGGCCAGCACCTGGCCGACCACGCCGCCCTGTTGCACGGTGTTCAGCGGATGCGGCTCGGCGTCGTAGGTCGGCTTGCCCGACTGGCCGATGCGCATGTACGGGTCGACGCTGAAGTAGCGCGCCGCCAACAGCACCTCGTCCGCGCCGAGGCCGGTGTCGAGTTGCCTCTCGACCAACTCATAGTGCTCGGCGCCGATCTGGGCCAGCGGTTGTTGGCGGTAAATCCATTGTTGTTGGCTCAGCGTGGTCATGGCGGCGGTGGGCGAATGGGGATGGGACGATGGTACGATGCTCTTCGCGTCGCGTAAAGCGACTTGCATTCCGCGTGATATCTTGCAGAGGGCTAGATGACGACAACGAGCAAACACGTACTGTGTTACGGCGACTCCATGTCCTGGGGGATCGTGCCGGGGACCAGGCAGCGGCACCCGTATGAACAGCGCTGGACCGGCGTGCTGCAGAGCCTGCTTGGCGCCGGCGTCAGGGTGGTCGAGGAATGCCTGAACGGCCGCACCACGGCGTGGGACGACCCGTTCCGCCCCCAGCGCAACGGCCGCGATCTGCTGCTGCCGATATTGCACTCGCACGCGCCGATCGACCTGGTCGTCCTGTTCCTGGGCACCAACGATTTGCAGAGCATGTACGGGGTGGGCGC
Organism: Rugamonas sp. DEMB1; assembly: GCF_029834475.1. Lineage (GTDB taxonomy): Bacteria > Pseudomonadota > Gammaproteobacteria > Burkholderiales > Burkholderiaceae_D > Rugamonas > Rugamonas rubra. The sequence goes on along the minus strand of NZ_CP122407.1, from coordinate 5,396,184 downwards.
CTACGAGTCCTCGTTGGGCGCCGGCGTGCTGGTCGACATCGTCCAGGCTTGCCGGTCCGAGCCGATGGAGGTGGCGCCGAAGGTGCTGCTGGTCGCGCCGCCGCGCATCGGTCGTCCCTGCGGCGCGATGGAGGAGAAATTCCGCGGCGCGGCGGAGAAGTCGGCGCAATTCTCGCGCTGCTACCGGCGCGTTGCCGACGAGCGCGGCTGCTTCTTCCTCGACGCCGCCGACCTCATCCAGGCTAGCGAGGTCGACGGCGTCCATCTCGACGCGCCGCAGCACCGCCAGTTCGCCGTCGGCATACACCGGCCGGTGGCGCAGATCCTCGAGCTGCCCCAGGCCCGGGCCGGGAGCTAGGGCGCGGCGATCTCCACCGCCACCATATTGTCGTCCGGCTTGCGGTCGATCAGCTTGTTGTCCGGATCGATGCCGGCCTTGGCCGGCCGGCCGCCGACGATCACGCTGAAGTTGTTGTCCTTGCGCTCGATGAACTTGCGCACGCGCAGCAGGTTGTTGCCGTCCTTGTCGTCGACGCCGATGTCGATCCAGTCGTGCAGCGGCATCTCGGTCTCCTCGCCCAGTTCGCCGGCCTTGACCTTGCCGGCCTGCACGGCGAAGCTGACCTCGTAGCGGCCGTCGCCCAGCTTGACGGCGCTGGCCGAGACGGCGCGGTTTTCGTACAGCACGATGGCGTTGAACAGGTCGTCGATCAGGTAGGCCTGCGCCGGCGGCGTGATCCGGCGCAGCGCGTCGAGCAGCGCCGTCACGCTCGGGTAGGGCGCGTCGCGGTTGGCGTGGACGGCCAGCAACTGGCGCAGCGCCTCGTTGACCTTGCTCTCGCCGACCAGGTCCTGCAACTGGTACATGGCCAGGCTGCCCTTGCGGTAGTGGATGTAGTCCTGGTTCTCGTTGTCGGCCAGCGGCAACTCCTTGTCGCGCTCCACGGCCCGGCCCACCAGGTATTTTTCCAGGTCGTAGCGCAGGAAACGGCGCATCTTGTCCGGGCCGTAGTTCTTCTTCATCACCATCAGCGCCGAATACTCGGCCAGCGTTTCGCTCAGCACGGTGGCGCCGCGCGTGTTGCCGCCGACCAGCTGGTGGCCCCACCACTGGTGCGCCACCTCGTGGGCCGTGACGTAGAAGGGGTAGTCGATGTCCTTCGGATTCTTGTCGTTGACCTTGGCGATGAAGCCGACGCCCTCGGAGAACGGAATGGTGTTCGGATACGCCTGGGCGAAGTTGGCGTAGCGGGGGAACTCGACCACCCGCAGCACCCGGTGCTGGTAGGGGCCGAAGTTCTTGCTGTTGTAGTCCAGGCCTTCCTTGATGCCCTTGACGATGCGGTCCAGATTGTATTCGTGGCCGGGCTGGTAGTAGACCTCGATGCCGACGTCCTGCCACCAGTCGTGGCGCACCTGGTAGCGCGCCGACTGGAAGGAGTAGAAGTTGAGGATGGGCTTGTCCATCTTGTAGTGGAAGTAGCGGCGGCCCTGGCTGAGCCAGTCGCTCTCGAGCATGCCGGGGGCGATGGCGGTCTGGTCGGCGCTGGTGCTGACGATGGCGTCGAAGCTGATCCAGTCGGCGTCGCTGCCCAGGGCGTTGTCGGCCAGGCCGGCGGCGGCGTCGCGCGGCAGCATGCGTTCGCGCTTGGGCAGCTGGTGCTTCTTGCGGTCGCGCGCGTCGCTCAATTCGAGTTGCTGCTGGTAGCCGATGTGCGGCAGCACGCTGTTGTTGAAGAAGCTGCCGTTGGCCAACACCGGCGTCTCGCGGCCGAGGCCGAGGATGCCGTTCGGCGCGTAGCCGATCTCGAACTCCAGCGGCAGTTGGGCGCCGGGCGCCAGCGGCGTGCTCAGCTTGTAGCTGTAGAAGCCCAGCCGCGCGTCCTTCAGGCCGGCGCGCACTTGTTGGCCGAAGCGCAGCGCGCGGATGGTCGAGTTGCTGTCCTGTTGCAACAGGATGTCGCTGATCGGCGTGCTGCCCTTGTTTTGCAGCAGGTAGGTGCCCTTCACCAGCAGGCTGCGCCGTTCCGGCATGATCTCCACGTTGAGCTTGACGTCGACGATGCGCGGCTGCGCCAGGCCGGCGTACTTCTTGTACTGGCGTTCGTAGTCGGCGCGCTCGGCGTCCTTGCGGTAGGCCGATTTGTAGTTGCCGGCCACTTCCATGTCGTAGAACAGCACGCCGCCGGCGCCCAGCATCAGCGCGGCGCCCAGGCCCAGGGCGGTCAGCACCGGGCGGGTCAGCGCGTGGCGCGCCAGTTGCAGGCGCTGGCGCCATTCGTTGTTGGTGCCGCGCACCCAGAACAGCAGCGCCGTGACGGTCAGCAGCAGGGCCGCGCCGCCCCAGTACAGCTCGAACCAGCGCTCGCGCGCCAGGTCGGCGCCGTAGCCGTTCATGGCCGAGTAGACCAGCGGCGTCGAGGCGGCGTACAACAGCAGGGGATGGCCCAGGCCCAGCGCGCCCAGCGTCAGCGTCGCCAGGTAGTACAGGATCATCGCGAAGTGGGCCAGGTACTTGTGGTTGAGCAGCACCTGCAGCGCGATCGCCAGCACCGCCACCAGCGCGTAGTTGGGCAGTTGGATCAGGAACAGGGTCTGCAGGTAGAGGCCGGGTTCGAGCAGGAAATAGCCGTGGGCGATCTGGATGCCCATGCCGCACAGCATCACCAGCAGCAGCAGCAGGGCCTGCAGGGCGACCAGGGCGATCAGCTTGGACAGCAGCGGCAGCCAGCTCGGCACGGGCAGGGCGTCGAGCATCTGGGCGACGCGGCCCTCGCGCTCGCGCCAGACCAGCTCGCCGGCGTAGAAGGTGGTGATGATCAGCATGAACAGGGCGAAGGTGTCGGACACCGCCTCCAGCACCTTGTAGGTGACCGGGTAGGTGTTGGTGCCGAACATCGAGCCCATGTCGATGCCGCTGGCCAGCATCATCAACACGGCGGCCAGCACCAGCACCAGGAAGTAGACGTTCTTGGCGGTCTCGCGCAGGTTCAGCCAGCTGTTCTGCAACAGCAGCAGGCCCAGGCTGCGGCGCTGGAAGTCGGGCTCCTCGCGGGTGTTGGCCGACACGGCGGCCAGGCGCAGCGGCGCCTCGCCCTCGCCGCGACCACCGCCGCCGTCGATGCTGGCGACGAAGTGGAAGCGCCAGTAGCCCAGCACCAGGCCGAGCAGGGCGAGGGCGGTCCAGATCAGCCGGTTCAGCAGGTAGACGCCCTCGGGCAGCAGCAGGCGGGTGTTGCGCTCGGCGATGGGCCAGTATTCGGTCAGGCGGATCACGGCGGTGGTGCCGAAGGGGTCGATCAGCGCGGCCAGGGTCTTGTAGTCGAGGTCGCGCGCCAGGCCGGGCGCGACCAGGTAGCCGACCAGCATCACCACGCTGCTGACGTAGACCGGCAGCATGCGCCGGCTCAGCGCGGCGACGATGAAGAACACCGCGCCGAAGATGAAGATGTTGGGCAGGACGGTGCACAGGTAGGGGATCAGGTAGCCCAGCGCGCTGCCGTGGCCGATGCGCTCCGGGTCGATGCCGGGCACATAGGTGCCCAGCCAGGCGCCCAGCGGCAGGCTGGTGAAGATCACCGCCAGGGTGGCGTAGGCGCCGAGGAAGCGGCCGAAGATGTACTGGCGCTTGCGGATCGGCGCGCTGAAGAAGAAGTGGTGCATGTCGTACTCGAAGTCCTGCTGCACCGAGCGGCCCATCATGGCGGCGATGACGATCACGCCGAGCGAGCCGAGGAAGCTGACGGTGAGCATCAGCGAGCGCGGCGCGTCGAGCAGCACGCGGCCGCCGAAGGTCACGCTGGCGCCCTTGAAGACGCCGCCGGCGGCGGCCATCCACAGCATCGCCAGCGCCAGGAACATGGCGAAGTAGACCCAGGTCGAGAGCAGCTTGAGCCGCTGGCGGGCTTCGAACAGTGCGATCGCGAGCATGGCGCCGCCCCTAGCCGCAGGCCGGCGCGGCCTGGTGGCGGCCGGCGATGGTGGCGAAGTACAGGTCCTCGAGGTCGCCGATGGCCTCCTCGAAGCCGTCGCCCGGGTCGTCCTCGCTGTAGACGTGGATCAGGGTGCGGCCCGACAGCAGGCGCGTCGAGATCACCGCGTGGCGCTGCTGGAACATGGCCAGCTCCTTCTTGTCGACGAAGCGGGCCCAGATCTTGTCGCTGACGGCGTCGATCAACTGCTGGGTCTGGCCGCACAGCAGCAGGTGGCCCTTGTTGATGATGGCCATGTTGGCGCACAGGTCGGCCACGTCGCTGACGATGTGGGTCGACAGGATCACCGTCTTGTCCTCGCCGATGTCGGACAGCAGGTTGTGGAAACGCACCCGCTCCTGCGGGTCGAGGCCGGCGGTGGGCTCGTCGACGATGATCAGCCCGGGGTCGCCGAGCAGGGCCTGGGCGATGCCGAAGCGCTGCCGCATGCCGCCGGAAAAGCCGCCCAGGCGCTGGTGGCGCACGTCGAACAGGTTGGTCTGCTGCAGCAGGCCGTCGACCACCTCGCGCCGCCGCGCCCGGTTCGACAGCCCTTCAGCACGGCGAAGTGGTCGAGCATCTCGTAGGCCGTCACCTTCGGGTAGACGCCGAAGTCCTGCGGCAGGTAGCCGAGCAGGCGGCGGATCTCGTCCTTCTCGTCGAGCACGTCGAGCTCGCCGAAGAAGACCGAACCGGAGTCGCACTCCTGCAGGGTGGCGAGGGTGCGCATCAGCGTCGACTTGCCGGCGCCGTTGGGGCCGAGCAAGCCGAACATCCCGGCCGGGATGGTGAGCGAGATGTTGTCCAGCGCCACGACGCCGTTGCCGTAGGTCTTGGACAAGTTGCTGATGCGTAATTCCATACTGACTCCTGAACGGTTCCGGGCTGGCCCGGCGCGGCCGCGCGACGTTTCCGCACGGCCAAGCTTTTTTCACATGATGGCATTGTAGTGAATTTGCGACAGATCCGGGGCGCCATTGCGACGGGCGGCGCATAGCGCGGCGCAGATTGCGCAATCCGGGGAGTGGCTGAGCGGGCGGGGCGGCCGCCGCCGCGGCCGCAAGCCGGTCAATTGCGGAACAGCACCTGCTCGCGGTTGAACCACCAGCGGCACAGCAGCAGCAGGGCGCCGGCGATCAGGCTGCTCGACAGCAGGATGACGGAGAACATGCGGTAATCCATGGTGCCCTTGACCAGCTCCTTCATGGCCAGCGAGACGTTGGTCAGCGGCACCATCGCCCACATCCAGTTCAGCTCGACGCCGGGCAGCATCGCCACCAGGGTCGGCAGGATGGTGACGATGGCCAGCGGCGAGATCAGGCCGCTGGCCTCCTTGTAGCTCTTGGCGTAGATCGAGATCGACAGCAGGATGGCGGCGAAGATGGCCGCCGTCGGCAGCAGCATCAGCGCCACCATGGCCAGGTCGGCGGCGCCGATGGCGCGCACCATCAGCGCCATGTCGCCCTCGATCATGGGGCCGAAGAAGAACAGCAGCGTGCCCATGCTGGCCACCATCAGCAGCGCCGAGGTCAGGCCGATGGTGAACAGCACGAAGAACTTGGCCAGCACGATGGCGCCGCGCGGCAGCGGCGCCAGCAGCAGCGTCTCGAGCGTGCCGCGCTCCTTCTCGCCGGCGCCGGTGTCGATCGCCGGATACATCGCCGCCATCAGGCAGACCATCAGCAGGATGTAGGGCAGGAAGCCGCCGACCAGGGCGCCGATCTGCTCGCGCTTGTCGGCCGTCGAATGGTCCTCCAGGCGGATCGGGTCGAGCGCGAAGCGCAGCTGCTGCTGGCTCAGCTTGAGCGCCGACAGGGCCTGCTCGCGCAGGCTGGCGTTCTGCTCCTCGATCACCGACATGACGCGCTTGCGTGTGACGTCGACCGTCACCGCGCTGTTGTAGTGCAAGGCGATGCTGCCCTGCTGCTGGGCGCCCAACGCGGCGGCGAAGTCGGGCGGGATCACCAGGGCGAATTTGATGCGCTCGTCGCCGATGGCGTCGCGGATGGCGGCCGGCTCGACCAGCGCCACCGCCTTGAAGCCCTTGTCGGCGGCGAAGCGGGCGGCCAGTTCGGGCGCGTACTGGGCGCCGAAGATGGCGTAGGTCAGCTCGGCCTGGCGGGCCTGCTTGAACAGGCTCGACGACAGGTAGCCGAAGCCGGCGAAGATCAGCGGCATGGCGAAGATCGGGATGAAGACGGTGAAGATGAAGGTCTTGCGGTCGCGCGCCAGCTCCAGCATCTCCTTCAGGTAGATGATCCACATGGCTCAGCCTCCTTGTTTGATGACGTCGACGAAGGCGTCGTACAGGTCGGCGCTGCCGCCCAGGTGGCGCAGTTCCTCGGTGCTGCCGTGGAAGGCCGTCTTGCCGTGGTTGATGATGCAGACCCGGTCGCACAGCTTGTCGACCTCGTGCAGGTGGTGGGTGGAGAAGATCAGCGGGATGCGCAGCGCCTTGTAGCTGGCGATGAAGTCGAGCAGGATCTTGGCCGACATCACGTCGAGCCCGGTGGTGGGCTCGTCGAGGATGACGATCTGCGGCTCGTGCACCACGGTGCGGGCGATGGCGCACTTCTGCTTCATGCCGGTCGACAGCTGGTCGGCCCGCTTGTCGGCGAACTGGTGCATTTGCAGCAGCTCGAACAGCTCGTCGCAGCGGCGCCGCAGGTAGGGCGCGCTCATGCCGTGCAGGCGGCCGAAGTATTCGACGTTCTCGCGCGCCGTCAGGCGGCCGTACAGGCCGGTGGTGCCGGACAGGAAGCCGATGCGCTGGCGCGCCGCCAGCGGGTCGGCCAGCAAATCGACGCCGTTGGCGACGACGCTGCCGGCGTCGGCCTTGAGGGCGGTCGACAGCAGGCGCAAGGTGGTGGTCTTGCCGGCGCCGTTGGGGCCGAGCAGGCCGAGCACCTCGCCCGGCGCGCAGCGGAAGCTGACGTCGCGCACGGCGTGGAACCAGCCGTCGTGGCCGCGCGGATCGTGCGACTGCGGGGGCTTGCCCTTGTGGGAGGGCAGGCGGAAGCGTTTTGCCAAGCCTCGAACTTCGATCATTGGGGCATCCAGGTTGTCAGGGATTTAAGATTAGCCGCAAAAAATCTTGCGTGCAAGGCACAAAGCGTAATTGTCTTGCTATAGTCGATGGACGGCGTCGGCGCGGTGGCGCCGGCTAGCCGGATGCAAGTCGAACAGGAAGGTCTAGCGGGTGGCGAAATGAACGAAGAGCTGAAGAAGAAGGTGCTGGCGGTGACCCAGTGCGGCATGAACAAGGAGGAGGCGGTCGGCTTCTTCCGCGTCGCGCTGGGCTTGTACTACCTGGCCGGCCTGATGACCAAGGAGACGCTGGATTTCAAGCGCCTCGACCGCGATTTCAACCGCTTCATCTACCACGCCATCGGCAAGGGCCACAGCATCACCAGCGTGCTGCAGTTCATGAGCGGCGAGAAGGTGGTGCCGGTGGTCGAGTCGAAACGTTTCCTCAGCGCCTATGCGGAGCACTGTCCCGAGGTGCCGCTGGAAAACATCCCCTTCCTGCTGGGGCTCAACCTGGGCGTCGCCAAGGACATTTCCAGGATCGACGTGCGCGGCCCGGTGGCCGACTACATCGAGCGCCAGCGCCTGCTGCGCGAGGCCGCCGAGTCCTGACGCCGGGCGCCGCCATGCCGGCCGGGCTGGCACGGCGGCGCGATCGTCCTATAATGGTGCTTTCCGACTGATTGCGACTGACGACCATGGCAGCGAACCGTTACCACCATCCCCTCGACCGTTTCATCTCCGGCGCCGACAAGGCCTTGCGCGTGATCGCCGGCGTGGCCTCGGCCTCGCGCCCGACGCCGGCCGCGCACGCCGCCGACGCCGCGCTTAGCGAGTCCGAGCAGCGCCACGCCGCCGGCTTGATGCGGGTCAACCACGTCGGCGAGGTCTGCGCCCAGGCGCTGTACAACTCGCAGGCCCGCTTCGCCAAGAGCGACGCGATGAAGCTGCAGTTCGAGCAGGCCGGGCGGGAGGAGGAGGACCACTTGGCCTGGACCGCGCAGCGGCTGGCCGAGCTGGGCTCGCGCACCAGTCTGCTCAACCCGCTGTTCTACGCCGGCGCCTACGCCGTCGGCACGGTGGCCGCCTATCTGGGCGACGCCCACAGCCTGGGCTTCGTTGTCGAGACCGAGCGCCAGGTCGAGGCCCATTTGGCCAGCCACCTGGACCGGCTGCCGCCGCAGGACGCCAAGTCGCGCGCCATCGTCGAGCAGATGCGCGTCGACGAGGTGGCCCACGGCGCCGCCGCCCAGGCGCTGGGCGCGGCGACCACGCCGCTGCCGGTGCGCGTGGTGATGCAGGGCATGGCCAAGCTCATGACCGGCAGCGCCTACTATATTTAGGGAAAGCGCCAGGGAATCGGGCAAGCAGGCGGCGCCGACCGAGGGTCGGCCCCCGAGGGTCTGACCCTGGCATTTGCCCTGGGGGGGATCAGGCCGCTTCGACGATCTCGAAGGAGTGGGTGATCTCGGCGGTCTTGCCCAGCATAATCGATGCGGAGCAATATTTATCGTGCGACAGGGTGATCGCCCGTTCCACGCTGGCCGGCTTCAGGTTCTTGCCGGTCACGACGAAGTGGAAGTTAATCTTGGTAAACACCTTCGGTTCCGTCTCGGCGCGCTCGGCGCTGAGCGTGCATTCGCAGCCACGGATGTCCTCGCGGCCCTTTTTCAGGATCAGCACGACGTCGTAGGCGGTGCAGCCGCCGGTGCCCAGCAACACCATCTCCATCGGCCGGGGCGCCAGGTTGTGGCCGCCGCCCTCGGGCGCGCCGTCCATGTTGACCAGGTGGCCGGAGCCGGTCTGGGCCAAAAAACTCATGCCCGACGGGCCGTTCCAGCTAACTTTGCATTCCATTCGATTCTCCATAAGGCTGTCCGTGGCCCTATTGTAAAGGAGCGGCGGGCGCGCCGCCGGGCGTGGCCGCTGGCCGTCGCCGGGCGGCGGCAAAGCGGGGCGGGGCTTGACTCCGGCTCCCTTCGCCGCTTATAATTGCCGGCTTTCCGTTCGCTCAGGAAAAGTATTTATAAAAAGGCCGAGTCCGCTGAAGCAATGGCGGAACCACCATTTGAGCGTGTGTAATTCAATTAGGAAGTCAACATGAAAACATTTTCCGCTAAAGGGCATGAAGTCCAGCGCGATTGGTTCGTGGTTGACGCGACGGACAAAGTCCTCGGACGTGTTGCCAGCGAAGTGGCACTCCGACTGCGCGGCAAACACAAACCGGAATTTACTCCTCACGTCGATACGGGCGATTTCATCGTCGTCATCAACGCAGGCAAACTGCGCGTGACCGGTACTAAAGCTACCAACAAAACGTACTACCGTCACTCGGGCTACCCAGGCGGCATCTACGAAACCAACTTCCAGAAAATGCAACAGCGTTTTCCAGGTCGCGCGCTTGAGAAAGCGGTCAAGGGCATGTTGCCTAAAGGCCCACTCGGCTACGCAATGATCAAGAAGCTGAAAGTGTACGCGGAAGAAACTCATCCGCACGCAGCTCAGCAACCTAAAGCACTCGTTCTCTAAGGAACTGACATGATCGGTAACTACAATTACGGCACCGGCCGTCGCAAGAGTGCAGTAGCTCGCGTGTTCATCAAAGTTGGCACTGGCCAAATCATCGTTAACGGCAAGCCAGCGGCTGAGTACTTCTCGCGCGAAACCGGCCTGATGGTGATCCGTCAACCACTGGAACTGACCGGCAACGTCGAGCGTTTCGACATCAAGGTTAACGTTCACGGCGGCGGCGAGTCCGGCCAAGCTGGCGCAGTTCGCCACGGCATCACCCGCGCCCTGATCGACTACGACGCAGCGCTGAAACCGGATCTGGCCAAAGCCGGCTTCGTTACCCGCGATGCACGTGAAGTCGAGCGTAAAAAAGTTGGTCTGCGCAAAGCACGTCGCGCAAAGCAATTCTCGAAGCGTTAATTTATACGCTACAACACGCGGTCCGCCGCGTGTTGCTCGAAAAGCCGCCGGCCTGTTCCGGCGGCTTTTTTGCATTGAGGGGCCGTCATACGGCGGTCGCACAGGCCTGATAAAATGCGCCTTCGGCATCACCCCGCAACTCCCCATACTACTTACCCAAGGAAAGAACATGATCAAAGTTGGCATCGTCGGCGGCACCGGTTACACCGGAGTGGAATTACTGCGTCTGTTGGCAGTCCATCCCGATGTGCAGCTGACGGCGATCACCTCGCGCAAGGAAGACGGCCTGCCCGTCGCCGACATGTTCCCCTCGCTGCGCGGCCGCGTCGCGCTGGCCTTTTCGGCGCCGGAAAAAGCCGACCTGAGCCAATGCGACGTGGTGTTCTTCGCCACCCCGCACGGCGTGGCCATGGCGCAGGCGCCGGCCCTGCTGGCGGCCGGCGTCAAGGTGGTCGACCTGGCGGCCGACTTCCGCCTGAAGGACCAGGCCAGCTTCGAGCAGTGGTACAAGATCCCGCACACCTGCCCCGAGCTGCTGGAGCAGGCCGTGTACGGTTTGGCCGAGCTGAACCGCGAGGCGATCCAGGGCGCTTCCCTGATCGCCAATCCGGGTTGCTACCCGACCACCATGCAGCTGGGCTACTACCCGCTGCTGAAGGCCGGCCTGATCGACGCCGGCGCGCTGATCGCCGACTGCAAGTCCGGCGTCTCCGGCGCCGGCCGCAAGGCCGAGATCGGCACCCTGTTCTCCGAGTCCAGCGACAACTTCAAGGCCTACAGCGTGGCCGGCCACCGCCACACGCCGGAAACCGCCGCCCAGTTGCAGCGCTTCACCGAACAGAAGGTCGACCTGGTGTTCACGCCGCACCTGGTGCCGATGATCCGTGGCATGCATTCGACCTTGTACGCCCGCCTGACCAAGGAAGTCAGCAACGAGGAGCTGCAAAGTTTGTTCGAAGAGCAATACAAGGATGCGCCTTTCGTCGACGTGATGCCGTTCGGCTCGCATCCGGAAACCCGTTCGACGCGCGGTTCCAACATGCTGCGCATGGCGCTGCATCGTCCGGGCAACGGCAACACCGTGATCGTGCTGGTGGTGCAGGACAACCTGGTCAAGGGCGCCGCCGGCCAGGCCGTGCAGTGCATGAACCTGATGTTCGGCCTGGAGGAAACCACCGGCCTGATGCAGATCGCCCTGTTGCCATAAAGGCGGCGGTGGAGCATCGGCGAGCCAGATCAAGGCCCGCCGGCCGCGCCGGAGTAGATTGAATGCTGGTCCCGGCGCCGCCGGGGCCGGCACAGCGAGGGCAGCGCATGTTCGGCCACAAAGCGAGAAGCAGCATGGACAGCCTGATCGGTCCGGCGACGCGGATCGACGGCGATCTGTTGTTTCGCGGCGGCCTGCGCATCGACGGCCGGGTGCGCGGCAACGTGGTCGCCGAGAGCGAGCAGGACAGTTTTCTGGTGGTCTCCGAGCACGCCACCATCGAGGGGGCGGTGCGCTGCGCCCACCTGATCGTCAACGGCGCCATCCAGGGCGACGTGCACGCCAGCGAGTTGCTTGAAATCCAGCCGAAGGCCCGCATCTTGGGTGATATCAGTTACAAGGTGCTGGAAATCCATGCCGGCGCCCAGGTACAGGGGCGGCTTACCCATTTTGACTGTGTGGACAATGCCTTGCATTTGGCCGCAACGGGAGCATGACTTGCGCCAAAGGTCTATAATGAACCAAATGTTTTCACGTAGGAGTCTGAAATGAATGCTGTCGCCGAAGCGCAAGATGTAATCCCGTCGCCTATCATCTTCACCGATAGCGCTGCCCAAAAGGTAGCCCAGCTGATCGAAGAAGAGGGTAATCCTGATTTGAAACTGCGCGTCTTCGTGCAGGGTGGCGGCTGCTCCGGCTTCCAGTACGGCTTCACCTTTGACGAAATCGTCAACGAAGACGACACCACGATGATCAAAAACGGCGTCCAGCTGTTGATCGATTCGATGAGCTACCAGTATCTGGTCGGCGCGGAAATCGACTACAAGGACGACCTCGAAGGTGCCCAGTTCGTGATCAAGAATCCAACCGCGTCGTCGACTTGCGGTTGCGGTTCCTCGTTCTCGGTCTAAGCCACTTCGCAGCAACATCCCTTGCGGCGGCCAGTTGATCTGGCCGCCGTTGTCGTTTGTGCGGCAACTTCGTTGCTACCGCGCCACATCGCCGCCGCCGCGCCTCAGCGCGGGTACAGCGCGCCCAACACCCTTGGCCCCGCCGCACCCGTCACCGCCGGCAGATTGCCCGCCAGCCGCGCGTTGAAGCGGTAAGCCAGCCAGGCGAAGGCCAGCGCCTCGACGCGGTTCGGCGCCACGCCCAGCGCCTCGGTCGAGGCCACCGCCACCTTGCCGTCCAAGGCCGCCGCCAAATCGCGCAGCAGGGTGCCGTTGTAGGCGCCGCCACCGCAGATGTAGAGCGCGTCCGCCCCGCCGCCGTACTGCGCCACCGCGCGCGCCAGCGTGACGGCGGTGAGCCGCGTCAGCGTGGCCTGCACGTCGGCCGGCGCCAGCTGCGCGAAGGCGCTCAAGCGGGCGTCCAGCCAGTCCATATGGAACAGGTCGCGGCCGGTGCTCTTGGGCGCCGGCAGGGCGAAGTAGGGCTCGGCTAGCAGCGCCGCCAGCAGCGCCGGCACGACCGTGCCGCTGGCGGCCCAGGCGCCGTCGGCGTCGTACTCGCGGCCCTGGTGGCGGGCGATCCAGCCGTCCATCAGCACGTTGCCGGGGCCGGTGTCGAAGCCGTCGACGCGGCCGTCGCCGTGCAGCACGCTGATGTTGGCGATGCCGCCGATGTTGGCCACCACGCGGCGCAGCCCGGCCACGCCGAACAGCGCCTGGTGGAAGGCCGGCACCAGCGGCGCGCCCTGGCCGCCGGCGGCCACGTCGCGGCTGCGGAAGTCGGCGACGACGTCGATGCCGCACAGCTCGGCCAGCAACGCCGGATTGTTGGTCTGCCGCGTGAAGCCCAGTTCGGGCCGGTGGCGGATGGTCTGGCCGTGCGCCGCCACGGCGCTCACCGCGTCGGCCGCCACGCCGCCCTGGCGCAGCAGTTCCGCCACGCACCGGGCGTAGTGGACGGCGATCTGCTGGGCCGCCAGCGCCTCGCGCTCCAACTCGTTCGGGACGGCCGCCTGCAGCGCCATCAGCTCGGCCCGCAGCGCCGTGGGAAACGGCACGTAGGCCGCCGCCAGGGTGCGCGTGGCCGCGCCGCTGAAATCGGCGAGGGCGCCGTCGACACCGTCCAGGCTGGTGCCGGACATCAGACCGATATACAGGGCCATGAGCTTGCTCCTTCGTGCTTGAAAAGTGTATTTTGCCTCAGCGCCTCAGTCGGCGCGGGAATAATTGAGCGGTATTGACGCGTGGCCGCCGCCATGCTGTTGTTGCCACCCTCAATGCGCGCCAGCGCACGGAAGCCTGCGGCGAAAAACCGCATCATGGTCTTACTTTCTGAGGGGAAAGGGAAGGGCGGCGTGTACCGGCATGGCCGCGCAAAAATGAAAACAGGCCATACGAGATGGCCTGTTTTTTACTCCGCTGCCGGCGCCGGGCCTACTTGGCGGCGACGCGGGTGTTGTTCGAACCGGCCGGGCGCAGCAGCGCGAAGCGGTGCGTCATATCCGAGGCGAAGCTGCGGAAGCGGGCCATTTCGGCCGCCGTCAGCGGCGCCTGGGCTTGCACGTTCAGGGTGTTCGGGTCCTTGGCTTCGCCGCCGACGCGGAACTCGTAGTGCAGGTGGGCGCCGGTCGACCAGCCGGTGCTGCCGACGTAGCCGATCACGTCGCCCTGGCTGACTTTCGTGCCCTTCTTCATGCCGGCCGCGAAGCGGCTCATGTGGGCGTAGGCGGTGGTGTAGTTGGCCCAGTGCTTGAGCACGACCACATTGCCGTAGCCGCCCTGGGTGCCGGCGAAGTCGACCACGCCGTCGCCGGAGGCGCGGATCGGCGTGCCGGTCGCGGCGGCGAAGTCGACGCCCTTGTGCTGTTTCCAGTTGCCGGAAATCGGGTGCACGCGCATCGAGAAGCCGGAGGAGATGCGGGAGAATTCGAGGGGGGATTTGAGGAAGGCTTTTTTGAGGGACTTGCCGTCGAAGCTGTAGTAACCGCCGCCTTGCTTGCTGGCCGGATCTTCGAACCAGACCGACTGGTAGGTGTTGCCGCGGCTGGTGAACTCGCCGGCCAGGATGCGGCCGGCGCGGACGAACTCGCCGTCCTGCCAGAAGGTTTCGTAGACCACGTTGAAATGGTCGCCGCGCTTCAGGTCGGAGCGGAAGTCGATGTTGGTGGAGAACATCTCGACGATCTGGTGCACGACGCTGTCGGGCAGCTTGGCGCCGTCGCTGTTCGAGTCGGTCGCCGCGAACAGGGTCGAGGTGATGTCGCGCGCGTGCATTTCGACGCGGCGTTCCAGCTGGGCCGCCGTCTCGGTGGCGACGAAGCCGTCGCCCTTGCGGGTGATCGAAATATTCTTGACCGGAATGTCCTTGCCGTCGACCACGGAGGCGCGCAACCACTGCAGGTTGCCGTCCTCGTCGGTTTGCGCCTGGACCCGCTTGCCGGTCTTCAGCTGCATCACGCCGTGGGCGACCTTGTCCTTCTTGATGAAGTTCTCCGCCGCCTCGTCGTCCACGCCGAGGCGGGTCAACAGCGTGGCCAGCGTGTCGCCGGCGCGGATTTTTTCTTCGTGGACGTAGTGGTCGGTGGATTGTTGCTGCTGGAGGGAGTCGATCTGGGCGGCGATGTTCGGCATGGCGATCTCTTGCGAGACCGATTTGACTGGCAGGTCGGAGGCGTCCGGCGCGAGCGGCGCCACACCGGCGGCGCCGAAGGCGCAGACCGCCAGCAGCAGCGCCGACGTGCTAACGATGCGCGCCTTGCGGGTCGAACCTAGCAGTTGGAACAAGCGCGAGCTTGTGATTTTATTTGTAGGGTTCATGCAATCAGTTAAAATTTGCCGCTTGAACTATTCAGGAACGTTTTGTTTTTATAATTTTTGATTCGGTTCGTTTTCATACGGCAAGATTGATCGGACCGAACATTATAGCAAACTCCTGGAACCCCCTACCATTTCGAGAATTCAGGTAAGAAAAAACCTATGGACAACACCTCCACATCGCCCGCCAAGAAGGCGCCCGCTCCGCTGCTGCCACTGACCGACCGCGTCCAGGAAGCCCTCGCCATCACCAAGCGCGGTGTGGACGAACTGCTGATCGAAAGCGAGTTCGCGCAGAAGCTGGCGCGCTCCGAACAAAGCGGCGTGCCGCTGCGCGTCAAGCTGGGCCTGGACCCGACCGCGCCCGACCTGCACCTGGGCCACACCGTGGTGCTCAACAAGATGCGCCAGTTGCAGGGCCTGGGCCACCAGGTCATCTTCCTGATCGGCGACTTCACCTCGATGATCGGCGACCCGTCCGGCCGCAACGTCACCCGCCCGCCGCTGACCAAGGAGCAGGTCGAGGACAACGCGATGACGTACTTCAAGCAGGCCTCGCTGGTGCTCGACGCCGCCAAGACCGAAATCCGCTACAACTCCGAATGGTGCGACCCGCTGGGCGCGCGCGGCATGATCCAACTGGCCTCGCGCTACACGGTGGCGCGCATGATGGAGCGCGACGATTTCAGCAAACGCTTTAAGAGTGGGACACCGATCGCCGTCCACGAGTTCCTCTACCCGCTGATGCAGGGTTACGATTCGGTCGCCCTGAAGGCGGACCTGGAGCTGGGCGGCACCGACCAGAAGTTCAACCTGCTGGTCGGCCGCGAGCTGCAAAAGGACTACGGCCAGGAACAGCAGTGCGTGCTGACCATGCCGCTGCTCGAGGGCTTGGACGGCGTCGACAAGATGTCCAAGTCGAAGAACAACTACATCGGCATCACCGAGCCGGGCAACACCATGTTCGCCAAGCTGATGAGTATTTCCGACGTGATGATGTGGCGCTACTTCGAGCTGCTTTCGTTCCGCTCGCTGGCCGAGCTGGCCCAGCTCAAGGCCGTGGTCGACGGCGGCGGCAACCCGCGCGACGCCAAGGTGGCGCTGGCGCAGGAGATCGTCGCCCGCTTCCACTCCAAACAGGCGGCCGAGGACGCGCTGGCCGACTTCGTCAACCGCTCCAAGGGCGGCATTCCGGACGACGTGCCCGAGCTGACCCTGGCCGGCGCGCCGGCCGCCATCGCCCAACTGCTCAAGCAGAGCGGCCTGTGCGCCTCCGTCTCCGAGGCCACCCGCATGGTCGACCAGGGTGGCGTGCGGCTCGACGGCACGGTGGTCAGCGACAAGGCGCTGAAGATCGAGGCCGGCACCTTCGTGCTGCAAGTGGGCAAGCGCAAGTTCGCCCGCGTCACGCTGACGGCATGATCGCGCTGCTGCAAAGGGTCAGCGGCGCCAGCGTGGTGGTCGACGGCGCCAACATCGGCGCCATCGACGCCGGCCTGCTGGTGCTGCTGTGCGCCGAACGGGCCGACACGGAGAAGGAGGCCGACGCGCTGCTCAACAAATTGCTCGGCTACCGCGTCTTCGCCGACGCCGCCGGCAAGATGAACCTGAGCGTGAGCGACGTCGGCGGCGGCCTGCTGCTGGTGCCCCAGTTCACGCTGGCGGCCGACACCAAGTCCGGCACGCGGCCCTCGTTCACGCCAGCCGCCAGTCCGCAGGACGGCCTGCGCCTGTTCGACCATTTTGTCGGCCAGGCGCGCGCCCGCCACCCCGTGGTGGAGACCGGCCGCTTCGGCGCCGACATGAAAGTGTCGCTGACCAACGACGGACCGGTGACCTTCTGGCTGCAAGTGAGCGCCAAATGAGCGCCCGATAGTATGATTTGATTGAGCTTCCTCAACGGGGCCGCCAAGACAAACAAGAAAATCATCTGACGGAGCGCAGACCATGAGACTTTGGAGTGATTCTTTCCGCGACGGCGGCTTCATCCCGCCCGCCTACGCGTTCGCGGAGATGGATCCGGCCAGCCGGGTGCGCCTGGCGGGCAACCGCAACCCCCACCTGGCCTGGGACGAGGTGCCCAACGGCACCGAGTCGCTGATCCTGTTCTGCATCGACGGCGACGCGCCGCAGGACGGCGGCGACGTCAACCAGGCCGGCCGCGAGCTGGCCCTCGCCCTGCCGCGCGGCGACTTCTTCCACTGGACCCTGGCCGACCTGCCGCCGACGCTGCGCGCCATCGGCGAGGGCAGCCTGTCGGACGGCGTCACGCCGCACGGCAAGCCGGGGCCGGCCGCGCTGCTCGGCGTCGGCAACGGCAGCGCCCGGCCGCTGCGCCAGGGCGTCAACGACTACAGCGGCTGGTTTTCCGCCGACCCGGCGATGGCCGGCGACTATTACGGGTATGATGGCCCCTGTCCGCCGTGGAACGATTTGCGCATCCACCACTACATCTTCCGCCTCTACGCGCTCGATGAGGCGCGGCTTGACTTGCCGGCCCGCTTCACCGGCGCCGAGGCCTACGCCGCGCTGCGCGGCCACATTCTCGACGAAGCACAACTGATCGGCCGCTACACGCTGAACCCGGCGCTGGCGGCGGCCAAGAACTAGGATTGCATGAGTACCAAGATTTTACTGATCCGCCACGGCGAGACGGCGTGGAACGCCGTGCGCCGCCTGCAGGGCCACACCGACATCGCCCTCAACGACGAGAGGCCTGCGCCAGGCCGAGGCGCTGGCCCGCGCCCTGGCCGACGAGCGCATCGACGCCGTCGTCGCCAGCGACCTGCAACGCGCCGTGCAGACGGCGCAGGCGGTCAGCGCGCTGCACGACTTGCCGCTGCACACAGACGCCGAACTGCGCGAGCGCTGCTACGGCGGCTTCGAGGGCTTGCTGTACAGCGACATCGAGCGGCGCTACCCGGCCGAATACGCGCTGTGGCAGGCGCGCGACATCGACGCCGTGATGCCCTCCGGCGAACGCGACGCCGAGAGCTTCCGCCAGTTCTATCGCCGCAGCGTCGACGCCATCGTCGGCTGGGCCGGCCGCCACGCCGGCAAGACGGTGGTGGTGGTGGCGCACGGCGGCGTGCTCGAATGCGCCTACCGCGCGGCGGTCGGCATGTCGCTCGACAGCCCGCGCGACTTCCAGGTCAAAAACGCCAGCATCAACCGCTTCACCTTGGCCGGCGCCAAGTTGTCGCTCGACAGCTGGGGCGAGGTCGAGCACCTGCAGCTGGCCGCGCTGGACGACATCATTTAGTTTAAAGCAAGCTTTCCGCCGCCGCCGGCGCGCCGGCGGGCGGGCGCACGCGCGTGCTAAAATTTTCACCACGGCAATAGTCTTAACGTCCCTCGCAACCATGCTTTCTGCGCGGCCATGAAAATAGTGCTTATTAATTGAGCAGCGCATCGGTTAAAATAGAAGGTTCCTCCCTCCCATTCAGGTAATGTCAGTGCAAATCGGCCCCTACTTACTGCGTAACAACGTCTTCGTCGCCCCCATGGCGGGCGTGACGGACCGGCCTTTCCGCCAGCTGTGCAAGCAGCTCGGCGCCGGCTACGCGGTGTCGGAAATGGCCGCCTCGAATCCGCGCCTGTGGGCGACGGAAAAGAGTTCGCGCCGCACCGACCACACCGGCGAGATGGAGCCGAAGGCGGTGCAGATCGCCGGCGCCGACCCGCACGAACCTGGCCGACTGCGCCCGCTTCAACGTCGAGCGGGGCGCCCAGATCATCGACATCAACATGGGTTGCCCGGTGAAAAAGGTTTGCAACAGCTGGTGCGGTTCGGCCCTGCTGCAGGACGAGGCGCTGGTGGAAAAGATTCTGCACGCGGTGGTCGGCGCGGTCGACGTGCCGGTCACCCTGAAGTTCCGCACCGGCTGGGACCGCCTGAACAAGAACGCCCTGAACATCGCCCGCATCGCCGAGGACGCCGGTATCGCCATGCTGACCTTGCATGGCCGCACCCGCGCCGACGGCTACAAGGGCGACGCCGAGTACGACACCATCGCGGCGGTCAAGCGCTCGGTTTCCATTCCGGTGGTGGCCAACGGCGACATCACCTCGCCGGAAAAGGCCAAGTATGTGCTGGAGCAAACCGGCGCCGACGCCATCATGGTCGGCCGCGCGGCGCAGGGCCGGCCGTGGATCTTCCGCGAGATCGAGCATTTCCTGCGCACCGGCAGCCACTTGCCGGCGCCCTATGTGGACGAGGTGCGCGCCCTGATGGACGAGCATCTGCGCGCCCACTACGCGTTTTACGGCGATTTCCTCGGCGTGCGCACGGCGCGCAAGCATATCGGTTGGTATGTGCGCGACCTGGCCGGCGGCGAGGAGTTCCGCCAGAAAATGAACCTGTTGGAGTCGATAGCCTCGCAGTTGCAGGCGGTCGACCAGTTTTTTGAATCGCAATGGAGTTTTGGTGAGCGGTTACAATACCGCCTCTCCGATGATTTGCAGCCCGCATAAGCAGGCTGCGGCAGCACCAAAAAAGTTATATAAAAAAAGGGCAAGTGCCCAGCGCCCGCAGCGGGCGCGGCACCGCGTCACGCAATATTAATTAGCCGAATGACATTAAAATGAGCAAAGAAAGCATCCAGGAAGTTGTCCAGAAGAGCCTTGAAGATTACTTCAACGACCTGGGCGAGCAGCAAGCTTCGAACATTTACGACATGGTCGTGTTGACCGTCGAAAAGCCGATCCTCGAAGTGGTCATGACCCGCGCCGACGGCAACCAGTCGCACGCCGCGCAAATGCTCGGCATCAACCGCAACACCTTGCGCAAGAAATTGCAAGAGCACGGCCTGCTGTAGCCCGTCGCCCGTTCCGCCCCGCTAGTGGCTGAGGACGGCCGCTGGTGCCGTGAATGTTGCGCCCAAGCAGCCTTGATTTGTACAGAATACTCAACCACCTAGCCACTGCCATGATCAAACAAGCTCTCATCTCCGTCTCCGACAAAACCGGCGTGCTCGACTTCGCGCGCGCGTTGGCCGCCATGGGCGTCAACATCCTGTCGACCGGCGGCACCGCCAAACTGCTGGCCGACAACGGCGTCGCCGTGACCGAGGTCGCCGACTACACCGGCTTCCCGGAGATGCTCGACGGCCGCGTCAAGACCCTGCATCCGATGGTGCACGGCGGCATCCTGGCGCGCCGCGATTTCCCCGAGCACATGGCCAAGCTGGAAGAGCACAAGATCCCGACCATCGACATGGTGGTGGTCAACCTGTACCCGTTCCAGGCCACCGTGGCCAAGGACAGCTGCACGCTGGAAGACGCGATCGAGAACATCGACATCGGCGGCCCGGCCATGCTGCGTTCGGCGGCCAAGAACCACAAGGACGTGGTGGTGATCTGCGACCCGGCCGACTATTCGGTGGTGCTCGACGAGATCAAGGCCGGCGCGGTCGGCTACGACACCCGTTTCAAGCTGGCCACCAAGGTCTACGCCCACACCGCCCAGTACGACGGCGCCATCGCCAACTACCTGACCAGCCTGGGCGCCGACAAGCAGCACGCCACCCGCGCCCAGTACCCGCAGACGCTGAACGTGGCGTTTGAAAAAGTCCAGGACATGCGCTACGGCGAGAACCCGCACCAGTCGGCCGCCTTCTACCGCGACCTGAGCGTGACCGAGGGCGCGCTGGGCAACTACCGCCAGCTGCAGGGCAAGGAACTGTCGTACAACAACATCGCCGACGCCGACGCCGCCTGGGAATGCGTCAAGAGCATGGGCGGCTTCGACCAGAGCGCCGCCTGCGTCATCGTCAAGCACGCCAACCCTTGCGGCGTGGCGCTGGGCGCCAACGCGGCCGACGCCTACAGCCGCGCGCTGAAGACGGACCCGACCTCGGCCTTCGGCGGCATCATCGCCTTCAACGTCGAAGTGGACGGCGCCGCCGCCACCGAGCTGGCCAAGCTGTTCGTCGAAGTGCTGATCGCGCCGTCGTTCTCGGCCGAAGCCAAGCAGATCCTGTCGGCGAAACAAAACGTGCGCCTGCTGGAAATCCCGCTGGGCAAGGGCGTCAACGCGATGGACTTCAAGCGCGTCGGCGGCGGCCTGCTGGTGCAGTCGGCCGACTCGAAGAACGTGCTGCTGGGCGACCTGAAAGTGGTCACCAAGCTGCAGCCAACCCAACAGCAGTTGCAGGACCTGATGTTCGCCTGGCGCGTCGCCAAGTACGTCAAGTCGAACGCCATCGTCTTCTGCGGCGGCAACATGACGCTGGGTGTCGGCGCCGGCCAGATGAGCCGCATCGACTCGGCCCGCATCGCCTCGATCAAGGCGCAGAACGCGGGCCTGTCGCTGACCGGCTCGGTGGTCGCCTCGGACGCCTTCTTCCCCTTCCGCGACGGCCTCGACGTTGTCGTTGACGCGGGCGCCAACTGCGTCATCCAGCCGGGCGGCTCGATGCGCGACCAGGAAGTGATCGACGCCGCCGACGAGCGCGGCGTGGTCATGCTGTACACCGGCACCCGCCACTTCCGTCATTGATTTTTTGAGTCACCGCGCAGGGACCGTCCCGGGGCCGACCGCCCGGGGACGGTCCCTGTTTCTTTGTACCGGCCACGGCAGTCCGCCCTTGCTCCCACTTGCCTTAGTGCATACAATCTGACGATGATTATTCTCGGCATCGACCCTGGCTTGCGCACGACCGGCTTCGGCGTCATCGACAAGCAGGGCAACAAGCTGCGCTACATCGCGTCCGGCACCATCAAGAGCGGCGAGGGCGAGTTGCCGGCGCGCTTGAAGGTGATCCTGCGCAGCATCGCCGAGGTGGCCGCCACCTACCGGCCGGACTGCGCGGCGATCGAAAAAGTCTTCGTCAACGTCAATCCGCAGTCGACCCTGCTGCTGGGCCAGGCCCGTGGCGCCGCCATCTGCGCGCTGGTCGACGCCGAGCTCGAGGTGGCCGAATACACCGCGCTGCAGGTCAAGCAGGCCGTCACCGGCCACGGCAAGGCGGCCAAGGAGCAGGTGCAGGAGATGGTGGCGCGCCTGCTGGCGCTGCCCGGCCTGCCCGGCAGCGACGCCGCCGACGCGCTCGGCGTGGCGATCTGCCACGCCAACAGCCACGACACGCTGGCGCTGATCAGCGCCATCGGCCCCGGCCTGTCCGGCCTGCGCATGAAGCGCGGCCGCCTGGTCGGCTAGTTCCTCCCCCAACATTCTTCAAAAAAGGTAACACGATGATCGGTCGTCTCTCCGGTGTATTGCTCGAAAAAAATCCACCGCAACTGCTGGTCGACTGCCACGGCGTCGGCTACGAAGTCGACGTGCCGATGAGCACCTTCTACAACCTGCCCGGCGTCGGCGAGAAGGTGGTGCTGTTCACCCACCAGACCATCCGCGAGGACGCCCACCTGCTGTTCGGCTTCGGCCACGCCGAGGAGCGCGCCGTGTTCCGCCAACTGATCAAGATCACCGGCGTGGGCGCGCGCATGGCGCTGTCGATCTTGTCCGGCATGACCATCGCCGACCTGGCCCAGGCCGTCACGCTGCAGGAGACCGGCCGCCTGGTCAAGGTGCCCGGCATCGGCAAGAAGACCGCCGAGCGCCTGCTGCTGGAACTGAAGGGCAAGCTGGGCGCCGACATCGGCGCCGGCGGCGCGCACGCCGTGCCGGACTCGCAATCTGATATCCTGAACGCGCTGGTCGCGCTCGGCTATTCGGACAAGGAGGCGCTGCTGGCGCTGAAAGCCGTGCCGGCCGGCAGCGGCGTGTCCGATGGCATCAAGCTGGCGCTGAAGGCGCTGTCGAAAGGCTAATCAACAAGCAGTAAGCAGGATCAATGGCTAGACTGGGTTTGTGCGGGATGATGAAGCGATGCGTGTCGCTTCAATTGTTCAACGAACCGGGGGCGTGGCCATGGTCTTGCCATTGCGCTGTAGCTGGAATCATTTTCCAGAAGTGTTCATTCATGCGCCAGAAAGCGTGGTGAAACGTCATGTGGCGTATCTCCCGGCCAAAGCCGGGGATGTCGATGCTGCAAGCGAACTGGTGCTGAAGACGATGTCGGACGCCATTGTATTGGCGATGCTTGAGGCACAGGCGGGAGGCGCGCCAACGCTGGTGGCGGTTCATGCTGAGGAGTCCGTGGGGGTGAACGCGATTCCAATGGCTATGGCGGATTTTTTCTCTCGTGTTATTGGGTGGCGTCAGGAACACCGTATTGTGCAGGCGAATGTGGTGAATCACACAGGCGCAGACGGCTTTTCCAGAATGGCTCGCCAGGCCGTGTTTAAGGGGCCGGTAGTGGTGGGGAAAAAATACATCATTGTTGATGACTTTGTTGGGCAGGGTGGGACAATAGCTAATCTGCGCGGACATATTCATGCGCATGGCGGTTTTGTTGTCGGAGCAACGGCATTAACCGGCAAGACTTACTCGGCAAGATTGGTTCCTACTGTCGAGCAATTGATCGCGTTGAGGTGCAAACATGGACAAATTGAACATTGGTGGCAGCAACGGCTTGGATTCGGATTCGACTGCCTCACTGCTTCGGAGGCAAGATATCTCATTCAAACTCCAACAGCTGAGAGAATCATGGAGCGCATCGAAGCGCATCTTGGCAGGCACTAGCGACGGCGAGCCTGTGGTGTTGACGTTGACCAGCTCGACAGTTCCCAAAGGCACCCCGCGTATGCTGACACCAGCCGAGCTGGACGAGCTACGGCAAACACAAGTAACGGCTGCAGAGCGGATTTCGTTTTTGCTCGACACCGATTTCTCAACATATTCTCCCAAATAGTAGGCTTCAAGAATCGATTGCATGAGTATCCAGACCGATAATTTCACCGAACAACGCATCATCGCGCCGACGCCGTCCTCGCCCAACGAGGAGGCGATCGAGCGGGCGCTACGGCCCAAGCATCTGGACGAGTACGTCGGCCAGAGCAAGATCCGCGACCAGCTGGAGATCTTCATCGCCGCCGCGCGCAACCGGGGCGAGGCGCTCGACCACACCCTGCTGTTCGGTCCGCCCGGCCTGGGCAAGACCACCCTGGCCAACATCATCGCGCGCGAGATGGGCGTCAACCTGCGCCAGACCTCCGGCCCGGTGCTGGAGCGTCCCGGTGATTTGGCGGCCATCCTGACCAACCTGGAAGCCAACGACGTGCTGTTCATCGACGAGATCCACCGCCTGTCGCCGGTGGTCGAGGAGATTCTGTACCCGGCGCTGGAGGACTACCAGATCGATATCATGATCGGCGAGGGGCCGGCGGCGCGCTCGGTCAAGCTGGACCTGCAACCGTTCACCCTGGTCGGCGCCACCACGCGCGCCGGCATGCTGACCAACCCGCTGCGCGACCGCTTCGGCATCGTCGCCCGGCTGGAGTTCTACACCGCGCCCGAGCTGACCAAGATCGTCACGCGCAGCGCCGCGCTGTTGAAGGCCAACATCGAACCGGACGGCGCCGTCGAGATCGCCCGCCGCGCGCGCGGCACGCCGCGCATCGCCAACCGCCTGCTGCGCCGGGTGCGCGACTACGCCGAGGTCAAGGGCAACGGCGACATCACCAAGGCCGTCGCCGACGCCGCCCTGGTGATGCTCGACGTCGACACGGTCGGCTTCGACGTGATGGACCGCAAGCTGCTCGAGGCGGTGCTGTTCAAGTTCGGCGGCGGCCCGGTCGGCGTCGGCAACCTGGCGGCGGCCATCGGCGAGGCGGCCGACACCATCGAGGACGTGCTCGAGCCGTACTTGATCCAACAAGGATTTTTGCAACGCACGCCGCGCGGCCGGGTGGCCACGCCCGCCGCCTACCTGCACTTCGGCGTCACGCCGCCCCGGGTCGGCCCGAACGGCGAGCTGTGGGAGTCATGATGCAGATCTGGGTGGACGCCGACGCCTGTCCGGCCGTGGTCAAGGATATTCTGTACCGCGTCGCCGAGCGCACGCAGTTGCAGCTGACCCTGGTGGCCAACCAATTGCTGCGCGTGCCGCCGTCGCGCTACATCCGCTCGGTGCAGGTGCCGTCCGGCGCCGACGTGGCCGACCAGGAGATCGTACGCCTGCTGACGGCCGGCGACCTGGTCGTCACCGGCGACATCCCGCTGGCCTCGGACGTGCTGAAAAAGGGCGGCTTCGCGCTCAACCCGCGCGGCGAGTTCTACACCAACGACAACATCGCGCAGATGCTGACCATGCGCGCCTTCATGGACGAGTTGCGCGGCAGCGGCGTCGACACCGGCGGCCCGGCCGCCTTCAGCCAGTCCGACCGGCAGAGCTTCGCCAACAGCCTGGACCGGCACCTCAACAAAGTGATCGCGCAAAGTAAAAAAGCCGGCTGAGGGCCGGCTCTTGTTGCTAGAACTATGCGGTGCTAGCGGCGCGTGCGGCGACGCCAAGCCAGACAGGCCAACCCAGCCATGAACATGGCGTAGGTGCTGGGTTCCGGCACGGAGCTGACTAGGGTAAGTGACGTCAGCGCGCCACGTGCGCTCAACCATACCCCGTTGTGATCTAAGTTGTATTCGAACTCTTGTAGTATGTATTTGCTGTTGATGTCTGGTAGTCGGTGCGGTATGTCGCCGTGGACGAGCAAGGAGCCGGTGTAGTCGTTCATCGAGAGGGAGCCGAAATTCCGGCCGTAGCTGTTTACGCTGTAGGCTTCGATATTCAGTTGGTCGTAGGGGCCGGGCGCGCCCATCGGGGCATCGGTATCATTTCTGACCGTGATGTCCATTTGGTCATCTTTGGACGTCGAGGGCGCCGAGTCGAACGAAAAACCATGTGTCTCAAAGACGAACGACATGGTGTTTTTCATACCTCTAGCAGCATAGTTTCGAGCTGTTCCGGGTTCACCCGGTTCACCTATCCATTGGCTGTGGAGGGGTGTTTGCGTGTTATAGGTGAGGCGGCCACGTACGGCTTCGCCCACCGAAATGGTCTTCCCTGGCAAACTAGATTCCGTTACCACGGTATAGTCTAGTTTCATGGTAGTTATGGTCGCGGTGAATTCGTAGGTAACAACATCCGCTTGCGCCGCCTCCATCATGGCTAATCCACAGATCAATCCAGCGATTTTTTTCATATGATTTTCATGAGTATTAAAAGATAATATTTTCATTATATCAATATTTATAAAATAGGCAATATTTTTTATTAAACGCGGCCGATAAAAAAGCCGGCCAAAGGCCGGCTTATCGACGCTACGCCTGCGCTTTTTTACTCCTGCCGTACCCAGGTCTGCGAGCGGCCCAGCATCGGGATGCCGATGTAGCCGCGCACGTTGAGTTTCTTGCCGCCGTCGGCCAGGTTCATCTTGCTCTTGTAGACCTTGCCGTTGTCCGGATCGAGGATCTCGCCGCCGGTGTACTCGCTACCATCCTTCTTCAAGCCCGACATGATGACCAGGCCGAGCACCGGCGCGTCCTTGCGGGCGCCCTCGCACTTGTCGCACTTGGGATTTTGCTCCTCGTTGGGGGCGCGGAACAGCTTCTCGATCTGGCCCTGCAGCGCACCGTTGCTCTCGGTGATGCGGATCAGCGCCTTCGGCTTGCCGGAGACGTCGTCGATGTTCTTCCACAGGCCGACCGGGCTGGCCTCGTCGGCCCACGCCGGCGCCGCCAGCAGGGCGGCGGCGATGCTGCCGGCGATGATTGCTACTTGTTTGATTGAGCGCATTTTGTTGTCTCCATAGGTTTAGTTTTTATGCGAGGTCAAGTTTAGCAAACTGTCATCGCTTGTGAGCATCCGCCGGCAAAATATTTGACCACTCGTGCTATTTCCTGTCCGGGACGTAAAAAAACCGGCCAGCGGCCGGTTTTTTGTTGCAAAGCAAAGCCTTAGGCTACCGGCAGCTTGGCGAACTGCTCGCGCATCTTCTCCACCGTGGCGCCGAAGTTGGCGACCCGTTCCTTCTCCTGGGCCACCACCTCGACCGGCGCGCGGGCGACGAAGCTCTCGTTGGACAGCTTGCCGTTGGCCTTGGCGATCTCGCCTTCGAGGCGGGCGATCTCCTTGGACAGGCGCTCGCGCTCGGCCTTGACGTCGATCTCTACCTTCAGCATCAGCTTGGTGGTGCCGACGATGGAGACGGCGGCCGGCGATTCCGGCAGGGCGTCGACGATGTTGACCTCGGCCAGCTTGCCGAGCGACTGCACGTAGGGCGCGAACAGCTCCAGCGCGGCGCGGTCGGCGGCGTCGCGCGCCTCGACGATCAGCGGCACGCGCAGCGACGGCGACAACTGCATCTCGCCGCGCAGGTTGCGGGTGGCGTCGGTCAGCGCCTTCAACTGCTGCATCCAGGCTTCGGCGGCCTCGTCGATCTTCGCGGTGTTGGCGATCGGATACGGTTGCATCATGATCGAATCGCCGGCCGGGTTCAGCGTCTTGCCGGCCAGCGGGGCGACGGTCTGCCACAGCGCCTCGGTGACGAAGGGAATGATCGGATGGGCCAGGCGCAGCACCACTTCCAGCACGCGCAGCAGGGTGTGGCGGGTGGCTTGTTGCTGGCCTTCCGTGCCGTGCTGCACTTGCACCTTGGCCACTTCCAGATACCAGTCGCAGTACTCGTCCCAGACGAACTTGTAGATGGTGCTGGCGATGTTGTCGAAGCGGAAGTCCTCGAAGCCCTTGGCGACGTCCAGCTCGGCCTTTTGCAGCAGCGAGATGATCCACTTGTCGGCCATCGACAGGTCGGCCTCGTTGGGCGCGCAGTCCTTGCCCTCGGTGTTCATCAGCACGAAGCGGGTGGCGTTCCACATCTTGTTGCAGAAGTTGCGGTAGCCTTCGCAGCGGCCCAGGTCGAAGTTGATGTTGCGGCCCAGCGAGGCGTAGCTGGCCATGGTGAAGCGCACCGCGTCGCTGCCGTAGGCGGCGATGCCGTTGGGGAATTCCTTGCGCGTCGCCTTGGCGATCTTTTCGGCGTCGCGCGGGTTCATCAGGCCGGTGGTGCGCTTGACGATCAGCCCCTCCAGGTCGATGCCGTCGATCAGGTCGATCGGGTCGAGCGTGTTGCCCTTCGACTTGGACATCTTCTGCCCCGTCGAGTCGCGCACCAGGCCGTGCACGTACACGGTGTTGAACGGCACTTTGCCCGTGAAGTGGGCGGTCATCATCACCATCCGGGCGACCCAGAAGAAGATGATGTCGAAGCCGGTGACCAGCACCGACGACGGCAGGAAGGCCTTGATGTCCGGCGTTTCCTCCGGCCAGCCCATGGTCGAGAAGGGGATCAGCGCCGACGAGAACCAGGTGTCGAGCACGTCGGCGTCGCGCCGCAGCATGCCGGTGCTGCCGGCGGCGTGGGCCTTGGCGCGCGCCTCTTCCTCGGTCTTGGCGACGAAGATGTTGCCCTTCTCGTCGTACCAGGCCGGGATCTGGTGGCCCCACCACAGTTGGCGCGAGATGCACCAGTCCTGGATGTTGTTGAGCCACTGGTTGTAGGTGGTGCTCCAGTTTTCCGGCACGAACTTGATCTCGCCGTTGGCGACCTTGTCGAGCGCCGTCTCGGCGATCGATTTGCCGGGGAAGAAGGTGCCCTCAGGCGCCGGCTTGCTCATCGCCACGAACCACTGGTCGGTCAGCATCGGCTCGATGACGACGCCGGTGCGGTCGCCGCGCGGCACCATCAGCTTGTGCGGCTTGACCTGCTCGAGCAGGCCGAGCGCGTCGAGGTCGGCGACGATCTGCTTGCGCGCGGCGAAGCGGTCCATGCCACGGTAGGCGGCCGGCGCCTCGTCGCTGATCTTGGCGTCGAGCGTCAGGATGATCGGCATGTCGAGGTTGTGGCGCTGGCCGACGGCGTAGTCGTTCATGTCGTGGGCCGGGGTGATCTTCACGCAGCCGGTGCCGAATTCCTTGTCGACGTACGAGTCGGCGATGATCGGGATCTCGCGCTGCGACAGTGGCAGCTTGAGCATCTGGCCGACCAGGGCCTGGTAGCGTTCGTCGGTCGGGTCGACCGCCACGGCGGTGTCGCCGAGCATGGTTTCCGGACGGGTGGTGGCCACCGTCAGGAAGCCGCTGCCGTCGGCCAGCGGGTACTTGATGTACCACATCGAGCCGTCCTCCTCCTCCGACACCACTTCCAGGTCGGAGACGGCGGTGCCCAGCACCGGGTCCCAGTTGACCAGCCGCTTGCCGCGGTAGATCAGGCCCTGCTCGTGCAGGCGCACGAAGACGTCGGTGACGACCTTCGAACGGGTCTCGTCCATGGTGAAGTACTCGCGCTTCCAATCCGGCGAGGTGCCCATGCGGCGCATCTGGCCGGTGATGGTGGAGCCGGATTTCTCTTTCCACTCCCAGACTTTTTCGACGAATTTTTCGCGGCCCAAATCATGGCGCGAGATCTTCTGCGCGTCCAGCTGGCGCTCGACGACGATCTGCGTGGCGATGCCGGCGTGGTCGGTGCCGGGAACCCAGGCGGTGTTGTGGCCGAGCATGCGGTGGTAGCGGGTCAGGCCGTCCATCACGGTCTGGTTGAAGGCGTGGCCCATGTGCAGCGTGCCGGTGACGTTCGGCGGCGGCAGCTGGATGCTGAAGGAAGGTTTGCCGGCGTCGAGGGTGGCGGCGAAGTAACCGCGCTGTTCCCACTCGCTGCGCCAGAATTGTTCAATGTCGGCAGGCTCGAAAGACTTGGCTAATTCCATGATTTGGCTTGTAAATTTGCGAAAAGAACCATTATAAGGGACGCCACCGGCCCTGCGCACGACGGCGGCGCCCGCCGGCGCAAATTCCGCCAAAAGCCGCGCGATCGGTGGCGATTTGGCGGCGAAAACTTGCCAATGTCGCCAGACGGCCGGCGCGGCGGGGGGCTTTTGTTGGCGCGGTGCAAACATCGCTGCGGCCGCCGCTGTTAAAAAGCGTGATTTTTTCCTCTATTTGTCGATTTATGCAACTTTTTTGACTTGGGACGCGCCAAGGGAATACTGTTGGCCGCCCGGAGTTCAATGGATGACAAGGAGATGGACATGACCCCACGCCTCATCGCGGTACTGCTGGCCGGCCTGTTGGCCGGCGCCGGCGGCCACGCCGCCGCGCAGTCGAATATGCAGCCAAACCTGCAGTCGAGCACGCAGTCGAACAAGATCTGGATCACCGTCGGCGACGCCGCCTACCGCCAGCTGCAAAAGGTCGCGCCGCAGGCGGTCGCCCGCGAGAGCCGCGCCACGCTGAGCCAGGCGGCGCCCGGCCAACGCGCCGGCGACGAGCGCGTCCACCTGGTCGAGGTCGACGAGCGGCAGATGCTCGCCCTGTCGGCCGCCGTGCACAAGGAGCTGCGCCGCTGCGGCGGCTTCATGTACCACCCCAGCGAGGCGGCCGGGCTGTCCGCGCTGCGCCCGCCGTTGCGGACCAGCCTGCTGGCCACGCCCCGGCCGTCCTACGTGATCGACCAGCAGAGCGTGGTCAACCCCATGCTGTCCCAAATGCAGGCGAGCAACATCGGCCAGACCATCGTCGACATGTCGGCCTTCGCCAACCGCTACTACACCACCAACAACGGCGTCAACGCCTCGGACTGGCTCAAGCAGCGCTGGAGCAGCATCGCCGCCGGCCGCAGCGACATCACGGTGAGCCAGTTCAGCCACGCCTCCTATCCGCAGAAATCGGTGATCCTGACCATCGCCGGCAGCGACAACGGCAGCGAAGTGGTGGTGCTGGGCGGCCACCTCGACTCGATCAACCAGAACGGCACCGGCGAGACCACGCGCGCGCCCGGCGCCGACGACGACGCCTCCGGCGTGGCCAGCCTGACCGAGGTGCTGCGCGCGATGGTGGCGGCCGGCTACCATCCGCGCCGCACCATCAAGCTGATCGGCTACGCCGCCGAGGAGGTCGGCCTGCGCGGCTCGCAGGACATCGCCCTGAACCACAAGAACAACAACGTCAAGGTGGTCGGCGTGATGCAGCTCGACATGACCAACTACAAGGGCTCGCCCTACGACATCTACATGTACACCGACTACACCGACAGCGCGCAGAACGACTTCGTCGTCAAGCTGATCGGCGCCTACCTGCCGACCTTGAAGATAGGCTACGACCAGTGCGGCTACGCCTGCTCCGACCACGCCTCGTGGACGGCGCAGGGCTACTGGAGCTCGATGCCCTTCGAGACCACGCTGGGCCAGGACAACCCCTACATCCACACCGCCAACGACACCTACGCCAACTCCGGCAACCAGGCCGACCACGCCCTCAAGTTCGCCCGCATGGCGCTGGCCTACGCCGTCGAGCTGGGCAGCGACGGCCCCGGCGTGACGCCGCCGGGCGACCGCACGGAGACCTTCAGCGGCAGCCTGAGCAAGGGGCAGAAGAAGAACTACGGCCCGTTCAAGGTGGCGGCCGGCGGCAGCTTCGCCGCCAGCCTGAGCGGCAGCGGCGACACCGACCTGTACCTGCGCAAGGGCAGCGCGCCCACCACCAGCAGCTACGACTGCAAGTCGGATGGCCCGACCAGCAGCGAGAGTTGCACGCTCGCCGTCAACGCCAACGGCGACCTGTACGTGCTGCTCAACGGCTACAGCGCGTCGAGCTACACCTTGACCTTGACCTACCGGCCGCAATAGGCCGCCTGCCATCCAGGTCGGCAAGGCAATCTTGCCGGGACGGCCAAGACAGCGGCCGTCCTTTCTTCACCTGCTTGCCCTCCTTCATTCCCGCGTCTGCCCCTTTCGCAACCGGGCCCGCCGCCCAGCCGATTTCTTGGAAATGCCGGCCCCGGCTGCTATACTGTTGCCTGAAAACACTTTTTTCGCGCAGGCACCCGCCATCCACGGCGGCCGGTCGGCGCGCGATTCCAGGCCCGGCCCTCCGCCCCGGCTCCTCCTGCTTGGCCCGACCTCAGCGGCCATCCACACGAGAGAACAACATGAAACTCAGCACCCGTATACTTCTTCTTTGCGCCGCCACTCTGCTCGGCATTGTCTGCATCGCCACCGTCTCGTTGTTCAGCCTGCGCGCGACGATGATGCAGGAGCGCAGCGCGCAACTGGGCAACCTGATCGAGCTGGCCAACGCCGCCGTCGAGAAGGCCTACGCGCAGGAACAGTCCGGCAAGATGAGCCGCGAGGACGCGCAACGCCTGGCGGTGCAGACCCTGAGCAGCTTCCACAAGGACGAGATGTACTACTTCGTGCGCGAGGCCAGCTCCGAGGTGCTGATCGCCCACCCGGACGCCAAGCGCATCGGCAAGGTGCAGACCAAGGAGAGCGGCGACGGCTACCGCAACGCGCTGGCGCGCGCCCGCATCGGCATCGTCGAGCAGGAGGGCACCCGTCCCGGCGTCAAAGAGAAGGTCGCCAAGATGTACGCGGTGATCAAGTTCCCCGGGTGGAACTGGCTGATCGGCACCGGCACCTATATCGACGACATCAACGAGCGTTTCTGGAAGCAGGCCACCGTCCTGCTCGGCCTGGGCCTGGCCCTGATGGTGGTGGTCGGCGGCCTGGCCTGGCACATGTTGCGCCGCATCCTCGGCCAGCTCGGCGGCGAGCCGGACTACGCCGTCGGCATCGTCGGCCAGATCGCCCAGGGCGACCTGACCACGCCGATCGCGCTGGCGCCGGCCGACAAGTCCAGCCTGCTGTTCGCCATCCTGGTGATGCGCGACAAGCTGGCGCACATCGTCAGCCAGGTGCGCAGCGACGCCAACGCCATCTCCACCGCCTCGGGCGAGATCTCGGCCGGCAACCACGACCTGTCGGCGCGCACCGAGCAGCAGGCCGGCGCGCTGGAGGAGACCGCCTCGACCATGGAGGAGATGACCTCGACCGTGCGGCAGAACGCCGACAACGCGCGCCAGGCCAACCAGTTGGCGATCTCCGCCTCGGAGGTGGCGAGCCAGGCCGGCCGGGCGGTCGGCCAGGTGGTCGAGACCATGGGCGCGATCAACGAGTCGTCCAGGCAGATCAGCGACATCATCAGCGTGATCGACGGCATCGCCTTCCAGACCAACATCCTGGCGCTCAACGCCGCCGTCGAGGCGGCCCGGGCCGGCGAGCAGGGCCGGGGCTTCGCCGTGGTCGCCGCCGAGGTGCGCAACCTGGCGCAGCGCTCGGCCGGCGCGGCCAAGGAGATCAAGGAGCTGATCAACAGCTCGGCCGAGAAGGTCGCCGCCGGCGAGCGCCTGGTCGAGGCCACCGGCAGCACCATGGACAAGGTGGTCGACAGCGTGCGCCGGGTCACCGACATCGTCGCCGAGATCAGCTCGGCGAGCCAGGAGCAGAGCTCGGGCATCGACCAGATCAACGACGCCATCGCCGAGATGGACAACATGACGCAGCAGAACGCCGCGCTGGTGGAGGAGGCCGCCGCCGCCGCCCAGTCGATGAACCAGCAGGCCGCCGGCCTGGCGCAGATCGTCAGCCTGTTCAAGGTCTGACGGCGCGCGCCGCTTGCCTGTTGTATCGAGGGCGCGAGGCGATCGAATCGTTGCGTGGAGGGAAGGCGCGCACTAGACTGGATGTCGGGCCGGACGCTCGTCCGGCCGGCGGGTCGGACTAGCCACATTCGGAGGCAATATGATGCGATCGACAATCAGCCGCGTCCTGGCGGGCGTTTTACTGTTGGGCGGCGTGGCGGGCCAGGCGGCGGCGCAGTTGGAGAACCTGCCCGGCGCCGTGGACGCCTTGCGCGGCCGCCATTGGCACGGCGGCGAGTGCTGCGGCTGGACCTGGGACTGGGTGCAACAGTCCGGCCCCACCTTCAGCGGCTCGTTCAGCAACCCCAACGGCGAAAAACTGCAGGAAGCGAACATTGTCATCAGCATCAACGGCGACAATGTGCGCATCACGCGCGGCAACGGCGCCTGCGTCTACACCGGCAAGATCCATGTGGGCGGCGCGAACGGAACCTACACCTGCGGCGGCCGGCCGGCCGGACCCTGGGCCGCCACCATCTACCAGACCGCGCCGACGCGCTAGCCGCGCCGACGCGCCAGCCGCGCCGGGCCGCCGCCGCGCCGAATTCGCACAAGGCGCTTGGCGCCGGCGCCGGCCGATGTATAATTGCCACCGCTGCCGCAAGGCGGCACACGCTAGGGTCCTGGCCGTCGCATCGCGGCGGCTGGGTGAGAAATACCCTCCGAACCTGATCTGGATAATGCCAGCGAAGGGAAGCTTAGGATTTTGCCGCCGGGTCATCCACGCCATTCGACCCCGCGCCGGCGCCGTCCAACCCTCCTTTGCTGGCTCCTGTAGCCAACCAAGGAGCCAAATGAACGCCAATCCGAAATTCCTCTCCGCCACCGCCGTGGTCGACCAAGCCGCCATCGCGCCGCTGCCCAACTCGCGCAAGATCTACGTGCAGGGCAGCCGTCCCGACATCCGCGTGCCGATGCGCGAAATCAGCCAGTCCGACACGCCGGCCTCGTTCGGCTTCGAGGCCAATCCGCCGGTCTACGTCTACGACACCTCCGGCCCCTACACCGACCCGGACGCGCTGATCGACATCCGCTCCGGCCTGGCCGCCACGCCGCGCCTGCCGTGGATCCTGGAGCGCGGCGACACCGAGGAGCTGGCCGGCCCGAGCTCCGAATACGGCCAGGCCCGCCTGGCCGACCCGGCGCTGGCCGAGCTGCGCTTCAACCTGCACCGCCTGCCGCGCCGCGCCAAGGCCGGCCCGAACGGGACAGCCAACGTCACCCAGATGCACTACGCGCGCCAGGGCATCGTCACGCCGGAGATGGAGTTCGTCGCCATCCGCGAGAACATGCGCCGCAAGGAGTACCTGGAGAACCTGAAGGGCTCCGGTCCGATGGGCCAGCGCCTGGCCGACCTGATGGGCCGCCAGCACCCGGGCCAGAACTACGGCGCCAGCATCCCGGCCGAGATCACCGCCGAGTTCGTGCGCGAGGAGATCGCCCGTGGCCGCGCCATCATCCCGGCCAACATCAACCACCCGGAGATCGAGCCGATGATCATCGGCCGCAACTTCCTCGTCAAGATCAACGCCAACATCGGCAACTCGGCGGTCACCTCGTCGATCGGCGAGGAGGTCGAGAAGATGACCTGGGCGATCCGCTGGGGCGGCGACAACGTCATGGACCTGTCGACCGGCAAGCACATCCACGAGACGCGCGAATGGATCATCCGCAACAGCCCGGTGCCGATCGGCACCGTGCCGATCTACCAGGCGCTGGAGAAGGTCAACGGCAAGGCCGAGGGCCCTGACCTGGGAGATCTTCCGCGACACCCTGATCGAACAGGCCGAACAGGGCGTCGACTACTTCACCATCCACGCCGGCGTGCTGCTGCGCTACGTGCCGATGACCGCCAAGCGGCTCACCGGCATCGTCTCGCGCGGCGGCTCGATCATGGCCAAGTGGTGCCTGGCGCACCACAAGGAATCCTTCCTGTACACGCACTTCAACGAGATCTGCGAAATCATGAAGGCCTACGACGTCTCCTTCTCGCTGGGCGACGGCCTGCGGCCCGGCTCGATCTACGACGCCAACGACGAGGCCCAGCTGGGCGAGCTGAAGACCCTGGGCGAGCTGACCCAGATCGCCTGGCAGCACGACGTGCAGGTGATGATCGACCGGCCACGTGCCGATGCAGCTGATCAAGGAGAACATGGACCTGCAGCTGGAGCAGTGCGGCGAGGCGCCGTTCTACACCCTGGGGCCGCTGACCACCGACATCGCGCCCGGCTACGACCACATCACCTCCGGCATCGGCGCCGCGCTGATCGGCTGGTACGGCACGGCCATGCTGTGCTACGTCACGCCGAAGGAGCACCTCGGCCTGCCGGACAAGAACGACGTCAAGGACGGCATCATCACCTACAAGATCGCGGCGCACGCGGCCGACCTGGCCAAGGGCCATCCGGGCGCGCAGATCCGCGACAACGCGCTGTCCAAGGCGCGCTTCGAGTTCCGCTGGGACGACCAGTTCAACCTCGGCCTGGACCCGGACAAGGCGCGCGAGTTCCACGACGAGACCCTGCCCAAGGACTCGGCCAAGGTGGCGCACTTCTGCTCGATGTGCGGGCCGCACTTCTGCTCGATGAAGATCACCCAGGAGGTGCGCGAGTACGCCGCCGCCAACGGCATGAGCGACGGCGCGGCGCTCGAGCAGGGCATGACGGTGAAGGCGATCGAGTTCGTCAAGAACGGCGCCGAGCTGTATCGGAAGTTGTGAGGCGGCGATGATAGCGATCGAACTCAACGGCGCGGCGCGCCAGGTGCCGGCGCGGCACACGCTGGCCGCGCTGATCGACGAGCTTGAACTCGGTGGCCAGGCGCTGGCGCTGGCGGTCAACCGCAGCGTGGTGCCGCGCCAGCAGTGGCCGCAGCGCGTGCTGCAGCCGCAGGACAAGGTCGAGATCGTGCGCGCCATCGGCGGCGGCTGAGCAGCAAGGAAAAACAAGGGGCCGTCGCCAGCGGATGCGAGGGTCGGACCCTAGGGTCCGACCCTGCTTGGCTGTTCGGCCTGCCTACAACTTGGAGAAAACATGACTACATCACAGCAAGACCTGCTGACCATCGCCGGCAAGAGCTACACCTCGCGCCTGCTGGTCGGCAGCGGCAAGTACAAGGACCTGGCGCAGACGCGCGAGGCGACCGACGCGGCCGGCGCCGAGATCATCACGGTGGCGATCCGCCGCGTCAACATCGGCCAGGACCCAAGGCGCCCAGCCTGCTCGACGTGCTGCCGCCGTCGCAGTACACCATCCTGCCCAACACGGCCGGCTGCTACACCGCCAAGGACGCCGTCTACACGCTGCAGATGGCGCGCGAGCTGCTGGGCGGCCACAAGCTGGTCAAGCTGGAGGTGCTGGGCGACGAGAAGACCCTGTTCCCGCACATGCCGGAAACCCTGATCGCCGCCGAGGCGCTGGTGCGCGACGGCTTCGACGTGATGGTCTACTGCAGCGACGACCCGATCCAGGCCAAGCTGCTCGAGCAGATCGGCTGCGTCGCGGTGATGCCGCTGGCCTCGCTGATCGGCTCCGGCATGGGCATCCTCAACCCGTGGAACCTGTCGCTGATCATCGAGCAGGCCAAGGTGCCGGTGCTGGTCGACGCCGGCGTCGGCACCGCCTCGGACGCCGCCATAGCCATGGAGCTGGGCTGCGACGGCGTGCTGATGAACACCGCCATCGCCGGCGCGCGCGACCCGGTGCGCATGGCGCGCGCCATGCGCCTGGGCGTGCAGGCCGGCCGCGAGGCCTTCCTCGCCGGCCGCATCGGCAAACGCTTCGCCGCCTCGCCGTCGTCGCCGATGGCGGGCCGGCTGGCATGAGCATGGCCGACGGCGCCGGCCGCGGCGAGCGGCGCGGCGGCGAACGGCGCGCCGCCGTGCTGGTGTTCGCCGGCGTCGACCCGTCCGGCGGCGCCGGCCTGGCGGCCGACCTGCAGGCCGTCGCCGCCCAGGGCGCCCACGCGCTGACGGTGGTGACGGCGCTGACGGCGCAGGACAACGACCGCGTCCACGCCGTCGAGCCGGTGGCGGCGGAACTGCTGCTGCGCCAGGCCGAGGCGCTGATCGGCAAGATCGCCATCGCCGCCGTCAAGATCGGCATCCCCGGCAGCGCCGCCAACGCGCGCGCCATCGCCGGCCTGATCGAACGGTTGCGCCGGCTGCAGCCGCAACTGCCGGTGGTGCTCGACCCGGTGCTGGCCAGCGGCCACGGCGACCTGCTGTCGCGCGACGACGCCGTGCTGGCGCTGGCGCCGCTGCTGCCGCTGGCCACGCTGCTCACGCCCAACGGCCCGGAGGCGCGCGCGCTGACCGGGCAGGCCACGCCGGGCGCGCAGGCGGCCGCGCTGCGCGCGCGCGGCTGCGGCCACGTGCTGCTCACCGGCGGCCACGACGACGACGGCGACGTCGTCGTCAACCGCTGGTACGGCGCCGGCCGCGAGCAGCTGTGGCGCTGGCCGCGCCTGGCCGGCCAGTTCCACGGCAGCGGCTGCACGCTGGCCTCGGCCTGCGCCGGCCTGCTGGCCCAGGGCCTGACCATGGAGCGCGCGCTGCAACGCGCCCAGCAATACTGCCAGCACGCCCTGGCCGACGCCTACGCCATCGCCGACGGCCAGCGCATGCCGCGCCGTTGAGCCGCTGAGCCGATGAACCGCTGAGCCGCCGGCCCCGCCACCCATCCGATACGATTGAGAGCACTATGAAAGCGATTCAACAAGGACTGTATCTGGTCACCCCCAACTGGGACGACACCGACAAGCTGCTGGCCGCGACGGAGCGGGCGCTGGGCGCCGGCGTCGCCCTGCTGCAGTACCGCCACAAGGACGCCGGCCCGGCGCTGCGCGAGCGGCAGGCGCGGGCGCTGCTGGCGCTGTGCCGGCGCCACGGCGTGCCGCTGGTGATCAACGACTACACCGAGCTGTGCCAGCTGATCGGCGCCGACGGCGTCCACGTCGGCGGCACCGACGCCGGCGTGGCCGCCGTGCGCGCCGCGCTGGGGCCGGACAAGATCGTCGGCGCCTCCTGCTACGGCGACCTGCCGCGCGCCGTCGCCGCCCAGGCGGCCGGCGCCAGCTACGTCGCCTTCGGCGGCTTCTACCCGTCGCGCGTCAAGCAGTACGAGGTGAGCACGGCGCCGGCCATCGTCGCCCGGGCGGCGGCCAGCATCGCCGTGCCGGCCGTGGTGATCGGCGGCATGACGCCGGCCAACGCGGCGCCGCTGGTGGCGCTGGGCGCCGACCTGGTGGCCGCCATCAGCAGCGTCTACCTGGCCGACGATCCGGCGCTGGCGGTCGGCCAGTTCAACGCCTTGTTTGTGGCGCGCAACACGGGCCGATAAATGCGCCGTGGCGGGCGATTCGGTCCTATAATGGGCTGTTGATATTCATATAAGATTATCCCGCCATGAGCGCACGCGCCGACACCAAACGCCTGATCCTGATCGTCGACGACGATCTGTTGCTGCTCGAGTTCCTCAGCGCCGTGTTGAGCCACGCCGGCCACGACACGGTGACGGCCGCCTCGGCCGAGGAGGCGCTGGCGGTGATCGCCGTGCGCGAGCCCGACCTGGCCCTGCTCGACATCCACATGCCCGGCATGTCCGGCATGGAGCTGGCCAAGCAGTTGCAGGCGGCCACCTCGGTGCCGTTCATGTTCCTCTCCGGCCGCGGCGACGCCGACCTGAGCAGGCAGGCCGCCGAGTACGGCGCCGTCGGCTTCCTGGTCAAGCCGGTCGACGAGAAGCAGCTGATGCCGGCCTTCCAGGCCGGCCTGGCGCGCGCCGACGAGATCCGCCAACTGCGCCGCACCGAGCTCAACCTGAACGCCGCGCTGGCCGCCGGGCGCGAGACCAGCCTGGCCGTCGGCCTGCTGATGTGCAAGTTCCAGACCGACCGCAACACCGCCTTCGAGGTGCTGCGCGACCACGCCCGCTCCAGCCGGCGCAAGGTCAACGAGGTGGCCGAGCAGCTGCTGGCCGCCGAGGAGACCCTGAACAGCCTGCACGCCGCCTTCAGCGGCCGGCTGAAAAAATAGGCCGGGCCGGCCGGCGCGCCGGGCCGTTGATACCAGTTCGCAACAGCTTTTGCCGTGGCGCTTGTATTGTCGGCGCCATGTTGTACACTAGAAAAACCAACAGCGCCAACGGCGCCAGCAACGCGCACGACACGGCCACGATGCCGGCGCCGCGTGTATCGTCCAAGCCGCCTTTCTCCTGCGGCCGTGGCAACATCGTTCGGCCCAACTCCGCCGGCACCCATCCATGAACCAGCCGGTCGGCCGCACCCAGCGCGGACGGCGCCGGGTTCCTGTCGCCAGCGGAGAGCAGATGATCAACGACCACCTAGCCCTATTCACCGATTGCGCCGAGGCGGCCGCGCCGTTCGGCAGCGGCGTGTTGCTGCCGCATGCCGCGCCGCGCGTGCTGCACGTCGACGGCGACGGCGACGCCGCCCTGGTGCTGGCCACCCTGCTGGTGCCGGAGACCCGCGTCACCCACGTCGCCACGCTGGCCGAGGCGCGCCGCGCCATCGCCGCCGGCGGCTACGCCCTGGTGGTGCTCGACCCCGACCTGCCCGACGGCGACGGCGCCAGCCTGCTGGCGGCACTCAACGGCCGGCCGGGCGCGCCGCCGGTGCTGTTGTACTCGGCGCGCCAGCCGGCCCGCGGCGCGACCGGCGCGGCCGCCTTCCTGCCCAAGCCGTGGACCTCGCCGCGCGAGTTGTGGCGCGCCGTCGCCGGGCTGCTGGCCGAGACCGCCCCGGCCGCCTGAACGAAAACTGTTT
Source organism: Rugamonas sp. DEMB1 (assembly GCF_029834475.1). GTDB lineage: Bacteria > Pseudomonadota > Gammaproteobacteria > Burkholderiales > Burkholderiaceae_D > Rugamonas > Rugamonas rubra. The sequence goes on along the minus strand of NZ_CP122407.1, from coordinate 5,356,126 downwards.
TCCTTGCCGGCGCCGCCTTGATATCATGGCGCTGCGCCGGCACGGGCGTCGTCCGCGCCGTACCGGTCCCCACCCACACACCGACAGGAAAACACATGAAAACCAAAGCAGCCATCGCCTGGAAGGCGGGCCAGCCGCTGACCATCGAGGAAGTCGAACTGGGCGGCCCGCGCGAGGGCGAGGTGCTGGTCGAGATCAAGGCCACCGGCATCTGCCACACCGACTACTACACCCTGTCCGGCGCCGACCCCGAGGGCATCTTCCCGGCCATCCTGGGCCACGAGGGCGCCGGCGTGGTGGTCGACGTCGGCCCCGGCGTCAAGTCGCTGAAGAAGGACGACCACGTCATCCCGCTGTACACGCCGGAATGCCGCCAGTGCAAATTCTGCCTGTCGCAGAAGACCAACCTGTGCCAGTCGATCCGCTCGACGCAGGGGCGCGGCCTGATGCCCGACGCCACCAGCCGCTTCTCCATAGCCGGCAAGCCGATCTACCACTACATGGGCACCTCGACCTTCTCCAACTACATCGTGGTGCCGGAGATCGCGCTGGCCAAGATCCGCCAGGACGCGCCCTTCGACAAGGTCTGCTACATCGGTTGCGGCGTCACCACCGGCGTCGGCGCGGTGCTGTTCACCGCCAAGGTCGAGGCGGGCGCCAACGTGGTGGTGTTCGGTCTGGGCGGCATCGGCCTGAACGTGATCCAGGCCGCCAAGATGGTCGGCGCAGACAAGATCATCGGCGTCGACATCAACCCGGCGCGCCAGGCCATGGCGCGCAAGTTCGGCATGACCCACTTCGTCAACCCGAACGAGGTGGAGAACGTGGTCGACGCCATCGTCCAGCTGACCGACGGCGGCGCCGACTACAGCTTCGAGTGCATCGGCAACACCACCACCATGCGCCAGGCGCTCGAATGCTGCCACAAGGGCTGGGGCCAGTCGATCATCATCGGCGTGGCGGCGGCCGGGCAGGAGATCTCGACGCGGCCGTTCCAGCTGGTCACCGGCCGGGTCTGGAAGGGTTCCGCCTTCGGCGGCGCGCGCGGCCGCACCGACGTGCCGAAGATCGTCGACTGGTACATGGAAGGCAAGCTCAACATCGACGACCTGATCACCCACCGCCTGCCGCTCGAGCGCATCAACGAGGGCTTCGACCTGATGAAGAGCGGCGAATCGATCCGCTCCGTGGTCATCTACTAAGCCCCAAGCAGCCCCAACACTCGGGGTCAGTGCCGACATTCGGACATTTTTTCCCAGAAATGTCCGAATGTCGGCACTGACCCCGCTGTTGTTTGGTGGACTGTATAGAAGCACAGCGGTTTGGCGCCGGGCCGGTATAATCACGGCATGCACAATCTCCTCCACAACCTCAATCCCGAACAACTCGCCGCCGTCACCCTGCCGGCCCAGAGCGCGCTGATCCTGGCCGGCGCCGGCTCCGGCAAGACCCGCGTGCTGACCACCCGCATCGCCTGGTTGATCCAGACCGGGCAGGTGTCGCCGGCCGGCGTGCTGGCGGTGACCTTCACCAACAAGGCCGCCAAGGAGATGATGACGCGCTTGTCGGCGATGTTGCCGATCAATACGCGCGGCATGTGGATCGGCACCTTCCACGGCCTGTGCAACCGCCTGCTGCGCACCCACTACCGCGACGCGGCGCTGCCGCAGACCTTCCAGATCCTCGATTCGCAGGACCAGTTGTCGGTGGTCAAGCGCCTGCTCAAGGCCAACAACATCGACGACGAGAAGTATCCGCCGAAGACGGTGGTGTACTTCATCAACAACGCCAAGGACCAGGGCCTGCGCGCCGACAAGGTCGAGGCCTACGACCCGATCGAACGCAAGATGGTCGAGCTGTACCAGCTGTACGACGACCAGTGCCAGCGCGAGGGCGTGGTCGACTTCGCCGAGCTGCTGCTGCGCACCTTCGAGCTGCTCAGCCGCAACCAGCCGCTGCGCGAGCACTACCAGCAGCGCTTCAAGCACATCCTGGTCGACGAGTTCCAGGACACCAACAACCTGCAGTACAACTGGCTCAAGCTGATGGCCGGCCACGGCGAGCGCCACGGCGGCGTGTTGTTCGCCGTCGGCGACGACGACCAGAGCATCTACGCCTTCCGGGGCGCCAACGTCGGCAACATGAGCGCCTTCGAGCGCGAGTTCCAGGTGCAGAACCTGATCAAGCTGGAGCAGAACTACCGCTCGCACGGCCACATCCTGGACTGCGCCAACCAGCTGATCGCCAACAACAGCAAGCGCCTGGGCAAGAACCTGCGCACCGACGCCGGCCACGGCGAACCGGTGCGCATCTACGAGGCCAGCTCCGACCTGGCCGAGGCGCAGTGGATCATCGAGGAATCGAAGAGCCTGATCGCCGAGGGCGCCTCGCGCAGCGAGATCGCCGTGCTGTACCGCTCCAACGCGCAGTCGCGCGTGATCGAGCACGCGCTGTTTTCGGCCGGCATCCCCTACCACGTCTACGGCGGCCTGCGCTACTTCCAGCGCGCCGAGGTCAAGCACGCCATCGCCTATCTGCAGCTGATGGACAACCCGCACAACGACTCGGCCTTCCTGCGCGTGGTCAACTTCCCCACCCGCGGCATCGGCCTGCGCTCGATCGAGGCCTTGCAGGCGGCGGCCGACCAGTACGGCATTTCGCTGTACGCGGCGGTGCCTTACGTGGCCGGCAAGGCCGGCTCCTCGCTGGGCAACTTCGTCAAGCTGGTCGAGGGCGCCCGCTTCGAGACCCAGCAGATGCCGCTGCCCGAGCTGGTGCGCGTGGTGCTCGAGGCCAGCGGCCTGCTGACCCACTACCAGACGGAAAAAGAGGGCGCCGACCGCATCGAGAACTTGGAGCAGATGGTCAGCGCGGCCAGCCAGTTCGTCTCCGAGGAGGGCTTCGGCCAGGCCGCGCCGGCCCACCTGGGACCGCAGGCCCAGGCCCAGGCCGGAGAGGCCATCGTCAACGAGGACGGCATCGAGATCATCGACGCCGACGCCGCGCTGCCGACCGTGATGTCGCCGCTCTCGGCCTTCCTGTCGCACGCCTCGCTCGAGGCCGGCGACAACCAGGCCACCGTCGGCCAGGAGGCCGTGCAGATGATGACGGTGCACTCGGCCAAGGGGCTGGAGTTCAACAACGTCTTCATCACCGGCCTGGAGGAGGGCCTGTTCCCGCACGAGAGCAGCTCGCGCGAGGAGGGCGGCGTGGAGGAGGAGCGGCGCTTGATGTACGTGGCCATCACGCGGGCGCGCCAGCGCCTGTACATGTGCTTCGCCCAGACCCGCATGTTGCACGGCCAGACCCGCTACAACATGAAGTCGCGCTTTTTCGACGAGCTGCCGGAGGAGTCGCTGAAGTGGTTGTCGCCCAAGGTGCAGTCGCACTGGTCGGCCAACAGCCGCAAGTCGGCCTGGGACGAGGCGCCGCTGGTCGGCTCGGACAACGCCATCGCGCAGAAGCTGGCGCAGAAGTCGGTCAGCACCGGCGCCGGCTGGCGCATCGGCGAATCCGTCGCGCACGGCAAGTTCGGCGAGGGGGTGATCGTCAACCTGGAGGGCAGCGGCAGCAACGCGCGGGCGCAGATCAACTTCGGCAGCCACGGCATGAAGGTGCTCGACCTGAGCATCGCCAAGCTGGACCGGCTGGGACGCTAGATTTTTTTGGGGGGGCTGTGCGCCCTCAATCGAGGCGCGGTGACGCAGAGAGTACCCCAGTGCAAACCCGGGGTCGGACCCCCAGGGGTCCGACCCCAGATTTACGCCTGGGGTTTTGTTTGATGGCCCAGGGCCCGCGCCGCGCTTACGGCTTGTCGCTCGGCACGGGCGCCGGCGCGGCGTCCGCCTGCGGCGCGCCGAAGATCTGCCGGTAGCTGGCGTAGAAGGAGCAGTGCAGCATCACCGTCAGCATCACCGACATCGGCAGCATCACCATCATCGCCGCGTCGCTGCGGCCGAACACGATGATGACGATCTGGCTCAGCAGCACGCTGATGCCGAACCAACCCATGATGAACACGATGAAGGCCTTCAGCGCGCGCAGCACGGCGAAGAAGCTGAAGAAGATCGCCTTGCCCAGGCTCATCTTCTGCCAGTAGATCAGCGGCGCGGCGAAACAGAAGGCCATCGCGCCGGGAATGTAGACCAGCATCGCCAGCAACACCGCGCCGGCCAGGTTGCTGTTCTTGGCGGCGGCCGGCTCGATCTGGCCGGTCAGCAGCTTGAAGAACACGCCGCCGTCGGCCAGCGCGGACACGCCCAGCGCCAGCGCGGCCATCGCCAGATACAACAATCCCAGCGTGAACAGGACGGCGAACACCGGCTTGTGGAAGCCGATCAGCAGGCGCTTGGGCGAGATGCGCTTGCCCTGCTCGATGTCGTTGCAGGCTTGCATGAAGGCGATCGAGAACACCGGCACCAGGATCACCGGCAGCAGCTGGCCCAGCAGTGGCACGCTGCCGATCAGCAGCATGATGAACATATAGCCGAGGAACAGCGTCGACAGGCCGCCGGGTTGTTGGCGGAACAGGCCGAAACCCTGTTTGACCCAGTGCCAGCCGGTGTTGGCGGGGAGCTTGTCCATCAGAACAGCCCCGGCGCGGGCGTGGCGATGCGTTCGCGCAGGATGCGCTCGAAGTGCGCCGGATCGTGCGGCGTCAACATCTCGGCCTCGCGCGGCAGGTGCAGGTCGTACAGCCGCGACAGCCAGAAGCGCAGCGCGGCGGCGCGCAGCATCGGCTGCCAGGCGGTCTGCTCGGCGGCGGTGAACGGGCGCACGGCGTGGTAGGCGTCGAGCATGGCGCGCACGCGGGCGGTGTCGAGCACGCCGCTGGCCAGGTCGACGCACCAGTCGTTGACGGTGACGGCGACGTCGAACAGCCAGGTGTCGCAGCCGGCGAAGTAGAAGTCGAAGAAGCCGGTCAGGCGCTCGCCGTCGAACATCACGTTGTTGCGGAACAGGTCGGCGTGCACCGGGCCGCGTTGCAGCGCGTGGTAGCTGGCGCAGCTGGCGAAGGCGTCCTGGAAGTGCATCTCGGCGCGCAGCAGGTGGGCGTTGTCGTCCGACAGGAAGGGCAGCACCTGCGGCGTCGTCTCGTTCCACCAGTCCAGGCCGCGCAGATTGGGCTGCTGCAGCGGGAAGTCGCTGGCGGCCAGGTGCATTTTGGCCAGCATGGCGCCGACGGCGGCGCAATGGACCGGCTGCGGCGCCATCTGCGAGCTGCCTTCCAGCTTGCTGACGATGGACGCCGGCTTGCCGTGCAGCGCGACGATCAGCTCGCCGCGCTCGTTGGCCACCGGCGCCGGCACCAGCACGCCGCGCTCGGCCAGGTGGCGCATCAGGTTCAGGTAGAAGGGCAGCTGCTCGAAGGACAGGTTCTCGAAGATCGTCAGCACGTACTCGCCGTGCTCGGTGCTCAGGAAGAAGTTGCTGTTTTCAATGCCGGAGGCGATGCCTTTGAGGGCCAGCGCCTTGCCGAGGGGGAATTGCTTGATCCACTGGCTGACGTCATCCAGGTTGACCGGTGTAAAAACTGCCATGGGGAAGCGATTTTATAGGTTCGGTAAAAGGGCGCGCCGCAAGTTGCGGCGCGGCGGGGCAGGGGGAGGGGGCTTACTTGGCCGCTGGCGGTGCCGACTCGTCGGCCGCGCCTTCCTCTTCCTTGGAGGTCTTCTTTTTCTTGCCGAGGTCGAACTCTTTCACGGTCCACATCGGGCCGCGGTTGGCGCTGCCGGTGGCGTCGCCGGGTAGGGCGCTGCCGGCCGGATTGTTGGGCTTCAGCGTGTAGCTGCTTTTGCCGCTCTTGACCTTGACTTCGGTCACCCGGCCGCCCTCGCGTTTTTCGGTGATTTTCTTCTCCGGCGCCGGTTTGGCGTTGACCGTGATCGGGTCTTCGGCCACTTCTTCGATCTTCTCCAGCTTAGGCGGCGCGGCGCTCGGCGACTGGGCGTTGGCCGAGGCGGCCAGCGCGCTCAGGGACAGAAGGAGGACTTGCCAGAGTTTGGAGTTGCGCATCATGGTGAGGAATCGCCTAAGTAAGAGCACTGCGGATATCTTGGTATCGGCCATTGTAACAAACTGACACGCCGAGCTGTTTTAAATGCTCGGTTTTGGCCAACGCATGGGGCCGCCTGCGACACTTGTTTGCCATTGTGTTAATTTTTATTGTTTTGGCATGACATGGGCGGGCCGTCCCGTTTGTGGTGACGCAAGCGGACGCACCGCTTTCTTGCCATCGGTCTCAATTGGCCTAGACTGATAGCTTGAACGAGACAGCCGGGGAGGGCCGCGTGAAAATCGTCGACGACAACGTTTATCTGATGAATGCGGCGGACCGCATCGAGCTGATCCGGAGCGGCGTGCCGGCGGCGCACTTGGCCGTGTTGTCCGTCAAAATGGGCATGCCAGAGGGGCGCTTGCTGGCGCTGCTGGGCATGTCGCGCGCCACGGTCAGCCGCAAGGTGCGGGAACATCAGCCTCTGGCCCCGGAGGAATCCGAGCGCGTGCTGGGCGTCGAATCGCTGATCGGGCAGGTTGACGCCATGGTGCGTGAATCGGGCGAGCCGGTCGGTTTCGATGCGGCGCGGTGGCTTGCCGACTGGCTAGCCATGCCAGTGCCCGCGCTCAACGGCCGCACCCCGGCCAGCTACCTGGACACCATCGAGGGGCAGAAACTGCTTTCCGATCTGTTGGCAATGGCGCAAAGCGGCGCCTACGCATGACGGTCAGCGCATGGCGCATCGCGGTCGAGGCACCGGGCTATTCGGCCAGCGACCTGAGCGGTGCCGGGGCGAAGCGCAGCGGCGGCAGGTGGAATGCCCGCCGCACGGCGATGGTCTATTGTTCTTCCAATATTGCGCTGGCCATGCTGGAAACCCTGAGCTTTGTACGCACGGGATCCCTGCCATTCAACCGCTTCCTCGTAAGAATCGACATTCCCGACCTCGTTTGGGGGCGACGCGAAGTCCTCGCGCCGGTGCCGGGCGGCTGGGATGCGGTGCCGGCGGGCCGAGCCAGCATGGCGGCGGGAGATGCCTGGGCATTCAGTCGGCGCTCGGCGCTGCTGCTGGTGCCGTCGGTCATCGTGCCGGAGGAGTTTAATATCTTGCTGAACCCAACCCATTCCGATGCTGCCGCGATTGCGGCGACGACGGTGAGGCGCTGGGTGTACGATCCTCGATTCTTTTGATGCGTCCTACCCATCGGCCGTTTCTGTTTTTGTACAAAGGTTTTTGAACGATGAAAGTCATCCGTAGCAAGGAATTCACCGCCGAGCGCGCCTGGGGCGCCCTCGACATCGCCAACATGGCCGGCACCACCGTGCGCCTGCACTGGACCGACCAGCCCTACAAGTGGCACGTCAACGACGGCGAGGAGGTGTTCGCCGTGCTCGACGGCGTGGTCGACATGCATTACCGAGAGGCCGGCGTCGAGCGGGTGGTGGCGCTCAACACGGGCGACGTGTTTTTCGCCGGCGTCGGCTGCGAGCATGTCGCCCATCCGCGCGGCGCGGCGCGCATCCTGGTGGTCGAGCGCGAGGGCAGCGTCTAAGCCCGCCGCCGCCGGCAGCATCGTCACAAACTCTGCGATAATGGCAGACACGCTATATTGCACGACACACCCGATTCCCCAGCGCCCGCCGCCCCTGTGCGCGGCCGGCCACATTCCATTGGCATTATGCATAAGACCCTGCTGTTAGTTGACGGTTCCAGTTACCTCTATCGCGCCTTCCACGCGCTGCCCGACCTGCGCAGCCCGGACGGCCATCCGACCGGCGCCATGCACGGCATGGTCAACATGCTGCGCCGCCTGCGCGCCGACTACCCGGCCGCCTTCATCGCCTGTGTGTTCGACGCCAAGGGCAAGACCTTCCGCGACGACATGTACCCGGAATACAAGGCCACGCGCGCCTCGATGCCGGACGACCTGCGCCTGCAGATCGAACCGATCCACCTGGCCGTCAAGGCGATGGGCTGGCCGATCCTGATGGTCGAGGGCGTCGAGGCGGACGACGTCATCGGCACGCTGGCCGTGCAGGCGGCGCAGGCCGACATGGACGTGGTCGTCTCGACCGGGGACAACGAACCTGGCCCAGCTGGTCAACCAGCGCGTCACCTTGATCAACACGATGAGCAACGAGAAGCTCGACGAGGCCGGCGTGCTGGCCAAGTTCGGCGTGCCGCCGAACCGCATCATCGACTACCTGACCCTGATCGGCGACACCGTCGACAACGTGCCCGGCGTCTCCAAGTGCGGCCCGAAGACGGCGCTCAAGTGGCTCGGCCTGTACGACAGCCTGGAGGGCGTGATCGCCAACGCCGCCAACGTCGGCGGCGCGGTCGGCGAGAACCTGCGCAAGGCGCTCGACTGGCTGCCGCAGGGCCGCGCCCTGATCACCGTCAAGACCGACTGCGACCTGTCCGGCCACATGACGACGATCACCGAGTCGCTGCAGGCGCGCGGCGAGGACGGCCCGACGCTGCTGGAGTTCTTCGCCAAATACGGCTTCAAGACCCTGCTGCGCGAACTGGGCGGCGCGGCCGCCGCGCCGGCCGCCGGCAAGGCATCGAGCGGCACCGCCGCCACCGCCCCGGCGGCCAACGGCGGCCCGATCACCGCCGCCGCCTCGCTCAACGGCGACCTGTTCGCCGCGCCGCCGGCCGAGTTGAAGTATGAAACCGTGTTTACCGACGCCCAGCTCGACGCCTGGATCGCCCTGATCGACGGCGCCGCGCTGACCGCCGTCGACACCGAGACCACCTCGCTCGAGCCGATGACGGCGCAGCTGGTCGGCATCTCCCTGTCGGTCGAGCCGGGCGTGGCCGCCTACATCCCGCTGGCCCACGCCTACGCCGGCGTGCCCGAGCAGCTCACGCGCGAGCACGTGCTGGCGCGCCTGAAGCCCTGGCTGGAGGACGCCGGCAAGCCCAAGCTGGGGCAGAACCTGAAGTACGACAGCCACATCTTCGCCAACCACGGCGTGACCTTGCGCGGCATCGTCCACGACACGCTGCTGCAGTCCTACGTGTTCGAGTCGCACCGCACGCACGACATGGACAGCCTGGCGCTGCGCCACCTGAACGTCACCACCATCCCCTTCGTCGACGTGTGCGGCAAGGGCGTCAACCAGATCACCTTCGACCAGGTGGAGATCGCCCGCGCCACCGAGTACGCGGCGGAGGACGCCGACATCACCCTGCGCCTGCACCAGGCGATGATCGGCCAGGTCGAGTGCGACGCCAAGCTGAACTACATCTACCGCGAGATCGAGCTGCCCACCGCCGTGGTGCTGCAAAAGATCGAGCGCAACGGCGTGATGATCGACGCCGGCCTGCTGGAGATCCAGTCGAACGAGCTGGCCGCGCGCATCAAGGAGCTCGAGCTGAAGGCCCACGAGCTGGCCGAGCAGCCGTTCAACCTCGGCTCGCCCAAGCAGATCGGCGAGATCTTCTTCGAGAAGCTCAAGCTGCCGGTGGTGAAGAAGACGCCGAGCGGCGCGCCGTCGACCGACGAGGAGGTGCTGCAAAAGCTGGCCGAGGACTTCCCGCTGCCGAAGGTGCTGCTGGAGTACCGCGGCCTGGCCAAGCTGAAGTCGACCTACACCGACAAGCTGCCGAAGATGATCAACGCGAACACCGGCCGGGTCCACACCAACTACGCGCAGGCGGTGGCGGTGACGGGCCGGCTGGCCTCGAACGACCCCAACCTGCAGAACATCCCGATCCGCACCAAGGAGGGCCGGCGCATCCGCGAGGCCTTCATCGCCGCGCCGGGCAGCCACATCGTCTCGGCCGACTATTCGCAGATCGAGCTGCGCATCATGGCGCACATCTCGGGCGACGAGAACATGCTGCGCGCCTTCGCCGAGGGCGTCGACATCCACCGCGCCACCGCCGCCGAGATCTTCGGCGTGGCGGCCGGGGACGTCGACAGCGAGCAGCGCCGCTACGCCAAGGTGATCAACTTCGGCCTGATCTACGGCATGAGCGCCTTCGGCCTGGCCGGCAACCTGGGCGTCGAACGGGCCGCCGCGCAAAGCTATATCGACCGCTACTTCGCCCGCTTCTCCGGCGTGCGCCAGTACATGGAGGACACCCGGCAGCAGGCCAAGGCGCGCGGCTATGTGGAGACGGTGTTCGGCCGCCGCCTGTGGCTGCCCGAGATCAACTCGCCGAACGGCCCGCGCCGCCAGGGCGCCGAACGGGCCGCGATCAACGCGCCGATGCAGGGCACGGCGGCCGACCTGATCAAGCTGGCGATGATCGCCGTGCAGGGCTGGTTGGAACGCGACGGCCTGCAAACGCGCATGATCATGCAGGTGCACGACGAGCTGGTGCTGGAGGTGCCGGACGCCGAGCTGGCGCTGGTGCGCACCAAATTGCCGGAGCTGATGGCCGGCGTGGCCGCGCTGAAGGTGCCGCTGACGGCCGAGGTGGGCGTCGGCAAGAACTGGGACGAGGCGCACTAAAAACCAGGGGCGGCCGGCCGAATTTCCCGCAATTTCGCGCTAAATTGGGCAAGAACCCGTTCCTGGCGGTAAAATGTCGCCCCGGACCCCGTCCAGGCAGGCACAACAAGAGGTAAGCAAAATCGATCCCGTACTCATCTCCATTCTGCTGGCGACCACCGTCGCCGGCGTCGTCAGCATTTCGGCCGCTGCGGTATTTTCGTTCGCCCTGCTGTCGAAGATGGTCGAGCGCATGGTCAGCCTGTCGGTCGGCATCATGCTGTCGACCTCGCTGTTGCACGCGCTGCCCGAGGCCTTCGAGTCGCAGGCCGACCCGCGCAGCCTGTTCGCCACCCTGCTGGCCGGCCTGCTGGCCTTCTTCATGCTGGAAAAGCTGGCCATCCTGCGCCACTCGCACCACCACGAGGGCGACGGCCACCACCACCACCACGGCCACGACAAGCGCGAGGCCGGCAAGGCCGGCTGGATGATCCTGGTCGGCGACGGCATGCACAACTTCACCGACGGCATTTTGATCGCCGCCGCCTTCCTGGCCAATCCGGAACTGGGCCTGGTGACCGGCCTGGCCATCATCGCCCACGAGATCCCGCAGGAGATCGGCGACTTCATCGTGCTGCTCAACGCCGGCTTCTCGCGCGTGCGCGCCTACGTCTTCAACCTGCTGTGCAGCCTGATGGCGGTGGCCGGCGGCGTGCTCGGCTACTTCACCCTGGACCGCGCCAGCAACCTGATCCCCTACGTGCTGGTGTTCGCCTCGTCGGGTTTCATCTACATCGCCGTCAGCGACCTGATGCCGCAGATGCAGCGCCGCGCCACCCTGCGCGAGACCATCCCGCAGGTGCTGCTGATCGCGCTCGGCGTGGTCATCGTGTTGTTCCTCACGCACGGCCACTGAGGCGATCGCCCCTTGCGGCGGCTCAAGGCGGTCGCTGCGGGATGGCTTGACCCGCGCGCCGCAGGGAGTATGATTTCAGTTCGCAGCCCATGTCGGAGCGACGCCCCGTGTCTACCAAACAGAAACAATTGCAGGATGAATTGGCGAACCTGTCCACCGAGGACAGGACGCGCCTGCAGGCGCTTGCCGTGCTGGCGGGAGCGTCAGCGGAGGAGTTGTTGCCGTTCGTCTTGCGGGACGGTTTTGCTGAATGCGAAGAGAGTCTGCGGGCCAGCCTGGAGGCGGAAGCCTATTTCAACACCCGTCGCGGCGTGGACGGTGCGGACGTGATGGCATCCGTTGAATGTCTTATCGATACCTATGCCAAACGGCAACGGCGAGCCGGCTAAGCTGGTCGTGCGCTGGTTGCCCCGAGCGCAAGAATCGTTCATCCAAACCATAGACCATATCGCCCGGCAAGACGCGGGGAGCGCCGCGTTGATCGTTGAGCGCGTGCGAAAAGCGGTGGCCATCCTGGCCCACCAGCCCGGTATCGGCACGCCCACTGTCAGGGCGGGAACCTGGCGCTTTCCAGTTCCCCGCACCGGTCATGTCATTGCGTACCAGGTGGAAAAGGGCGAACTCAGGATTGTTCGCTGGTCACGCCAGCGCCGTCGGCGGCCGGCTTAGCTCAATCCCCCGTCGCCACCGGCCGCGCCGGATCGGCGCACCACTCGCTCCACGAGCCGGGGTAGAGCGCCGCGCCGGGCAGCTTGGCCAGCTCCAGCGCCAGCAGGTTGTGGCAGGCGGTCACGCCGGAGCCGCACTGCATCACCGCGTAGGGCGCCGAGTCGAACAGGGCGGCGAAGTCGTGGCGCAGCTCGCGCTCGCTCTTGAAGCGGCCGTCGCCCTTCAGGTTGTCCTTGAAGAAGCGGTTCTTGGCGCCGGGGATGTGGCCGCCGACCGGGTCGATGGTCTCGTTCTCGCCGCGGTAGCGGTCCGGCGCGCGGGCGTCGACCACGCTCAGCTCGCCGCCGTGCAGGTTGTCGACCAGCTCGGCCGCCGTGACGGTCTTGGCCAGTGTCGGCTTTTCGGCGATGTGGCCGCGCGGACGCGCCGCCAGCGGCGTCACCAGCGGCAGGCCGGCGCTCTGCCAGGCGGCCAGGCCGCCGTCGAGCACCGCCACGGCCGGGTGGCCGATCCAGCGCAGCAGCCACCAGAGGCGGGCGGCGAACATGCCGCCGTGGGCGTCGTAGGCCACCACCTGGGTGTTGTCGTTGACGCCCCAGGCGCGCAGCGTCTCGATCAGCGCGGCGCGGTCGGGCAAGGGATGGCGGCCACGGAACTTGCCGTCGGCGCCCAGCTTGGCGCCGGACAGCTGGCTTTCCATGTCGGCGAACTGGGCGTTCTGGATGTGGCCGATGGCGTAGCCGTCGCGGCCCGCGCTCAGGTTCATCAGGTCGTGGCGGCAGTCGAGCACGACCCAGTCGGGGTCGGTCAGGTGCTGGGCCAGGGTGGCGCTGTCGATCAGGGTGGTGTGCATGGGGGAACGCTCCTTAAACTTCGCTGGCGATGGGATCGGAGGCGGCGATGCTTTTGCCGCTGTTGCGGTTATTGTAGAACGTTGCGGCGACACCGGACGCAAGAATGATCAGGATGCCGGCCCAGCTGTGCCAGTCGAACACGTCGCCGAACACCAGCACGCCCCAAACGCTGGAGAAGACGATGCCGGTGTATTGCAGGTTGGCCACCACCAGCGTCTTGCCGAGGCGGTAGGCGCGTGTCATGGCCATTTGCGCGGCGGTGGCGCAGATGCCGATGCCGAACAGCAGCAGGGCGCCGTGCGCGCTGGTGATCGGGTGCCACACCGCCGGGCCGGGGCCGGCGAAGAGGAGGTTGCCGGCCACGCCGGCGGCCAGGTTGACCACCGAGAAGTAGAACACCACGCGGTATTCCGGCTCGCCGGCCAGGCCCAGCTTGCGCACCTGCATGTAGGCCAGCGCCGACAGCACGCTCGAGCCGAGCGCGATCAGCGCCGGGGTCAGCAGATTGGCGGCGAAGGCCGGCTGCAGCAGCAGCGTGACGCCGGCGAAGCTGGCGGCGACGGCGGCCATCAGCGGCCATTCGACGCGGTTCTTGCCGTGCCACCAGCCGGCGGCGAAGAGGAACACGGCGATCCAGATCGGCGCCATGTAGTTGAGGGTCATCGCCGTGGCCAGCGGCAGCTTGGCGATCGAGTAGAACCACAGCCACAGCGAGACCACGCCGACCACGCCGCGCCACAGGTGGGCGTAGGGCATGCGGGTGCGGAAGCTGCCGCCGTGCAGGCGGATCATGCAGAACATCACGGTCACGCCGACGATGCCCCGGTACATCACGATCTCCGAGGTGGAGAACTGGTCGGAGGCGAGCTTGACGCAAACTCCCATGGCGGCGAATAGAAAGCTGGCCAACAACATCCAAAGGGAGTGCATCGGCATCCCGCCTTACAACTCAATATTGTTGCGATACCACTCGTGGAAGTGCTGCATGCCGTCTTCCATCGGCGACTGGTAGGGGCCGGCGTCGCTGGTGCCGCGCCGCAGCAGGGCCTTGCGGCCGGCGTCCATGCGCAGGGCGATCTCGTCGTCCTCGAGCACGGTCTCCATGTAGGCGGCCCGCTCGGCCTCGATGAACTCGCGCTCGAACAGCACGATCTCCTCGGGGTAGTAGAACTCGACCACGTTCTTGGTGCGTTGCGGGCCGTCCGGCCACAGGGTCGAGACGATCAGCACGTGCGGATACCACTCGACCATGATGTTCGGGTACAGCGTCAGCCAGATGGCGCCGTACGGCGGCGGTTCGCCGCCACGGAACTTGAGCACCTGCTCCTGCCAGCGCTGGTAGATCGCCGAGCCGGACTTGAGCAGGCCCTGGTTGACGCCCACCGTTTGCACGCTGTAGTCCCGGCCGAATTCCCAGCGCAGGTCGTCGCAGCTGACAAAGCCGCCCAGGCCCGGGTGGAAGGGCTCGACGTGGTAGTCCTCCAGATAGACCTCGATGAAGGTCTTCCAGTTGTAGTTGCAGGTCTGCACCTCGACGTGGTCGAACATGTAGCCGGAGAAGTCGAGGTCTTTGGTGACCGACAGCTGCGACAGTTTCTCCATCACGTTGTAGCCGTTTTGCTCGAACAGCAGGCCGTTCCAGCTTTGCAGCCCGGTTTTCGGCAGGTTCAGGCAGGGCGTCTCGGCGAAGTGGGGCGCGCCGATCAGCTCGCCCTTGAGGTCGTAGGTCCAGCGGTGCAGCGGACAGACGATGTTGTTGGCGTTGCCCCGGCCGTTGAACATCAGCGCCTGGCGGTGGCGGCAGACGTTGGAGAGCAGCTCCAGGCCGTTTGCGTTGCGCACCAGCATGCGTCCCTCGTTTTCGGAAACGAGGGTGGCGAAGTCGCCGACGTTCGGCACCATCAGCTCGTGCCCGATGTAGCGCGGGCCGGCCTGGAAAAGTTGCTGCATTTCGCGCTGCAGAAGCGCATCGTCAAAATAGACGCTTACCGGAAGTTGCGCGTTTGAAGGCGCGAGCTTGGCGTGGGTACCCAGATCGGACATCCCAACCCCCCTTAATATGTACATCAAACCAAAGAGAGACAGACTCCGTAAAGACCTGAATTCAAGTTTTTGAAATGGTATTTCGGACAGAACCGGCGATTATACCGCTTTCCGGCGCTCAAAGCGGCCCGCAGCGCCACTTTGTCCTCGAATTAATTGTAATAAACGTACGTTCGCCGCAGATATGGGGCCGATTGCGCTAAAATCTAGCGATATTTCGTCGATTCGCGCGTATTTGCCCATATAAGTGCGCCGCCCGCGCGTGCCGGTCTTGCCTTTAGTTCCACCCGATCAGGTGGTTTGTTCTAAAATAACGGGCTACACTGCGCTCGCAGCCCTTGCTGCCGCTATTGCCTTGAAGATTTGAAAACCCTTATGTCCAAGAAATTAACAGCCGACACAGCCGCTGCGCCCGCCTCGTTCGAAGAGGCGATGGCCGAACTGGCGCAACTGGTGTCGCAAATGGAGGCCGGCCAGCTGCCGCTGGAGGCCTCGGTGGCGGCCTACCAGCGCGGTTCGGCGCTGGTGAAATTCTGCGCCGGCCAGCTCGACAAGGTCGAATCCCAGGTCAAGGTGCTCGAGGGCGACATGCTCAAGCCCTTCGCCGACGCCGACGAGGCGGCGCAATGACGGCCGCCTTCGACGACTGGATGAAGACCGTGCAGGCCGCCTCGGAAACCGACATGGCGGCCCTGCTGCCGGCCGTTGACGTGGTGCCGGGCAAGCTGCACGCGGCCATGCGCTACGCCCTGCTGGGCGGCGGCAAGCGGGTGCGCCCGCTGCTGGTGTATGCCGCCGGCGCCCTGTTCGGCGCCGACGCCGACACCCTGCGCCGCGCGGCGGCGGCGGTGGAGATGATCCACGCCTACTCGCTGGTGCACGACGACATGCCCTGCATGGACGACGACGCGCTGCGCCGTGGCAAGCCGACCGTCCACATCGCCTACGACGAGGCCACCGCGCTGCTGGTCGGCGACGCGCTGCAGTCGCAGGCCTTCCTGGTGCTGGCCGAGGCCGACCTGAACATGGTGCCGGCGGCCCGGCTGGCTGCCATGCTGCGCCTGCTGGCGCATGCCTCCGGCTCGGCCGGCATGTGCGGCGGCCAGGCGATCGATTTGGACAGCGTGGGCCTGAGCCTGACGCTGCCGCAGCTGGAGCAGATGCACCAGTTGAAGACCGGCGCGCTGCTGCGCGCCTCGGTGCTGCTGGGCGCCACCGCCGGCAAGGACCTGGACGCGGCCGAGACGGCCGCGCTGCACGCCTACGCGCGCGCCATCGGCCTGGCCTTCCAGGTGGTCGACGACGTGCTCGACGCGACGGCCGACTCGGCCACGCTGGGCAAGACCGCCGGCAAGGACGCCGCCGACAACAAACCGACCTATGTCTCGATCCTGGGTTTGGAAGCGTCGCGCGCGTTGGCAGAACAATTGCGGCTCGAGGCGCACGCAGCGCTCGCGTCGTTCGGAGAAAAAGCTCTGCGGTTACGCGAACTCGCGGATTTGATCGTGCAGCGGAAGGCATAAATGAACTTGCTCGAAAACATAGACTCACCGGCCGACGTGCGCAAGCTGGCACGCCACCAACTGACGCCGCTGGCGCACGAGCTGCGCCACTATTTGCTCGACTCGGTCTCCAAGACCGGCGGCCACCTGTCGTCCAACCTCGGCACGGTCGAGCTGACCGTGGCGCTGCACTACGTCTTCAACACGCCGCACGACCGCATCGTCTGGGACGTCGGCCACCAGACCTACTCGCACAAGATCCTCACCGGCCGGCGCGAGCGCATGGGCACGCTGCGCCAGCTGGGCGGCATCTCCGGCTTCCCCAAGCGCGACGAGAGCGAATACGACACCTTCGGCACGGCCCACTCGTCGACCTCGATCTCGGCCGCGCTGGGCATGGCGCAGGCGGCCAAGATCAAGGGCGAGCACCGGCACGCCATCGCCGTCATCGGCGACGGCTCGATGACCGCCGGCATGGCCTTCGAGGCGCTCAACAACGCCGGCGTGCAGGAGGACGTCAACCTGCTGGTGATCCTGAACGACAACGACATGTCGATCTCGCCGCCGGTCGGCGCGCTCAACCGCTACCTGGCGCGGCTGATGTCCGGCCAGTTCTACGCCGCCGCCAAGAACGTCGGCAAGCAGGTGCTGCCCGGCCCCGTGTTGGAGCTGGCCAAGCGCTTCGAGGAGCACGCCAAGGGCATGGTGGTGCCGGCCACCATGTTCGAGGAGTTCGGCTTCAACTACATCGGCCCGATCGACGGCCACGACCTCGACTCGCTGATTCCCACGCTGCAGAACATCAAGCACCTGAAGGGGCCGCAATTCCTCCACGTGGTGACCAAGAAGGGCCAGGGCTACAAGCTGGCCGAGGCCGAGCCGACCTTGTACCACGGCCCCGGCAAGTTCAACCCGGCCGAGGGCATCAAGCCGGCCGCGCCGGGCAAGATGAGCTACACCGACGTGTTCGGCAACTGGCTGTGCGACATGGCGGCGCAGGACAAGCGCCTGGTCGGCATCACGCCGGCCATGCGCGAGGGCTCCGGCATGGTGCGCTTCGAGCAGCAGTACCCGGACCGCTACTTCGACGTCGGCATCGCCGAGCAGCACGCGGTGACCTTCGGCGCCGGCCTGGCCTGCGAGGTCCTCAAGCCCGTCGTGGCGATCTACTCGACCTTCCTGCAGCGCGGCTACGACCAGCTGATCCACGACGTCGCCCTGCAAAACCTGGACGTGACCTTCGCGCTGGACCGCGCCGGCCTGGTCGGCGCCGACGGCGCCACCCACGCCGGCAACTACGACATGGCCTACCTGCGCTGCATTCCGAACATGGTGGTCATGGCCGCCTCGGACGAGAACGAGTGCCGCCAGATGCTCACCACCGGCTACCTCTATCCCGGTCCGGCGGCGGTGCGCTATCCGCGCGGCGCCGGCATCGGCGCGGCCATCGTGCAGCAGCTCGACGCGATTGAGATCGGCAAGGGCGAGATCAAGCGCCAGGGCCAGAAGATCGCCATCCTGGCCTTCGGCTCGATGGTGGCGCCCAGCGTCGCCGCCGGTGCCGCGCTGGACGCGACGGTGGCCAATATGCGCTTCGTCAAGCCGCTCGACGTGGAACTGGTCAAGCGGCTGGCCGCCGAGCACGACTACCTGGTGACGGTGGAGGAGGGCAGCATCATGGGCGGCGCCGGTTCGGCCGTGGCCGAGGCGCTGGCCGCCGAGGGCATCGTCAAGCCGCTGTTGATGATCGGCCTGCCGGACAAGTTCATCGACCACGGCGACCCGGCCAAGCTGCTCGCCAGCGTGGGCCTGGACAGCGCCGGCATCACCGCCTCGATCAAGCGCCGCTTCGGCGGCGAGGAACCGCGGCTGGTGGTCAACAACGCCTAGGACCTGGCGGCTGGCGGGATAAAAGCGACGCTGCGGCGTCGCTTTTTTTGGCCCCTCAAGGCGCCAGAGTGCCGGCGATCCAGTCGGCGTCGAGACAGGGTCAGACCCTCAGGGTCTGACCCTAGGGTTGCGCCGGCACAAACCGACTGCAGGGTTTCCTTGCCTTGTGCCCGCTTCAATCCTATATTGATATAAATCGTTTATATCAGATCGCGGCGCATCGCACGCCGCGTCCATCGGCGCACCGGGTGGGGGAGAACATGAAGCGCAGCGCACTCGCAGTGGTCGGGCTGTCTATGTTGTGCCGCCTGGCGTCGGCCCAGGTGCCGGAGTCGGGCCGCTGGCAGGAGCTGCGCTTCGGCGCCGCCGAGGTGGCCGAGCGGATGGAGGACCGCTACCTCGACCAGGTGGTCGACCTGGCGGCCGGCGGCCGGCTCGACGACGACCGCGTGCTGCTGGCGCGGCTGCAGCGCATCGGCGCCGGCCTGGTGCGCGCCGCCGCCGCGCTCAAGCCCGAAACGGCCGTTTGGCAGTGGGAGTTCCACACCACCAGCGACGCCGGGGTCGACGCCCAGTGCATGGCCGGCGGCAAGATCCTGGTCGGCAGCGCCTTCGTGCGCAAGCTGGCGCTGGACGACGGCGAGCTGGCCACCCTGCTGGCGCACGAGGTGGCGCACGCGGTGGCCGAGCACGACCGCGAAACCCTGTCCGAGGCGCTGTACTTCAACCGCCAGCCGGAGCCGCCGCTGGACGTGCTGATGGAACGGCTGGCCACGGATTTGTCGCTGCAAATCCGCCTGTCGGCCCTGTCCAACCTGCAGGAGAGCGAGGCCGACCAATTGGGCATGGTGCTGGCGCACCGCGCCGGCTGGCCGGCGGCGGCCATGGTCGGCTTCTACCGCAAGCTGGCCGACGACGACGCCGCCGCCGCCTCGCTGCTGTCCGGCGGCCATCCGGCGCCGGCCTCGCGGCTCAGCATGGCCAAGGGCATGGCGCTGCTGTTCGGCGCAGCGCCCAGCGGCGCTGCGGTGGCGCAGGCGCAGCCCTGAGCGGCCCGGCCTCGCGCCCCAGCTCCGGCTGGTCCGCGCGGTGCCGCTGCGGACAGGGAGCCGGTGCGCTGGGCTGCCCGCGCGCCGGGTTGGCCGGCGCGTGCTGGTTTTACCGCGCTGGGCTTGGCCTGAGCTTTAGCCGCGCTTGCGCTCGTGCTGCCACAGCACGTCGCTGCCGCCGGCGAAGCGGTTGAGCACGCGCGATAGCACGAACATCAGGTCCGACAGGCGGTTGACGTACTGGCGCGGCATGTCGTTGATGGTCTCGGCCTTGCCCAGGGTGACGATGCTGCGCTCGGCGCGGCGGCACACGGTGCGGCAGATGTGGGCGAGGGCGGCGGCGCGCGAGCCGGCCGGCAGGATGAACTCGGTCAGCGCCGGCAGGTCGGCGTTGTACCTGGCCAGCAGGTCGTCGAGCCGCGCCACGTGGGTCTCGGTGATCATCTGGTAGCCGGGGATGCACAGCTCGCCGCCCAGGTCGAACAGGTCGTGCTGGATGGTGATCAGCTCCTCGCGCAGCGCGTCGGGCATGGCCTCGCACAGCAGCAGGCCGAGGTTCGAGTTGAGCTCGTCCACGTCGCCCATGGCGTGCACGCGCACGCTGTCCTTGTCGGTGCGGCTGCCGTCGCCCAGTCCGGTGGTGCCATTGTCGCCGGTGCGGGTGGCGATTTTCGAGAGTCGGTTGCCCATGATGCTTCCTGATCGGTGAAAGCTGTGAGGATACGCCAAATCGGCCCGCCGTTGCACTAGTCTTGCTTGGCTTACGCTGCGCTGACGCGGCCGGCGGCTTGGGCGGAAAACGACAGCAAGGGGCGAAGCCGCCGGGTTTTATACCGAAAAGCGTAGAATTGGACGCAACAAGGCGCTATTCGCCACTTTTTGTGCTTACAATCGACGCTTGTCCAAGCGCTTTCCGGTATCCGCCCCCATGAATATTGCTACATCCGCCCCGGCCGACCCGGCCGTGCTGGCCGCCCGCCAGCGCGAGGTCGCCGCCGCCCTGGGCGCCGTGCTGCCGCCGCACTGCGTGCTGTCCGCCCTGGAGGACACCCGCCCCTACGAATGCGACGGCCTGGCCGCCTACCGCCAGCTGCCGATGATCGTCACGCTGCCGGAGAGCGAGGCGCAGGTGGTCGCCATCCTCAACGTTTGCCGCCAGCTGAAAGTGCCGATCGTGCCGCGCGGCGCCGGCACCGGCCTGTCCGGCGGCGCCATGCCGATCGTCGACGGCGTGGTGCTGTCGACGGCGCGCTTGAACCAGATCGTCCGGCTCGACCCGTACTCGCGCACGGCGGTGGTGCAGCCCGGCGTGCGCAACCTGGCCATCTCCGACGCGGCGGCGCAGCACGCGCTGTACTACGCGCCCGACCCGTCGTCGCAGATCGCCTGCACCATCGGCGGCAACGTGGCGGAGAACTCGGGCGGCGTGCACTGCCTCAAATACGGCCTGACCGTGCACAACGTGCTGCGCGTGCGCATGGTCACCATTGACGGCGAGGTGCTCGAACTGGGCGGCGAGGCGCTCGACGCCCCCGGCCTCGACCTGCTGGCGGTGTTCGTCGGCTCGGAGGGCATGCTCGGCATCGTCACCGAGGTGACCGTCAGGCTGATCCCCAAACCGGCCACGGCGCGCGTCATCATGGCCTCGTTCGACCAGGTGGGCGCCGGCTGCAACGCGGTGGCCGACCTGATCGCCGCCGGCATCATCCCGGCCGGTTTGGAGATGATGGACCAGACCTCGTCGCGCATGGTCGAGCCCTTCGTCAAGGCCGGCTACGACACCGAGGCCGCCGCCATCCTGCTGTGCGAGGCCGACGGCACCGCCGAGGAGGTCGAGGAGGACATCGCGCGCATGTCGGCCGTGCTGCAACAGGCCGGCGCCAGCGCCATCGCCGTGTCGCAGAGCGAGGCCGAGCGCATGCGCTTCTGGTCCGGCCGCAAGAACGCCTTCCCGGCGGCCGGCCGCATCTCGCCCGACTACTACTGCATGGACGGCACCATCCCGCGCAAACGCCTGGCCGAGGTGCTGGCCGGGATCGCCGCGATGGAGATCAAGCACGGCCTGCGCTGCGCCAACGTGTTCCACGCCGGCGACGGCAACCTGCACCCGCTGATCCTGTTCAACGCCAACGCGCCCGGCGAGTTCGACCGCGCCGAGGCCTTCGGCGCCGAGATCCTGGCGTTGTGCGTGGCGGTCGGCGGCACCATCACCGGCGAGCACGGCGTTGGCATCGAGAAGATCGATTCGATGTGCGTGCAGTTCGCCCCGGCCGAACTGGCCGCCTTCCACGCCGTCAAGCGCGCCTTCGACCCGGCGCGCCTGCTCAACCCCGACAAGGCGATCCCGACGCTGAACCGCTGCGCCGAATTCGGCAAGATGCGCGTCACCGGCGGCCTGATGCCGTTCGCCCATTTGCCGCGTTTTTAACGGAGTCCCCTTGCAAGCGATCGTAGAACAATTCCAAACCCAGGTCCGTGGCGCCACGGCGGCCAAGACGCCGCTGCGCATACGCGGCGGCGGCACCAAGGACTGGTACGGCAACGCGCCCGTCGGCGCCGTGCTCGACACCCGCGCCCACAGCGGCGTGGTGGCCTACGAGCCGACCGAGCTGGTGGTCACGGCGCGCTGCGGCACGCCGCTGGCCGAGATCGAGGCGCTGCTGGCCCAGCGGCAGCAAATGCTGGCCTTCGAGCCGCCGCGCTACGGCGCCGGCTCGACCATCGGCGGGGTGGTCGCCAGCGCCCTGTCCGGCCCGCGCCGCGCCAGCGCCGGCGCGCTGCGCGACTTCATGCTCGGCGCCGTGCTGATGGACGGCCGGGGCGAGGTGCTGCGCTTCGGCGGCCAGGTGATGAAGAACGTCGCCGGCTACGACGTCTCGCGCCTGCTGGCCGGCTCGCTCGGCACGCTGGGACTGATCATGGAGGTGTCGTTGAAGGTGCTGCCGCTGCCGGTGCGCGAGGCCAGCCTGCGCTTCGAGATGGGCGAGATCGAGGCGCTGGCCAAGTTGAACGACTGGGCCGGTCAGCCGCTGCCGATCTCGGCCAGCTGCTGGCACCGTGGCGTGCTGTCGCTGCGCCTGTCCGGCGCCGGCGCCGCCGTCGAGGCGGCGCAGCGCAAGCTGGGCGGCGCCGCGCTGCCCGAGGCCGAGGCCTTCTGGAGCAGCCTGCGCGACCAGCGCCACGGCTTCTTCGACTGCGCCAGCCTGTGGCGCCTGTCGCTGCCGCCGCAGGCCAGCGCCATGGTGCTCAGCGGCGAGCAGCTGATCGAGTGGGGCGGCGCGCAGCGCTGGCTGGCCGCCGACGCCGACGCCGGTAGGGCGGCGCAGATCCGCGCCAACGCCGCCGCCGCCGGCGGCCACGCCACCTTGTTCCGCGCCGCCGACAAGAGCGTCGGCGCCTTCCACCCGATGGCGCCGGCGGTGGCGCGCGTCAACCAGCTGCTGTGCCGGGAGTTCGACCCGGCCGGCATCTTCAATCCCGGCCGCATGTATTTGGCTGAAACATTGAGCTGAACTACCGAACCGAAGACGCCAGCCGACCCCGCCGCAGCGCCGACCGAATTATTGATTGAGTCATCAAGTATCCATGCAAACCAATCTCGCCGATTTCATCAAGAACACGCCGGAAGGCGACGAAGCCGAGGCCATCCTGCGCGCCTGCGTGCACTGCGGCTTCTGCACCGCCACCTGCCCGACCTACCAGCTGCTCGGCGACGAGCTGGACGGCCCGCGCGGCCGCATCTACCTGATCAAGCAGGTGCTCGAAGGGGCGCCGGTGACGGCCAAGACGCAGCTGCACTTGGACCGCTGCCTGACCTGCCGCAACTGTGAAAGCACCTGTCCGTCCGGCGTGCAGTACGGCCGCCTGGCCGACATCGGCCGCAAGGTGGTCGAGCAGCGCATCGCGCGGCCGCTGGGCGAGCGCTTCAAGCGCCTGTTGCTGAAGGAGACGCTGACGCGGCCCTGGATCTTCAAGCCGGCGCTGCGCGCCGGCCAGCTGTTCCGCCCGCTGCTGTCGCAGCCGCTGCAGGACAAGATCCCGCGCCGGCAGGGCGGTGGCCTGCGGCCGGACGGCGCGCGGGCGCGCCGCATGCTGGTGCTGGAGGGCTGCGTCCAGCCGGGCATGGCGCCCAACATCAACGGCGCCGCCGCGCGCGTGCTCGACGCGCTCGGCGTGCAGCTGATCGCCGCGCCCAAGGCCGGCTGCTGCGGCGCGCTGCGCTACCATTTGAACGACCAGGACGGCGCGCTCGACGACATGCGCCGCAACATCGACGCCTGGTGGCCCTACGTTTCCGGCGAAGGGGCGGGCGCGGTCGAGGCGATCGTGATGACGGCGTCGGGCTGCGGCGCCACCGTCAAGGAGTACGGCCACCTGCTGGCGCACGACGACGCCTACGCCGCCAAGGCGGCGCGCGTCTCGGCGCTGACGCGCGACTTGAGCGAGGTGATGCCGCAGTTCGAGGCCGAACTGGCGCGCCGCATCGGCGGGCGGATAGGCCAGCGGGTCGCCTACCACCCGCCGTGCACGCTGCAGCACGGCCAGCAGATCCGTGGCAAGGTCGAGGACGTGCTGCGCGCCGTCGGCGTCGACGTCAAGCTGTGCGCCGACAGCCACCTGTGCTGCGGCTCGGCCGGCACCTACTCGATCCTGCAGCCGCAGCTGTCGCTGCAGCTGCGCGACCGCAAGCTGGCCAACCTGGCCGCCACCGGCGCCGCGACCATCGTCTCGGCCAACGTCGGCTGCCAGGCCCACCTGCAGTCCGGCACCGAGACTCCGGTGCAGCATTGGATCGAGCTGATCGACCGCGCCTTGGCGAGCGCCTAGCCGGCGGCGGCATCGCCTGAAATGTCCGAATGTCGGCACTGACCCCGGTTTTAGTTCGGGGTCAGTGCCGACATTCGGACACGGACTCGGCAGTCGGCCTAGCCGGCCAGCGCCGCGCCGTCCTGGGCGCGGCCGGCGCCGTCGTCGGACTGCGCCTGGGCGATCGGCGGCAGCAGGGCGGCGGCCTGCCACACCGGCGCCGTGTCGAAGGCGCTGACCCAGGGCAGCACCTCGGCCGACGGCATCGGCCGGGCGATGCCGAAGCCCTGCGCCAGGTCGCAGCCGAGCCGCATCAGCAGCGCGCCGTGCGCCACCGTCTCGACACCCTCGGCGATCACGCCCAGCTCGAAGGCGCGCGCCAGGCCGATCACCGCGCTGACCAGGTGGCGGTCGTCGCGGTCGACCAACATGTTGCGCACGAAGCTCTGGTCGACCTTCAGGACGTCGGCCGGCAGCCGCTTCAGGTAGCTCATCGACGAGTAGCCGGTGCCGAAGTCGTCCAGCGCGAAGCTGATGCCCAGCGCCTGGCAGGCCAGCATGATGGCGCGCACATGGCCGACGTCGCTCAGCGCCGACGACTCGAGGATCTCCAACTCGAGCATGTACGGCGGCACGTCGGGAAACTCGGCCAGGATCGCCGTCAGCCGTTCGACGAAGTCGTTGCGCTGGAAGTGGCGCGCGGCGATGTTGACGCTGACCACCCAGTCCGGGTCGAAGCCGCGCCAGCTCTGCAACTGGCGCAGCGCCTCGCGCAGCACCCATTCGCCGATGTCGACGATCAGGTCGGTGTGCTCGACGAAGGGCAGGAAGTCCATCGGCCCGACCACGCCGCGCTCCGGGTGCTGCCAGCGCAGCAGCGCCTCCATGCCGACGATGCGGCCGCGCCGCATGTTCAGCTTGGGCTGGTAGTACAGCCGCATCTCGCCGCCGCGCAGCGCGGCGCGCACCTCGGTGCGGCGGTTGTGGTGGGTGCGCACCTGCTCGTCGAGGTCGGCGTCGAAGAAGTGGTAGCGGTTGCGCCCGGTGATCTTGGCCTGGTACAGGGCCTGGTCGGCGTGGCGCAGCAGCTGGTCGGCGCTGGTCGCGCCGTCGCGGTACAGCGCCACGCCGACGCTGGCCGACATCTTGACGGTTTCGCCGTCGCACTGGTAGTCGAGCGCCAGCGCCGCCAGCAGCCGCGCCATGGCCTGCTCGACGGCGCCGCGGCCGTCCATCTGCGGCAGCAGCAGCACGAACTCGTCGCCGCCCAGCCGGGCCACGTAGTGGCGCTGGCCGGCGAAGTCGTGCAGCCGGCTGGCGACCTGCTTGAGCACCTCGTCGCCGACCGCCTGGCCCAGGCCCTGGTTGATCTGTTGGAAGTGGTCGAGGTCGAACAGGCACACCGCCAGCAGCTGCTGGTGCTCGCGCGCCTGCTCGAGCTCCTGCTCGAAGCGGCCGCCCAGCGCGGCGCGGTTGGGCAGGCCGGTGAGGACGTCGTGGTTGCTCTGCCAGGACATCTGCTGGATCAGGTGGCGCTTCTCGCTGACGTCGCGGAACACCAGCACCGAGCCCTGCACGCGGCCGGCGCTGTCGCGGATGGCGGCGGCGGTGTATTCGACCATGCGCACCTGGCCCGACAGGTGGCGCAGGCTCTGGCCGCCGGCCTTGACCACCGGGCCGCCGGCGTGGATCGCGCCCATCGCCTTGAGCAGCGAGTGCTGGCCGAAGTTGTTGGCCAGCACGAAGGCCTGGTGCAGCTCCATGCCGCGCGCCTGCGCCTCGTCCAGGCCGGTCAGGGTCTGCGCCACGGCGTTGAAGGTGAGGATGCGGCCGGCCAGGTCGGTGGTGACGACGGCGTCGCCGATCGACGCCAGCGTCACCTCGATGCGCTCCTTCTCGGCCAGCAGCTGGGCCTGGGCCGCGCGGGTCTGCTCGAGCTGCTCGCCCAGCTGGCGCTGGCTGCGCTGCAGCGAGCCGACCAGCGCCTGCACCTCCTGCGCCATGTTGTTGAAGGTGGCGGCCAGGGCGCGCGCCTCGAGCGTGCCGCGCAGCGGCAGGCGCACGCCGTGCTCGCCGGCCTGGAAGCGGTCGGTGGCGCGCGCCAGCCGCGCCAGCATGCGCTTGTTGGAGTAGATCAGCAGGCCGAGCAGCAGGTAGATCAGGCCGACGTTGAGCGCCGAGATTTGCGCCTGCTGGCGCACCGTGTGCCAGACGCGGTTGAGCGGCAGCGTCGGCTCGAACGTCAATTCCAAGGTGGCGTTGGTCGACAGCGCCAGCTCGCGGCTGAGCGGCCGCAGCGCGCGCAGGGCCTGGAACCAGGCCGGCCCGGCCGGCTCCGGTTTGACGCTGCGCACCGCCTCGAGGTGGCCGCCGGGATAGTCGAGGCGCACGGCGGCGGCGTCCTGGTTGAGCAGCAGGGCGCCGGCCAGCGCCGTCTCCAGCGCGGCGCGGTCGGGCAGCGCCAGGCCGCTCTTCAGGGTGGTGTTCAGATAGTCGCCCAGCTCCTGGGCGTCGAGCTGGTAGCGCAGGTTGGCGTCGGCCGCCTCGGCCTCGATCAGCAGCGAATAGCGCACGCAGACGACCACCGCGATGAGGACGGAAATGGGCACGAACAGGCGCGTGTAGGTGCCCATCCGCAGCCAAGACGACAGTAGTTTCCTCAGCAACGGCATAGGTGGTGGGTAGGTTCCGGCAATATTGTCCTCAAGCATTATTACCGAAAATTCCGGCGCGTTGCATTTTTTTTTGAAAACGGTTTCAAAGTGGCGGTTCCTGCCGTGTGTAGCGTGCGGTTCGCCTGCCGGACGAGACCAAGCGTGCAGCGACACGAGGCGTTAGCGGAGGGGGCGGGAAAATCGCCTCCACAGTCGGGACGGTCAGCGGAAGTGATCGTGTATAAACGATCTTGAATAAACACTTTGATCGTCTATACTGAATCAATTATGGAGTAGCGCATACCTACTAGGCGATCAAATGGAATTTCAAAAATTGCGTCTTTCGCAGGTTGATCGGGCAGTGAGGTTGGCCTCTGCGCCGCCACGCCCGTCGCCGGGCTGGATTCAGACGATTCGAACGGCACTCGGTATGACAACACGCCAACTCGCCGGACGTCTTGGCGTTAGTCAAAGCACGCTGACAGCGTTGGAAAAATCAGAGGCGGAGGACCGGATCACCTTGCAGTCGTTACGTAGGGCCGCCGAGGCGCTAGATTGCGAGCTCCAATATGTCTTGGTGCCGCGCTCCTCGTTGAAACGGCGAGTCGAGGATCGCGCACAAGATGTTGCACATGAGCGTGTCGCTCGAGTCTGGCACAGCATGCGGCTGGAGGAGCAGGCGCCTACCGCACGGTTGGATAAAAAAGAGGTGTCCAGGGTACAGCGTGACCTTCTGGATGACAATTGGAAGCAACTGTGGGACTAGGCATTGGCCAGGTGCACGCGCCAGGCGCGACGCCACTTGACCCGGATGAGATGGCGGGCCTCATTCCAAGACATATCACGCTAAAGCGCGAATTGGACGAATACGAGCAGGCGAACATACTTGCGGCGCAGGCGTGGGCGGAAAAGCGTGTGAAGCAGAATGTACTGAGCGAGGCCTATGTTCGGCGCTTGCACAAGAAAATGTTCGATCGCACCTGGCGATGGGCTGGTACCTTTCGCAAGACTGAAAAGTCCATCGGTATCGATCCTCTGCAAATTGGCGTCGGCCTGCGCAACTTGTTGGACGATGTTCAATGCTGGCGCGAGTTCAACACCTTCTCCCTCGACGAGCAGGCCACACGCTTGCACCACCGGCTGGTTTGGATTCATCTTTTCCCCAACGGGAACGGCCGCCACGCCCGACTCCTTACCGACGTGTTTTTGCGCTCATGCGGCGCGCGCCCGTTTTCCTGGGGGCGGATCGAACTGGTGAATCCATCGACGACACGCAGCGCGTACATCCATGCATTGCAGGCGGCGGACCGCAGGGACTATGCGCCGCTGCTGGTTTTCGTGCGCACCTAGTGTCCTGAATTGCAGATTCGTTGAATAAATATGACGAGAATCGTCCTGATACTGCGTCACAAATGCGCGCAAGGCCCCGGCCTTGCTGTGCTTTGTTCCTTGTCTCAGGCCGATTTCGCCATATTTATGGCTCAACGAACTAGCAATTCAGGACACCAGTACGACGACACTACTCCGCCAGCAGCTTCTCGATGTCGCCGACCAGCTCCTCGGGCTTGGTGGCCGGGGCGTAGCGCTTGTAGACGGTGCCGTCCTTGCGCACCAGGAACTTGGTGAAGTTCCATTTGATCGCCTCGGTGCCGAGCAGGCCGGGGGCGTCCTTCTTGAGCTGCTTGAACAGCGGGTGGGCCTGCTCGCCGTTGACGTCGACCTTGGCGAACAGCGGGAAGCTGACGCCGAAGTTCTTCTCGCAGAAGGCGCCGATCTGCTCGGCGCCGCCCGGTTCCTGGCCGCCGAACTGGTTGCAGGGAAAGCCCAGCACCACCGCGCCCCGGTCCTTGAACTGCTGGTAGACCGCCTCCAGCCCCTTGTACTGCGGGGTGAAGCCGCACTGGCTGGCGGTGTTGACGATCAACAGGACCCGGCCCTTGTACTGGCCCAGGTCGGCGGTCGCGCCGGCCAGCGTGGCGGCGGCGTGTTGGTAGATTGTTGTCATCAGATGATCCCCAAATGTTCGGTTCCGGCCGAGAGGTCGCGGTTTTTCGCCGCCTTGCCCTCGAGTTTGATGGCCAGCCGCAGGTCGTTGACCGAATCGGCGTTGCGCAAGGCGTCCTCGTAGCTGATTTTATCGGCTTCGTGCAAATCGAACAGCGACTGGTCGAAGGTCTGCATGCCCAGCTCGCGCGATTTCTTCATCAGCTCCTTGATCTCGTGCACCTGGCCCTTGAAGATCAGGTCGGAGATCAGCGGCGAGTTGAGCAGGATCTCGATCGCCACGGCGCGCCCGGCGCTCTCCTTGAGCGGCACCAGGCGCTGCGAGATCATGCCCTTCAGGTTGAGCGACAGGTCCATCAGCAGCTGCTGGCGGCGCTCCTCGGGGAAGAAGTTGATGATGCGGTCGAGCGCCTGGTTGGCGCTGTTGGCGTGCAGCGTGGCCAGGCACAGGTGGCCGGTCTCGGCGAAGGCGATGGCGTGGTCCATGGTCTCGCGGTCGCGGATCTCGCCGATCTGGATCACGTCCGGCGCCTGGCGCAGGGTGTTCTTCAGCGCCACCGCCCAGTCCTCGGTGTCGACGCCGACCTCGCGCTGGGTGACGATGCAGTTCTTGTGCGGATGCACGTACTCGACCGGTTCGATGGTGATGATGTGGCCGTAGCTGTTCTGGTTGCGGTGGTCGACCATCGCCGCCAGCGTGGTCGACTTGCCCGAACCGGTGGCGCCGACCATGATCACCAGGCCGCGCTTGGACATGACGACGTCCTTGAGCACCTCGGGCAGGCCCAGGTCGTCGAGTTTCGGGATCTCGCTGGTGATGGTGCGCAAGACCATGCCGACCGAGCTCATCTGCACGAAGGCGGAGACGCGGAAGCGCCCCAGCTCGCCCGGGCTGATGGCGAAGTTGGCCTCCTTGCTCAGCTCGAAGCCGGCGCTCTGCTTGTCGTTCATGATAGCGCGCGCCAGGTCGACGGTGTGGGCCGCCGTCAGCATCTGGGTCGAGACGGGCGTCAGCTTGCCGTCGATCTTGATGGCCGGCGGGAAGCCGGCGGTGATGAACAGGTCCGAGCCTTTTTTGCTGACCATCAGGCGCAGCAGGTCGGACATGAATTTGAATGCCTGGTCGCGTTCCATGCTGGTTCCTATCCGGGGAAGTTGTCCGGGATCTTGGCGGCGGAACGGGCCGCCGCCGCCGAGATCACGTTGCGCCGCACCAGGTCGGTCAGCGTCTGGTCCAGCGTCTGCATGCCGACGTTGCTGCCGGTCTGGATCGCCGAGTACATCTGGGCGATCTTGGCCTCGCGGATCAGGTTGCGGATGGCCGGCGTGGCCACCATGATCTCGTGGGCGGCGACGCGGCCGCTGCCGTCCTTGGTCTTGAGCAGGGTCTGCGAGATCACCGCCTGCAGCGACTCCGACAGCATGGCCCGCACCATCTCCTTCTCGTCGGCCGGGAAGACGTCGACGATGCGGTCGATGGTCTTGGCGGCCGACGAGGTGTGCAGGGTGCCGAACACCAGGTGGCCGGTCTCGGCGGCCGACAGGGCCAGGCGGATGGTCTCCAGGTCGCGCAGCTCGCCGACCAGGATCACGTCCGGGTCCTCGCGCAGCGCCGAGCGCAGCGCGTTGTTGAACGACAGCGTGTGCGGCCCCACCTCGCGCTGGTTGATCAGGCACTTCTTCGACTCGTGGACGAACTCGATCGGGTCCTCGATGGTGAGGATGTGGCCGTACTCGTTCTCGTTGACGTGGTTGACCATCGCCGCCAGCGTGGTCGACTTGCCCGAGCCGGTCGGCCCGGTCACCAGCACCAGGCCGCGCGGCTTGGAGGCCAGCTCGGCGAAGATGCGCGGGCAGTTCAACTCCTCCAGGCTCATGATCTTCGACGGGATGGTGCGCAGCACCGCCGAGGCGCCGCGTTCCTGGTTGTAGGCGTTGACGCGGAAGCGCGCCAGGCCGGGGATGGCGAAGGAGAAGTCGACCTCGAGCATCTCCTCGTAGGCCTTGCGCTGGCCGTCGTTCATGATGTCATAGATCATGCCGTGGACTTCCTTGTGCTCCAGCGGCGGCAGGTTGATGCGGCGCACGTCGCCGTGCACCCGTATCATCGGCGGCAGCCCGGCCGACAAGTGCAGGTCCGAGGCCTTGTTCTTGACCGAGAATGCGAGAAGTTCTGAGATGTCCATTTATAATCCCTGTGCCTGGGGTTGAGGGCGGGGCCGCCGGGATCGCACACCGGCCGCCGCTGAAACTGTTCCACGCTGATGCTTAACCGACGTTGCCCACACTATACGCTCACTGATTATGTCCACAATCGCCCAGAACTTGCAAGCCGTCGCCTCGACAATTGTTTCCACAGCCCAAGAAGCCGGCCGCGCGGCCGACAGCGTGCGCTTGCTGGCGGTGTCCAAGACCTTCGGCCCGGAGGCGGTGCTGGAGGCGGTGCGGGCCGGCCAGCGCGCCTTCGGCGAGAACTACCTGCAGGAGTCGCTCGACAAGATCGCCGCCGTGCGCGCCGCGCTGGCCGCGCGGCCTGGTGAGCCTGCGCTGGCCGCGCGGCCTGGTGAGCCTGCGCTGGCCGCGCGGCCTGGTGAGCCCGCGCTGGCCGCGCGGCCGGACCAGCCCGCCCTGGAGTGGCACTTCATCGGCCCCATCCAGAGCAACAAGACGCGCCCCATCGCCGAGCACTTCGACTGGGTCCACACGGTCGAGCGCGAGAAGATCGCCCAGCGCCTGTCCGAGCAGCGCCCGGCCGCCATGGCGCCGCTCAACATCTGCCTGCAGGTCAACATCAGCGGCGAGGCCAGCAAGAGCGGCGCGGCGCCGGCCGAGCTGGCCGAGCTGGCCCGGCGCGTCGCCGCGCTGCCCAATCTGCGCCTGCGTGGCCTGATGGCGATCCCCGAGCCGACCGAGGACTACGCCGAGCAGCGCGCCGCCTTCGCCCAACTGCGCCAACTCTACGAACAACTGCGCGCCGACGGCCTGGCGCTCGACACCCTGTCGATGGGCATGTCGGCCGACCTGCGCGCCGCCGTCGTCGAGGGCGCCACCATCGTGCGCGTCGGCAGCGCCATCTTCGGCGCGCGCCACTATCCGCCGGCCAACTAATCCATCCATACCACCACGAGAGACAGACATGAACGCAAGCGCACTGAAAATCGCCTTCATCGGCGGCGGCAACATGGCCTCGGCCCTGATCGCCGGACTGGCCGGCAAACTGACGGCCGGCGCCAACATCCACGTGGTCGACCCCAACGCCGCCGCGCTCGACAAGCTGCGCCAGCAGTTCGGCGTCAGCACCGCGCCGGCGGCCGACGCCGCGCTCGGCGCGGTCGACGTGATCGTGCTGGCGGTCAAGCCGCAGAGCATGCGCGAGGTGGCCGCCCAGCTGCTGCCGCTGCTGAACCAGGCGGCCAGGCCGCTGATCCTGTCGATCGCCGCCGGCATCCGCGCCGCCGACCTGTCGCGCTGGCTGGGCGGCTACGGCGCCATCGTGCGCTGCATGCCGAACACGCCGGCGCTGATCGGCCTGGGCATCACCGGCATGGTCGCCGCCGACGGCGTCAGCGCGGCGCAGAAGGAGGCCGCCGACGCCATCCTGAAGGCGGTCGGCGCCACCGTCTGGCTGGCCGACGAAGGCTTGATCGACCCGGTGACGGCGGTCTCGGGCAGCGGCCCGGCCTATGTGTTCTACTTCATCGAGGCGATGCAGCAGGCGGCGCTGGAGATGGGCCTGAGCGCGCAGCAGGGCAGCGAGCTGGCGCTGGCCACCTTCGTCGGCGCGGCGCAGCTGGCGGCGCAGTCGAGCGAACCGGTGGCGCTGCTGCGCGAGCGCGTCACCTCGAAGGGCGGCACCACCTACGCCGCGCTGAGCAGCATGGAGCAGAGCGGCGTCAAGGACGCCATCGTCAAGGCGATGAAGGCGGCCGCCGAGCGCGGCCGCGAGCTGGGCGAGGAGCTGGGCGGCGCCTGAGCAGGGCGCCGGCCCGCTCAGGGCGTCGGATCGCCGACGTACTTCTGGTAGATGGCGGCGTAGCGGCCGCTGTCCCTCAGCTGTTTGAGGCCGGCGTTGAAGTCGTCGCGGATATTTTTGTCGCGGAACACCGGGCGGTAGTCCTGCGGGTTGAGCTTGACGAAGCGTTGCTCGACCGTCGGCTTGGGGGCGAAAGCCTGCTCGCGCTGCAACTGCAGGGTGAAGTAGCGGAAGATGTTGCGGTCGCTCAGCGCCACGTCGTAGCGGCCCTTGTCCAGGGTGAGTACCTGCAGCGTCTGGTTGTTCTGCTCGAAGTAGCGGCCGGCCTGGCGCACCGGATCGAGCCAGTCGGGATAGCGTTTGATGGCGCCGACGAAGGCGATCACGTTCAGGCCGCGCAGGTCTTCGGGTTTGCGGAACTGCAGCTTCCTGTCCTTCAGGCTGATCAGCACGTTGTCGTAGAACACCGCCGGGTCGCCGTAGTGGCCGCCGACGGCCGCCAAGTCCTCGCCCAGGTCGGTCATCGCCGCGTCGACCTCGCGCGCCTTGAACACCATCGGAATCCGCACGAAGGAGTAGTACTTCGGCACCAGCACATGGCCGCGGTAGGCCAGCGCCTGGCCGATGACCTCCAGTTCGATGCCGGAGTTCGTTTCCGGGAAGCAGTAGGGCGGGATCTTTTCGCCGAAGGCCATTCTCACCTCGGCGGCACCGGCGCTGCCGAGCCAGGCCAGCGACAACAGGGCCGCCCGCGCCAGCGGCGCGGCCAGGCGGGTGCGAAGCGGGAAACGAAGGAGGGGGCGACTTGCCATGGGTTCAATTCGGCGGGCGGTTTGCTGAATCCCATTGTCGCGTCAAGTTGCCATGCAGATCAACTAGTTTATGTCGTATAAGCTTGCCCCGCCGGGGAAACGGCGGCGGCTCCGCCCGCCGCCGTCCGCGCTTATTTACGGGAGATCAACATGCCGGCGATGACGCCGAGCGCCGCGCCCAGCCCGACCGCCTTCCACGGATTGTCCTGCACATACACCTGGGTGCTGCGGGCCGCCTGGCGGCCGCGCGCCAGCACGCCTTCCTCCAGCTTGCGCAGGTCGGTCCTGGCGGTCTGCAGCGCGTCCTCGAAATGGCGGCGCGCCTTGCCGGCCTCGGCGCCGACCTGGGTCGTGCTGTCGTCGAGCCAGGTCTCGGCCTCGTGGATGACGTTCTGCAAATCGCTCATCAGCTTGTCGCGCGCGGTGGCGTTGGCGGCCTGGCTGCGCGCCAGGTTGTCGTCGCCGCCGGCCTTGCCGTTCTGTTGGGTGGGTTCCATGCTTGACCTTTCGAGGAATGCGCGGGCGCGCGGAAAAGAAGCCAGTGTAAAGG
This sequence comes from Rugamonas sp. DEMB1, assembly GCF_029834475.1. Classification (GTDB taxonomy): domain Bacteria; phylum Pseudomonadota; class Gammaproteobacteria; order Burkholderiales; family Burkholderiaceae_D; genus Rugamonas; species Rugamonas rubra. Next base: position 5,321,957 of record NZ_CP122407.1, on the reverse strand, counting down.
CTGCGGCCCGGCGCCGGCTATGCGCCAGATCAATTCCGCGCTAGCGCAGCGCGTAGTCCAGCGCCACGCCGGCGAACACCACGGCGCCGAGGATGTTGTTGTGGCGGAAGGCGTAGAAGCAGGCCTCGCGCTCGCGGCCACGGATCAGCGTGTAGTGGTAGACGGCGATGGCGGCGGCGCCCAGCAGGCCGGCGACGAACCAGCCGCGCAGGCCGGCCTGCCAGCCGCAGGCCAGCGTCAGGCCGAGGTGGACGGCGTAACACAGCATGACGGCGGCGACGTCGCAGCGGCCGAAGGTGATGGCCGAGGTCTTGATGCCGATCTTCAAAGTCGTCGTCGCGGTCGACCATGGCGTACTCGGTGTCGTAGGCGACCGCCCAGAACACGTTCGACACCAGCAGCACCCAGGCCAGCGCCGGCACCTGGTTCTGCACGGCGGCGAAGGCCATCGGCACGCCGAAGCCGTAGGCCACGCCCAGGTAGGCCTGCGGGATGGGGAAGAAGCGCTTGAAATAGGGATAGGTCAGGGCCACCAGCAGGGCCACCACCGACAACTGCTTGGTCAGCAGGTTGAGCGGCAGCAGCAGGCAGAAGGACAGCGCGGCCAGCAGGGCGGCGATGCCGAGCGCCTCCTTGCCGCTGACCTTGCCGCTGGTGACGGGGCGCTGGGCGGTGCGCTTGACGTGCTTGTCGATGTCGCGGTCGGCGTAGTCGTTGACGGCGCAGCCGGCCGAGCGCATCAGGAAGGTGCCGAGCGAAAAGATCAGCACCAGCGTCCAGTCGGGCTTGCCGGCCGAGGCGATCCACAGCGCGCTCAGCGTCGGCCACAGCAGCAGCACGACGCCGATCGGTTTGTCCAGCCTTAACAGGCGCGCGTACAACTCCAGCTTGGTCATGGAAGGCATCATGGTGTCGGGAAGGGCAAAACCGGCATTATCGCAAATCGCCGCCGGCAGCGCGCAAGGCGGTGCCGGGCGGCCACGGCGCGGGGGCTGTTTGCCGGCTATTTGTCGCCCGGGCACAGCGTGCTGACGCCGGGCAGCTCGCAGTCGCGCACCACCTCGCAGATGGCGTCGATGGCGGCCTTGCGGGTGAAGCTCTTGCGCCAGACGATGACGACGCGGCGCGACGGCTCCGGCGCGTCGAAGCGGCGGAAGCGCAGCATGCCGTCGGTGGTGTCGAGGTCGGGCACCGAGGCGCGCGGCAGCACGGTCAGGCCGATGCCGCTGGCCACCATGTGGCGGATGGTCTCGAGCGAGGAGCCCTCGAAGGTGCGCTGCATGCCGTTGCCGGGCGAGGAGAAGCGCGCCATCTCGGGGCACACCTCGAGCACCTGGTCGCGGAAGCAGTGGCCGTTGCCGAGCAACAGCATGTTCTCCGTCTTCAGGTCGTCGGCGGGGATGGACTGGCGGCCGGTCCAGGCGTGCTGTTGCGGCATCGCCACGACGAAGGGCTCGTCGTACAGGGCCTGCATGGCCATGCCGTGCTCGGGCAGCGGCAGCGCCATGATGGCCGCGTCGAGCTCGCCCTGGCGCAGCATCTCGAGCAGGCGCACGGTGAAGTTCTCCTGCAGGATCAGGGGCATCTGCGGCAGCTTGGCGATCATGCCCTTGACCAGCGGCGGCAGCAGCGAGGGGCCGATGGTGTAGATCACGCCGAGCCGCAGCGGGCCGGCCAGCGGGCCCTTGTTCTGCTTGGCCAGCTCCTTGATGGCGGCGGTCTGCTCGAGCACGCGCTCGGCCTGGGCGACGATCTGCGCGCCCAGCGGGGTGACGGAAATCTCGGCGCCGCCCCGTTCGAACAGCACCACCCCCAACTCGTCCTCCAGCTTCTTGATCGCTACCGACAGCGTGGGCTGGGCGACATAGCAGGCTTCGGCGGCATGGCCGAAGTGTTTCGCTCTTGCAACGGCGACGATATATTTCAGTTCGGTCAGGGTCATGAATGTATTTGAACACAGGCAATGCTTCGGCGCAATGCACGAAAAGCCACAGGGCAGTGCGGGGAAAGGCGGCGCGCGGCGGGCCGGCGGGCTGGGCAAGAAAACCCATTGTAGCGGAACGCAGTCGATATAATGGACGGGTGCTTCGCTTTAGCAACAGTATCAAGAAGGAGGGCCGCGTATGTCCGCCACCTTTGGCCCCGACGAGGCCCAAGCCTATCTGCACAAGCTGCTCAAGGTGATGCACCACATGGGCGGCTCCGACTTGTTCATCTCCGCCGACTTCCCGCCCAGTATCAAGTCGCAAGGGGCGATGAAGCCGCTCAGCGCGCAACGCCTGAGCGGCGAGGTGACGCGCGCGCTGGCCCTGTCCATCATGAACGACAAGCAGCGCCGCGAGTTCGAGGCCGAGCTCGAATGCAACTTCGCCATTTCGCTGCCCGAGGTGTGCCGCTTCCGCGTCAACGTCTTCGTCCAGCAGCAGTGCGTGGCCATGGTGATCCGCACCATCGCCTCGGAGATCCCGAATTTCGAGAAGCTCGAACTGCCCGAGGTGTTGAAGGAGGTCATCATGACCAAGCGCGGCCTGGTGCTGGTGGTGGGCGGCACCGGCTCGGGCAAGTCGACCACGCTGGCGGCGATGATCGACTACCGCAACAGCAACTCGGCCGGCCACATCATCACCGTCGAGGGCCCGGTCGAGTACGTGCACAAGAACAAGGGCTGCCTGATCACCCACCGCGAGGTCGGCGTCGACACCCTGTCCTGGCACAACGCGCTGAAAAACACGCTGCGCCAGGCGCCGGACGTGATCCTGATCGGCGAGATCCGCGACACCGAGACCATGGAGCACGCCATCGCCTTCGCCGAGACGGGCCACCTGTGCCTGGGCACGCTGCACGCCAACAACGCCAACCAGACCATGGACCGCATCATCAACTTCTTCCCCGAGGAGCGGCGCAACCAGTTGCTGATGGACTTGTCGTCGAACCTGCGCGCCATCGTCTCGCAGCGCCTGGTGCGCACCGAGGACGGCAAGGGCCGCAAGGCGGCCATCGAGATTTTGCTGAACACGCCGACCATCGCCGAGATGATTTTCAAGGGCAATTTCCAGGCGATCAAGGAAATCATGCACAAATCGCGCGAGCTGGGCATGTGCACCTTCGACCAGGCGCTGTACGAACTCTATAATAGGGGCCATATCGCCTACGAGGAGGCGATCCGCAACGCCGATTCGGCCAACGGCCTGCGCCTGCAGATCAAGCTGCGCGGCGAGCGCAAGGAGCCCGGCGACGCCGGCCCGGCGGCCGCCAGCGCGCTGAGCATGCAGATCGAGGCCGAGCCGGAGCCGGAACCGCCGGGCCACTAGCGCCGGCGCAACCCCCAACGAAAAGAAACCGATGCCCCAATTCGAATCAAAGATGTGTACCCGTGAAGACCTGGCCGCGCGCGTCGCCGCGCTGCCCAAGCCGGTGGTGTTGACCAACGGCGTGTTCGACCTGCTGCACCGCGGCCACGTCACCTATCTGGCGCAGGCGCGCGCGCTGGGCGCCTCGCTGGTGGTGGCGGCCAACACCGACGCCTCGGTCAAGCGCCTGGGCAAGGGCGACGACCGCCCGCTCAACGCCTGCGCCGACCGCATGGCCGTGCTGGCCGCGCTGGAGTCGGTCAGCCTGGTGGTCGAGTTCGACGAGGACACGGCGCTGGAGGTGGTGCTGCAGGCCCGCCCGGAGATCTACGTCAAGGGCGGCGACTACGACATGGCGGCCATCCCCGAGGGCCAGGCGGTGCTGGCCTACGGCGGGCGCGCCGTCGCCATCGACTTCGAGCACGACCGCTCGACCACCAAGCTGCTCAACAAGATCCGCAACTAGTCGGCAGCTTCAACCGGCCATGGCGGCCTTGTTACCTGCTGCGCCTCAGGCGCCGCCGGCGTAGCCGTTCTGGCGCCAGGCCTCGAAGACCACCACGGCGACCGTGTTCGACAGGTTCAGGCTGCGGTTGTCCGGCCGCATCGGCAGGCGGATGCGCTGGGCCGGCGGGAACGATTCGCGCAGCGCCGGGTCCAGGCCGCGCGTCTCCGAGCCGAACACGAACACGTCGCCGGGCTGGAAGCTGGCCTGGCCGAACGGCGACGAGCCGTGCGTGGTCATGGCGAACATGCGCGCCGGGTCGGGCTGGACGGCGGCCAGGAAGGCCTCCCAGTTGGCGTGCACCTGCATGCGGGCGTACTCGTGGTAGTCGAGGCCGGCGCGCTTGAGCTTGGCATCGTCGAGCGGGAAGCCGAGCGGCTCGATCAGGTGCAGCTGGGCGCCGGTGTTGGCGCACAGCCGGATCACGTTGCCGGTGTTGGGCGGAATTTCAGGTTGAACCAGTACGACGTGAAACAATGCAATCTCCTTAAAAGTCATTCTCAATGCGCTCCAAGCGCCCAAGGCGCTCAGTGCGGTAATTCTCGGCGCGCTCAACGCGGCGGGGTACGGGCGAACACCAGGTTGCTGACGCGCGCCGCGCCGTGGCGTTTGAACGTGGCGGCCAACTCGTTCAGGGTCTGCCCGCTGGTCATCACGTCGTCGACGATGCCGACGTGGCGGCCGGCCACCAGCGCCGGCTCGGCCAGCGCGAAGGCGTGGGCGATGTTGCCGCCGCGCTGGTGCGGCGCCACGCTGCTCTGCGCGCGCGTTTCGTGCACCCGCGCCGCCAGACGCGGATGCAGGGCCACGCCCAGCGCCCGCGCCAGCGGCCGGGCGATCTCCAATGCCTGGTTGAAGCCCCGTTCGGCCAGCCGCTGCGGACCCAGCGGCACCGGGCAGAGCAGGGCGGGCAGGACGAGGCCGGGCTGGCGCAGCACGGCGTCGCGCAGCAGTTGCGCCAGCAGCGGCGCCAGCGCCAGGCGGCCGCCAAATTTCAGTTGCAGCACCAGCTGGTCGAGCGGGGCGGCGTAGTCGGCCGCCACCACGGTGCGGTCGAAGGCCGGCCCGTCGCGCAGGCATTGGCCGCACAGGGCGGCTGTGCCCGTGCGGTCGATATTATTGTTGCCGCCGGCCAAACCATCGTCGCCGGCCATGCCGTCGTCGCTGGCGGCAAGGTCCCGCTGCGGCCCGGGCAGTGGATTGGCGCATTGTTCACAGCGGGGCGGCGCCGGCCCGTCGAGGTACTGCGCCCGGCAGCCCGGGCACAGGGCGTCCGGGCTGGCGCCGCCGCACAGCGCGCAGCTGGCCGGCAGCAGGCCGCGCAGCAGGGCGCCGCGCAGCCGGCGCAGCAGCGCCGCCGGGGCGGTTCCCGTCGCGCGGAAGGGTGGCAAATCGGCGGCGCTTGGCATCGCGACGGCCCTCAACCATGTACACTGCCGCATTATCTCACCTTCGCCCGACCGAACCATGCAAGTGCCAGCCAATCCGCCCAAATTGAGCGCCCCGATCGACCTGGAGCGCGTGCGCGCCCAGTTTTCCCGCCCCGAACGGGTGCAAGCCTCCGATTTCCTGCGCCGCGAGGTGGCCAGCCGGATGTTCGACCGCCTCGGGCTGGTCAAGCTGGCGCCGCAGCGCGTGCTCGACGCCGGCTGCGGCGCCGGTGCCGACCTGGCATTGTTGCAAAAACGGTATCAAGCGGCCCAGATCGTCGGCCTCGACGGCGCCGCCGCCATGCTGCGGGCGGCCCGCGCCCAAGGCGCCTCGGCGGCGCGGCTGACCGGACTCAACCAACTATTAAGTAAGCTGTTGCCGGCCAAGGCCGGCATCGACCTGGTCTGCGGCGACTTCGCCGACCTGCCGCTGGGGCCGAACGCGGTCGACCTGGTCTGGTCCAACCTGGCCCTGCACTGGCATCCGCAGCCGGACCGCGTGTTCGCCGAGTGGCGCCGCGTGATGCGGGTCGACAGCCTGTTGATGTTCTCCTGCTTCGGCCCGGACACCTTCAAGGAGCTGCGCGACGCCTTCGCCGAGGTCGACCTGGCGCCGCACGCGCTGCCCTTCGTCGACATGCACGACTTCGGCGACCAGCTGGTGGCCGCCGGCTTCGCGACCCCGGTGCTGGACATGGAAACCATCACCGTCACCTACGACACGGCGCAGGCCCTGCTGGCCGACGCCCGCGCCTGGGGCGGCAATCCGCTCAGCACGCGGCGCCGTGGCCTGCTCGGCCGTGCCGCCTGGCAACGCCTGCTGGCGGCGCTGGAGCGCGGCCGCCGCGCCGACGGCAAGCTGGGCTTGAGTTTCGAGGTGATCTACGGCCACGCCTTCCGGCCGGCGCCGCGCGTGACGTCCAAAGGCGAGGCGATCATCCGCTTCGACCTGCCGCGCAAGCCGCGCTAGTCCACACTCTGCCACGTAGGGCGGCGCCACGGGCGAACCGCCCGAGTCTGTCCGACACCGGAATGCACATTTCGGCGGCCTTGTCACGCCCTTATCGCAGGGGTGTGCAAACACGGCCTTGACGATACTTGCATAATGGATTATTTCTTGATGTATGTCAGTTTTCTTGGCTATAATCGGCGACTAATTTTGTCATGATTTCAAGTAAGCGCAACAGTTTCCATTTGTTGTTTTTGCAAGACAAAGAATCATTGCTGTTCAGTGTCAACCGTTGGCCCGATAGTAATATGGGGCTGCACGGACCGATGTCAAGGTCCCCGCACTATCACGCCGATGACTGCTCTTCGGCGCGCGGCCGCAGGGATCTGAAGGTGTTAATGGTGCGTTGGCGGTTCAAAACAGCGAATCCCGGCGCCGTTTAAAAAAATATCTATTTTTTTGGGTGGTTGGGGAAAACATGAAATATGCGAAGCGACTTCAATCGTTGATGCTCGGGCTGTCGTTGACAGCCGCCGGTATCCCAGCGTGGGCGGAGCAGGCGGCCGTCAAGGCGGCCGGCAGCTACACGGCGGCGACGGGCGGCACCGGCGGACCGGTGCCATTTGAGTTGAACCTGCAACCACCGGCCACCGAGATCGCGGCCCAGATCTACGACCTGCACACCTGGATGATGGTCGTTTGCATGGTGATCTTCGTCGCCGTGTTCGGCGTGATGTTCTACTCCATCTTCAAACACCGCAAGTCGCTCGGCCACAAGCCGGCCACCTTCCACGAATCCACCACCGTCGAGATCGCCTGGACCGTGGTGCCCTTCCTGATCGTCATCGGCATGGCCCTGCCGGCCACCCGCACCGTGGTCGGCATGAAGGACACCACCAACGCCGACATCACCATCAAGGCCACCGGCATGCAGTGGAAATGGGGCTACGACTACCTGAAGGGCGAGGGCGAGGGCATTGCCTTCCTGTCCAACCTGTCGACCCCGCGCGCGCAGGTGGGTTCGCCCGGCGTCGAGCCGACCGAGAAACGCGGCGAGAACTACCTGATCGAGGTCGACAACGAGGTTGTCGTGCCGGTCGGCAAGAAGATCCGCATCGTCACCACCGCCAACGACGTCATCCACGCCTGGTCGGTGCCGGCCTTCGGCGTCAAGCAGGACGCCATCCCCGGCTTCGTGCGCGACACCTGGTTCAACGCCAAGCACACCGGCACCTACCGCGGCAACTGCGCCGAACTGTGCGGCAAGGAGCACGCCTTCATGCCCATCGTGGTCAAGGTGGTCAGCGCCGAGGACTACACGCTCTGGGTCGACGGCAAGAAAAAGGAAATGGCCGCGCTGGCCGACGATCCGAACAAGGTCTGGACCATCGACGAGCTGAAAGTCAAGGGCGAAAAGGTCTACACTAGCACCTGCGCCGTCTGCCACTTGGCCACCGGCAAGGGCGTGCCCAACGCCTTCGCCGCGCTGGACGGCTCCCCTGCGGTGACCGGGCCGAAGGCCGAACAGATCAACGTGCTGCTGCACGGCAAGAAGAGCGGTAAGTTCCCTAGCGAAATGCCTGCATGGAAGCAATTGTCGGACACCGAGATCGCGGCTGTGATCACCTACACCCGCAATACCTGGTCGAACAAGGCCGCAGAAAACATCGTTCAACCAGCCGAAGTTGTGGCTGCACGCAAGTAATTAGGAGCTTTAGATGAGCACAAGCACAATCGATCACGCCCACGATCAGCACGACCACGCGCACGACCATCCGCACGGCCTGTCGCGCTGGTTGTTCGCCACCAACCACAAGGACATCGGCACGCTCTACCTGTGGTTCTCCTTCATCATGCTGCTGTCCGGCGGCGTGCTGGCGCTGATGATCCGCACCGAGCTGTTCAAACCGGGCCTGCAGTTCTTCCAGCCCGAGTTCTTCAACCAACTGACCACCATGCACGGTCTGGTGATGGTGTTCGGCGCCATCATGCCGGCCTTCGTCGGCTTCGCCAACTGGATGATCCCGCTGCAAGTGGGCGCCTCCGACATGGCCTTCGCGCGCATGAACAACTTCTCCTTCTGGCTGCTGCCGCCGGCCGCGATCCTGCTGGCGACCTCCTTCCTGGTCCCCGGCGGCGCCACCGCCGCCGGCTGGACGCTGTACGCGCCGCTGTCGAGCCAAATGGGCCCCGGCATGGACATGGCGATCTTCGCCATGCACCTGATGGGCGCCTCCTCGATCATGGGTTCGATCAACATCATCGTCACCATCCTCAACATGCGCGCCCCCGGCATGACGCTGATGAAGATGCCGATGTTCTGCTGGACCTGGCTGATCACCGCCTACCTGCTGATCGCCGTCATGCCCGTGCTGGCCGGCGCCATCACCATGACGCTGACCGACCGCCACTTCGGCACCTCCTTCTTCAACGCCGCCGGCGGCGGCGACCCGGTGATGTACCAGCACATCTTCTGGTTCTTCGGCCACCCCGAGGTCTACATCATGATCCTGCCGGCCTTCGGCATCGTCTCGCAGATCCTGCCGGCCTTCGCCCGCAAGCAGCTGTTCGGCTACGCCTCGATGGTCTACGCCACCGCCTCGATCGCCATCCTGTCGTTCATCGTCTGGGCCCACCACATGTTCACCACCGGCATGCCGGTGACCAGCCAGCTGTTCTTCATGTACGCCACCATGCTGATCGCCGTGCCGACCGGCGTGAAGGTGTTCAACTGGATCGCCACCATGTGGAAGGGTTCGATGACCTTCGAGACCCCGATGCTGTTCGCCGTCGGCTTCATCTTCGTGTTCACCATCGGCGGCTTCACCGGCCTGATCCTGGCCGTCACGCCGATCGACATCCAGCTGCAGGACACCTACTACGTCGTCGCCCACTTCCACTACGTGCTGGTGGCCGGCTCGCTGTTCGCCCTGTTCGCCGGCTTCTACTACTGGTCGCCGAAATGGACCGGCCACATGTACAACGAGACCATGGGCAAGCTGCACTTCTGGCTGTCGCTGATCACCTTCAACATCACCTTCTTCCCGATGCACTTCCTGGGTCTGGCCGGCATGCCGCGCCGCTACGCCGACTACCCGTCGCAGTTCACCGACTTCAACATGGTGGCCACCATCGGCGCCTTCGGCTTCGGCCTGTCGCAGGTGTTCTTCCTGTTCTGCGTGGTCCTGCCGACCATCCGCGGCGGCAAGAAGGCGGCCGACAAGCCATGGGAAGGCGCCGAGGGCCTGGAATGGACCGTGCCTAGCCCGGCCCCGTTCCACACCTTCGAAACCCCGCCGACGTTCAAGTAATGGCGCGGCGCGCCGGCGGAGCTTCTCCGCCGGCGCGCCCACCGACAGGAAAAGCCGACCATGTCCCAACCGAACAAACCGAACAACCTGAAAACCGGCCTGATCCTGGCGTCGCTGGCGCTGGTGTTCTTCCTGTCCGTCTTCATCAAACGCATCTGGCTGAGCTGACGTGGGCGCCGACCAGGAGACGCGCGGGCAGAACCGCAAGATGCTCGGCAAGCTGATCGTCATCGCGGTGATGATGTTCGGCTTCGGCTACGCGCTGATCCCGGTCTACAAGCAGTTGTGCGAGGTCTTGGGCATCAATGTGCTGACGCAGAAGGACGGCACCGTCGAGCTGGACAAGAACACCCAGGTCGACAAGAGCCGCAGCATCACCGTCGAGTTCGACGGCAACGCGCAGGGGCCGTGGCGCTTCCGTCCGGTGGTCTCCAGCATGCAGGTGCATCCGGGCGAACTGGCCACGGTGATGTACGAGGTGGTCAACACCCAGGCGCGCACCGTCAACGCCCAGGCCATCCCCAGCTACGCGCCGCAAAGCGCCACGCCGCACTTCAAGAAGGTCGAGTGCTTCTGCTTCAAGCAGCAGACGCTGAAACCGAACGAGGCGCGGCAGATGCCGGTGGTGTTCTTCATCGACCCGGCGCTGCCGAAGGAAGTGAAGACCATCACCCTGTCGTACACGTTTTTTGAAATTGCCGGCCTCGACAAGACCGCCTCCAATTGAACGCAAGTGAAAGCAAGGTGTCAGAGATGAAACAAGAAAGCAAGCCGCCGCAATACGCGTCCTTCCTGTACTCGTTGAAGGCGGTGTTCTGGTCGTTTACCGGCTTGCGCCGCAAGAGCGACTTCGACAGCGACTCGGCCAAGCTGAACCCGGTGCACATCGTCATCGCCGGGCTGATCGGCGTGGCCTTGCTCGTCACCGTGCTGATCACCATCGTCAAGTTGGTCGTACCAAAGTAAAAAAGTAGCTATTCTCGAATATAGTTGATTTAGGGAGATGAAGATGAGTTCACATAACGCCGCGGCACCGTACTACTTCGTGCCAGGTCCGTCCAAGTGGCCGATGCTGGCCGGCCTGACCCTGTTGCTGACCATGATAGGCGCCTCGGCCTGGGTCAACGACGTGTCCTGGCGCCGTACCTGAACTTCGCCGGCCTGGCCGGCGTCATCGCGGTGCTGTACTTCTGGTTCGGCGACGCCATCGGCGAGTCCGAGAAGTGCCTGTACAGCCAGCGCGTCGACCACTCCTACCGCTGGTCGATGGCCTGGTTCATCTTCTCCGAGGTGATGTTCTTCGGCGCCTTCTTCGGCGCCCTGTTCTACGCCCGCAGCATCTCGATGCCGTGGCTGGGCGACATCGACCACAAGTTCATCTGGCCCGACTTCTCGGCCCAGTGGGGCAACATCGGCCCGGCCGGCACGGTCGAGGAATTCAAGACCATGGGTCCGTTCCCGATTCCGACCATCAACACCGCGCTGCTGCTGACCTCGGGCGTGACGCTGACCATCTCGCACCACGCGCTGCGCGCCGGCCACCGCGCCAAGACCGCCTTCTGGTTGGCCGCCACCGTGCTGCTGGGCGCCGTCTTCATGGGCTTCCAGGTCTACGAGTACATGCACGCCTACAGCGAGCTGAACCTGAAACTGACCTCGGGCATCTACGGTTCGACCTTCTTCATGCTGACCGGCTTCCACGGCTTCCACGTGACGATGGGCGCGATCATGCTGTCGGTGGTGCTGTACCGCGTGCTCAAGGGCCACTTCACGGCCGACAACCACTTCGCCTTCGAAGGCGCCGCCTGGTACTGGCACTTTGTCGACGTGGTCTGGCTCGGCCTGTACATCGTGGTTTACTGGCTGTAACGGGGTTATAATTCGCGGCGGTCGACCGCGATGTAAAAAAGCCGCAGGCGGGAGTTCCCGCCGCGGCTTTTTTGTTTAGGGAATGCTTGTCAGCCCAGCGGCGCGCATCGAGGGTCAGACCCTAGGGTCTGACCCTGGCTTCCGCTAGCGGGGCCTCAGCGGATGCCGGTCGGGGTGATGTAGCCGAGCTTGTAGCCGAGCAGGATCAGCAGGAACAGCGTGATCGAAAAGCCCACCCGCAGGGCCAGCGCGCGCACCGTGTTGTTGCTCCTGCCCTTGTCGCGCATCAGGTAGAACAGCGCCGATCCCAGGCTGCCGAGGATCAGGACGAAGGCGATGGCGACGGCAATTTTCATGGTATAGGCCAGCTGTAAATTGAATAAGGCACCATTGTAATGCGTATCGGCTTCCGTTTCCGCCTGGTCCCCTGCATCGCCACCGTGTTGGTGGTGGCGCTCGGCGTCTCCCTGGGCAACTGGCAGCAGCGCCGCGCCGAGCAGAAGACGGCGCTGCAGCACAAGCTGGCCGAGGGCAACGCCGCCGCGCCGCTGAGCCTGTCCAGCGCCGGCGGTGGCGCCGCCGCCTTGCCGCTCGATGCGGCCGCCGCCGCCGCCATCGAGTACCGCCGCGTCCGTTTGACGGGCGAGTTCCGCCGCGACTGGCCGCTGTACCTCGACAACCGCCCCTACCAGGGCCGCGCCGGGTTTTATTTGCTGATGCCGTTTAGAATGGCCGGATCGGACGTGCACGTGCTGGTCGAGCGCGGCTGGCTGCCGCGCAACATGGCACAGCGCGAACAAATGCAGCCCTACTCCACGCCGGTGGGCCAGGTCACGCTGGAGGGCATCGTCAAACTCAGCGCCGGCCACGTGATGCAGCTGGGCAGCGCGGCGCCGCTGGCGCCGGGCGCCATCGTGCAGAACGTCGAGCCGGCCCAGCTGGCCGCCGCCGGCGCGATGGTGGTGCAAGCTTTTGTGGTCGAGCAGAGCGGGCCGGCCGTGCCGCTGGCTTCGCCTGACCCGGCCGAACCGGCCAACGTGGCCGGCCCGGCCAAGCCGGCCGCCGGCGACGACGCCAAGCTGGTGCGCGACTGGCCGGCGCCGGCGCTGGGCGTGGAAAAACATCGCGGCTACGCGTTCCAGTGGTATGCGCTGGCGCTGATGGCCGTCCTCTTTTTTGTCTTTACTGGATTCAGACGTGGAAAATAAACCGCAACAAGATCGCTCCGCCTCCCCGCAAGCCGCGCCGGACGAGGCGCGCCAAGTGCGCGCCGGCCGTTGGAAGCTGCTGGCCGTGTTGGCCGTGTGCGCCATGCCGCTGGTCGGCTCCTACTTCGCCTACTACGTCGTCAAGCCCGGCGGCCGCACCAACTACGGCGCGCTGATCGACCCGCGCGACCATCCCATCCCCGCGCTGGGCAGCGCCACGTTGGACGGCAAGCCGGCCGGGCTGGACGACTACAAGGGCAAGTGGATCATGCTCAAGGTCGGCCCGTCCGACTGCCAGAAGGATTGCCAGGACCAGCTGTTCGCCATGCGCCAGCTGCGCACCATGCAGGGCAAGGAGATGGAGCGCATCGAACGGGTCTGGCTGATCACCGACATGGAGCCGCTGGACACGCTGCTGCTGCGCGTCAACGACGGCACCCGCATGTTGCGCGCCCAGGCCGAGGCGGTGGCCAAATGGCTGCCGCTGGAGCAGAACGCCGCCGGCGACAAGGCCGCCGAGCACATCTACCTGATCGACCCGATGGGCCACCTGATGATGCGCTTCCCCAAGGACGCCGACCCGTCCAAGGTCAAGAAGGAGCCTGTCCAAGCTGCTCAAGGCTTCGGCCATAGGCTGACCCGCCATGCACCTCTCCACCCTGGCCCAACTGGCGCTGACCGGGCTGATGGTCGCGCTGCTGCCGCTGTCGCTGGTCTGGACCTCGGCCGACAGCAACAAGTACCGCAAGCTGGTGTGGGTTTGCGCCTTCCTCACCTTCGACCTGATCGTCTTCGGCGCCTTCACGCGCCTGACCGACTCCGGCCTCGGCTGCCCCGACTGGCCCGGCTGCTACGGCCTGGCCAACCCCTTCCTGGCGCACGCCGAGATCAGCGCGGCCGAGGCGCTGCTGCCGAGCGGCCCGGTGACCGTCGCCAAGGCCTGGATCGAGATGATCCACCGCTACCTGGCGATGGGCATCGGCGTGCTGATCACGGCGCTGCTGCTCCAGTCCTGCTGGCAGTGGCGCAAGCAGCGCGCGGCGGAATACTCGCCGGTCCTGCCGGCGCTGCTGTTCCTGGCGGTCTGCGTGCAGGGCGCATTCGGCGCCTGGACCGTCACGCTCAAGCTGCAACCGGCGATCGTCACCACCCACCTGCTGCTGGGCATGGGCCTGCTGGCCCTGCTGGTGTGGTACGGCGGCCGCCAGGACCAGTTGATCAAGCCGGTGCGCGCGGTGACCGCCTCGCCGCCGGCGATGCGCAACATCCGCCTGCTGGCGGCCAGCTCGGCCCTGCTGCTGCTGGCGCAACTGGCGCTGGGCGGCTGGACCAGCACCAACTACGCCACCCTGGCCTGCACCGACTTCCCCCTGTGCGGCGGCAAGCTGGTGCCGCCGATGGACTTCGAGCACGGCTTCGCCCTGTGGCGCGAGCTGGGCAAGACCGCCGCCGGCCACTACCTGCCGTTCGCCGCGCTGACCGCCATCCACTGGGTGCACCGCAACTTCGCCTTCGTCGTCGCCGTGGTGGTCGGCTACACCTGCTACCGCGCCTGGGGCCACCGCGCCCTGCACCGCACCGCGCGCGGCCTGGCCGTGGTGTTGGCGCTGCAGCTGGCCACCGGCGTGGCGACCATTTTCCTGAGCTTCCCGCTGGCGCTGGCCGTGCTGCACAACGCCGGCGCGGCCCTGCTGGTGGTTTTGCTGACCATGTTAAACTACCGGGCCAAATTCCAATACGAGATCGCGCAGAAGGCCGCCGCCAGCGCAGTATTCCCGCACGCTACGACTGCCAGACACCACCCATGACAAGCCAAACCGCAACACGCAAGCCCGCCCCGCGCATCGCCCAGTACTGGGCACTGACCAAACCCCGCGTCACCCAACTGGCCGTGTTCTGCGCCGTGATCGGCATGTTCCTGGCCACCGACGAGCTGCCCAGCTGGCGCGTCGTCGTCGCCGCCACCTTCGGCATCTGGCTGCTGGCCGGCGCCGCCTTCGCCGTCAACTGCCTGGCCGAGCGCGAGATCGACGCGCGCATGGCGCGCACCGCGCGCCGGCCGATGGCGATGGGCGACATCTCGGTGACGCAGACGGTGGTGTTCTCGGCCGTCATCGGCGGCGCCGGCATGTGGATTTTATATGCGCTGGTCAATCCGCTGACCATGTGGCTGACCTTCGTCACCTTCGTCGGCTACGCCGTCATCTACACCATGGTGCTCAAGCCGGCCACGCCGCAGAACATCGTCATCGGCGGCCTGTCCGGCGCCATGCCGCCGGCGCTGGGCTGGGCCGCCGTCGCCAACGACGTGCCGATGCAGGCCTGGCTGCTGGTGCTGATCATCTTTTTGTGGACGCCGCCGCACTTCTGGGCGCTGGCCATGTACCGTCGCGACGACTACGCCAAGTCCGGCCTGCCGATGCTGCCGGTCACCCACGGCCTGCCGTTCACCCAGTTCCATGTTTGGCTGTACTCGATCGCGCTGGCCGCCACCACCATGCTGCCCTTCGCCGTGCACATGAGCGGGCTGATCTACCTGGCCTGCGCCGTCGTGCTCAACGCCATATTCCTGCGCCACGCCTGGAAGATCTACCGCCACTACACCGACCTGGTCGCCCGCAAGGCCTTCACCTGGTCGATCATTTACCTGTCCTTGTTGTTCGCCGCCCTGCTGGTGGACCATTACCTGAAATTCTGACCATGAAAAAACTGCTCACCCTGCTGCTGCTGTCCCTGTCCATGCTGTTGGCCGCCTGCGGCCAGAAACCGCCGATGGAGTTCAAGAACACCGACCTGACCGGTCTCGACTACGCCAAGGGCTTCAACCTGACCGACCACACCGGCAAGGCGCGCACCCTGGCCGACTTCAAGGGCAAGGCGGTGGTGGTGTTCTTCGGCTACACCCAGTGCCCCGACGTCTGCCCGACCACGATGGCCGAGATGGCCGCCGTGATGCAGCAGCTCGGTCCGCAGGCCGAGCAGGTGCAGGTGCTGTTCGTCACCGTCGACCCGGAGCGCGACACCCAGGCCCTGCTGGCCGAGTACGTGCCGGCCTTCGACAAGCGCTTCCTCGGCCTGTACGGCACGCCGGCGCAGACGCTGGAGGTGGCCAAGGAGTTCAAGGTGTTCTTCGCCAAGGTGCCGGGCAAGACGGCCGGCAGCTACACCGTCGACCACACCGCCGGCAGCTACGTCTTCGACAAGGAAGGCAAGCTGCGCCTGTTCGTCCGCCACGGCCTCGGTCCCGGCCCCATCGTGCACGACCTGAAACAGCTGCTGTCCTAAGCTGTCCTCCTAGGCTTTTGTTGTAGTCCTGTTATCCTGCGGGGAGGGCGCGCTTGGTGCGCGCCCGCCTTTTCCCAACGGAGCAGCATGGACCCACGTTTTCAACCCTACACCCGGCTCGCCGCCACCGTTCTGCTGGTGGTCGGCTGCCTGATCGTTCTGCGTCCCTTCCTGCCGGCGATCCTGTTCGCCGCCGCCATCACCATCTCCAGCTGGCCCTTGTACCTGATGCTGCTGCAGCGCCTGCGCCGCCGCCGCACCCTGGCCGCCGCCTTGATGAGCTGCTCGCTGACCCTGCTCATCATCCTGCCGCTGGCCCTGGTCACCTACAACATCGCCGACAACGCCAGCGGCTTCTACGACCAGATCCGCGCCGGCATCGACGCCGGCACCATCGCGCCGCCGGCCTGGCTGAAGGACCTGCCGCTGGTCGGCGAGGCGGCCGACGCCTACCTGCGCCAGCTGCTCGGCAGCCGCGACGAGTTGGTGGCCGTGGCCAGGCGCATGCTCGAGCCGGCCCGCCACTTCCTGCTCGGCGGCGGACTGGTGCTGGGCAGCGGCGTGGCCCAGGTCAGCCTGGCGGTGTTCGTCAGCTTCTTCCTCTACCGCGACGGCGAGAGCATGGTGGCGGCGCTGGCGCGCGGCATGGACCAGCTGCTCGGCGAGCGCCGCGCCGAGCTGGTCGACACCGTCAGCCGCACCGTGCGCGGCGTCATGTACGGCCTGCTCGGCACCGCGCTGGCGCAGGCCGGCGTGGCCGCGCTGGGCTTCGCCATCGCCGGCGTGCCGGCCGTGGCGCTGCTGTCGGTGGCCACCTTCCTGTTCTCGCTGATCCCGGTCGGCCCGCCGCTGATCTGGGGCGGCGCGGCGATCTGGCTGTTCAACGAGGGGCGCACCGGCTGGGGCATCTTCATGCTGGTGTGGGGGATGTTTTTGATCAGCGGGGTCGACAACGTCGTCAAGCCGATGCTGATCAGCCGTGGCAGCAGCCTGCCCTTCATCCTGGTGCTGCTCGGCGTGATGGGCGGCGTGCTGGCCTTCGGCTTTGTCGGCCTGTTCATCGGCCCGACCCTGCTGGCGGTGGCGCTGGGCCTGCTGCGCAACTGGACCGGCGCGGGCGACGCCGCCGCCGACTAGAAGTTGAACATGCCGGCGGCCAGCTCGGCGCCGACGTGGCGGCTGTAGATGGCGCGCAGCGTGCCGTCCTCGCGCATGGCGCGCAGGGCCTGCTCGAACTGTTCGGCGGTGGCCTCCGGGATCAACTGGCGCGACAGCACCAGGCCGCCGACGATGACGTCCTTCGGCGCCCAGTCGAGGATCTTGACGCCGTCGGCCAGGTCGCGTTGGCGCGACAGCGGCGCCAGGCTGGTGTTCAGCGCCAGCACCGCCTGCACCCGGCCCAGTTTGAACAGGCGGATCAGCGAGCCGTAGTCGGCCGTCTCGTAGACGCGGCCCTGCTGGCGCAACTGGGCCAGCCAGGCGTCGTAGGTGGGGCCGTGCTTGAAGCTTTTGATGACGGCCACCTTGTAGTCGGGCTCGGCGAGGAAGCTGGCCAGGTCGTGCACGGCCGGCTTGCTGTTTTTTTGCAACAGAACGTAGTTGCGCGAGGTGAAATAGGGCAGGAAGCGGGCGAACTGCAGGCGCTCCGGCGTGGCGATGCCGGACACCGACATCGGCAGCGTGCCGCCCTTCAAGTTGGTCCAGATGCGCACGCGCGAGTCGACCGAGGCGTGGAAGCGGCAGCCCAGCCGCCTGCCCAGCTCGTCGACGATGTCCTTGTCGATGCCGGCCCACTGGCCGTTGCCGTCGCGGTAGTACAGCGCGCCGTGCTCGTAGAAGGCCACCGCGATGTCGCCGCAGTCGAAGGCGGGCAGCGGCGCGGCCCATGGCGCGGCGACGCAGCAGAGCAGGGCGCCGGCCAGAAAATGTCGCTTCAACACCGCGAATCTCCCGAAAAGGCCCCGCGCGGGGCCGGCGGCGTTTGGCCGCTCAATCCTGTTCGTCCGATTCCGTGCCGCGTTCGCTCTTCGGAATCACCTTGACCAGCAAAATGCGCGGCCCGTTCATCTTTTTGGCAACGATGTCGAAACTGTTAAAGCTGATGCGCTGGCCCTGCTTGGGGATGTCGCCCAGTTTCAGCATGATCAGCCCGCCCACCGATTCTACATCCTCCAGGCCCAATTCCTCGTTTTCGATGTCGATGCCGAGCCGGCGTTCGAGCGAGAAGATGGGCAGGCTGGCCTTGCCGACCAGGGTGCCGTCGGGCTGCTTGAGCCAGTCGTTCTCGTTGAGGCGGAACTCGTCGTGGATCTCGCCGACCATGGCGCCGAGCAGGTTGTCGAGGGTGATGAAGCCGACCGGCCGCTTGCCCTTCTCGCCGATCAGGGCGAAGTGCGGCGCGCCGTCGCGGAAGCGGCGGAACAACTCCAGCGCCGGAGTGCGCGCCGAGATGGTCTCCACAGGGCGCAGCAGCGGCGCCAGCGAGGTGATCGGCTTGCCGTGCTGCTGGGCGAAGAACAGGTCCTTCAGGTGGATCACGCCGAGCACGTGCTCGCCGTCGGCGTCGTAGTAGGGATAGCGGCTGAAGCGGTTGCGCAGCATGGTTTGCAGGTTGTCGTCGAGCGGCAGGTCGGCGCGCAGCGCGATCACCTCGTGGATCGGGCGCATCAGGTCGGACACGGCCAGGTCGGAGAAGTCGAGCGAGTGGGCCAGGATGTTGCGCTCGTCCTTGTTGAACTTCTCGCCCGGCTGGCTGGTGCGCAGGATCAGTTTGAGCTCGTCGACCGAGTAGTGCGAGTCGTGGCCGCCCTTGCCGGCCAGGCCGGCCAGGCCCAGCACCAGGTTGGCGCTGGCGTTGAGCAGCCAGATGGCCGGGTACATGGCCCAGTAGAAGGCGTACAGCGGCAGCGCGCTCCACAGGCCGACCGCCTCGGGCATGCGGATCGCCAGCGACTTGGGCGCCAGCTCGCCGACCACGATGTGCAGGAAGGAGATGATGCTGAAGGCGAAGGCGAAGGCGATGCCGTGGATCAGCTCGGGCGAGTCGACGCCGAGCGCGTGCAGCAGCGGCTCGAGCAGGCCGGCGAAGGCCGGCTCGCCGATCCAGCCCAGGCCCAGCGAGGCCAGCGTGATGCCCAGCTGGCAGGCCGACAGGTAGGTGTCGAGCTGGCCGTGGACGGTGGCCAGGATGCGCCCGCGCAGGCCCTGGGTTTTGGCGATGGCGCGGATGCGGGTGCGGCGGAGGGTGACGATGCCGAACTCGGCGGCGACGAAGAAACCGTTGAGCGCGACCAGGAACAGGGCGAGCAGGACAAGCAAAAGGTTATGCATAGCGGCGCACTTGGGCGGCTGTTAAAACATGCATCTTAAACGACCTTGCCGACTAGGGGGGGCAAACCGGCGTCCGGTAGGTGGGTTCACCCAGACCAGTCTAAGACTCGCAGAGCGATTGCTGTTCCCTTGAATCAAGATGCGATGCGCGTTCTGACTTTGCAGGCAGGAAGGCATTCCACGCATGTTTTTGCCTTCAAAGGTGAAACGGTTGCCAAGGTAAGTACGGCTGCGTGGAAGAAAGCCTTACAGCGCGCTGGCATTGAAGACTTTCGTTGGCATGATTTGAGACATACGTGGGCAAGTTGGCATGTGCAGAACGGTACACCATTGAACGTTTTGCAGGAGTTGGGTGGTTGGGAAAGTCCGCAAATGGTACGGCGCTACGCGCATTTTTCTGCTGGGCATCTTGCGGTATACGTGTCAAAATTGCCGTTGTTGATCTTGCCAGGGGGCAGTTAGGTTAGCTGGCGGCGTTGTTCGCTTTTGGGGTTGGAAATATAAAAGTGACTTGGGTGGAATAGGTATTTCATGATTCTCACGTTGATTATTATATAATTCGGCACGTAAGTATATGTCAAGGTTTGCGAAGACTATGGCAAAAGAATGGCTCACGCTGATTGGTGCAATCATTGGCGGGTTTGCAATTGTCCCAATGTTTCTTTACGTTTTTCTTAGCCCCGCAGAATATACGTCAAAAAATTCTCTGCTTGATATTTATAAAGAATTGTTCAATCTCATTAAGGGCGAGAATGGACGGGCAGGTGTTTTCACTGCAATCGTGGTTGTTTTTGGTCCGTATTTACTTTATCAATTTGGACGTTCAATAGTTTGGGCGATCCGAGAAGTTAGAGAGAAAAAGGGCCTGTATGAGCGAACAGGAGGATTTTTTCTTCGAGCTTGAGTCAATTGGTGAGGGCGATGTTCGTGTGAAACTTTCTCAAGGTGTTTGGGCCAACAGGCGCAAGTCTTGGGCTGAGGGCTGGCTACAAAGTCGGATGGATTTGGGCTTGAAGGCTCGAGCGGCTCTTGATTTGTCCCTCGCTGCGGACAGCAATGCCACGGCTCGAGAAACCAATCTCATTTTGCACGATACGCTTCATGTGGCCAAGAGCGCGAAGGGGGCTGCTTGGGTTGCTGCCGCTGCCGCATGGGTTGCTGCTTTTGTTGCCATGTTAAGCGCAGTCGTGGTGTGTATACAGACCAAGTGTTATTGAGCTAAGCTATCCCGCAGGCACGTGCTTGTACAGCTATTCAGACCAAGTCCAGAAGGGCGATAGCGGTGCCTTTGAACGAAGATGCGTTGTGTGTCTTGGCTGTTCAGGTAGTGAAACATCCCACGCATGTTTTGCTCTCAAGGGGGGGGGCAGACAGTTGCGGAGGTAAGCGCTGCAGCATGGAAAAAGGCCGTCAAGTGTTCTGGGATTGAGGGCTTTCGCTGGCATGACTTGCGCCATATGTGGGCAAGTTGGCACGTGTAGAACGGTACACTGTTGAACGTATTGCAAGAACTTAGCGGTGTTCGCTGCTGTACTTCCATCGGTTACGCAAATTTTTGCTCAAAAAACACATCGGGAAAATTGCGTTCAGAAATTTTAACACGCATTTTCGCTTGCAAATGACGATAGGTTAATGTATCATCAGATCACCACTCTTTCCTCGTAGCGTCATTTAGTTGGCTTCTGCTTGGAACGGAAAAGCCGCTCTTTTTGGGCGGCTTTTTCACATCTAACGAAAGTAGCTTCGTGCCTGA
Source organism: Rugamonas sp. DEMB1 (assembly GCF_029834475.1). Taxonomy (GTDB): domain Bacteria; phylum Pseudomonadota; class Gammaproteobacteria; order Burkholderiales; family Burkholderiaceae_D; genus Rugamonas; species Rugamonas rubra. The sequence continues at coordinate 5,300,967 of NZ_CP122407.1, read as the reverse complement.
CAGCAAAAAATCCTCAGGGAAAACGGCAGTTTACATTGATGGCTACAATTTGTACTACGGTCGCTTGCGTGGCACGGAATTTAAGTGGCTTGATCTTGTTCAACTTTTTCAGTCCCTGCTTGCGCAGCGAGATCAGAGCGAGTCATTGGAGAAGGTGATATTTTTTACCGCTCCTGCGTTGGCTACCTTTGCAACGCACGGCGAGTCTTCCGTCAACGCCCAGGCGGCGTACCATCGAGCGCTTGAGGCTGTGTATGGTGAGCAAGTTGAAATAGTGCGGGGTAAGCATGCCTACGACAGAAACGGGGCGCTCCTGCCTGCTTACATCGAGGGGCAGCCCTATGATAGGAACAATCGGATACGTGTTTGGAAGTTGGAAGAGAAGAAAACCGATGTGAATCTTGCAATACGCATGTATCGCGATGCTTGCAAGGAGCGGTATGATCGTGTGGTTCTTGTGTCCAACGATAGTGATGCTGAGCCGGTCTTGTCGGCGCTTCGTGAGGATTTTCCGAACTTGATGATAGGTATCGTTTCACCTGTTAGGCCGCCGGTTCTCGGTGCGGACATTCATCGCCGAACAAGCCAATCACTAGCAAAGTATGCTCATTGGACGGTGACGCATCTTACAGATGATCAGTTGAGTGCTGCGCAGTTGCCTGATAAGGTAAAAACTAACAAGAAGCCAATCTTGCGGCCAGCACACTGGGTGGAAGTCGTCGGTTGAGTGCGTGCTTCCGATGGGTTGAGTTACTGCAATATGTGCAGCCGCCTTGAACTTGTCCGGTGCAGCATGTAGGTCATGTGTCTCATAATCCGTTGGTGCAGTGTTCGACTCACGAGATGCCCATCAATAAAAATTCTTCCAGCTCCTTCACATTCTGGTTTGTTAGTCCATCAACAGGTCGCCCCTGAGATGCTCTCCCCAGTCCGAAGATTGATCCCGATGAAGCAGCGATATCCCTCCCCTGAATGGACCGTGCAGTAGACTTTTCCCTTGCGCCGATCTCGGTCGCCTTTGGCTTGGCTGCAACTCGGATAGAAGTCCGGGGCCATCGAGTCGAACATCTCCTTCGCGGCCTGGCCGGTGATTTCGACAGCAAGCTTCCTGTCCGTAGCCGAAGGTGCTTGCCGCTCCCCCAGTTCGCCAGAATAAATTGAGTACGAGGCCTTGAGTGGCTTGTACTCCCACGTCCATTCTTTCGCGTGTGCCAAGGAGAGCAGCAAACTCGCACCAAGAAGCAGTCCCGCGATCCATTTCATCTCAACCTCGCAGCTGTACATGGAAATGGTTGTCGTGATCGGCCAACGGCGTGACAAATGGGATATCTGGCCCATTGAAATAGATCAGCTCGACCGATGCAAAGGTGCGAAACATGTCAATCAACTTCGCAGTCGCGTCCTTGTCGTACTCCTTCTTCTGGCTCCAGTACACCGGAATCTCAAGGCCGTCCTTGCGCAACGGGCGCGCGTCGACCTCGAGCCCGCTTCTGTGCGTTGCGTGGTCTTTGTTTGCTATCCCTCCGGCCAGGCTGATATTCCCAACGCCAAATTTCCGGTTGTCTACGGCCTGCCACTCTCGTTCGACGCGCAAGATCGCGGTCATCATCAACGGGTGCGCGTACTGGAAGGCACCGTTGCCGGGCGTGCGGTACACGTAGTAGCCTGCGTCCTCCGGGGCTTGAGGCAGAATAAAGTAGCGGCGCGAGTCCTTTGGCTGAAGCTGGAGCGTGCGGGTTTCCATCATGCCACCCGATTGGTCGAGAGGTTCCAGCTGCCGGCTGTGTTGCCGCCGGCTCCGCCGCTGATTTTCTGCTGGGTATATTTGCATTGGACCTTAGAAAATTTTAGTCCGATTTGGTCATGCAGCAGGCTGATTGGAGTCGGCCGATTCGCCCTTTATTCCATCGATTTGCAGATATACGTCGATTGCCATGATGCCTCCAAAACTGGTTGTGGGAGTCCCAGAGGTATTGTCTGTTGGCCGCGCTGGGCAGACTTGGGGCGTGTCAAACCATGTGCGATGAATAGCCCACTCCGCCTGCCCGCCTAGTCGCCGACGGCGAACAGGCCGCCGTGCACCGTCGAGAGGATCGCCTCGACCGCCGGGTGGCGGATCTTGCGCTCGTTGGAGATGGCGTAGAAGTGCTCGCGCAGCTCGGGCGCGTCGCCCACCAGCTCGACGTTGAACTGCTCCTCGATGTCGCGGCGCAGCGCCGACGGCGCGAAGAACAGGCCCATGCCGTTGCGGCCGAAGGTGTTGAGCATGGCGTTGTCTTCGAACTCGCCGACCACGTCGGGCCGCACGCCGTGTTGGATGAACCAGGCGTCGATGCGGCCGCGCAGCGCGTTGTTGCGGGTCGGTAGCAGCAGCGGCGCGCCGTCCAGGCTGGCCGGGAAATTTTTGCGGTACTTGCGCGCCAGCCGCTGCTCGCCGAACAGCTTCATGTCGCTTTCACCGAGCAAGTGGCTGAACACGCGCAGGCCGCCGCCGCTGCGCACGGCGCGGTCGGTCAGCACCACGTCCAGCTTGTTCAAGGCCAGGTCGGCCAGCAGCGATTCGAACTCGTCCTCCAGGCAGACCAGCTTGACCTGCTGGCCCAACTGCTGGGTCGCCTGCAGCAGGCGGAAGGCGATCAGCTTGGGCAGCGAGTCGGAGATGCCGACGGTGAGCCGCATCTTGCCAGCGTCGGTGTCGTCGAGGGCGTCCTGCAGCTGGTCGCCGAGCAGGAAGATCTGGTCGCAATAGGCCAGCGCGACGCGGCCCGCCTCGGTCGGCACCAGGCGCCGGCCCTGCGGCTCGAGCAGCGACTTGCCGACCTCCTGGTCGAGCTGGGCCAGCTGCATGCTGACCGTCTGCACGGCCAGGCCGAGCCGCTCGGCGGCGCGCGTGACGCTGCCCTCCTTGGCCACCATCCAGAAAAAATGCAGGTGGCGATAGTTCAATCCGGTTGTTTTCATCTTCTGCTTTTCCGAAGTAATGCTTCAATTATCTTCTATTTTTTAAAAGTCGGTTGTTGTCTACACTGCTTGACATTGATTTCAAACGAAAAGGGAAGACCAATGAAACACTTCAGGATGTCATTCCTCGTCACCTTCATCTGCCTTGCGGGTGCCGGCTGGTGGGGCTACGCGCATACCGGCTGGGCCGGCGCCTTGTCGGCCATCGGCATCGCCGCGATTCTGGGCGTGATGGAAGTCTCGCTGTCGTTCGACAACGCGGTGGTCAACGCCTCCGTGTTGAAGACCTGGGACAAGTTCTGGCAGGGGCTGTTCCTCGGCGTCGGCATCATCATCGCGGTGTTCGGCATGCGGCTGCTGTTCCCGCTGGTGATCGTGGCGCAGGCCGCCGATCTGGGACTGGTGGAGGTGTGGAACCTGGCGCTGAACGATCCCAACGCCTACTCCACGCACCTGACCAACCACCACGCTGAAGTGGCGGCATTCGGCGGCATCTTCCTGCTGCTGGTGTTCCTCAACTTCCTGCTGGACGACGAGAAGGAACTGCACTGGTTGGGCCATCTGGAAGAGAAGTTGGGCGCGCTGGGCAAGGTCTCGTCGATCGCGGTGATGATCGCCATCGGTACGCTGCTGGCCTCGCTGGGCATGGTCGAGGACGCGCAAAAGCTGGTGGTGCTGACCTCCGGTCTGTGGGGTGTGCTGACCTACGTCGGTGTCGATGTGGTGAGCAGCCTGCTGGAGAAGGAAGAGAGCGAAGGCAGCAATGTCGGCGACCTGGTCAAACGCGGCGGTATCGGCGGCTTCCTCTACCTGGAAGTGTTGGACGCCTCGTTCAGCTTCGACGGTGTGATCGGCGCCTTCGCCATCACCAAGGACGTCGTCATCATCATGTTGGGCCTGGCCATCGGCGCGATGTTCGTCCGTTCGATGACGGTGTTCCTGGTGAAGAAGGGCACGCTCGACGAGTTCGTCTACCTGGAGCACGGCGCGCACTACGCCATCGGTATTCTGGCGCTGATCATGTTGGCCAGTATGAAGTTCCACGTGCCGGAACTGTTCACCGGCCTGATTGGTGTGGCCTTTATCGTCGCCTCGCTGTGGTCGTCGATCCGCCACCGCCGCAAGCAGGAAGCGCTGGCAGTGGCGGCATAAGAAACAAGGTAGTGGAATACGCGGCGGGTTCAGGACACCGGCCCGTCGCGGTGGTAGCAAGGCGCAATGGCCACAAGCCGCGCCTGGTGTTCATCTCAATCACATAGGAGTAACACATCATGGCAATCAGTCTGCAAAAAGGCGGCAACGTCAACCTGAGTAAAGAAGCCCCTGGCCTGTCGAAAATGACGGTCGGTCTGGCTTGGGACGCCCGCGCCACCGACGGCGCGCCCTTCGACATCGACGGCTCGGCCTTCCTACTGAAGGCCGACGGCAAGGTGCGCGGCGACGCCGACTTCATCTTCTACAACAACCTGAAGTCGGTCGAGGGCGCGGTCGGCCACTCCGGCGACAACCGCACCGGCGCCGGCGACGGCGACGACGAAACCATCACCATCGACCTGAGCACCGTGCCGGCCGACGTCGACCGCATCGCCATCTGCGTCACCATCCACGACGGCGAAGCGCGCAAGCAGAACTTCGGCATGGTGCAAAAGGCTTCCGTGCGCTGCGTAAACAGCAACGGCAACGTCGAACTGGCCCGCTACGACCTGTCGGAAGACGGTTCGGTGGAGTCGGCCCTGGTGTTCGGCGAAGTCTACCGCAACGGCGCCGATTGGAAGTTCAAGGCCGTCGGCCAGGGCTTCAAGGGCGGCCTCGGTCCGCTGGCCGCCTCGTTCGGCGTGAGCATGTAAGTTCGGTTTTTCAGGATAGGCCGGGGAGGGCGGGTCGTGCCCCGGCGCCACAGTCATACCGCCCGTTGGCGGGCACCAGCAAGGAGAGCATATGCCTACATTTTCCGTTACCGGGGACGTCGATCCCTTCCTGCACGTATCGCTGAAACAGGGCGAGAAGATCTACTGCGAGTCGGACGCGATGGTCATGATGGAGGCGACCCTCGACTTGAAGGGCAAGATCACCGGCGGCATCGCCAGCGCGCTGATGCGCCGCTTCGCCAACGGCGAGTCGTTCTTCCAGCAGCATATCGAGGCGGTGCGCGGCGAGGGCGATTGCCTGTTGTCGCCCACCCTGCCCGGCGCGGTGCAGGTGATCGACGTCGGCGCGCGCCAGTACATGCTGAGCGACGGCGCCTTCGTCGCCGCCAGCTCCGGTGTCGAGCTGAAGGTGCGCACCCAGAGCCTGGGCAACGCCCTGTTCGCGCAGAGCGGCGGCTTCTTCATCACCGAGACGGCCGGCAGCGGCCAGGTGGCGGTGTCGGGCTTCGGTTCGATGTCGCAACTGGAGGTCGTGCCGGGCAAGGACGTGGTGATCGACAACTCGCACGTGGTCTGCTGGGACAGCTCGCTGCACTACGAGATCTCGGTCACCACCGGCGGCTCGGGCGGCGGCTTCCTCGGCAACCTGGTCAACAGCCAGACCAGCGGCGAGGGCATGGTGCTGCGCTTCTCGGGCACGGGCAAGGTGCTGGTCTGCTCGCGCAACCGCAACGCCTTCCTGAGCTGGACCCAGCGCCGCGCGTCGTAGCGCGGCAAGGCGGCAACAACACAATCAATCAGTAGCAAGCGCCGGCCCCGGCCGGCGCGCCCACCGAATACACAAGGAGTTTCACATGTCAGTCAATCTGCAAAAAGGCCAGAAAATCTCGCTGGAGAAGGAAAGCGGCGGCGCCCTCGGCAAGGTCACCATGGGCCTGGGTTGGGACGCTATCAAGACCAAGGGCTTCCTCGGCTTCGGTTCGAAGTCCGAGGCGGTCGACCTGGACGCCTCGTGCGTGATGTTCGACGAGTCCAACCGTCCGCTCGACGTGATCTGGTTCCGCCAGTTGAAGAGCCGTGACGGCAGCGTGGTCCACACCGGCGACAACCGCACCGGCGCCGGCGACGGCGACGACGAACAGATCAATGTCGATCTGAACGCGGTGCCGGCCGCCGCGCGCAGCCTGGTGTTCACCGTCAACAGCTTCACCGGGCAGAACTTCTCCCAGGTGGAGAACGCCTACTGCCGCCTGCTCGACGCGGCCAACGGCAAGGAAGTGGCGCGCTTCAACCTGTCGGTGCAGGGCAGCCACACGGCGCAGATCATGGCCAAGGTATACCGCCACAACGGCGAATGGAAGATGCACGCGATCGGCGAGAACGCCAGCGGCCGCACCTTCGACGATCTGCTGCCGCTGATCGTGCCGCACCTGTAATCCGAGTTAGCCGGCGCGGCAAGGCCTGGTACCGGCCTTGTCTTGCCACGCCGCTGCGGCGCCACCTTCCCGGTGGCGCCGTTTTTGTTTTCCTCTTCGATTTTCCTCAGACGGCTTCGGCCAGCGCCACGCGCTGCCGCGTCGCGGCCAGGTAGCTGGCCAGCGACACCAGCGCAAACCCCAGCAGCACCGTCAACAGCACGGCCGGCGCCGGCGCGCGCGCGATGATGGCCGCCACCGCCAGCGGCCCGGCGGCGCGCGCCACCAGCGACGGTCCGGCCAGCGCGCCGGCGATGGCGCCGTAGTTCTTGCGGCCGAACAGCGCCGCCGGCAGGGTGCCCTTGACGATGGTCAGGATGCCGTTGCTCAGTCCATACAGGGTGCAATACAAGGCCAGCGCCCACTGGCTGGCGCCGAACAACAGCAGCACCAGCAGCGCCGCCGGCAGCGCGGCGAAGGTGAACTTGCCGATGGTCTGCGGCAGCGTGTGGCGGCCCAGCGTCATCTCGCCGACGCGGCCGGCCACCTGCATCGGGCCGACCAGCGCGGCCAGCGCCACCGCCAGCGCAGGGGCGTGGCCGAACTGGACGAACATGGGAATCAGCTGCACCGACATGGCCGAGAAGATGAAGCTGTTGGCGGCGAAGGCCAGCGCCAGCTTCCAAAACGCCGGATGGCGCAGCGCCTCGTGCAGCGTGTGGCTGCGCTCGGCCGCCGTGGTCACTGTGGCCGCCGTGGCAGGGCCGGCGTCCGGCGCGGCCGGACGGCGGCCGGCCAGCAGCAGATGCAGCGGCAGGCACACGGCGATCTGCAGCGCGCCGTACAGGGCGTAGGTGTCGCGCCAGCCCAGCAGCTGGTCGAGCTGCTGGGTCAGCGGCCAGAACACGGTGCTGGCGAAGCCGCCGAACAGGGTCAGCGTGGAGATGGCCTGGCGGCCCCGCGCGCCGAACTCGCGGTTGATGGTGGCGAAGGCCGCCTCGTACATGGTCAGCGCCATCGCCAGCCCGAGCACGGCCCAGGCGGCGAAGTAGAGCGGCAGGCTGTGGCTGCGGCTGAGCAGCAGCATGCCGGCGCCCGACACCAGCGAGCCGGCGCCCATCACCAGGCGGCCGCCGTGGCGGTCGAGCAGCACGCCGACCGGGGTGGCGACGAGGCCGGACACCAGCAGGCTGAGCGAGAAGGCGCCGAGCACCGCCTCGGCGCGCCAGCCGGTCTCCAGGCGGATCTGCGGCGCCAGTACGGCGATGGCGTAGTACAGCGAGCCCCACGAGAGGATTTGCGTGACGGCCAGGACGGCGATGGTTTTTCGGGCTGGGTGCATGGTGGCTAGCGGATGGCGAGTTGGTTCCGACCGGAAAGATCGTACACCAATCTTGCCGATTTGGCAGCACCGCCGCCTGTTTGGCGTCAACGCTCGGGCGCGCGCCCACCGGCACCGGTATAATGTTGCAATGGAAAAACTTAAGCGACCTCTCGCTCATCGTCTCGCAGGCCGCCCGTGGCGAGCTGGTGTTCCCCACCAGCGTCAACGCCGCGCTGCGCCTGCAACTGGCGCTGAGCGATCCGGACTGCCACAGCGAGGATGTGATCCGCAAGGTGCTGGGCGAGCCGCTGCTGGCGGCGCGCACGGTGGCCTTGTCGAACGCGGCGGTGTTCAAGCGCAGCGGCGAGACCGTCACCAGCGTGCGCGGCGCCGTCATGCGGGTCGGCTACCGCAACCTGTACACCATGGCCGCCGCGATGGTGGTGCGCCAGTTCGGCAGCCGCATCCACGACGCCGCGTTGCGCCACAAGGCCGAGCGGCTGTGGCAGCACACCGCCCACGTGGCGGCGCTGGCCCACGTGGTGGCGCGCAAGATCACCGGCGTCGACGCCGACACCGCGCTGTTCGCCGGCATCGTCCACGAGGCCGGCGGCTTCTACCTGCTGTCGCGCGCCGACGACATGCCCGGCCTGCTCGAGCATCCCGAGGAGTGGCTGGGCGCGGCGCAGGAGATCATCAGCCGCGAGATGATGCGCAAGATGGCCATCCCCGAGGCGGTCGCCCAGGCCATCGTCACGCTGCCCGGCGCCGTGCTGACGCCGCCGCCGAGCGGCCTGCGCGACACCCTGCTGATCGCCAAGCGGCTGGCGCCGGTGCCCTCGCCGATGTACGTGCCGGCCGGCGAGGCGCGCCGCGACGCGGCGCTGGAGCGCTTCGTCAACGACAACGAGGTGCTCGACCGCGTGCTGCTCGAGTCGGCCGACGAGGCCCGCTCGATGAGCGCGGCCCTGCTGGCCTAGGCGGCAACGACCGGGCGGCTTGGCGGCCGGCCCGGCGTCAGCGCCAGAACTGGTAGCCGAGCACCAGCGCATTGTAGATCGCGTGCACCAGCATCGGCGCCAGCAGCACCTTGCCGCGCTGGTAGGCCAGCGCGGCGCACAGGCCGAGCAGGAACACCGGCAGCATCGACAGCGGCGGGTGGACGATGGCGAACACCGCCGCGCTGGCCACGGCCGCCGGCAGCGGCGCCATCGAGCGGCGCAGGCCGCCGAAGATCAAGCCACGGAAGATGAACTCCTCGCACAGCGGCGCGGCCAGCACCCCCAGCAGCAGCATCCAGCCGCGCTGCTGCGGCGTTTGTTGGGCCATCTGCCGGACCGTCTGCGCCACCGCCGGCAGCGGGTCGTTCAGCAGCCAGTATAAATAGCCCAGCCCCGCGACGGCCGCCAGCAGGCCCAGGCCGACACCCCAGGCCAGCACCTCGGCCGGCCGCGCGCCGCGCAACAGCGGCGGCTGGCCGGCGGTCTTGGCGCGCCAGTAGACCAGCCGCGTCAACAGGTACACCGCCGCGCCGGCGATGGCGAAGGCCTGCACCAGCGTCGCCAGGTCGACGTGGCGGATGTCGTCGGCCAGCACGTAGCTGGCCGCGCCCTGCAGCACGAAGAACAAGGTGGCGGCGATCAGGCCGTCGGCGGCGGCGACGCGGGCCGGCGGCGCGGCGGCCGGGTCGAGCAGGTAGGGCAGCTCGTCGCGCGCCTTCTGCCACAGCGCCAGCGCCAGCGCGCCGGTCAGCACGATGACCACCAGCTTCTGCGCCCACAGCTCGGTGTAGATGGCGTAGAGGTAGAAACTGGTCAGCAGCATGTAGAGGTAGACGTAGGTGGGGCGCACGCGGTGGCGCATCTCGGTGGCCTGCGGGTCGCAGGCGAACACGCCGAGCGAGACGGCGATCAGCGAGTAGATCGGCACGCCGGCGACGACGATGGCCAGCAGCACCAGCAATTGCCAGTCCAGCGTCGGTGCCAGCCAGGCGCCGAGGCCGAACAGCGCCAGCGGATACACCAGGGCCAGCGCGCCCCACAGCTGGGCTTTTTCCATCAACACGCTGTCGATCCGGCGCGGGAAGGTGTACAGCAGCCACAGCACCTGGCCCTCGTTGTTCAGCGTTTGGAAGGCCGACAGCATCAGCACGTAGGCGCCGATACCGAAGGCCATGGCGGCCATCAGCGTGGGGTGATTGCCGAGTTCGGGGATGCTGTCGAGGCCGCCGTTGAAGACCAGCTGGCTGCCGATGATCGCCACCGGCAGCAGCAGGCTTTGCGTCAGGAAGGCGGTGTCGCGGCTGAGCAGGCGCAGCTCGCGCCGCTTGACCGGCGACGCCAGCAGGCGGCGCAGCGCGCCGCGCAGGCCGCCACCGCGCGGCGGGCTGGCCGCGCGCCCGGCCATGGAATCGACTGGCGTGTGGGCTGCCGAGCCGGCCGCCGTATTGCCCGCCTGCCGGGCCGCCGCGTCGGCTGGCGCGGCCACGCGCGCGATCGCGGCGGCGCGCGGGCGCGCCCGCTCGCGCGAGCCGGCCGCCACCACGCCGTCGCGCAACTGCCAGCGCAGCAGCGCCACGCCGGCCCACAGCAGCGCGGCGGTGGCCGCCAGCAGCAGCGCCCAGCCCTGCGCCGCCAGGGCCGGCGTCGGCGCGGCCAGCGCGCGCAGCGCCAGGCCGGGCGGCGTCCAGCCGGGCCAGGCGGGCCAGGCGCGCGCCCAGTCCAGCGTGAAGCCGCTGGCCAGTGGCATGCTGAACGACATCGCCAGATACATGAAGGGCAGGCCGGCCAGGCCGCACAGCGCCTGCAGGTTGCGCAGCTGGGCGGCCGGCAGCGCCATGCGCAGGCCGGTGTCGGCGATGGTGCGCAGCAGCGCCGCCAGCGACAGCAGCAGCGCGGTGGCCGCCAGGCTGAGCAGCGGCGCGCTCCAGCGGTAGCCGGCGAACCAGGCCAGCATGCCCAGCGCCGGCCACAGCGCCAGGATGCCGGCCGGATTGGTCAAGCTGCGTTCCAGCACGCGGCCCCACAACAGCGGGCCGCGGCGCAGGGGCAGCGTGACCAGCCACTCCAGGTCCCAGTCCGGCTGGGCCAGCTCGCGGCTGCCCAGCGGCAGCAGGATGCTGACCATGAACAGCAGGCTCAGATTCATCGTCAGCGCCCGCGTCATGGCCGGGCTGAGCGGCGCTTGCGTCACCGAACGCTCGGCGGCGGCCAAGTCGACGTTGCGGCGGCCGTCGCCGCCCGGCGCCTGGCAGGCGCCGGCCGCGTCGAGTTTGCAGTGCAGCGTGACGACGGTGGTGCGCGCCATCTGCAGGAAGGAGAACGACATCACCAGGGCGACGATCGCGGTCAGCAGCCATTGGCCGCGCCGCTTGGCCGGCGTGGCCTTGCGTGCGCCCGGCGCCGCCGCCTTGGCCTTGCCGGCGAAGGCGCCCGCCGCCTGGTTGAGCAGGCGGCGCAGGCGCAGCCGCGCCAGCAGCCACATGGCGCGGCCGTTCGACGGTGGCGCGGTCATGGCGCCGGCTCGCGGTTCTCCTCGGTGATCTTGAGGAAGACCTCCTCCAGCGAGGCGGCGGCCGAGGCGTCGCCGCGCAGCTCGTCGAGCGTGCCGGTGGCGATCAGCTCGCCGTGGTGGATGATGCCGACGCGGTCGCACAGCTTTTCGGCCATGTCGAGCAGGTGGGTGGAGACGAAGATGGTGCAGCCGGCGGCGGCGCAGGCGAGCAGGCGCTCCTGCACGTCGCGCGCGGCGCGCGGGTCGAGGCCGTTGATCGGCTCGTCGAGGATCAACACGGCCGGATCGTGGATCAGCGCGCAGGCCAGGCCGAGCTTCTTCTTCATGCCCATCGAGTAGTTGGCGGCGAACTCCTCGCCGGCCTCGTCGAGGCCGAATTCGCCCAGCAGGCGGGCGGTCCGGCGTTCGGCCTCGGCGCGCGGGTAGCCGTGCATCTCGGCGACGAACTGGAGGATCTCGCGGCCGCGCAGGTAGTCGTAGAAGATCGGCGTGTCGGGCAGGTAGCCGACCTGGCTTTTGACGGCGGCGGCGTCGGCGTGGCAGTCGAGGCCGGCGATGCGCACCTGGCCGGCGCTGGGCACCAGGATGCCCATCATCATGCGGATGGTGGTGGTCTTGCCGGCGCCGTTGGGGCCGAGGAAGCCGAACACCTCGCCGCGCCGCACCCGCAGCGACAGCGGTTTGACGGCGGCGAAGGCGCCGTAGGTCTTGGACAAGCCTTGAAACTCGATCATGCGCGTCCCCTGTCGAGGCCGGCGCGGCCGCAGGGGCTGGCGCGCCGGACAATGTGATAGATAATTTCTTTATCTTAACATTGCCGCGAAAGCAAAAAGAAGTGCGTCGGGCGGCGTCACACTGTACTGCCGGAACGGGGCCGGCGGCTTGTTCCAGAACAACTACCGGCCGTCGCCGGCCGGCGCGCCGCCTCCGGCGCGGCGCAACTGGTGTCGTCCCTAGTGCTGGCCGTACAAGCTCATGCCGAAGCGCTCGGTGCGCGGCAGCCAGTTGCCCTCGATGTCGGCCGAGGCCAGGATGCGCTCGGCGCGGCCGATCAGCAGGGCGCGCGGCACCAGGCCGATGTAGCGCGAGTCTTGGCTGTTGTCGCGGTTGTCGCCCAACATCATGAACTGCTCGGGCGGGATGGTGATCGCGGCGAAGTCGCGCTTGGCGCGCACCTCGGGCAGCAGCTGGATGCGGTGCTGGCCGGCGCCGATGCGCTCGCTCAGTTGCACCGTGGCCAGCGTGCCGGCGCTGGCGATGGTCTCGCTGCCGCTGCCGAGCATGGCGTAGTCGGCCGCCTGGCCGTTGATGATCAGGTGCTCGTCGCGCATTTCGACGCGGTCGCCGGGCAGGGCGATGATGCGCTTGATCAGGCGGGTGCCGCCCTGCGGCGAGGAGAAGGTGACGATGTCGCCGCGCCGCGGCTCGCCGGTCTTGCCCAGCACGATGTCGGTCAGCGGCACCTTGACGTTGTAGGCCAGGCGGTTGACGAAGACCACGTCGCCCTCGAGCAGGTTGGGGTGCATGGAGGCCGAGGGGATCGGGTTCCAGTCCGCCACGGCGGTGCGGAAGATGCCGAACAGCATCAGGAACAGCAGAAAGCCCTTGTTGGCGCGCGCCCAGTTTGTCATCTTGTTTCTCCTTGGTGGTGTGGTGCAGCGTTGCCATCATCATATCGGAGACTTAAGCGCGGCTTAGCCGGCGCCGCCGGCCGCGCTTGGCGTTGTTTTGCCGCCGCGCCGGCGTGCTCAGTCCGCCGGCGCCTACCTGGCCGGCGCCGCCAAGTCGACCTGCAGGCTGACCCGGTAGTCGGGCGGCGGCGCGCGCAGCGCCGCCGGTTCGGCCGGCTCGACGCCCATCAGGGTGACGCCGACGCCGTTCAGGCTCTGCGTCTTGGCGCCGCCGGGCATGTCCTCGGCCAGCACGAAGCTGCGCTCGCCGCCGGCGCCGCCCAGCGTCAGGCTGTAGCTGATGTAGCCGGCCCAGACGCAGACGGCGCCTTTGCGGCAGCGGCTGTCGTTGACGCGGTCCAGCCGCAGCGTGGTGCCGGGCGCCACGGCGACGCTCTGGCCCGGGCCGAGCACGTAGACGGCGCTGGCGCGCGCGGCCGCCTGGGCGGCCGGTGCGCCGTTCTGGCTGGCGGCGCTGCCACAGGCGTACAGCGCGGCCAGGCCGGCCAGCAGCGCGGGCAGGGCGACCAGCTGACGCAGGATGCTGCTGTTCATGCGCTTCCTTTCGTAGGGGGAGGGGTGGATTGTGCATCCAGCATAGCAAATTTGCAATTCTCGCGGCGCACAAACAATCCCGATGGGGCGGCCGAACTTGCGTAGAATGTCTGCTTTGAATTAACCAGGACAACGACAATGAAAAAAACCGGCATGGCGAAGAGTGACGCCAAAAAACTGATGGGCAAGATGGCTGCCCCGGGAGCGACCGGTTTCGGCAAGGTGGCCGAGGTGGTCGACAAGCGCGAACAGCGCAAACGCGACCAGGCGCTGGGTCTGGTGCCCTTCGCGGTCAAACTCAACGACGCCCTGGTGGCGCAGTTGCACGCGCGCGCCAAGGACAGCGACACCGAGCTGAACCAACTGGTCGGCGAGCTGCTGGCCAAGGGCCTGGCCGCCGCCTGATAGCCATGCCGGCGGCATGCCGCGCCGGCTTGTCGCGCCGGCTTGCGCGGAGGCGGCGCTGGTGTGGCAACGCTACACTACGGCGCCGCCGCCGCGCCGTCCAACTGGGCGGCGAACAATATCTTGATCTCCTCCAGCTGCTCGTCGATCGAATAGGGCAGCGCCTTGGCCAGCAGGTCGAGCAGCACCAGCGCGTTGATCGCGCCATCCTTCTGCGCCGCCGCGCGTATCCGTTCCGCCATCGCCATGTTCACGCTTTGCATCGCATGGCCGTTCCGTTTGAGTCCGGCCAGCGCCCAGTCCGCTTTCAAGCCGGCCTGCTGCCGCAGGTATTGCGCCAGCAGATAGCTCGACACCACCCGGTACAGATTCTCCTCCGCCGTCGCGAAGGGCAGGTGGAAGTGCGCCATCGGCTTGAGGAAGGCGACATGCGGACAGTCGCTGCCGGCCGCCAGCAGTCCCATCAACGCGCCGGCCGCGCGCTGCACCGTGGTGCGCTTGGCGACGCTGCGCTCGGCCGTTTCGACGCGCACCTCGACCTCCTCGTAGGAGGCGAGCGCGCCGACGGTCTGCACCAGCTCGACCAGCTCGACCGCCATCGGACAGTGCGGTGTGCTCGCCGGCGTCAGCGGACAGTTCGGGCATTGGTGGAAGTCGAGCCGGGTCCAGTCCGGCAGCGCGGCGCCGTCGGCCGCCGGGCGCCCGGTGTTGCCGAGCGTGGCGCTGCGGCCGTCGGCAAAATTGAAGTGGTAGGTCACGTTTTGCATGGCGCGTATCCGACAGACGGTTCTTTCCGATGGTACGCTTCCGGGCGGAAATAACAAGTGCCGCCGGCGCATGCCGGCGGCGTTTGCGCATCGGGGGCGGGCCTTACCCCACAAGCGAAGGGGTCTGACCCCGCACGGGGTCAGACCCCGGCTTCCGCGTTCCGGGGGAGAGGTAAAAAAATGCCGCCCGGCGCGAGCGGGGCGGCATGTCACGGAACGGCGGTCGCTTAGATGTAGGCGGCCAGCGCGCCCTTCATTTTCTTCAGTGCGGCCGATTCGATCTGGCGGATGCGCTCGGCCGACACGCCGAACTCGGCGGCCAGCGTGTGCAGGGTGGCGCCGGAGCCGTCGTCGTTGGCCAGCCAGCGGGCCTCGACGATGCGGCGCGAGCGCGGATCGAGCTTGCCCAGCGCCGTCTCCAGTCCCTCGGACTGCAGGCGGGTGACCTGCTCGGCCTCCAACACCTTGGTCGGCTCGTTCTGGTCCGACGACAGGTAGGCGATCGGGGCGAACTTGTCGTCGTCGTCGTCGCTCGACGATTCGAGGGCGATGTCGCGGCCGCTCAGACGGGTTTCCATCTCGATCACTTCCTCGCGCTTGACGTCGAGCAGCTTGGCCAGCGCGTCGATCTGCGGCGGCGTCATCGCGTCCAGGCCGGTCTTGTGGCTGCGCAGGTTGAAGAACAGCTTGCGCTGGGCCTTGGTGGTGGCCACCTTGACCAGACGCCAGTTCTTCAAGATGTACTCGTGCATCTCGGCCTTGATCCAGTGCATCGCGTAGGACACCAGGCGCACGCCCTGGTCCGGGTCGAAGCGCTTGACCGCCTTCATCAGGCCGATGTTGCCTTCCTGGATCAGGTCGGCGTGCGGCAGGCCGTAGCCCAGGTAGCCGCGGGCGATCGACACCACCAGGCGCAGGTGCGACAGCACCAGTTCCTGCGCGGCGGCCAGGTCGTTCTTTTCCTGCAGGCGGCGGGCCAGCGAGATTTCTTCGTCGTGCGAGAGCATCGGCAGGCGGTTGACGGCCGAAATATAGGCGTCCAAGTTGCCCAGGTTGCCGGTGAAGCCGAGTCCCAGGGCGCGGTTGGTTGCGGGAACCAAGGCGGTCGGTGCGGACATCATAGTCATATTCTTTCCTCGCTCGATAATGTTTCTTAGTCTCAATGTGCCACGCGGCATGCGGGTGGACACGGACTGTTACGGTTTGTTACCTGGAGCATCTTGCTGGCGACACAGGTGTTTCAGGCCTTGCATCCGGCCCCGTTCGGGCACCGCATGCGTTGCTTAAAAGGAATGTCCTGTGGCGTAATTTTCCATATATTAGCACTCTCCTGTGTCGAGTGCCAATCGCCTCAAATAATCGGCTTGATAGTAAAAATACTATGAGGACGGAATAGTCTATGGTCTTTACCGAAGGAGCGTGTCTGCCGAGCATATGCCGTTCGTTCGCACAAATCCTTGAGCTAGATCAAGACAGGCATAGCTTGTGCTTCGCAGCTTAGGAGCGCCTTAAGATCGCTTAACTTTATGGTTGCGGCGGCGCGCGGTCTGTGCACCAGACCACTGACTGGAGATGCCGGTGGCCTTAAAACCCACAGGCAGAGAGCCAGGGTCAGACCCTAGGGTCTGACCCTAGATTTTCGCCTCTGGGTCTAAGGCGGGCTCAGTTCAGCCGCGCCAGGTGGCGCTGCACCGACAGCACGGCGCCGACCAGGCCCAGGCCGGCCGACAGGGCCAGCAGGCCGGCCATCGGCAGCGGCGCCAGCGGCGCCAGCTGGAACTCGGAGGCGTACAGGCGGGCGAACTCGGCGATGGCCGTGTTGAGCGGGCGCAGCGCCAGCGCCACCGCGCCCAGCGCCACGGCGCCGGCGCACAGGCCGAGCAGGGCGCCGGTGTAATAGAAGGGGCGGTGGATGAAGGTGTCGGTGGCGCCGATCAGCTTGGAGACGGAGATCTCCTCGCGCTGCGTCAGCACCTGCAGGCGGATGGTGTTGAACACCACCGCCACCACCACCATGCCCAGCGTGGCGGCCAGCAGCAGCAGGGCCAGGCGCAGCACGCCGAGCAGGGCGGCCAGGCGCTTGACCCAGGCCGAGTCGACCTGCACCGTGTCGACGCCGGGCAGGGCGCGCATCTGTTCGGCCAGCGCCTCGACGTCGCCGCCGGCCCGGGCGTTGCGGAAGGCGTCGAGTTTCAGCACGTAGCTGTCGGGCAGCGGGTTCTCGCCCAGGGTGGCCAGCACGTCGGACAGGCCGCTCTTGGTCTTCAGGCTGTCGAGCGCCTTCTCGCGCGGCGTGAAGACGATTTTTGCCTGTTGGTCCTTGACGATCTGGCGCAGCGAGACGGCCAGCGCCTCGGCCTGCTCGCGCGGCGCGTCCTGTTGCATGAACAGGCTGATCTCGGGATCGACCGACATCTGCTCGGACATCGGCCGCACATTGTCGAGCAGGGTCACGCCGGCGAAGGGCAGGGCCAGCGCGATGGCGACCACGACGATGTTGAAGAGGAAGCTGCCGGGGGCGCGGCGCACATGCACCAGCGCCGAGGCCAGCGCGAAGCCGTGTTGGCGCAACCAGTTGTTCATGCCGTCGCTCCTACGACCAGCTGGCCGTGGTTCAAATGGATCACCCGCGCGGCGGCGTCGAGCATCTGCTCGTCGTGGCTGGAGATCAGGCAGGTCACGCCGACCGAGTGGAAGGCCTTGAGGGCGTCGAGCACCTGGTTGGCGCTGGCGCGGTCGAGGTTGGCGGTGGGCTCGTCGGCCAGGATGATCTGCGGCCGGTTGACGATGGCGCGGGCGATGGCGACGCGCTGCTGCTCGCCGCCGGACAGGGCCAGCGGGGCCGCCTGGGCGCGCTCGAGCAGGCCGACCTTGTCGAGGGCGGCGCGGGCGCGCTGCTCGGCCTGGGCGCGCGGGGCGCCGGTGACCAGCAGCGGCAGCATGACGTTGGCCAAAATGCTGCGGTCGGTCAGCAGGCGTTGCTGCTGGAAGATCAGGCCGAGGTTGCGGCGCAGGAAGGGCAGGCCGGCGCGCTTGATCAGGCCGATGTCCTGGCCGTTGACGATGACCTTGCCGGCGCTGGGCCGCTCCATCGCCGCGATCATCTTCAGCAGGGTCGACTTGCCGGCGCCGGACGGCCCGGCCAGGAACACCAGCTCGCCCTTGGCCACCGTCAGGGAGACGTCGCGCAGGGCCATCGCGTCGGGGGAATAGGCTTTCGAGACGTTCTGGAACTCGATCATCGGGCGCTTATCCGAGCAGGGCGTCGACGAAGTCGACCGCGTTGAACGGTTGCAGGTCCTTCGATCTTCTCGCCGATGCCGATGAAGTAGACCGGCACCGGGCGGACGCGGGCGATGGCGGCCAGCACGCCGCCCTTGGCGGTGCCGTCGAGCTTGGTGATGACCAGGCCGGTCAGCTGCAGCGCGTCGTCGAAGGCCTTGACCTGGGTCAGCGCGTTCTGTCCGGTGTTGCCGTCGATCACCAGCAGCGTCTCGTGCGGCGCGCCCTCGAGCACCTGCCGATGACCCGCTTGACCTTCTTCAGCTCCTCCATCAGGTGCAACTGGGTCGGCAGGCGGCCGGCCGTGTCGATCATCACGACGTTGATGCCGCGCGCCTTGGCCGACTGCACCGCGTCGAAGGAGACGGCGGCCGGGTCGCCCGACTCCTGCGAGATGACGGTGACGTTGTTGCGCTGGCCCCAGACCATCAGTTGCTCGCGGGCGGCGGCGCGGAAGGTGTCGCCGGCGGCCAGCAGCACCGACTGGCCGTTGGCCTGCATGTGCTTGGCCAGCTTGCCGATGGTGGTGGTCTTGCCGGCGCCGTTGACGCCGGAGATCATCATCACCATCGGCTGGTGGCGGCCCAGCTCGAACGGCCGTTGCAGCGGCGTCAGCAGCTCGATCAGCAGCGTCTTCAGGGCCGCCTTGACGGCGGCGGCGTCGAGCAGCTTGTCCTCCTTGACCCGCTTCTTGAGCGCGTCGAGCAGGTACTGGGTGGCGTCGATGCCGGCGTCGGACATCAGCAGCGCCGCCTCCAGCTCCTCGTACAGCGCGTCGTCGATCTTGGCGCCGACGAACAGCACCGACAGGTTGGCCGAGGTCTTCGACAGGCCGGCCTTGAGGCGGCTGATCCAGGATTGCTTGGCGGCCGGCTCCTCGATGGCCAGCGGCGCGGCGGCGGCCTCGGGCGTCGGTGCGGCGGCGGCGTCGCGCGGGGCGGGCTGCTCCGCTGGGGTGGCGGGCGCGGCGGGCGCGGCGTCCGGAGTGGCGGTTTTTTTCTTGAAGAAACTGAACATGGATGTGTGGTTTGGGGGCGCTTCAAGCTGATGTCCGGCAGCGCCGGACACGGGGAAATGGCGGTATTTTACCAGAGCGCGGCGGCGCTACCGGAATGACAACGTTGGCCGGCGCCGGGCGCCGCCCGCCCGCGCTCAGCCCGGCTGCCCGTCGCGGCCCGGCCGGCGCAGGCGCCAGCCGGCCACGGCGGCGGCGATGTCGGCCAGGCCGAACACGCGCACGAAGGGCGGCTGGCGCCGTTGCAGCGCGGCGCAGGCGCCGCCGGCCCACAGCTCGGCGCGGCCGTCGAGGCGGGCGTGCAGCTCGGCCAGGCCGTCGAGCGCCTGGCGCGGATTCATTGCCGCCGAGAACGACAGCGCGACGATGTCGATGCGCTGGGCGCGCACCGCCTCGACGATGTCGAGCAGCGGCGTCTGCACGCCCAGCGAGATGCAGTAGGCGCCCTCGACGACGAACATGGCCTCGGCCATCAGCAGGCCCAGGCCGTGGCGCTCCTGCGGCAGGGTGGTGAGCAGGATGCGCGGCGCGCCGGGCGCGTTGGCGTTGGGCTGCGGCAGGGAGAAGATCGCGCCGCGCATCACCACCTTGAGCGACTCGGTATACAGGTGCTCCTCGAACACGGCCAGCTGGCCGCAGGCCCAGGCCTCGCCGATCAGCGCCGTCAGCGGCGCCACCAGGTCGGTGACGAAGCTGGTCAGCCCCATCACCAGCAGCGCCTGCGACAGCTTGCGGCGCAGCGCCTCGATCTGCTGGCTTTTGCACAACGCCAGGCAGGCCTGCAGCTCGGGGTGGGGGGCGGCTTGGCCGGGCTTGCCGCTGGCGGCGCGCTCGGCCATGGTCTGCAGCTCGGCGGCGCTGAACTGGATCACCTTGCCGGGACGGAAGCCCAGGTCGATCAGGCGCTTGACCAGGCGCAGCTTGTGCACCTGCTCGAAGGGATAGATCCGCTCGCCGTTGGGGTCGCGCAGCGGCTGCGGGAAGTCGTAGCGGCGCTCCCAGACGCGCAGGGTCTCCTTGGCCACGCCGGTGTCGCGCTCGACATCGCTGATGGTGCTGGCTACCGGCATGCTGAGGAGATTGGTTTTCATGGGGCTGGGGCGGCTGCGGCCTGGACGGCAGACGCGCGACTTCGCACATTGTTTGGGTGCATGGGAGGTCGGGAAAACCGGGATTTCCCCGACGCGAACTGCATTCTACATTTGTTTGCCACGGCGCGGCTCAAGGTAGCCGGC
Source organism: Rugamonas sp. DEMB1 (assembly GCF_029834475.1). GTDB lineage: Bacteria > Pseudomonadota > Gammaproteobacteria > Burkholderiales > Burkholderiaceae_D > Rugamonas > Rugamonas rubra. The sequence continues at coordinate 5,280,957 of NZ_CP122407.1, read as the reverse complement.
GCCGGCCGCGCCGGCTCAGGCCAGCCAGGCCAGGAAGCCGCGGCTGAACGGCACGGTGAAGGCGGCCAGCAGCGTCTGCAGCGTGATCATCGAGGCCATCAGGCGGGCGTCGCCGCCCAGCTGGCGCGCCATGATGTAGGCGTTGGGCGCGGTCGGCAGCGCGCAGTAGAAGCAGGCCGCCAGCGCCACCGGGGTGGAGACGGCGAACAGCAGGCAGACCTTGGCCGCCACCAGCGGCAGCGCCAGCAGCTTGAGCGCGGCGGTCCAGCCCAGCACCTGCGGGCGCAGGCCCTGCAGCGAGAACACCAGGCCGCCGCCGACGCACAACAGGCCCAGGCACAGGGCGGCGCGGCCGAGGATGTCGAGCGTGTTGGCCAGCGGCGCCGGCAGCGCCAGCCCGGCCAGGCTGAACAGCACGCCGCCCAGCGTCGACAGGATGATCGGGTTGCCGGCCAGCGTGCGGCCGACCTTGGCGTAGTCGGTCTTGCTGCCGCTCCACCACGACAGCGCGACGATGGAGACGATGTTGACCACCGGCAGGCACAGCGCCAGCGCCAGCATCACCAGCGCGGCCGCCTCCGGCTCGAAGAACAGGGTCGAGACGGCGATGCCGAAGTAGGTGTTGGGCCGCATCGCGCCCTGCACCACGGACGAGCGCGCCGCGTCGGGCAGGGCGCGCGCCGCCAGCAGGGCCAGCAGGGTCAGCGCCACCACCACGGCGGTCGGCAGCAGCGTCGCCAGCGCCAGCTCGCCGACCTGGCCGGAGCGGAAGCTGAGCTTGGCCGCGCCGCCGAACAACAGCGCCGGGAAGGCGATGTTGTAGGAGAACTTCTCGACCGAGGGGAAGAAGTCCTCGGGCAGCCAGCGGAAGTGGCGGATCGCCACGCCCAGCAGGATGACGAGGAAGACGGGAACGATGGAGGCGAGCATGCTCAGTCAGCCGAAATGCCCGACGGGCCGATGCGGCGCGCGTTGGGCGTGTTGGAAATACGGATGCGGATCAGGTGGCGCGCGGGGTCGCTGTACCTGGCGCGGCCGTGCAGGGCGCGGTGGTTGTCGGTCCACAACAGGGTGTCGTCGGGCAGGCGGCGGCAAAAGCGCGGCGCGCGCGTCTCGACCACCTCGTTGACCAGCGCCAGCGCCGCGCGCAGCGCCGGCCCGTCCAGGTCGGGCCGCGCCGCCAGCCCCTTGAGCAGGGCGTCGTAGCGCCAGCGCATCGCCAGGCCGCCGCGCAGCTGCGCCGGCCGTTCGAACACCGAGGCCAGATGATACTCGACACCTTGCTCCCGCGCGGCATAGACCGAGGGCACGCGGAACGGCAGCGGCGTCTCTTCGAGCAGCGCGCAGGCGGCGCGGCCGGCGGCGCCGCGGCGCAGCTCGCGCTCGATGTCGTCGACGTCGAGCAGCAGCGACTCGCCGCCCTGGCAGCGCGCCGCCGCCACCACGTACAGCAGGAACTGCTCCTCGGGCATCGGGTAGAACGAGGAGTCGGTGTGCATGTCGGCGCCGCCGACCCGCTCCGAGAAGGTGACGAACTCGGCTTGCGCCTGGCCGGCCGGGCGGGCCCGCACGTCCCAGGCGACGCGGCCGGTGCGCTGGTCGGTCGAGGTGGGGAAGCCGCCGCTGAGGGCGATGGCGTACAGCACGGCGTTGCGCTCGCGCTCGTCGAGTTGGCCCAGGCCCAGGCCGGTGATGGCCAGCGCCCGCGCCGGGCGGGCGGCGATCGCCTCGGCCAGCCGGGCCAGGCCGGGCACGCCGAGCAGCTCGCGCTGCAGCGCCTGCTCGTCCGGGTGCGGGTAGAAGCCGTTGCCGTTGAAGTCGCTGAAATGGCTGCCGACGATGGCGACGATGTGGGCGAGGTCGCGGCCCCAGTCGGCGCTGCGGCGGGCGACGCTGACGGCGGTGGATTGTTCGGTGATGGCAAGCATGGACGGCCTCCGTTGGAAAATTGCCACATGGCAATGACTTGCGGAATATGAGCCACGGCGGCGCCGTTGGCAAGCCGCCATGTTGCATTGCAACATCGATAATTCTTGCCATTTTATATTCATAAATGAATATTTTGACTATATAAAGTACGTATACGTACTTGTTTTTTGCGCAAAACTGCGTCGAATACATTGTTTTGCCATATGCGCTTATAACTATTCAATCGTTACGGAAACCACGTAGTTTTTGTGGATAGATTGCTAAAACATGCAATTCGCGGCGGCGTGGCGGGGCCGCCGGGCACCCGCCCGCAGCCCGCATGGCGCCGCGATTGCGCTATGGGGCGGCGGGCCGGACGGCGGCGCGGCGGTGGCGCGCGGCGGCTGCGGCGGTGCGCGCGGGCGGCGGGCGGCGCATGTTGCTGCGATGCGGTAAAATATTTCCATGTGGAAATTACAGCGCTTGTGGTGACTGTGACAACACGGTCCGCAGACGTCCCAACTCAAGGAAAAAACATGAAATCACTCGTTAAGCTCAAGCTCGCCACCAAGCTCGGCCTGGCCTTCGCCGCCGTGCTGGCGCTGACCCTGGCCGTCGGCGTGTTCGCCATCGTCAAACTGGCCCAGGTCAACGCCAGCGCCGCCGCGCTGTCGCAGCGTTGGATGCCCAGCATGCGCGTGGTGCAGGACATGAAGTCGCAGGTGGCGCGGGTGCGCACCCGCGAGTTCCAGTACATCATCTCGAGCGACCCGGCCGAGATGGACAAGTACGACAAGGTCATCGCCGCCGACCTGGTCGACCTGGGCAAGATGCAGGCCGACTACGTCAAGCTGATCGCCTCGCCCGAGGAGCAGGCGCTGTACGACGGCTTCCTGGCGCAGTGGCAGCGCTACATGGCCGAGGACGGCAAGATCCGCGCCGCCGTGCGCGCCGGCGACGACGCCGCCGCCAAGGCCTTGATCCGCGGCGAGTCGAACAAATTGATCGTCGCCCTGCGCGGCCAGATCGACAAGCTGGTCAAGCTGTACGGCGACGGCGGCAGCGCCGCCGCCGCCGAGGGCGCCAGCCTGTACGCCTCGGCGCGCCGCTGGATCGTCGGCCTGCTGGCCGGCAGCGCCGCGCTCGGCGCGCTGGGCGCCGGCCTGATCACCCGCTGGCTGGTGCGCCGCCTCGGCGGCGAGCCGGACTACGCGGTGGAGATCGCCGGCCGCATCGCCGCCGGCGATCTCGGCGTCGAGGTGCGCACCCGTCCCGGCGACCGCGACAGCCTGCTGTTCGCCATGCGCAGCATGCGCGACAGCCTGGCCGACATCGTCGGCCAGGTGCGCGCCGCCACCGACACCATCGCCACCGGCTCCGACCAGATCGCCTCGGGCAACCTCGACCTGTCGGCCCGCACCGAGCAGCAGGCCAGCTCGCTCGAGCAGACCGCCGCCTCGATGGAGGAGCTGACCTCGACCGTCAAACAGAACTCCGACGGCGCCCGCCAGGCCAACCAGATGGCGCTGAGCGCCTCGGCCGTGGCCCAGCAGGGCGGCATGGTGGTGTCGCAGGTGGTCGACACGATGGGCGCGATCAACGCCTCGGCGCGCAAGATCGGCGACATCATCGGCGTCATCGACGGCATCGCCTTCCAGACGAACATCCTGGCGCTCAACGCGGCGGTGGAGGCGGCCCGCGCCGGCGAGCAGGGCCGCGGCTTCGCCGTCGTCGCCACCGAGGTGCGCAGCCTGGCGCACCGCTCGGCGGCGGCGGCCAAGGAGATCAAGACCCTGATCGGCGACTCGGTCGAGCAGGTCGAGGCCGGCAGCCGGCTGGTCGAGCAGGCCGGCGCGACGATGGAGCAGGTGGTGGTCAGCGTGCGCCGCGTCACCGACATCATGGGCGAGATCACCGCCGCCGGCCAGGAGCAGAGCGCCGGCATCGAGCAGGTCAACCGCGCCATCGCCGAGATGGACGCCGTCACCCAGCAGAACGCCGCGCTGGTCGAGGAGGCCACGGCGGCCTCGCAGAGCATGCAGGAGCAGGCCGGCGCGCTCGCCGAGCTGGTCAGCGTGTTCCGGCTGGCCGGCGGCGGCCGTGGCGGCGCGGTCCTGAGCCTGCCGGCCGGCGCGCCGGCCGGGCCTCCGGCGGCGCCCTGGTGCTGCGCCGGGCGGCCGGCAAACGGGCCTGAGGCGGACAAAAAGGAACACAAATGGACAGAAGCGCGGACGGAAACGCCGTTAATTCCGCGCGTTCGTGCTTGTCAATGGGTAATTTGTGGTTTGTGCGCAACAAGTAGCAAATTCTTACAAATTTTGTGCTGCGACGCAGCACGAGCGGAACGGGGCCATCATATTTCACTAATAAACCAGTCGCCCTATGAACAATGTTAAGTTTTTGCCGCTTTTTGCGGCGTAAGCTGCCAAACAATGTGCGGGTGGCATGAGCACAATAGCAACTTCCGCGTGCAAAGCGCGATACGCTTCGGTATAAAATAGCGGCGAAGATAGCAAGATGTCTATTTTCACTCTGTCCTGCACCGGTGCTGTTTGTTTGCAATCACACCAAAGCGACCCCAAAAAGGCCGCCGGAATTGGACCACTTGTGCGGATTTATGAAGGCTAGTTGATGGGCTCGTTGGTGGCGTCGGCAGGAAATATTGCGATGCGGTAAAATATTACTCTTTGTCATTTGCGAAATGTCAAAACGTGCCGGAAAGCGCCTCGCGGCGTTCTTTACGGCCCAGCTTGACTTGATCGAATGTCCAACGGTGAGTATAGTGCCGCACTCCGGTGCCTCAGGCACCGCGATGAAGCCGGCATCGATTAAATCGGCCGCAACTTAAAGTGAACGCGTCCGGCACTTAGGACAGCACAGTGGCAGCTGGGGAGTTGCCCTCACGCATAAACGGCGCCCTCCGTCTCGGCGTCGATAAGCACCGAATTTAGCCGTAACACTAGCTTTACCTTTTTACCAGCAACACAACTGAAGGAAACACGTAATGAAAAAATCTATCATCTCCATCGCCATCCTGGGCGCCATGAGCAATGTTGCTTTCGCACAATCGAACGTAACGATCTACGGCATCGTCGATGCCGGTATCGTTTCCGAGCGCGGCGGCAAAGCCGGCTCCGTCACCAAAGTGACGAGCGGTGTAGGTTCGGCTTCGCGTCTGGGTTTCAAGGGCACCGAAGATCTGGGCGGCGGTCTGAATGCAGTGTTCGTTCTGGAATCGGGCATCAAAGCCGACACCGGCGAATCCGACGTTGCTGGTTCGATCGCCAACCGTCAATCCTACGTTGGTCTGAAATCGGCAACCGCCGGTTCGCTGACCCTGGGTCGTCAGTACACCCCTTACTACAACACCCTGTCGCAAGTTGCTGACCCGTTCGCAGCTGGCCTGGCTGGTTCGGCTAAAAACCTGTTCCCAGTCGCTGGCAACAACACCCGCACCAGCAACGCTGTTGTGTACGCAACCCCGTCGCTGAACGGTTTCAGCGGCGAAGCTTCCTACGCTCTGGGCGAACAGTCGGGCGACAACTCGGCATCGCGTCAAATGGGTCTGTCGGTTGGCTACGCTAACGGTCCTCTGACCGCCCGCGCCGCTTACAACAGCCGCAACAACGACACCACCGTGCCAGCCGTCAACACCGGCATGGGCCACAACACCCTGCTGGCCGTGAACTACGATTTCAAAGTCGCCAAGGCATTCTTCGCCTACGGCCGCGACAAGGGCCAGTTCGGTTCGCCGAAACAAGTCGATTCGAACGAAATCCTGGTTGGCGCAACCGCGCCAATCGGCGCCGCTGGCACCCTGATGGCTTCGTTCATCCGCAAAAACGACAAACTGGTTTCGAACCAAGATGCTGACCAGTGGGCGGTCGGCTACTCGCACGCTCTGTCGAAGCGCACCAGCACCTACGTTGCTTACGCTAAGATCAAGAACAAGAACGGCGCGACCTACACTGTTGGCAACAACAGCGAGTCCGGTTCGGGCGACAAAGCTTTCAACGTCGGCGTAAAACACTCCTTCTAATTTCCGCCTAGTTCGGATTTAGATGGCAAGAGGGCCGCGTTCGCGCGGCCCTCTTCTGTTTACAGGTGGGGCCGCGTCGTCGGCCCCATTTTCTTTTGGCAACACGCTAGAATGGCTGACTTTTCGCCCATGGACACCTCCCGATGACCGCATCCCGCCCCACCGGCCGCGCCGCGCTGGCCTTCCTGATCCTGCTCGCCTCCTGTGCCGCGATCGCCGCGCCGAAGGCGGCCCGGCGGCCGGCCGCCGCCTTGCCGCGCCACGGCGTGGTGGTGTTCTCCGACCTGTGCGTCAGCGCCGACAGCGGCGAGTTCGGCGGCCAGCGCATCACCCTGCAGCGCTACGCCGAGGTCGACACGGTGGTCTACGAGTACACCGCCGGCGGCCTGAGCTGGCCGCTGGTGGCCGGCGAGGTCACCGTCGACCCGCGCGGCCGCCAGTTCTACTTCACCGTCCAGCTGCCCGAGGGCGACGAGCGCACCGTCAACGGCCGCCTCAGCGCCGACGGCCGCGCCTTGGTGCTCGACGGCGGCTATTGTGCCGACCAGTCGGTGCCGATGCGCCTGGCGCGGGTGGCGGACTTCGGCCGCAAGGCCGGCGCCTGCCACCGCTGCCCGCCCGGCAAGGCGGGCAAGGCCGACAGGGAGGAGCCGGGCGAGCCGGCCGCCGCGCCGGCGCCGGCCCATCCGCTCGACGCCGGCTCGCTGCCGACGCCGCAGGGCTGAGCGCCGGCGCGACGCCGAGCGGGGACGTAAACGAGCAAGCGGCGCCATCGGCGCCGCTTGTTGTTTGTGCGGAGGGGGAGGGCGCCGCCGCGCCCCGGCCGGCGGCCGCCCTACTTGGCCGCGCGCGCCTTCTCGGCGTTGCCGCGGATGGTCTCCAGCGTCGCGCCCGGCGTGATCAGGTTGCCGTCGTAGCGCAGCTCGATCAGCGCCGGCAGCTGCTTGCCGTTGGCGTGCGCCAGCGCGCGTTCGAGCGCCGGGCCGAACTCGGCGGTGGTGTTGACCACCTCGCCGTGCGCGCCGTAGGCCACGGCCAGCGCGGCGAAGTCCGGGTTGTGCAGCTCGGTGCCGGAGACGCGGCCCGGGTAGTGCAGCTCCTGGTGCATGCGGATGGTGCCGAACATGCCGTTGTTGAAGACGATGATGACCACGCCCGCCCGGTATTGCACCGCCGTGGCCAGCTCCTGGCCGTTCATCATGTACTCGCCGTCGCCGGCGAAGGTGATCACGGTGCGCCCGGGCGCGATGATCTTGGCGGCCACCCCGGCCGGCACGCCGTAGCCCATGGCGCCGCTGGTCGGCGCCAGCTGGGTGCGCATGCCGCCGTAGCGGTAGAAGCGGTGCGCCCAGGTGGCGTAGTTGCCGGCGCCGTTGGTGACGATGGTGTCGGCCGGCACGCTAGCGCGGATCTGCTGCACCACCTGCCACAGGTCGAGCGGCGCCTTGCCGTCCTGGAAGATCGGCGGACACTGCTGGTAGGCCAGCAGCTCGGCCTTGGCCTCGGCCACGCTGCCGCGCCAGGCCGACGAGTCGACCGGCGCCATCGCCGCCAGCATCGCCGCGACCTGCGCCATGCCGCTGTTGATCATCAGCTCGGCCTGGTAGACGCTGCCCAGCTCCTCGGCGTCGGCGTGGACGTGGACCAGGCGCTGCTTGGGCAGCGGCGCGCTGATCAGGGCGTAGCCGCCGGTGGTCATCTCGCCCAGGCGCGGGCCGATGGCCAGCACCACGTCGGCCTCGCGCACGCGCGCCGCCAGCTTGGGGTTGATGCCGATGCCGACGTCGCCGACGTAGTTGGGGTGGGCGTTGTCGAGCAGGTCCTGGAAGCGGAAGGCGCAGGCCACCGGCAGCGCGTTGGCCTCGGCGAAGGCCTGCAGGTCGGCGCAGGCCCGGGCGTTCCAGCCGCCGCCGCCGAGCAGCAGCAGCGGCCGCTTGGCGCCGGCCAGCATGGCGCGCAGCTGGTCGATCTGGGCGGCGGCCGGCGAGGCCTGCACCGGCGTGTAGCGGCCGGTGTCGGCCACCTCGGCCAGCGAGGTCAGCATGTCCTCCGGCAGCGCCAGCACCACCGGACCGGGCCGGCCGCTGCTGGCGATCTGGAAGGCGCGCGCCAGGTATTCGGGAATGCGCTCGGCGCGGTCGATCTGCGCCACCCACTTGGCCATCTGGCCGAACATGCGGCGGTAGTCGATCTCCTGGAAGGCCTCGCGGTCGACGAAGTCGTTGCCGACCTGGCCGATGAACAGGATCATCGGCGTCGAGTCCTGGTGCGCGGTGTGCACGCCGATCGAGGCGTTGGTGGCGCCCGGGCCGCGGGTGACGAAGCAGATGCCCGGCTTGCCGGTCATTTTGCCGTAGGCCTCGGCCATGAAGGCGGCGCCGCCCTCCTGCCGGTTGATGATGAAGCGGATGCTTGAGTCGTGCAGGGCGTCGAGCACGTCCAGGTAGCTTTCGCCGGGGACGCCGAAAGCGGTGTCGACGCCGTGGATTTTCAGTGCGTCGACCAGGATCTGGCCGCCGGTGCGGGATGGTTGCGTCATGGTCTAACCTTCAGGGATCGGAGGCGCGCGGGATCGTCGCCAGCATGCGCCATTCTATGTGGCGGCGCTGGCGCCGGCTTTTCAAATGGCGACACCAAATTACAGATTTGACGGCGCCGGCGCCGCCTTCCATGCGGCCGGCGCGGTTTTTGCGTCGGCCACGGCCGCGGTGCGGTACAATACGCCTCGAAGCAAGCCAGACAGCCGCTGGCCGGCGCGTAATGCGTCGGCGGGAGGAAGGTCCGGACTCCATAGAGCGGGGTGACGGTTAACGGCCGTCCGCTGAAAGCCGCAAGCGCAAGCCCAAGGTATAAGGCGAGGAATAGGGCCACAGAGACGAGCGTATTAAGTTACGGTGAAACGCGGTAACCTCCACCTGGTGCAATTCCAAATAGGCACGCGATGATGCTGCTCGCGGAGCGTGCGGGTAGGAAGCTTGAGCGCCGGAGTAATTCGGCGCCTAGAGGAATGGCTGTCATAGCGCGGGCTTGCCCGCGCCGTAACAAAATCCGGCCTATCGGCTTGCTTCAACTAATTTCTTGATTTTTCGCGGCCGCCGCCGGGAGCGCAGCACATCCTCGTGTGGCCTCGCCTGGGGATACGCCGATGAAAAAGTACATTCTCGCCCTCGACCAGGGCACCACCAGCTCGCGCGCCATTCTGTTCGACCATGCCGGCCAGATCTGCGGCAGCGCGGCGCAGGAATTCCCCCAACACTATCCGCGGCCCGGCTGGGTCGAACACGACCCCAACGAGATCTGGAACAGCCAGCTCAGCGTGGCCCGCAAGGTGCTGCACGACAACCATGTCGACAGCCAGCAGGTGCTGGCCATCGGCATCGCCAACCAGCGCGAGACCACCGTGGTGTGGGACCGCAAGACCGGCGAGCCGATCGCCCCGGCCATCGTCTGGCAGGACCGCCGCGGCGCCGAGCTGTGCGAGCGGCTGCGCGGCGCCGGCAAGGCCAGGCTGATCGCCGACTGCACCGGGCTGGAACTGGACGCCTACTTCTCCGCCTCCAAGCTGGCCTGGCTGCTCGAGCACGTGCCCGGCGCGCGCGAGCGGGCCCGCCACGGCGCGCTGGCCTTCGGCACCGTCGACAGCTGGCTGGTCTTCAAGCTGTGCGGCAGCCACGTCACCGACGTCAGCAACGCCGCCCGCACCATGCTGTTCAACATCCACCTGATGCGCTGGGACCAGCGACCTGCTCGAGCTGTTCGACATCCCCGAGGCCATGCTGCCGCAGGTGGTCTCGTCGAGCGAGGAGGTGGGCCGCACGCGCGAGGCGCTGTTCGGCGGCGCCATCGCGGTGGCCGGCATCGCCGGCGACCAGCAGGCCGCCGCCTTCGGCCAGGCCTGCCACCGGCCCGGCATGGTGAAGAACACCTACGGCACCGGCTGCTTCATGCTGATGCACGCCGGCCAGCACGCGCCGGTGTCGCACAACCGCCTGCTCAGCACGGTCGGCTGGCGCCTCGACGGCAAGACCGACTACCTGCTCGAGGGCAGCGTCTTCATGGGCGGCGCCACCGTGCAGTGGCTGCGCGACGGCCTCGGCCTGATCAAGCAGTCGAGCGAGGTCGAGGCGCTGGCCGCCAGCGTGCCCGACAACGGCGGCGTGTTCCTGGTGCCGGCCTTCGCCGGCCTGGGCGCGCCGCACTGGGACCCGCACGCGCGCGGCACCCTGGTCGGCCTGAGCCGGGGCAGCAACCGCGCCCACATCGCCCGCGCCGCGCTCGAGGCGATCGCCTTCCAGAGCGCCGAGTTGATGATCGCCATGCAGAAGGACGCCAACACGCCGCTGCACGCCGTCGAGTTGAGCGAGGTGCGCGCCGACGGCGGCGCCGCCGGCAACGACCTGCTGCTGCAGTTCCAGGCCGACGTGCTCGGCGTGCCGGTGCTGCGCCCCAAGGTCACCGAGACGACGGCGCTGGGCGCCGCCTACCTGGCCGGCCTGGCGGTCGGCTTCTGGGACTCGGTCGAGGAGATCGCCGCGCAGTGGCAGTGCGAGCGCCGCTTCGAGCCGCACATGGCGGCCGGGCGCCGCGCCGAGTTGATGGCGCAATGGGCGCGCGCCGTGGCGCGCTCGCGCGACTGGGCGCGGCCGGCTTGAGCCGGGGCGGCGGCGCTGGACGGCGGCGTTCGGCTAGTGCGCCGGGAAATAGCTTCGAATGGCGCCGTACAAGTCCATGAAGGCCTCCGCCGGCACCGCCTTGCTGTAGTAAAAGCCCTGGGCGTCGTGGCAGCCGTGCGCCATCAGGAACTGGACCTGTTGCAGCGTTTCCACGCCTTCGGCGATCACCCCCAGTTGCAGGCTGGCGGCCATGGCGATGATGGCCGTGACCAGCGCCGTGTCGTTCGGGTCCTTGCCGATGTCGCGCACGAACGACTGGTCGATCTTGAGCGCATGCACCGGAAAGCGCTGCAGGTAGGCCAGGCTGGAATAGCCGGTGCCGAAGTCGTCCACCGACAGCTGGATGCCCATCTCGCTCAGCCGGGTCAGCGTGGCAAGATTGTATTCGCTGCGCCGCAAAAGGATGCTTTCGGTAATCTCCAGTTCGAGGGCGTTGGCGTGTATCCCCGTCTCGTCGAGGATTTGCCCGACCAGGGCGCAGAAGTCGGCTTGTTCGAGTTGCCGGGGAGACAGGTTGACGGCCATTTTCAACTCCGGGTGGCCCGCGTCGTGCCAGATTTTCAATTGCCGGCAAGCCTGGCGCAAGGCCCATTCGCCGATCGGCACGATCAGGCCGGACTCTTCCGCGTTGGCGATGAAGTCGCCGCAGGAAATCGGCGGTTTTCCCGGCGGCTGCCAGCGCAGCAGCGCCTCGGCGGAAAACGTGATGCCGCTATCCATGCACACCTGCGGCTGGTAATGCAGGATGAATTCATCCTGCGCCAAGGCCTGGCGCAAGCGCTTGCCGACGTCGAGACGGCGCTGCGCCACCAGGTTGAGCGCGGCCGTGAAGAACTGGAAATTGCCGCGCCCCATTTCCTTGGCGTGGTACATCGCGGTGTCGGCGGTGCGCATCAGGGAGTCGACATCCAGGCCGTCGTCGGGAAAGACGCTGATGCCGATGCTGCCGCTCAGATGCAACTCGTGGACTTCGACGCTGAAAGGCTGCGCCAGGGTGGCGAGCGCCTTGCGCGCCACCCAGGCGGCATCGCTGCTGTCGCCCGGCAATGGCAGGATGAGGACGAATTCGTCGCCGCCCAGCCGGGCCACGCTGTCGCCTTCGCGCAGGCATTGCTGCAAGCGCACCGCCGCCATTTTCAACACTTGATCGCCGATGTGGTGGCCGAGCGAGTCGTTGATGTTCTTGAAATAATCGAGGTCGATGAACAAAACCGCCACCTGGCGCCGGTAGCGATGTGCGAAGGCGATCGCCTGACGCATGCGGTCCTGCAGCAGGGCGCGGTTGGGCAGTCCGGTCAAGGCGTCATGGTCGGCCATGTGGCGGATGCGCTCTTCGGCCTGCTTGCGCTCGGTCAGGTCGAGCACGAAGCAGACCCCCTCGTCGGACGATCCTTCGAACAAGGCGCTGGCCAGCAGCACCGGAATGCGGCTGCCGTCCTTGCGGATGTATTCCTTCTCGTAGGGCGTGCAACGCCCGGTCTTCCTGAGCTCCGCGAGGGCATGCCTGTCCGTCGCCGCGTATTGTCGCGGCGTCATGTCGGTCCAGCGGAATCCTTGCGCCAACACCTCAGCCCTTGAGTAGCCGGAGATTTTCAGGAAGGCGTCGTTCGCTTCGCTGATGCGGCCGCTCGCATCGCCGATGTAGATGCCGATGATATTGGCGTCCACCAGGCGCCGGATGCGCGCCTCCCGTTCACGCAAGGCTTGCTCGGCGCGCTTGCGCTCGCTGATGTCGCGCGCGATCGCCGAAGCGCCGGTCATCACGCCCGCCGCATCGCGGATCGGGGAGACGGTGAGCGACACGTCGATGCGCCGACCATCCTTGCGCAGCTGCACCGCTTCCAGGTGTTCGACCCGCTCGCCGCGTTGCAGGCGCTGCAGAATGGCGGGGGTCGCGTCGGCCAACTCGGGCGGGGCCAGGATCGAAATAGGCCGGCCGAGCATCTCGCCGGCACTGTAGCCGTACATGCGCTCGGCGCCGGCGTTCCAGCTGGCGATGGTGCCGTCGAGCGTCTTGCTGATGATGGCGTCGTCGGAAGAGGTGACGATGGCGGCCAACTGGAGCGCGGCCTGCTCGGCCTGGTGCGTGCGCTCCAGGTCCGCCGTGCGTTGGGCCACAAATTGCTCGAACAAGGTGGCATGGCCGCTGGTCACGAGCAGGAAGGCGCCGAGCAGGCCCGTGAACGCCATGCCGCCGGCCAGCACGGACCAGGCAAGCAAAGTATGCGGGGCGGAAAAAAACGGTTCCTTGCCACCGGTAAAAACGCCGAGGATCACCGCCAACGCCAGGCAGATAGGCAGCGCCACCGTTTTGCGCCGGCGCCGCCAGACAGCGCGCGGCTGGCCGAGCCACGCCAGCCCCAGCGGCGTGGCGACCAGCACGCCAATGGTGTCGCCGATCCACCAGATCCACCAGTTGAAGGCGTAACTATGTGCCGGCAACACGCCGGCAAGCAGCAGCATGGTCACGCCCGAGCTGGCACTGATCACGCAGCTGGCCGGTCCGCCCAGGCCGAGAAAATTGATCACATCCCGGGCCCGCGCCAGCGGCGTCGGGAAGCCCACGAAGCGGCGAATCAGGATCGCGCCGGCGACGGCCTGGAGGGTGGCGCCGGCGCCCAGGCCGGCTGGCAAGAGCAGCGATGTCGCCAGCATGGCGGTGCTGCTGGCATCGAATGAGACGGCGACATTGGCCAGAAACGAGCCCAGCCAGATGCCGGGCGCCACCCCTTTGCCGAAGATGAGCACGGCAACCAGCGCAATGCCCGCCGCAGGCCAGATGGGTGCGGCATATCCGGGCGCCAGGGCCAGCAGCAGGCCGAAGCGGGCGGCGGTGTAATAGATCAGGGTGAGGACGAGGATCTGCTCACCCCGCCGGATCATCTGCGCCTGCATGTTTCATCCACCGAATGAGGCCTCCGACAGCACGGAGGTGGAAGACGGTCTAAAAGCGAAAGGAACGTTGCCGACAACAGTGTCCGCAACGCCCGTGCGTGGAAACCTCGGGTCTACAATAAGACCCGTTTTTGAGGCGGAAAGTTCTTCAAAGTTGGGGCCCGGTCGCGCTGGCCTGGTGTTCGTCTCGTCGTCGGTTGACACCAGGGCCGTCTATCTCCGGCGGCAAATGTAAAAAATTTAACAATTGCCGTGCGGCCTGCAAAGTGAGGTAATATCTGCCATCTTATGCATGTGGCAAGGTGCGATCCACGCGACGGTGGCGCGCGTCCTTGCCAACCGTGAAGGAGGGCGAAGTGGACGTTGCACCGCAAACCGCATTGGCATTGCCGCATCGCGGCGCCGTTTCGCCCTTGTTGGCGCAGTTCCACCAGGTCGAGCTGGCCGCCATCGAGACCCTGTTCGACGCCCTCAGCGACGTCGCCTTCTTCGTCAAGGATAGGGGCGGGCGCTACCTCACCGTCAACCACACGCTGGTGCGCCGTTGCGGCCTGCGCAGCAAACAGGAGCTGCTCGGCCGCACCGTGCTCGAGGTGCATCCGCGCCAATTGGCGCAAGCCTATCTGGCGCAGGACCGCCAGGTGATCGAGGCCGGCAGCACCATCATGAAGCACCTCGAACTGCACCTCTACCCGAACCGGCGCAACGGCTGGTGCCTGACCCACAAGACCCCGCTGCGCGACGAGCACGGCGCCATCGTCGGCCTGGTCGGCACCTCGCACGACCTCGGCCTGGCCGACGAGCGCCACCCGGTCTACGGCAAAATCGCCAGCATCGCCCAGCAGATCCGCGACAACTACCACCGCCCGCTGTGCCTGAACCAGCTGGCGCAGGAGGCCGGCCTGCCGCTGGCGCGCGTCGAGCGGCTGTTCCAGCGCGTGTTCCACTACAGCCCGCGCCAACTGCTGTTGCAGTCGCGCCTGGACGGCGCGCTGGCGCTGATCGAGGCCGACCCGGCGCGCGGCATCGCCGACATCGCCGCCGTCTGCGGCTACACCGACCACAGCGCCTTCAGCCGCCAGTTCAAGGCGCTCACCGGCATGACGCCGGTGCAGTACCGCCTGCGCCACCACGGCGAACGCGGCTGAGCCGCCGCACCCGCACCCGCACCCGCACCCGCACCCGCACCCGCACCCGCACCCGCACCCGCACCCGCATGGCGTGCTCGGGCCACCCGACGGCCCGGCTTGCCGGCTGTCGCATTTCCACCCCGCCGACTGTGCCGATCCCGCCAGCGCGCCTGCCTAAATGTAGCGAACCGCCCGCCGCCCCGGCCGTGCCGGTCTTTTGGGCAAGCTTATCAGGATAGTATTTCCTTGCCCGGAAGCCATTTCCGTCCGCCCGGCGCGCGACCGGCGCGGCAGCGGCACTCCGCCAGCGCACCCACACAAGAGTCATCACCCGACCTCACCAATTGAAGGAGTGGAAGACATGTCATTGCCAAGCACCCCCGCACGCCTGCCCAAACTGCTGCTGGCCAGCCTGATCGGCGCCGCCCTCGCCGCCACCGCCGCCGCCCCGGCCCACGCCGGTGGCGGGCGCTCCGCCGCGCCGGCCGCCGATGAAAACGGCCGCCTGAAGCAGGCGCCGATGCCGCAACTGCGGCAGAACCTGCCGCCGTCCGAGGAGCAGAGCCGCTACCGCCTGTCGCCCAGCAACAAACCGCGCTACGACCTGCTGCCGCGCCAGCAGCGCAACAGCGTCCAGCCGCTGTCGGCCACGCCGGCCTGCAAGGACATGGCCGTGCTGGCCGGCCACAGCGGCGCCGCCCTGGCCGACTACCTGGTCGGCCTGCCCGACTTCGAATGCACCTATCCGCTGTTCTCGTTGAGCGCCGAACAGGCCGCCGTGGTCTATTCGGCCGCCAACTACAACGCCGTCGCCAGCCGGCTGGCGCAGGAGGGCGCCGCCTACAACGCCAGCGGCATGGCGCTGGTCAACCTGGTGCTGTACCTGCGCGCCGGCTACTACCTGGCCTACAGCGAGCTCGGCCCGATGCCGCCGTCGGCCCTCACCACCACGCTGCGCGGCCCGATCAGGCAACTGGCCGAGGGCGCGGCGCTGTTCCGCGAGAACCCGCTCGCCCTCACCACCGCCAACGAGACGCTCAAGCTGATCACCAATATGCAGGACGAGGCCTACTACCTGCCCACCCTGCGCGGCGTGGTGCAGCGCTACACCAACCGACCCGACGCGCCCAACGCCGTCGAGCCGCTCAAGCAGCCCACCGCCGCCTACGGCTTCACCGAGCTGTTGACGGTGTTCTTCTACGCCAGCGGCCGGCCCGCCGCCCAGCCGGCGCTGGAAAACGACCTGTCCTACGCCACCGCGCTGAACCAGTTCGTCCGCGCCAACAAGGCCGCCCTGTTGAACAGCAACGCCGCCTACCAGCTGACCGACGCCAGCAACGAGGCCTTCCGCTTCATGCGCTACCCGGCGCTCAAGGCCGGCATCAAGCCGATGGTGGTCGACCTGCTGGCCAGCACCTCGCTCAACGGCGCCGACCGCGACCTGTGGCTGACCGGCGCCATGGCCGTCAAATACAACGACAACGACAACTGCGCCCAGTACGGCACCTGCGGCTTCGAGACGGCGCTGGCCAACGCCGTGCTCAAGTTCAGCAAGACCTGCAGCCCGACCCTGCGCATCCGCGCCCAGGAGATGAGCGAGGCGCAGCTGCAGGACTCTTGCCAGCGCCTGCAGACGGAGGAGGGCTACGCCCACAGCATGCTGCTGACCAAGAACACGCCCGTGGCCGGCGACGGCAACGCCTCGCTCGAGCTGGTGGTGTTCGACGACTACAGCAACTACAGCAAATACGCCTCGGTGATCTACGACATCCTCACCGACAACGGCGGCATGTACCTGGAGGGCGAGCCGTCCGCCGCCGGCAACCAGGCCCGCTTCATCGCCCACGAGGCGTCCTGGCTGCGGCCGAACTTCCAGGTGTGGAACCTGGAGCACGAGTACGTCCACTACCTCGACGGCCGTTTCGACTTGTACGGCGACTTCGGCCAGTCCACCGCCAAGCCCACCGTCTGGTGGATCGAGGGCATCGCCGAATACCTGTCGCTGAAGAATAACAACCAGGCGGCGATCGACATGGCGCGCAGCGGCAGCTACCGCCTGAGCGAAATCTTCGGCAACAACTACCAGATGAGCGACTACAGCAACCGCGCCTACCGCTGGGGCTACATGGCGACCCGCTTCATGGTCGAGCGCCACCGCGCCGACGTCGACGCCGTGCTCGGCAAGTTCCGCCTGGGCGACTACGACGGCTACCAGAGCTACATGGGCCAGATCGGCAGCCGCTACGACAACGAGTTCGCCAGCTGGGCGGCGACGGCCAGCACCGCCGGCGAACCGCCGCTGCCGCTGCCGGACGACCGCGAGTGGCCGACCTGCCCGGCCTCGCCCTACCTGGGCAAGAATTGCGCGGTCAAAAACCTTGCCTCCTCGACCCAAGCCTACGCCTACATCATGCTGCCGGCCGGCGCAAGAAACGTTAAATTGGCCACCGTCGGCGGCAGCGGCGATGTCGACATGTATGTCGCGCTGGACCGCTATCCCAGCGCGACGTCCTACGACCTGTCCTCGGTCCACGCCGGCAACGCGGAAAGCGTGGCGATCGCCGCGCCGGCCATCGGCCGCTGGTACTACATCACGCTGCAAGCCAAGCAGCCGTTCAGCGGTGTGAGCGTGCGCGCCAGCTACGACTGAGCCCGCGCGGTAGCGGCCGGCGCGGCGGATGGTCGCCGCCGCCGGCCCGTTTCCGCCGCGTTTTTGCCGGTTTTTCGAGCATCGCCGGCCGCCCATTCGGTATAATGGGCGGCAGGCGAGGGCGGTTTTTTGCCTAAATTTGTATATACAACTGTCGTCCTGTTAAGATGTTTTTTCTGGCAAGTATGCGTGGTGGACCGCATCGTTGCGGGCGTTTTTTTTCCCGTCCGGCGATCCCTGCAACAGCGCGCAAAGCGCGACATAGCGACAATTCTCTCCAAAAACCACACCTCCCTCCCTTCCCGCCGGCCGAGCTTGCGCCGCGTCAACATCGTTGCTCTTTCCGTACATGCACTGTTGGTTTCTGGCAACTATATGCTTTTATTTCATTATTTTTGCGATGAAATTTCCCGCCTGATACGGCAGGAAACACATGTGCACAAGTGAGGTAGCACATTCACTATGTTCTATAAGTATCTAATTTATCGATATATTTTTCTGCGACCATTCTTCAAGGAAGTTCGCTAAGTCCTTCATTTCATTAATAAAATCGCTGTTTTGCCGGGTGGAAAGCGCTTGACCACTATCTTGGCATCCTCTAAAGTGGGCAACTGTGTGAAAAAGTGTGTTTTTGTGGGAAATTCCCCCAGGTTCCAGCGTCGCGCAACTCCGTCCGCAACTCCGTCCATTTCTGAGGTCTAAAGGTAATCCCGTGTTTCAAGGCGCGTCCGCAATCAGTCTCGATGCCAAAGGCAGGATGTCTATCCCCGCCAAGCACCGTGACGCGCTCGCCATCCAATGCGAGGGCCGCCTGACCCTGACCAAGCACCCGGACGGTTGCCTGCTGTTCTTCCCCCGCCCGGTGTGGGAAAACCACCGCGAACAAATCGCCACCTGGCCGATGTCGGCCCGCGCCTGGCAGCGCATCTTCCTCGGCAACGCCTGCGACGTCGAACTCGACTCGGCCGGCCGCGTGCTGATCTCGCCCGAGCTGCGCAACGCCGTCGGCTTGGCGCGCGAGGTCATGATGATCGGCATGGGCACCCATTTCGAGATCTGGGACGCGGCCAAGCTGGCCGAAAAAGAGCAGCAGGCGATCGCCGCCGGCACCCCCGATGTACTCAATAATTTCTCCTTCTAAGGCTCCGTGATGACAACAATACCGGTGCCGGAATTTCAGCATCGTACGGTGCTGCTGGACGAGGCGGTCGACGCCCTCGACCTGGCGGGC
This sequence comes from Rugamonas sp. DEMB1, assembly GCF_029834475.1. Taxonomy (GTDB): domain Bacteria; phylum Pseudomonadota; class Gammaproteobacteria; order Burkholderiales; family Burkholderiaceae_D; genus Rugamonas; species Rugamonas rubra. The sequence continues at coordinate 5,262,431 of NZ_CP122407.1, read as the reverse complement.
CTGCGCGCCGACGGCGTGTACGTCGACGGCACCTTCGGCCGGGGCGGCCACAGCCGCCTGATCCTGTCCAAACTGGGCGCCAAGGCGCGCCTGGTCGCCTTCGACAAAGACCCGCAGGCCATCGCCACGGCCGAGCAGATCGCCGACCCGCGCTTCCAGATCGTGCACGACAGCTTCGCCACCATGCGCGCATCGCTGAGCGAGCGCGGCGTGCAGCAGGTCGACGGCATCCTGCTCGACCTGGGCATCTCCTCGCCGCAGGTGGACGACGCCGCGCGCGGCTTCAGCTTCCGCAACGACGGCCCGCTGGACATGCGCATGGACACCACGCGCGGCATCTCGGCGGCCGAGTGGCTCGCCACCGAAACCGAACAGACACTGGAAAAGGTGATCAAGGAATATGGGGAAGAACGGTTTGCTTTTCAGATTGCAAAGGCGATTGTTGCTCGCCGGGCAGTCGAACCAATTTCAAGCACACGACAGCTTGCCGCTATCGTGGCAGGCGCGGTCAAGACTCGGGAGAAGGGCAAGACCCGGCCACCCGTACTTTTCAAGCTATCCGGATTTTCATCAATAAGGAACTTGAAGATCTCGAGATCGGTCTGAGCCAGGCCTACGCCTGCCTGGCGCCGGGCGGCATTTTCGCCGTCATCAGCTTCCATTCGCTGGAAGACCGCATGGTCAAGCGCTTCTTCGCCTCCAAGGCCAACGTGCCGCAGCCGGACCGGCGCCTGCCGATCCGCGCGGTCGACCTGCCGCAGCCGGAGCTCAAGCTGCTGGCCAAGTTCAAGCCCTCCGACGCCGAGGTCGACGCCAATCCGCGCTCGCGCTCGGCGGTGATGCGCGTCGCCCGCCGCCTGCCGCTGCCGTCGTCCACCTCGGAAGGCGCGCAGTGAGCGGTAAGATCAACCTGGTACTGACGGCCTTATTGGTCGGCTGCGGGCTGTCGCTCGTCAACGCCCAGTACCAGGCGCGCCACCTGTTCATCGAACTCGAGCGCACCCAGTCGCAGGCGCGCCAGCTCGACATCGAGTGGGCCCAGCTGCAACTCGACCAGTCGACGCTGGGCAAGCACGCGCGTATCGAGCAGATCGCCCGGCGCGACCTGAACATGACGGCGCTGACGGCGGCGCGCACCCAGTACCTGTCACCGGAAGGCGACAAATGAAACGCAACAGCAACGCCAGCGGCTCGCGCGTGGCGGCGTCGAAAGGCGTGCCCTTCTCGAAGAACCCGGTGCTGGCCGTGCGCCTGCCGGTGTGGCGCTCGCGCGTCGTGCTGTTCGTCTTGTTCGCCGCCTTCGCCGGCCTGGCCGGCCGCGCCGTCTGGCTGCAGGGCCTGTCGACCCAGTTCCTGCAGAAGCAGGGCGAGATCCGCTACGCCCGCACGCTCGACCTGCCGGCCACGCGCGGCAAGATCACCGACCGCGAGGGCCAGGTGCTGGCCTCGTCGATCCCGGTCAAGGCCATCTGGGCCATCCCCGACGACGTGCAGGACGCCCCGGTCGCCAAATTGAAGGCGCTGGCCAGGCTGCTCGGCATGAGCGACGCCGAGCTGCAGAAAAAACTCGACTCCGACCGCGGCTTCGTCTACCTCAAGCGCCAGGTCGAGCAGGACATCGCCGAGCAGATCACCAAGCTGGGCATCGAGGGCATCCAGACCCGCAAGGAATACAAGCGCTTCTACCCGCAGGGCGAGGTGACCACCCACATGGTCGGCTTCACCAACGTCGAGGACGTCGGCCAGGAGAGCATGGAGCTGGCCCAGCAGAAGACCCTGGTCGGCCTGCCCGGCAGCCGCCGCGTCATCAAGGACCGCCTCGGCCACATCGTCGAGGACATCGGCTCGGTGCGCGAGCCGCACGACGGCAAGGGCCTGACCCTCTCGCTCGACAGCAAAATCCAATACATCGCCTTCACCCAGGTGAAGGAGGCGGTGGAGAAGTTCAAGGCCAAGGCCGGCGCCGCCGTGGTGCTCGACGTGCACACCGGCGAGGTGCTGGCGCTGGCCAACTGGCCCGCCTACAACCCCAACGACCGCTCGGTGCTGACCGGCGACCAGCTGCGCAACCGCGTCATGACCGACACCTTCGAGCCCGGCTCGTCGCTCAAGCCGTTCACCGTCGCGCTGTCGCTCGACACCAAGCGCATCAAGCCGACCACCCTGTTCGACACCGGCAACGGCTCCTTCGTCATCGGCGACCGCGTGGTGCACGACACCCACCCGCACTACCTGACCGACGTCACCACCATCATCCAGAAGTCGTCCAACATCGGCACCTCGAAGATCGCGCTGCAGATGCCGCCGCAGGAGATGTGGGAGATGTTCACCAAGGTCGGCTTCGGCCAGCAGCCCAAGTTCGGCTTCCCCGGCGCCGTCGCCGGCCGCGTCCGCCCGTACAAATCCTGGCGGCCGATCGAGCAGGCCAACATGAGCTTCGGCCAGGGTATCTCCGTGTCGCTGCTGCAGCTGGCGCGCTCCTACCTGATCTTCGCCCGCGACGGCGACATCATTCCGCTGTCCTTCCAAAAGGTCAACGAGGCGCCGGCCGGCACCAAGGTGGTCAGCGCCAAGACCGCGCGCGAGATGCGCGACATGCTCGAACTGGTGACCCAGCCGGGCGGCTCCGCGCCCAAGGCGCAGGTGGCCGGCTACCGCACCGGCGGCAAGACCGGCACCGCGCAAAAATTCCTCAACGGCCGCTACTCGCAGACCAAATACATCGGCAACTTCGTCGGCATGGCGCCGATGTCCAACCCGCGCTTCGTCGTCGCCGTGATGATCGACGAGCCGGGCGGCCCGGCCCACGTCGGCGGCGACGTCGCCGCGCCGACCTTCGCCGCGCTGGTCGCCAACGCGCTGCGCGCCAAGAACATCACGCCCGATTCCACGGTGACCCATATCATCATTCCTGAGAACTCCGAACAGGAGAACATGTGAGCACCCGCATGACAACAAGCAACTTCGAGCCGGGCGCCGTCGCCGCGCAGATCCGCGCGCTGGCGCCGCAGGCGCAACTGGCCTCCGACTCGCGCCGCATCAAGCCCGGCGACGTGTTCTTCGCCTATCCCGGCGACGCCGGCGACGGCCGCAGCTTCATCGAGCAGGCCGTCGGGCAGGGCGCCGCCCTGGTGGTCTACGACCCGGCCGGCTTCGCCTGGAACGCCGCCTGCGGCGTGCCGCGGCTCGCCGTCGAGCAGCTCAAGGCGCGCGCCGGCGCCATCGCCCACGCCTATTACGACGCGCCGGACGCCGCCATGTTCAGCGTCGGCGTCACCGGCACCAACGGCAAGACCTCGTCGGCCGTCTGGCTCGGCCAGGCGCTGTCGCGCGCCGGCCAGCCGGCCGCCGTCATCGGCACGCTGGGCGTCGGCCTGTTCAAGCCGCGCGGCGAGGTCGACTACGACGTCACCGGCTACACCACGCCGGACGCCGTGCTGCTGGCCCGCACCCTGGCCGACTGCCGCGCCGCCGGCGCCGCCGCGCTGGCGATCGAAGTGTCGTCGATCGGCTTGCAGCAGGGCCGCGTCGCCGGCATGCACTTCGACGTCGCGCTGTTCACCAACCTGACCCGCGACCATCTGGACTACCACGGCGACATGGCCGCCTACGAGGCCGCCAAGACCCGCCTGTTCGACTGGCCCGGCCTGAAAACGGCGGTGCTGAACCTGGACGACCCGGTCGGCCTGCGCCTGGTCGACCATGTGCGCGGCAAGCTGGCCGGCGCCATTCCCGTCATCGGCTACACCCTGCGCGACGGCGTCGCCCAGCCCGACCTGGACGGCGTGCTGATGCTGCGCGCCAGCCAGTTCCGCAGCAGCCGCAGCGCCGGCACCGAATTCCATCTCGACTGCCCGCTCGGCGCGGCGCTGGTCAAGACCCGTTTGGTCGGCCACTTCAACATCAGCAACGCCCTCGGCGTGCTCGGCGCCCTGCTGGCCAAGGGCCTGGGCCTGCGCGCCGCCATCGAGGCCATCGAGGCGCTGCGCCCGGCCCCCGGCCGCATGCAGCAGGTCGGCGGCCAGGACGCGCCGATGGTGGTGATCGACTACGCCCACACGCCGGACGCGCTGGAGAAAACCCTGCACGCGCTGCGCCAGGTGGCCAGCGACCGCGGCGGCCAGCTGTGGTGCGTGTTCGGCTGCGGCGGCGACCGCGACCCGGGCAAGCGGCCGCAGATGGGCGCCATCGCCCAAAGCGCCGACCACGTGCTGGTCACCAGCGACAATCCGCGCAGCGACTGACCCGCACGCGATCATCGCGCAGATCGTCGCCGGCATGGAGCGCAACCATCCGAAGTCGACGCTGCAGACGGTGGAGGACCGCGCCGGCGCCATCCTGTCGGCCATCAAGCACGCCGCCAAGCCGGATGTGATCCTGCTGGCCGGCAAGGGCCACGAGCCCTACCAGGAAATCAAGGGCAAGAAGCTGCCATTCTCCGACGCCGACCACGCCCAGCTGGCGCTGTCGGCCCGACTGACCATGATGAGGACGAACTGATGCACGCTGTATTGGCACAGCTTCTGCCTAGTATCGCCGGCGCGCGGCTGGAAAACTGCGCCGCCGGCAGTGTCACCAGTATCACGTTCACGGGTGTCTCGACCGACAGCCGCAGCGTGGCGGCCGGCGCCTTGTTCGTCGCCCTGCGCGGCGAGGTGTTCGACGCCCACGCCTTCCTGGCCCAGGTGGCCGAGCGCGGCGTCGCCGCCGTGGTGGTGGAGGAGCTCCCTGCCGGCTGGACCCTGCCGGCCATCGTCGTGCCCGACACCCTGGTCGCGCTGGGCCAGATCGCCAACCACTGGCGCCGCCAGTTCGACCTGCCGCTCATCGGCGTCACCGGCAGCAACGGCAAGACCACCGTCAAGGAAATGATCGCCGGCGTGCTGGCCGCCGCCTATGGCGAAGACGGCCGCCTGGCCACCCGTGGCAACCTGAACAACGAAATCGGCGTGCCGCTGACCCTGTTCCGCCTGGACGCGGCGCAGCGCGCCGCCGTGGTCGAACTGGGCATGAACCACCCCGGCGAGATCGGCCGCCTGGCCGCCATCGCCGCGCCGACCATCGGCATGGTCAACAACGCCCAGCGCGAGCACCAGGAATTCATGCACACCGTCGAGGCGGTGGCGCTGGAGAACGGCGCCGTGCTGGCCGCGCTGCCGGCCGACGGCGTCGCCGTCTTCCCGCACGGCGACGAGTTCACGCCGCTGTGGCAGGGCCTGGCCGGCGCGCGCCGCGTGTTGACCTTCGGCCTGTCGAAGGACGCCGAGGTCAGCTGCACCTTCCGCGCCGGCGACTTCGGCAACCAGATGTTCATCACCATCCGCCAGGACGGCGCCGAGGCGGCGCAGTTCTTCGTCGCCCTGCAGGCGGCCGGCGAACACAATGTGCGCAACGCGCTGGCCGCCGTGGCCTGCACCTTCGCCGCCGGCATTCCGCTCGAGGCGATCAAGCTGGGCCTGGACGGTTTCGCGCCGGTCAGCGGCCGCCTGCAAAAGAAGGCCGCCGCCAACGGCGCCGTGCTGATCGACGATACGTACAACGCCAATCCGGACTCGGTGCGCGCCGCCATCGACGTGCTGGCCAAGGCCGCCGCGCCGCGTGTGCTGGTGCTGGGCGACATGGGCGAGGTGGGCGACCAGGGCAGGGAGTTCCACCAAGAGATCGGCGCTTACGCGCAGAGCAAGGGCATCGAACAGGTGCTGACCATCGGTGAATTGGCGCGCCACATGCACGGCGCATCGATTCGTCATTTTGAACATATCGACGCACTTTTGGCCGCGCTGGACGCGACCGTGACGTCGAGCGCAACCGTATTGATCAAGGGCTCCCGTTTCATGAAGATGGAACGGGTCGTGCAGCATTTGATTGGATCGCAACAAGCTAACAAGGAAACACACTAATCATGCTGCTTTGGCTCGCACAGTATTTTCAACAAAGCCTGGGGCCGTTACGGGTCTTTAACTTCATCACCTTCCGCGCGGTGTTCGCCACCATCACGGCGCTGACGATCGGCCTGTGCGCCGGTCCGGCGGTGATCCGCAAGCTGACCGCGATGAAGTACGGCCAGGCGGTGCGCACCGACGGTCCGCAGACCCACCTGAAAAAACACGGCACCCCGACCATGGGCGGCGTGCTGCTGCTGATCTCGATCGGCGTCTCGACGCTGCTGTGGTGCGACCTGTCGAACCGCCTGATCTGGCCGGTGCTGGTGGTCACGCTGGGCTTCGGCATGGTCGGCTGGGTCGACGACTACCGCAAGGTGGTGCGGCAGGACCCGGAGGGCATGCGCTCGGTTGAGAAGTACTTTTGGCAGTCGCTGGTCGGCCTCGCCGCCGCGCTGTACCTGGCCTTCTCGGTCTCTGCGCCCAACGCCGGCAAGGTGTTCGAGCTGTTCTTCGCCTGGGTCCAGTCGGGCTTCTCGATGGACCTGCCGCCCAAGGCCGACTTGATCGTCCCCTTCTTCAAGACCATCAGCTATCCGCTCGGCGTGTGGGGCTTCATCGCGTTGACCTACTGCGTCATCGTCGGCACCAGCAACGCCGTCAACTTCACCGACGGCCTGGACGGCCTGGCCATCATGCCGACCATCCTGGTCGGCGCCGCGCTCGGCCTGTTCGCCTACCTGACCGGCAGCGCCACCTACTCGAAATACCTGTTCATCCCGCACATTCCCGGCGCGGGCGAATTGATCATCTTCTGCGGCGCGCTGGCCGGCGCCGGCCTGGCCTTCCTGTGGTTTAACACCCACCCGGCCCAGGTCTTCATGGGCGACGTCGGCGCGCTGGCGCTGGGCGGCGCGCTCGGCACCCTGGCCGTCATCGTGCGCCAGGAGATCGTGCTGTTCATCATGGGCGGCGTGTTCGTCGCCGAGACGGTGTCGGTGATCATCCAGGTGAGCTGGTTCAAGATCACCAAGAAGCGCTTCGGCGTCGGCCGCCGCGTCTTCCTGATGGCGCCGCTGCACCACCATTTCGAACAAAAAGGTTGGAAAGAGACCCAGGTCGTCGTGCGCTTTTGGATCATCACGATGATGCTGGTACTGGTTGGCCTGTCCACACTGAAGCTGCGCTGATGATCTATCTGGCACAACACGCATTGGTACTCGGGCTGGGCGAATCCGGCCTGGCGATGGCGCTCTGGCTGGCCGAGTGCGGCGCGCGCCTGCGCGTGGCCGACACGCGCGAGGCGCCCGAGCGCCTGGCCGCGCTGCGCGCCGCCGTGCCGGACGCCGAGTTCGTCGCCGGCCCGTTCGGCGCCGATCTGCTCGACGGTATCAGCTTCGTCGCCGTCAGCCCAGGCCTGGCGCCGAACCGCGAGTTGGCCGAGATCGCGCCGGCCGCCGCCGCCCGCTCCATCCCGCTGTGGGGCGAGATCGAACTGTTCGCCCAGGCGCTCGACGTGCTCAAGGACGAACGCGCCTACCGGCCGAAGGTCATCGCCATCACCGGCACCAACGGCAAGACCACCGTCACCAGCCTGGTCGGCCAGTTGTGCGAACGCGCCGGCCAGAGCGTGCGCGTGGCCGGCAACATCAGCCCGGCCGCGCTCGACGTGCTGCGCGTGGCCGTGGCGGAGAAGACCCTGCCACAGGTGTGGGTACTCGAGTTGTCCAGCTTCCAGCTGCACACCACCTTCAGCCTGCGGGCCGACGCCGCCACCGTGCTCAACATCAGCCAGGACCACCTGGACTGGCACGGCAGCATGGCCGCCTACGCGGCCGACAAACAGCGCATCTTCGGCGCCGACACCGTGCGCGTGCTCAACCGCGACGACGCCGCCGTGATGCAGATGGCCGATCCGGCCCAGCCGGCCTGCAACGCCACCTTCGGCACCGACGCGCCGCTGCTGGCCAACAGCTTCGGCCTGAACAACGAGCGCGGCATCTTCTGGCTGGCCTGCGCCGAGCCGGGCGAGGAGCAAGAGCAGAAGAAGCGCCGCAAGAACGAGCCTGCGCCGGCGCCGGCCGACTGCACCGTCAAGAACCTGATGCCGGCCGACGCGCTGCAAATCCGTGGCCTGCACAACGCCGCCAACGCGCTGGCCGCGCTGGCGTTGTGCCGCGCCATCGGCCTGCCGCTGGCGCCGCTGCTGCACGGCCTGCGCGACTATCGCGGCCAGCCGCACCGGGTCGAGCTGATCACCGCCGTCGACGGCATCGAATACTACGACGACAGCAAGGGCACCAACGTCGGCGCCACCGTGGCCGCGCTGGTCGGCCTGGGTAAGAGCTTCACCGGCGAGCAGCAACGCCTGGTGCTGATCGCCGGCGGCGACGGCAAGGGCCAGGACTTCGCGCCGCTGGCCGAGCCGGTGTCGCGCTATGTGCGCGCGGTGCTGCTGATCGGCCGCGACGCGCCGGCCCTGCGCGCCGCGCTGGACGTGAGCGGCGTCGAGCTCGAGGACTGCGCCGACCTGCCGCTGGCGGTCAAGCGCGCCAGCGAACTGGCGCAGGCCGGCGACGCCGTGCTGCTGTCGCCGGCCTGCGCCAGCCTGGATATGTTCAAGAACTACGCCCACCGCGCCGAGGTCTTCGTCGACGCCGTGCGCGGCATCGCGCTCGACCACGGACAGGAGATCTGATGTCCTTCCAACTGCCATTCCGCTTTTCTGGATCGTCGGCGAGCACGCCGATGGACAGTCACGCCCGGCAGTCGAAGATGATGGAATACGACCAGCCGCTGGTCTGGGTCACGCTGCTGCTGATGCTGCTGGGGATGGTGATGGTCTACTCGGCCTCGATCTCGCTGCCCGACTCGCCCAAGTTCGCCAACTACGCGCGCTGGCAGAACACCTACTTCCTGATGCGCCAGGCGATGTTCGTCGTCGTCTCGCTGCTGGCCGGCCTGTTCGTCTTCCGCATCCGCATCGCCGACCTGCAGAAGGCCGCGCCCTACCTGTTCATCGGCACCCTGGTGCTGCTGGTGATGGTGCTGATCCCCGGCCTCGGCGTGGTGGTCAACGGCGGCCGCCGCTGGCTGTCGCTGAAGGTGTTCAACATCCAGCCGTCCGAGCTGATGAAGGTGGTGGCGGTGCTGTACGCCGCCGACTACACCGTGCGCAAGCAGGAATACATGCACAAGCTGACCAAGGGCTTCATGCCGATGGCGCTGGCGGTCGGCTGCGTCGGCCTGTTGCTGCTGCTCGAGCCCGACCTGGGCGCCTTCGGCGTGATCGTCTGCATCGCCATGGGCATCCTGTTCCTCGGCGGGATCAACGCCATCTGGTTCGGCGGCATCGGCGTCGTGCTGGTGACGATTTTCGGCAGCATCATCGCGCTGTCCAAGTTCCGCCGCGAGCGCTACTTCGCCTACCTCGACCCCTGGCAGGAGGACAACGCGCTCAACAAGGCCTACCAGCTGACCCACTCGCTGATCGCTTTCGGGCGCGGCGAGATTTTTGGCGTTGGCCTGGGCGGCAGCGTCGAGAAGCTGCACTACCTGCCGGAGGCGCACACCGACTTCCTGCTGGCGGTGATCGGCGAGGAACTCGGCCTGGCCGGCGTGCTGGTGGTGATCGCCATGTTCTACTGGATCATCAAGCGCGCCTTCGACATCGGCCGCCAGGCCATCGCCATCGACCAGACCTTCGCCGGCCTCACCGCCAAGGGCATCGGCATCTGGATCGGCGTGCAAACTTTTATCAATATGGGTGTCAACCTGGGTCTGCTGCCGACCAAGGGTTTGACCTTGCCGCTGATGAGCTATGGCGGCACGGGTGTGGTGATTAACTGCGTCGGACTCGCGATCCTGCTCCGGATCGACTACGAGAACCGGGTTCTGATGCGTGGTGGCAGATTATGAAACGATTGATGATCATGGCGGCCGGTACCGGCGGCCACATTTTCCCCGGCCTGGCGATCGCCCAGACCATGCGCGCGCGCGGCTGGGAAGTGAGCTGGCTGGGCACCGCCCACGGCATGGAACAAGAGCTGGTGCCGAAACACGGCATCGCGATGGACGCCATCGACTTCTCCGGCATGCGCGGCAAGGGCCTCAAGCACACGATTAGCGGCGCGTTCAAGATGCTGGCCGGCTTTGCCGCCTGCTTCGGCTACATCGGCAGCCGCAAGCCGGACGTGGTGCTGGGCATGGGCGGCTACGTCACCGTCCCCGGCGGCATGATGGCGCGCCTGCGCGGCGTGCCGCTGGTGCTGGTCAACGCCGACGCGGCGCTGCTGTTGTCGAACAAGACCCTGACGCCGCTGGCGAAGAAGGTCTGCTTCGGCTTCCCGGCCAACTTCGGCCGCGCCGCCGGCAAGGCCGTCGTCACCGGCAATCCGGTGCGTAAGGAGATCCTCGATTTGGCCGGACCGGAGCAGCGCTTCGCCGGCCGCGAGGGGCCGCTGCGCATCCTGGTAGTGGGCGGCAGCCTGGGCGCCAAGGCGCTCAACGACAACCTGCCGGCCGCGCTGGCGCTGATCCCGGCCGACCGGCGGCCGCTGGTCACCCACCAGTCGGGCAAGAAGAACATCGATGCCCTGCGCGCCGCCTACGCGCAGGCGGGCGTGCAGGCCAACGTGGTCGACTTCATCGACGACATGGCGTGCGCCTATCGTGATGCCGATCTGATAATATGCCGCGCCGGCGCGATTACGCTGTCCGAACTGACCGCCGCCGGCGTCGCCAGCGTGTTGGTCCCGCTGGTCGCCTCCACCACCAGCCACCAGCGCGACAACGCGCAATGGATGGCGCGGCAAAACGCGGCGATCCACATGCCGCAAACGGAAATGAACGCCAGAAGCCTGGCAACCCTGCTCGAAACGCTGACGCGCGGCGCCTGCCAAACCATGGCAACGGCGGCGCGCGCGGCGGGTAAGCGCGACGCGAACGACGCGATCGCAAACGTATTGGAACAACTGGCATGAAGCACAAAGTACAAAACATTCACTTCGTCGGCATCGGCGGCAGCGGCATGAGCGGCATCGCCGAAGTGCTGCTCACGCTCGGCTACACCGTCACCGGCTCCGACCTGGGCAGCAACGCCGTCACCCAGCGTCTGGTCAGTCTGGGCGCCAAGGTGGCGCAGGGCCACGCCGCCGAGAACATCGGCGACGCCGACGCCGTGGTCACCTCGACCGCCGTCCAGCAGGACAACCCGGAAGTGGTCGCCGCGCGCGGCCGCAAGATCCCCATCGTGCCGCGCGCCGTCATGCTGGGCGAGTTGATGCGCCTGAAGCGCGGCATCGCCATCGCCGGCACCCACGGCAAGACCACCACCACCAGCCTGGTCGCCTCCGTGCTGGCGCAGGGCGGGCTGGACCCGACCTTCGTCATCGGCGGCCGCCTGACCAGCGCCGGCGCCAACGCCAAGCTGGGCACCGGCGAATACCTGGTGGCCGAGGCCGACGAGTCGGACGCCTCCTTCCTGAACCTGACGCCGATGATCGAGGTCATCACCAACATCGACGCCGACCACATGGAGACCTACGAGCACGATTTTGAAAAGCTCAAGCAGGCCTTCGTGCAGTTCACCCACCGCCTGCCGTTCTACGGCCGCGCCATGCTGTGCATCGACGACGCCCACGTGCGTTCGATCATTCCCTTCGTGACCAAGCCGGTGACCACCTACGGCTTCCACGAGGACGCCGAGGTGCGCGCCGTGAACGCCCGCGCCGTCGGCCTGGAAATGCACTTCACGGTGATCCAGGACGGCTACCCCGACCTCGACGTGGTGCTCAACCAGCCCGGCATGCACAATGTGCAGAACGCCTGCTCGGCGGTGGCCATCGCCCGCGAGATCGGCGTCGAGGACAAGGACACCCAGGCCGGCCTGGCCGGCTTTGCCGGCGTCGGCCGCCGCTTCACCCGCTACGGCGAGGTGGCCATCGTCAATGCGGACAACAGCGGCACGCCGGGTACTTTTGCCCTGGTCGACGACTTCGGCCACCACCCGGTCGAGACCGAGGTGACCCTGGCCGCCGCGCGCGCCGCCTTCCCCGGCCGCCGCCTGGTGCTGGCCTTCCAGCCGCACCGCTACAGCCGCACGCGCGACCTGTTCGAGGACTTCGTCAAGGTGCTCGGCAGCGCCGACGTGCTGGTGCTGGCCGAGGTCTACGCCGCCGGCGAGGCGCCGGTGGTGGCGGCCGACGGCCGCGCGCTGGCGCACGCGCTGCGCGCGCGCGGCAAGACCGAACCGATTTTCGTGGAAGCCATCGGCGACATGCCGGAAACCATCATGAGCGTGGTGCGCGACGGCGACGTCGTCATCACCATGGGCGCGGGCTCGATCAGCGGCGTGCCCGCCAAACTGACTAACTATCCGAAGGTCTGAACGTGAACCACATTACCCCCACTGAAGCACAGGCACTCGGCAAGGTCGGCGTGCTGTTCGGCGGCCGCTCCGCCGAGCGCGAGGTCTCGCTGATGTCCGGCGCCGGCGTGCTGAAGGCCCTGCTGAGCCGTGGCATCGACGCCCATCCCTTCGACACCGGCCTGCGCACCCTGGCCGAACTGGCGGCGGAAAAATTCGACCGCGTCTTCATCGCGCTGCACGGCCGCTTCGGCGAGGACGGCAGCCTGCAGGGCGCGCTGGAACAACTGGGCATTCCCTACACCGGCAGCGGCGTGATGGCCTGCGCGGTCGGCATGGACAAGATCTACACCAAGATCGTCTGGCTGATGCACGGCCTGCCGACGCCGAAGTACGCGGTGCTCGACAGCGGCGCCGACCTGGCCAAGGTGGCCGCCGAGCTGGGCCTGCCCTTGATCGTCAAGCCGCCGCACGAGGGTTCCTCGATCGGCATCACCAAGGTCGGCGCGGTGGAAGAGTTCCAGGCCGCCTACGACATCGCCGCCGCGCTGGACGATTCGGTGCTGGCCGAGGCCTTCGTCACCGGCCGCGAACTGACCGTCGCCGTGCTGGGGCGCGGTGTCAACGCGCGCGCGCTGCCGATCGTTGAAATAGTGGCGCCGCAGGGCAACTACGACTACCAGAACAAGTACTTCACCGACGACACGCAGTACTTCTGCCCGGCCGTGCTGGCACCGGCGCTGGCCGCCGAGGTGCAGCGCATCGCCGTGGAAGCCTACCGCACGCTCGGTTGCGAGGGTTGGGGCCGGGTCGACGTGCTGCTGCGCGAGAGCGACCAGAAGCCCTTCCTGTTGGAGGCCAACGCCTCGCCCGGCATGACCAGCCACTCGCTGGTGCCGATGGCGGCGCGCGCCGAGGGCATCAGCTACGAGGAGCCTGTGCGTGGAGATTTTGCGCTCGGCGCGGTTGAAGATGGCCGGGCCGGCGACGCCTGCGGCCGTCAAGGTAGAGGGGTAATCGAGTATGTGGCAAGACGCTAAAGCCTTGAATGCTACCGCCAACGGCATTTTTGCCCTGGTGCTGCTGGCATGCCTGGCGGCGGGCGTCTGGTGGCTGGCGCAGCGGCCGATGTTCACGCTGCGCAGCATCCGCATCGAGAGCATGGCGCAGGACGAACTCAAGCATGTGAACCATCTGACGCTGCGCAACGGCGCGCTGGGCCGCATCAAGGGCAACTTCTTCACCACCAACCTGGACGCGGTGCGGCAGGCCTTCGAGTCGGTGCCCTGGGTGCGCCGCGCCGCCGTGCGCCGCGAATGGCCGGACCAGCTGATCGTCGCGCTGGAGGAACACGAGGCGCTCGGCACCTGGGGCGAGGACGGCCGCCTGCTGTCGACCAAGGGCGACGTGTTCACCGCCAACCTGGCCGAGGCGGAGGAGGACCACGTGCTGCCCGAGTTCGACGGACCGGAGGGCAGCGAGAAGGAGGTGCTGTCGCGCTTCGCCGAGCTGCGCGGCTGGTTCGCCCCGCTGCAGCTGGTGCCGCAGGCGCTGTCGCTGTCGACGCGCTACGCCTGGACGGTGAAACTGAACAACGGCATGAGCGTGGCCCTGGGCCGCGAGCAGACCAGCACCACCTTGAAGGAACGGGTCGACCGGCTGATGGGGATCTACCCGCAGCTGGTGACCCACCTGCCCAACATCGAGACCATCGATATGCGCTACCAGAACGGGCTGGCCTTGTCGGCGACGGGATTGAAGATTCCGGCCGAGGGCGCCAAGCCGAAACCGCGACCGGCGGCAGCAAAGAACAATACGAATAATTTAAAGCCAATCAGCAGGCACACACAGTAGGCGAGAGAAATGACAAAAGACGCGAAAAACCTGATCGTCGGCCTCGACATCGGCACCTCGAAAGTGGTGGCCGTGGTGGCCGAGGTGATGTCCGACGGGCGCCACGAGGTGATCGGGCTGGGTCAGCACGAATCGAAGGGCTTGAAGAAGGGCGTGGTGGTCAACATCGAAGCGACCGTCGAGTCCATCCAGCGCGCGCTGGAGGAGGCGGAGCTGATGGCCGACTGCAAGATCCGCAACGTCTACGCCGGCATCGCCGGCAGCCATATCCGCAGCTTCAATTCGAGCGGCATGGTGGCCATCAAGGACAAGGAAGTCACCGCCACCGACGTGGCGCGGGTGATCGAGACGGCCAAGGCGGTCAACATCCCGACCGACCAGCAGCTGCTGCACACGGTGCCGCAGGAGTTCATCGTCGACAGCCAGGAGGACGTGCGCGAGCCGATCGGCATGAGCGGCATCCGCCTCGAGGTCAAGGTGCACATCGTCACCGGCGCCGTCTCGGCGGTGCAGAACATCGTCAAGTGCGTGCGCCGCTGCGGCTTGGAAGTGTCCGACCTGATCTTGCAGCCGATGGCCTCGGCCGACGCCGTGCTGACGCCGGACGAGAAGGAACTGGGCGTGGTGTTGATCGACATCGGCGGCGGCACCACCGACGTGGCGGTGTTCTCCGACGGCGCGATCCGCCACACGGCGGTGATTCCGATCGCCGGCGACCAGATCACCAACGACATCGCCATGGCGCTGCGCACGCCGACCTCGGAAGCGGAAGAGATCAAGATCCGCTACGGCGTCGCCAAGCAGGTGTTGGCCGATCCGGGCGAGTCGCTCGAGGTGCCGGGCCTGGGCGACCGTGGCCCGCGCAACCTGTCGCGCCAGGCGCTGGCGGCGGTGATCGAGCCGCGCGTCGAGGAGCTGTTCGCCATGGTGCACCAGGTGGTGCGCGAATCCGGCTACGAGGGCGTGCTGTCGTCGGGCATCGTGCTGACCGGCGGCACGGCGATCATGCCGGGCATGGTCGAAATGGCCGAGGACATCTTCCTCAAGCCGGCGCGCCTGGGCACGCCGGACTACCGCGGCCAGCTGGCCGACGTGGTGCGCAGCCCGCGCTACGCGACGGTGCTGGGCCTGCTGTTGGAGGCGAAAAAACAATACCTGCGCGGCCACATCGTGACGCGCCAGGACGGTTCGGTGAAGGCGGTTTGGCAGCGCATGAAGGAATGGTTTTTAGGGAATTTTTAAGGTTGGTGCGGTACTGGCTCTTTTAGCAGCGTAGGCAATTCGATTCGAAAACAACGGTTTATATAATTTAACTTAAACTGCAGTTTTCAATCCCCAGTTCTTCTACCAATATGAGGACTGGCGCTTGAAAACCGCATTCTGATAGGAGCACATCATGGAGTTTGATATGGTCGATAACGCATCTTTGGGTACCGTCATCAAGGTCGTCGGAGTCGGCGGAGCAGGTGGCAACGCAGTTCAACATATGATCAACAAGGGCATGTCGGGCGTCGAGTTCATCGCCGCCAACACCGACGCGCAGGCCTTGTCGACCTCCAAGGCGCACAACATCATCCAGATCGGCGAGACCGGCCTGGGCGCCGGCATGAAGCCCGAGGTCGGCCGCAAGCTGGCCGAGGAATCGCGCCAGCGCATCGAGGACTCGCTGCGCGGCGCGCACATGGTCTTCATCGCCGCCGGCATGGGCGGCGGCACCGGCACCGGCGCCGCGCCCATCGTCGCGGAAATCGCCAAGTCGCTCGGCGCGCTGACCGTCGCGGTGGTCTCCAAGCCGTTCTCGCACGAAGGCCAGAAGTGCATGGAGATCGCCGACGAGGTGCTCGAGCAGCTGTCGGCCAACGTCGACTCGCTGATCGTCATCCTCAACGAGAAGCTCGAAGAGATCTACGAGGACGAGTCGCTGATCGAGTGGCTGCAACACGCCGACGATGTGCTCAACAACGCGGTGGCCGGTATCGCCGAGATCATCAACGTGCCGGGCCACATCAACGTCGACTTCAACGACGTCAAGACCATCATGGGCGAGCAGGGCAAGGCCATGATGGGCACGGCGACCGCCTCCGGCGTCGACCGCGCCCGCATCGCCGCCGAACAAGCGGTGGCCTCGCCGCTGCTCGACGGCGTCGACCTGTCCGGCGCGCGCGGCGTGCTGGTCAACGTCACCGCCAGCCGTGGCCTGAAGGGTAAGGAGATCAAGGAAGTCATGGCCGCCGTGCGCGCCTTCGCCGCGCCGGACGCGTCGATCGCCCAGGGCATCGCCTACGACGACGAAATGGGCGACGCGATCCGCGTCACCGTGGTCGCCACCGGCCTGGGCAAGACCAAGAAGCACGTGCAACTGGTGCCGCAGCAGATGCTGCGCACCGGCACCCACAACAGCCCGATGATGCCTTCCGCATCGATGGGTGGCGGCGCGGCCGCCTCGGTGTCGATGGGCGCCACCAGCGGCATGGGCGGCGGCGGCGCGCCGGCCTTCGACGGCATGAAGGCGCCGGCGGTATGGCGTCGCGAATCGGCCTCCGAGCAGGTGCGCGCGATGGAAAAGAACGGCATGGAAACCTACGACATCCCGGCCTTCCTGCGCAAGCAGGCGGACTAGGCGCTCGCCGCCGTGCCGCGCCCACTAGGGCGCGGCCGGTTCGCGGGCCGGTTTCTGCAGGATCAGAAAGCTTCAGGCATACTGCACGTCTATGCCGGGACGAGCCGCGCCTAGCGCGGCTTTTTTTTGCCCCGCACCCCGCTGCGCCACGGGGTCAGACCCCGCATGGGGTCTGACCCCTTCGCTGGCGGGGTAAGGCCGGCATCCCGCCTATCCACGATCAACCACTATAAAGAGGAGTCAAACATGACCATCAAAATCGGCGACACCCTGCCAGAAGGCACCCTGTCCGAATTCGTAGAGACCGAAACCGAAGGCTGCGCGCTGGGCCCGAACACTTTCAACGTGCAAGACCTGGTCAAGGGCAAGAAGATCGCCATCTTCGGCCTGCCGGGCGCCTACACCCCGACCTGCTCGGCGCAACACGTGCCGGGCTACGTCAAGCACGCCGCCGACCTGAAGGCCAAGGGCGTCGACGAAATCTGGTGCATCTCGGTCAACGACGCCTTCGTCATGGGCGCCTGGGGCCGCGACCAGAAGGCCACCGGCATCGTCCGCATGATGGCCGACGGCAACGCCGCCTACTCCAAGGCCCTGGGCCTGGACGCCGACTTCAGCAAGTTCGGCATGGGCACCCGCTCGCAGCGCTACTCGCTGCTGGTCGACAACGGCGTGGTCAGCCAGCTCAACATCGAGCAGGGCGGCAAGTTCGAAGTGTCGAACGCGGAAACCCTGCTGGGCCAGCTGTAATAGCTGTAATCTTCGCCCCGGCTCTTCCGATGTGAACAAAACGGCGCTGCGGCGCCGTTTTGCATTGGCGCGCCGGCCGCGCCATGGCGGGCCCGGCTGTGGCTTGGCGCTGTTGTTTTTGCATCGCGGCGGCGCTTGCCCATGCTGGAATGAAACATAATAGGGGGATATCTATTCCTTCTATTGGGAAACATGCGCAGACCGGAAAAGGTGACTGGAACACCACCGCGCCGCTTGTCCGGCATCGGCGTCGGCGCCGGCGCCGACGGGCCGCCGCGCGCCTGGTCGCGTCGGCCGCGGCTGGCCGCGCTGCTGGCCGGCGTGCTCGGCGTCGCCGCCTTGCTGGCGCTGGCCGTATACGCCGTCGGCCGCCACGAGGCCCAGTCCAGCCTGAGCCAGCTCGAGGTGCGCATGAACGGGCGCAGCACCGCCAACATCAACATCCTGGTGCGCCAGATGGACAGCCTGCGGCGCGACGTGCACTTCCTCGCCAGCGTGCCGCCGATGACGGGCATCGTCCGCGCCAGCGGCAACCGCGGCTTCGACGCCGAGGAGAGCACCCCGCTGGCCTTGTGGGAGCGCCGCCTCGAGCGCATCTTCAGCGCCTACGCCGAGGCCAGACCGGACATTTTCCAGGTGCGCCTGATCGGCGTGGCCAACCACGGCCGCGAGTTGATCCGCGTCGAGCGGCGCGGCGACGTCATCGTCAGTGTTCCGGCCGGGCAGTTGCAGGAGAAGGGCGACACCGAGTATATGCGCGCCGCCGCGCGGCTGGGCGTGGGGCAGACCTACCTGTCCGACCTGACCCTGAACCGCGAGAACGGCAAGGTGCAGATGCCGCCGCAGGCCACGCTGCGCGCCGCCACCCCGGTGTACGACCGGGCCGGCGTGCTGTTCGGTGTGCTGGTGCTGAACTACGACGTCAACTCCATCATGTCGCCGCTGCACGCCAACATGCCGCCGGACCTGCGCGCCTACCTGGTCAACGGCGCCGGCGACTTCCTGCTGCATCCGGACGCCGGACGCAGCTACGGCTTCGACCTGGGCCAGCGCTGGCGCTGGCAGGACGAGTTCCGCCCCGCCGCCGCCGACCAGCGGCTGGCGACCAATCTGCGCCGCTACCTCTCCGCCAACGGCGCGGTTCACGCCGCCGAGCGGCGCGTGGTGCTCGACCCGGAGGCGCCGCAGCGCGATCTGCGCTACGTGCTGGTCACCGACGACGAGGAGGTGCGGGCGGCGGAGGCGGCGGCGCGCGCCAACCTGCTGGCGGCCATGCTGGCCGGCGCGCTGGTGGTCGGCGCCGCCGGCTACCTGTACCTGCGCCAGCGGCGCAAGGTGTACGCCTACCAGGCGCGCCTGTCGGCGATCGTCGAGAACTCGCTCGACGCCATCGTCGGCAAGACGCTCGACGGCGTGGTCACCAGCTGGAACCACGGCGCCGAGCAGATGCTCGGCTACAGCGCCGAGGAGGCGCTGGGCCAGCCGCTGCTGGCGCTGATCGTGCCGTCCGACGGCGAACTGGAGGAGCGCGCCGCCATGGCCGGCATCGCCGCCGGCGGCGGCGCCCACGAGTTCAACGCGACGCGCCGGCGCAAGGACGGCAGCACGCTGGCCGTGTCGGTGCTGTCGTCGCCGATCCGCACCGCCGACGGCCGCCTGGTCGGCGTCGCCGAGACGGTGCGCGACATCAGCGAGCAGGTCGCCGCCAGCCGCCGCATCAACGAACTCAACGCCACGCTGGAGGACCAGGTGCGCGAGCGCACCCGCCAGATCGAGTCGGTCACCATGCTGCAGCGGGCCATCCTGGCGCACGCCTCCTATTCCATCATCGCCACCGACACCGAGGGCCTGATCCAGCTGTTCAACCCGGCCGCCGAGCGCATGCTCGGCTATAGCGCCGGCGAGGTGCTGGGGCGGCGCACGCCGGCCATGCTGCACGACACCGGCGAGGTGCGCGCGCGCGCCGCCGCCTTGTCGCGCGAGCTGGGGCGCGAGGTGGCGCCCGGCTTCGAGGTGTTCGTCGCCAAGGCCAGGCTGGGCCTCGACGACGAGCGCGAGTGGACCTACGTGCGCAAGGACGGCTCGCGCTTCCTGGCCCAGCTGTCGGTCAGCGCGCTGCGCGGCGAGGACGGCGCGGTCAACGGCTACCTGGGCATCGCCTCGGACGTGTCGGCGCGCGAGGAGGACAGGCGCAAGCTGGTGGCGGCGCGCGACCAGTTGCAGAACGCCGCCGAGGTGGCCGAGCTGGGCATCTGGACCTGGACGCTGGAGGGCAACCTGATCGAGTGGAACGAGCGCATGTACCAGCTGTACGGCGTGGCGCCGGAACAGCGCCAGGGCGGCCTCGATTTCGAGCGCTGGCGCGCCTGCGTGCACCCGGACGACGTCGACGCCGTGGTGGCCAAGCTGGCCGGCGTGCTCGACGCCAGCAGCGTCTACGACCCGGTGTTCCGCATCCGCCGGCCGGACGGCGAGCTGCGCTACGTGCAGGGCGCCGCCACGGTCGAGCGCGACGCCGCCGGCCGGCCGGTGCGGGTGCTCGGCATCAACCGCGACATCACCGTCCAGCAGCAGGCCGAGGAGGTGCTGCGCCTGGCCAAGCGCGCCGCCGACGGCGCCAACCAGGCCAAGTCCGAGTTCCTCGCCAACATGAGCCACGAGATCCGCTCGCCGATGAACGCGGTGCTGGGCATGCTGGCGCTGCTCAAGCAGACCGCGCTCGACGCCCGCCAGCTCGACTACGCCGGCAAGGCCGAAGGCGCCGGCCGCACCCTGCTGGCCATCCTCAACGACATCCTCGACTTCTCCCGCGTCGAGGCGGGCAAGC
The DNA here is from genome assembly GCF_029834475.1 of Rugamonas sp. DEMB1. Taxonomy (GTDB): domain Bacteria; phylum Pseudomonadota; class Gammaproteobacteria; order Burkholderiales; family Burkholderiaceae_D; genus Rugamonas; species Rugamonas rubra. The sequence continues at coordinate 5,242,131 of NZ_CP122407.1, read as the reverse complement.
TGGCGCTCGACCCGCAGCCGTTCAGCATCGACCGGCTGCTGCGCGAGGCGGCGGTGATCCTGTCGGCCAACGTCGGCGCCAAGGACATCGAGATCCTCTACGAGATCGACCCGGCGCTGCCCGACCGGGTGGTGGGCGACGCCATGCGCCTGCAACAGGTGCTGCTCAACCTGGCCGGCAACGCCGTCAAGTTCACCGAGCGCGGCGAGGTGGCGCTGGCGGTGCGCCTGTGCGCGCTGTCGGCCGACGAGCAGGCGCGCCACGGCGCGCAGGCGCTCGGCCTCGGCTTCGCCATCCGCGACACCGGCATCGGCATCTCGCCGCAGCAGTGCCAGCGCATCTTCGAGGGCTTCTCGCAGGCCGAGGCGTCGACCGCGCGGCGCTACGGCGGCTCCGGCCTGGGGCTGGCGATCAGCCAACGCCTGGTCAGCCTGATGCACGGCACCATCGAGGTGGCCAGCACGCCGGGGCAGGGCAGCGTGTTCAGCTTCCACATCGTCTGCCAGCCGGCCGAGCCGGCCGAGCCGGTTGCGCGCGGCGGCGTCCGCGCGCAGCGGCTGCGCTGCCTGCTGGTCGACGACAACGCCCACGCCCGCGCCGCGATGGGCTCGATGCTGCAACGCTTCGGCTGGCAGGTCGACACCGCCAGCGGCGGCGCGCAGGCGCTGGCGCTGATCGAGCGCGACGACACGCCGCGCCACGACGTGCTGTTCCTCGACTGGAGCATGCCGGACATGGACGGCTGGGAGACCGGCCGGCGCATCGAGCGCATGCCGGCCGAACGGCGGCCGGCCGTCATCGTCACGCTCAGCGCGCACCAGCGCGAGGCCTTCGCGCGCTGCCAGGAGCTGGGCCAGACCGCGCTGAGCACCTTCGTGGTCAAGCCGGTCACCGCCTCGATGTTGTTCGACGCGGCGGCCCAGGCGCTGGCCGCCGGCGCGGCGCCGCTGCCGGGCGCGCCGGCGCCGGCGCCCGGCCGGCGCCCGCTGGCCGGCGTGCGCCTGCTGCTGGTGGAGGACCACCCGATCAACCAGCAGGTGGCGCAGGAGTTGCTGAGCAACGCCGGCGCCATCGTGCAGACCGCCGACGACGGCCGCGCGGCCATCGCGGCGGTGCGCCACGCCAGCCCGCCGTTCGACTGCGTGCTGATGGACGTGCAGATGCCGGCCATGGACGGCTACGCCGCCACCCGCATCATCCGGCGCCGGCTGCGCCAGCGCGAGCTGCCGATCGTCGCCATGACCGCCAACGCGATGGACAGCGACCGCGCGCTGGCCTTCGCGGCCGGCATGAACGACCATGTCGGCAAGCCCTTCGACCTGGACCAGTTGATCGCCACCATCCTGCGCCACACCGGCCGCGCCGGCGCGCCGGCGCCTGCGCCGGCGGCCGCCGAGGCGCAGGGCGCGGCGCTGCCCGAGTTGCGCCGCCCGGGGCTGAACGGCGCCGCCGCGCTGGCCCGCTTCGGCGGCAACGCGCTGTTCTACCGGCGCGCGCTGGAGCACTTCGCCGCCGAGGTGGCGGTGCTGCCGGCGCCGACCGCCGCCGCGCTGCACAGCCTGAAGGGACTGGCCGGCACCATCGGCGCCGAGGAGCTGGCCGAGGCGGCGCTGCGCATGGAGGACATGCTGCGCGCCGGGCGTGACGCCGCCGCCGCCGACGCCGCCGCCGGCGGCGCCGACGCATCCGGCGCCGACGCATCCGGCGCCGGCGCCGCCGAATGGGGCCAGGCGCACGGCCGGCTGCTGGCGGCGGGCCGGCTGGCGGCGCGCAGCGCCGGCCGACTGGCCGGCGACTTGCTGGCGGCCGAGGCGCCGCTGCCGCCGCCGGCGCCCGTCGCCGCGCAGACGCTGGCGGCCAGGCTGGAGCTACTGCGGCGCCAGCTGGCCGAGTCGAACCTGGACGCGCTGGCCTTGTTCGAGCAGTTGCGCTACGATCTGGGTGAGCGGCCGCCGGACGGCTTCGCCGACCTCAACGAGGCCATAGAACGCTTCGATTTCGCCCTGGCGGTACGGCGCTGCGAGGCGATCCTGCGGCAGCTGCAGCCCGCCGCCACTTAAGGAGAACCAGGAGATGACGACGCCTTTTCCCCCGTCGCTGCGGCGCGGCCGCCTGCTGCTGGTCGACGACCGGCCGGAGAACATCCGCCTGATGCACCAGATCCTGGCCAGCGAGTACGAGATCTTCGCCGCCACCGGCGGCCAGCAGGCCATCGACCTGTGCGCCACGGCGCTGCCCGACCTGATCCTGCTCGACGTCTTCATGCCCGGCATGGACGGGCTGGAGGTGTGCCGGCGCCTCAAGCAGAACCCGGCCACCGAGTCGATCGCGGTGATCTTCGTCACCGCCGGTTCGCAGACCGAGGAGGAGAACGCCTGCTGGCAGGTGGGCGCGGCCGATTTCGTCAACAAGCCGGTCAATCCGCTGACGCTGCGCAACCGCGTGCGCGCCCATTGGCAGCTCAAGCTGCACGTCGACGCGCTGCACGCCATGGCGCACACCGACGGCCTGACGGCGATCGCCAACCGGCGCTATCTGAACGAGCGGCTCGAGGCCGAGTGCCAGCGCTGCCAGCGCAGCGGCCTGCCGCTGTCGCTGTTGATGATCGACGTCGACTTCTTCAAGCGCTACAACGACCGCTACGGCCACCCGGCCGGCGACGAGTGCCTGAAGCGGGTCGCCGGCGCGCTGCAGGCGGCTCTGCAGCGCCCCTTCGACCTGGCGGCGCGCTACGGCGGCGAGGAGTTCGTCTGCCTGCTGCCCGACACCGACGCCGCCGGCGCGCTGGCGATGGCCGACAAGGTCGAGGCGGCGGTGCGCGCGCTGGGGCTCGAGCACGCCGACTCGACGGTCGACGCGGTGGTCACCGTCAGCATCGGCGTGGCCGCCGTGGCGACGGCGGGCCTGATCGACAGCCAGGCGCTGCTGCGGCGCGCCGACCAGGCGCTGTACCGCGCCAAGACCCAGGGCCGGGGCCGCGCCTGCCTGGCGCCGGAGGCGGAGCAGCCGGCCTAGCCGGGCCGGCCGGCGCGGCGCGCCGATCCGGCATACAATCGGGGGTCCATTTTTTCCGCCGCCCCAGCATGAAAATACTCGCCATCTCCGGCAGCCTGCGGGCCGCCTCCATCAACTCGATGCTGCTGCGCGTGCTGGCCGGCGTCGCGCCGGCCGGCGTCGAGGTGCGCATCTACCAGGAGCTGGGCGCGCTGCCGCTGTTCAATCCCGACATCGCGCCGCCGCCGGCCGTGGTGGCGCGGCTGAAGCAGGCCTTGACCGAGGCCGACGCCGTCGTCATCGCCAGCCCGGAATACGCGCACGGCGTGACCGGCGCGCTGAAGAACGGCTTGGACTGGATGGTCGGCAACCAGTCCTTCGTCGGCAAGCCGGTGGCGCTGTTCAACGCCGCGCCGCGCGCCGCGCACGCCCACGCCGCCCTGCTGGAGACGGTCACGGTGATGTCGGCCAGCGTGGTCGAGGCCGCCTGCATCACGCTGCCGCTGCTCGGCGCCGGCCTCGGCGAGCGGCAGATCGCCGCCGACCCCGCCATGGTGGCGGCGCTCAAGACCGCGCTGGCCGCCTTGCGCCAGCACATGGCGAGCGGCGTATGATCGGTGCATGCTAGTTGAATTCATTCTCGGGAGGTAAAAGATGAAGACTCTTTCCATAGATGAGTTTCGTCGAATAGTCGTCGCGAACCAGATCAGCCGCGTCGCGATTGTTGCGGATGGGTCAGGATTTGTAGTGCACGCCGAATGCCGGGACGGCCCTTGCATTCTTGGTTCGCCTACTGGGGGAACTGAAATTTCCCGCTTCCCCAATCGCCAGAAAGCGCTTGTGTTGCTGCAGGAACTGGGCGTTGATGGTGTCGCCGACCTCGCTGAGCACGTTCCTCTGAGTGCACCAGATTCCTATGACGAATGGTTTCGGAAGAAAGTACAAGGCGCCATTGACGGGCTGGAAGACGGTACGAACGAGACGATTTCAGAGGAAGAGTGGAACCAAATCGTCGCTGCCAAGAAGGTTTATCGTGACGCGCTATGAAGCGCGTCATACGGTCACAATCCTATGTGCGTGACTTGCGCCAAATTGAATGCTATGTCGCGCAAACGAGTCCCCGTGCAGCGGCGGATCTTTGGCTGCATATTGATCGGCAGGTTGGCCAACTGGCCGACCCCAATTTCCCGCGCCGTATTGGCCGAGTCGCTGGGACATTTGAATTGGTGGCGCATAAAAACTATATTGTCACTTTGCTTGAGGACGCCACGACAGTGACAGCACTGAACGTCATTCATGTAAAGAGAAAATATCCCTGACCGTAAAGTTGGTCGGGTAACAAGCTTTCGGGAGTGGCCGTCACATGGCTTCTATGCCGATTGCAGTGGTCGTCATAACTTCGCCACTGTGCTTTTTAGGGTCAAATTGGCTGAGCAGTTGTTCCAGCTCCAAGGTGGAATGGCTCTCCTGAGGCTTGGACGATACCTGTAGAAGAACTTCCACAAGCTGTCCTGCGGATAGTCTCTGTTCTTTAGCAAGCTTGGCGGGGATACGCAGTGCCAAATCGTTCCCCCACTTTTGCACGACGAGGGTGATGGTCTTGCTCATGGCTTGCTCCTTTCGGGGATCATCCCGCAGTACGAATCGTACCCCTGTCTTTGAACGAGGACTAGAAAATCTCCTCGCCCGGCTTGGCGGCCTCGAACAGTGCGGCGTCGATCGCGAACGAGTAGTCGTCCTGCAGCGCGAAGTAGGCCGTCGCCTCCTCTGGCGCCGAGTCGAACAGGCTGCGGATCGCCTGCACCCGCAGCGCCGGCGTGCGCATGCGCGCCACCCACTGTTCGAACTGCATCGGCAGCTTCCACTGGCTGCTCAGTTGATGCGTGAAGCCGGCCCGTTCGAGCTTGGCGCCCCATTCGCAGACCCGGTAGTCGCGCACGTGCGAGCCGTCGCGCAGCAGTTCGACCGCCTGCAGCGTGCTGTCGTACAGCGCCTGTTGCGGCGCGACGATGTCGACCACCAGCAGGCGCCCGGCCGGGCGCAGCACGCGGTGCGCCTCGCGCAGCGCGGCGGCCACGTCGAGCCAGTGGTGGGCCGAGAAGCGCGTCACCACCAGGTCGAAGCTGGCGTCGGCGAAGGGTAGGCGGGCGACGTCGCCCTGGCGGGTGGCGATGTTGTCCAGGCCGCGCGCGGCGGCGGCGCCGGCCACCACCTCGAGCATCTGCGCCGACAGGTCGAAGGCGGTGACCGCCTGCGCGAACGGCGCCACGGCGAAGCTGGCGTGGCCGGCGCCGCAGCCCAGGTCGAGCACCACGGGCCGGCCCATGCGGCGGGCGAATTGGCCCATGGCGACGAGGTCGGCGCCCTCGGCGTGGGTCGGGCTGCTCAGGTAGGCGCTGGCGGTGTCGCCGAATTGTTGCGCGACGTAGGCTTGCTGTTTCATGTGCTTCTCCGGTTGGGCTTGGCGTTGCGGTGGGTGTTGTTGCAGAATAGGCGGTGTTTTATCCTGTAACAAGCCAACAACTTATCCTGGTATAAGAACCACCATGCACAATCCTCTGGGCGAGTTCATCCGCGCGCACCGCGAGCGCCTCACCCCGGCCGCCGCCGGCCTGCCGGGCGGCGGCCGGCGCCGCACGCCGGGCCTGCGGCGCGAGGAGCTGGCCCAGTTGTGCGAGGTCAGCCCGACCTGGCTGACCTGGCTGGAGCAGGGCAGGGAGGTGTCGCCGTCGACCAGGATGCTGGCGCGGCTGGCCCAGGTGTTGCAGCTGAGCCCGGCCGAGCGCGGCTATCTGTTCGGCCTGGCCGACAAGCTCGACCCGGCCCACGCCGCCAGCGCCGACGACGCCGGCGCCGAGTCCGGCCTGGCCGCCGTGGTCGAGGCGATCGCCGCGCCGGCCTACATCCTCGACCGGCAGTGGGACGCGGTGGCCTGGAACGCCGCCGCCGGCGCCCTGTTCGCGCCCTGGCTGGCGCGGGCCGACGGCGCGCCGGCGCCGAACCTGCTGCGCTTCATGTTCACCGCGCCGCAGGCGCGCGGCCTGATCGTCGACTGGCCCGACCGCGCCGCCCGGCTGGTGGCGGAGTTCCGCGCCGACTGCGGCCGCCACGCCGACCAGGCGCCGCTGGCCGGCCTGATCGCCGCGCTGGCGCGCGACAGCGCCGACTTCCAACGCCTGTGGACGCTGCGCAACGTGGTCGGCCGCGAGGGCGGCGCGCGCCGCTTCCAGCATCCGCAGCGCGGCGCGCTGGACTTCGAGCAGGTCACCCTGCACCTGGCCAAGCGGCACGACCTGAAGCTGGTGATGTTGCTGCCGCAGCGGCAGCCGTAGCACGAAGCCCGCCGCCGGGCCGGGCCCTGGCGGCGTGCCCCGGCGGCGCGTCCCGCGGCTGCGCGCCCTGGCGTCCGCGCGCCCGGCGCGCACGCGGGAAAAGTTACCTTGTTATAATTGTTGCGACCGCCGCCAGTTCCTAGCGGCCCGGTCCTGGCTCTGGACGTCGCCATGATGACGTTCCATGCGGCCCCGCCGTCGCCCACCAGGAGCTTGCCCTGTCCTCGCCGTCCCGTAAAGAAAACCTGCACAGCATCTACGCCATGCTGATCGCCGTGGCCATGTTCTCCGTCATGGACACCTCGATGAAGGTGCTGTCGTCCCACTATCCCGCCATGCAGGTGACGGCGCTGCGCGCGCTCAGCTCGCTGCCGCTGCTGTGCGGCTACCTGGCCTACCGCGGCGCCTTCCGCAAGGTGCTGAAGATCCGCTGGCCGATGCACCTGCTGCGCGGCGCGCTCGGCATCGCCATGCTGACCATGTTCGCCTACGGCCTGAAAACCTTGTCGATGGCCGAGGCCTACACCATCTTCTTCATCGCGCCGACCCTGATCACCGCGCTGTCGGTGTTCTTCCTCAAGGAGCGGGTCGACGCCGCGCAGTGGTGCGCCGTCGCCGTCGGCATGCTCGGCGTGCTGGTGGTGCTGCGCCCCGACGGCAGCGGCTTCCTCACCATGGGCGGCCTGGCCATCCTCGGCGCGGCGGCCTGCTACGCCGTCTCGGCCATCGCCAGCCGCGTGCTCAGCCGCACCGACGCCAACGAGTCCATCATGTTCTCGCTGCTGGTGCTGATGGCCGGCGGCGGCCTGGCGCTGTCCTGGCAGGGCTGGGTGGTGGTGCGCCAGCAGCGACCTGCTGGTGCTGGCGGCGCTGGCCGTCAGCGGCTTCCTCGGCCAGCTGGCCATCACCGAGGCCTTCAGCAAGGGCAAGGCCTCGACCGTGGCGCCGTTCGAATACTCGGCGCTGGCCTGGGGCGTGGCGATCGACTGGCTGTTGTGGCAGGTGCTGCCGGACGGCTACACCCTGCTCGGCGCGGCGATCATCATCGCCAGCGGCATCTACCTGGTGCGGCGCGAGACGGTGCATGCCGAGGCGGAACATCCTTGACCGGGCGGAAACGGCCGGCCGACGCGGCCTCGACAACTTCGCTATAATCCTCGCATGTTAAAACAACGCACCGTCAAAGAACTGGTCCGCACCACCGGCGTGGGACTGCACTCCGGCACCAAGGTCGAACTGACCCTGCGTCCGGCCGCGCCGGACACCGGCATCGTCTTCCGCCGCGTCGACCTCGACCCGGTGGTCGACTTCCCGGCCAGCGCGGCGGCCGTCGGCGACACCCGCATGGCCTCGGTGCTGGTCAAGGACGGCGCCCGCGTCTCCACCGTCGAACACCTGATGTCGGCCTGCGCCGGCCTGGGCATCGACAACCTGTACATCGACGTCAGCGCCGAGGAGATCCCCATCATGGACGGCTCGGCCTCGTCGTTCGTGTATCTGCTGCAGCAGGCCGGCGTGCACGAGCAGCCGGCGGCGAAGAAGTTCATCCGCGTGCTCAAGCCGGTGGAGATCCGCGAGGGCCAGGGCGACAAGGAAAAATGGGCGCGTTTGACGCCCTACAACGGCTTCAAATTGGACTTTTTCATCGAATTCAACCATCCGGCGGTCGACGGCACCACCCAGCGCGCCCATGTCGACTTCGGCGACGTGTCGTATGTGCACGACGTGGCGCGCGCCCGCACCTTCGGCTTCATGCAGGACGTCGAGATGTTGCGCGGCATCGGCCTGGCGCGCGGCGGCTCGCTGGAGAACGCCATCGTCATGGACGAGTACCGCATCCTCAACTCGGACGGCCTGCGCTACGAGGACGAGTTCGTCCGCCACAAGATCCTCGACGCCATCGGCGACCTGTACCTGGTCGGCCATCCGCTGCTGGCCAGCTACGAGGCGCACAAGTCCGGCCACGCCCTCAACAACCAGCTGCTGCTCGAGTTGCTGAAGCATCCGGAGGCCTACGAGATCGTCTCCTTCGCCACCAACGAGACGGCGCCGCCGTCGTATCTGCGCCAGATGGCGCGCGAGTGGGCGCTGACTTAAGCGGTTTCGGAGCCCGCCGAGGATGGCGAGCCAGGGTCAGCGAGCCAGGGTCAGCGAGCCAGGGTCAGCGAGCCAGGGTCAGCGAGCCAGGGTCAGACCCTAGGGTCTGACCCTATATTGTCGCCTGCGGGTATTCTTCTTCACCTAGTTCGTTCAGCCTTCGCGGCGGCGCGCCACCATCGCCTTCAGCGCGGCGATCAGGGTGGCGTTCTGCGCCGACTGTTCCAGCGAGTCGCTCAGCGAGTCGAAGGCGCTGATCGCCGCCTCGTTGAGGAAGAGGGCGCGCATCTGCTCCTTGACCTCGGCCGCCTTCATCATCTGCACCTTCAGCTTGACGCCGTGCACCTGCCAGCCGCGCCGCGCCAGCGTCTCCTGCAGCTTGGGCAGTTGCTGCTTGAGCTTGGCCGCCAGCGCCGCGTTGGGCGTCGACAGCACCAGCTGGTTGTCCTCGAACTGCAGGATCTCGCAATACTTGAACATGGCCGGCAGCGCCGTGGCGCAGTCCTTCTGCAGGGCGGCCATGCGCTCGATGGCCGGCAGCAGGGCGGCCATCTTGTCGTCGCGGCGCAGGAAGTCGGTGGCGCCGACGGCGGTGCGCCGTTTGACCGAGATGTTGGAGGAGTTGAAGGAGTTGAATCGCATGCGGCGAAACATATCACAGCCGCCCCCCGCATGCCGAGGCGGGGCCGGCGCCGGCGCGGATTTTTTTCGATTAGGCACTAAAATGTCTTGATTTTGTGGCATTGTTTGCTGTTGGGCTATTGTTATATAGGCCAATATCCCAATCTTGGCTGCGGCGCATGATAAAATCATCGTCTTTTGCCATAGTCGAACTCCGTAAGGTAAGGCGTTTTCCACCCCACAGAGCTTTTTAAACGGCGTTTTTTTCAAGAATTCAAGCATGTCATTACTGACCCAGATTTTCGGTAGCCGCAACCAGCGGCTGCTCAAGCAATACCAAAAAACGGTACGCGAGATCAATGCGCTCGAGCCGGTCATTGAAAAGCTGACGGATGCCGAGCTGCAAGCGAAGACGCCCGCCTTCAAGGAACGCATCGCCAAGGGGGAGGCGCTCGACGCGCTGCTGCCCGAAGCCTTCGCCGTCTGCCGCGAGGCCAGCAAGCGCGTCTTCAAGATGCGCCACTTCGACGTGCAGCTGGTCGGCGGCATGGTGCTCCACTTCGGCAAAATCGCCGAGATGGGCACCGGCGAGGGCAAGACGCTGACCGCGACCCTGCCGGCCTACCTGAACGCGCTGTCGGGCAAGGGCGTGCACATCGTCACCGTCAACGACTACCTGGCCCAGCGCGACGCCGAGACCATGGGCAAGCTGTACAGCTGGCTCGGTCTGACCACCGGCATCAACCTGTCGCAGATGGAGCACGCCGCCAAGCAGGCCGCCTACGCCTCGGACATCACCTACGGCACCAACAACGAGTTCGGCTTCGACTACCTGCGCGACAACATGGTGTTCGAGGCGCGCGACCGGGTCCAGCGCGCGCTCAACTTCGGCATCGTCGACGAGGTCGATTCGATCCTGATCGACGAGGCGCGCACGCCGCTGATCATCTCCGGCCAGGCCGAGAACCACACCGACCTGTACTACAAGATCAACGAGCTGCCCGGCATGCTGATCCTGCAGGTCGGCGAGGAAACGCCGGACGGCAAGGGCAAGATCGAAGTGGCGGGCGACTACACCAAGGACGAGAAGGCCCACCAGGTTCGTGCTCACCGAGGCCGGCCACGAGAAGGCCGAGGCGATCCTCACCCAGATGGGCCTGCTGCCCGAGGGCGCCTCGCTGTACGACTCGGCCAACATCACCCTGGTGCACCACCTGTACGCGGCGCTGCGCGCCCACGCGCTGTACTTCAAGGACCAGCACTACGTGGTGCAGAACAACGAAGTGGTGATCGTCGACGAATTCACCGGCCGCCTGATGACGGGGCGCCGCTGGTCGGACGGCCTGCACCAGGCCGTCGAGGCGAAAGAGGGCGTGAAGATCCAGAACGAGAACCAGACGCTGGCCTCGATCACCTTCCAGAACTACTTCCGCATGTACGGCAAGCTGGCCGGCATGACCGGCACCGCCGACACCGAGGCCTACGAGTTCCAGGAGATCTACGGCCTGGAAACCGTGGTGGTGCCGCCCAACCGGCCGTCGCAGCGCAAGGACCGCCAGGACCAGGTCTACAAGTCGACCATGGAGAAGTACAACGCCATGTTGCTGGAGATCCGCGAATGCTACGACAGCGGCCAGCCGGTGCTGGTGGGCACCACCTCGATCGAGAACTCCGAGCTGTTGTCGGGCATTTTGACCAAGGCCAAGCTGCCGCACAACGTGCTGAACGCCAAGCAGCACGCCCGCGAGGCGGAGATCATCGCCCAGGCCGGTAGCCCGAAGGCGATCACCATCGCCACCAACATGGCCGGCCGCGGCACCGACATCGTCCTGGGCGGCAACGTCGAGAACCAGATCAAGTTCATCGAGGCCAACGCCGCGCTGGGCGACGCCGACAAGGCGGCCCAGGCCGCCGCGCTGCGCGACGGCTGGCAGGCGCTGCACGAGCAGGTGGTGGCGGCCGGCGGCCTGCACATCATCGGCACCGAGCGGCACGAATCGCGCCGCGTCGACAACCAGTTGCGCGGCCGCGCCGCCCGCCAGGGCGATCCGGGCTCCTCGCGCTTCTTCCTGTCGCTCGACGACCAGCTGCTGCGCATCTTCGCCGGCGACCGCGTGCGCGCCATCATGGACCGCCTGAAGATGCCGGAAGGCGAACCGATCGAGGCGGGCATCGTCTCGCGTTCGATCGAATCGGCCCAGCGCAAGGTCGAGGCGCGCAACTTCGACATCCGCAAGCAATTGCTGGAATACGACGACGTCGCCAACGACCAGCGCAAGGTGATCTACCAGCAGCGCAACGAGCTGCTCGAAACCACCGACATCTCCGAACTGATCGAGTCGCTGCGCCACGGCGCCTTCACCGACATCGTGCGCGAGTACGTGCCCGAGGAATCGGTCGAGGAACAGTGGAACATCAAGGCGCTCGAGGCCACGCTGGCCTCGGAATGGCAGATCGATTTGGCGCTGGGCGAGATGCTTGCCGCCGAGACCAATCTGACCGACGAGGAGCTGCTCGAGCGCGTGCTGGCCGCCGCCGACGCGCTGTACCAGTCGAAGATCGACATCGTCGGCAAGGAATCGTTCGGCGGTTTCGAGCGCAACGTCATGCTGCAAAGCGTCGACAGCCACTGGCGCGAGCACCTGGCCGCGCTGGACCACCTGCGCCAGGGCATCCACCTGCGCGGCTATGCGCAGAAGAACCCGAAGCAGGAGTACAAGCGCGAAGCCTTCGAACTGTTCGGCCAGATGCTCGACATGATCAAGAACGACGTCGTCAAGCTAATCATGACGGTGCGCATCCAGTCGCGCGAGGAGATCGACGCGGCCGAAGCGGCGATGCAGGCGCCACAGGTGGAGAACGTGCACTACCAGCACGCCGACTTCAACCCGAACGCCGCGCCGGAGGAACTGCTGGCGCCGACCATGTCGGAAGAGGAGTTGAACGATCCCAACTTCGCCGCCAACTTCAAGGTCGGCCGCAACGACCCTTGCCCTTGCGGCAGCGGCAAGAAGTTCAAGGCTTGCCACGGCAAGCTGGCCTGAGCCTAGGCCACCGGGCGCTGGCCCGGCGGCAACAAAAAAAGCGGAACAGCCCCAGGCTGTTCCGCTTTTTTCGTTGGTCGTCAAGGCGCGGGTTGCTGGCAAGCACCCACAGGCAAGGAGCGAGGGTCAGACCCTAGGGTCTGACCCTGGATTTACGCCGCCGGGTTTTCGTAACTTAGCCGCGTTCCTGCCCAGTTGGGTGCGGCCATCAGCTGCGCTGCGGCGAGCAGCGCGGCAGCGCCATGCGCACCGTGGTGCCGCGGCCGGGCGCCGATTCGATGGCGATGCGCCCGCCCAGCATGCCGGTGACGATGTTGTAGACGATGTGCATGCCCAGTCCCGTGCCGCCCTGGCCCATCTTGGTGGTGAAGAAGGGGTCGAAGACGCGGCGCAGCACCTCGTCGGGCATGCCGGCGCCGTCGTCGGCGAAGACCAGTTCGACCTGGCCCTGGCCCAGCTCGGCGGCCGAGATGGTGATGTTGCCGGCAATGCCGCGCTCGAAGGCGTGCGCCAGGGTGTTGTTGATCAGGTTGTTGAGGATCTGGTACAGGCTGCCGGGGTAGGAGTCCAAGCTCAGGCCGGGCGGAATCGCCAGGTGGGCGGCGCAGCCGGCCTGGCGCAGCCGTGGCGTGTAGGTGGCCAGGGTGTCCTGCACCACGGTCAGCAGGTCGAAGCTGCGGCGCTGGTCGTTGGTCTGGTCGACCGCCACCTGCTTGAACGAGGAGATCAGGTCGGCCGCCTTGTGCAGCGAGCCGGAGATCAGGTTGCTGGCCAGGCGCACCTCCTCCATGTGGGCGCGCAGCTCGGAGCGGCGCAGCGCGCCGCCCTCGACCAGCGCCTCGAACTCGTTGACGCGGTCGCCCAGGGTCGTCGAGGCCAGCAGGGAGTTGCCGATCGGCGTGTTGAGCTCGTGGGCGATGCCGGCCACCAGCGAGCCGAGCGAGGCCATCTTTTCCGCCGCCAGCAGCTCGTCCTGGGTGCGCTGCAGGTTCTCCAGCGCCACGCTGAGGTCGCGGTTGGCCAGCTCGAGCGCGGCCGAGCGCTCGCGCACCCGGCTCTCCAGCGAGATGTTGAGGTCGTTCAGCTCGCGCTTGGCGTTGAGCTCCTCGCTCAGGTCGAGCAGCGCCCAGATGATCGCCGGGCGGCCGTCGAGCACCAGCGAGGACGACCAGATGGCCACGCTGCCGACGCTGCCGTCGGGCAGGCAGACGCCGGCGATGGCGCCGTGCACCGCGCCGTCGCTCTGGTAGATGTTCCAGATGCGGTCGCGCTCGACGGCGCTGGCCCAGAAGGTCACCTGGTCCGAGCGCATGCCGATCAGGCTGTCGACCGGATAGTCGAAGGTGCGCGCCAGCGCCTGGTTGGCGGCGATCACCCGGCCCTCGTGGTCGGACACGCTGAGCGGCAGCGGCGCCATGTCGAACAGGATCTTGAAGCGCGCCTCGGACTCGACCAGGCGGCGCTCGGACTGTTCGAGCTGGGCGACCCGCTCGCGCAGCGCCGCGCTCATGCTGGCCAGCGAGCGCGAGAACATGTCGATCTCGTCGCCGCCCTGTTCGGCCCAGGGCTGGCCGTGGGCCATCTGGCGCGACTGGCCGGTCAGCGCGGCCAGGCGCCGGCCGATGCCGTGGGTGAACAGGTAGAACAGGCCCAGGCCGAGCACGAAGCCGGCCAGCGAGATGGCGCCGCCCTGCAGCATCACCTCGTCGCTGGCGCGCTTCAGGTCGGTGGTCGAGAGGCCGAAGTTGAGGGTGCCGACCTGGTTGTCCTGCAGCAGCAGCGGGGCGCGCGCGTGCAGGGTCTGGCCCTCGGTGACGGTGCGCGCGCCGCGTCCGGCGGCGGCGCCCGGCGCGCCGGCGCGCAGCGCCGGCGGCAGCGCGGCGACGCTGCCGCCGATCTCGATGATCGGCCGGCCCTGGGCGTCGAGGATGACGATGTAGCGCAGGAAGCTGTCCTCGGGGTCGGCCAGCATCTCGGCCAGGTAGCCCGACAGCTGGCCCAGCTTGCCGTTGATGGCGTAGGGGCTGAGCGAGAGGTTGAGGGTGACGGCGTATTCGTGGGCGACCCGCTCGGCGTTCTTGCCGACGGCGTCGTCCATCAGGCGCAGGCTGTTCCAGATCAGCAGGGCGACCACCAGGGCTTGCACCACGGCGCTCAGCACCAGGAATTTCGCGCGTAGCGATAGGTTCAAAACGAGGGTCTCCATCGGGTCGGCGCGGCCGGGAACAGGGTGTCCGTTCCCGCGGCGGCTGGCGGCGCGGTTGGCGCCGCGTGGAATGCTGCCGACTTGTCAATATAACCCATCGCTTGCCATTCGGCACCATCGAGATGGCGCGCGCACGCAAAAACGCCCGGCGTTGCCGGGCGTCGCGGGTGGAGCTAGGCCGGCATCACGGCAGGCTGAGGATCACCTTGACGGTGTCGTCCACCGAGTTCTTGTTGATGTAGCCGATCGCCTTCGGATCGGCGGCGACCGCCTTCTTCACCTCGGCGTCGGAGTTGTACTCCTTGGGCGGCGTGGCCTTGCCGGTGAACACCAGCTTGGACCAGATCGCCTTGACCTGGGCCGGGTCCCTTGTCGGCCACCTTGTGGTAGAAGTCGGCGCGGATGGCCGAGCTTTCGGCCTGGTCGACCGGGGTGAACATCGCCGACTTGCCGAGGAAGAATTGCGAGGCCTGTTCGGAGAACATCCGCGTCGCCGGGTTCTTCTGGCTGACGATGACGACCGTCTCGGCGGAGGCGGACAGGGTGGTGCCCAGCAGGGCGGTCAACAACAGCGAGGTCATGGTGGTTTTCATAGTGGCCTCCTGATCAGAACACGAAGTCAAGCGCGGCGCCGACCACGGTGACGTTGTTGGTGTAGCCGGCGGCCGGACCGAAGTTCAGCGAACCGGATTTGGCTTTCGGCTTGACGCGGTCGATTTGCACCTTCAGTGCCAGCGACTTGGCGAAGTCCCAGCGCACGCCGACCAGGTCGGAGCTCTGCTCGGACGAGCTGAGGAAGCTGTAGTTGACGGCCGAGGCCAGCGCGCCCGTCTTGGGGAAGCTGGCCGGCACGTTGACCGACTGGCCGGCGCCCTTGTAGGCGGCGTGGCTGTAGTAGGGCAGGATCTTGCCGAAGCGGTAGCCGACCATGGTGTACCAGGCGTTGGTGTCGGGCACATAGACCGGCTCCTTGGCGCGGCGCTGGGCGTACTCGGCCTGCACCACGATGTTGCGCCAGTCCATGGTCAGGCCGAGCGAGGTGAAGGCGATGCGCTTGCCGCCGTTCAAGGTCATGTCCTGGCCCAGCTGGCCGAAGCCGATCGTCTTCAGGGTGTTGGTCAGGTTGTTGAGCGGGCCGACGTCGTTGCTGTCGAGCTTGGCTTGGGCGTGGCCCAGGCGCAGCGTGAACGGACCGTACTCGCCGCCCACGCTGATGCCGGCGGCGGGCGCGCGGTAGGTGGCCACCGAGCCGCCGGCCGTCGGCACGAACAGCTTGCCGCGGCTGACGCCGACGAAGGCCTGGGTGCTCAGGTTGAAGTCGCCGATGGCGTGTTGGTAGTTGACGTCGACGCCGTCGACGTTCTCGATCGGCGCCTGGCCGTACATTTCGACCGGCGGACGCATCATGGTGTTGGCGTAGCCGACGTTCTGGTAGTCGGAGATCAGGAAGGTCGGCACGACGACGCGGCCGACGCGCACGTTGATTTCCTCGTTGACCTTGATCTTCAGGAAGGCCCAGGTCAGGTCGGTGGTGAAGCTCTGGCTGGTGTTCTTGCGCGTCAGGATCTGCGCGGTGGTGGAGAACATCTCGTTGATCTTGTAGGTCGCCTGCAGGCCCAGGTTGGAGTCGAGGCCGATCTTGGCCTTGTCGCTGACGCCTTCGGCCTGGTTGTAGCGGGCGAACTGGACCGCGTCGGTGTTGCTCTTGGCCACGCCCAGCGTGCCGAAGCCGCTGATGCTCAGGTTGCCGTCGTCGAGCATGCCGGCCTGGGCCTGCATCAAACCCAGCGCGGCCAGCACGGATGCTACCAATAGTTGTTTTTTCATCTGCCGTATTCTTTCGTATGTTTTTATATTCGGTTCTTTGTTACTGAGTGGCGGTGGTGCGCCAGTCCCCTGAAACAAGCCGGGTAGGGCGTGCAGGTGTTACCTTAGACCAATTTTCTTCAGGGATAAAATGGAATATCAAAAATAGAACGAGTGTACTAAAAACTGTCGTTTTTTTGAGCAATGCAGAGGGGGAGTTCAATTGCAAGATGGGAAAATTTAATAGATAACCATCCATTTCAGCAATGTTTCGATGACCTTTATATTAACTTTTCTTATTTGTCAGCGCCACGCCGGCGACGCCGATCGCACCCGCGGCGGCGACGCGGCGTGACGTGAAAATGGCGCCACACGGGCGCCATTTGTAACTTATGGTCAACAGAATTTTCGTGCCTCAAGGCACGGTGAGTATCACTTTCACCGTGTCGTCGACGTGCGCCTTGTCGATGTAGCCGATGGCGACGGGGTCGGCGGCGACCGCCTTCTTGACCTCGGCGTCGGAGTTGTACTCCTTCGGCGCGCTGCCCTTGCCGGTGAACACCAGCTTGGACCAGACCGCCTTGACCTGGGTGGCGTCCTTGCCCAGCACCTTCTGGTAGAACTCGTTGCGCAGCGGGCTGTCGTTGCGCTCGATCGGGGTGAACAGGCTGGACTTGCCGAGGAAGAACTGCGAGGCCTGTTCGCTGAACATGCGGGTGGCCGGGTTTTTCGGGCTGACGATGACGACGATCTCTGTGGCGAACACGGGCGCGGCCAGCGCCAGGCTGGCGGCGAGCAGGGACAGGGCGAGTTTCGTATTCATGTGGCCCCCTTAGAAGACGAAGTCGACGCCGACCGCGTAGACGTTGACCGGACCCTTGAAGCCGGGCGCGGCGTTGATGAAGGCGCCGGCGCCGTTGCGCGGCGCGATGCGGTCGATCTGCACCTTCAGCGCGGCGGCCTTGTGGAAGTCCCAGCGCAGGCCGACCGCGTTGCTCGACTGCAGCGCCGCCTTGACGGCGCCGTTGACGCCGGCCGACAGCGGCGCCAGCGGGCCGCTGGTGGGCAGCGAGCTGTACTCGTTGCGGCTGTCCTGCTTGATGTCGCCGTACATGTAGTAGGGCGTGAACTTGCCGTAGCGGTAGCCCAGCATGGCGTACCAGGAGCTGGTGTCGTGGACCAGGCGCGACTCGGTCTTGCGCTTGGCGTACTCGGTCTGGACCAGGAAGTTCTTGTAGTCCATCGTCAGGCCGAGCGAGGTGAACGAGCCCTTGATATCCTCGAGCTTGAGGTCGTCGGCGACGGCGCCCAGGCCGACCGCGCGCAGCGTGGTGTTCAGGCCGGTCAGGCTGGGGTTGTTCTTGGCGGAAAACTTGGCGTCGGCGCGGCCGAAGCGGTAGGTGAAGGGACCGTTCTCGACCACCACGTGGAGCGCGGTGACGGTGCTGAAATCGGTGTAGGCGTTGCCCGGCTGCTTGTTCTGCGACTTGCCGAAGGCGAACTGGGCGGTGACGCTGGTGTCGTCGAAGCTGTGCTGGTAGACCACGTCGACGCCGTCGACGTGGTCGACCGAGACCTGGCGGTAGACCTCGGCCGGCGGCCGCAGCATGGTGTTGGCGTAGCCGACGTTGCGGAAGTCGGAGATCAGGTAGATCGGCAGGCCGACGCGGCCGGCGCGCAGGCTGAAGTCGTCGTTGGCCTTGTACTTGGCGAAGGCCCAGGCCAGCTCGGCGCCGTACTGGTCGGTGGCGTACTTGCGCACCAGGCCCTGGGCGGTGAAGGAGACGGTGTCGTTCCACTTGGCGGTGGCCTGCACGCCGAAGTTGGAGTCGACGCCGGGGCGCGCGTCCTTGCGCACGCCGGCCGCCTGGCCGGGGCGGATGTACTCGGCCTGGTCGGTGTCGCTCATGGTCAGCGCGGCCGTGCCGAAGCCGCTGATGGTGATGGCCGGGCCGTCTTCGGCGAGCGCGGGCAGGGCGGCGCAGGCCGCCAGGAGCGCGAGCGCGCTGCGTGACAGGGTTGTTGGTTTCATCGGTATCCCTCCAGGTTGGTGTGGGCGCCTTGTTGTTTTGACTGCCGGCGCTGCGTTGAGTGTGTACCTGCGGCATCTTCTTGTCGCCGGCTTTCTGCCCGCGACACGCTTTTCCGTTGTGTACGGGCAACGGCAGGCCGTCCGAACCGGTTGCGGCGCGGGCGCCGCGGCGGCGCCGCCGGCGCGTCCGCCGCACCCATCGGCCGGCGCCAGGGATTACAATAGCGGCTCCCTTTTCCCACCCATGAGAACCCGAATATGGCCGTCAATTCCCCCCTGCCCGTCGCCACCGACCTGAAGCCCGTCGCCGGTATTGAAATCGGCTTCGCCGAAGCCGGCATCAAGAAGCCGAACCGCAAGGATGTGCTGGTGCTGACCCTGGCGCCGACGGCCACCGTGTCCGGCGTGTTCACCATGAACCGCTTCTGCGCCGCGCCGGTGCAGATCGCCAAGGCCCACCTGGCCGCCGTGCGCGACGGCGCCAAGCCGATCCGCGCGCTGATGGTCAACACCGGCAACGCCAACGCCGGCACCGGCGCGCTCGGCCTGGCGCTGGCCAACGAGAGCTGCGCCGCGCTGGCCGGCCTGCTCGGCTGCGAGGCCGGCCAGATCCTGCCGTTCTCGACCGGCGTGATCCTCGAGCCCCTGCCGGTCGGCAAGATCGTCGCCGCCCTGCCGCAGGCCGTCGCCGACCAGCGCGCCGACAGCTGGTTCAACGCCGCCGAGGCCATCATGACCACCGACACCCAGCCCAAGGCGGCCTCGCGCACGGTGGACATCGGCGGCCACAGCGTGACCCTGAGCGGCATCAGCAAGGGCGCCGGCATGATCAAGCCGAACATGGCGACCATGCTCGGCTTCCTCGCCTTCGACGCCAAGGTGGCCCAGCCGGTGCTCGACGCCCTGGTCAAGCACGCCGCCGACCGCTCGTTCAACTGCATCACCATCGACGGCGACACCTCGACCAACGACTCCTTCATGCTGATCGCCACCGGCGCCGGCACGCTGGTGGTGGACTCGGTCGACTCGGCCGAATACGCCGCGCTGGCCGCCGCCGTCACCGAGCTGTCGCTGTTCCTGGCCCAGTCCATCGTGCGCGACGGCGAGGGCGCCACCAAGTTCATCACCATCACCGTCGAGGGCGGCAAGGACGTCGAGGAGTGCCGCAAGGTGGCCTATTCGATCGGCCACTCGCCGCTGGTCAAGACCGCCTTCTTCGCCTCCGACCCGAACCTGGGCCGCATCCTGTGCGCCATCGGCTACGCCGGCGTCGACGACCTCGACGTCGACAAGCTCAACCTCTACCTGGACGACGTCTGGGTCGCCAAGGACGGCGGCCGCAACCCCGACTACAAGGAGGAGGACGGCCAGCGCGTGATGAGCCAGAGCGAGATCACGGTGCGCGTCAAGCTGGCGCGCGGCGCCGCCGAGGCCACCGTCTACACCTGCGACCTGTCGCACGAGTACGTGACCATCAACGCCGACTACCGCTCCTGAGGGATGGCCATGGCTAGCCCCCTGGAACAATTCCTCGTGCGCGCCGAGGCCCTGCTGCAACGGGTCGAGGCGATCCTGCCGCAGGCGCCGCGCGAGCCCGACTGGAAGCTGGGCCACGCCTACCGCTGGCGCAAGCGCAACGGCGGCGGCGCCAGCTATTTGCAGGCGGTGGCCCACGTCTCCAACATCGCGCTCGACGACCTGCACAACATCGCTCCGCAGAAGGCGCAGATCGAGCAGAACACGCGCCAGTTCGTGCGCGGCCGGCCGGCCAACAACGTGCTGCTGACGGGCGCGCGCGGCACCGGCAAGTCCTCGCTGATCAAGGCCTGCCTGAACCAGTTCGCCGTCGACGGCCTGCGCCTGATCGAGGTCGACAAGGCCGACCTGGCCGAGCTGCCCGACATCGTCGAGCTGGTCGCCGGCCGGCCCGAGCGCTTCGTCATCTTCTGCGACGACCTGTCGTTCGAGGAGGGCGAGAGCGGCTACAAGGCGCTGAAGGTGGCGCTCGACGGCAGCGTGGCGGCGCAGTCGGACAACGTGCTGATCTACGCGACGTCGAACCGGCGCCATTTGATGCCGGAGCGCATGTCCGACAACGCCAGCTACCAGCACGACGAGGACGGCGACCTGCATCCGGGCGAGACGGTGGAGGAGAAGATCTCGCTGTCGGAGCGCTTCGGCCTGTGGCTGTCGTTCTACCCGTTCAAGCAGGACGACTATCTGGACATCGTGGCGCACTGGCTCGGCTCGTTCGGCTGCGACGCCGCGCAGATCGCGGCGGCGCGCGCCGACGCGCTGCGCTGGGCCCTGCAGCGCGGTTCGCGCTCGGGCCGGGTGGCCTGGCAGTTCGCCAAGGACCACGCCGGCAAGCTGCCGGAAGGCGCGCCGTGAGCGCGGCGGCGGTGAAGGCGGCGGCCGGCGGCGCGCAGGTGCTCCCGGCCGGGCCGGCGGCGGCAGCGGAGGCGGTGACATCCGCAGCGGCGCCGGCGCCAGCCGTGGCGGCGGCCAAGCCGGTCGACGTCGCGGTCGGCATCCTGATCGCGCCGAACGGCGACGTGTTGCTCGGCCAGCGGCCGGCCGGCAAGCCCTACGAGGGCTACTGGGAGTTCCCGGGCGGCAAGGTCGATCCGGGCGAGACGGTGTTGCAGGCGCTCAAGCGCGAGTTCATGGAAGAGCTGGGCATGGTGGTGGAGAGCGCGCAGGAGTGGTGCGGCGTGGAGTACGTGTATCCGCACGCCCACGTGCGGCTGCATTTCTTCATCAGCCGCGACTGGCACGGCGAGGCACAGAGCCTGGAGGGCCAGGCCTTCGCCTGGCAGGGCGCGGTCGGCGTCGAGCCGCTGTTGCCGGCGACCATACCCTTGCTGGAGTGGCTGGAGCAGATACGCCACGATCCGGCGGCATTGCCGCCAAGCTAAGGCGCTGGCGGCCGTCAGACCACCCGGCGGCGCAGAGCGAGGGTCAGACCCTAGGGTCTGACCCTAGAATTTCGCCTGTGGGTTTTCTAAAAAAACAGGCAGCCCGCAGGCTGCCTGTTTTTCATTCCTCGTCGAGCGGATCGACCGGCGGGGCGGCCGGGATGGCGTATTTTTCCTCGGCCCAGGCGCCCAGGTCGATCTGTTTGCAGCGCTCCGAGCAGAACGGACGGAATTTATTCTTTTCGCTCCACTCCACCTTCTTGGCGCAGGTCGGGCAATCAACTACGGTCATAAAACACTATCTCGTCAAAAGTTACAAAGGGTTAGCTCGAATGGCACATCGTCTTCCAGCGGCTTCGGTTTCAAGTCGCCGCCCTGGCTGGTGAAGCGCACCCAGAGCATGTATTTATTGGCGGAAATCTCCGGGATCGCGCCCAGCGACTCGTCCAAACTCAGGCGCAGCATCTGGTAGACCTTGCCTTGCAGCATCTGCTGGTAGCTGCCGGCGACGGCGATCATCTTCACCGGGCCGCCCGAGTCGCGCAGCAGGCGCAGCACCAGGGCCAGCGCGTCGAACAGCGGCGCCAGCGGGGCGAACCAGTTGGCGATGTCGTTGAAGCGCTGCTCGGCGCTGCGCTTCTGCCAGGCGTAGTAGGACGGCAGGTCGAACTCGCAGGCGCCGCCGGGGATGATGGTGCGGCCGCGGATGCTCATCAGCCATTCGTTGTCGCGCACGTTCTGTCCGGTCTTGCCCTGGGCCGACACCAGCGCGCTGCTGACGTCGTCGAGCTCGGCGAGTATGGCGTCCAGCGTTTCCGCCTGGACATTCGGATTCATGCGGTAGCCGAGCAGGCTTTGGCGCTGGCGTTCCAGCTCCTGCAGCAGGTCGGATTTGAGGTCGGCGCGGCCGGCCACTTCGAGCATGTCGAAGATGGTGGCGAGGGCGACGTGATGTTGCATTGGATGTTCTTGATGGACAAAGAACTTGAATTTCTCGTACAGATCCTCCAACCGCAACAACGTGCGTATGCGCTCGTTGAAAGGATATTCGTAGACAATCAAAATAACATCCCTTTTTATGTGTGGACCCGCTCAATCCCGTGATTTTGAAGCAAGCGAAGCAAAATTACAAACGTTGCGACGGTATTGTCGTCGTTCTTTTCGAAAATGCCAGGTATAAATCGTGCAGGCGCTCGATTTGCGGCGCCAGGTCGGCGATGTCGCCCTCGTTGCTGACGATGTCGTCGGCCAACTCGCGGCGCAACTGGCGCGGCACCTGAGTCGCCATAATGGCCTTGACTTGGGCTTCTGGCAAGCCATTGCGCGCCATCACGCGGGCGATTTGCAGGCTTTCCGGGCAGTCGACGGCCAGCACCCGGGCCACCCGGGCGCGCCAGCTGCCCGACTCGAACAGCAGCGGCACGGCGTAGATCACATAGCTGCCGGTGGCGGCGGCGGCCGCCGCCAGCGCGGCGTCGCGGATGCGCGGATGCAGGATGGCCTCCAGCCTGGCCTTGGCCGCCGGCTCGGCGAACACCAGGGCGCGCATACGGGCGCGGTCGAGCGCGCCGTGGGCGTCGGCGAACTCGGCGCCGAACTCGGCGACGATGGCGGCCATGGCTTCGCCGCCCGGCCCGGTCAGGCCGTGGGCGATCTGGTCGGTGTCGACGATGGTCGCGCCGCGCGCGGCGAACATGTCGGCGACGGTGCTCTTGCCGCAACCGATGCCGCCGGTCAGGCCGACGGCGAAGGGCGCGGGGGAAACGGCTGGGGGCGGGGCGGTGGCGGTATCGGCGGACATGGTCATGGTTGCTCTCAGCCCAGCAGGCCGAGGGTAAAGGCGGAAATCGAATTGCCGTACAACATGGCGATCAGCCCGGCGGCGGCCAAATAGGGGCCGAAGGGGATCGGGTTGTTGCGGCCGTGGCGGGCGAAGACGATCAGGCTGATGCCGACCAGCGCGCCGACCACCGAGGACAACAGGATGATGGTCGGCAGCATGGCCCAGCCCAGCCAGGCGCCCAGCGCGGCCAGCAGTTTGAAGTCACCATACCCCATTCCCTCTTTTCCCGTCGCCAGCTTGAACAGCCAGTAGATGCTCCACAAGGCCAGATAGCCGGCCGCCGCGCCGACCACGGCGTCGTGCAGCGGCACGAAGGTGCCGTTCAGGTTGACCAGCAGGCCGGCCCACAGCAGCGGATAGGTCAGGTCGTCGGGCAGCAGCTGGGTGTCGGCGTCGATGAAGGTCATGGCGATCAGGCTGTACAGGAAGAACAGCGCGGCCAGGCCGGCCCAGCCGCTGCCGAAGCGCCACACCAGCAGGGCCGACAGCAGGCCGGTGAGCAGTTCGACGGCCGGGTAGCGCGGCGAGATCGGCGCCCGGCAGGCGCTGCACTTGCCGCGCAGCACGAGCCAGCTGAGCAGGGGAATGTTTTCCAGCGCGGTGATCTGGTGGCCGCAGTGCGGGCAGGCCGAGCGCGGCACCATCAGGTTGAAGCGCTCGGCGTGGGGCGCCTCGCGGCCGCTCTCGACGGCGACGTAGTTGTCCGATTCGCGCTGCATCATCTTCGGCACGCGGTAGATCACCACGTTGAGGAAGCTGCCGATCAGCAGGCCGAACAGGCCGGCCAGCAGGCTGATGGCGAAGTCGGCCGGGGCGGCGAACAGCAGGGGGTGTGGGGGCATCGTGTCGGCTTCCGCGTTCGGTGGGCCCGGGCGCGTGGTCTCGGCGAGGCGGCGGCGGGCGAATTCCCGTATTAAAACACGGCGCGCCCGGCGGCGGCGAGGCGCGGCCGGTGAATTTTGCTTTTTCGCACCATGCGGATGGTGCAAGCGCCCGGCGCTGGCCGGGCGAGGCGCGCCGTGGCCGGCGCGTACCGCGTGTCGCCGCCGGGCGGCCCGGCGACGATGCGGGACTGCTTAGTTCGGTTCGGTGCCGTCGCCGACTTCGCCTTCCGGATCAAACGAGAAGACGCGCAGCTCGGCCGGGCGGACGTCACCGAAGTCGAGCCGCACGGTGACGATGAAGGACAGTTCCCAACGGCCCTGCGGCTTGGCCACTTCCAGCTCGCCCAGCCAGAATTGCTTGACGCGGTGGGCGTGCGGACGGCTCGGGTGCGGTTCCTTGCACGAGACCACTTCGAACTTGTTGGGCAGGACGTAGACGGCGCGGTCGATGCCGCAGAACGGCGAGGGCGCGGCGTACTTCAGCGGCAGCTTGGCGCCGATCTGGATGATCTGCGGGTTGGTCAGCAGGCAGCAGTCGACCACCTCGAAGCCACGGTAGCCGCTGGTGTGGCTGCCCAGACCGTCGATTTCGACGTGCAGCATCTCGCCCGCCTGGAACAGGATGCCGCCGGCGTGGTCGCCCTTGGCCGGGCGCGAATTTGGCAGGAACTCCCAGTCCAGCGCGTCGCTGGTCTGGTTGGCGTCGAACGATACCTTCAACAATACTTCTTTGCGTACTTTGTCTTCCGTGTTGACCGCTTGCGCTTCCAGTTTCATTGTGCACTTTCAAGGAGGAGGGATTGATAATGGGGATCGCGCCGCAACGCGATCAGGTCGGGTTCGCTGTCGATCAAATGGGCCGGATAGCCCAAGGTGCTCGCCCGGATCAGCGCGGCGATGGCGGACGGGCGTTTAGCGCTTAGCTCATACGCCAGTGCCGCGCGGAATTGGATGTCGGGGCTGGCCGGGGCCCGCGCCAGCGCTTTCTCGGTCCATGCTAGCGCACCGGGCGCGTCGCCCAGACGGGCCCGGTACCAACCCATGCGCGAGGCTAGGGTAGCGTTGTCGGGGGCGCGCTCGAGCTGCGGGGCGAGCAGGTCGCTGGCGCGCTGGTAGGCCTGACGCGAGTCGTCCTCCCGGCCGGGCAGCCAGCGCAGCGCGTCGGCCAGGTTGGCCCATCTCAGATAGTCGTTCGGGCTGCCCTTGGTGGACGAGACGGCGCGCTCGAAGGCCTGCGCGGCGCCCGCATAGTCGGCGCGGGCGAACAGCGTGGTGCCCAGATTGGTGTACAGGCGCCCGTTTGGCCGCACCTGCAGGCCTTGTTGCAGCACCTGCAGCGCCTCGTCGTTGCGGCCCTGGCGCAGCAGGGCCATGCTCAAGTTAGCGTAGGCGAACACGGCGTCCGGTTCGAGCTGCAGGCTCAGACGGAACGCTGTCTCGGCGGCCGTATAGTCGGCCTGTTGATAGCGCAGCGAGCCGAGCAGGTCGGCCAGGCGCCGCTCGCGCGGATACAGTTGGCGCGCCTGTTGCAGCAGCGTTTCGGCCTCGTCGAAGCGGCGCAGGCCGAGCAAAGCCTGGATCTTGCCGGCCAGTGCCAGCAGGGCCTGCGGATCGAGTTCGAGCGCGTGCTTGAAGTGCGCCAGCGATGCCTCGTTCTGGCCCGCCACCCGCAGCGCCTCGCCCTGGGCCACATGGGCCAGCGCTAACTGGTCGTCCAGCCGCAGCGCCTGTTGGGCGCTGGCGTTGGCCTGCGCCAGCAGGGCCGGATCGCGGCCGTCGCCACCGTAGCGAAAGCTGTAGGTGATCGACAGGCCAGCGGCGGCGCTGGCTTGGCGCGGATTCTGCTTCAGGATCGCCTGGAAGGTATCGCTCGCTTCAGACAGGCCGTTGTCGCGGTCATAGTGGCTCAGCGCTTCCCAGCCGGCCTGCAGGGTCTGTGCCGGCGCCAGCATGGGGCGCCAGCGTTCCAGCGGCGCCAGCAGCCACAGCGTGCCGCCCAGCAGGGCGACGGCGGCGCCGGCGGCAACGGCGCCGCGCCAGCCGCGCCAGCGCCGCCGCGCAGCCGCCGCCGCCGGGGTGTCCGGCGCGCGCAGCGCGGCGATGCGCTGGCGCACCGCCGCCATGCTGCGCAGCCGCTGGCTGGGGTCGCGCGCCGTCATCGCCCGCACCAGCGCCACGCTGGCGGCCGGCACCTCGGGCGGGAAGGGCCAGCGCGACGAGCAGGACTGCAGGTGGGCGGCGGCCAGCGCCAGGCCGTCGAGGTCGGCGAAGGGGCGGCTGCCGGCCAGCATCTCGTAGAGCATGGCGCCGAGGGCGTAGATGTCGGCGCCGACGCTGGGCGGCTGGCCGCCCAGGCGCTCGGGCGCCATGTAGGCGATGGTGCCGTCGCTGTGGTCGGTCATCGACGACTGGTTGGCCAAGGGGTTGATCTGGCGCGCCAGGCCGAAGTCGAGGATGCGCGGCGCGCCGGAGGCTTCGATGATCAGGTTGGACGGCTTCAGGTCGCCGTGCACCAGGCCGCTGGCGTGCGCCTCGGCCATGGCGGCGGCGATCTGGTCGACGATCGCCAGCGCCTGCTCGGGGCTCAGCGAACGCTCCAGCATGCGCTGGCGCAGCGTGCTGCCCTGCACTAGTTCCATGACGATGGCCTGGCTGGCGCCGCCCCCGGCCACCGAGAAGATCTTGACGAAGGCGCTGTGGCTGAGCGCGGCGGCCAGCCGCGCCTCGCGGATCAGGCGTTCCGGGTCGAGCGCGGCGACGCCCAGTTTGAGCTGCTTGATCGCCACGGCGCGGCACAGCGTGGCGTCCCAGGCTTCGAACACCTGGCCATAGCCGCCCTCGCCGAGCCGGCCACGGATCTCGTAGTGATCCGGCAGTTCGGCATCGAGGGCGCTGTGTTGCAAGTTGATCGAGGCAGCCACTATTCGTCTTCCAGCCGCGCGCAGGCAGCATATTTGCGAAATACTATTGGATCACAGATATGATTATTGCTAAGGCAATATTTCAATCATGTTGCAATTAAACTACGTTTAACAATGGGCAATGTTAATTGATTGCAGCACTACTTGCCAAGCTGTTATTTCGACCAGTAGTCACCGGCCGCCGCGCTCAGGCGCCTATGTGGCGGATGGCGGCGGCGGCCGGGGCGGGCGGCGCCACGTCGAGCGGCGCGGCGCGGTAGTCGGCGATCGAGGCCAGCGCCCGCGTGCGCACCACCAGTTCCGGCCAGGGCTCGGCCCACACCTCGGCATACAGGCACTCGCCCGGCGCCTGCACGGCGAAGGCGAGGTTTTCCCGCCCGGGGGTGAATTCGCAGTGGATGCCGGGCTTGTTGCCGCGCGCGTCGCAGCGATACCAACTGTGGCCGTCCAGCCACAGCGCCACCAGGCCGTGGCTGAAAAAGGTGCCGGCATTTAAGAGAAAGTGGGAGGGGAATACTGGCCCATGCCAAGGCGCGGAGCGGGCCGCGACGATGGCGAACTATTAATTTGCCAGAAATTCAGAGGGTTGCTTGGCCGGCTCGCGGAAATGGCGCCGGCCGCGCCGCCTACACCACCGAGCCGAGCTTGAAGATCGGCAGGTACATCGCCACCACCAGGCCGCCGATCAGCACGCCCAGGATGACCATGATCAGCGGCTCCATCAGGCTCGACAGCGAGGCCACCGCCTCGTCGACCTCCTCCTCGTAGAAGTCGGCCACCTTGCCCAGCATGGCGTCGAGCGAGCCGGACTCCTCGCCGATGGCGACCATCTGCGTCACCATGTTGGGGAACACGTCGGCGTTCTGCATCGCCACCGTCAGGCTGGTGCCGGTGCTGACCTCGTTCTGGATGCGCCGCGTGGCGTCCAGGTAGACGGCGTTGCCGGCGGCGCCGCCGACCGAGTCGAGCGACTCGACCAGCGGCACGCCGGCGGCGAACATGGTGGCCAGGGTGCGGGTCCAGCGGGCGATGGTGGCCTTGCGGATCACCTCGCCGAAAATGGGCAGCTTGAGCAGCAGAATGTCCATGTTGCGCTGCACCTTGGGCGAGCGCTGCCAGGCCTGGAAGAAGAAGTACAGGCTGCCGAAGATGCTGCCGAAGATCAAATACCAGTAGCGCACGAAATACTCGGAGACGGCCATGACGAACAGCGTCGGCGCCGGCAGGTTGGCGCCGAAGCTGGCGAACACCTCCTTGAAGGCCGGCACCACCCAGATCATGATGACGGCCGTGACGATGAAGGCGATGGCCAGGATCGACACCGGGTACATCAGCGCCGACTTGATCTTGGCCTTCATCGCCAGGGTCTTTTCCTTGTAGATCGCCAGCCGGGTCAGCAGGTCCTCCAAAATGCCGGCCTGCTCGCCGGCGCCCACCAGGTTGCAGAACAGCGGGTCGAAGTACAGCGGGAACTTGCGGAAGGCCTGGTTCAGGCTGGTGCCGGTCTCGATGTCGGCGCGCAAATCCATCACCAGCTTGGACACGGACGGGTTGGAATGGCCCTTGCCGACGATGTCGAACGATTGCAGCAGCGGCACGCCGGCCTTCATCATCGTCGCCAGCTGGCGGGTGAACAGGGAGATGTCCTTGTCGGTGATCTTCTTGCCGCTGCGGTAGACCTTTTTCTTGACCTTGGTCACCATGATGCCCTGCCGCCGCAGCGTCACGTTGACCACGGCCTCGCCGCCGGCGCGCAGCTCGCCGCGCACCGTCTTGCCGCTCTTGTCCTTGCCCTCCCAGGCGAAGACCGATTCCTTGACCTGGTTGCCGCTCGATGTCGCCATGGTGCCTGTCCTATTCGTTGGTGCAGCCCAGCACTTCCTCCAGGCTGGTCAAGCCGTTCCTCACCTTCACCAGGCCGGACTTGCGCAGCGATTTCACGCCCTCGCTCTCGGACTGGGCGGCGATCTGCATGGCGTTGCCGTTGGCCAGGATCAGCGCCTCGATGGCCGGCGTGATCGGCATGATCTGGTAGATGCCGACCCGGCCCTTGTAGCCGCCGCCGTTGCAGCGCTCGCAGCCGACCGGGCCGTAGGGCTTCCAGCTGCCGTCGAGCTCGTCGGCGCGGAAACCGGCCTTGAGCAGCAGCGCGTCGCCGATCTCGACCGGCTGCTTGCAGCTGCACAGGCGCCGCGCCAGCCGCTGCGCGGTGATCAAAATCACCGACGAGGCGATGTTGAACGGCGCCACGCCCATGTTCATCAGCCGCGTCAGGGTCGACGGCGCGTCGTTGGTGTGCAGGGTGGAGAACACCATGTGGCCGGTCTGCGCCGCCTTGATGGCGATGTCGGCCGTCTCCAGGTCGCGGATCTCGCCGACCATGATGATGTCCGGGGCCTGCCGCAGGAAGGACTTGAGCGCCACCGGGAAGGTCAGGCCGGCCTTGTCGTTGACGTTGACCTGGTTGACGCCGGGCAGGTTGATCTCGGCCGGGTTCTCGGCCGTGGAGATGTTGATGCCCGGCTTGTTGATGACGTTCAGGCAGGTGTACAGCGACACCGTCTTGCCCGAGCCGGTCGGCCCGGTCACCAGCACCATGCCGTAGGGGCGCTGGATGGCGTCGAGCAGCAGCTCCTTCTGGTCCGGGTCGTAGCCGAGCGCGTCGATGCCCATCTGCGCCTGGGTGGCGTCGAGGATGCGCATCACCGTCTTCTCGCCGAACAGGGTGGGCAGGGTGCTGATGCGCAGGTCGATGGTCTTGGTCGGCGAGACGATCAGGCGCATGCGGCCGTCCTGCGGCACGCGCTTTTCCGAGATGTCGAGCTTGGCCAGCACCTTGATGCGCGAGACCAGCTTGTCCTTGATCGAAATCGGCGGCTGGGCGTGCTCCATCAATATGCCGTCGACGCGGAAGCGGATGCGGTAGAACTTCTCGAACGGTTCGAAGTGCAGGTCGGAGGCGCCCATGTTGACGGCGTCCATCAGCATCTTGTTGAGGAAGCGCACGATGGGCGCGTCCTCCACCTCGTTGGCGCCGGGGTCGGGCGCGGCGGCGCTGTCCTCCTCGGCGAACTGGATGTCCTGCTCGTCGCCGATCATGTCGTTGATGCTTTGCTCGGTGTTCTTGTTGAGCGCCGCCAGCAGGTTCAACAGGGCGTCGTGGGCGACGATCACCGGCTCGACCGAGGACTCGGTCTGGAACTTGATCTGGTCCAGCGCCTGGATGTTGGTGGGGTCGGAGATGGCCACCGACATCCTGTTGCCGCGCTTGGACAGCGGCACCACGCGCTGGCTCTGCATCAGGCGGTGGTCGATCACCTTGGGCGGCAGCGCCTCCAGGTTGACGCTGTGCAGGTCGAGCAGGGGGTAGGCGAAGGTTTCCGAGCAGAACAGCGCCAACGCGCGCGCGTCGATCGCGCCGCTGGCCAGCAGCACGTCGATGAAGGCCTGCTTATCGTTGCCGGCTTTTTTGTGCAGCGCGTCGGCCTGGGGCGCGCTGAGGCGCCCGGCCTGGAGCAAGGCCCGCGCCAGCCCCGGCAGGGCGGTGCTGGGCGTGGCGTTGGGAATGACTGCTGCCATGGATGCGCGCCATCAGGAAGACTTCGGTGGGAGGGTTGCTGCGCCGGCAGGGCCGGTCGTCAACGCTCCATCCGATGATGCCCCCGGGGTTGCGCTTTGTAAAGCATTTGTCTCTTAGACGAAACAATCGTGCGCGCCGGCACCGGCGCCGCTGGGGGAACGGCCTCAGGCGCGCTTGCCGCCGGCGCGTATCAATTTGACCACCTTGATCGATTGGTTCTGCACCTGCACCACCTCGATCACGCAGTTGTCGGCCTTGACGCTGATCGGCGACTCGGGGATTTCCTGCAGCAATTCCAGCATCATGCCGTTCAGCGTCTTCGGGCCGTCCAGCGGGAAGCTCAGGCCCAGGCGCTTGTTGATGTCGCGCAGCGCCGTGGCGCCCTCGAGCAGGCACTCGCCCTGTTCGTTCCAAGCGAAGCTGTCGGCCCGGGCGGCGCCCGGCATCGAGGTGGTGAACTCGCCGATCATCTCCTCGATGATGTCGTCCAAGGTCACCAGCCCTGCACCTCGCCGTACTCGTCGACGATGATGCCGAGGCGTTCGCGGTTTTCCTGGAAATATTGCAATTGGGTAAACACGCCGGTGTCCTGCGGAATGAAGTAGGGCGTGCTGAGCAGGGCGCGGAAGTGCTCGGTGGTCAGCTCGTCCTCCCGGTTGAGCAGGGCCACCGCCTTGCGCACGTGCAGGATGCCGATGATCTGGTTGATCTCGCCCTCGTAGACGGGCAACTTGTTGTGGTAGCAGGTGGTCAGCTCGTGCTTGATCTCGTCGACCGGCAGCGACAGGTTGAGCGCCTCGATCTGCGAGCGCGGCGTCATGATGTCCTCGACCGAGATGGTTTCCAGGTCGAACAGGTTGAGCAGGATGCTCTTGTGCTTTTGCGGGATGAAGTTGCCGCCCTCGAGCACGATGGAGCGCAGCTCCTCCGGCGACAGGCGGGCGTCGTGCAGGTGGGCGCCCGCCTTGATGCGGAACAGCTTGAGCACCAGGCCGACGAACAGGTTGACGAACCAGATCAGCGGCTTGGCCAGCGCCATCAACGGTTTCAGCACCATGGCGGTGGGCAGGGCGATCTTTTCCGGGTAGCTGGCGCCGATCACCTTGGGCGAGATCTCGGCGAAAACGATCAGCAGGAAGGCCACCACGCCGGTCGAGATGGTGATGACGTTGTCGTCATTGCCGAAGGTTTCGATGGCGATGGCCGTCACCAGGGCGGTGGCCATGGCGTTGAACAAGGTGTTGGCGATCAGAATCAGCGACAGCAGCTTGTCGGTGCGGTCGAGCAGCCACAAGGTGGTGATGGCGCGGCGGCTGCCGCGTTTGGCCATGTGGCGCAGACGATAGCGGTTGGCCGCCATCAGCGCGGTTTCGCCCATGGCAAAGAACGCCGAGCAGAGGATCAGGAGGGCGAGCGCAAGAAATTGCACCCATAACGGTACGGTATCCAAGGCTCACCGTAAAGAAACTTGCGTGGGAAACTGGTCGGCCAGAAGTCGGCGCCGGCCCAGACGGCATGGCCGAATAGGTGGCCACAGAGGCTTGAATTCTAAGGCAAGGGCCGCTTCCATGCAAGTTTGCCTATATTGGGCGGCCCATGAGCGGGCCGCGCCGGGCGCTTGGCGGCGCCCTCGGCGGCCGCCTTAGCTGCCCCGGTAGGTCGAGTAGGCCCAGGGCGACACCACCAGCGGCACGTGGTAGTTCTGCGTCGCGTCGGCGATGCCGAAGGCCAGCGTGACCTGGTCGACGAAGCGCGGCGAGGGCAGCTCCACGCCCCGTTCGGCGAAGTAGTCGCCGGCCTTGAAGACCAGCTCGTATTTGCCCACCTTCATCGTATCGCCCTCCAACAAAGGGGCGCAGCGGCCGTCGGCGTTGGTGACGTCCGATTTCAACAACACCTTGCCGGCCTCGTCGACCGCGTACAGGGCCACGCTGACGCCGGCGCCAGGTTTGCCCACGGTGATATCGAGCACGTGCGTACTTAGCTTTCCCATGATCCGTCCTATATGTTTGAGTGAAACCGCCTATTCAGCAAATCATATACCGATGCAAGTGAGGCAATATATGATGGGACGTATATTCTCCATTGCCATTGTCCCCATTCCTTTTCGACCCAGATGACTACCTACGACAACTATCCGCGCGACATGATCGGCTACGGCGCCAAGCCTCCCCACGCCCAATGGCCCAATCGTGCACGCATCGCCCTGCAATTTGTCCTCAACTACGAGGAGGGCGGCGAGAACAACGTGCTGCACGGCGACGCGGCGTCGGAAACCTTCCTCTCCGAGATCATCGGCGCGGCCGCCTTCCCGGCCCGCCACCTGAGCATGGAATCGATCTACGAATATGGTTCGCGCGCCGGCCTGTGGCGGCTGCTGCGCATGTTCGAGCAGCGCAAGCTGCCCTTGACGGTGTTCGGCGTGGCCATGGCGCTCAAGCGCAACCCCGAGGCGGTGGCCGCCTTCCAGCAACTGGGCCACGAGATCGCCTGCCACGGCCTGCGCTGGATCAGCTACCAGAACATGGACGAGGCGGACGAGCGCGCCCACATGCACGAGGCCGTCGCCATCATCAAGGAATTGACCGGCAGCACGCCGCAGGGCTGGTACACGGGGCGCGATTCGCCCAACACGCGCAAGCTGGTGGTCGAGCACGGCGGCTTCCGCTACGACGCCGACCACTACGGCGACGACCTGCCGTTCTGGCAACAGATCGCCTACACCGACGCCGCCGGCCGGGCCGCCGTGGCGCCGCAACTGATCGTGCCCTACACCTTGGACACCAACGACATGCGCTTCGCCGCCATGCAGGGCTTCAACTCCGGCACCCAGTTCTTCGACTATTTGAAGGACGCCTTCGACGTGCTCTACGCCGAGGGCGACCCGAACGGCCTGAACCAGCCGAAAATGCTGTCGATCGGCATGCATTGCCGCCTGCTGGGCCGGCCGGCGCGGGCCGCCGCGCTGGCGCGCTTCCTCGACTATGTGCAGGGCCACGACCAGGTCTGGATCGCCCGCCGCATCGACATCGCCGAGCACTGGCACGCGACCCATCCTTTTACGGGATAGAAGCACACCATGTCCAGCACCCAACCGCAAGCCTACCGCGCCAGCTTGCTGCATTTCCACGCCGATCCGGCATGCCACGCCGACGCCCACGCCTGGCACGAGGACGGCCTGCTGGTCGTCGCCGACGGCAAGGTGCGGGCGGCCGGCGACTACGCCAGCCTGCACGCCACGCTGCCGCCCGGCAGCACGGTGCACGACTACAGCGGCAAGCTGATCGTGCCCGGCTTCATCGACACCCACGTCCACTACCCGCAGACCGAGATGATCGCCTCGCCGGCGCCCGGCCTGCTGCCCTGGCTGGAGACCTACACCTTCCCCACCGAGCGCCGCTTCGACGACCCGGCCCACGCCGCCGACGTGGCCGAGTTCTTCCTCGACGAGCTGCTGCGCTGCGGCACCACCACGGCGATGGTGTATTGCAGCGTGCACGCCGCCTCGGTCGACGCCTTTTTCGCCGCCAGCGAAAAGCGCGACCTGCGCATGGTGGCCGGCAAGGTGCTGATGGACCGCAACTGCCCCGAATTCCTGCGCGACACCGCCGAGTCCGGCGCGCGCGACAGCGAGGCGTTGATCCAGCGCTGGCACCGGCGCGGCCGCGCCCTGTACGCCATCACGCCGCGCTTCGCGCCGACGTCGAGCGACGCACAGCTGCGCCTGGCCGGCGAACTGGCGCGCGCCTACCCGGACACCTTCGTGCAGACCCACGTGTCGGAGAACCGGGACGAGTGCGCCTGGGTCCAGCGCCTGTTCCCGCAGGCGCGCAGCTACCTCGACGTCTACGACCGGGTCGGCCTGCTGCGCCCGCGCGCCATGTACGGCCACTGCATCTGGCTCGACGACGGCGACCGCGCCCGCATGGCCGCCAGCGGCGCGGCGGCGGCCGTCTGCCCGACCTCCAACCTGTTTTTGGGCAGCGGACTGTTCGACTTCGACCGCGCCGACCGGGCCGGCATGCTGCTGTCGCTGGCCACGGACGTCGGCGGTGGTACTTCTTTTTCTATGTTGCAAACAATGAATGAAGCCTATAAAGTAGCGCGACTGAGCGGCAGTTACTTGCCCGCCTTGCGCATGTTTTACCTGGCGACCCTGGGCGCGGCCCGCAGCATGCAACTCGAAGGCACGATCGGCAATTTCGCCCCCGGTGCCGAGGCCGACTTCATCGTCCTCGACGCCCAGGCCACGCCGCTGCTGCAACGGCGCAGCGCCCATTGCGACAGCCTGGAAGAGTTGTTGTTCGCGCTGGCGCTGCTGGGCGACGACCGCGCGGTGGCGGCCACCTACGCCGCCGGCCGCCGCGTGCACGCGCGCGAGGCCGCCTGAATCCCATCCACCTCCACCTTGAGAAGAGCCCATGCAAAAGAAAATCGCCAGCCTGATGGTCACCGCCGCGTTGTCCGCCATGGTCGTCCTGCCGCTCAGCGCGCAGGCGGCCAGCAACGCGGAACTGACCCGCCGCCACTTCGCCGCGCTGCTCGCCGCGCCCCAGCCCAAGCTGGCCGAGCTGACCATGTTCTTCACCCTGATGCCCAAGGGCGGCGACCTGCACCACCACTATTCCGGCGCCATCTACGCCGAGCAGTACCTGGAATGGATCGACAAGCAGAACTACTGCGTCAACCAGGCCAGCTACCAGATCGAAACCCACAGCCCGGCCGGCGACTGCGTCAGCGGCTCGGCCGTGATGAACAACAACACCCTGCTGGCCCAGCTGTTGCAGCGCTGGTCGGACAAGGACTTCTACAACCACAGCACGCAGCAGTCGCCGCCGGACCGCCAGTTCTTCGACACCTTCGGCTACTTCGGCCCGATCTCCTCGTTCAACACGGCCGACGGCCTGCAGCGCCTGAAGCAGCGCGCCATCCAGGAAAACCTCAGCTACATCGAGACCATGTTCCACTCGGCGCCGATGGTGAAAAATCCGCAGTTCGACCAGCAGGCCATCGGCGGCGGCGTCAACGACGCCATGCTGGCCGCCTTCAGCGCCGAGCTGGAGCAGGACAAGTCCTTCAACGACGGCATCACCAGTTATTTGGACGATGTGAACACCGGCGGCGCCGGCATCGACGACGCCCAGTTCACGCTGCGCTACCAGTCCTTCGTGGTGCGCCTGTTGTCGCCGTCGCAGGTGTTCTCGGCCATGCTGTCGAGCTTCAAGCTGGCCAGCCAGAGCCCGAAGATCGTCGGCGTCAACATCGTCGGCCAGGAGAGCGTCAACGTCTCGATGCGCGACTATCTGTTGCACATGCAGATGTTCAAGTTCCTCAAAGCAAAGTATCCGAAGGTCAACCTGGCGCTGCACGCCGGCGAGCTGGCGCTGGGCGTGGTGCCGCCCGAGGGGCCTGACCTCGCACATCAAGGACGCCATCGACGTCGCCGGCGCCCAGCGCATCGGCCACGGCATCGACATCGCCCACGAGAGCAATCCGCTGGCCATCATGAAAAAAATGCGTGATCAGAAGATCGCCGTCGAGATCAACCTGAGCAGCAACGACTTCATCCTCGGCGTCAAGGGCGAGGCCCACCCGATCACCCTGTACCGCAAGTACGGCGTGCCCTTTGTCATCTCGACCGACGACGCCGGCGTGTCGCGTAACAATCTGTCCGGCGAGTACGTGTTGTTCGCCAGCCGCTACAAGACCGATTACGCCGAAGTCAAGAAACTGTCATATGACAGCCTGCGCTATTCCTTCCTGGCCGGCGACGACAAACAGCGCCTGTTGAAGGCGCTGGACGGCAAGTTCGCGAAATTTGAGGCCGAGATCGCCGCGGCAGGGCAGAAATCGAAGAAGTAAGCTTCTCGGGATTCGGGACGGAAAACCCGCCGGCGCCGGCGCCGGCGGGTGAAATAGCAACACTGGATGACAGGCAAGCCGCCTTTTCATCCGTGCGCACGAGGAACGGCCGTTCCTTGTCATAAAATTCATCTTCATCCACCGCCTTGCCGCCGGCGCCACCCTGTGGCCCACAAGCGACACAAAACTGGTGGACTGCCTCTAGCTTTGAATATTTTCCACATGAAACAATTTCAAGTACGCAAGGCTCATTTATAATCCCGCCCTTGCGCGCCCCGGCGACCTCCAAAAGAGGACGCCAGCCGGGCACATTTATATGTTTTTCATATAAATTCGTAAATTAAATCGTATTTGTCATGGGGTTTGCACTTAATGCATAGTGGGATGAAATGATCCAAAAAGGCAAGATTATTGCTTTTCCCACAGCAGGGCAGATCGATGGACGGCAACGCCGGCATGGCCGGTTTGCCTGTCACAAGATTGTCATAAAGACGTCATAGCCCTGAAATATTGCACCGCTACACTTATGCGTTGCCCCAGAGGGAGCGACGCGTTTGACGGTATATGTGCAAGAAATGCGCATGAAGCGCGACGTTCACCGCAATACGGGGGGCGGTGCGAGGGGGCCGGCCAACACCAGATAGGGGCGCCGGCGCCGAATGGAAGAGGGTGTTACAGAATTTTTTGTCTTGGCACGAAGACAGACCAGCGCAGGCCAGCGATGGGCCGGCCGACCAGTTGCAGCACAGTAAAGAGGGAACACCTGCCACCAGCATGGGTTCCAAACAACTATTAGTCTTTTTTGGGGTTATACAATGATCAATCACAAACGGCTTCGGCTAACGCAAATCGCGCTTAGCTTGTCTATCGCGCTTGCGGCAGCACCGGCCTTCGCCCAGAACACCACCTCGGCCATCGGCGGGCGCATCTTCGCCACCGACGGCAAACCAGCCGGTGGTGCCACGGTCACCGTCGTGCACACCGAATCGGGTTCGGTCAGCAACGTGGTCACCGACGCCGAAGGCCGTTATGTCGCCCGTGGCCTGCGCGCAGGCGGCCCGTACACGATCACCATCACCAAGAACGGCGTCAGCGAGAAGCGCGAGAACGTCTTCGTCCAGCTGGCCGAGACCGCCAACGTCGACGCCACCCTGGGCGCCCCGGCGATCCAGACCGTGACCATCGCCGGCATCGCCGGCGGCCGTTCGGACAAATTCTCCAAGACCACGATGGGCGCCGGCACCAGCATCAGCGCGACCGAACTGGCGATCCAAGGTTCGATCAACCGCAACCTGCAGGACTACGCCCGCACCGATCCGCGCGTCTCGCAGACCGACAAGGAACGCGGCGAGATGTCCGTCGCCGGCCAGAACTCGCGCTACAACTCGCTGACCATCGACGGCGTGGCCGTCAACGACACCTTCGGCCTGGAGTCGAACGGCAGCCCGACCGCCAAGCAGCCGATCTCGATCGACGCCATCCAGTCGGTGCAGGTCAACGTCGCCAACTACGACGTCACGCAAAAAGGCTACACCGGCGGCAACATCAACGCCGTCACCAAGTCCGGCACCAACACCGTCAAGGGCAGCGTCTACTACGTCTTCCGCAACGACAGCATGGCCGGCGACCGCTACAACCTGAGCTCCGACAGCTACGCCGCGCCGGCCCCGTTCAAGGAAACCACCAAGGGCGCCACCGTCGGCTTCCCGCTGATCCGCGACAAGCTGTTCCTGTTCGCCGGCTACGAGAAGCTCGAGTCGACCCGCAGCGCGCCGTCGTTCGGCCCGATCGGCAGTTCGATGACCAACGTCGGCATCACCAACTCGGCCATCGCGTCCGCCCAGGACATCGCCAAGAACAAGTTCGGCTTCGACGCCGGCACCTCGGTGCCCGAGGGCAGCCAGCTGACCGTCGACGACACCCTGCTGAAACTGGACTGGAACATCAACGACGCGCACCGCGCCATGTTCCGCTACTCCAAGACCAAGCAGTCCGAGCCGGCGTTCTCCGGCCTGAACGCCAGCACCATCTCGCTCAACTCGGAATGGTTCAACCAGGGCAAGACCATCGAAACCCTGGTCGGCCAGTGGACCGCCGACTGGACGCCGAACTTCTCGACCGAGTTCAAGGTCTCCTCGCGCGACTACGACAGCCTGCCCAACTTGAACGCCAAGCTGCCGTTGATCAACCTGACCTTCACCGGTCCGACCCCGGCCGGCACGCCGGCCTCGGTGCCGGTCACCTCGCGCACCCTGCAGTTCGGCACGGACAACAGCCGCCACCGCAACGTCCTCGGCACCAAGACCAAGGACGCCTACCTGGGCGCCAACTGGTCGCTGGGCGAGCACGAAGTCAAGTTCGGCGGCGACTACCAGAAGAATGACGTGTACAACGCCTTCCTGCAGAACATCTGGGGCAACTACACCTTCTCCTGCGTGGCCCAGCCTTACAACTCGCTGCCGGCCAACTTCGACTGCGGCAAGAACACCCCGGCCACCGCCGCCCAGATCGAGCAAGCCGTGCTGGAAAACTTCAGCCGCGGCCGTCCATCGTCGTACTCGCTGCAAGTGCCTAACGCCGGCCGCACCCTGGACGACGCGGTCGCCAACTTCAGCATGAAAAACTACGGCGCCTTCGTGCAGGACACCTGGACCGTCAACCCGCGCCTGACGCTGAGCTACGGCGTGCGTCTGGACGCGGCCCGCATCAGCGACCGTCCGCTGCGCAACGACGCCGCCGCGGCACCGGTGATCGCGGCGACGGCGGCGACCGGCGGTCGCCAGACCGGCGGCTTCGACATCGACAACACCAACACCTTCGACGGCGAAAACCTGGTGCAGCCGCGCTTCGGCTTCAACTACACCTTCGACAGCGCGCGCCAGATGCAAGTGCGCGGCGGCGCCGGCCTGTTCCAGGGCGCGGCGGCGACGGTATGGCTGTCCAACCCGTTCTCCAACACCGGCGTGGCCACCAAGACCCTGTCTTGCGGTTCCTCGACGGCGCCTTGCAACGGCGACAACAGCTTCTCGTCCGACATCAACAACCAGCCGACCAACGTCAAGGGTTCCTCGGCCATCGCCAACGTCGATGCGCTGGCCCCAGGCCTGCGCCAGCCGTCGGTGTGGAAATCGAACATCGCCTTCGACACCGAGCTGCCATGGTACGGCATCGTCTTCAGCGCCGAGTATCTGTACACCAAGAACAAGGACGGCATCTTCTACCGCAACCTGAACCTGGGCGCGCCGACCAAGACCGGCACCGACGGCCGTGCGCTGTACTACTCCGCCGCCGGCTTCAAGACCGATTGCTGGAACCAGTCGACCGGCGCCTCGATCAACACCGGCGCCTGCTCGAGCTTCGTGACCAAGGCGGGCAGCAACAACAAGTTCGGCAACGTGCTGCTGGCCGACAAGACCAGCAAGGGCGGCAGCAACCTGGCCACCCTGTCGCTGAGCCGTCCGATGACCTCCGGCCTCGGCTGGTCGGTCTCCTACACCTACACGGACGCCAAGGAAGTGTCGCCGCTGACCTCGTCGACCTCGGGTTCGAACTACAGCGCGCGCTCGATCTTCAACCCGAACGACGAAGCCAACGCCAATTCGAGCTACCTGGTCAAGGACCGCATCAACGCCCTGGTCAACTTCCAGAAGCGCTTCTTCGGTTCCTATAAAACCACCTTCGGTATGTTCTATGAAGGCCGTACCGGCAAGCCATACAGCTGGACCTACAACAACGACTTGAACGGCGACGGCATCGGTAGCAACGATTTGATGTTCATTCCGTCGGCACCAGGCTCCGGCCAGGTCGTGTTCGCCGGCGACGTCGGCGGCAGCCACGCCAACGAGGACAAGTTCTGGTCGGTGGTCAACGCCAACCCGTCGCTGAAACGCGCCGCCGGCGGCACCGTCCAGCGCAACGACAGCTTCTCGCCTTGGACCAACAGCTTCGACATGCGCATCGCCCAGGAGATTCCTGGTCTGTTCAAAAACAACAAGGCCACCTTCACCCTGGACATCTTCAACGTCGGCAACCTGCTGAACAAGAAGTGGGGCCGTATCAACGAGGTCGGCTTCACCGGCAGCGGCGGCCAGGCGCGCAGCTTCGTCGACTACGTCGGTCTGGACGCCCAGGGTCGCTACATCTACAAGGTGCGCGACAAGGTCGAGGACTACGACGTGCGCCAGGTCAAGGGCGAGTCGCAGTGGGCCATCCAAGCCACCGTCAAGTACGAGTTCTAAGCTCGTCGCCACGCTAGCGTGAACCCCGGGAACGGCCGATGGCGACATCGGCCGTTTTTTTTATCCCCGCACCCCGCGACGCCACGGGGTCCGACCCCGCACGGGGTCGGACCCCTTTGCTTGGGGGGGCGTCGCGCCAGGCCGCGACGCCTCCTTTTTCCGGGGCTGGCTGTACAATATTCCATTCTCTCCGACTCGTGATGCAATGAAAAAATACCTGAGCCCGATCGCCGCCGCCGCGCTGGCCGTCCTGCTGGCCGGCTGCGCCCACCGTGCGCCGCCGAACACGGTGGCGATCAACCTGGTCGGCTTGAACGACTTCCACGGCAACCTCGAGGCGGGCAAGTTCAGCAGCGCCGGCGGCCTGTTCGGCGGCCAACGCACGGTCCAGGCCGGCGGCATCGACACGCTGGGCGCGGCGCTGCAGGCCTGGCGCAAGGACAACCCGGAACTGCTGCTGGTCGGCTCGGGCGACCTGATCGGCGCCAGCCAGTCGATGTCGGCGATGTGGGCCGACGAGCCGACCATCGTCGCGATGAACCTGCTGGGCCTGCGCGCCAGCGCGGTCGGCAACCACGAGTTCGACGCCGGCCGGGTCGAGCTGCTGCGCCAGCAGAAGGGCGGCTGCGCCTCGCCGCGCGCCGACAAGGCCTGCAAGTTCGCCGCCGACTACAGCGGCGCGCGTTTCAGCTACCTGGCCGCCAACGTCATCGACATGGTCACCAACAAGCCGGTGCTGCCGGCCTACCGCATCGAGCAGGTGCGCGGCGTGAAGATCGGCCTGATCGGCGCCGTGCTGCGCGACACCGTCGGCATGGTGCTGGCGTCCGGCGTGGCCGGGCTCAACTTCGCCGACGAGGCCGACTCCGTCAACCGCGTCCTGCCCGAGCTGCGCAAGCAGGGCGTCAACGTCTTCGTGCTGCTGATCCACCAGGGCGGCCACACGGTCGAGGCCTTCGACAAGGCCGAGTGCAGCCAGCTGCAGGGACCGCTGCTCGACATCGTCAAGCGGCTCGACCCGGCCATCCGCCTGGTGGTCAGCGGCCACAGCCACACCGGCTACACCTGCCGCGTCGGCGAGCGCCTGGTGACCCAGGCCGACATGGGCGGGCGCGTGCTGACCCGCATCCAGCTGCAGGTCGACACCGCCAGCAACACCGTGCAACAAGTCACCGCCCAGAACGTGGTGATGACGCCGGGCCGCTACCCGGCCGATCCGGCGCTGGACGCCTACCTGGCCCAGGTGCGCCAGCGCAGCGCGGCGGCGCTGGCGCAGCCGGTGGCCAAGCTGGCGCTCTCGCCCGTCACGCGCAGCCTCAACGAGCACGGCGAGTCGGCGCTGGGCGACCTGGTGGCCGACTCGATGCTGGTCGGCGCGCGCCACTTCGGCGCCCAGATCGCCTTCATGAACAACCACGGCATGCGCCAGGACCTGGCCGCCGGCGCCGGCCTGCCGGCCACGGCCGGCCAGGCCCAGGCCGTGCTGCCCTACAACAACGACCTGGTGGTGATGAACCTGACCGGCGCGCAGATCACCGCCCTGCTGGAGCAGCAGTGGGGCGGGCCGAAGCACGCCGCCCGCGGCCTGCTGCAGGTGTCCGAGGGCTTTTCCTACAGCTGGAAGCGCAACCAACCCGACGGCAGCCGCGTGGTGCCGGGCAGCGTGCTGCTCAACGGCGTGCCGCTCGACAACACCAGCTCCTACCGGGTCGCCACCAACGCCTTCCTGGCCGAGGGCGGCGACGCCTACCCGCTGTTCATCCAGGGCGGCAGCCGCGCCAACACCGGCATCCGCGACATCGACGCGCTGCGCAACTACCTGCGGATGCGCGAGCAGATCGGCAAGCCGGCCGGCAGCGCCGCGCCGCTCGGCCGCATCCAGAGCACCTACTAGCCCAGCCAACCCAAGCAGGGCGGCGCCACCGGCGCCGCCGCCGCCCATTGATATCAAGGAACCCCCACGATGCGTCGTCTCTTACTTCCCGCCCTGTTGGGCGCCGCCGGCCTGGCCCACGCCGAGTTCAGCATTCCCGGCTACGAGCTGGTCCACACCGTGCCGCTGGAAACCAGCTTGGCCACGCCCGACCTGCGCGACGCCGCCACGGTCTGGAGCGAGCTGTTCGACCAGGCCAAGAGCGAGATCGTGATCGGCCAGTTCTACGTCGTCAACCAGGCCGGCAGCGCCTTCGAACACGTGGTCGAACGGCTGGCGGCGGCCGGCCGGCGCGGCGTCAAGATCCGCTTCCTGCTCGACCAGAAGGGCGTCGGCCTGTCCGAGCCGGCCACCATCGCCCAGCTCAAGGCGATCCCCAACCTGGACCTGCGCATCATCGACTTCAACAAGCTGACCGGCAACGGCATCATCCACGCCAAGTACCTGGTGGTCGACCGCGCCGTCGCCTACGTCGGCAGCCAGAACTTCGACTGGCGCGCGTTCAGCCACATCCACGAAACCGGCCTGCGCATCAGCGACCCCAAGGTGGTCGGCCAGGTGCAGGCCATCTTCGAGCAGGACTGGCGCGCCCAGGCGCTGAGCAGCCAGGGCCAGACCGTGCCTGTGCTCAACAGCAAAGCGGTGGCCGCCGACTATTCCCAGGCCGCCTACCTGCTGGCCAGTCCGAACGCCTACAACCCGGCCGGCGTGGGCGACTCCGAAAGCGGCCTGCCGGCCCTGCTGGCCGAGGCGCGCAGCGAGGTGCGCATCCAGCTGCTCGACTACGCCCCGCTCAGCTACGGCCCCAAGGGCACGCGGCCCTACTACGCGGTGATCGACAACGCGGTGCGCTCGGCCGCCAACCGTGGCGTCAAGATCAAGCTGATGGTGTCGAACTGGAACCTGGAGATGCCGGCGCAGTCCTACCTCAAGAGCCTGGCCATGCTGCCCAACGTGGAGATCCGTGTGGTCACGCTGCCGCTCGCCTCGAGCGGCTTCATTCCCTTCGCCCGCGTCATCCACAGCAAGACCATGGTGGTCGACGGCAAGCTGGGCTGGGTCGGCACCAGCAACTGGAGCGGCGGTTATCTGGACCTGTCGCGCAATTTGGAGGTGGTGATGCGCAACGAGAAAATGGCCCAGCGCCTGGCCGCGCTGCACGAGCAGACCTGGAGCTCGGCCTACGCCCAGCCGCTCGACATCAACAAGGTCTACGCCAAGCCGAGCAAGGGGAGTCCGGAATGAAGCGCCTCGCCTGCATCGCCGCCCTGGGCGGCCTGGTCCTGTCGGCCGACGCGCTGGCCTGGGGCAGCGACGGCCACCGCGCCGTCGGCGCCATCGCCGACCAGTTGATCGTTGGCAGCCGCGCCCAGCAACAAGTGGCGGCCCTGCTGTTGCCGGGCGAGAGCCTGGAGCAGGTGGCCAACTGGGCCGACTGCGTCAAGGGCAGCTACTGCGGCCCGCAAACCGAGGAGATGCAAGCCTACACGGCGGCCAATCCCAAGCACAGCGAGTACCACTACACCGACGTGCCCTTCCAGGAAACGCGGTACCACGACCACGCCGTCGGCACCGCCGAGGACGACATAGTGCAGACGCTGGGCCAGGCCATCGCCGTGTTGCGCGGCAAGGGCGACCCGCAGACCAATCCGCACCGCTTCAGCCCGCGCCAGGCCTTGTTGATCCTGACCCATTTGGCCGGCGACATCCACCAGCCGCTGCACGTCGGCGCCGCCTACGTCGGCAAGGACGGCGGCTACGCGCTGCCCTTGGCGGCCAAGCAGATCGACGCCGTCAACATGTTCGACGCGCGCGGCGGCAACAATCTGCTGCTCGACGACGTCAAGCTGGGCGCCGCCAGCGCCCAGCTGATCCCGGCGCGGCCGGCGGCCGACGGCGCCGGCGCCGCCACCGCAAGCGCCGCCGCCGGCGCGGCCGGCGCCAAGCCCAGGCAGCTGACCCGGCCCTTCCATTCGTATTGGGACAGCACGGTGGTCGACTACGCCATGCGCCGCGTCGGCGCGCGCTCGCCGCAGCAGTTCGCCCAGATCGCCATCGCCGCCAAGCCGGCGGTGGCGGCCAACAGCGGCGACCCGTCCGGTTGGCCGCACCAGTGGGCCGACGACGCGCTGGTGGCCGCCAAGCTGGCCTACGCCGACGCCACGCCGGGCAAGGTGGCGTATCAAACCAGCGGCAAGGGCGAGGTCTACCAGGTGTGGGCGCTGGGCGTGCCGGACAACTATCCGGTGGCCAGCTCGGCCATCGCCAAGGAGCAGTTGATCAAGGGTGGCTACCATTTGGCCGCGCTGTTGCAGAGCATCTGGCCGTAGGCGACCGGCGCCGGCGCATCCTTGCCGGCGCTGCCGGGGCGGGCCTGTCGGTTTGCCCGCCGCGCCGCCGCCAAGCCTCGGCTTGGCCGGTGCGCCGGCCTACTTGTCGCTCAGTGGCTTGTACCACAG
This sequence comes from Rugamonas sp. DEMB1, assembly GCF_029834475.1. GTDB lineage: Bacteria > Pseudomonadota > Gammaproteobacteria > Burkholderiales > Burkholderiaceae_D > Rugamonas > Rugamonas rubra. Next base: position 5,197,361 of record NZ_CP122407.1, on the reverse strand, counting down.
CTCGGCGCGGCCCAGCGGTGTCTGCGGCGACAGCGAGGGGTTGCGCAGCTCGATCACGCGGCGCCGGTGCAGGCCGCCGCGCTCGATGATCTTGCCCTTGTAGCGCTGGAACAGCGCGTCCAGGCTGCCGTCGCGTATCATCGTTTCCAGCCCCGCCTCGATGCGCTTGGCCAGCAGCTTGCCCTCGGCGTCGCGGCGCACGAAGAAGTAGCGCGGCAACGGATAGTGGAGCAGCAAGGTCGGCTCCAGCGCCAGCTGCGGATGGCTGGCGCCGCGCTCGGCGAATTCGCGTCCGGCCTCGTCGGCGGCCCGCGAGAAGAAATCGAAACGTTTCGCTTCCAACATGGAAAACAGGCCGTCGTAGGTCGAACCCTCGACCACCTCGATGCCGGCGGCGCGCAGAATGGCCACGTCGGCCCAGTCCTTGCCCAGGCCGGCGCGCAGGCCGCGCAGGTCCTTCACGCCGCGCACCGCCGCGAAGCGCGGCAGGCTAGCTCGTGGCGCACCAGGAACACCCGATAACCCAGCAAGCCCTTGTCGACCGGAATGCGGATCGGCAGGAACACGCGTTCCAGCTCGGCGTCGGTGGCGCGCACGAAGATGTTGATGCGGCCGGCCGGCTGCGCCAGCTCCTGGCTGATGCGCTGCGGCGACATGCTGGCGGAGGCCGGGCGCATGTCGAACGAGCCGAAGCGCGCCTTGGATTTCTCCAGCGCGGTGCGCAACACGGTCCAGTCGTAGTCGTAGCGGCTGTCGATGCTGAAGGTGGTCAGCGGATAGACCAGATGGCTATCGGTGGCCGCCGAGGGGAGGGGGGCGCACAGTCCCGCCAACAACGCCCAGCAGGCGGCGGCGGTCCGGACAGCCCTTGCGTGCATCATCGCTTGCGTGGTCCATGGGGAGAATCTCCCAAGTGTGCCATGCCGGATGGCAATGTATCAAGCCTTTAGGTGGTTTCCTCCAGCGACGACCACCTCGATGCCCATCGCCCGGTAGGGCGCCAACAGCGCCTCGTCGACGCCGGCGTGGACCACGATGGCGCCAACGCTGCTCAGCGGCGCGATCTGGTAGGGCGAGGCGGTCTGTAGTTTTTCCGGCGAGGCCAGCACCACGGTGCGCCGCGCCGCCTGGCTGATGGCGCGCTTGACGCCGGCCTCGTCGTAGTCGCCGGTGGTGATGCCGGCCTGCGGGTCCAGGCTGCACACGCCCATGAAGTAGATATCGGTGCGGATCTGCGCGATCGCCTCCAGCGCCGCCGGCCCCATGGCGACGATGGAGTGCTTGAACAGGCGGCCGCCGATCAGGATCACCTCGATGTGGGCGTGCTCGACCAGCTCCAGCGCCACCGACGGGCTGTGCGTGACCACGGTGGCGCGCAGCTCGGCCGGCAGGGCGCGCGCCAGTTGCACGGCGGTGGTGCCGCCGTCGATGAACACCACCTGGCCCGGCTCGACCATGGCGGCGGCGGCCCGGCCGATGGCCGGCTTGGCTTCGCCGGCGATCTGCTGGCGCTGGGCGAAGTTGCCCATCGCCGGCGAGGGCGGCAGCGGCAGCGCGCCGCCGTGGACGCGCTGCAGCAGACCCTCGCGCGCCAGCTCGCGCAGGTCGCGGCGGATGGTGTCCTCGGACAGGCCGAGCTGTTCGCTCAGCGCCTTGGCGACGATTCGGCCATCCTGTTTGAGCAGATTGAGCAGCAGCTCCTTGCGTTGGCGGGTCAGCACGGCGGTTTTTCCTTTGCATGAAATTTCTTGATATTGCACGATATTGCATGATACTGTTTAAAAATGCAAGTCCTATCCATGCCACCAGGAGTGCCGCCATGCCCGCAGAACACGTTTCAGAACACGTCCGCATCCACCAGGTCGAAACCCTGTCCGACGACTGGTATGTGTTGAGGAAAACCACCTTCGACTACCGCCGCCGCGACGGCCGCTGGCAAACCCTGAGCCGCGAGACCTACGACCGCGGCCACGGCGCCACCATCCTGCTGTACAACCTGGCGCGGCGCAGCGTGATCCTGATCCGCCAGTTCCGCTTCCCCTGCTACGGCGCGCAGCACGACGGTTTTTTGATCGAGACGCCGGCCGGCCTGCTCGACCAGGCCAGCGCCGAGCAGCGCATCCAGGCCGAGGTGGAGGAGGAGACCGGCTACCGCGTGGGCGAGGTGCGCAAGGTGTTCGAGGCCTTCATGAGCCCCGGCTCGGTGACCGAGCGGCTGCACTTCTTCGTCGCCGAATACGACCCCGCCGCGCGGGTCGGCACCGGCGGCGGCATCGCCGAGGAGGGCGAGGACATCGAGGTGCTGGAGCTGCCGATCGAGCGGGCGATGGCCATGCTGGCGTCCGGCGAGATCGCCGACGGCAAGACCATCATCCTGCTGCAGTACGCCGAGCGCGCGCTGTTTGCCGCCAAAGCGGCGCCGGCGGCCCGGGCCGGGGCCGTGGCCGGGCAGGAACGCGGCCTGATGCCGCCGGCGGGGAAATAAATTATCCCTCGGAGATAGTAACTAGAACCCAATTCGCTACAACTCCGCCATGGCCTAAGAAAATTCCGGGAATTGCAGAATAGCAACAGTATCTTGCAATTTAGGCGAGTACATTTGACATGCGCCGGCCAACCTTCGTATGCTAGACCTAAGAGTTTTCCTACACCCGTTCGGCCGAACGGCGGGGAAGCTCATCGCCTCCATAGGCAACCATTCTTCATGGCCCCAACCCCGCCTGCAGATTGTAGCCGCCGGCCGGAAGCGGAAACGCTTCCCTGACCGGCACCCCCTACAACGGCGCGCGCCCCACTTGGCGCCGCCCGCATCAACACGGAGAGATGGAACATGAAACCAGTTTCGCAACGGCTGCTGCCGCTTTGCCTGGGCCTGCTCGCCTTGAGCGCGCAAGCCCAAACCACCACCACGGCCGACCCGGCGCCGGCCGCCCCGGCCGCATCGGCGCTCACGGCCAACGTCACGCTGACCTCGCAATACATCTCGCGCGGCTTCCGCCAGACCTGGGGCAAGCCGGCCCTGCAGGGCGGCGCCGACTACGCCTTCCCCAACGGCTTTTCGGTGGGCACCTGGTTGTCGACGATGAGCAACCGCTACATCGAAAACGGCACGCTGGAATGGGACCTGTACGGCGCCTACACCGGCGCCGCCGGTGACCTTGGCTACAGCGCCGCCGTCTACTACTACAAGTATCCCGGCGCCGAATACAAGGCCAGCGCCACCAAGTACGACTACAGCGAGCTGTCCTTCGGCGCCACCTACAAAATGCTGTACGCCAAGTACAACTACACCATCAGCCACGACTTCTTCGGCATCGTCGACGCGCGCGGCACCGGCTACCTGGACATCGGCGCCAACGTCGACCTGGGCGGCGGCTACACGCTGAACCTGCACGCCGGCGACGGCCGCGTCGCCAACAACAGCATGTGGAACTGGCGCGACCTGAAGGTGGGCGTGAGCAAGAGCCTGCCCGGCGGCTTCACCCTGGCCGCCGCCTACACCAAGGCCAAGGGCGCCACCAGCGCCTACGACAACTACACGCTCGGCATCCCCAACTCGGCCGGCGTGGTCGAGACCTCGAACCCGGCCGACGCCACCCTGGTGCTGGCCCTGACCAAGACGTTCTGAACGACCGGCGCGGCGCGATCCGCCGCGCCTTGAAACACCAAAGGAATCCAGCATGAACCTCGACACCTCCGCCAAGCCTCCCGGCCGTTTCAGCAACGGCATCGGACTGCAACTGTCGCTCAACAGCAAAATCTGCGCCGCCGCCACCGTGCTTGCCGTGCTCAGCCTGGGCATCACCGCCACCGTCATCGGCGTGCGCAGCAGCGCCAGCGCCGAGGCCGCCGCGATGGAGCTGGCGCGCACCTCGGCGCGCGAGGTGTCGGGCGCGCTGCAAAGCCGCATCGGCACCAACCTGGCGGCGGTGATCAACCTGGCCGGCGCCATGCGCGCCACGCGCGGCGCCGACGCCGCCCTCTCGCGCGACCAGGTCAACGAGATGGTCAAGGCCACGCTGGGCGGCTCCGAGGGCCCTGATCGGCACCGCCGTCACCTGGGAGCCCAACGCGCTCGACGGCAAGGACGCCGAATTCGCCGACAAGAAGCCGCTGTACGACGCCACCGGCCGCTTCATGCCCTACTGGACGCGCGGCGCCGGCGGCAAGCTCAACGTCGAGCCCATCGTGTTCGACAGCGCGCCCGGCGCCAACGACTGGTACGACATCCCCAAACGCAGCGGCAAGGTGTTCTTCACCGAGCCCTACAACTATCCGGTCGACGGCAAGAACGTGCTGATGGCCTCGCTGGTCGCGCCCATCCTGATCGAGGGCAAGTTCCAGGGCGTCGCCAGCAGCGACTTCATGCTGACCCGGCTGAGCAAGATCTTGGCCGAGTTGAAGGTGATCGACGGCGCCAAGCTGAGCCTGATCTCCAACGGCGGCCTGTACGCCAGCAACCCCGTCGCCGAGCGCCTCGGCAAGAAGGCCGACGACATCCCCGAGGCCGGCCTGGCCGCCGTGCGCGCCGGCCAGGGCTACGAGTTCGCCGACGCCGGCGGCTACATCCACCTGCTGCAGCCGCTGTTCATCCACGCCGAGAGCGCGCCCTGGAGCGTGCGGCTGAGCTTCCCGAAAAGCGTCGCCACCGCCTCGGCGCGCGAGCTGCTGTGGTACACCCTGGCCGTCGCCCTGATCTGCGCCGTGGCCACCGCCGGCATCCTGATCGGCGTGGTCTACCGCCTGACCGCGCCGCTGCGCACCCTGGGCGCGGCGATGACCGACCTGTCCAGCGGCGAGGCCGACCTCAGCGTCAAGCTGGCCGTCAACGGCAAGGACGAGCTGGCCGTGATCGGCGCCGGCTTCAACGCCTTCGTCGAGAAGATCCACTGCGTGCTGCTCGACGTGCGCGTCAGCGCCGAGAACGTGGCGCGCGGCAGCGCCGAGATCTCGCTCGGCAACAGCGACCTGTCGGCCCGCACCGAGCAGCAGGCCAGCGCGCTGGAGGAGACGGCCGCCTCGATCGAACAGCTGACCAGCACCGTCAAGGAAAACGCCGAGAACGCGCGCCAGGCCAACGAGCTGGCCGGCTCCGCCTCGGACGTGGCGCAGAAGAGCGGCGCCGTGGTGGCCCAGGTGGTCGACACCATGGCCTCGATCAACCAGTCCTCCAACAAGATCGTCGACATCATCAGCGTGATCGACGGCATCGCCTTCCAGACCAATATCCTGGCCTTGAACGCGGCGGTCGAGGCGGCCCGCGCCGGCGAGCAGGGACGCGGCTTCGCCGTCGTCGCCAGCGAGGTGCGCAACCTGGCCCAGCGCAGCGCGGCGGCGGCCAAGGAGATCAAGGCCTTGATCGACGATTCGGTCGGCAAGGTGGCGATCGGCAGCAAGCTGGTCAACGAGGCCGGCAGCACGATGGACGAGGTGGTCAGCAGCGTGCGCCGGGTGACCGCGATCATGAGCGAGATCACCGTCGCCACGCACGAGCAGAGCGAGGGCATCGCCCAGGTCAACCAGGCGATCACCCAGATGGACGGCGTGACGCAGCAGAACGCCGCCTTGGTCGAGGAAGCGGCGGCGGCGGCCGAGAGCCTACAGGAGCAGGCCCACCATCTGGCGCAGGCGGTCAGCGTGTTCAAGCTCGACGAGGGCAGGGCGGCGCCGCGCGCGTCGGCGCCGGCCTCCGCGCCGCCGCGCGCGCCGGCCGCCAAGGCCGCGCCGGTCAAGCTGGCTTCGGCGCGCCCGGCGCTCAAGCAGGTCGCGCCGGCCAAGCCGGCGGCGCGTCCCGCCGCCAAGGTCAAAGCCTCCAGCGCCGACAGCGAGTGGGAAGAGTTCTAAGCGTATGAGTCGGGGAGGGGGCGTTACGCCTCTTCGCCGCCGCGCGAGCGAATCGGCGGTAGAATTCCAGAGTGAGATGCGGAGGTCCAACTATGGAGTTCGAACTCGAAAAGCTGGCCGCGGAGGCGCTGAAGCTGTCCCGGCGAGGGCGTGCAGAGTTAGCTCAACGGCTTCTGGCTAGCCTCGACGATGAGGTCGATGAGGTCGATGAGGTCGATGAGGCATGGGCGCAAGAAATCGAGCGCCGGATCGCGGAACTCGACGCCGGCACTGTCAAAGCTGTTCCCCTTGCTGACGCGCTCGCTCAAGTCCGAGCAACGCTGAAATGAGCGGAACTCGGTCAACATGAAATCCTACAATAGAACGCAAATGAGACCGTCGTGGTCCGAGTGGGCGCGTGGCGCCTCAAAGGTCAAAGCACACACCGAATGGATGCGGCAGAAAGTTGCCGAGTCACTGGCTGATCCGGCTCCAAACCTTAGCCATGCGCAAGTTATGGCCGACGTACAAGCGCTGATTGATGCAGTACGAAAACGGCAAAGAGGTAAAATTATTCCATGAAACTAAGACTACCTTGCTGCACGCTGAAGAAGTGAATCGGGGAAAGAGTCCGGGCTCCTTTCATTACTTTTCCAGCAGCGGTTGTTGCGGGTCAGCAGCCAGGCTAATGTGTTCCAGCCGCCAACGCTTGAGCTGCTTGAATTGTTGATACGTCAGCACTGACTCCGACACTATTTCGCAGGAGCGTAGTTCAACTTGCTGCCAGGTTTTGGTGGGAGTAAGCAGTTTTTCCGTGAATGCTAGTTGAATGTCTATGGAGGCCTGTTGTGCAGCAGCTTTTGCAGCCTCAAAATCAGGTTCGGCTGAATGCATGATGTAGATATCGAGCGTGTAGGTGTCATCCGGGCCACTGTGAGTGATGTCAAGACCATCATCTACATCGAAAAAGATGCCAGCGATTAGCGCACCATGCGGCTTTAGGGTTTTTGCAATCCTATCTGCCAATTTGGTTTCCTTGGTCAAGCGACGCTCAAACTCATCGGGAAAGGCCGAGCGGCGGTAACGGCTAGCTAGCCAGAATTGGAAAATGTTGTAGTTGCTGGGAGATAGTCGAGCATCCGCGCGAGGGGAGAATTGGGCAAGACCTATTTTTTGGATGCAGACCTTTGCTGTCGCTTCGAATTCGGCTGCGCAGGATACTTCACTATCAAATTCTATGTGAAGCCTACGGGGTGTTTTTGCGTGCGTGAAGTTACCATCCAATTTGTTGATGGCGCGACCCACAATTACTTCGATAGTCGACTCAACCTGGCTTGCTTGGGCCAAGTCGCAATCGTGAGTGGCGACAATGACCACAGTGTGTCCGAGGGCATCAGCTTGGCAAAGTCCCAATGCCGCGACCGCTTTTGCACAGAGCAAGTGCCCTTGTCGCCATGGGGTGTCTCGGTTCCATTCCGCCATGCTTCATCCTTAAACATGGTCACTTGACGTGGGGAGATCGAAATCGGCTGTGGTAGTCGTTTCCATCCTTCCTGCGGTGGCTGTCAAGCTAGTTGTCGCCTGAGTTGGTCCATCATGCTGCTTTCTTGAGTGTCTTGCCGTCTTCCTTTCGATTGCCATTGCCGGCCACTTGATCCGGATTGAGATGGACAACGGCGACCGGCTCCCAGTTGCGCGTGTCGCCGCTCCAGCGGCCCGGATGCCTGGCCTTCGCCACGCGATACACCTCGTCCCGTTTGGTCAGCAATAGCGCGTCCTGGCCGGCGTGGCGCTGTGCCGGCGTGACGAACCGAATCGCGCTGTGCCGGTGTTCATGGTTGTACCAGTTGACGAATCCGCCGACCCACTGGCGTGCCGCCAGCAGGCTGTCGAAGGGGCGGCGGGGGTATGCTGGCCGGTACTTCAACGTTCTGAACAACGATTCCGAATAGGGGTTGTCGTTGCTCACGGCCGGCCGGCTGAACGACGGCATCACGCCCAGGGCCTGCAGGGTGGCCAGCATGGTCGCCCCCTTCATCGGGCTGCCGTTGTCGGAGTGGAGTACGACCTGGTCCGGGGCGATGCGCTCGCGCTCGCAAATGTCGCGCACCACCTCGCCGGCCAGCTCGCTGCTCTCCGCGTCGTAGATCTGCCAGCCGACGATTTTCCGGCTGTAAATATCCATGAACAAATAGAGGTAGAAATAGATGCCCTTCACCGGCGTGGGCAGGTAGGTGATGTCCCAACTGTACAACTGCCCCGGCGCCGTCGCCATCAACGCGCGCGGCTTGTGGCGGGCCTGCGCGGGGCGTTCGGCGCCACGGTGGGCCAACTGCTTTTCCGCCTTCAGCACCCGGTAGAACGTCGACTCCGACGCCAGGTAGCGCCCCTGATCCACCAACCGCGGCACGATCTGGCTGGGTGGCAGGTGGGCGAACTCGGCGCAGTTGGCGACGGCGAGCAACTGGCGCCGCTCGAGCGCGCTGAGCCGGTTCGCCGGCGCCTGCACGCGTGCCGGCCGTTGGTCGCCACGCAGGGCGTCGCGCTGCCAGCGTTGCAGCGTGCGCTCGCTGAACGAGATGGCGGCGCAGGCCCGGTCCTGGCGCGCGCCGGCACCGATCGCCTCGGCGACCAGGGCCATCACTTCGATGCGCTCCGGCAGCGTGGTCATTTGACCTCGTCCTCCCAAAGCGCCCGGAACTTTTTTTGCAGGATCAGCAGCGCTGCCGCCTCCGCCAGCGCCTTGTCCTTGCGCAGCAGCTCGCGTTGCAGCCGGTCGTTGTCGTCCTTGAGCGAGCGCAGCGCCTTGGCATCGGCCTGGCCGGTTCTTTTGTCACCGCAGAAGGCCGCTTGCCACTCGGTCAAATGATGGGGGAATATGCCGCGCTCGCGGCACCAGACGCTCGACGCCTCGCCGTCCATGCCGTGCGTCTCGTGCAATGCGACGAGCTGCTCCTGGGCGCTCCAGTCCTGCGGGCGCTTTTCTTTCGCTGCCGGCGTGTCCGATCTCTTCACTGCTTTCCTTGCCATCCAATTTTTAAGCGTGTGGTAATTGACGTTGATCTCGTCGGCGACTGCCTGCACGCTCCTGTCGCCACGGGAGAATACCTTGACCAGCGCCTGCTCGACAAACGCCGGTGAATTTCTTGCTGCCATCGTACACCTCTATCTTTGGGTAAAATCTAGAGGCGACAACTAGTCTGACACCGGGGGCCTGCAATTCGGAAACTCATCTATTTTCGTTGGGGCTGTTGAGCCACTAAGCCACTTTTAAGTAATGTCGCTAGATGCCGGAAGATCAAAATCGGCTGTTGCAGGCGTTTTAATTCTTCCTGCAAAGCGGATACTCATACGTGCCCGTTGTACGGACTCTTGCTTGAGAATTTGCACAAGCATTAGTGCGGCTTCTCGTGCCGAATCGCCCGCCTGCGCAACCTGAAACAGGTTTTTTCCGTCGGCGAACTTTCGCTTTAAAAGAGAGGAATTGACTACAATTCCTTCATGGGCAAGTACGTCTGCTGCTTGCGAGAGGTCACGAAGTTTGACGGCGTTTTCCGCGATAACAGGTTCACCGTTGATCCAGTTGTAAATGGATTGGCGAGTCACTCCCAGTGTGGTTGCGAGGTCGGACACTGCTGGTGAGAGCACTGAGCGAATACGGGCAAGGTCTTCATTTGGAGTTCGCGAGTGTTCCACCTCAACGACAGGCGGTACAATAATTTGATTGCGGGACACCGGTCGGTGCAATTGTACAAGCGGAATTTCACCCCCGGTGCCCACGACAGCCAACATCGCCATAGTTGTCGCAACCCATCCAACTGCCTTGGTCACATTAGAAGATGCGCCCGTCGCAGCGGGGCGGTCTGGAATCCATCCGCCAAAACTCATTGTGGTCGTCACCCTAAGCTCCGTCTATTAGGCCCACGCATCTTTTGCGTGCGTAGTAAATGTCATCTCAAATGATTTTTTGATTTCATTGTGCAGAGAAATTAGGCGACTTTTAACTTGTGTCAGATCAAAGGCTTCGCGCAGAACATGCGAGGCATCGGTGTCCACAATAGCATGTCGCCCGTGCCGCTGAGTGAAACGTGGATTGATAGTAGGGGCAAGCATCGAAAGTTCCATTGGTAGTCCAATGTTGCCATCTCGAATTATGACCCGCGATATCAACTGACCAGCACTCGTGATTGAGGTGGTTTCGCTAATCGATTGCATTAGTTGGCCCTCGACCTTTTGGGACAAACCTAAAACCTCCGGGACAAGGTAGTCCTTCAATGTATCTTGCTCTTGAAGCGGTTGTACTGCATCTAAGTAACGTAGTCCAATACGCTCGATAAAGTCGAGGCGCATGATGTCGTGCAAGACGTCAAGTCCCTGGAGTAGGCTGGCAGAGAATATTTCAAAAGTGTCATATTCAGTAGTTTGAAATGACAACGTATTTGATTCTAGCAAGAAGCTGGTTTGACCAGAAATATCGCCGAACGTGTGGCGCGACTGAGGTGCTACTGATGGCGATGCCATTTGCCCGCCAGGCTCAATGCCCCCGAACGGTAGTACAAGTCGATGAAATACTTCTTGCCGGTAATCTGGAAAGCGGGCCTCACGCATCTTGGCTTGAATGGCTGGCAAATAGCTATCCAAATTGAGGATGGGGTTGAACTGAACTTGAGCTACCGTGTAGTAGACAGGCGCCTTGTTCAGCTTCTTTCCCATGATGTCCTCGACGAAGTCAGATTGACAGTACATTTGACACTTTACAGTATGGTTGACACTTGTGGCAAGCTAGAGTAGCGCTGGCACTGATACGTCACAAAGGCTTACAGCGCGCCCTAGCGCGACTTGACGAACGGCGTGCCCAAGGCCTTCGGCGCCACCGACTTGGCCATCAGGCCGGCCAGCACGATCACCGTCACCACGTACGGCACCATCTGGATCAGCGAGCCGGGAATGCGGCCGATGCCGGGCAGGTCGACGCCCTCGATCTGGATCTGCACGGCGCCGAAGAAGCCGAACATCAAGCAGCCGAGGAAGGTGTAGACGGGACGCCAGTTGCCGAACACCATGGCCGTCAGGGCCAGGTAGCCGGCGCCGGCCGACATGTCGCGCAGGAAGAAGCCGCTCTGCACGATGGCCAGGTAGGCGCCCGAGAACGAGCACAACACGCCGGCCACCAGCATCGCCATGTAGCGCTGCCGCTCGACGCTGACGCCGGCCGCGTCGGCGGCGTGCGGGTTCTCGCCGCAGGCGCGCAGGCGCAGGCCGAAGCGGCTGTGGTACAGCACCCAGTGCACCAACGGCACCAGGCCGAAGGCCAGATACACCAGCACCGAGTGGCCGCCGATCAAATGCCCGTACAGCCAGCCGATGAAGGGGATGCCCTCGACGGCGGCGCTGCCCGGCAGCACCACGTCGAACAGGCGCGCCTGGCCCAGGTCCGGCGTGCGGCCGCCCTGTTGGAAGAAGAACTGCGCCACCACGAAGGTCAGCCCGCTCATGGCGATGTTGATGGCGATGCCGGCCACCAACTGGTTGCCCTTTTGCGTGATGCTGACGTAGCCCTGCAGGGTGGCCAGCGCCACCGAGACCAGCACGCCGGCGGCCACGCCGTACCACGGGTTCTGCGTGGCGAAGGCCACCGCCGCCGAGGTGAAGGCGCTGGCCAAAATCTTGCCCTCCAGGCCGATGTCGATCACGCCGGAGCGTTCGGCGAACAGGCCGGCCATGGCGGCGAAGATGAGCACCGGCGCGTTGCGCACGGTCGATACCAGAATGCTGGCGAAGTGGAAGTCGTCGAATGTCATGATGGTTCCCTTATGCCTTGCCGCGCTTGAGCAGGGCGCCGATGGCCGGCGCGTAGAAGTTCTCCATGGCGCCGCAGAACAGGATGATCAGGCCTTGGATGAAGATGAAGGTTTCGGTCGGAATGTTCGGTTTTTCCAGCGACAGGTCGAAGCCGCCCTGGATCAGCGCGCCGAACAGCACGGCCGACAGGAAGATGCCGACCGGGTGCTGGCGCCCCATCAGCGCGATGGCGATGCCGACGAAGCCGGCGCCGCCGACGAAGTTCAAACTCAGGTAGTGGGTCGAGCCCATGATGGAGTTGACCGAGCCGAGGCCGGCCAGCGCGCCCGAGATCAGCATGACGGTGATGATCATCTTGCCGATGCGGATGCCGGCGTAGTGGGCGGCGTGCTGGTTCAAGCCGGTGGCGCGCAGCTTAAAGCCCCAGGCCGAGCGCTTGACCATCAGCCCGTACACGGCCAGCGCGGCGATCGCCAGCAGGAAGCTGATGTTGAGCGGCGTCTCGCCGAGGATGGGGAACCAGGTGTTCAGGCGCGGCATGGCGCCGCTGTCGGCGAAGGCGCGGCTGGCGGTGTTCTGCTCGCCGGCCGGGATCAGGTATTTGACGATGATGAAGTTCATCAGCGAGGCGCAGATGAAGTTGAACATGATCGTCGTCACCACCACGTGGCTGCCGCGCTTGGCCTGCAGGTAGCCGGGCAAAAAGCCCCACAGCGCGCCGAACAGCGCGGCGCCGCCCATCGCCACGGGAATCAGCGCCCAGGCCGGCAGCGAGCCGTCGAAGGCCAGCATGGCCAGGGTCAGGCCCAGGCCGCCGAAGTACATCTGGCCCTCGGAGCCGATGTTGAACAGGCCGGCCTGCATGGCGATCGACACCGACAGGCCGGTGAAGATGAAGGTGGAGGCGTAGAACAGGGTGTAGCTCAGCCCCTCGGGGTTGATGATGGCGCTGTTGATCAAAATGCCCAGCGACTCGGCCGGGTTCTCACCGAGCAGATAGATCACCAGGGCGGCCACCAGCAGCGCCGACAGCAGATTCAAAACGGGCAGGACGAAGGCGCTCGCCCAGCGTGGCAGGTCGTGGTTGTTCATGATTTGTGTAGCCCGCCCATCAGCAAGCCGATGCGGGTGGTGTCGAATTCTTCAATTTTCAGTTCGCCGGTGATGCGGCCGCCGCACATGACGAGGATGCGGTCGGCCAGCGCCCGCACCTCCTCCAGTTCGACCGACACCAGCAGGATCGCCACGCCGCTATCGCGCAGCGCCAGCAGTTGTTTATGGATGCTTTCGATGGTGCCGATGTCGACGCCGCGGGTCGGCTGGCCGACCAGCATCAGCTTCGGCTGCGCCAGCACCTCGCGGGCGATCACCACCTTCTGCTGGTTGCCGCCGGAGAGCAGGCCGATGCGCAGGTCGCCGTTGGCCGGCCGCACGTCGAAGGTCTTCATCAACTCGGCGCAGCGCGCCGCGATGGCCTTGAAGTCGAACAGGCCCCAGCGGTTCTTCAGCTTGTCCTGGTAGCCCAGGATGGTGTTGTGCATCACCGAGAAGCTCTTCACCACGCCGTCGCGCAGCCGGTCCTCGGGAATGTGGGCGATGCCCAGTTCGCGGAACTCGAGCGGCAGGCCGTCGGCGTCGGAACGCTTGGCGAAAGGCAGGTCGCTTGCCCTCGAAGCGCAGCTGGCCCGAGGTGGGCAGGCGCATGCCGGACAAGATCTCCATCAACTCGCTCTGGCCGTTGCCGGACACGCCGGCGATGGCGACGATCTCGCCGGCGCGCAGGGTGAAGCCGATGTCCGTCAACAGCTTGACCTGCTGCGCGTCCTGCAACTGCAGGCCGCTCACTTCCAGCATCGGCGCGCCCGGCTTGTAGGGCGCGCGCGGCAGGTTGTTTTCGATCGGCCGGCCGACCATCATGTTGGCCAGCTCCTCCTTCGAGGTGCCGGCGGTGGCCACGGCGCCGACCACGCGGCCGCCGCGCATCACGGTGACGGTGTCGGTGATGTCGAGGATCTCCTGCAGCTTGTGGGTGATCAGCACGATGGTCTTGCCCTGCTCCTTGAACAGGCGCAGGATCTCGAACAGCGAGGCGGTCTCCTGCGCGGTCAGCACGGCGGTCGGCTCGTCGAGGATCAGGATGTTGGCGCTGCGGTAGATCTGCTTGAGGATCTCGACGCGCTGCTGCGCCCCCACCGACAAGTCGGAGATGGTGGCCAGCGGGTCGACGTCGAGCCGGTAGCGCTGGCAGATCTCGCGCAGCTTGGCCTCGGTGCTGGCGCGGTGGCGCGCCAGCTGGAAGCCGCCCTCGGTGCCGAGCATGACGTTGTCGAGCACCGTCATGTTCTCGACCAGCATGAAGTGCTGGTGCACCATGCCGATGCCCAGGCGGATCGCCTCCTGGCTGTTGCGGATCTGTTGGACCTGGCCGTCGAGCAGGAGATCGCCGCCGTCGGCGCGATAGTAACCGTACAGGATGCTCATCAGGGTCGATTTGCCGGCGCCGTTTTCCCCCACCAGGCCGTGGATCGAGCCCTTGGCGATGGTGAAGTTGACGTCCGTGTTCGCCTTCACATGTCCAAAGTGCTTGGAGATGTTGCGAAATTCTACAGCTGGCTGCATAGGATCGATTTTAATTAACAACGCGCCGCGCGGGGACGGACCCCGGCGGCGCGTTCAGTGGTGAAGAGGGGAATTAAACCGGGCAGCTATTGCCGACGCGATAGTCGATGACCTTGATTTTTCCGTCGATGATGTCCTTGCGCGCACCCAGTACGCGCTTCTCGATCTCGGGGGTGATCAGCTTGCGGTTGTGCTCGTCGAGCGCCCAGTCGACGCCGCCTTCCTTCAGGCCCTTGGCGGTGACGCCGGCCTTCCAGGTGCCGGCCTTCATCTGCATGAAGGAGTCGTAGACGGCGTTGTCGACCCGCTTGACCATCGAGGTCAGCATGGTGCCCGGGTACAGGTGGTTCTGGTTCGAGTCGACGCCGATGGCCAGCTTGCCTTTTTCCTTGGCCGTTTGCAGCGTGCCCATGCCGCTGCCGCCGGCCACGGCGAACACCACGTCGACGCCACGGTCGAACTGCGAACGGGCCAGCTCGCCGCCCTTGGCCGGATCGTTCCAGGCGCTGGAAGTGGTGCCGACCATGTTCTGCGTCACCTCGGCCTTGGCCAAGACGGCCTTGGCGCCCTGCGTGTAGCCGCAGGCGAAGGTGCGGATCAGCGGGATGTCGATGCCGCCGATGAAGCCGAGCTTCTTGCTCTTGGACGCCATGGCGGCGGCCACGCCGACCAGGTAGGAGCCTTCTTCCTCCTTGAAGGTCACCGAGTTGACGTTCGCGCCCTGGGCCACGCCGTCGATCAGCACGAAGCGCACCTTGGGGAACTCCTTGGCGACCTTTTGCACCGCCTGGGTCTGGGCGAAGCCGATCGAGGCGATCAGGTCGAGGTTCTTGCGCGCCAGGCCGCGCAGCACTTGCTCGGCCTGGGTGTCGCTGGAGGCCTGCACCTCGATGAATTTGATGTTGGTTTCCTTCTGGAAGCGCGTGGCGCCTTCAAAAGCGGACTGGTTGAACGACTTGTCGAACTTGCCGCCAGCGTCATACACGATGCCCAGCTTTGGGTCAGCCGCGGACGCTTGGGCAGCAACAAACAATGCTGCAATCGTCAAACTAAATTGTGTAAGTTTCATGAATGGGCTCCTGGAAGTTCGATATTGTATATTTTTATTGGGCTAAACATCTAATCCGGCCCCCGCCGGGGCGCCGAAACCCCGGTTTTTAGAGGGCCGCCTCGGCGCCGGCGCCGCCGCGAGCGTGCCGGCCGCGCAAAAACTTGTTCAACCATCATCAAAAGCCCCGCCGGCGGGAAAAACCGCCGTCCGTCGCGTTCTTGTCAAAAATGAATGGAGCGAGAGTTGGTGGCGCCGCCTTGGTCTTCCGCCGCGCCCGCTGTGGTGCCTCCGCAACAGCGCCGGCGCGGCGGCCGCCGCCGCCGGACTGTGGTTTTTTCGCCAGTTTCACCTAAAAAACCACAACATTCCGCCGCTTGCGCCAGCCCGCCGCGCCGCCCTCGCCAAGCCGCCGCCGTCGCCTGTTCGGCTCGCTTAGCGGGCTGCCGGCGGGTCCGCCAGCCCCTTGCGCCCGCAGCGGCCGCCCGCCGGTGGCGCAATGCTGACAACTATGCACAGGATTTATATGTTCGACAAATACGTTTTTATTTGCCTATTTATATGAAATTCATATGAATAAATACCTGTCGGAAGTAATTTCCTGTCAATTTTTATTCATGCTAGCATTTCCGAAGCCGAACATTTTGCAAACTGCCTGGTGGATAATTTGACATCTTCCCGGCCCCCGGCGCCGGCCCGTCGCCCGACGCGGCCGCCCGGCAAAGCGGCACCCGATTTAATCCACGCTAATCCACGCACACCCCTGAGGGAGTTGGTCCATGATGAAGAACCAGACACACCGCTTCGCCGCCCGTTCGCTGATCGCCCTGGCGGTCGGCGCCGCCTTCCCGCAGTCGGCCGCCTGGGCCGCCGACGCCGCCGCCGACAGCGACGCCGCCGCGCCGGCCGCCAAGGGCCAGGCCGGCCAGCTGGAAACCGTCATCGTCACCGCCCAGCGGCGCGCCGAGAACATCAAGGACGTGCCGATGGCCATCACCACCTTGAAGGGCGACAAGCTCGACGTGCTGACCTCGGGCGGCCAGGACATCCGCTTCCTGTCGGGCCGCTCGCCCAGCCTGAACGTCGAGTCCGACTACGGCCGCTCCTTCCCGCGCTTCTACATCCGCGGCCAGGGCAACACCGACTTCGACCTGAACGCCTCGCAGCCGGTCGGCCTGGTGGTCGACGACATCGTGCAGGAAAGCCCGATGCTGAAGGGCTTCCCGGTGTTCGACGTGGACCAGGTCGAGGTGCTGCGCGGACCGCAGGGCACGCTGTTCGGCCGCAACTCGCCGGCCGGCGTGATCAAGTTCGACTCGGCCAAGCCGGTCTTCAAGACCGAGGGCTACGCCACGCTCGGCCTGGGCAACTACGGCGCCAAGAACGCCGAGGGCGCCTACAACCTGCCGCTCAGCGACACCGTCGCGCTGCGCCTGTCGCTGCAATCGCAGAACCGCGACAACCGCGTCCACAACAGCCTGCCCAACGCCATCGCCCGCGACTTCGAGGGCTACCACGACCACGCCGCCCGCCTGCAACTGCTGGTCAAACCGAGCAAGGACTTCAGCGCGCTGCTCAACCTGCACGGCCGCAACATGAACGGCAACGCCACGCTGTTCCGCGCCAACACGATCAAGAAGGGCACCAGCGACCTGGTCGACGGCTTCAACTACGACGACTACCCGACCGACGGCGCCAACACCCAGCACCTGCGCACCAAGGGCGCCAACCTGCGCCTGCGCTGGGCCCTCGACGGCCTGACCGTGCATTCGATCAGCGGCTACGAGAGCGCCGACTTCTACAGCCGCGCCGACGTCGACGGCGGCTACGGCGCCGCCTACGCGCTGCCGATGGGGCCGGGCGTGATCCCCTTCGCCCTCGACACCGCCGACCTGCTGCCCGACCACAAGCAGCTGACCCAGGAAGTGCGCGTGGAATCGAACTACAAGGGGCCGCTGCAGTGGATCGCCGGCCTGTTCTACTTCAAGGAGGACATGCAGATCGACAGCATCTCCTTCGACACCTTCGCCCCCGGCCATCCGCAAAACGCCGCCTACTCGCAGCAGAACCAGACGGCGCGCTCGTGGGCCGCCTTCGGCTCGCTCAACTACACCGTCAGCGACAAGCTCAAGCTGCGCGGCGGCCTGCGCTACACCAGCGACAAGAAGGAGTTCGCCGCCAAGCGCGTCGACGGCATCACCGCCGGGCCGTTCCAGGTCGACCGCGACTCGTCGAACGTGAGCTGGGACGCCTCCGGCACCTACGAGCTGGACAAGAACACCAACCTGTTCGGCCGTGTCGCCACCGGCTACCGCGCGCCGTCCATCCAGGGCCGCCTGTACGGCCTGACCGACCGGCCGACCGTGGCCAACGCCGAGAAGGTGCTGTCGGCCGAAGCCGGCATCAAGCAGGACCTGTTCGACAAGCGCGCCCGCCTGTCGGCCAGCGTGTTCCAATACCGCGTCAGCGACAAGCAGCTCACCGCCGGCAGCGGCGCCATCAACCAGAACCAGTTGATCAACGCCGACAAGGTGGTCGGCCAGGGTGTCGAGCTGGACTTCCAGGCCAACCTGTCGGACTCGCTGCGCCTGACCGTCGGCGGCAGCTACAACCACACCGAGATCAAGGACGACAAGCTGTTCATCAGCTACTGCGGCGGCCCGTGCACGCCGACCAACCCGGCCGGACCGTCGGCCGGCACCTCCTACGTCAACGGCAACCCGCTGCCGCGCGCGCCCCAGTGGCAGGGCAACTTCACCCTGCGCTACAGCACCGCCATGGGCGACGGCGAGTTCTTCGCCTTCACCGACTGGGCCTACCGCAGCAGCTACAACATGTTCCTGTACCAGGCCAAGGAGTACAAGGCCAAGTCGCTCACCGAGGGCGGCCTGCGGGTCGGCTACAAGTGGGACCGCTACGAGGTGGCGGCCTTCGCCCGCAACATCACCGACCAGGTGCAGGCGGTCGGCGCGATCGACATCAACAACCTGGCGGCCATCACCAACGAGCCGCGCACCTTGGGCGTGCAGTTCAAAACCAGCTTCTAAGCCGGCCGGTAAAGCACAAAGAAGCCCGCGCGTCGTACGACGCGCGGGCTTTTTTGTGCGTTGCCGCAAGCGCAAACCCGGGTAAGATGCAGCGATTCCAAAAACAAGGGGACGACGATGCAAACAGTAGTCAACCTGTGGCCGCTGCTTGGCGTGGCGGTGATCGTCGCCGGCTTCGCGCTGCGCGCCAGCCCGGTGCTGGTGGTCATCGCCGCCTGCGCCGTCACCGGCCTGGCCGCCGCCATGCCGGTCGAGCACATCCTGGCCTCGCTGGGCACCGCCTTCGTCAAAACGCGCAACCTGCCGATGATCCTGCTGCTGCCGCTGGCCGCCATCGGCCTGCTCGAGCGCTACGGCCTGAAGGAGCACGCCCAGCGCTCGATCGCCCGCATCGCCGCCGCCACCAGCGGCCGCCTGCTGATCGTCTACCTGGCGCTGCGCGAGCTGAGCGCCGCCGCCGGCCTGACCAGCCTGGGCGGCCAGGCCTCGATGGTGCGCCCGCTGATCGCGCCGATGGCCGAGGGCGTCGCCGTGGCGCGCCACCCCGGCCTGAGCGACCGGCTGCGCCAGCGCATCCGCGCCATGGCCGCCGCCACCGACAACGTCGGCCTGTTCTTCGGCGAGGACGTCTTCGTCGCCTTCGGCGCCATCGTGCTGATGCAGACCATCCTGCGCGGCGAAGGCTGGAGGTCGACCCGCTGCACATCGCCATGTGGGGCATTCCCACCGCCGTCTGCGCCTTCCTGATCCACGGCTGGCGCCTGCACCGCCTGGACGGCCAGATCGCCCGCGAGGCGGCCGGGCAGGGCGCCGCCGCCGCGCCGGGCCGGCCCGGCGCCGAGGGCGGCGCGGCATGATCTTCAGCCTCGACTTCTTCTACATGGTGCTGGGCGCCATGCTGGCCCTGATCGGCCTGATGGCCTGGCGCGACGCCGCCAATCCGCGCCGCCGCAGCACCGCCGTGTTCTGGTGGCTGTACGCCGTGGTCTACCTGGCCGGCGAGCACCTGCCGCCGGCGCTGGCCGGCGCCATGATGCTGTTGATGGGCCTGATCGCCGCCTGCGGCGGCGTGCGCCTGGGCCGCTACGGCACGCGCAACGAGGCGCAGCGCCAGGCCAGCGCGGTGGGCCTGGGCCACAAGCTGCTGCTGCCGGCGCTGACCATCCCGCTGGTGACGGTGCTCGGCTCGACGCTGTTCAAGGACGTCAAGATCGACGGCCTGTTCCTGCTCGACCCGAAGAACCTGACCCTGGCCAGCCTGGGCTGCGGCTCGCTGCTGGCGGTGGCGCTGGCCTGCTGGCTGACCCGCGCCACGCCGCTGCAGGCGATGCGCGAGTCGCGCCGCCTGGTCGACGCGATGGGCTGGGCGGTGGTGCTGCCGCACATGCTGGCGGTGCTCGGCCTGCTGTTCTCCGAGGCCGGCGTCGGCAAGGCGGTGGCCCACGTCAGCACCACCTACATCGCCATGGACACGCGGCTGGCGGCGGTGCTGGTATATTGCTGCGGCATGGCGCTGTTTACCATCGTGATGGGCAACGGCTTCGCCGCCTTCCCGGTGATGGCGGCCGGCGTCGGCATTCCGGTGCTGGTCGGGGTCTACCATGCCAATCCGGCGCCGATGGCGGCGATCGGCATGTTCAGCGCCTACTGCGGCACCCTGATGACGCCGATGGCGGCGCTGTTCAACGTGGTGCCGACGGCGCTGCTCGATTTGACGGACAAGAACGCGGTCATCAAGGCGCAGATCCCGACCGCGCTGGCGCTGTTGGCGGCCAACGTGGCCTTGCTGTATTTTTTCATGTAGCGGCGACGCTGCGGTAGATGGAGTGGCACCGATGAAGAAGATTGTATTGTTGACCGGGTTCGAACCCTTCAACCAGGAGAGCATCAACCCCTCGTGGGAGGCGGTGCGCGCGCTCGACGGCTGGAGCGAGGCCGGCTTCAACGTGGTGGTGCGCCAACTGCCCTGCCTGTTCGGCGTGGCCAAGCTGGCGATGAAGAACTTGATCGAGGAGCTGCAGCCGAGCGTGGTGATCGCCGTCGGCCAGGCCGGCGGCCGCGGCGATTTGTCGGTCGAGCGCATCGCCATCAACGTCGACGACGCGCCCATCGCCGACAACAACCAGCGCCAGCTGATCGACCAGCCGGTGGTGCCGGGCGGCCCGGCGGCGTATTTCGCCACGCTGCCGATCAAGGCCATCGTCCACGCGCTGCGCGACGCCGGCCTGCCGGCCTCGGTGTCGCAGAGCGCCGGCACCTTCGTCTGCAACCACGTGTTCTACGGCCTGATGCACGACTCGGCCGACTTCGGCACGGCGATCCGCGCCGGCTTCATCCACATACCCTACCTGCCGCAGCAGGCGGCGGCCCATCCCGGCGCGCCCAGCATGGCGCTGGCCGACATGGTGGCCGGCCTGCGCATCGCCGTGCATACGGCGCTGCTGGTCAAGAGCGACGTGCGCGAGGCCGGCGGCGTGACCCACTGAGGTCAAGGCCGTTAAGCCCAGAAAGGCCAGCGGCGTAAAGCGAGGGTCAGACCCTAGGGTCTGACCCTGGCTCTCCAGCGGCCGTCTTTCCGCTGATGTCGGCGCCTAGTCGGCCCGCGCCGGCGGGTTGAGGATGTTGAGGAAGGCGCGCACCACCGGCGCGTCGTCCAGCGTGGTGTAGGTGATGTACAGGTTGGCCGACGGCGGGTTGGTGCGGATCGGCAGGAACACCACGCCGGGCCAGCCGATGCGGCTGGTGGTCTCGGGCAGCAGCGCCACGCCGAGCGCCGCGCCGACCATCGCCAGCAGCGTCTGCGGCTCGCTCGCCTCCTGGAAGATGGTCGGCTGGAAGCCGGCCTTGACGCAGCACTGGATCAGGTAGCGCGGGAAGGCCGACTTGTCCAGCGCCAGCGTCAGCATCGGCTCCTCGGCGATGTCCATCAGCTCGATGGCGTCCTGCTTGGCCAGCGGATGGTGCTCGTTGATGGCGACGCAGACGTTCTCGCGGAAGCACAGCTCCTGGCGCAGGTTGTCGTGTTTCAGGTCGTCGTCGTCGAGGCGCGGCTCGCGCCAGAAGCCGACGTCGATCTGCTTGGCGCGCAGCGCGTCGTACTGCACCGTCGGGCCGAACTCGTGCAGCGTCCAGGTGACGCGCGGGAATTTGCTTTGGAACTCCTCGAGCAGGCTGGGGATAGGCCCCACATGGCCGAGCCGACGATGCCCACGCGCAGCCGGCCCACCTCGCCCCGGTCGATCTGGCGGATGGTGTCGATGGTCATGCGCATTTTGCCGAGCAGCTCGGCCGCCTCGTTCATCAGCGCCCGCCCGGCCACCGTCAGCTCGAAGGTGCGCGTGGTGCGGGCGAACAGCTTGACCCCCAGCTCGCTTTCTAGCTTCATGATCTGCTGGCTCAGCGGCGGCTGCGAGATGTGCAGCCGCTCGGCCGCCCGGCTGAAGCTCTTTTCCTCTGCGACGGCGAGGAAGTACCTTAACTGTTTCAAATCGATGGACATGGCGTGCGGTGACTCTTCAAAGTGGACTGCGCAATCGAATCTGAATCTGAATCTGAATCTGAATCTGAATCTGGATTTGGCCAGCGCGTCAGCGGCTCAAACACCACCCTGCGGCGAAAATCCAGGGTCAGACCCTAGGGTCTGACCCTCGCTCTTGGTCTTGGGCTGGAGCGGGCGTGGCCGGCGCCCTGGCTCAGCGCGGCGCCGCGTGCGCCAGCATGGCGCGCGCCAGCGCCGCGCCCACCGCCGCGTTGTGCATCACCAGCGCGATGTTGGTGGCCAGGCTGCGGCCGTCGGTGAGCTGCTTGATGCGGCCGAGCAGGAAGGGCGTCACCGCCTTGCCCGTCACGCCGCCGGCGTCGGCCTCGGCCAGCGCCTGCTCGGTGATGCGCTCGATCTCCTCCTTCGGCATGGCCGCCGCCGCCGGCACCGGGTTGCTGACCACCACGCCGCCCTTCAGGCCGAGCTGCCACTTGGTGTGGATGAAGGCGGCCTGCTCGGCCGCGCCGTCGATCTGGAAGTCGGCGTTGAAGCCGCTCTCGCGCGTGAAGAAGGCGGGGAAGCCGCGCTGGCCGACGCTGAGCACCGGCACGCCGTGCGTCTCCAGATACTCCAGGGTCAGGCCGATGTCGAGGATGGACTTGACGCCGGCGCAGACCACCGCCACCGAGGTCTGTGCCAGTTCCTGCAGGTCGGCCGAGATGTCGAAGCTGGTCTCGGCGCCCCGGTGCACGCCGCCGATGCCGCCGGTGACGAACACCTGGATGCCGGCCAGCTCGGCGCAGATCATGGTCGCCGCCACGGTGGTGGCGCCCAGCTTGTTCTGCGCCAGCGCATAGGGCAGGTCGCGGCGCGACACTTTCAGCGCGTCCGGCGCGGTGCCCAGCAGTTCGAGCTGCTCGGCCGACAGGCCGACGCAGATCTTGCCGCCGATGATGGCGATGGTGGCCGGCACGGCGCCGCCGTCGCGGATGATCTGCTCGACCTCGCGCGCCATCTGCACGTTCTGCGGGTAGGGCATGCCGTGCGAGATGATGGTCGATTCGAGCGCGACGATGGGCTTGCCGGCGGCGCGGGCGGCGGCCACTTCGGCCGAGAACAGGAGGAATTGGTGCATGGGGTCAGTCCTTGTGTGGTGCGTGTGGGGCGAGTTGGGGGAACAGCGGCGCGTCCAGATCGAAGTCGTGGATCTCGTCGAGCACGTCGGCGGCCAGCATGGGCGAAACGGTGTCGGGGCTTTCCAGGGTCATGGCGGCGACCTTCAGGCCGCGCCGGCAGGCCAAGGTCAAATCCTCGCTGCCCTGGTACAGCGACCAGCAGACGGCGGCGGCGAAGGCGTCGCCGGCGCCGGTGACGTCGACCACCTCGACCTGGTGGGCGGCCAGCCAGACCAGCGCCGCTCCCTTGGTGTGGAACACGCCGGCGCCGCCGCAGGTGACCACGACGTCCTGCGCGCCCTGGGCGCGCACCTCGGCGCAGGCGGCGGCCACCTCGGCCTCGCCGGGCAGGGCGCGGCCGACCCGGGTCTCCAGCTCGCCGCGGTTGAGGATCAGCAGGCGCAGGCCGCGCAGGTCGGCCGGCAGGCGCGCCATCTTCGGCTGCGAGACGGCGACGATAATCAGCGGCACCGCCTCGCGCAGCGCGTCGGCCAGCAGCACGGCGACGCTGGCCAGCGGCAGGTTCAGGTCGGCCACGGTGAGCGCGGCGGCCGAGCGCTGCGGCAGGCGGCCGGCCAGGAACTCGGGGGTGATGCGGTCGTACAGCGCCATGTCGGCCAGCGCCAGGGTCATCTCGCCGTGGTCGTCGAGCACGGCGGTGTAGGTGCCGGTGGCGGCGTCGAGCAGCTTCAGGCTGCCGCGCGTGTCGATGCCGGCCCGCTCGGCGTGCTCCTGCAGGGCGCGGCCGGCGGCGTCGTCGCCCAGCGCGGTGAGCAGGGCGGCCGGAATACCCAGCCGCGCCAGGTTCTCGGCGATGTTGCGCGCCACGCCGCCGAACACCTCCTCGGCGCTGGCCGGGTTGGAGGTGCCCATGCGCAGCGGCGCCAGGGTGCGCAGCTTGCGGTCCAGGTTGGCCGCGCCCAGGCACATCACCGGGCGCTTGTCGGGCAGCACGTAGGCGCGGCCGAGCAGGCGGCGCTCGCGGATCAGGCTGGCGATGTGGCCGGCCACGGCCGAGCGCGACAGGCGCAGCTCGACCGCCAGGTTGCGTGCTGCGAGATGAAGGGGTTGGCGCGGATCAGCTGGTACAGCTGTTCTTTTTTGGAGGTGTCGGTCACTGGGTCGGCCTGGATAAACATTTGTCTTTCATGGTAAACATTTGTCTTTGCCCTGTCAAACGCTTGCCGCCGCGGGCCAGCGGGGGCGCGGCGCGGCGGTCAGGTCGGGCCTGTTTTATAATAGGGGATATTTATATGCTTTTTGTATAAATGCGGAAGAAAAATGGTATTTGCCATACATATAGACGATGATGCATAGTGGCGTCCAGACACTAGCAAGCTCGACTCAGGTAGTAGTAGCAGCCTATTTCAAAGCGCCGGGCGCCGAGTCCGCCAAACGGCGCGGCGCCAGGGTCAGACCCTCAGGGTCTGACCCTCGATTTGGCCACGCGCCGGACTCGGCATGGCACCGCGGTAACACACTCGACACACTCGACACACTCGACACACACGAACACATCTAACAAGAGGATAACCATGTCTAACAATTCCCCATTCCAAGCCGCCGCCATCATCCGTGCCCGCATCCCCGCCGACTTCAAACCGCGCATCGCGATGATCCTCGGCTCCGGATTGGGCGTGCTGGCCGAGCAGATGAGCGACGCCGTCACCATCAGCTTCGACGAGCTGCCGGGCTTCCCGATCAGCACCGTGCACGGCCACGCCGGCGAACTGGTGATCGGCACCCTGTCGGGCGTGTCGGTGGTCTGCATGAAGGGCCGTGGCCACGTCTACGAGGGCTACGGCCTGGGCGTGATGACCTCCGCCGTGCGCACCTTGAAACTGCTGGGCTGCGAAATGCTGTTCGTCACCAACGCGGCCGGTTCGCTGCGTCCCGAAGTGGACGCCGGCAGCCTGGTGGCGCTGACCGACCACATCAACTTCCTGCCCGGCACGCCGATGATGGGCCCGAACGACGAACGCTTCGGCCCGCGCTTCTTCAGCATGGCCAACGCCTACGACGCCGACTTGCGCAACCTGCTCAAGGACACCGCCGCCGCCAAGGGCATCACCCTGCACGAGGGCGTCTACATCGCCTACGCCGGCCCGAACTTCGAAACCCCGGCCGAGATCCGCGCCTTCGGCCGCCTCGGCGCCGACGTGGTCGGCATGTCGGTGGTGCCGGAAGTGGTGTCGGCCCGCCATTGCGGCCTGAAGGTGGTCGGCGTCTCCGTCATCACCAACCTGGCCGAGGCCTGTCGCCGTTCCCGTTGTCGCACGAGCAGACGCTGAAGTACGCCGCCATCGGCGCCAAGTCGCTGATCGAGCTGATTTTGGGCTACCTGGCCACCGTGGCCAAAACGCCGCAAGCGTAATCCTTCGCGGGGCGGCTGGTCCGCCCCGCTGTCATTCAGGGCGCCGCCGCCACGCCGGCTTGCATGCCGGCCGCCAGCGCCTACACTACAGAACACCTTTTTCAACCGAGTCTGATCCGGGTATATCATGAAACGTGCATTCATCCTCCTGCTGGATTCCTTCGGCCTGGGCGCCACGCCGGACGCCGCCAAGTACAACGACACCGGCGCCAACACCTTCGGCCACATCGCCAGCTGGGCCGCCAAGAACGGCACGCCGCTGACCCTGCCGACCTTGGAAAACCTCGGCCTGGGCGCCGCCGCCCACGCCGCCAGCGGCCAGTGGGCCGACGGCTTCGCCCAGCGCGACGGCTTCGCCGCGGCCTACGGCGCGGCGCGCGAGCGCTCCACCGGCAAGGACACGCAGAGCGGCCACTGGGAGATCGCCGGCGTGCCGGTGGAATTCGACTGGGGCTACTTCCCGCGCACCACGCCGTCCTTCCCGGCCGAGCTGACCGCGCGCCTGCAGGAGTTGTCCGGCGTGCCCGGCTTCCTCGGCGACTGCCACGCCTCCGGCACCGACATCATCAACAAGCACGGCGACGAGCACGTCGCCAGCGGCAAGCTGATCATCTACACCTCGGGCGACTCGGTGATGCAGATCGCCGCCCACGAGGAATCGTTCGGCCTCGAGCGCCTGTATGAGGTGTGCGAGATGGCCTTCAAGCTGGTCGAGCCCTACAACATCGGCCGCGTCATCGCCCGTCCCTTCGTCGGCAGCAACGGCAAATACACCCGCACCAGCAACCGCCACGACTACGCCGTCGCGCCGCCGGCGCCGACCCTGCTCGACCACGTCAAGAACGCCGGCGGCGAAGTCATCGGCCTGGGCAAGATCAGCGACATCTTCGCCGGCCACGGCATCTCGCGCGTGGTCAAGGGCGTCGACAACATGGCCCTGTTCGAGGCCCTGTTGAAGGTCAGCGACGAGGCCGGCGACGGCTCGCTCACCTTCGTCAACTTCGTCGACTTCGACCAGGCCTTCGGCCACCGCCGCGACGTCACCGGCTACGCCAACGCGCTGCAGGAGATGGACGCGCGCCTGCCCGAGTTCATCGCCAAGCTGCGCGAGGGCGACCTGGTGGTGGTCACCGCCGACCACGGCTGCGACCCGACCTGGGCCGGCTCCGACCACACCCGCGAACACATCCCGATGATCTTCTTCGGCCCCGGCGTGCAGCCGCGCGCGCTGGGCATCTCGGAAACCTTCTCCGATATCGGCCAGACCCTGGCCCATCACCTCGGCGTCAAACCACTCTCGAACGGAAGCAATCTGTTATGACCATTTCCCCCGACTTCAAGCGCAACGAAGCGGTCGCCCTCGACCTGGGCTGGATCAACCACATTCACGTCAACAAAGCCGCCGCCGACCGCCGCGCCGCCAGCCTGGCGAACCGCCGCTCGGTCAAGAAGGAGTACCAGGCGGCCTGGCTGGTCAAGGCCATCGGCCTGATCGACCTGACCACCCTGTCCGGCGACGACACGCCGGGCCGCGTCGAGCGCCTGTGCATGAAGGCCATGCGGCCGCTGCGCGCCGACCTGGTCGAGGCGCTGGGCATCCAGGAGCTGAACCTGAGCACCGGCGCCGTCTGCGTCTACCACGAGATGATCCAGCACGCCGGCAAGGTGCTGCAGGGCCGCCTGCCGATCGCCGCCGTCTCGACCGGCTTCCCGGCCGGCCTGACCAGCATGGAGACCAAGGTGCGCGAGATTGAACTGTCGGTCGCCGCCGGCGCCGCCGAGATCGACATCGTCATCACCCGCCAGCACGTCTTGACCGGTAACTGGCAAGCGCTGTACGACGAGATGCGCGCCTACCGCCAGGCCTGCGGCGACGCCCACGTCAAGGCCATCCTCGCCACCGGCGAGCTGGTGACGCTGGAGAACGTGGCCAAGGCCTCGTGGGTCTGCATGATGGCAGGCGCCGACTTCATCAAGACCTCGACCGGCAAGGAGCCGGTCAACGCGACCATCCCCGTTTCGCTGACGATGGTGCGGGCGATCCGCGAGTACCACGAACAGACCGGCTTCAAGATCGGCTACAAGCCGGCCGGCGGCGTCAGCACGGCCAAGGCCGCGCTGCAGTATCTGAGCCTGATGAAGGAGGAGCTGGGCAACGAGTGGCTGGAGCCGCACCTGTTCCGCATCGGCGCCTCCAGCCTGCTGACCGACATCGAGCGCCAGCTGGAGCACTACGTCACCGGCCACTACTCGGCCGCGCACCGTCACGCCCATCCTTGATCGCCAATCACGCACCACATTATCGGATTCGTCATGCCAACAATTAACGAGATTCTCACCACTATGGACTACGGCCCGGCACCAGAAAGCCAAAAAGAAGCGCAAGCGTGGCTGGACCAGCATGGCCGCAGCTTCGGCCTGTTCATCGACAACGCCTTCAGCGCGCCGGGCGAGCTGTTCGCCAGCACCAATCCGGCCGACGCCAGCAAGCTGGCCGACCTGACCCAGGCCACCGACGCCGACGTCGACCGCGCCGTCGAGGCGGCGCGCCGCGCCCAGCCGGGCTGGCAGGCACTGGGCGGCCACGGCCGCGCCAAGGTGCTGTACGCGCTGGCCCGCCTGCTGCAAAAGCACTCGCGCCTGTTCGCCGTGCTGGAGACGCTGGACAACGGCAAGACCATCCGCGAGACCCGCGACGTCGACATGCCGCTGGCCGCGCGCCACTTCTACTACCACGCCGGCTGGGCGCAGCTGCAGGCCGAGGAGTTCGCCGACTACCGCGCCGTCGGTGTGGTGGGGCAGATCGTGCCGTGGAACTTCCCGCTGCTGATGCTGTCCTGGAAAATCGCCCCGGCCCTGGCGGCCGGTAACACGGTGGTGTTCAAGCCCGCCGAGTTCACCTCGCTGACCGCCATGCTGTTCGCCGAGATCTGCGTGCAAGCCGGCGTGCCGGCCGGCGTCGTCAACATCGTCACCGGCGACGGCCGCGTCGGCGAAGCCATCGTCAACCACGCCGGCATCGACAAGCTGGCCTTCACCGGCTCGACCGAAGTGGGGCGTTTGATCCGCACCGCCACCGCCGGCAGCGGCAAGAAGCTGTCGCTGGAATTGGGCGGCAAGTCGCCCTTCATCGTCTTCGACGACGCCGACCTGGACGCCGCCGTCGAGGAGTCTGGTCGACTCGATCTGGTTCAACCAGGGCCAGGTCTGCTGCGCCGGCTCGCGCCTGCTGGTGCAGGAATCGGTGCAAGACCGCTTCCTCGCCAAGCTGCGCGCGCGCATGGACAAGCTGACCCTCGGCTCGCCGCTCGACAAGTCGATCGACATCGGCGCCCTGGTCGACCCGGTGCAGCAGCAGCGCATCGCCGCGCTGGTCGACTCGGCCCGCGCCGAAGGCTGCACGGTGTACCAACCGGCTTGCGAGATCCCGGCCAACGGCTCGTGGTATCCACCGACCCTGATCACCGGCGCCTCCACCTCGGCCGCCGTGTCGCAGGCGGAGATCTTCGGCCCGGTGCTGGTGGCGATGAGCTTCCGCACCCCGCCCGAGGCGGTCCAGCTGGCCAACAACACCGTCTACGGCCTGGCCGCCTGCGTCTGGAGCGAGAACATCAGCCTGGCGATGGACGTGGCGCCGCAGATCAAGGCCGGCGTAGTGTGGATCAACACCGCCAACCAGTTCGACGCCGCCTGCGGCTTTGGCGGCTACCGCGAATCCGGCTACGGCCGCGAGGGCGGCCGCGAAGGCATGTACGAATACCTGACCGCGCTGTCGGAGGACGCCCGTCCCGCCGCACCGCTGCTGGAAGTTAAAGGCAAAGTGAAGGCCGCAGCCGCAGCCGCTGCCGGCAACGACAGCCCGTTCGCCGTCGACCGCACCGCCAAGCTGTACATCGGCGGCAAGCAGGCCCGCCCGGACGGCGCCTACAGCCGCGCCATCCACGGCGCCAGCGGCGCCTTCCTGGCCGACATCGCCGAGGGCAGCCGCAAGGACATCCGCAACGCCGTCGAAGCGGCCCACAAGGCCGGCGGTTGGAGCAAGGCGACGGCGCACAACCGCGCCCAGGTGCTGTACTACATCGCCGAAAACCTGGCCGTGCGCGCCGAGGAGTTCGCCGCCCGCATCACCGCCATGACCGGCAACAAGAACGCCGACAAGGAAGTGCAAGCCTCGATCGAACGCCTGTTCTACTACGCCGCCTGGGCCGACAAGTACGACGGCCTGGCGCACCAGCCGCCTATGCACGGCGTGACGGTGGCCTTGAACGAGCCGGTCGGCGTGATCGGCATCGTCTGCCCGAACGAGGCGCCGCTGCTCGGCTTCATCTCGCTGGTGGCGCCGGCCATCGCGCTGGGCAACCGCGTGATCGTCGTGCCGTCGGAAGCGCATCCGCTGTCGGCCATCGACCTTTACCAGGTGTTCGATACCTCGGATTTGCCGGGTGGAGTGGTCAACATCGTCACCGGCAGCGCCGACGAGTTGGCGCGCACCCTGGCGACCCACGCCGACATCGACGCCGTCTGGCGCCACGACGGTTCGGCCGAAGGTTGCGCCGAAGTCGAGCGCCTGTCGGCGACCACCTTGAAGCGCACCTGGGTCGGCGGCGCCAAAGGACGCGACTGGTATAGTACGGCGCAAAGCGGCGGCCGCGCCGTGCTGGCGCACGCCTCGCAAGTCAAGAACGTTTGGATTCCCTACGGCGTCTAATGGTGGCGTAAATCTAGGGTCAGACCCTAGGGTCTGACCCTGGTTCGCCGCCGCTGGGTTAATCCAGTACACCGGCAATACAGAACACCATCAGGGCCGAATCTCCTTTAGCTAAAGGAGATTCGGCCCGCATCACTTCAAATACTTAAGCGGAGATTCGCATGTTTCTACCCCAAGAGATCATTCGCAAGAAGCGTGACGGCGGCGCCATGAGCGCCGAAGAGATCCAGTTCTTCGTCCGTGGCATCACCGACGGCAGCGTCAGCGAAGGCCAGATCGCCGCGCTGGCGATGGCCGTCTTCTTCAACGACATGACCATGGACGAGCGCGTCGCCTTCACCCTGGCCATGCGCGACTCCGGCCAGGTGCTCGACTGGCGCGGCCTGAACCTGCCCGGCCCGGTGGTCGACAAGCACTCCACCGGCGGCGTCGGCGACGTCGTCTCGCTGCTGCTCGGCCCGATGATCGCCGCCTGCGGCGGCTTCGTGCCGATGATCTCCGGCCGTGGCCTGGGCCACACCGGCGGCACGCTCGACAAATTCGACGCCATCCCCGGCTACTGCACCGTGCCGGACAACGAATTGTTCCGCAAGGTGGTGCAGGAAGTCGGCGTCGCCATCATCGGCCAGACCGCCTCGCTGGCGCCGTCCGACAAGCGCTTCTACAGCATCCGCGACGTCACCGCCACGGTCGAATCGGTGGCCATGATCACCGGCTCCATCCTGTCGAAGAAGCTGTCGGCCGGCCTGGACGCGCTGGTCATGGACGTCAAGGTGGGCAGCGGCGCCTTCATGCCGACCTACGACAAATCGGTCGAACTGGCCGAGAGCATCGTCGCCGTCGGCAACGGCGCCGGCATGCACACCTCGGCCCTGCTGACCGACATGAACGAATCGCTGGCGCCCTACGCAGGCAACGCGCTGGAAGTGCGCGGTGCGATGGACTACCTGACCGGCCGCTCGCGTCCGGCCCGCCTGCACGAGGTGACCATGGCGCTGTGCGCCGAGATGCTGGTGCTGGGCAAACTGGCCGACACCGAAGTGGCGGCCCGCGCCAAACTGCAGGCGGCGTTGGACAGCGGCGCGGCGGCCGAGCGCTTCGCGCGCATGGTCGCGGCGCTGGGCGGCCCGGCCGACTTGATCGAACAGCCGGACCTGTATTTGGAAAAGGCGCCCATCGTGCTGCCGGTGCCGGCGCCCAAGGCCGGCTACGCCGCCAGCACCGACTGCCGTGGCATCGGTCTGGCCGTGGTCAGCCTGGGCGGCGGCCGCCGCCGTCCTAGCGACGCCATCGACTTCGCCGTCGGCCTGACCGAGCTGGCGGGGCTGGGCGACAAGATCGAAGCCGGCCAGCCGCTGGCGCTGGTGCACGCCCGTACCGAAGCGGCGGCCCAGCAGGCCATCGCCGAGATCCAGGCCGCCTACCGGATCAGCGACAGCGCGCCGGCCGCCAACCCGGTGGTCTACCGCGCGATCCGTCCCTAAGCCAAGGCGGCAGTGACGCCCGAACCACCCAACGGCCCAAAGCCAGGGTCAGACCCTAGGGTCTGACCCTAGATTGACGTCCCTGGGTTTTCTCGGCCTCACCTGCGAGCCGGCGCTGACCGCCCCAACGTACAACATGGAACAAACATGAACAACGACCAACTGATCGCCGAAGCCGCCGCCGCGCGCCTGAAGGCCTACACGCCGTACTCCAACTTCAAGGTCGGCGCCGCGCTGCTGTGCAACGACGGCCGCATCTTCCACGGCTGCAACGTCGAGAACGCCTCCTACGGCCTGTGCAACTGCGCCGAGCGCACCGCCTTCTTCAGCGCCTTCGCCCACGGCTACCAGCCCGGCGACTTCGACAAGCTGGCCGTGATCGCCGACACCGACGGCCCCATCGCCCCCTGCGGCGCCTGCCGCCAGGTGATCCTGGAACTGGGCGGCAACGAGCTGCCCGTCGTGCTGAGCAACCTGAAGGGCGACGTTGTCGAAACCACCGCCAGCGCGCAGTTGCCCAACGCCTTCGGCGGCGCCGACCTGAAAAAGAAGTAAGCCCTTGGCCTTCAAAAAAACCATCGACGTGCAGGCCGCCGTCGCCATCGCGGCGGCCGAGGCCATCGCCGCCAAGACCCAGGGCACCTTCGGCGTCGGCGGCGTGCTGCTCGACCAGCACGGCACCGTGCTGCACTCGCTGCACAACAACGTCGTCAAGCAGGGCCTGATCTTCGACCCCACCGCCCACGGCGAACGCCAGTTGATCGACTGGTACTACGCCGAGCGGGCCAAGGGCAGGGCGCTGCCGGCGCCGCAGGACTGCACCATCGTCACCTCGCTCGACCCCTGCTGCATGTGCGCCGGCGCCATTTTGGCGACCGGCTTCAACGTGGTGGTGGCCGCGCCCGACGTCAAGGCCGGCATCAACCACGACGGCGGCGCCGGCTTCGACGCGCTGCCCGTACCGCTGGCCGCGCAGGCGCGCGCCAGCTTCAGCTATCCCGCCGTGCTAGGCTCCTCGCTGTACGCGCGGCGCAGCGCCGGCGCGGCGCCGAAGTCCTTCTTCATCGGCAAGACCATATCGGAGCCGACCCAGGCCCTGTGCTCGCTGGTGTTCGAGGCCACCGCCGAGCAGGTGATGGCCTTGTTCGGCGGCGACCTGCCGAAGGCCCAGCTGAAGTGCCCGGCCAGCCTGCCGGCCGACCACGCCATCGTGCGCGCGCTGCGCCAGGTGTATCCGCAGGCGCTGAGCTACCGCTGCACGCCGCAGCAGCCGGACGCCGACCTGGCACCCTTCCTGCGCGAGGCGATGGCGCGCGACCGCGCCGCCGGCGGCGACGGCGACGCCGTCGCGCTGCTCGACTCCTTCGGCAACCTGCTGCTGTGCATGCCGGGCCGGCTTGACCAGTCGGGCATCCGCAGCGCCTTCATGGAAACCACGCGCGCCTACGCGCAGCTGCGCTACCAGTTGATGGCTGCGGCCGACGCGGCCGGCCAGCAGGAGCTGCGCACCTACCTCGGCCACCCGAAGGACGGCACCTTCGTCTTCGCGCGCGGCCCGGACCGCAGCGCGCTCAGCTTCATGAACCTGGGCGCCTACGGCTCGACGATGGAGGGGCCGCTACCGGAGCGCAATCCGGCGCAGTTCCAGTATGTCCGCGCCGGCATGCCGCAGGAAGAGCTGGAGCAGCTGTGCGCCGGCCTGCCGCCGCTATACCGCAACCTGATCCGCATCCGCCCCGTGCCGGTGGCGGACGCCGCGCTGCGCGCTGCGCTGGCTTAGCGCTCTTGGCCCGACGCCGCAGTTGACGTGCGCGGGTTGAGGCATCTACTGGCTATTCAATGACCTCAAGAATTCGACCAGATCGTTCTTTTCCCCGGGCGTCAGTATCAATGGCTGCCCGGACTCCACACTTCGGTAATACAGCTCCTGCTCAACCGCGTCTTCCAGCGTTGGCACGCTGCCGTCGTGCATATACGGTGCGGTTTGAGCTACGTTGCGCAAGCTAGGCGTCCGGAACTTTCCGATGTCGGCGGGATTGTAGGTGACGACAAACCGACCAAGTTCTGCGACAAGCCAAGCACAACCTGACCCCAAAAACCGACCGGGAAGGCCAGGTCACACGCTACGCCTACGATGTGCTGGATCGCCTTACCAGCACTACGTACGCGGATGGCGGCACTGTCACTGTCACCTACGACCAGGGCAACCGCATCGTCCGGATGGTCGACTCGGTCAACGGAGTCGTCTCCTTCAACTACGAAGGACGCGACCGCGTGAGCAGCGTCAGCACGCCAAAAGGCAAGGTGGCCTATACCTACGACGCCAACGGCCGGCGCGCGAGCATGAGCGTGACGGGCCTGCCGCCGCTGCGCTACAGCTACCACGATGGCGGACGTTTGGTTCGCATCGACCAGGCCGCCGACGCCGTCAACAACGGCGTTGCACAGAGTATCAGTTTCACCTACGACGCGGCCAACCGCCGTATCCGAACCAAGTATGCCAATGGTGTCACCCGCAGCAACACCTACTACGCTGCCGGCCAACTGGCCTCGATTGTTTACGCCAACGCCGATGGCAGCGTGCTGGGCGATCTTCGCTATGCCTATGACAATGGCGGTCGGCGCATACAGGCCGGCGGCAGTCTGGCGCGCACCGCGTTGCCCGAGGCCTTGGCCTCCGCCAACGTGGACGCGGCCAACCGCCTGACCGCCTTCGGCACGCAAACGCTCGGCTACGACGCCAACGGCAATCTGCTCGGGGACGGCCATCAAACTTATGTTTGGAATGCGCGCGATCAGCTGATACAGATCAAGAGCGGCAGCGGTGCTGTGGTGGCAAGCTTCAGTTACGACGCCCTGGGCCGGCGCCAGACGAAAACCGTCAACGGCGTGGCCAGTGGCTATGTTTACGACGGCTTGAACATCGTGTTGGAGCTTTCGGGGGGGGAGTGGCGGCGTGAACGGCAGTCGGCCCAATATGCGGGCCAGCTATATCAGTGGCGGCATCGATGAAGTATTCGCACAATTGAGCGACACCGGCGCGGGTGCTAAGATCTACACGTACTTGAGCGATGCGCTGGGCTCGACGGTTCGGCTGGTGGATGCCGCCGGTGGCAAGGTCGTCGACTATACCTACGACCCGTACGGAAACACGGCGGCTGATGCCGCAGTCGACAACCCCTTCCAGTACACGGGACGGGAAAATGACGGGACGGGCCTGTATTACTATCGGGCACGATATTACTCAGGTTTACTTGCACGGTTCATCTCGAGCGATCCGATAGGTCTAAATGGTGGCATCAATTCATATACCTATGTGCTCGGAAATCCTGTGAGTTATATAGATCCCCGTGGTTTGGATATCTGGATTGAAGGACCATCAAGGAATGAACCGAGCTTTCATCAAAGCGTAAACGTTGGCAATCCAAACGGGGCATACGATTCGTATAGTTATGGTATGAACGGCAATGGACTGGAGGGGCAAGTGTACCGAGATGTGGATCTTGGTGGCACGATAGAAGCCTACAAGATAACCACCGCCGATCAGGACACAACATTCAAGGGGACAATGGAGAGCAAGGTCGGGCAAAAGGGAGTATATGGGTATGACGACATCTGTCGCAGCTGGAGTCAACGCCAGTATGGTAGCGCGCCCGGCATACCAAGCGCTCCCCCTCCGAGAATTTCTATTCCGCACTTGAATGTTGGCCCATCTTCTTCCCGTTCAACTACGGGAACGAGTAGTACGACTGGAACAAGCACTTCTCGATAACGGATGTCATAATGCTATTCTTTTGTGCTATCCTCACCGCACTTGGATTACTTCTCAACTATGTTAGCGCGCCTACATATGGGACAATTTTTTTGTCCATTGCAATTTGCGATCTGATTGTTATTTTTTGTCTGCTGCGATTCAATAGAGTTGGGAAAGTGCGGCAATACGCTAGCGTGTTTCTTGG
Source organism: Rugamonas sp. DEMB1 (assembly GCF_029834475.1). GTDB lineage: Bacteria > Pseudomonadota > Gammaproteobacteria > Burkholderiales > Burkholderiaceae_D > Rugamonas > Rugamonas rubra. Next base: position 5,161,841 of record NZ_CP122407.1, on the reverse strand, counting down.
GTTAGTTGCGGTCTACACGCTAGTTGACATTGCCTTGCGAGCAGTTGCCGGAGTTCGAACGTTCGATTTGTTGTAACTATAGGTGGCGACTGCCAGGTGGCGGATGGAGATGACTCGCCAGTATTCTGGTTTTATGGCTCAGCGCAACGAGCCTTGCCCCATAAGTACCGGAGATTTTTTGCTGTTTTTCTGATATGCGTGGCGTGCCTCATGGATACGTATTGGCTGTACTTGCAAAGCTACTATGCCAATGAATATCCAAGGATGGGCGGTTCAATAGGCAGAATTGTTCCGCTCAATGTTCATGGTGCCGTCGTCTAGAGATCCTAAGAGTCCTCCGCCAGGACTACAACCTGGTACTCCTGGAAAATAGATGTCATCTGAGAAAAAGCACTGTGACCGATAAAAGTGATGAGTTGAATAAGGTATATAACGCCTTCGAGGCTGGCAGGTATGGTCTTGCAAGAGAGCTATTTGAACGGCTCGTTCAACAAGACATTAGAACACATTTATATCTTGGATGGATGTATGACCAAGGACTTGGGGTAACTGAGAACTCAAAGCAAGCAGAATATCATTATCGATGTCTTAGTGAGACAAATGATGTAGATGGCAAGTATTATCTGGCCTCTCTATTGCAGAAGAAAGGTGATCTTGCTAGCGCGGTTGCATTGTATGAAGAGGCCGCCGATCTGAATCAAATATCTGCCGCTTATTGGGCTTACGCTTTGCGCAACGGGGATTCTGCTTCATTGGTTGATAAAGATAAAGCTGATTTTTATTTGAAGAAGGCTACGGAACTTGGGCACCTATTTGCAAAAAGGGACTTGGCTCTTCAAGAAATTAGAAATGGAAAATGCGTTTCACAAAGATTAATTTCAAGGATTCGATACTTATTACTTAAGATCAAAGGCTTGGTTTTAATTGTGAAAAATAGCCAGGACATGAGAATAAGATAAGCGCAGCAATGTAGGTGTCTCCAGTTTGGGTTATTCCATGAGAAATATAAAAATATACGAAATTATACTTATTTCAGTAATTTCATATTTTCCTTTGCTGAGTTTTTCTGCGGAACCTGATGGAAAGGCATGCTTTCAGAAGGGTGAATATTTTAACGTGCTCGATAGAGATGTAATTCCAAATGAGGAGGTTGCAAAGAATATTGCGGAGGTAATATTGATCCCAATATATGGAACTATTGCAATTGAAAGGCAAAAGCCATTTTCTGTTGCATTGGAAGATGATGTTTGGACGGTAACTGGCTATTTGTCGAAAAATATTTTGGGTGGAACTTTTTCAATATTAATTTCAAAGAGAGATGGACGAATTATTAAAATAATTCATGAAAAATGATAGTGTTAGTAGTCGCCATGAAAGTAAAAAAGCCGCTCGATGAACGGCTTTTTTTCTTGGGGTGAGCGCTTCACCTTGCTGAGCACCTTGCGACGCGCTCGTCGTGGACACCTAAGCAAACGGATCGTAAGTCCCCACACTCCACAAATGCCCCTCCGGATCGCGGCAGGTGAAGCCGCGGCCGCCGTAGTCCTCGTCCTTGATGTCCATTTCTACTTTCACCCCCGACTCCAGCACGCGGCCGTAGACCAGGTCGGCGTCGTTGACCACCAAGTAGCTGCACTGCGTCACGCCGCCGCCGATCTGCGCCGGCTCGCGCATCAGGCGGCCGAACTCGGTGTCGAAGATGGAGCTGAGCATGACCATGCCGTTGCCGTAGCCCAGCTGGGCGTGGGCGATGCTGCCGTCCTCGTTGGGAATCACCAGCTGGCGCTCGAAGCCCAGGTTGTTGCATAGCCAGTCGATGGCGGCCGGCGCGTCGCGGTAGCGCAGGCAGGGGATGACGTTGGCTTTGGTGTTCTTCGGTATGCTGGACATATTATTCTCCCTGAGTCGGTCGTGTGACAAAAAGCGTGAAACATCTTCGATCACTTTTCCACTGCCGACGTTCATGCCCCCACCCGCGCTATGCGCGCGTTTTGACGTCGATCAGAAGAACGCACACCACTGTCGGACGAATCCTAATGCCCTGAAATCGGCCGTTAGGAATAGGGGGCAGCGCTGCCGCCGTAGACGCGGGGCATCGTTTCATCATAGGTCGCCGGGCCGCGGCCCGCAAGCGCCGAGGCCGCCTACATCTGCTGGAACAGGTGGGCGTGGCCCCGGCTCACTTCCAGCTGCTCGGCGCAGTCGCGCAGCTTGACCATCTGCCGGCCGCGCAGGTCGCGCGTGACTTGCGTGATGGCGTCGACCCGCACCAGCGTGGAGCGGTGGATGCGCCAGAACTCGTCCGGGTCGAGCTCGTCGGCCAGCTCCTTCAGCGTCTTGCGGATCAACACCTCGCCCTGCTCGGTCTTGACCCGCGTGTACTTTTCCTCGGCCTGGAAGAACAGCACCTCGCGCGTGCTGATCATGCGCAGGTTGCCGCCCACCTGAGCCTGGACCCAGCGCAGATAGTTGGGCTTGGCCGTCTGCCCTTGCAGCAGCGCGCCGAGCTGGCGGGCGATGTCGTCGGGCCGGCGCCCCAGCCGCGCTTGCAGGCGGGCGCAGGTGCCGGCCAGACGGGCGGCGTCGGCCGGCTTGAGCACGTAGTCGAGCGCGCCCTGTTCGAAGGCGGCGATGGCGTACTGGTCGTAGGCGGTGACGAACACCAGGTGGCAGCGGTTGAACAGCAGCCGCGCCGCCTCGATGCCGGACAGGCCGGGCATGCGGATGTCGAGGAAGACGATGTCGGGCTGGTGCTGGCCGGCCAGCGCCACCGCCTCGATGCCGTTGGCCGCCTCGGCGACGATCTCCAGCTCCGGCCAGACCTCGCGCAGGCGGCTGCGCAGCTGGGCGCGCATGGCGTCCTCGTCGTCGGCGATCAGGGCGGTGGCGCGCGGCGCGCTGTGTGGCTGGCTCATTTGGCGGCGTTCCCGGCGAAGATGTCCGGCGCGTAGGGTAGGCGGATCAGTGCGCGCGTGCCGCCGCCGTGCGGCGCCTCCAGCACCAGCTGGGCGCGCTGGCCGTACAGCAGGCGCAGGCGCTCGCGCACGTTGGACAGGCCGACGCCGTCGTCGGCGTGCAGGTTGAAGCCGACGCCGTCGTCCTGCACCTCCACTTGCATGGTGGCGCCGTCGACGCTGGCGCGGATGTCGATGCGGCCGCCCTCGACCTTGGGCTCCAGGCCGTGCTTGATGGCGTTCTCGATCAAAATTTGCAGCATCATCGGCGGCAGGCTGGCGCTGTGCATCTGGGCCGGCACGTCGATCGACACGGCCAGCCGCGCCTTCATCCGCGCTTGCATGATGGCCAGGTAGGCGCGCGCCATCTCCAGCTGGCGGCCCAGGGTGGCGCTGCCGGGGCCACGCATCTGCGGCAGCGTGGCGCGCAGATAGGCGATCAGGTGGGTGTGGATTTTCGCCGCCTGCGGCGGGTCGGTCTCGATCAGCTGGCCGATCAGGGCCAGGGTGTTGAACAGGAAGTGCGGTTCGATCTGCGCCTGCAACGCCGCCATGCGCGCCTCGACCAGGCGCCGCTCCAGGCCACTCGGCGCCGGCCTCGGTGCTGGCTTGGCGCGCCTCCAGCTCGGCCTTGCGCTTGCCGCCGGCCAGCACCTTCAGCAGGAAGGAGACGACGATGAAGGCGACCGCCTGTTTCGGCAGCCACAGCGGGGTTACGCACAGCAGCAGCAACAGCACCCAGATCACGTACAGCTTGCGCCATGGTACTTGGGCCAGCCAGTCGAAAAAGCGCCACCATAGCGCGCTGGCGGTGTCGCCCACCTCGCGCACGAATTCGAGCACGCGGTTGGCTTTCTTCATGGATGCGACTTGTCGTCGCGTCGGGCGCGGCGGCTGCCGATGACCACGGCGCCGAGCGCCAGCTTGAGCAGCAGGAAGACGGTAAACAGCAGCAGCGCCAGCGGCAGAATAGTCAACAGCAGCGCCAGCAGTACACTGCTCAGCAGCAGGGCCGGCCAGGACATGCGGCGCAGCGCGCCCAGGCCGATGCGGCCGGTGTGCAGGAAGGCCCGCACGACGTCGTCGAGCAGGTCGCAGATCGATTGGCAGGTGATGCGTTTCATGGTGAGGCTCCCAGGTCCGGTTGATGGAATGGTGCCACTGTAGCGCGGCCGCCGGCGCGCCCTAAGCGGATTCCGATCAATGGTCGATTCGACGGCATGGCCGGCGGGAGCCGCCGACGAACGGCGCCGTCCGGCGGTTCAGTCGCTCAGCCTTTGGCGGCGCGCCAGTCGCTGCGCAGCAGGCCGTACATGTCGCTGCCGGACACTTCGCCGTTGACGAACCAGCGCTCGCGCAGCCGTCCCTCGAGGCGGAAGTGCAGCTTGCCCAGCAGCTTGGCCGAGGCGGCGTTGTACGGGTGCAGGTCGGCCTCGATGCGGTTCAGCTCGAGCTGCTCGAAGCCATGCTCGATCAGCAGCGTCAGCGCCTCGCCCATATAGCCGTGGCCCCAGTGTGGCCGGCTCAGCAGGTAGCCGATCTCGCAGCGGTGGTTGGTGCGCATGATGGCGTAGAGCGTGACGGTGCCGATCAGTTCGCCCGTCTCGCGCAGTTCCACGCCCAGCCGCAGCGCCGAACCGGCGCGGTAGTCGTCCTCGCTCTGCGTGATGTGCTCGAGCGCCTGGGCGCGTTCGCGCCAGGGCGCAGAGCTCCAATAGCGCATCGTCTCCTCGTCGCGGCAAATGGCGAACAGGACGTCGGCGTCGGCGGGGGTGAGCACGCGCAGGGTCAAGCGCTGGCTGTGCAGTTGCACGGGAATGATGCTGGGCATGGCGTGAGGGGTATGTTGATTTGCAATCTTTATAAGCATACACGAAATGCTCATGGTGTTTTCTGTAATGAAATATTTGCGTTCCGCACGGAAACTATTTGCCGATTTATGATACTCTGATGGTAACTTAAATTGATGTCTGGAAATAATATGCCAAGCATGTCAAAACACTTCCTCGCCGCTGCCGCCACCGCTTTCTGTGCGCTGGCCGCCGGCGCCAGCCAGGCCGCCGTGCTCGACCTGGGCGTGAGCAACGCCAACCTCTTTTCACTCGGTAACTTCAAGGCCTCCAGCAGCGACGTCGAGGGCGCCGTGCTGGTGCGCGGCAACATGACCGCCAGCAGCTATTCAGTCAACGACAAGAACCAGGACGCCTACGGCAAGAACAACGGCTCCGGCTATTCGCTGGCGGTGGGCGGCAACCTCGACTACAGCTCCGGCTCTATCAAGCACGGCAAGATCTACGTCGGCGGTAGCACCAAGACCAGCAGCGTCGGTCTGCAAAGCTCGACCATCACAAAGACCGCGCCGGTGTCCTTCGACGCGCTGGCCAGCAACGCCAAGAACGTCTCGAGCTCGCTGTCCAAGGTGGCCACGACCGGCTCGTCGGCTATCCAGTACGGCGGCATGACCCTCACCGGCAGCAAGAAGTCGGTGGAGGTGTTCAACCTGAGCGGCAAGGACCTGTCCAGCGTCAACAATTTCACCCTTAGCGGCCTGAGCAAGAATGCCACGCTGATCTTCAACGTCAGCGGCGCCGACGCCATCGGCTTCAACCAGAACGGTGTGGGCCTGGACGGCTTCAAGGATTACAACGTGCTGTTCAACTTCTATCAAAGCACGGCGCTGAACATCCAGAGCGTCGGCATCCAGGGTAGCCTGTTGGCGCCGCTGGCCACGGTCACCGGCTATGGCGGCCAGATCAACGGCAACGTGATCGTTGGCGACTGGCTGTCGAATGTCCAGGTCAACGCCAACCATTTCTTCAAGCCCGTCAACGTGAGCGGCTATGTGACGGCGGTGCCCGAGCCGGAGACCTATGCGATGCTGCTGGCGGGCCTGGGCCTGCTGGGCGTGATGCGCCGCCGCCGGCGCGGCTGAGTCGAATCCCTGTAGTGGTAGTGTTGAGCCGCCCGGCATGCCGGGCGGTTTTTTTGGGGCGGAGTGAAAATTGTTGTGCCAGTTACAAAAATAATTTCTTTTCTGGCATCTAATTGATTAAAATCATGATACTATTATCGTAATGTTAGTTTCAATTATGCAATTTCGCCGGTGATGTTTCTGGCGGCTTTCTTTACGATAGGAGTGGTACATGTTGGTACGTCCAGTTTCCCTTAGCGCGCTCGCCGTCGCTGCCTTGTTCTCCAGCGCGGCCCAGGCCGCCCCCCTCAGCGCGACCCAGGTCTTGCAGCAATTCAATGTGGTGGTGACTGGCGATATCCACTCGAGCTCCCACGTCGACGGCCGCACCTTCGCCGGCGGCAACGTCGCCGGCGGCGACTATGTGCAGCACGTCAACGACACGCCGGCCTCGGCCTATGCCGGCCTGACCGTGGGCGGCAATCTGAGCGGCGCCAACGTCAACGGCCTCGGCGTGGTGGTCGGCGGCGACATCTATTTCCGTGGTGTCAACAGCGGCGCCGCCTACGTCGGCGGCAAGGCCACCGGCGTCAGCTTCGGCGGCGACGCCTGGGTCGGCGGCGTCGCCGACGGCGTCAACTTCAACGGCGCCGGCCATGCCGCCAGCCTGGTCAACACCAACAACAACCGCCCGCTGGCGGCGCCGACGGCGGCGATGAACAGCACCCTGGCGGCGTCGACCTCGACCAACTTCGGCAGCGTGCTCGGTGGCCTGTCGAGTTCCTTGTCCACGCTGCACAGCACAGGCAGCACGGTGGACTTCAGCAACAACAACCACCAGGTGACCTTCAACGCCGTGGCGCAAAACGGCGTCGCCGTGTTCGACCTGCGCGCGCTCGACAGCAGCATCTTCTCGGCCACCACCACCGACATCGCCTTCAACCTGAACGGCGCCACCACGGTGATCCTCAACACCGACGACAAGAACCTGAGCCTGATGGCCAACTTCAACCAGGCGCAGTCGCTGGGCGGCCAATTGATCTGGAACTTCGCCGGCGCCGAGAGCGTCACCGTCGGCCGCACCTTCGGCGGCCAAGTGCTGGCCACCGGCGGCACCTTCAGCAACGCGGGCGGCGCCAACGTCGAGGGCGGCGTGTTCGCCGCCAACCTGCACCAGTACGGCGAGATCCACCTGCAATCGTTCAGCGGCGCGCTGCCGGTGACGGCCGTGCCGGAACCGGAAGGCTACGCCATGATGGGCCTCGGCCTGGGCCTGCTCGGCCTGGTGGCGCGCCGCCGCAAGCCGGCGCCGTTCCGCCAGTCCTGATGTAAGGGGCCGGCCGCCGCGCCGGCCCTGTCCTCCCATTCGGCCATGCCGTGCCGCCTCCTCAGGCGGCGACGCGGACGGTGGCCAGCACCATGTCGACGATGAGCTTTTCGGCGTCGTCGAAGTCCTTCTTGTTGAGCTGCTTGCGGTTCAACACCAGCCCCATTTGCGTCGAGAAGTCGGCGTAGGATTGGGTCATCGCCCAGATCGCGAACAGCAGATGGGTGGCGTTGACCGGCGCGATCTTGCCGGCGCTGATCCACTGCTCGAACACCTCGATATCCTTGCGCAGCAGCGGCACCACGCGGCTCTGGATCTGCGCGCCGTACAACTGCGCGCCGCCGATCACCTCCATCGCGTACACCCGCGAGGCCCAGGGCTGCTCGCGCGAGAAGCGCAGCTTGGCCTGCACGTAGGCGCGCAGCGCCTCCTGCGGCTCGTCGTCGGCGTGGGCCAGGTGCTCCATGCGCTCGAGCCACTCGTCGAGCACGTTGTCGAGCACGCGCTGGTACAAGGCCTGCTTGGTGGGGAAGTAGTACATCAGGTTCTGCTTCGACAGGCCGGCGTTCTCCGCCACGGTGGCGATCGAGGCGCCCTCGTAGCCGCATTCGGCGAACACCTTGACCGCCTCGGCGGCGATGTCGGCCTCCAGCTTGTCGCGGTTGAGCACGCGCCGCTTGATCTTCGGCGCGGCGGTGGACGGTTTGACAGTGGCCATGGTCTCTCTTTCAGCTTGGTCGGATCGACTGCAAAAAGGTCAGCAGCTGCAGGCGGTCGCTGTAGGCGACGTTGAAACGGAACCAGACCGTGTCGGCCTGGCGCAGCATGAAGAATTCGTTGGGCGACAGCAGGATGCCGGACTTGAGCGCCTGGTCGGCGATCAGCTTGCCGTTCCACTCGGCCGTCGGCGCCACGTCCCAGCCGGCGCTGACGAACATGCCGCCGCGCGGCCGCGCCAGCGGCGCCATGCCGGCCGCGCGCAGGCTGTCGATGGTGCGCTCGCGGCCGGCGTCGAGCTGGTTGATCAGCTTTTCCAGCATGCGCTTGTAGGGCCGCGCCGTGACGGCGTGGTAGACGGCGCGCTCGTTGATCTCCGAGGTGGTCAGGCCGGCCAGCATCTTCACCCGCAGCAGCTCGGGCAGCAGCTGCGCCGAGGCGCTGATCGAGCCGACCCGCAGCACCGGCGACAGGGTCTTGGAGAAGCTGCCGACGCGGATCACCCGGCGCAGGCCGTCCATCGCCGCCAGCGAGGCCTCGCCGCGCGGCGCCAGCTCGCGGTAGATGTCGTCCTCGACCAGCCAGAAGTCGAACTGCTCGGCCAGACCGAGCAGGCGGTGCGCCTGCGCCGCGCTGAGCGAGGTGCCCAGCGGGTTTTGCAGCACCGTGTTGACGAACATGAGCTTGGGCTGGGTGAGGGCGGCCTGCGCCGCCAACGCCGCCATGTCCAGCCCCTGCGGTCCGCGCGGGATGCCTACCGGGACGCAGCCGTGGTGGCGGATCAGCGACAACAGGTTGCTGTAGCCGGGGTCCTCGACCAGCACGGTGTCGCCCGGCTTGGTCAGGCTGCGCAGGATCAGGTCGAAGGCGTGGGTGGCGCCGTGGGTCAGCAGGATCTGCTCCGGCTCGACGGCGTACAGCTCGTCCGACAGCGTCGCCGCCATGTGCTGGCGCAGCGTGGGGAAGCCGAGCGGGTGGCCGTAGCCGCGCAGGCGGTTGGCCGGGATGCGCATGGCCTGGCGCACCGCGTCGAGGATGGTGTCCTCGCCGTACCACTCGGGCGGCAGCCAGCCGGCGCCGACCGGCAGCGCGTCCGACACGCCGGAATACAGGTCCGGGGTGAGGGCGTCGATCGCCGTCGGGCTGGAGTGGAAGGGCGGCGGCAGCAGCGCCGCCGGCAGGCCTGGCGCGCGACGAAATAGCCGGAACCACGGCGCGAGGACAGCAGTCCCAGGGTCACCAGGCGGTCGTAGGCCTCGACAACTGTAAAGGTGCTGACGCCATTACACTTGGCGAACTGCCGCACGGAGGGCATTTTGGTGCCGATGCGCAGCTCGCGCCTGGCCACCATGGCGCTGACAGCGGCGACGATCTGCTCGACCAGGCTGCCCTTGCCGCCGCGCTCGATCGCCACCAGCGGCCAGGCGCCGTCGGCCGCCGCCGGGTCCGCCGCCGGCGGCGCGGAATTGTGCTGGTCCATCGTCGCTGTCCCCTGGTTGTGCCCGCCCCGTTCGGGGCAAAGCAAACTGTAGTGTTTTTGTCGCCTGTACGGTTGGACGGTTTTGCTATTTGTGTATCTGTGCCATAGTTGAAGCGCTGTCTATTATTGCATCATCATTTTGCCAACTGGTAAATTTTTTGTCCGGTTCATCAAAAAAACCGCAGTAGTTTTCAGGAGAAAACGCATGAACGAATCCCGCCCAGAATCGATGTCCGCGTTTTGGATGCCCTTCACCAACAACCGCGACTTCAAGGCCAATCCCCGTCTGCTGGTGTCGGCCGAAGGCATGTACTACCGCGACGTCGACGGCAACGCCATCCTCGACGGCACCGCCGGCCTGTGGTGCGTGCCCTGCGGCCACGCCCAACCCGTCATCGTCGCCGCCGTGCGCGAGATGATCGGCCAGCTCGACTTCGCCCCCACCTTCCAGATGGGCCACCCGGCCGCCTTCGACCTGGCCGAGAAGCTGATGGACTACACCAACCACCGCTTCGGCCACGTCTTCTACACCAACTCCGGCTCCGAGGCGGTGGACACCGCGTTGAAGATGGCGCTGGCTTACCACAAGGCGCGCGGCGAGGCCGGCCGCACCCGCCTGATCGGCCGCGAGCGCGGCTACCACGGTGTCGGCTTCGGCGGCATGTCGGTCGGCGGCATCGCCGGCAACCGCAAGGCCTACGGCGCCGGCCTGCCGTATGTCGACCACCTGCCGCACACCCACAACCTGGAGAAGAACGCCTACACGCGCGGCGAGCCGGAGCACGGCGCCAACCTGGCCGACGAGCTCGAACGCATCGTCGCGCTGCACGACGCCTCGACCATCGCCGCCGTCATCGTCGAGCCGGTGGCCGGCTCCACCGGCGTGCTGATCCCGCCCAAGGGCTACCTGAAGCGGCTGCGCGAGCTGTGCACCAAGCACGGCATCCTGCTGATCTTCGACGAGGTGATCACCGGCTTCGGCCGCCTGACCACGCCATTCGCCGCCGACTACTTCGACGTCGAGCCGGACCTGATGACCACCGCCAAGGGCCTGACCAACGGCGTGGTGCCGATGGGCGCGGTGTTCTCGAAAAAATTCGTCCACGACGCCTTCATGGACGCGCCGCCGGGCATCGAGCTGTTCCACGGCTACACCTATTCCGGCCACCCGCTGGCCTGCGCCGCCTCGCTGGCCACGCTGCGGGTGTTCGAGGAGCAGAAGATCTTGGAGCACGCCGCCGGCATGCAGGAGTACTGGGCCGACGCGGTGCATTCGTTGAAGAGCCTGCCGCATGTGATCGACATCCGCACCATCGGCCTGATCGCCGGCATCGAGCTGGCGCCGATCACCGGCAAGCCGGGCGCGCGCGCCTTCGACGCCTTCGAAGAAGGCCTTCGCCGACGGTGTGCTGATCCGCACCACCGGCGACATCATCGCCCTGTCGCCGCCGCTGGTGCTGGAGAAAAAACACATCGATGAACTGTTCGGCAAACTGCGCACCGTGTTGAAGAATCTCGCCTAGACGGCGATGTATCTGGGGGGCGGGGCCACAAGCCCCGGCCCCCCGCCTAAGGTTCATGCCGCAAAGAGATGCCCAGGGTCAGACCCTCAGGGTCTGACCCTAGATTTTCGCCCTTGGGGTTTCTTCGCTTAGCTGCATGATCTGCTGATGTCCAATTGCTTCCAAATATAACAACGAGGAGAACAGCATGTTGGTAGGCGTCCCCAAAGAGATCAAGAACCAGGAATCGCGCGTCGGCCTGACCCCGGCCAGCGTCAAGGAACTCACGCTGCGCGGCCACCAGGTGCTGGTGCAAACCAACGCCGGCACCGCCATCGGCCTGAGCGACGCCATGTACCTGGGCGCCGGCGCGAGCATCGTCGACACGGCCAAGGAAGTCTTCGCCCGCGCCGAGATGATCGTCAAGGTCAAGGAGCCGCAGCCGCAGGAGTGCGCCATGCTGCGCGAAGACCAGATCCTCTACACCTACCTGCACCTCGCCCCCGACCCGGAGCAGACGCGCGCGCTGATGGCCTCCGGCGCCGTCTGCCTGGCCTATGAAACCATCACCGGCCCCAACGGCGGCCTGCCGCTGCTGGCGCCAATGAGCGAGGTGGCCGGCCGCATGGCCATCCAGGCCGGTGCCGCCCACCTGGAAAAATCCAAGGGCGGCATGGGCCTGCTGCTGGGCGGCGTGCCCGGCGTGGCGCCCGGCCACATCGCCATCATCGGCGCCGGCGTGGTCGGCACCAACGCGCTGCAAATGGCCATCGGCATCGGCGCCCGCGTCACCATCCTCGACAAGAACATCGACCGCCTGCGCCAGCTCGATCTGATCTACGGCAACCGCGTCGCCACACGCTACTCCAACGCCCACAGCATCGAGGAGGCGGTGTTCGACGCCGACCTGGTGGTGGGCGGCGTGCTGGTGCCCGGCGCGGCCGCGCCCAAGCTGGTCACCGCCGCCATGATCGCCCGCATGAAGCCGGGCGCCGTGGTGGTCGACGTGGCCATCGACCAGGGCGGCTGCTTCGAAACCTCGCACGCCACCACGCACGAACAACCGACCTACGTGGTCGACGGCGTGGTGCACTACTGCGTCGCCAACATGCCGGGCGCGGTGGCGCGCACCTCCACCTTCGCGCTCAACAACGCCACCATCGCGCATGCACTTGCGCTGGCCGACAAGGGCTGGCGCCGCGCCGTCGCCGCCAATCCGCATTTGAAACAAGGCCTCAACGTCTGCCACGGCCACGTCACCTACGAGGCGGTGGCGCACGCGCTGGGCTACACCTACGTCGACCCCGACACGCTGCTGGTCTAAGACCGGCGGCACCACTTTGAACGGAACATCATGAACCAGCTAGACACCATCACGCACTTCATCAACGGCGCCAAGGTCGACACCCTGAGCGGACGCTACGCCGACGTCTACAACCCGGCGCTGGGCGAGCCGGTGGCGCGCGTCGCGCTGGGCACCGTGGCCGAGGTGGACGCCGCCGTGCAGGCCGCCGCCGCCGCCTTCCCCTCGTGGTCGGCGACGCCGCCGCTGACCCGCGCCCGCGTGCTGTTCAAGTACCTGCAACTGTGCCAGCAGCACACCGACGAATTCGCCGCCATGCTGACGCGCGAACACGGCAAGACCTTCGCCGACGCCCAGGGCGAGGTGGCGCGCGGCATCGAGATGGTCGAATTCGCCGTTGGCATTCCGCAGATGCTGAAGGGCGAATTCACCGACCAGATCTCGCGCGGTATCGACGCCTGGTCGATGCGCCAAGCACTCGGCGTGGTGGCCGGCATCACGCCGTTCAACTTCCCGGTGATGGTGCCGATGTGGATGTTCCCGGTCGCCATCGCCTGCGGCAACACCTTCATCCTCAAGCCGTCCGAGCGCGACCCGTCGCCGTCGCTGCTGCACGCCGCGCTGCTCAAGGAGGCCGGTTTGCCGGACGGCGTGTTCAACGTCGTCCAGGGCGACAAGGTCACCGTCGACGCGCTGCTCGACCATCCGGTGGTGCAGGCGGTCAGCTTCGTCGGCTCGACGCCGATCGCCGAATACATCTACGCGCGCGGCAGCGCCAGCGGCAAGCGGGTGCAAGCGCTGGGCGGCGCCAAGAACCACATGGTGGTGATGCCCGACGCCGACATGGACATGACGGTGGACGCGCTGATGGGCGCCGCCTACGGCTCGGCCGGCGAGCGCTGCATGGCGATCTCGGTGGTGGTGGCGGTGGGCGACGCCGGCGACAAACTGGTGCACGCACTGGCACAGCGCACGGCCGCACTGAAAATACGCGACGGCATGGCGGCCGACGCCGAGATGGGACCGGTGGTGTCGAGCGCCGCCAAGCAGCGCATCGAGAAGCTGATCGGCGAGGGCGTCGAGCAGGGCGCAACGCTGGTGGTGGACGGCCGCAACTGTACGGTGGCCGGCCGCGAGAATGGTTTCTTCGTCGGCGGCACCTTGTTCGACCACGTCACGCCGGACATGTCGATCTACAAGGAGGAGATTTTCGGCCCGGTGTTGTGCATGCTGCGCGCGCCCGACGTGGTGCACGCGGTGGAGCTCATCAACCGCAACGAGTACGGCAACGGCGTGGCCATCTACACGCGCGACGGCGGCGTGGCGCGCGAGTTCGTGCGGCAGATCCAGGTCGGCATGGTCGGCGTCAACGTGCCGCTGCCGGTGCCGATGGCCTTCAACAGTTTCGGCGGTTGGAAGCGCAGCCTGTTCGGCGACCACCACGCCTACGGTCCCGAGGGCGTGCGCTTCTACACGCGCCACAAGGCCGTGATGCAGCGCTGGCCGAACACCGCCAGCGCTGGTGCGGAATTTGCTTTTCCACAGATGAAGTAGCGCGCTGGCTGTTCGATTGAGCGGCGTGTAAAGATTTGATGGCAGCAAACCAGGGTCAGACCCTAGGGTCTGACCCTCGATTCACGCCAGTGGCTCTTCTTACCTTCGTGCACGCAGTAGTCCATTTGCCCACCAAGCCATTGCCAGGAAAACGAATGATGATCACCTCACTGAACTACATGCCGCACCCGCAGCAAGCCGACGGCGAACTGGCCGCACAATTCACCGACCTGGCGCCGCCGCTGACACCGCGCCAGGCGGCGATTGAAAGCGCGCGCTGCCTGTACTGCTACGACGCGCCGTGCAGCCGCATCTGCCCGTCGGAAATCGACGTGGCCAGCTTTATCCGCAACATCCACGACGAGAACATCAACGGCGCCGCCGTCGGCATCCTCCAGCAGAACATCCTCGGCGGCAGCTGCGCCCGCGTCTGTCCGACCGAGATCCTGTGCGAGGACGCCTGCGTGCGCAACCACGACGCCGAGGGCCAGCCGGTCAAGATCGGCCTGCTGCAGCGCTACGCCGTCGACCACATGCAGCTGAACGGCCACCCCTTCGCCCGCGCCGCGGCCACCGGCAAGACCGTCGCCGTGGTCGGCGCCGGCCCGGCCGGCCTGTCCTGCGCGCACCGCCTGGCCATGCTGGGCAACGACGTCGTCGTCTTCGAGGCGCGCGAAAAATCCGGCGGCCTGAACGAATACGGCATCGCCAAATACAAGCTGACCGACGACTTCGCACAGAAGGAGGTGGAGTTCCTGCTCGGCGTGGGCGGCATCACGGTCCGCCACGGCCAGACCCTGGGCGGCAATCTTCAATTGAAAGGGCCTGCACGCGCAGTACGACGCGGTGTTCCTCGGCCTGGGCCTGGGCGCCAGCCGCCAGTTGGGCCTGACCGGCGAGGACGCACCCGGCCTGCTGGCCGCCGTCGACTACATCGCCGCGCTGCGCCAGGCCGACGACTTGAGCGAGCTGCCGCTGCCGGCGCGCGCCATCGTCATCGGCGCCGGCAACACGGCGATCGACATGGCGGTGCAGATCCAGCGCCTCGGCGCGCGCGAGGTCACGCTGGTCTACCGCCGTGGCTTCGACGCGATGAGCGCGACCCACCACGAGCAGGACATCGCCAAGGCCAACCAGGTGCGCATGCAGACCTGGGCCCAGCCGCAGCAGGTGCTGCTGGACGACGCCGGCCGCGTGCGCGGCATGCGCTTCGAGCGAACCGCGCTGGTCAACGGTCGCCTGGCCGGCACCGGCGAGACCTTCGAGATCGCCGCCGACGCCGTCTTCAAGGCCATCGGCCAGAGCCTGGACGCGCACAGCATCGCCGATCCGCTGGCGGCCATGTTGAAGCGCGACGGCGACAAGATCGAAGTCGACGCGCAATTCCGCACCGTCCTGCCGGGCATCTACGCCGGCGGCGATTGCGTCGCGCCGGGGCAGGACTTGACGGTGCAGGCGGTCCAGCACGGCAAGCTGGCCGCGCTGGCGATTCACGCGGACATTCAACTGAACACCAAGGCGAAAGTGGAGGCTGCATAATGGCTGATCTGTCCATCAATTTTTGCGGCATCAAGTCGCCCAATCCTTTCTGGCTGGCCTCCGCGCCGCCCACCGACAAGGCCTACAACGTGGTGCGCGCCTTCGAGGCCGGCTGGGGCGGCGTGGTGTGGAAGACGCTGGGCGAAGACCCTCCGGCCGTCAACGTCTCGTCGCGCTACTCGGCGCACTACGGCAAGAACCGCGAGGTGCTCGGCTTTAACAACATCGAGCTGATCACCGACCGCTCGCTGGAGATCAACCTGCGCGAGATCACCCAGGTCAAGAAGGACTGGCCGGACCGCGCCATCGTCGTTTCGCTGATGCTGCCCTGCGAGGAGCAGCTGTGGGCCAACATCCTGCCGCTGGTGGAGGCCACCGGCGCCGACGGCATCGAGCTCAACTTCGGCTGCCCGCACGGCATGCCCGAGCGCGGCATGGGCGCGGCGGTCGGCCAGGTGCCGGAGTACGTGCAGCTGGTGACCAGCTGGTGCAAGAAGCACAGCAAACTGCCGGTGATCGTCAAGCTCACGCCCAACATCACCGACGTGCGCGCGCCGGCCCGCGCCGC
This sequence comes from Rugamonas sp. DEMB1, assembly GCF_029834475.1. Classification (GTDB taxonomy): domain Bacteria; phylum Pseudomonadota; class Gammaproteobacteria; order Burkholderiales; family Burkholderiaceae_D; genus Rugamonas; species Rugamonas rubra. The sequence goes on along the minus strand of NZ_CP122407.1, from coordinate 5,145,986 downwards.
CAAGGCCGGCGGCGCCGACGCCGTCTCGCTCATCAACACCATCAACTCGATCACCCATCTGGACCTGGACCGCATGGTGGCCTTCCCGGCGGTGGGCAACGCCAGCACCCACGGCGGCTACTGCGGCTCGGCCGTCAAGCCGATCGCGCTGAACATGGTGGCCGAGATCGCCCGCGACCCCGCCACCAAGGGCTGCCGATCTCCGGCATCGGCGGCATCGGCAACTGGCGCGACGCCGCCGAGTTCATCGCCTTGGGCGCCGGCTCGGTGCAGGTGTGCACCGCCGCCATGCTGCACGGCTTCCGCATCGTCGAGGGGATGAAGGACGGCCTGTCGCGCTGGATGGACGAGAAGGGCTACCGGACCATCGACGACTTCGCCGGCAAGGCGGTGGCCAACACCACCGACTGGAAATACCTGGACATGAACTACCAGGTGATCGCGCAGATCAACCAGGACGACTGCATCAAGTGCGGCCGCTGCTACGTCGCCTGCGAGGACACCTCGCACCAGTCGATCGCCCAGCTGATCGACGCGGCCGGCGTGCGCACCTACGAGGTGATCAAGGAGGAGTGCGTCGGCTGCAATCTGTGCGAGATCACCTGTCCGGTGCAGGGCTGCATCACGATGGTGCCGCAGAAGACCGGCAAGCCGTATATGAACTGGACGCAGGGCCCCGCGCAATCCTCGCGCGGAGCCGGCGCCCGGCGTGGATGCGGCAGCGGCTGCGGCGGGGCAGGGCGCGACAACGGCAACGTTGGAACCAGTGCAAGTCTAGGTATAGAACTTGCAAGCTTGATATAGACTACCGCATCGCCGGCATATAGACCGGCTGTGCGGCAGACGCACGATCAACCCTGGGAGAGAACCAACGTGAGTAAACAACAGTCCGTCAGCACGCAACTCTGGAACGAGGGCCCTGGCGCCGACCAGCGCCGCGCAACGCACCTGGCGCTGGTATCATTTCGCCGCGCTGTGGGTCGGCATGGTGATGTGCATACCCGCCTACACCTTGTCGGCCAGCCTGATCGAGGGCGGCATGTCGGGCTACCAGGCGGTGTTGACGGTGTTCCTCGCCAACGCCATCGTGCTGCTGCCGATGCTGTTGATCGGCCACGCCGGCACCAAGTACGGCATTCCCTACGCGGTGCTGGCGCGCGCCTCCTTCGGCACGCGCGGCGCGCGGCTGCCGGCGCTGATGCGCGCCGTCGTCGCCTGCGGTTGGTACGGCATCCAGACCTGGTTCGGCGGGCAGATGATCTACACCCTGCTCGGCGTGATGTACGGCGGCGAGATCGGCGGCGCCAAGCTGGCCGGCCTGGGCATCAACCCGGTCCAGCTGCTGTGCTTCCTGGCCTTCTGGGGCATCCAGTTCTGGTACATCGTGCACGGCATGGACGCCATCCGCAAGCTGGAGACCTACACCGCGCCGCTGAAGATTTTGATCTGCTTCGTGCTGCTCGGCTGGGTCCACAACAAGGCCGGCGGTTTCGGCGACCTGCTCGGCGCGCCGTCGCAGTTCGTCGAGGGCGGCAAGAAGGCCGGCCAGTTCTGGAGCGCCTTCTGGCCCTCGCTGACGGCGATGGTCGGCTTTTGGGCCACGCTGGCGCTGAACATCCCCGACTTCACCCGCTTCGCCAAGTCGCAGCGCGACCAGATCGTCGGCCAGTCGGTCGGCCTGCCGGTGCCGATGGGGCTGCTGGCGATGCTGGCGGTGATCGTCACCTCGGCCACCGTGGTCTTGTACGGCAAGGCGATCTGGGACCCGGTCGACCTGGCCAGCCGCATGACCGGCATCGCCGTGCTGATCGCCCTGCTGGTGCTGCTGATCGACACCGTCTCGGTCAACCTGGCGGCCAACCTGGTCGGCCCGGCCTACGACTTCTCTTCGCTGGCGCCCAAGCTGATCTCCTACAAGACGGGCGGCTACATCACCGCCGGCATCGCCATCGTCATGATGCCGTGGAAGATACTCGAGTCGACCCAGGGCTACGTCTTCACCTGGTTGATCGGCTATTCGGCGCTGCTCGGCCCCATCGCCGGCATCCTGATCGTCGACTACTACTTCGTGCGCAAGACCGAACTGGCGGTCGACCAGTTGTATCTGGACGACGGCGTCTACTCCTACGGCGGCGGTTGGAACATGGCGGCGCTGGTGGCGTTTGTGGTCGGCGTGCTGCCGAACATCCCCGGTTTCCTCAACGCCGCCTTCCCGGCTAGCTTCCCGCAAGTGGCCGAGGGTTTCAAGACGATTTACACCTATGCCTGGTTTGTTGGAATCGCTATTTCGGCGCTGGTGTATGCGGTTATGATGAAGGGTAAGGCAGTGCCGGCCATGCGGCCGGCGGCCCAGCCCTGAACCCGACCTGAGTCTTACGGAGATGTCTATGACAACCATTATTCGCGGTGGTACCGTGGTCAACGCGGACCGCGCGTTTCGTGCCGATGTGCTGTGCTACGGCGACAAGATCGTCGCCGTCGGCGAGAACCTGGAGGCGCCGCATTCGGCCAAGGTGGTCGACGCCGGCGGCCAATACGTCATACCCGGCGGGATAGACACCCACACCCATATGAACCTGCCCTTCATGGGCACGGTGACGCAGGACGACTTCTTCAGCGGCACCGCCGCCGGCCTGGCCGGCGGCACCACCACCATCATGGACTTCGTCATCCCGGCGCCCAAGCAGTCGCTGATGGAGGCCTACCACACCTGGCGCGGCTGGGCGCAAAAGTCGGCCGGCGACTACACCTTCCACGTCGCCATCACCTGGTGGGACGACAGCGTGCACGCCGACATGGGCACGCTGGTGCGCCAGCACGGCGTGAACAGCTTCAAGCACTTCATGGCGTATAAGAACGCCATCATGGCCGACGACGAGACGCTGGTGAAAAGCTTCCGCCGCTCGCTCGAACTGGGCGCCATCCCCACCGTGCACGCCGAGAACGGCGAGCTGGTGTTCCAGCTGCAGCAAGACCTGCTCCAGCGCGGCATGACCGGCCCCGGCGCGCACCCGTTGTCGCGCCCGCCGGCCGTCGAGGCGGAGGCGGCCAACCGCGCCATCGCCATCGCCGGCGTGCTCGGCACGCCGGTCTACATCGTCCACGTCTCCTGCGCCGAATCGTTGGACGCCATCGCCCGCGCCCGCGCCAACGGCCAGCGCGTCTACGGCGAGGCGCTGGCCGGCCACCTGGTGATCGACGACAGCGTCTACCAGAGCAAGGATTTGGAATATGCCGCCGCCCACGTGATGAGCCCGCCGTTCCGCGGCAAGCACCACCAGGCGGCGCTGTGGCACGGTCTGCAAAGCGGCAACCTGCACACCACCGCCACCGACCACTGCACCTTCTGCGCCGCGCAGAAGGCGGCCGGCAAGGACGACTTCACCAAGATCCCCAACGGCTGCGGCGGCGTCGAGGACCGCATGTCGGTGGTGTGGGACGCCGGCGTCAACAGCGGCAAGCTGACGCCGTCCGAGTTCGTCCGCGTCACCTCGACCAACGCCGCGCAGATCTTCAACATGTACCCGCGCAAGGGCGTGATCGCCGTCGGCTCGGACGCCGACATCGTCGTCTGGGACCCCGAGGGCACCCGCACCATCTCGGCCAAGACGCAGTTCGCCAAGGGCGGCTTCAACGTTTTCGAGGGCCGCACCGTGCGCGGTATCCCCAGCGCCACCCTGGCCGCCGGCAACGTGGTGTTCCAGCGCGGCGAGCTGATGGCCGAGGAGGGCGCCGGCCGCTATGTCGAACGGCCGGCCTTCGCGCCGCTGTCGGCCAGGTAGCGGCGCCGGCACCGGCAGCAGCGTGGGCAAGCGCGATTCGATTTTCAACCGTGGCAGAGGAGCAGGGACATGAGTGAATTGCGCATCAACGGCGCGCGCCTGTGGGCGGCGCTGATGGAATTGGCGCAGATCGGCGCCACCGCCAAGGGTGGCGTCAAACGCCTGGCCCTGACCGACCTGGATAAGCAGGGCCGCGACTTGGTGGTGGGCTGGGGCCGCGCCGCCGGCATGAGCGTCACCATCGACCAGATCGGCAACGTCTTCATGCGCCGCGACGGCCGCAACAACGCGCTGCCGCCGATCATGACGGGCAGCCACATCGACACCCAGCCGACCGGCGGCAAGTTCGACGGCAACTACGGCGTGCTGGCCGGCCTGGAGGTGGTGCGCACCCTGAACGATGCAAACATCCAGACCGAGGCGCCGATCGAGGTGGCCTTCTGGACCAACGAGGAGGGCTCGCGCTTCGTGCCGGTGATGATGGGCTCGGGCGTGTTCTGCGGCGCCTTCAGCCTGGAGACGGCCTACGCCGCGCGCGACACCGAGGGAAAGAGTGTCGGCGAGGAGCTGGCGCGCATCGGCTACCAGGGCGAGCAGGTGCCCGGCCAGCATCCGATCGGCGCCTACTTCGAGACCCATATCGAACAAGGCCCGGTGCTGGAGGACGCCGACAAGGTGATCGGCGTGGTGCCGGCGGTGATGGGCCTGTCCTGGTACGACTGCGTGGTGAGCGGCATGGAGGCGCACGCCGGGCCGACCCCGATGGGCCTGCGCAAGGACGCGCTGCAGGTGGCCACCCGCATCATGCAAGAGGTGGTGGCGATCGCCAACCGCTACCCGCCGTATGGCCGCGGCACGGTGGGCATGGTGCAGGTGTTCCCCAACAGCCGCAACGTGATCCCCGGCGAGGTCAAGTTCAGCATCGACCTGCGCAACGTCAACGACGCGCTGCTCAACACCATGCACGAGGAGATGCTGGCCTTCGTCGAGCAAACCCGGCGCGACAGCGGCCTGGCCATCGGCGTCGAGCGCGTCTCCTACTATCCGCCTTGCCCCTTCCACCCGGACTGCGTCGGCGCGGTGCGCCGCGCCACCGCCGCGTTGGGCTACTCGACGATGGACGTGGTGTCCGGCGCCGGCCACGACGCCATCTACGCCGCCCGCCTGGCGCCGGCCGGCATGATCTTCGTGCCCTGCAAGGACGGCATCAGCCACAACGAGATCGAGGACGCCAAGTCCGAGCATCTGGAGGCCGGCTGCAACGTGCTGCTGCACGCCATGCTCGAGCGCGCCGGCAGCGCCTGAAGCCCCGCCAGCAACAACGGGGACCACCGCCGTGTCTAGACCTGCCCCCGGGGCGCGAGGTGGCGGGTCAGGGCGGCGGCGAACGCTTCGGGCTGTTCCCATTGCGGCGCGTGGCCGGCGCCCGCCAGGCCCACCAGTCGGGTCGTTCCCGTCAGGCGCGCCAGCTGGAGGAAGGTCGCTTCGTTGTAGAGCCGGCTTTCCTTGCCGTAGATGTATTGGCAGCGCTCGCCCAGGCGCGGCAGCAGCGCGCGGTAGTCTTGCCGCGCCATGTCGCTCCACAGTTGCGCCAGCCCCTCCGCCGCGTTGGCGCGCATCAAGGCGGTGAGGCGCGCCAGCAGCGCCGGCTCGGCGCGGGCGCCGCGGGCGAATAGTTTGGCCGCACTTGTCTGCGCCATGCGCGCCCAGTCGGCGCGCACCGCCGCCACCGTCGGCGCCACCATCGCTTCGGGGTAGCCGCCCGTCAGGCCATGGGGCCAGCCCTCGTCGGTGACGATTTTCGCTGTCATGTCGATGACGCTCAGTTTGTCCAGCCGGTCCAGGCCGGCGCCGCGCAGGTGTTCCCACGCGACCATCGCGCCCATCGACCAGCCGACCAGGGAGTAGCGCTCCAGTGCGAGCTGTGCGATGAGTTCGCCCACGTCGGCCGCCAGCACGGCGAGCGTCAGCGGCCCCCGCTGCGGCCCTTGCGGCCCGCCCTGCGATAGGCCGTGGCCGCGCAGGTCGGGCACGATCAACCGCAGGCCTTGTTGCGCCAGCGCCGCTTGGCGCTCGAAGAAGTCGCCCGAGGCGCCCCAGCCGTGCAGCAGGATGATGGCCGGGCCCGCGCCCGCGCCCGCGCCGCTGTCGCGGTAGTGCAGCCGCGCACCGTCGCGCAGCGGCAGGAAAAATTTTGTGTCGGCTGTCGTTGACATTGGAGTTGACCCGTATACAATATGACACATGAATCATATTGTATATTGAGTAGCCATGCAACCGACCCCAGTCAAGAAAATCGAAGCACCGAAGACCGCCCGCGGCATCAAGACGCGGGCCAAGATCCTCAAGGCGGCCGAGCAGGTGTTCGGCAACAAGGGCTTCCATGCCGCCTCGATCTCGGAAATCACCCAGGTCGCCGAGGTGTCGCAGGGCACCTTCTATATTTACTTCCCGGACAAGGAGGAGGCCTTCCGCGCGCTGGTCGAGTTCATGGGCCAGGAGACCCAGGCCTTCATCCGCCAGCGCACCGGCGCCGCCCAGAGCCGCCTGGAGGCCGAGCGCCTCGGCCTGCAGGCTTTCCTGTCCTTCGTCGCCGAGCACAAGAACCTGTACCGCATCGTGCTCGAGTCGCTGTTCGTCGACGAGGCGATCTACCGCAGTTACTTCAGCAAGTTCGGCGCGCTGTACCAGTCGCGTCTGGACGCGGCCGCAGGCAACGGCGAGATCACCGCCGGCGACACCGAGGTGCGGGCCTGGTGCCTGATGGGTATCAGCCATTTCCTCGGCATGCGCTACGGCCTGTGGGACAGCCCGGAGGCGCACGCCCGCGTGGTCGACGCCGCCGCCGATTTCATCAGCAACGGCTTGCGCGCCAAGGATGCGCCATGAGCGCGCTGGTGCTGGTCGAGCGCGACGGCGCGCTGGCGCGGCTGGTGTTGAACCGGCCGGCGCGCCACAACAGCCTGGTGCCGGAGTTGTTGCGCGCGCTGCTGGGCGCGCTCGACGCCTGCGCCGCCGATCCGACGGTGGCCGCGCTGGTGCTGGCGCATGCCGGGCCGTCGTTCTCCACCGGCGGCGACGTGCGCGCCTTCCACGAGCAGGGCCAGGCCTGGCCGCCTACGGCGCCGAGCTGGTCGGCCTGCTCAACGAGGCCATCCTGCGTCTGGCCGGCTACCCCAAGCCGGTGGTGGCGGCGGTCGACGGCACCGTCACCGGCGGCGCGCTCGGCCTGGTGCTGGCCTGCGACATCGTGCTGGTGTCGGCGCGCGCCAGCTTCACGCCGTATTACGTCGACGTCGGCTTCAGCCCGGACGGCGGCTGGACCGCGCTGCTGCCGGCCTTCATCGGCCCGGCGCGCGCGCGCGCGGTGCAGTTGCTGAACCAGCGCATCAGCGCCGAGCAGGCGCTGGCCTGGGGCATGGCTGCCAGGCTGGTGGCCTCGATCGACATGGCCGACCAGGCCGCCGCGACGGCCCGCGCCGTCGCCGCCAAGGTGCCCGGCAGCGTGCGCCGCACGCGCTCCCTGCTGGGCCCGGACCCGCTGCGCCTGGCCGAGGCGCTGGAGCGGGAGCGCAGCGAATTTTTGCAGCAGGTGGTGAGTATGGAAGCACAACAAGGTATGCAGCGATTCTTGTCCCAGGGGAGTCAGGCTGTACAGCGTTAACCCTATTGGAGGAGTGACAATGAACAGTTTCATGAATTTGCAATCGAGTTTCAAGGGCGCGGCACGGGCGGCGCTGCTGTCCGTGCTGGCCCTGGCGCCGGCGGTCCAGGCGGCGCAGACCTTCGCCGACGAGGACCGCTCCGCCGAACTGACGGCGCAGCCGGTGCACCAGCGCTACCAGTTCAATTCGCCGACCACGGTGACCTACGATAAAAATTCGATCGCCGCCGGCGCCGCCGGTGCCCGCGTCTACGTCGCCGACATGGGCAACGACCGGGTGGTGGTGCTGAACCTGAACGGCCAGAAGATCGGCGTGCTCGACGCCGCCGACAACCTGCTCGCCGCCGACAGCCCGGCGGCGGCCGTGGCGCCGATCAAGGCGCCGCTGGGCATCGCCTTCCTGTCGGCCAGCGAGGCGCTCGACGCGCGCCTGGCCGGCCTCTACGTCAACGACGTCGGCAGCCACCAGATCCACTTCTTCCGCCCCGACGCGGCCAACGCCGACAAGTTCTACTATGTCACCTCCTTCGGCGTGAAGGGCTCGGGCTCCGGTCTGCAACTGAACGTGCCGCGCAACATGGTGGTCACGCCGCAGGGCTGGGTCTACGTCTCGGACGAGTTCAACAACCGCATCAAGGGCTTCCGCCTCAACCCCGACGCCGCCTACGCGGTCACCCACCTGAACACCAGCGGCGCGGTCGACGGCGCCGGCCAGTACATCCCGACCGGCCCGGTGGTCCCCGGCGTCGACAAGGACTACGGCGCCGATTCGACCAACTATTCCAGCTACGCCGGCCAGGCCGACAAGGTCAACGGCTTCCGCATCCCGCAGGGCATGACCTACTGGCGCTCGCCGGCCGGCACCCACACCTATCTGTACGTGTGCGACAACGGCAACAACCGCATCAAGATCTTCGAGGTCAACCAGGCCAGCGGCGCGATCACCCTGGTCGACATCATCGGCCGCTACAGCGCCAACGGCTCGGCCGGGCATTTGAAGCGGCCGCGCGGCGTGCGCACCGACAAGGCCGGCAACCTGTACGTGGCCGACAGCTACAACGGCCAGATCCTCAAGTTCGCCAACCGGAACAGCGCGCTCGGCACCGCCAGCTACCGCAGCAGCGGCTCGGCCGACGCCGCCGCCGCCTGGACCTATGGCCGCCTGGGCATCCAGCAGATCGAGCTGCGCAGCCCGGCCAGCGCCGCCAGCGAGGACGCCGCCTTCCAGCTGCCCAACGACGCCGTGCCGGTGGAGAAGGCCGACGGCACGCCCTACGTCGAGAGCATCTGGTCCGGCGGCCTGTTCTACAGCGATCTGCCGGTGATCCTGGTCAGCGATCCGGGCAACCACCGCATCAAAAAATGCTGGGCCGCCAGCGGCGGCGGCTCGATCGTGCGCTGCTCGGTGTCGGCCGGCGTCGGCGGCGTCGCCAACAACGAGTTCTGGGGCTATCCGCGCACGCTGGCGGGCCAGGTGCACGCGATTTCGGCGATGACCTATCTGACGGGCAGCTCGCGCCTGCTGGTCAGCGACACGCCCAACACCCGCATCAACATGTACAGCGCGGCCGGCGCCTACCTGGGCAAGTTCGGCGGCGGCGACATCAACTACGGCGTCACCGGCATCAGCGCCTTCCCGGCCGGCGCCGGCGAGGAGGTGGCGGTGGTCACCGCGGCCGACACCAGCCTGCCGTTCCCGTACACCGGCGACAGCTCGCTGCGCATCTACAAGGCCGACGGCACGCTGCGCTACACCTTCAACCTGGGTTACCGCACCACCGGCCTGGCGGCGCCGAAGATCGGCTTCGCCAACGCCAACTTCCCGGTCGGGCTGCACGTCAAGCCCGAGGCGGCCGCCGACCAGTTCTCGGTCTATCTGACCAGCTTTGGCAACTACGCGTGGAAGTTCTCGTACAACCGCGCGCTCGGCACGCTGAGCTACGCCTGGGCGGCCGGCGGCTCCGACCCGAGCAAGGGCAGCGACGTCGGCACCGGCTGGGCGCTCGGCGTGAACTTCTACAAGCAGGGCGCGGCCGGCACCTTCGACACCATCCAGGGCATCCTGGCGCTGAACAACCGGGTCTACGCGGTGGACCGGCGCAACCAGCGCGTCCAGGCGCTGAACCCGGCCAACGGCGCCCTGCTGGGCAAGATCGGCACCGGCGGCGGCACATACGACCACAACGGCAGCATCGTCGCCAACGAGTTCTTCCTGCCCGAGGGGCTGGGCTACGACAGCACGCTGCAGCGCCTGCTGGTCGGCGACGGCTTCAACATGGTCGCCAAGTCGTTCACCAATCCGGACCTGGTGGCGCCCAACGCCGGCGGGCAGATCGTGCCGACCTTCAACGGCTACTGGCTGAATCCGGCGCTGGGCACCCGGCCGGGCGGGCTGTTCGCCACCCAGCAGGCGATCTCCGGCGGCGGCAAGGTCTACGTCAGCTCGCTGATCAGCTGCCGTGTGACCATTTTCGACTGGAGCGAACTGACGCCGCCTTGAGTTGACGTCGCCGGGGAGGGCGCCCGCCTTCCCCGTTTTCATATAACAATAAGGATGGAAGAGACATGAACCACACACCGTTGCATAGCCTGGCCGCCGGCGCGCTGCTGGCGCTGGCGTGCGCCAGTTCGCCGGCGCACGCCGCCGACATCAAGATCGCCCACATCTACAGCAAGACCGGCGCGCTGGAGGCCTACGGCAAGCAGACCCAGACCGGCTTGATGATGGGGCTGGAATACGCCACCGGCGGCAGCATGACCGTCAAAGGCCGCAAGATCGTCGTCATCGAGAAGGACGACCAGGGCAAGCCGGACGTCGGCAAGTCGCTGCTGGCCCAGGCCTACGGCGACGACAAGGTCGACCTGGCCGTCGGCCCGACCTCGTCGGGCGTGGCCATCGCCATGCTGCCGGTGGCCGAGGAGTACAAGAAGGTGCTGCTGGTGGAGCCGGCGGTGGCCGATTCGATCACCGGCAGCAAGTGGAACCGCTACGTCTTCCGCAGCGGCCGCAATTCTTCCCAGGACGCCATCGCCAACGCCGTCGCGCTCGACAAGCCGGGCGTGACCATCGCCACGCTGGCGCAGGACTACGCCTTCGGGCGCGACGGCGTGAAGGCCTTTGCCCAGGCGCTGTCGGGCAAGGGCGCCAAGCTGGTGCACGAGGAGTATCTGCCCACCTCGACCACCGACTTCACCGCCGGCGCCCAGCGCCTGATCGACGCGCTGAAGAACCAGCCCGGCCGCAAGGTGATCTTCGTGATCTGGGCCGGCGCCGGCAATCCCTTCAAGATCGCCGACCTGGACCTGAAGCGCTACGGCATCGAGATCGCCAGCGGCGGCAACATCCTGCCGGCGATGGTCGCCTACAAGCAGTTCCCCGGCATGCAGGGCGCCACCTACTATTACTTCGGCATCCCGAAGAATCCCGCCAACATCTGGCTGGTCGCCGAGCACTACAAGAAGTTCAAGACGCCGCCCGACTTCTTCACGGCCGGCGGCATGACGGCCGGCATCGCGCTGGTGGAGGCGCTGAAAAAGGCCGACGACGCCGGCTCGGAACAGCTGATCAAGGCCATGGAGGGCATGGCGTTCCAGAGCCCGAAAGGCAAGATGGTGTTCCGCAAGGAAGACCACCAGGCGCTGCAGTCGATGTACCACTTCCAGATCAAGGCCGACCCGGCCTTTGCCTGGGGCGTGCCGGAGCTGGTGCGCGAGCTGACGATCGACGAGATCAAGCTGCCGCTGCGCAACAAGCTGTGAGCGCCGGGGCGGCCATAGCAAAACCAGGGAGGTGCACCGGCTCCGCGCCCCTGGGTTGATGGCCGGCCCGCGCCACCCTGGCGTCAGCACAGCCTTTTTTGTCCACATTTTCGCCGCCTTGAAGCGCGGCAGGGGTAGCCATGTCCATTTCTCTCGAAACGCGCGCGCTGACCGTCAATTTCGGCGGCCACGTGGCGGTCAACCAGGTGTCGTGCGCCTTCCGGCCCGGCACCCTGACCGCCATCGTCGGCCCGAACGGCGCCGGCAAGACCACCTATTTCAACCTGATCTCCGGCCAGTTGCCGGCCAGCGGCGGCGAGGTGCTGCTGAACGGCGAGAGCCTGACGCGCCACGGCGCCGCCGCGCGCGCCCGTGGCGGCCTGGGCCGGGCCTTCCAGCTGACCAATCTGTTCCCGCGCCTGTCGGTGCTGGAAAACGTGCGCCTGGTGCTGCAGGCGCGCCACCGCACCGGCCTGCGCCTGCTGACGACCTGGTTCAGCCAGCGCCACCTGGTCGAGGAGGCCGGCGACATCCTCGAACAGATCTCCCTGGCGGCGCGGCGCGACACGCCGGCCAGCGCGCTGTCGCACGGCGACCAGCGCAAGCTCGAGGTCGGCCTGCTGCTGGCGATGCAGCCGCAGGTGTTCATGTTCGACGAGCCGACCGCCGGCATGAGCCACGACGAGGCGCCGGTGATCCTCGAGCTGATCGCGCGGATCCAGGCGCGGCGCGACAAGACCATTTTGCTGGTCGAGCACAAGATGGACGTGGTCGAGCGCCTGGCCGACCGCGTCATCGTGCTCAACCACGGCCAGCTGGTGGCCGACGGCGCGCCGGCCGCGGTGATGCGTCTGCGCGTGGTGCAGGAGGCCTATCTGGGCGCCGAGGTGGCGGCGGAGGAGGCGGCATGAGCGCGCCCTTGCTGACCCTGGCCGGGGTGCACACCCACATCGGCCCCTACCACATCTTGCAGGGCGTCGACCTGCAGGTGCCGCGCGGCCAGCTGACCATGCTGCTGGGCCGCAACGGCGCCGGCAAGAGCACGACGCTGCGCACCATCATGGGCCTGTGGCGCGCCAGCGCCGGGGCCATCGGCTTTGCCGGCGCCTCGCTGCGCGGCGTCGGCACGGCCGACATCGCCGCCCGCGGCATCGCCTATGTGCCGGAAAACATGGGCATCTTCAGCGACCTGACGGTGCGCGAGAACATGCTGCTGGCGGCGCGCAGCGGGCCGATGGACGGCGCCCGCCTGGAGTGGATCTTCACGCTGTTCCCGTCCCTCAAGCAGTTCTGGGACAAGCCGGCCGGCAAGCTCTCGGGCGGCCAGAAGCAGATGGTGGCGATTGGCCGCGCGCTGGTCGAGCCGCGCCAGTTGTACATGTTCGACGAGCCCTCCAAGGGCCTGGCGCCGGTGATGGTCAACAGCATGGTGGCGGCGCTGCGCGCGCTCAAGGAGCAGGGCGCGACGGTGCTGCTGGTCGAGCAGAACCTGGCGGTGGCGCAGGCGCTGGGCGACTCGGTGGCGGTGATGGACGCCGGCCGGGTGATCCACCACGGCGCCATGGCGCAACTGGCGGCCGACACCGACCTGCAGCAGCGCCTGCTCGGGCTGCACCTGGCCGCCGCACCGGCGCCGGCGCCGGCGGGGGAGGGCGCATGATGGCCGCCAACGGCCTGCGGGCCTTCGACAAAAACCTGCCCAGCCTGGTGCTGCCGGCGCTGATGCTGCTGGCCCTGCCCTTGCTGCCCGGTCTGCCGACCTGGATCACGCTGACCGTCGCCGGCCTGGCGATGGGCATGATGATCTTCATCATGGCCAGCGGCCTGACCCTGGTGTTCGGCCTGATGGACGTGATGAACTTCGGCCACGGCGCCTTCATCGCCGTCGGCGCCTTCGTCGCCACCAGCGTGCTGCGCTGGATGCCGGGCTGGATGGGCGCCGACAGCCTGCTGCTCAACGCCGGCGCGGTCGGCGTCGCGCTGCTGGCGGCGGCGCTGGCCACCGGCCTGCTGGGCTGGGGTTTCGAGCGCCTGATGATACGCCCGGTCTACGGCAGCCACCTGACGCAGATCCTGGTCACCACCGGCGGCCTGATCGTCGCCGAGCAGTTGATCCACGTGCTCTGGGGGCCGGAGCAGATTCCGCTGCCGCGCCCGCCCAGCCTGCGCGGCGCCTGGATCGTCGGCGACGTCGCGGTCGAGAAGTTCCGCCTGCTGGCGGTGGCGCTGGGCCTGCTGGTCTTCGCGGCGATGTGGCTGGTGCTGAACCGCACCAAGATCGGCCTGCTGGTGCGCGCCGGCGTGCAGGACCGCGAGATGGTCGAAACCCTGGGCTACCGCGTCGGCGTGTTGTTCGTCGGCGTGTTCGTCGCCGGTTCGGCGCTGGCCGGGCTGGGCGGGGTGCTGTGGGGCTTGTACCAGGAAAGCGTCAGCGCCGCGCTGGGCGCGCAGTTGATGGTGCTGATCTTCATCGTCATCATCATCGGCGGCCTCGGCTCGGTCGGCGGCTGCTTCGCCGGCGCGCTGCTGGTCGGGCTCACCGCCAACTACGCCGGCTTCCTGGCGCCCAAGGTGGCGCTGGGCGCCAACATCCTGCTGATGGTGCTGATCCTGCTGTGGCGCCCGCAGGGCCTGTTTCCGGTGGCGTCGCGATGATCGCCCGCCTGCTCCCCAGCGCGCTGTCGGGCGACGCGCCGCGCAGCCGCGTGCTGGCCGTCCTGCTGCTGCTGCTGTGCGCCGGCCTGCTGCTGGCGCCCTTCCTGTTCCCCGGCACGCGCGCGCTCAACGTCGCCGCCAAGATCTGCGTCTTCATCGTGCTGGCCGCCAGCTACGACCTGCTGCTGGGCTACACCGGCGTGGTCTCCTTCGCCCACACCATGTTCTTCGGCATCGGCGCCTACGGCGTCGGCATCGCCATGGCGCGCCACGAGGGCGACTGGCTGGCGCTGGCCGCCGGCGCCGGCGCGGCCCTGCTGCTGGCGCTGCTGCTGGCCTTGCTGCTGGGCGTGCTTTCGCTGCGCGTGCGCACCATCTTCTTCGCCATGATGTCGCTGGCGCTGGCCTCCTTCTTCGCCACGCTGGCGTCGCAGTTCTCCGCCTTCACCGGCGGCGAGGACGGTCTCAGCTTCAAGCTGCCGGCGCTGCTCTCGCCGGCCACCCGCTTCCTCGACCAGCCCTTCCTCGGCGTCGACTGGGGCGGCAAGCTGCTGTGCTACTACCTGGTGTTCTGCTGCAGCCTGGCGCTGTTCCTGCTGGCGCTGCGGGTGGTCAATTCGCCGTTCGGCAAGGTGCTGCAGGCGATCCGCGAAAACGACTTCCGCGCCGCCGCCATCGGCTACAACCCGGTGCTGTACCGCACCGTGGCCAATTGCCTGGCGGCGCTGCTGGCCTGCGCCGCCGGCATCCTGTACGCGCTGTGGCTGCGCTACGTCGGCCCCGACACCACGCTCAGCTTCGCCATCATGATCGACATCCTGCTGATGGTGGTCATCGGCGGCATGGGCTCGATGTACGGCGCGGCGCTGGGCGCGGCCATTTTCGTCGTCGCGCAAAACTATCTACAGGACGGCATGAAGCTGCTCAGCGGCGCGCTCGAGTCCGCGCCCCTGCTGGCGGCCCTGTTCCATCCGGACCGCTGGCTGTTGTGGTTGGGCGTGCTGTTCATTTTGAGCGTCTACTTCTTCCCCAGCGGCATCGTCGGGCGCCTGCGCGGCAAGCATTGACCGGGGACACCCCATTTTTTGAAGGAGCGGCACATGTATGTAGTGGATTGGTTGCACAAGCAGGCGCTGCACCGGCCGGACCAGACCGCGCTGGTGGACTTGGCCAGCGGGCGCGAGTGGACCTACCGGCAGTTCAACGAGCGCGCCAGCCGCGTCGCCGACTACCTGCTGACGCGGGCCGGCCTGCAGCCGGGCGCGCGCGTGGCGGTGCTGGCGCAGAATTCCTCGGACTATCTGGAGCTGCTGTACGGCTGCGCCAAGGCCGGCATGGTCATGGTCTGTCTGAACTGGCGCCTGGCGCCGGCCGAGCTGCTGCCGATTCTGCAGGACGCCGAGCCGGCCCTGCTGGTCTACGGCCAGCCCTTCGGCGCCACCGCCGAGGCGCTGCGGGCGCAGCTGCCGGGCCTGCGGGCGCGGCAGGCGGTGGTGATCGGCGCCACGGGCGGGGCCGAGCAGGCCGGCGCGCGCGGCTACGAGGACTGCCTGGCCGGCGCCTGCGGCGACGCCATCGAAATGCCGCCGCGCGGCATGGACGAGGTCTGGCACCTGCTCTACACCTCGGGCACCACCGGCACGCCGAAGGGCGTGATGCAGACCTACGGCATGGTCTACTTCAACGCCGTCAACTGCATGCTGGCGACCGGCCTGTCGCAGCGCGACGTGCTGCTCAATGTGCTGCCGTTCTTCCACACGGGCGGCCTGAACCTGTACACCAATCCTGTGCTGCACGCCGGCGGCACGGTCCACATCATGCAGCAGTTCGACGCCGGCGCCGCGCTCGAACTGCTCGACGGCACGGTGACGCTGTTCCTCGGCGTGCCGGCGGTCTACCTGATGCTGAGCCAGCACCCCGGCTTCGGCGCCGCGCGCTTCGGCGCCATGCGCCACTGGTCGGCCGGCGGCTCGCCGATGGCGCACAGCCTGCTCGAGCTGTACCAGGCCAAGGGCGTGACCATCTGCTTCGGCTTCGGCATGACCGAAACCGGGCCGACCGTGTTCATCTGCGACGAGGCGACCGCCCGGCGCAAGACCGGCACCATCGGCCGGCCGGTCGGCTCGATGCGCACGCGCGTGGTGCTGGCCGACGGCAGCGACGCCGGCCCGGGACAGCGCGGCGAACTCTACATCCAGGGGCCCGGCGTCACGCCCGGCTACTGGAAGCTGCCGCAGGCCAGCGCCGAGGCCTTCGTCGACGGCTGGCTGCGCTCCGGCGACATCGCCTACTTCGACGAGGAGGGCGACCACTACATCGTCGACCGCGCCAAGGACATGTACATCTCCGGCGCGGAAAACGTCTATCCGGCCGAAGTCGAAAACGTGCTGTTCCAGATGCCGCAGATCGCCGACGCCGCCGTCATCGGCGTGGCCGACGCCAAATGGGGCGACGTCGGCGCCGCCATCGTCGTGCTCAAGGCCGGGCAGCCGTTGGCGCCGGCCGAGCTGCAAGCCTTCTGCCGCGCCCGCCTGTCCGGCTACAAGGTGCCCAGGCACGTGGTGGTCCTCGACGCGCTGCCGCGCACGCCGTCGGGCAAACTCGAAAAACACAAACTCCGCAGCCAATTCGCCGATCTCGGCACTCAAGAAGGAACCGCGCCATGAGCTCAGTCCAATCCGGCTTTCGCCGCACGCTGCAACAGACCGACTTCGACCGTTTCGCCGTGCTCAGCGGCGACAACAACCCGATCCACTGCGACCCGGAGTTCGCCGGCCGCAGCCACTTCGGCGCCACCGTCGCGCACGGCATGTTCCTCTACGGCCTGATCTACCGCGCCCTGGAGGAGGCCGTGCCCGGCGCCGGCATGCTGCAGCTCGAGCAGGAACTGATGTTCCCCAATCCCAGCTACGCGCAGGACGAGGTCGAGGTGCTGGTCACGCCGCTGCCGGGGCGCGGCGACGGCAGCCGCAGCTTCAGCACCGTGGTGCGCAAGCAGGCCGGCGGCGCGGCCGTCGTCACGGCGCAGGGCAGCGCGCGGGTGAGCGGCGCCGGCGGCGCCGCCGCGCTGGCGGCCGGGGCCGCCGCCGACATGGCGCCGGCCGGCGCGCCCGGCGCCAGCGACGAGGAACTGCGCGGACTGCGCCTGGGCATGCGCGCGCGCGCCGAGCGCACCCTGAGCGAGGCCGACCTGGCCGACTACGCGGCGCTGACCGGAGATCGCAACCCGCTGCACCACAGCGACGACTGGGCCGTCGCCCACGGCTTCGCCGGCCGCCTGGTGCCGCCGCCGCTGCTGGCGAGCCTGTTCTCCGACCTGCTCGGCACCCGCCTGCCCGGGCGCGGCACCGGCTGGATGAAGCAGACGCTGCGCTTCGTCGCGCCGGCCTACGTCGGCGAGCGCATCGCCGCCGAAGTTGAAATCGTCCGCCTGCGCGCCGACAAGGACCTGGTCAACCTGTCCAGCGTGCTCACCGGCGCGGACGGGCGTGTCATCTGCCGCGGCGAATCGCTGGTCCTGGTGCGCAACCTGGCGGCGCCGGCCGGCTGAGCCCGCGCGGGCCCGGCGCCCGCCCCCCGCAGCGCTGTTGCAGACGCCGCCGGCGAGCGGCGCGGGAGAGCTGCGCCCTGTCGATCTTGAGATTTTCAGAACTGCCCGCCGCGGCCGCCGCGGCGGGCAGCCAGCACCGGCCGGCGGCGCCCAGCAGCGGCGCCGGTCCCACCCAAGCCGGGCGGAACAGACAAACGAAGCTGAGCGCCCGGACCCGCAGCACCTCAACACCACAACGGAGACAAGAATGAAAAAACACATCCTGGCACTGGCGGCAATGTCCATCATGGCGGCGCTGGCCGGCGCGGCGCAGGCGCAAAGCGGCGTCACCATCTACGGCTCCATCGACGGCGGCCTGCGCCACCAGACCAACGTCAACGCCGCCGGCGACAGCAAACTGTCGGTCGGTTCGAACGGCCAGTACTACCCGAACCGGCTCGGCTTCATCGGCAGCGACGAACCTGGGCGACGGCATGAAGGTGCACTTCAAACTCGAAAGCGGCTTCAACACCGGCACCGGCGCGCTCGACAACGCCGGCGGACGCCTGTTCAACCGCAGCTCGTGGGTGGGCGTGTCGGGCAAGTGGGGACAGATCAACTTCGGCCACCAGTACACCATCGCCTTCTTCACCGCCAACGACTACGACCCCTTCAACTACAAATACGCCTACATCATCCCGGTGTCGGCGGCGACCGCGGGCGGGCGCTACGACAACAACATCCAATACACCGGCAGCTTCGGCGCCTACAAGGTGCGGGCCGAGTACGCGCCCGGCGAAAAGGCCGGCAACGCCGGCACCAACACCGCCAAGGCGGTCGGCCTGGCCTATGCGCAAGGGGCGCTGAACTGGGGCGGCGCCTACAGCAGCCGCGACGTGGAAGGCTTCGCCGACCGCCACTACACCGTCGGCGCCGCCTACAAATTCGGCGCGGCGCGGGTGGCGGGCGGCTACATGGCCGACAAACTGGCGACCGCCTCCGGCATCGACAGCACCACCAAAAACGCCTGGGGCGGCGTCAGCGTCGACGTGGCGCCGCAAACCGTCGTCAGCGCCGCCTACTACCAGACCAAAACCTCGGTGGCGCGCATTGCCGGCGCGCGCAAACTCTTCATGGTTGGCGCCGTCCACTACCTGTCCAAGCGGACCAATCTGTACGCCGACATCGACTATGCCAAACTGAGCGGGAGCTCGCGCATCGGCAGCCAGACCAGCCAGACCGGCGTCTCCATCGGCATCGACCACCTCTTCTAGCGCCCCCCGAAGGCCGCGATGGCGGCCTTGTTGTTTTCCTGTTCGCAATAAAGTTAGTAGTCGCTCGCTCGCGCGGAATTGCTTATGATCGTCCTGTGGCGCGCCGGTTTTGCCGGGGCCGGCGCGCCGTTTCGACGGACTCGGCGGGGCAGATCGCACGATGCAAGATTCCACGCACTCCCCATCCGCCCAGGATGGCGCGGGCAACAACACGCCGGAGCGCAGCGCGGCGCGGCTGGCGGCGCGCCTCACCGCCACCCTGGAGAGCATCACCGACGCCTTCCTGATGCTCGACCGCGACTGGAACCTCAGCTACATGAACGGCGAGGCCGAGCGCCTGCTGCAGTGCCGGCGCGACGAGGTCATCGGCCGCAACGTCTGGCAGGTGTTCCCCGAGGCCGTCGGCGGCCCCTATTACCGCGCCTACCACCGCGCGGTCGAGGGCAACAGCTCGGTCTCCTTCGAGGAGTACTACGCGCCGCTCAAGCTGTGGACCGAGATCCGCGCCTACCCGTCGGAAGAGGGCCTGGCCATCTACTTCCTCGACATCAGCGCGCGCAAGGCCAGCGAGGCCGAGATCCACCAGCTGGCCTTCTACGACCGGCTGACCGGCCTGCCCAACCGCCAGCTGCTGCTCAACCGCATCGAGCACGCGCTGACGCTGTGCGGGCGCATCGGCCACAGCGGCGCCGTGTTGTTCATCGACCTGGACAACTTCAAGGCCATCAACGACACGCGCGGCCACGACAAGGGCGACATCCTGCTGCAGCTGGTGGCGCAGCGGCTGCTGTCGGCGGTGCGCGCCAGCGACACGGTGGCGCGCTTCGGCGGCGACGAGTTCGTCGTGCTGCTGGACGAGCCTGGATTCGGACGCCGCCACCGCCACCGCCGGCGCGCAGGAAAGCGCGCGCAAGGTGCAGCAGGCCTTCTGCCAGCCGTTCGAGATCGCCGGCGTGCAGCAGTACAGCACGCCGAGCATCGGCATCACCATCTTCGACCGCGACGCCGGCAGCGTCGACGACGTGCTGCAGCGCGCCGACCTGGCCATGTACCAGGCCAAGGCGGCCGGCCGCAACACCATCGCCTGCTTCGACCCGGAGATGCAGCGGCGGGTCGCCGCCAGCGTGGCGCTGGAGGCCGACCTGCGGCGCGCCCTGGCGCAGGAGGAGTTCGTGCTGCACTACCAGCCGCAGGTCGGCGTCGACGGCCGCCTGGCCGGCGCCGAGGCGCTGGTGCGCTGGAACCACCCGCGGCGCGGCCTGGTGTCGCCGGCCGAGTTCATCCCGGTGGCCGAGGACACCGGCCTGATCGTGCCGCTCGGCCAGTGGGTGCTGCGCAGCGCCTGCCGGCAACTGGCGCAGTGGACCGGCGCCGCCGCCACGGCCGCGCTGGAGATGGCGGTCAACGTCAGCGCCCACCAGTTCCACCGTCCCGACTTCGTCGAGCAGGTGCTGGCGGTGCTGGCCGAGACGGGCGCGCCGGCCGGCCGCCTGAAGCTGGAGCTGACCGAGAGCCTGCTGCTGAAGGACGTCGCCGGCACCGTCGAGAAGATGTGCCTGCTGCGCGAGGTCGGCGTCGGCTTCGCGCTGGACGATTTCGGCACCGGCTACTCCTCGCTGTCCTACCTGCACCGGCTGCCGCTCGACCAGTTGAAGATCGACCGTTCCTTCATCCAGGAGATCAGCGGCGAGGGCCACGGCGCGGCCATCGTGCGCATCATCGTCGCGCTCGGCCAGGCGCTCGACATGACGGTGCTGGCCGAGGGCGTCGAGACGGCCGCGCAGTTCGACTTCATCGTCGCCGAGGGCTGCCAGGCCTACCAGGGCTATCTGTACAGCCGGCCGTTGCCGGCCGAGCGGCTGGCCGAATTCATCGCCGCCCGCCCGCCCGGCTGAGCGCGGACCCCGCGCCGCGCCGGCGCCATGCTGCGCTGCGCGCTTTTCTCCCATGTTCCCCGTGCTCCCGCGATGCCGCGCCGTCGGCGGCGCCGTTGCTGCACCGCGTCAAGCCCGCGCGCATTCGACCAAATCCATCTATTTCCGCCGATGTGACTATATGTGAAATTGTCATATAGATATTAGTATACAATCAAAAAACTGCAAAAATTACAACATTGCGGCTCACACACATACTATGGGAAACACGATGATGAAGATGTCTAAGAAGCTGGCCTGTGCCGGCGCCGGCGCGTTGCTGCTCGGCTGTTCCACACTGGCCCAGGCGGCACGCGTGGACGCGTCGCTGAGCTATGATCCGGCCGGGATGGCCCACACCGCCGGCTTGCCGTCCGGTTCCGTCGCCCGCTCGGACCCCAGCTCGATCGATCTGGCGACCCCCGACCTCGTTTCCGCCAACGGCGGCCATGCCAACTACTCGCGCTATCTCGACGCCGAGGCGCATGTCGACGTCAACGGCGTGATGGCGGCCTCGACCTTCATGTCGGCCGGCGGCACCACCGTGGCCAGGGTCGGCTGGACCGAGAGCATCCAGAATCAAACGCAGAACAGCCAGCGATACCAGTTGAACCTGGACGTGAGCGGTCTCTATTTCGACGTCGAGTACCTGGGCCACCGCGGCGGCAGCGATTTCGCCATGGGCTACATGGCCAACGTCACGGTGGGCGGGGTCGAGGTCTGGAGCTCGTATGCGCGCTTCCAGGTGCAGGACCGCGCCACCTCTGTGGTCAAGCAGGGCGTCGATTTCGGCACCGGCAGCCTGCATGTCAACCCGATGCGCGACGCCATCTCCTACACGATGGCCAACTTCCATGGCGCGGTGGGCCTGGGCAGCGTGGCGGCCGGACAGGACGTCGAAGTGAGCTACAACCTGTGGACCTTCAACAGCTGGAATGATCCGCAAGGCTGTGTCTACGAGTGCACCTGGAGCAGCAGCCGTGTCGGCGATCCGTTCGGCGTCAGCGGTCCGAGCATCAGCGCCGTGCCCGAGCCGGACACCTACGCCATGCTGCTCGGCGGCCTGGGCCTGGTCGGCCTGGCGGCGCGGCGGCGCAAGGCGCGCGCCGGCTAAGCGCGCGCCGCGCCCGACGCCGGCTGGCGCCGGCCTGCGCCGGCCGGCGACTGTCCGGCGGCGGCGCCGCCGCGCGCTATACTGGCGCTATTGCGGCGCCGGCCTGCGCCGGCCGGCGACTGTCCGGCGGCGGCGCCGCCGCGCGCTATACTGGCGCTATTGCGGCGCCGGCCTGCGCCGGCCGGCGACTGTCCGGCGGCGGCGCCGCCGCGCGCTATACTGGCGCTATTGCGGCGCCGGCCGCGCTGCTCATGGAGCGACTGTGGGACGCTGGAGCGTGCTGGTTCGCCTTTCCTGTTTGCTGGTCGCGGCAGCGCTGCCGCCGCGCGCCTGGGCCGGCCACTACCGCTGCGTCTCGCTCGACTATCCGCCCTTGATCCAGCAGGAGGCCGGCGGGCCGGTACACGGCCTGGCGGTCGACCTGGTCGGCGCCGTGTTCGCCCGCATGGGCCACACCGTCAGCGTCGAAATCTATCCCTGGGGACGGGCGCTGGCGCTGGTGCGCCAGGGCCAGCGCGACTGCGTGTTCACCATCTTCCGCACGGCCGAGCGCGAGGGCTTCCTCGATTTCAGCCGCGAGTCGATCCTGCCGCAGATTATCTACTTCTACGGCCAGCGCGACGGCGCCACCGGCTTCGACGGCGACCTGGCCGCGCTGGCCGGCAGCCGCGTCGGCACCGTCCTGAGCGTCAACTACGGCGCCCGCTTCGAGGCGGCGCGCGCCGCGCTGGCGGTGCGCGAGGTGGCCACGCTGGAGCAGAACTTCCGCAAGCTGGCGCTGGGCCGGCTCGACCTGGTGCCGAGCAACCTGTACACCGCCAGCTACACGCTGCGCCGGATGGGCGCCGGCGCGGCCGACATCGTCCAGCTGCCGCTGGCGCTGGAGAACGTGGCCAGCCACATCGCCTTCGCCAAGTCGCTGCGGCTGACGGCGCTGCGCGACCAGTTCGACCTCGAGTTCAAGGCCTACCTGGCCGGCGGCGCCTACCGCAAGCTGCTCGAGCGCCACCGCATCGAAACCACGCCCGAGCTGGGCCGCTTCCTCGACGGCAGGTGAGGACGGCGCGCGTCCTGTACGCCGTTTAAGCTGGCGTGCAGGGATGGCGATCGATGACTGCGAACGAGCGGCGTCAAGGAAAGCGATCAAACCTGGCGTATACTTTTCGTTGGATCGGTGATGTCGCAGTTTTCATACCAAATGGACCGCAATATTTCTGCCAAGGAGGAATTCAACATGAGCAATCTACGACTCTTCAGCCGCGCGGATGTGCTTCGAATTAATCAAAGGATGATCGCGCGTGGGGCGGCGCCCGTCACTTCAGAAATCAGTGACAAGATTCTGCGCGAGGTGCGATTCTCCCGGGAACAGATCAACAACGCGTATGCAGCCGCAAGGCGACAACTCGCCAATGGCTGAGCGTGCAATGTCACGCTCACACAATCATGTGTATGAACGCTTGGTCAGCAGCCCCGATGACGCGGTCGGGGCGTTTGCCTATGTGCTCTACAAGCAGCACAAGGTCGCCTTCATTAGAAATATCTTGGAGCAATATGCCAGGCCGCCTACAGATGAGGAGATGGCTGTTTTTTGCCAGCAAAGCGGACTGGAAAGCCAGCTGGAGGGATACAAATCAAGGGCGCAGGCATTGGCGGAAAACTTCCTTGCCAACGGGCTGATGGAACATGTTGCACGCATCAGTTTGGAGTTGCGTGAATCGGAATTTAGCAGACGGTTCGACGTGATTGAGCGGAAGCTGGACGGACGACGTGGCTTTTGGGGATGGTGCGCGCAAGTCAGCGCAAATCTATTGGTCAACGTTGTGACGATTATCGTCGTTGGGGCGGCGGTGATCGGATACAGGTCCTTGAGTAGTTTGAACTCTTCCGCCGAAATTAGCCTGCATTTGGGGCCGACCCAGACGCAGCAACGCCCGGACGCCGAACCACCGTTGAAGTAAGCGAGATGACGCCGGAACCGGCGCGCTTCGTCGACGGACGCGCCCAGCAGCCCTCATGTTGAAGCAAGCTCTTGTTCTACTGCGGCAGCAGCGCCTTGGCCGCCGCGCTGACCTGGTCGCGCAGCCACTTGTGCTCGGGCGCCTGGTGCACCCGCTCGTGCCACAGCTGGTAGAAGCGCATCGGCGGGAACTTGACCGGCACGCTGAAGGTCTTCAGCGGCAGCGTCCTCTCATAGTAGCGGACGAACTGGCGGCCGGTGGTCAGCACCAGGTCGGTCTGCGTCAGCATGTAGGGGATCAGGCCGAAGTAGGCCGATTCCACCATCACGTTGCGCTGCAGGTTCTGGCTGGCCAGGAAGGTGTCGATCACGCCGTGGTAGCCGGGCAGGATCTGCGTCGGCGCCACGTGCGGCAAACTCAAATAGTCGGCCAGGGTCATGGCGTCGCTGTCGGTGCGCATGGCGTAGGGGCTGTCGGCGCGCATGGTACAGATGATCGGGTCCTCGAACAGCTTGGAGATGTGCAGGTGCTGCGGCGGCTCCTCCCAGTTGGCGATGACCAGGTCCATGTCGCCGTCGGAGAGCAGGCGGATGTAGTCGATGCCCGGTCCCAGGCTGTGGATCACCACCTTCGACAGCGGCGAGCCGCGCCGCAGCGCCGCCACGATGTTGGGCAGGAACTGGCTGTCGAGGTAGTCCGGCGCGGCGATGTGGAAGGTGCGCGACTCCTCCTGCGGCACGAAGGGCGTCTTCTTGACGAACAGGTTCTCGGTCTCGTCGAGGATGCGCTTGGCCGGCAAGAGCAGGCTTTCGCCGTGCTGGGTCGGCACCATGCCGCGCGCGCCGCGCACCAGCAGCGGGTCGCCGGTCAGCTCGCGCAGCTTGCGCAGCGAGGCCGAAATCGACGGCTGCGGCTGGTTCAGCTTGAGCGCCACGCGCGAAACGTTCTTTTCAACCAGCAGCAGGTAAAGGATGCGGATCAGGTGCAGGTCGAGGTGTAGTGGCAGGGAGGCCATGCTGTCGCTTATATTGAATCGGATATGTTGAATATACGATATATTTCATCTGGTCGGGACCGATACCGGCTATCTTCTGTAAATTCGCCGCATCTATCGCCTTAAAAGTTAACCCCCAGAAGGAAGCCATGGACTTGTTCGCCTATTTGATCCCGTACGGCCTGGAATGGCTCAACCTGATCGTCCGCTGGCTGCACGTGATCACCGGCATCGCCTGGATCGGCGCCTCGTTCTATTTCGTCTGGCTGGACAATTCGATCCGCCCGCCGGCGCCCGGTTCCGACCTGGCCAAGAAGGGCGTCTCGGGCGAGCTGTGGGCGGTGCACGGCGGCGGCTTCTACAACCCGCAAAAATACCTGGTGGCGCCGGCCGAACTGCCCAAGGACCTGCACTGGTTCAAATGGGAGGCCTACACCACCTGGCTGTCCGGCTTCGCGCTGCTGACCATCGCCTACTACTTCAACGCCCAGGCGATGATGATCGACAAGGATGTGGCCGACATCGGCAGCTGGCAGGCGGTCGGCCTCGGCCTGGGCAGCCTGCTGGTCGGCTGGACGGTGTACGACCTGCTGTGCCGCTCGCCGCTGGGCAAGCACGATTTCTGGTTCGGCGTGGTGGTGTTCGCGCTGATCGTCGCGGCCGGCTTCGGCCTGACGCACTGGCTCAGCGGCCGCGCCGCCTACATCCACGTCGGCGCGATGATCGGCACCATCATGGTGGCCAACGTGCTGATGCTGATCATTCCCGGCCAGCGCAAGATGGTCGAGGCGATGGCGGCCGGCGGCCTGCCCGATCCGGTGCACGGCCAGCGCGCCAAGCAGCGCAGCGTGCATAACAACTACTTCACGCTGCCGGTGCTGTTCATCATGATCAGCAACCACTATGCGATGACCTATCGGAACGACCGCGCCTGGCTGGTGCTGGCCTTCATCATGGCGGCCGGCGTGTCGATCCGCCACTTCTTCAACCTGCGCCACAAGGGCCGCACCGAGTGGCGCTATCCAATGTTTGGCGTGGCGCTGTTGCTGGCTGTGGCGGTGGCGATCGCGCCGCCGCGCCCCGCCGCCGTGGCCGTGGCCGATCCGGCCGCCGCCTTCGCCAAGGTGCAGGCCGTCGTCGCGCAGCGCTGCGCCAGCTGCCACTCGGCCCATCCCAGCCAGCCCGGCTTCGCCACCGCGCCGGCCGGCGTGATGTTCGACGGCGCCGAGCAGATCCGCCAGCAGTCGGAGAAGATCTACAAGCAGGCGGTGCAGCTGAAGGCTATGCCGATCGGCAACCTGACAAATATGACGGATGCCGAACGGGCCGCCATCGGCGCTTGGTTCGAAGCCGGCGCCAAGTAACACCGCACAAGTAACACCGCACAAAGAACACCGCACAAAGGACACCACCATGAGCTCGAAAAAAGAACAACTGGCCAGCTGGATCGACGCCCACTTCGACGAGGAGGTCGGCTTTTTGCAGCAGGTGCTACGCGTGCCGACCGACACCCCGCCGGGCAACAACGCGCCGCACGCCGACACCGTCGCCGAGCTGGTCAAGGCCTATGGCTGGAGCGCCGAGAAGCACGCCGTGCCGCAGCAGACGGTGCGCGACTACGGCATGGAGAGCATCACCAACCTGATCGTGCGCCGCCCCTACCAGGCCGGCGGCCCGACGGTGGCGCTGAACGCCCACGGCGACGTGGTGCCGCCGGGCGAGGGCTGGACCTTCCCGCCCTACGGCGGCGTGGTGCAGGACGGCTTTATCTACGGCCGCGCCGCCGCCGTCTCCAAGTGCGACTTCGCCACCTACATCTTCGCCACGCGCGCGCTGGAGGCGCTGGGCGTGCCGCTGAAGGGCGCGCTGGAGCTGCACTTCACCTACGACGAGGAATTCGGCGGCCTGCTCGGCCCGGGCTGGCTGCTGGAGCAGAAGCTGACCAAGCCGGACTTCGTCATCGCCGCCGGCTTCAGCTACAACATCGTCACCGCGCACAACGCCTGTTTGCAGTTCGAGATCACCGTGCTGGGCAAGTCCGGCCACGGCGCCATGCCGGAGACGGGACACGACGCGCTGCAGGCGGCCACGCGCATCCTCAACGCGATCTACGGCCAGCTGCCGGAGCTGAAGAAGATCAAATCCAAGGTGCCGGGCATCGATTCGCCGACCATGCTGGTCGGCCGCATCGACGGCGGCACCAACACCAACGTGGTGCCGGGCCAGGTGGTGCTGAAGATGGACCGCCGCATGATTCCGGAGGAAGGACCCGGCGGCGGTCGAGGCGCAGGTGCGCGCGCTGATCGAGGAGGCGGTGCGCGGCCAGCCCGGCATCCGCGTCGAGATCAAACGCCTGCTGCTGTCGCACGCGCTGCGGCCGCAGCCGGGCAGCGAGCAGCTGGTGGCGCACCTGCAGCAGAACGCGCAGACGGTGCTCGGCGAGCTGATTCCGGCGCAGGGCACGCCACTGTACGCCGACGCGCGCCTGTACGGCGAGCACGGCATTCCGGCCGTGCTGTACGGCGCCGGCCCGCGCACGGTGCCGGAGTCGAACGCCAAGAAGGGCGACGAGCGGCTGGCGCTGGAGGGCTGCGCAAGGCCACCAAGGTGGTGGCGATGACGCTGCTGGACTTCCTCGGCGCTTGATTTTCGCGGCGTCCTGCGCGCTTTTCGTCAAGGCGCCGGCGGCGACAAGACCGCCCAACGGCAGCAAGCCAGGGTCAGACCCTAGCGCCAAGGCGGGGAGTCTGACCCTAGTTTGTGCTGCGGTTTTTTGCCGACGTTCCGCGATCGCCGGGAAGCTTGCTTTTATCGTATGATGCTGGCACGACCAAGCCACCGCGACCCCGTGCCTCGATACGATCTGATCAGCTGTCATGAATGCGGCACCCTGCACCGCAAGGCGCCGCTCGGCCCGCGCCAAAAGGCGCGCTGCGTGCGCTGCCGCTCGGTGCTGTATCGCGGCAGCGGCGCCGGCCCGGAGCGCATGGCCGCCATCGTCCTCTGCGCCATCCTCACCTTCCTGATCGCCCAGTTCTGCCCCATCGTCGAGCTGGAGGTCAACGGCCTGCGCTCGTCGGCCACGCTGTTCGGCGCCATCGTCGTGCTGTGGCAGGAGCAGATGCAGCTGGTGGCGGCCATCGTCTTCCTGAGCACCATCCTATTCCCGGCGGTCGAGCTGGGCGCGCTGCTGTACGTCACGCTGGGCCTGCGCGCCGGCCGCGTGCTGCCGGGTTTCCACCGCCTGCTGCGCGCCGTCAGCGCGGCGCGCCACTGGGGCATGACCGAGGTGCTGATGATCGGCATCCTGATCACCATCGTCAAAATGACCAGCCTGGCGCAGGTGCTGGTGCAGCCCGGCCTGTTCGCCTTCGGCGCGCTGACGGCGATGCTGGCCTTCGTCGTCGCCTACGAGCCGCGCGCGCTGTGGGAGCTGGGCGACCGCCTGCTGCCGCGCGCCGCGCAGGACGAGCGCGCGCTGCTCGGCGGCGGCCGCGCGCCGCTGCTGTGCCACGCCTGCGGCCTGGTGGCGCCGGACCTGGGCACGCCGCACCAGCACCAGCATTGCGCCCGTTGCGACAAGACGCTGCACCGGCGCCGTCCGGACAGCATCGGCCGCACCTGGGCCTTGCTGCTGGCCGCCGCCATCCTCTACATTCCGGCCAACCTGCTGCCGGTGATGTACACCCACTCGCTGTTCGGCAAGCAGGACGACACCATCATCAGCGGCGTGGTCTACTTCTGGACCAGCGGCTCGCCGGCGCTGGCCGCCATCATCTTCATCGCCAGCATCGTGGTGCCGGTGCTGAAGCTGGCCGCGCTGTCGCTGCTGGCTTGGACGGCGCAGCGCCGCTCGCGCTGGCGGCCCTATCAGCGCACGGTGTTGTACCGGCTGGTCGAGTTCGTCGGCCGCTGGTCGATGCTGGATATTTTCGTCATCACGCTGACGGTGGCGCTGGTGCGCTTCCAAACGCTGGCGGTGATCACCGCCGGCCCCGGCGCGCTGGCCTTCTGCGCGGTGGTGGTGCTGACCATGCTGGCCTCGCTGCAGTTCGACCCACGGCTGATCTGGGACGCCGCCGAGCCGCCTGCGCCGCCGGCTTCGCCGCCGTTGGCGCCAACGCCGCCCGCCTTGCCGCATTCGCATCGTATTGAGCCTTCTGGAGGAACACATGATTGAAAACGAGGGCGACCCGGCGCGCCTGCCCACGCCGGACGTGGAACCGGCCAGCCGCTGGCTGCCTTCGCTGGTCTGGCTGATCCCCTTGCTGGCGGCCTTGATCGGCCTGGGCCTGGTGGTCAAATCGGTGCTCGACCAGGGGCCGACGGTGACGGTCAGCTTCCACAGCGGCGACGGCCTGGAGCCGGGCAAGACCAAGGTCAAGTACAAGGACGTCGACATCGGCCTGGTGCGGGCGATCCGCCTGGCGCCCGACCTGTCGAAGGTGCTGGTGACGATCGACATGAGCAAGGAGGCGCGCCGCTTCACGGCGGCCGACACGCGCTTCTGGGTGGTGCGGCCACGGGTCGGCGCCAGCGGCGTGTCCGGCCTGAGCACGTTGCTGTCGGGCGCCTACATCGGCGTCGACGCCGGCAAGGCCGGCGAGCAGCGCGAGGAGTTCGTCGGCCTCGAGCAGGTGCCGCAGGTGACCGGCGACCAGAAGGGCCGCCAGTACACGCTGCACGGCGACAGCCTGGGCTCGATCGACATCGGCTCGCCGGTGTTCTACCGCCGCATCCAGGTCGGCCAGGTGATCGGCTATTCGCTCGACAAGGAGGGCGGCGGCGTCACCATGACGGTGTTCGTCAACGCGCCCTACGAGTCCTTCGTCAGCCAGAGCACGCGCTGGTGGCACGCCAGCGGCATCGACGTGCGGCTCGATTCGAACGGCTTCAAGCTCAACACGCAGTCGCTGGCGGCGCTGGTGGTGGGCGGCATCTCCTTCGAGACCATCTACAACGGGCCGGGCTCGGAGAAGCCGGCGGCCAACGGCGCCAGC
Organism: Rugamonas sp. DEMB1; assembly: GCF_029834475.1. Taxonomy (GTDB): domain Bacteria; phylum Pseudomonadota; class Gammaproteobacteria; order Burkholderiales; family Burkholderiaceae_D; genus Rugamonas; species Rugamonas rubra. The sequence goes on along the minus strand of NZ_CP122407.1, from coordinate 5,116,344 downwards.
TTCCAGTTGGCACCCGACCTGGTCAGCGCGATGCGCGAGCCGGACGGTGAGCCGATCACCTCGGTGTTCTACTTCGACCAGTCGCTGCGCGGCCTGTCGCCCGGCGCGCCGGTGGACTTCCGCGGCATCGTGCTGGGCGAGGTGCGCTCGGTCGGCGTCGAGTACGACCCGGTGAAGAAGAGCTTCCGCATGCCGGTCACGGTGAACCTGTATCCGGGCCGCCTGGGCAAGCGTTTCCAGCAGGCCATCGCCGACGAGCGCGACCACAACGTCGGCCCGCAGGTGTTGGAGCGCATGGTCAGCCGTGGCCTGCGCGCCCAGCTGCGCACGGGGAACCTGCTGACCAGCCAGTTGTACATCGCGCTGGACTTCTTCCCCAAGGCGCCGGCGGCCAAGCTGAACCTGGCGCAGTATCCGCTCGAGGTGCCGACGGTGCCGAACAGCTTGGACGAGTTGCAGGACCAGATCGCCAGCATCGCCAAGAAGCTCGACCAGGTGCCGTTCGCCGACATCGGCAACAACCTGAACCAAACGCTGAAGAGCGCCAACCTGCTGTTCAAGCAGCTCGACGCCCAGGTGGTGCCGGAGATGCGCGGCACGCTGAGCGCGGCCAAGCAGACCTTCGGCGCGGCCGAGCAGGTGCTGCAAAAGGATTCGCCGGTGCAGTCCGACCTACGCGAGGCGCTGCAGCAGTTGACGCAGACGCTGCAATCGTTGAACGCGCTGTCGGACTATCTGGAGCGGCACCCCGAGTCGCTGTTGCGCGGTAAAAAAGGAGATCAGAAATGAGTGTGCCCGTTTGCCGCAAGGCGCCACGAATGGCCGCGCTGTCGGCGCTGACGATGCTGCTGGCGCTGGCCGGCTGCGCCACGCCGCCGGTCGAACGGTTTTACAGCCTCAGTGGCGGCGCGCCGGTGGCGCCTGGCGCTGCCGGCACCTCTGGCGCGCCGGTCGCACCCGGCGCGGCCGGCGCAGCGGGGACACTCGCCACAGCGGCTGCGCCCGGCTTGGCCGGCATATCCGGTGCAGCGGGCGTCCCGGCGGCGCAGACCGGCGCCAGCGGCGCTCTGTTCATCGAGTTGCAGGCGGTCAGCGTGCCGCAGCAGGTCGCCCGCAGCCAGTTGGTGGTGGCGGCCGGCCCGGGCCGGGTCGAGCTGCTGGAGCAGGAGCGCTGGTCGGCGCCGCTGGCGGCCGAGTTGGGCCAGGCGCTGTCGCTGGCGGTCACCGGCGAGCTGGGCGCCATCGACGTGTTCCGCACGCCGACGCCGGAGCAGGCCGCCGTCTACCGCATCAGCACCAATGTGCAGCGCTTCGAGTCGGCGCCCGGCCAGTACGCGTTGATCGACGCCGTGTGGAGCGTGCGCCGGGTCGGCAGCAGCGCCGTGCTGACCTGCCGCAGCGTGGCCAAGCAGGCGCTGCCGGCCGGTTCCGGCTACGACGCGCTGGTGGCCGGCCACCGCCGCGCCGTGCTGCAGGTCGGCGCCGACATCGCCAAGGCGGTGCGCGCGCTGGCCGCGTCCGGCCAGGCCGGCTGCTGATGCGTTGGCGGCGCGCCGCGCCGGCTAGCCCGGCAGCGCGCCGACCGCCTCGATGACGCGCTGGCGCAGCCAGGCGTTGGCCGGGTCGGTGTCGACGTTGGCGTGCCAATACAGGTGCACGTCCAGGCCCGGCATGGGCAGGGGGAAGGGCAGCATCTGGTTGTCGAACTGCTGGTTGACCACGCGCGCCAGGCGTTCCGGCATGGTCAGCAGCAGGTCGGTTTGGCTGACCACGCGGCAGGCGGCGTAGTAGTGCTGGCAGCGCAGCTTGACGCGGCGCTGCAAACCGAGCCGGCTCAGCTCCACGTCCTCCAGTCCCGGCCCACGGCGGCGCGAGCTGGCCAGGATGTGCTCCTGGCGCAGATAGCCGTCCAGGTCCAGCGCGCCCCGCACGGCGGGGTGGCCGTGGCGGGCCAGCACCACCGTCTGGTCCATCACCAGCTGGGTGTGGCGGATCTCCGGCGACAGCGGCAGCAGCACGTCGATGGCGGCGTCCAGGGTGCCGCCGGCCAGCTCGCTCTCGAGCTCGCGGCGGCCGACCTGCAGCGCGTTCAGGCCGACGCCGGCCGCCTGCGCGGCGATGCCGGCCATCAGCGGCGGCAGCATGGTCGCCTCCAGCACGTCGCGCAGCGCCAGCGTGAAGCTGCGCGTGCTGCTGGCCGGGTCGAAGCGCTCGGCGCCGTTCAAGGTCAGCTCGAAGCCGCGCAGCGACTGGCGCACCGGCTCGATCATGCTGCGCGCCAGCGGCGTGGGCACCATCACGTGGCCCTGGCGCTCGAACAGCGGGTCGTCGAACAACTGGCGCAGCCGGCCCAGCGCGTGGCTGATGGCCGGCTGGGTCAGGTTCATCTTCAGGCTGGCGCGGGTCAGGCTGCCCTCGGAGTAGATCGCCTCGAAGACGATGAACAGGTTCAGGTCGACTCTGGATATATGCATGGCATTTATAGTTCCGCATTAATACTATTCATTTGATGAATTATAGTCGCGGCGGTATGCTATGGCTTATTCTTCAGCAGACGAGACGAGCAATGGGACATATCTATCTGGTGCGCCACGGCCAGGCCTCCTTCGGCAGCGCCAACTACGACCAGCTGTCGCCGCTGGGCTACGAGCAGACGCGCCTGCTGGGCCAGTGGTTCGCCAATTGCCGCCAGGGCTTCGGCCGCGTCGTCACGGGCGGCATGCAGCGCCACCGCCAGAGCGCCGACAGCTGCCTGGCCGAGCTGCCGCGCGCGCTGCTGCTGGAGACCGAGTGGCAGACCGACGCCGGCTTCGCCGAGTTCGACCACCACCAGGTGCTGCTGCGCTTGTGTCCCGAGTTCGCCGACCCGGCCGAGTTCAAGCAGATGATGGCGGCCCGGGAGCAGCCGCTGCGCGCCTTCGAGCAGCTGTTCCGCGACGCCATGGCGCGCTGGATGGGCGGCGCCCACGACCACGACTACGACGAGAGCTGGCCGGCCTTCCGCGCCCGCTGCGTGGCCGCCTTCGAGCGCCTGTGCGCGCAGACCCAGGCCGACGGCGTGCAGAACTGCATCGTGTTCACCTCCGGCGGCACCATCTCCGCGCTGGTGCAGCACGTGCTGGGGCTGGACGACCAGCAGGTGGTGGAGCTGAGCATGGGCATGGTCAACGGCGCCGTCAGCAAGGTGCTGCACCGGCCCGGCCAAACCAGCCTGGCCTACCTGAACAACTACGCCCACCTGGAGTGGCTGGGCGAAGCGGGCAGCGTCACCTACCGCTAGCCCACCCAATTTCCGATGTGACCGAGGCGCCCCGGGCGGGGCGCCAAGGCCCCCCTACGTCCGCATTTTCCACCCACAGGAGCAGCACATGGACTTCGACTACAGCCCCAAGGTACAGCAGTTGCAGGCACGCCTGAACGCCTTCATGGACCAGCACATCTACCCGAACGAGGCGCGCTTCCACGCCGAGATCGAGGCCAACCGCGCCGCCGGCGACGCCTGGCTGCCGACCCGTGTGATGGAGGAGTTGAAGGAGCTGGCGCGCGCCGCCGGCCTGTGGAACCTGTTCCTGCCCGAGTCCGAGCTGGGCGCCGGCTTGACCAATCTGGAATACGCGCCGCTGTGCGAGATCATGGGCCGCGCCTTGTGGTCGGCCGAGGCCTTCAACTGCTCGGCGCCGGACACCGGCAACATGGAGGTGCTGGCGCGCTACGGCAGCGCCGAGCAGCAGCGCCAGTGGCTCGAACCGCTGCTGGCCGGCCGCATCCGCTCCTGCTTCGCCATGACCGAGCCGGCGGTGGCCTCGTCGGACGCCACCAACATCGAGAGCAGCATCGTGCGCGACGGCGACGAGTACGTCATCAACGGCCGCAAGTGGTGGTCGTCCGGCGGCGGCGATCCGCGCTGCCAGGTGTTCGTCTTCATGGGCAAGACCGATCCGAACCACCCCAGCCGCCACCAGCAGCAGTCGATGATCCTGGTGCCGCGCGCCACGCCGGGCGTGACCATCGAACGCCAGTTGCCGGTGTTCGGCTTCGACGACGCGCCGCACGGCCACTCCGAGATCGTCTTCGACAACGTGCGCGTGCCGGTGGCCAATCTGTTGCTGGGCGAGGGGCGCGGCTTCGAGATCGCCCAGGGCCGCCTCGGCCCCGGCCGCATCCACCACTGCATGCGCCTGATCGGCCTGGCCGAGCGCGCGCTCGAGCACATGTGCCGCCGCTCGCTGGGCCGGGTCGCCTTCGGCAAGCCGCTGGCGCAGCAGGGCGTCACGCTCGAGCGCATCGCCGAGGCGCGCATCCTGATCGACCAGGCGCGCTTCCTGGTGCTCAACGCGGCGCACATGATGGACACGGTGGGCAACAAGGTGGCGGCCAAGGAGATCGCCATGATCAAGGTGGCGGCGCCGAACATGGCCTGCCGGGTGATCGACTGGGCCATCCAGGCGCAGGGCGGCGGCGGCATGAGCGACCCCTTCCTGGCGCCGGCCTACGCGGCGGCCCGCTCGCTGCGCCTGGCCGACGGCCCCGACGAGGTGCACCGCAACCAGATCGGCAAGCTGGAGCTGGCGCGCTACCAGCCGCCGCGCGCGCCGCGCTAGGCGCGGCGCGCAACACCGGCTTGCACGATGGACTCTACTCGTTGACGTGGCATAAGATTGGTCATAGTATGGCCTGACAGCCGCATGCAATAGCGGCGCCAACCAGGAGGATGACATGCGATTGTATTTTTTCCCCGGATTGATCGTGGTTGCCGCCCTGCTCGCCGCCGGCCCGGCCCGGGCGGTCGAGCGCAGCACCGCCGACGAGGCCATCGCCTTGATCGACAAGGCGCTCGACTACATGAAGAAGAACGGCAAGGAGAAATCCATCGTCGAATTCAACAACCTGAACAGCCCGTTCAACGTCACCAGCGAGATCAACAAGAAGGGCGACCTGTATCTGTTCATGTTCGACGCCAGCAAGCCGGGCACCGGCCAGGTGGTGCACGGCAAGAATCCCAAGATCGTCGGCAAGGACGTGTCGGACATGCGCGACGCCGACGGCGTCTACCTGATCCGTGAGATCATCAAGGCCTGCAACTCGCCGGCCGGCAAGGGCTGGGTCAGCTACAAGTGGCCCAATCCGGTGACCAAGGCGGTCGAGTCGAAACAAAGCTACGTGGTGCGGATCGACGAGTACTGTCTCGGCACCGGCATCTACAAATAGGCCGGCCGGCCGGCCGCTGGTGGGAGGCACGATGGCGACAGGGCGGCGCTCCGCGTTGCGGCGGCTGATGCTGGCGGCGGCGCCGTCGGCGTTGGCGCCTGCCGTGCCGTTGTCGGCCGCGCCGGCGACGACGGCCGACAACGGCACGGCCGAACGCACGTTGGCGCTGGTGCGCCGCGCCGTCGCCCATTTGCAGCAGGTCGGCCCGCAGCGCGCCTTCGCCGACTTCTCCGATCCGCGCGGCGCCTTCGTCGACGGCACCCTGTACATCGCCGTCAACGACGCCGTCAGCGGCGTCAACTTGGCGCACGGCTTGACCCCCAAGGTGGTCGGCAACTCGCTGCTCGAACTGCAGGATAGCGACGGCGTCTTCGTCATCAAAAAACTCATCGCCGTCGGCAACAGCCCGAACCATCGCGGCTGGATCGAGTACAAATGGCCCCATCCGCTCAGCCACCAGTGGCAGCGCAAGCGCGCCTACACCGAACGGGTCGGCGGGGTGTTGATTACCAGCGGCTACTTCCCTTGAGCGCGCCGCCGCCCGCCGTGGCGCCCGCCGCCGCGCCGTCCGCCGCCACCGGCGCCACGGTGGCGGCCGCGCGGGCGCGCCGCGCCCAGTTGGCGCTGCTGCTGTGTCTGCTGCTACTGGCCGCGCTGGTGCTGGCGCAGACCTGGTGGACGGTGGCGCAGGACCGCCGCCTGACGCTTGCCTCGGCCCACAGCACCGGTCTGATCGCCGTGCGCCTGCTCGACGAGCACGCCACGCAGACGCTGCGCGACGCCGAGCGCAGGCTCGATGCGGTGGTGGCCGCCGTCGCCCGCGCCGGCCAGAAAACCCGGCTCGACGACCGCGCCGTGCGCGCCGTCGTCAGCGCCGGCCAGCAGGACGGCCGCTATCTGAACGCGCTGCAGTTCGTCAACCTGCAAGGCCTGCCCTTCGTCAACTCGGCGGCCTATCCGGCCTTCCAGTTCGACATCGTCGACCGCAGCTACGTGGCGCCGTTGCTGGCCGATCCGGCGCAGCGCGGCTCGCGTCTGGGCCACCCCTTCCAGCGCTTCTACGACCAGGCGCTGGTGCTGCCGCTGGCGCGCAACCTGTACGACGGCGCCGGCCGCCACCTCGGCATCATCTCGATCGACATCGACGTCGCCTACTTCGCCGGCGTCTACGCCCGCGTCGCCAAGGACAGCGGCGCGCTGGTGGCGCTGTTCGCCGACCGGGGCTTCGTCGTCGTCCGCACGCCGTTCGCGGCCGGCTACCTGGACCTGGACCTGGCGCGCTCGGACGTGGCGCGGCGGCTGCGCGGCGGCGCCGCCGAGGGTGTCTTCGAGGACGGCCACTTCCTCGACCTGGGCAAGGGCGAGGCGCGCCAGTACACCTACCGCAAGCTGGCCGGCTACGGCCTCAACACCGTCTTCGCGCAGCGCCTGGACGACGTGCTGGCCGGCTGGAGCCAGCGCAGCCGCGAGCGGGTCGCCTTCGCCGCCGCCGCCATCGCCCTGGCCGCCGTGCTCAGCCTGTTTTTGCTGCTGCACATGCGGCGCTTGCAGCGCTCCGAGCGCTCGCTGCGCGACAGCGTCGCGCGCCAGCAGCAGATCGAGCACGAGATCCGCGAGCTGAACGCCGGCCTGGAGCGCCGTGTCGGCCAGCGCACGCTGAACCTGGAGCAGGCCAACGCCGAGCTGGGCGAGGCGCTGCGCGCCCTGCAGGCCACCCAGCACGAGCTGCTGCGCTCGGAGAAGCTGGCCGCGCTCGGCTCGCTGGTGGCCGGCGTGGCGCACGAGCTGAACACGCCGATCGGCAACGGCATCATGATGGCCAGCTCGCTGCAGGCCAACGCCCAGCAGAGCCTGGACGAGTTGGCGGCGGCGCGGCCGAGCCGCTCGCGGCTCGAGCAGGGCCTGCAGGCCAGCGTGCAGGGCAGCGAGATCCTGCTGCGCAACCTGGTGCGCGCGGGCGAGCTGGTGCAGAGCTTCAAACAGGTCGCGGTCGACCAGGCCAGCAACCACCGGCGCCGCTTCGCGCTGTCGCGCACCATCGAGGAGGTGCTGGCCACGCTGGCGCCGATGTACCAGAAGTCGCCGTACAAGATGGTGACGTCGCTGGCGGCCGAGGTCGAGCTCGACAGCTATCCCGGCGCGCTCGGGCAGATCTTCACCAACCTGGTCAGCAACGCGCTGGCGCACGGCTTCGACGGCCGCGCCGAGGGTACCATGCGGCTATCGAGCGCGCTCGACGGCGACGGCCGGCTGTTGCTCGAATTCGCCGACGACGGCGTCGGCATGGCGCAGCAGCAGATGGAGCGGGTGTTCGACCCCTTCTTCACCACCAAGCTGGGGCAGGGCGGCTCCGGCCTGGGCATGCACATCGTCTACAACCTGGTGACGGCTCTGCTGGGCGGCAGCATCGCGTTGCACAGCGCGCCCGGCCAAGGCTGCCGGGTCTGCATCGTGCTGCCGCTGGCCGCGCCCGAGTTTTCCGTCGAGCCGGCCGCGCCGCCGGCCTGAGGCGCGCGCTTGTGCGCGCGGCGCAACAGCTTGCTTTTTTGCATATTCCGCCCTCGTGGCGAGCGAGGCGCATATCGAATCTGAATCAGTGGCGGGGCGCCGGCTTGGCCGGCGCCACCAGGCGGATCTCGTACAGCTTCGGCCACAGCTTGCCGGTGACAAACAGGCGCTTGCCGGCGCCGTCGTAGGCGATGCCGTTGAGCACGTCCGGGTTGGCGCCGGCGCGCTCCTTGGCGCCCAGCAGGCCGGCCAGGTCGATCCAAGCCACCACCTTGCCGCTGGCCGGGTCGATGCGGGCGATGCGGTCGGTCTGCCAGATGTTGGCGTAGATCTCGCCCTCGACCCATTCCAATTCGTTGAGCTGGTCGAGCGGCCGGCCGTCGGCCGTCACGCGCAGGCGGCGTTGCTCCCGCAGCGTTTGCGGATCGAGGAAGCGCAGCTCGGCGCTGCCGTCGCTCATGATGATGGCGCGGCCGTCCTGGGTCAGTCCCCAGCCCTCGCCCTTGTAGTCGAACAACTGCTGCACGGCGAAGCTGTCCTGGTCGAGCACGTAGCCCAGCTCGGACTGCCAGGTCACGCCGACCAGGCGCTTGTTCCAGTGGGTGATGCCCTCGCCGAACACGGCCGGCGACAAGTTGGTCTGCTGCAGCACCTCGCCCGTCTCCAATCTGACCTTGCGCACCGACGAGCGGCCCTGCAGGCCGGTGCTCTCGTACAGCACGCCCTGGTCGTAGAACAGGCCTTGGGTGAAGGCGTTGGCGTCGTGCGGATAGGCGTGCACCACCTCGTAGCGGTAGACCGGGATGGTCGAGGCCGGGGAGGGCGCGCGCGAGGCGGCGCCGGCGACGTGGGCCAGGGCCAGCAGGCCCAGCAGCTTGAGCAGGAAGGCGCCGGCGGCGCGCGGCGAGGGCGCTCGCATGGTCCTAGCCGCGCGCCGGCGTGGCCTGGTAGTTGTTCTTCACGCGCACATAGTGCTCGGCCGAATATTGCAGATAGGCGATCTCGTCGGCGCTCAGCGCGCGCAGCTTGACGGCCGGCCGGCCGACGTACAAGTGGCCGCTCTGCAACACCTTGCCCGGCGGCACCAGGCTGCCGGCGCCGACCATCACGTGGTGCTCGACCACGACGTCGTCCATGATGATGGAGCCCATGCCGATCAGGCAGGCATCGCCGATGCTGCAGCCGTGCAGCTGCACGCCGTGGCCGATGGTCACGTAGTTGCCGATGGTCAGAGGCGAGCCGTCCGGCTTGGCCGCGTTCTTGTGCGACACATGGCCCATGGTGAAGTCCTGGATGTTGCTGCTGTGGCCGATGGTGATGCGGTTGACGTCGCCGCGCAGCACCGCGTTGCACCAAACCGAGCTGTGGTCGCCGATGCGCACGTCGCCGATGACGGCGGCGCTGTCGTGCAGATAAACCTGTTCGCCGATGACGGGGAAGCTGTCGAGGTAGGGGCTGAGTGGCATGGTGCTCGCTTGATGTGTGGATGGGAAAGGGCGCCGCGCGGACCGGGCCGGCGCGGCGCTGCCAGTGTAGCCGAGGCTTGCCTTTCGCGCAAAACGGCCGGAGATGGTGCGCGCCTGGGACCAGTTCCTGACCCACGCGAGAAGCAAGGCCGGCGTGGCCTTCCTGCGCAGGGACGAGATCGCCCGCCACGCGCTGGCCAGCCCGCTGACCCCGCGCGAGGGCGAGACCCTGTAGCGGCGGCGGGCCGACAGCGTGCCGCCGGGCGAGCAGGCCGAGCGCTGATTTCCCCGGTTCCTCCCTGCTTCCCTGCGCGGCGTCAAGGCCGGCCGGCCGCACTGGAAGTTGCTCAAACAAAATGTTAAGATTCGCGTCACCTTGCGTCTTGGCACATTTTCTTGCTGCGTTGCTAGTTCGCGAGCGGAGCCGGTGCCGACGTCTTTCATGAGATGAGGAACCGTATGCAACACTCCATTCCGCTGCCGGCCCCGCGCGTCGACGCGCCCGTCGGCGACGACAAGCTTGGCGCCGTTCGACCGCTGGCCGCCGCCCTGCCCAGCGCGCCGGCGAGCCAATTTTTCGAGGCGGCGACGCCGGACCAGAACCACAGCGGCAGCCTGTCGCTGGACGGCCTCACCTACAGCGCCGACGGCTCGGCGAACGTCGACGTGATCCGCGTGCGCGACGTGTTCGACACCACCTTCGAGATGTTCGAAGGCAAGGCCATCACCAGCAACACCCACGTCGGTTTCGATGTCAGCTACTTCCAGTTCTCCGCCGACAATCCGGCCGACCAGTTCAAGTTGAACCGGCTCGCCGCCAACGCCGGCGAACCCGGCCGAGGCTATGCCCAGAGGTACAGCATCACCGGCTTGAGCGGCGGCGCCACGGTGGTCGAGGTCACGCTCGATCTCGGCGAGTCCGCCACCTACGGCAGCGGCGACCAGGCGATCGTCTACGAACGCGACTCCGACCACTACAACGGCGGCCGCCTGCACTTCGGCGCCGCCTGGAACAAAATCGACACCGTACGCTTCAGCGGCCAAGATGGCGCCACCGCGCTGACACTCGATTCGATCCGCCTGGTGGCGCCCGTGGCGCCGGCGGCCATCAGCGGCGCCGGCTACGATGCCGCCAGCGGCGTGCTCAGCGTCAGCGGCAGCGGCCTGCACGCCGGCGACGGCATCGACACCGGCAAGCTCAGCCTGACGGGCCAGGGCGGCGCCAGCTATGTGCTCACCAGCGACAACGTCGGCGCCGACAGCGACACCGGCTTTAGCATCACCCTCAACGCCGTCGACCGGCTGCACGTCAACGGCTTGCTCAACCTGGCCGGCACGGCGGCCGTCGACGGCGGCGGCTTCGCCCTGTCGGCCGCCGCCGGCTGGAACCAGGCCGCCGCCGGCAGCGCCGACGTCGGCGAAAACGTCGTCACCGTGGCCAATGTGCGCGCGCCGGCCATCGGCGGCGCCCGCTACGACGCCGCCAGCGGCGTGCTCAGCGTCAGCGCCAGCGATCTGGTCAAGCTCGCCGGCGCCGGCAACGACATCGTGGCGGCCAAGCTGACGCTGAGCGGCGAGGGCGGCCAGCACTACACGCTGAGCGACACGGCCAATGTCGAGGTCGACTCGGCCGACGGTTTCAGCCTGACCCTGTCGGCCCACGACCGGGCCGCGCTGAACCTGCTGCTCAACCAGAACGGCGCCAGCGCCAGCGGCGGCGCCGGCTTCGGCCTGTCGGCCGGCGCCGGCTGGAACGGCATCGTCGGCGCAGGCGACCACAGCGTCGCCGGGCAGACGCTGACGGTCAGCAATGTGGCCGTGCCGGCCATCGGCGCCGTCAGCTACGCCGCCGCCAGCGGCACGCTGAGCGTCGGCGGCAGCGGCTTCCTGTCGCGCGCCGGCGCCGCCAACGATATCGTCGCCAGCAAGTTCACGCTGAGCGGCACGGGCGGCGTCAGCTACACGCTGAGCGATAGCGCCGATGTCGACGTCAGCGGCGGCGGCAGTTTCACGCTGGTCCTGTCGGTCGCCGACCGCGCCGCCGTCAACCAGCTGCTCGAGCACAACGGCGCCGCCAGCTGGAGCCTGGCCGTCGCCGAGGGCTGGGCCGCCGGCGCCGGCGCCGGCGTGCCGGTGGCCGACTCGAGCGCGCACCCGGTCACGCTGACGGGCCGCAGCGCGCCGACGCTGGGCGCCTTCGCCGGCGCCGTCGCCAGCACCGACGAGGATGTGCAGCAGGAAGTCACGCTGGCCCAACTGCTGGCCGCCGGCAACGCCGCCGACAGCGACGGCGGCGTCGACGCCTTCGTCGTGCGCGCCGTCGCCAGCGGCCAGCTGCGTCTGGGCGCCAGCGCCGCCACGGCTACCGCCTGGAGCGCCGGCGGCAACGACGTGATCGACGCCGGCCACCATGCCTACTGGACGCCGGCCGCCAACGCCAACGGCGGCGCCGTCGACGCCTTCAGCGTGGTGGCGCGCGACAACGACGGGCTCAGTTCGCCCACGCCGGTCGTGCTGGCCTTGCGGGTCGACGCCGTCAACGATCTGCCGACCGGCGCCGTGACCATCGGCGGCCGTGCCGTCGCCGGCCAGAGCCTGACGGCGCTGTCGGCGCTGGCCGACGCCGACGGGCTCGGCGTGCTGCACTATCAATGGCAGGCCAACGGCGTCGATATCGACGGCGCCACCGGGGCCGAGCTCCTGCTCGGCAACACCCTGCTCGGCAAGACGATCCGGGTCGTCGCCGCCTACACCGACCTGCAGGGCCATGCCGAGCAGGTCAATTCGGCCGCCAGCGACGCCGTGGCGGCCGCTGCGCCGCCACGGCCGCCGGCGCCCGATCCGCAACCCGATCCCGCGCCGCCGTTGATCGATGGCGTCCGCGTCGACAGCAGCGCCAGGTTCGACAGCGCCGGACACTTCGTCACCACCCTGAGCGTGGCGCCGGTCGGCGCCGAGCGCCAGGACGATCACAGCACGCCCAACCAGGCGCTGGCCGACATTCCCCTGGCGCAGGGCGATGCCGGCACGCTGCTGATGGCCAGCCTGTCGGCCGGCCTGGGCTTGTCGTCCGATAGCATCCACGCCGGCGGCGTGCGCGAGCAATTGATCGCCGGCGCCGAGCCGCGCTTGAACCACGTCGGCCAGCTGGCGCGCATCGTCGGCGACGGCATCGACCAGTATCTCGCCGGCCTGCACGATCAAAGCCAGGTGACGGTGCGCGCCTTGACCTTGACGGCGGCGGACGGCGCCGGCAACGGCGCGGCCCCCACCTTGCTTATCAGCGGCGCCAGCGGAACCGGCAACGCCGATCCGCTGCATCCGCTACGCCAGGAAGCCCTGGTGATCGACACGTACCAGCTGCCGGCCGGCGCGGTGCTGCAACTGGAGCAGGTCGAATTCGCCGTGGTCATCGGCGCCGGAAATGTGCGTGGCAGCGCCGGCGACACCTTCGCCATCGGCGACGACGGCCAGCAAGTATTCCGCTTCGGCAGCGTTCCGACCGGCCGTGCGGCGCTGCCGGCCGAAGGTGCCGCCGTGCCGGCCGGCGCCGGCGATTATCGCTACGAGGTGCATGGCGGCGGCGGCGGCGACCAGGTCTACACCCAGGGCGGCGGCGACAAGCTGTATGGCGACGAAGGCAATGACCGTCTGTATAGCGGCGCCAACGACGACCTGCTGTGCGGCGGCGCCGGCGCCGACCTGCTGCTGGGCGGCAAGGATAACGATACCGCCGTGTTCGCCGGCAAGCGCGGCCAATATCAGCTGAGCCAGCAGTTCGGCGTTTTCACCGTGCGCGACCTGAGCGGCGCCGAAGGGACGGACACGCTGGTCAACGTCGAACACCTGCGGTTTGCCGACGAGCTTGTCGACATTGGCAGCCGGACGGCTTCGCTGTCGTCGATCGCCACCTTGTACCGGCAGGTGCTGGGACGGCAGGCCGATCTGGCCGGTTTCCAGCACTGGGCCGAGGCGTCCAGCCTGGGCATGTCGGACGGCAACATCGCGCTCGGCTTCCTGCGCTCGACCGAGTTGCAGGAGCGTACGCATGTCCAGTTCGACGCCTTGGATACGGCCGGCAAGGTCGACTTCCTCTACCAGAACCTGCTTGGCCGCGTGGCCGAAAGCGCCGGCAAGGTATTCTGGATGGATGCGCTGAAGCAGGGTGTCGCCCTGGACGAGGTGGCCAACGGCTTTGTCCATTCGGTCGAGTTGAGCGGCCAGTACCTGGCGCCGCAGGGCTGGGATTTCTTCGTCTGAGAGTTTTCTCTTCATCAGTTTTCCACCACAGGCTTCGTTGTTGCAATGGACTGAAGTTTTTAAAAGGGCAAGAATCCGCGACGAAGTTTGCTACACTGAATTCTCTCCAAATCTAACACTTTCTTCGGCGCGTGGCGGGGTGCGGACATGGATTTGACGTCGAATTCCGAGGTGATGCTGTCGACGGCCGGCGCCGGGTTGCGCGCGCAGCGGCTGGCCGGCGCCGTGCTGCTGTTGTCGCTGCTGGTGTTCGGCGCGCTGGTGCCGTTCGCCAAGCTGCCGCTGGCGCCGGTGTGGGCCTTCATTCCCTGCTACGAATCGATGCTGTTGATCAGCGACCTGATCACGGCGGTGTTGTTGCTCGGCCAGGTGCGCAGCACGCGCAGCCGGGGCGTGCTGGCGCTGGCCTGCGGCTATTTCTTCACGGCCGGCATGACCGTGGTGCACGCCCTGAGCTTCCCCGGCCTGTTCTCCGCCACCGGCCTGCTGGGCGCCGGAGCGCAATCGACGGCCTGGCTGTACATGTTCTGGCACGGCGGCTTTCCCCTGTTCGTGCTGGCCTACGCCCGCCTGCAGGGCGCCGAGCTGCGCATGCGGCCGGGGCCGCGTCCCTTGTACCGCGCCATCCTGCGTTGTGTGCTGCTGACGCTGTTGCTGGTGGCGGCGTTGGGCGCGCTGGCCACCGTCGGCCACGACCGCTTGCCCGTCATCATGGTCAAGCAACGCTACGCCCCCGCCTTGACCGTCGTGGTCAGCGCCGTCTGGTCGTTCAGCGTGTTCGCCCTGTTCGCCGTCTGGCGCAAGCGGCAGCGCAGCATGCTCGACCTGTGGCTGATGGTGGTGATGTGCGCCTGGCTGATCGACATCGCTCTGTCGGCGCTGTTCAACGGCGCCCGTTTCGACCTGGGCTTCTACGCCGGCCGCATCTACGGCCTGCTGGCGGCCAATTTCGTGCTGATGATGCTGATGGTCGAGAACGGCACGCTGTACCTGAACCTGAGCCGCATGGCCGACGAGTTGCGCCAGTTGAGCATGCTCGACACCCTGACCGGCATCGCCAACCGGCGCCAGTTCGACGCCGCCATCGCGGCCGAATGGCGGCGCGCCCTGCGCGGCGGCGCGCCGCTGTCGCTGCTGATGCTCGACATCGATTTCTTCAAATGCTACAACGACGCCTACGGCCACGTCGCCGGCGACGGCTGCCTGCACCGGGTGGCGCAGCTGCTGGCGGCGGCGGCGCGGCGGCCCGGCGAACTGGCGGCGCGCTACGGCGGCGAGGAGTTCGCCGTGCTGCTGCCCGGCATGGACGGCGCGGCGGCGCTGGCCTTCGCCCAAGGCGTCTGCCGCGCACTGGCCGAGCTGGGCATCGAGCACGCGCACTCGGCCGCCGCCGGCCACGTCACGGTGAGCATCGGCGTGGCCAGCGTCGACGCCGCTTCGGCGCCCGGCGGCGGCCACCCGGACGGCGCGGCGGCGGAAGCGGCCGCGCCGCTGCGCTTGGTCGAGGCGGCCGACCTGGCCCTGTACGCGAGCAAGACGGGCGGGCGCGACCGGGCGACGCTGGCGCCGCCGCTGTGGGCGGCGGCCGGCCTGAAGTGCGCGGCGACCCTGCCGGCTTAGCCGGGGCGGGGCGCGCTGCGTCAAATTATCGGCGAGTGGGCGGCCGTGCGCGTGGATGCGCTCGCCCTCCCGCAGTTGCCGGCCGTTGGCGCCAAGTTGACGCCGGATCGGCGCCATCGAGCGGCGTCGGCGTCTTTGCTAGCCGCGTGGACGCAGGCTGCTCGCCAGGATGTTGGCGGGGTAGTAGCGTTTGTAGCTGTTCCACAGCGCGCCCGATTGCGCGGCCGCCGTCAGGATGCGCGCCAGTTCGTTCTGGTCCGCCTCGCTCAGGCTGGATTTGGACAGGTAGACGCCGGTGTCCATCCAGTCCAGCTCCTCGACCGGCTCGATGCGCAGCCGTTCCAGCAGGCCGGCCAGGCGCTTGTCGCCGAGAATGGCGCCGGCCAGCACGGTCGGCGTCATCACGGCCGCGTCGGCGATGCCGGCGTTCAACAGGCGCGCCACGTGTTCCGCGTCGACCTCGATGAACAGGCGGCCGCCCTGGCTCGCTTCGCTCAGGAAGCGCTGGTAGGGCGCGCCGTAGTCGAAGCCGCGCACCACCGCCGTGCGCCGGGGCCGGCCCATCAACTGCGCCAGCGAGCGCACCGGCTCGTACTTGGCATCGACCGTGATCACCGTCGCGCGCGCCTGGATCATGGGAATGAAAATGCCGTGCTGGTCGCGCCGCGCCGTGCGTGGCGCCGGCAGCAGCATGTCGGCCGTTCCCGCCTCGAACATCGCTTCCAGGCGGGCGCGCGGCACGGGCTTGAAAATGAACTGGCAGTTGGCCCGCTTGCCCGCCGCCGCCAACATGTCCGGATAGATGCCGCCCACCTCCTGCCCGCTGACGACGACCGATAGGCCGGCCGGCGCCACCGGGACCAGGATCGGACGGGAACAGTCGGCCATGGCGTGGCCGGCTTTGACGAGCAGTAGGGTGGCGGCGAGGAGGCGCTGAATCTTCATGTTGGTTTGAATGTGAGTCACGAAAAGTTTTGCGCAGCTGGGACGGTTGCGCTGCGGCGATCTTGCAAACTCTAACTCAACTGTTTGCCGGTGTCAGAATATGTTGCGAGGGCACAAAGTGTGGTGGTGGAATGTTGGCGCTGGTGCGTCGAGGTATTTTGTTGTTATTGAGTTCACATGGATATTTTTGCAAATCGCGCTGACATTTTCGGATACCGGTTACCATTCAATTGTGCCATTTGGTATTTTTTACATGGGAAGGGAGGCGGAGATGGTAAGGGCTCTAGGATCGAGTACGGTAGCTGCCGGTAGTGCTTCGAATAGCGGCAGTGCGATTGCCGGCCTGCAAAAGAAAATGGGCGAGCTGATGAAGGAGCTGCGCGATGCGACCAAGGACACCAGCCCCGGCGCGAAGGAGCGGCTGAAGCTGTTGCAGGTGCAGATACAGGCGCTGCAATCGCAGATCCAGCAATTGCAATCGGCCGATGCGCAGAAAGCCGCGTTGGAACAGCTGAAGCTGCAGCAGGACTCGGCCGCCAGCGCCAAGCGGCAGAGCGAGCCGGCCGCCGGCAGCGCCGCTGCCGAACGGGCGAAATCGAAGCACTCCATGGTGGGCAGTGTCGTCGATACGACCGCGTAATCGAAGCGGGTCGATTTTGCAGGGGCCGGTCGGCCAGGACATTGACTTCATGTGGATGATTGGTCGGGGTGAGAGGATTCGAACCTCCGGCCTCTGCGTCCCGAACGCAGCGCTCTACCAGGCTGAGCCACACCCCGACTAGACGATAATTAAACCAGATTTTTGTGGCTTTTTCAACCATGTTGGGGCGCGTTCCGGCGCCGGCCGGCGCGGCGCGGTCCAGCCTTGTGTTTTCAGGCCGCTTCCATTATGGTTTCGGCCAATCCGCCGCGCGCCGGCGCGGCCCCCAGCACAAGGAAACCCGCACCATGACCGTCACCATCTACCACAATGCCGCCTGCGGTACCTCGCGCAACACCCTGGCCATGATCCGCGAGGCGGGCATCGAGCCGTTGGTCGTCGATTATGTGAAGAACCCGCCGACGCGCGCCGGGCTGGCGCAAATGATCGCCAAGGCCGGTCTGACGCCGCGTGCCGCCATGCGCAACAAGGGCGATCTGTACAGCGAGCTGGGCTTGGCCGATCCGGCGCTGTCGGACGATGCGCTGCTCGATACGATGATGGCCCATCCCATTCTGATCGAACGGCCCTTCGTGGTGACGGACAAGGGCGTGCGCCTGTGCCGTCCGGCCGACCTGGTGCGCGAGCTGTTGCCCTAAGCTGCCGCCGGCCTGACATTCTCCCGCCTGAAACGCGACGAGCCCGCAGCTAGCGGGCTCGTCGGCAATTCGCCCGATGGGCTCAGTCTTCCCGCTGCGGGCGGGGCGAGTGCGCCCGCTTCAAGTCGGCCAGGCGCCGCTCGATCTCGCCGAACAGGGGCCGGCGCGCGCCCTCCGCGTGCAGGCAGTCGGCGCTGAGCCGGCTCAGCTGGTCCAGCGCCGGCCGGGCCGAGGCGGGCGCGTCGCTGCGGGCGATCAGCTCCTCCAGCAGACAGCCGAAGGCGCGCGCTTCGAGCCGCTGCAGCGCGCCGGCGTGGGCGCCGTCCGGGTCGAAGAAGGAGGCCGCGCCGAAGTCGCCGAGCAGGCTGCGGCCTTGCTCGCAGTGCAGGATGTTGTGGCCGTACAGGTCGCCGTGCAGGATGCCGCGCCGGTGCAGGTGGTGGACCGCCGAGGCGATGCCGTGGGCAATGCCGAGCTTGGCCGCCAGGTCGAAGCGCTTGCCGGCCGGGTAGACGTCGCGGGTGCAGCTGTCCAGGCTGGGCGGGCCGGCCAGGTTGCCGAAGCCGGGGTCGATCAATCGCATCACCAGGCCCTGGGCCTGGCCGGGATGTTCGCTCAGCTGGCCCAACACGGGGATCAGGTTGGGGTGTTCGCCGGCGCCGATGCAGGCGGCCATTTCGGCGCCGGGCAGGCCGTCGCTGGTCACCGCGCCCTTGAACAGTTTGACGGCGACGGTCTGCGCGCCGTCCTGCCGCGCCTGGTGGATGACGCCGGAGGCGCCTTCGCCCAATTGCTGCTGCAACTGCAAGCGCTGCCAGGCGATGGCGCGGTGGGGCGCGCCCGGCAGGTTGGTCGCGGCGCAGGGGTTGCCGGCGTAGGCCAACCAGCTCAGGCGCGGCAGCGCCAGCAACCAGGCCGGCAGCTCGCTCAGGCGGTTGGCGGCGATGCGCAGCAGCTCGAGCCGGGTGCAGGCGGCCATCTCGGCCGGCAGGGCGCGCAGCCGGTTGCCGGCCAACATCAGTTTTTGCAGTTGGGTGCAGCGGCCTATGCTCGCCGGCAGCGCCTCGATGCGGTTGTCGGTCAGCACCAGCCAGCGCAGCTTGGCGGGCAGCGAGGCGGCCGGCACGCGTTCGATGCGGTTGGCCTTGAAACCGATCATGCTCAGCTCGGCACAGGCGCCCAGCACGGCGGGCAGCTCGGTGAACCGGTTGTCCGAACAGAAGACGATGCGCAGCTTGCCCAGGCGCGGCAGGTCGTCGGGCAGGGCCGACAAGGCGTTGCCGGACAGGTCGAGGATTTCCAGCGTGTCGGCCAGGTCGAAGATCTCGCGGGGGAATTCGGTCAGCGCGCAGGACAGTTGCAGGCGGCGGATGCCGGCCAGTTGTCCGCAGCGGAGTTGTTCGAGGGTGTGCATCGGTGGCGGGGAGGGGCGCAAAGGACAGAGTCTACCACTGAGCGATTGCTGCGATGTTTGCTTGCACCTCCTTTGCACCGCTACACCGTGTCGATGGCCCGGGAGAGCTTTCACTCAAACGTGTACCCTGGATTTGTGCAGTAGCATAGTGATTGTCGTCGTCACAAATTGTGGCGCTGCTTGAACGTGGACATAATTGCACCCTTGTGGCATGCTCAGGCGAGCAATGATGTGGAGAAATTAATGATTGTTCAGCTAGACGTGGAAAACTGGAAGAGCTATGAGAAATCAACACTCTTCGTGGATCGACTCTCCGTATTGGTAGGTACGAATGCGAGTGGGAAATCGAATGCGCTGGATGCTTTTTCGTTGCTGAATAGGACTGCCAACGGAAGTATGCTGACGGCCGCGCTGCAAGGCGACGGCTTGTTGTCGCCTATACGTGGTGGAATTGAATGGGCGGCGAGACGGCCTGGCGACAGATTCGCGCTAGGCGTAACATGCCGTGCAGACGATATGACCGATTATGAGTATCGTGTCGACTGCCAAATCACGGAAAATCGCTGCGATATTGTAGCTGAGCAACTGCTGCGAATTAAGTACCGGCTCGGCAAGGATGGAAAACGTCGTTCACAGGTCGGAAATATTAAGCTGTTCCGCACAGATCCCTGTGCCGATGCATCGCCGACGATCATCGCGCGGCTCTATAACGAGAAGCAAGGGACGCCTCGTCAGTTAAGTCGAGCACACACCGTCCTGTTCCAGTTATATGGCCAGAAGTTACGGCAAGAGATACAAGACGGCGTTACCGCAGTGATTGAATCGTTGCGTGAGATTTTCATCCTTGATCCAATTCCATCCCATATGCGGAGCTATTCATCGCTTTCTGACCGCCTGGATTCGGATGCACGGAACATTGCGGGAGTGCTCGCGGCGTTGCCGTCCGATAAACAGTCGGAAATCGAAGGGGTTCTGACCAAATATGCTAGCCAACTGCCAGAGCGCGACATTCGGCGGGTCTATGCCGAAACAGTCGGGAAGTTCAAATCAGATGCAATGCTCTATTGTGAGGAGCGCTGGCTGGACAACAAGGAACCGCATTTGATTGATGCGCGGGGTATGTCGGATGGCACGTTGCGCTTTCTCGCAATTCTTACCGCGCTGTTGACGCGTCCGACGGGAAGCCTGCTGGTAGTTGAGGAGGTTGACAATGGCCTTCATCCGTCACGGGCAAAGTTGCTTCTTGCAATGCTGACAGACGTTGGAACGCTTCGGGGTGTCGACGTTCTCGTGACCACTCACAACCCTGCACTTCTTGATGCAATGGGGACACAAATGGTCCCGTTTATTACGGTAGCGCACCGTGACCCATCGGCAGGCTACAGCTTGCTGACTTTGCTAGAGGATGTCGCTCAGTTGCCGAAGTTACTTGCTCAGGGGCCTGTCGGCACACTTTCTAGTCGCGGCTTGATTGAGCTTGCTGTAACGGGGCGGGACCGCACTGTCAAGTTGCCGACGGTAACGCAACAGGAGCTTGATTTCTCGTCCGGTGCCGAGGTGCCTGAAATGGCTGTCCGAGCGAACGGTGCACTTTGATGAGCAAACGGGTATTGATTTTAGATACTTCGGTGCTGCTATGTTGGCTCCAAGTGCCTGGCAAGGATACCTGTGGACCGCTAGCGGATAGATGGGATAACGACAGGATGAGTCAATTGATCCTAGAAGAAACCGCCAAGGGAAGTACTTTCGTATTGCCAATCGCTACCTTGATAGAGACTGGTAATCACATTGCACAAGCTGCCGACAATAATCGCTTTCGTCGCGCTGAGCGACTCGCGGCATGCCTGCGCAGTGCCGCAGACGAGCAGAGTCCCTGGGCGGCATTTACAGATCAGTCCGCGCTTTGGCAGCCCGAGCAACTTCGCAGAGTCGCCGATGGCTGGCCGCAATTGGCGGCAGGTGGTATTAGTATTGGCGATTTCACTATCAAGGATGTTGCCGAACACTATGCGCGCGCCTCATATCACGTGGAAATCTTGACGGGCGATGCAGGACTGAAGGCATACCAACCGGTTGTTCCGATCCAGCAACCTAGAAGGCGAGGCGGTCAGTAATTCCTTGAAGGCAACTTCGGTATGCCAGCGGATTGTATTCAAAGTCTCTGCGCATGAAGAAGCAGGGCGGCGCCGTCGGCGTCGCCCTGTCGCGTTGGCGCCCTGCGCCGTCGCCTGCGGCCGCCTAGTGGGTGCGGTCGACGGCGAAGGTGGCCAGTTGCAGCAGCGATTCCTTGTAGATGCTGTCGGGCAGGTCGCTGATCGCCTCGGCGGCGCGGCGGGCGGCCGCCTCGGCCTGGCGGCGCGTGTAGTCGAGCGCGCCGCTGGTGGTGATGGCGGCCAGGATGGTGTCGAAGTGCTGCTCGTCGCCCTGCTCGATGCAGCTGCGCACCAGCTCGCGCTGTTCGGCCGTGCCGTTTTCCATCAGGTAGATCAGCGGCAGGGTCGGCTTGCCTTCGCGCAGGTCGTCGCCGACGTTCTTGCCGATCTCGGCGGCGTCGCCGGCGTAGTCGAGCACGTCGTCGATCAGCTGGAAGGCGGTGCCCAGCGAGCGGCCGTATTCGCCGGCGGCCTCGATCTGGGCGTCGTTGGCGCCGGAGATCAGGGCGCCGAGCTCGGCGGCGGCCTCGAACAGCTTGGCGGTCTTCGAGCGGATCACCTGCAGGTAGCGTTCCTGGTTGACGTCCGGATCGTGCATGTTAAGCAGCTGCAACACCTCGCCCTCGGCGATGACGTTGGTGGCGTCCGACAGGATCTGCATCACCCGCATATTGTTCAGCCCGACCATCATCTGGAAGGCGCGCGAGTAGAGGAAGTCGCCGACCAGCACCGAGGCGGCGTTGCCGAACAGGGCGTTGGCGGTGGCGCGGCCGCGGCGCAGCGACGATTCGTCGACCACGTCGTCGTGCAGCAGGGTGGCGGTGTGGATGAACTCCACCACCGACGCCAGCTCGTGGTGCGCCGTTCCCTTGTAGGAATAGGCGTTGGCGACCAGCAATACCAGCACGGGCCGGATGCGCTTGCCGCCGGCGCTGATGATGTACTCGGCAATCTGGTTGACGAGGCTGACCTCGGAGTGCAGGCTGCGGCGGATCACCTGGTTGACCGCGTCCATGTCGGCGGCGATCGTGTGGGCGATGTTGTTTTGGGTGGCGTTTTGGGTGGCGGCAGACAAGGCGAACCTGCTATAGACTATTAGGTGCGGCGATTATACGTCATGCCCCGCCTATCAGTGGCTTTTGCCTGTTATGGGCGGCAACTTCGATGGCGATCCGACCATCGGCGCGCGCCGGCGCCGGGGCAAAGTTGCCGACATACCACGACAAATCCCATTTGTGAATAGTTTTTGACGCAAATTCTCATCCCATGTATAATCACAGGTTCTCCCGTTTCGGTTCAGCAACACATGCAGGTTTGTGAGCAAACCCACGGGATGAACTTTTCTAACATTTGATGAGGTTTCAAATCATGTACGCGGTCATAAAAACCGGTGGCAAACAATACAAAGTTGTCGCTGGCGAAAAACTTAAAAGTAGAACAGATACCGGCAGACATTGGTTCCGAAATCACCATCGATCAGGTCCTCGCCGTTGGCGCGGGCGACACCATCAAGTTTGGTGCTCCATTGGTCGAAGGTGCAAAGGTACTGGTTACTGTTGTGGCACACGGTCGTCACGATAAGGTGAAGATTTTCAAGATGCGTCGTCGTAAGCACTACCAGAAGCATCAAGGCCATCGTCAGAACTACACCGAAATCCAAATCGTTTCGATCAACGGCTAATCGCTGTTTGCGACACACCAGCTAATTAAGGAGCTATAAATGGCACACAAAAAAGGCGGCGGCACAACGCGAAACGGCCGTGACTCAGAATCAAAGCGCCTGGGCGTTAAAGTCTACGGCGGTCAATCGATCAATGCCGGCGGCATCATCATTCGTCAGCGCGGCACCCCAGTGCGCGCCGGCGAAGGCGTAGGCATGGGCAAGGATCACACCCTGTTCGCGCTGATCGCAGGCAAGGTCAAGTTCGTTGTCAAGGGCGCCGGTTCGCACCAGTTCGTGACCGTCGTACCAGCGACCGTAGTACCAGCGTAATTTACGCTTCAGCGTAAAACGCACACTGTAAGGCGCAAGCCTTCAATCGAAAGGCTCTGCCCAAGGTAGAGCCTTTTTAGTTTTATGGCGGCACATTATGAAGTTTATCGACGAAGCAAAAATTGAAGTCATCGCCGGCGACGGCGGCAATGGCTGCGCCTCCTTCTGCCGTGAAAAGTTCCGACCTTTCGGCGGCCCGGACGGTGGCGATGGCGGCAAGGGCGGCAGCATCTGGGCCGTGGCCGACCGCAACATCAACACCCTGGTCGACTTCCGCTTCTCCAAGATGCACAAGGGGCGGGACGGCGAACCAGGTCGCGGCGCCGACTGCTACGGCAAGGGCGCGGACGACATCCACATGCGCATGCCGGTGGGCACGCTGATCATCGACCATCTGACCGGCGAAATCATGGCCGACCTGACCGAACACGGCCAGATCGAGCTGCTGGCCAAGGGCGGCGAGGGCGGTTGGGGCAACATCCACTTCAAATCGTCGACAAACCGTGCGCCGCGTCAAAAGACCGAGGGCAAGGAAGGCGAACGGCGCGAACTGCGCCTGGAGCTGAAGGTGCTGGCCGACGTCGGCCTGTTGGGCATGCCCAACGCCGGCAAGTCGACCTTCATCTCGGCCGTGTCGAACGCCCGGCCGAAGATCGCCGACTACCCGTTCACCACCTTGCACCCGAACCTGGGCGTGGTCCGCGTCTCGCACGAGAAGAGCTTTGTGATCGCCGACATTCCCGGCTTGATCGAAGGCGCTTCCGAGGGCGCCGGCCTGGGCCACCAATTCCTGCGCCACCTGCAGCGCACCGGTCTGCTGTTGCACATCGTCGACCTGGCGCCGTTCGAGACCAACGTCGATCCGGTCAAGGAAGCCAAGGCCCTGGTCAAGGAGCTCAAAAAGTACGACGAGTCGCTGGTCGACAAGCCGCGCTGGCTGGTCCTCAACAAGATGGACATGGTGCCCGAGGCCGACCGCAAGTCGGTGGTCAAGGACTTCATCAAGCGCTTCGCCTGGAAGCGCCCCGTGTTCGAGATCTCGGCACTGGACCACAGCGGCACGCAGGAACTGGTCAACGCCATCTATATGCACCTGGAAACCAAAAAGCACAGCGAACAGCGTGCCGAGGAAACCCAGATGACGGAAGAGGCGCGCGGCATTTCCTCGATCGATCCGGACGATCCGCGTTTCAAAATCCTCGACTAAAGCATCGGCCGCCGCGCCGCACGCCACAGGGCGCGCGCGCGGCGCTGACAAGCCGGCCCAGCTTGGTTAAAATGGGTGTAACGCCGGCCGCACTAGTGCGGCCGTTTCGCATTTTTCTCGACATAAACGGTTATCGCCGATGTATGTCATCAATGTGGCGCCGGCCCCGTTACCACGGACCCGGCCCTATAAGCGGAAGAACGGCCAGCCCGTTCCCGGCGATGTCACAGCAACGCACCAGATTCGTCCCGGCCGGGGCCGCCGCACGCTCCACGCTGCGCGCGCCGCCGCCAGGGTATTTATTTGTCAGCCTTCAGATGAGAACCGCCGCACCATGAATTCCGTCATACAAAAAGCCAACCGCATCATCATCAAGGTCGGCTCCTCGCTGGTCACCAACGACGGCCGCGGCCTCGACCATGCCGCCATCGCCCGCTGGGCGGCGCAGATCGCCGGCCTGCGCGCGCTGGGCAAGCAGGTGGTGCTGGTCAGCTCCGGCGCCATCGCCGAGGGCATGCTGCGCCTCGGCTTCGAGCGCCGCCCGACCGACATCCACGAACTGCAGGCCTGCGCCGCCGTCGGCCAGATGGGCCTGGCGCAGATCTACGAGACCAGCTTCCGCGCCCACGCCCTGGGCACCGCCCAGGTGCTGCTGACCCACGCCGACCTGGCCGACCGCGAGCGCTACCTGAACGCGCGCTCGACGCTGACCACCCTGCTGCGCTTCGGCGTGGTGCCGATCATCAACGAGAACGACACGGTGGTCACCGACGAGATCAAGTTCGGCGACAACGACACCCTGGGCGCGCTGGTGGCCAACCTGATCGAGGCCGACGCGCTGATCATCCTGACCGACCAGCACGGCCTGTATTCGGCCGATCCGCGCAAGGACCCGGACGCCAAGCTGATCCAGCGGGGCCGCGCCGGCGATCCGGCGTTGGAGGCGATGGCCGGCGGCGCCGGCAGCGACCTCGGCCGGGGCGGCATGCTGACCAAGATCCTGGCGGCCAAGCGCGCCGCCAAGTCGGGCGCCCACACCATCATCGCCTGGGGCCGCGACAGCGACGTGTTGGCCCGGCTGGCCCAGGGCGAGGCGATCGGCACCGAGCTGACCGCGCAGACCGGCCACCTGACGGCGCGCAAGCAGTGGATGGCCGACCACCTGCACACGGTCGGCCAGGTGGTGCTGGACGCCGGCGCGGTGCAGAAGCTGACGCAGGAGGGCAAGTCGCTGTTGCCGATCGGCGTGGTCGACGTCAAGGGCGAGTTCGGCCGTGGCGCCGTCATCACCTGCGTCGGCGAGGACGGCCGGGCGGTGGCGCGCGGCCTGTCGAACTACACCAGCGCCGAGGCGCGCCGCATCATGCGCAAGCCCTCGGCCGAGATCGAGGCGATCCTCGGCTTCCTCGAGGGGCCGGAGCTGGTGCACCGCGATAATATGGTCTTGTTGTAGGGCCGCAACGGCGGCGCCATCGACGAGCCAGGGTCAGACCCTCAGGGTCTGACCCTAGGTTTGCGCCCGTGGGTTCGCCGGATTCGCCTCAGGCGTCGGCCGGCGCCGGCGTTTTGGCGCGGTAGTCGCACAGGTCGGCCACCATGCAGTTCCAGCACAGCGGCTTGCGCGCCATGCAGGTGTAGCGGCCGTGCAAAATCAGCCAGTGGTGGGCGTCGTGCAAAAACTCCTTGGGCACGAACTTGAGCAGCTTCTGCTCGACGATGTCGACGTTCTTGCCCGGCGCCAGGCCGGTGCGGTTGGCGACGCGGAAGATGTGGGTGTCGACCGCCATGGTCGGCTCGCCGAAGGCGGTGTTCATCACCACGTTGGCGGTCTTGCGGCCGACGCCGGGCAGCGCCTCGAGCGAAGCGCGGTCGCGCGGCACCTCGCCGCCGTGCTGCTCCTGCAAAATCTTGCAGGTGGCGATGACGTTCTTGGCCTTGGTCTTGTACAGGCCGATGGTGCGTATGTATTCCGTCAACTCGTCGAGTCCCAGCGCCAGGATCTTGGCCGGCGTGTTGGCCACCGGATAGAGCTTGCGCGTCGCCTTGTTGACGCCGACGTCGGTGGCCTGGGCCGACAGCAGCACGGCGATCAGCAACTCGAACGGCGTGGTGTACTCCAGCTCGGTGACGGGTTTCGGATTGGCGGCGCGGAAGCGCGTGAACATGTCCAGTCGTTTTGCGTTGTTCATGTGGACGGCGTCTGGTCGGCGGGCGGCGCGGCGGGTGGCGGCGGGGTGTCGGCAGTGTCGCCGGCTTTGGCGGCCTCGGCCTTCAGGCGGGCGCGCTCCATGGCGGCGGCGATGATGGCGCGCTTGCGCTCCTTCTCGGCCTGCTCGGCCGTGTTCTCCGGCGCCAGCTGGTCGACGGCGCGCAGCTTGGCCACCGCCTTGGCGGCCAGGCGGGCGTCGTTCTCGGCGATGTCGCGTTGCAGGCGCAGCGCGCGGCGCTCGTGGCGCAGGCGCGCGGCGTCGGCCTGCGGCTGGCTCCAGGCGTCCCAGCCGGCCGTCTGCGTCACCGGGTACATGACGATGCAGTCGACCGGGCAGGGCGCCACGCACAGGTCGCAACCGGTGCACAGTCCGGGGATGACGGTGTGCATCTGCTTGGCGGCGCCGACGATGGCGTCGACCGGGCAGGCCTGGATGCACAGCGTGCAGCCGATGCACAGGCGCCTCGTCGATGTAGGCGACGGCGCGCGGCCGCTCGCGGCCGTTGACCGGGTTGAGCGGGATGACGGCGCGGCCGAGCAGGCCGGCCAGGCGCGCCACGCCCTCGGCGCCGCCCGGCGGGCATTGGTTGATGTCGGCGCCGCCGCCGGCGATCGCCTCGGCGTAGGGGCGGCAACCCTGGTAGCCGCACTTGGTGCACTGGGTCTGCGGCAGCAGGTCTTCGATGCGGTCGGCGAGGGAGGGGGAATCTGGAGCGGCCACGGTCAGCTTCAAAAACGGGAAAGCGTCATTATCCGATATCTGCGCGGGGCGGGCCGAAAAACCTTGTCGCGCGCGGCCCGATAGCAGGAAAACAGTATTGCCTACAATTAAGTTTGCGAACTTTTTGTTTTATGCGAGGATAGTCGTGTCGCGTTCAATCCGGTAGTCGCCATGTTGTCTATCCTGCGCTGGAGTCGCTCCCTTGCGCCGTCGCGCTTGCCGCCGCCGTTGTCGTCCCTAGCGTTGCCGCCGCGGCGGCGGCTGGCCGGCGGCTGTCTGCTGTGGTTGGCGCTGTGCGCCGTCCAGCCGGTCGGCGCGGCGCACCCGGACGGCGTGCCGCCGCTGCGCGTGATCCGTTTCGCCGCCGAGGACTGGCCGCCCTTCGTCGGCCCCGACCTGCCCGACAGCGGCCTGTCCGGCGCCCTGCTGCAGGCGGTCTACGGGCGGCTCGGCATCCAGTTGCAGATCGAGTATTTCCCGTGGAAGCGGACCATGGAGTTCGGTCTGCACCATCCCCGCTACGCCGGTTTCCTGGCGGTCTGGCGCACGCCCGAGCGCGAGCAGCTGTGCCACTTCTCCTCGTCGATCGGCAACACGCAGACGGTGCTGGCCTTTTTGAAGTCGGCGCCGGTGAAGGCGGCCGGCCTGGCCGGCTTGAACAAGCTGCGCATCGGCACGGTGGCCGGCTATTCGAACGGCGAGCAGTTCGACGCCATGCGCCAGCGCGGCGAGCTGACGGTGGACGAGGGCGTCAACGACGAGACCAATTTGCGCAAGCTGCTCAAGCAACGGGTCGGCGCCATCGTGGTCGAAAGGCACGTGCTGCAACACCTGTTGGCCTCGCGCCGCTTCAGCCGCGCCGAGGCGGCCCGCATCGGCAGCATCGACACCTTGTTCAAGGAGCGCTCGGTGCACGTCTGCTTCAAGCGCGACGAGCAGGGACTGGCGCAGCAGAAGGCCTTCAACGAGGCGGCGCGCGAGTTCGACCTGGGCAAGATCGAGCGGGCCTATTGGAAGGACAACGCGCGCCGCGTGATGGCGCCTTGAGCCGGCGGCGGACGGACGAAAAAAAACGCTCCGAAGAGCGTTTTTTGTTGGCGGTTAACCGTGTTTCTTGATGAACTCGCCGATTTTCGGGCAGATCGTCTCGCGCCAGCGGCGGCCGGAGAAGATGCCGTAGTGGCCGGCCTGGGGCGCGACGAAGTCCTGCTGCATATTCGCCGGGATGCCGCTGCACAACTCGTGCGCGGCCTGGGTCTGGCCGGCGCCGGAGATGTCGTCCAGCTCGCCCTCGACGGTGAACAGGGCCACCGTGGTGATGTCCTGCGGCCGCACCAGCTGGCCGCCGACCTTCCAGGTGCCCTTGGGCAGGCTGAACTCCTGGAACACGGTCTTGATGGTGTCCAGATAGTATTCGGCCGGCATGTCGAGCACCGCGTTGTACTCGTCGTAGAACTTGCGGTGGCCTTCCGCCGGCTCGTCGTCGCCGGTCACCAGGTGCATGTAGAACTCGCGGTGGCTCTGCGCGTGGCGGCCCGGGTTCATGGCGATGAAGCCGGCGTGCTGCAGGAAGCCCGGATAGACCTTGCGGCCGAAGGCCGGGTAGTTCGGCGGCACCGCGTAGATCACGGTGTTCTCGAACCAGGAGAACTTCTTCTCGGTGGCCAGGTTGTTGACCTGGGTCGGCGATTTGCGCGGATCGATCGGGCCGCCCATCATCGTCATGGTCTTCGGCAGCTTCGGTCCTTGGCGGTGGCCATCAGCGAGATGGCGGCCAACACCGGCACCGTCGGCTGGCAAACCGAGATCACGTGCAGGTCGGGCGCCAGCAGGCGGATGAAGTCCTGCACGTAGTAGATGTAGTCGTCGAGGTGGAAGGCGCCTTCGGTCATCGGCACCATGCGGGCGTCGGTCCAGTCGGTGACGTAGACGTCGTGTTCGGCCAACAGCGCGCGCACGGTGTCGCGCAGCAGCGTCGAATGGTGGCCCGACAGCGGCGCCACCAGCAGCACCTTGGGCTGCTTGAGGGCGCGCGTTTCCTTGTCGCCCAGGTCCTTGCGGAAGTGCAGCAGGCGGCAGAACGGCTTGGTCAGCTCGACGTGCTCGACGATGCCGACCGTCTGGCCGTTGACCTGGACGCTGTCGATCTCGAAGGCTGGTTTTTCGTAGTCCTTGCCCAATCGGTACATCAGCTCGTAACCCGCGGCGATCCGTTGCGAAAACGGCGTGTGCGCCAGCGGGGAGACAGGATTGGTGAACATCTTCGACGACGCGTCGGCCCATTGCATGAGAGGCGTCAGAAGCGAACGTTGCATTTCGTGCAGTTGGTAGAGCATAAGTAGTCCTGGCAAATGAGTTTGGTGCGGTGCACCAACGCCTTACATCATAGTCCAATTATAGGATATTTGTTCGTGACGTAAAGCACTTTAGGATACTTGAGAGAAAGCAGGCATGCGGCTTTGCCCTGTTTTCATAGTACGATGATAGTGTATCGGACGGAAAAAAAGCAGCGTTTCCGCTGCTTTTTGTGTAGGACAGGAGCCGGCCGTTGCGGGCCGGACCGTTGTTTAATCGAAGACCGGGCTTTCCACCCCCAGCACCTTGTGCAACTTGGGCGAGGTGGTGGTGTATTGCATGTGGATCTTCTTGTCCGGGAAGATGTAGGGCGCGGCGCCGAAGGCGGCCAGGGCGGCCTCGTGGAAGCCCGACAGGATCAGCTTCTTCTTGCCCGGATAGGTGTTGATGTCGCCGACGGCGAAGATGCCGGGCACGTTGGTCTCGAACTTCTCGGTGCTCTGCACCTTGAGCTGGCGCCGTTCGATGTCCAGGCCCCAGTCGGCGATCGGGCCGAGCTTGGGCGTCAGGCCGTAGAACACCAGCAGCATGTCGAGCGGCACGCGGCGGGTCACGCCGTCGAGGGCGGTGACCTTCAGGTGGTTCAGTTTGCCGGCGGCGTCGACCTCGAAGCCGCTGGCCTGGCCGATCAACAACTGCATCTCGTAGTCGTCGCACAGGGCCTTCATTTTCGCCACCGAGGCGGGCGCGGCGCGGAAGTCTTCGCGGCGGTGCAGCAGCACCACCGATTCGGCCTTGCCGACGAAGTTCAGGGCCCAGTCCAGCGCCGAGTCGCCGCCGCCGCAGATGACCAGGTTCTTGCCCTCGAACAGGGCGGGGTCCTTGACGCGGTAGAACAGCTGGCTGTTGTCGAAGGCGTCGATGCCGTCGACCTTCAGCGTGCGCGCCTGGAAGGAGCCGACGCCGGCGGCGATGAAGATGGTCTTGGTGACGAAGCGGGTGCCGGCGCTGGTTTCGACGTTGAAGCGGCCGTCGTCGCGGCGCTCGACCACGGTCACTTCCTGGCCCAGGTGGAAGGTCGGGTTGAACGGGGCGATCTGCTTGAGCAGGTTGTCGGTCAGCTCCTGGCCGGTGCAGGAGGGCACGGCGGGGATGTCGTAGATCGGCTTGTCCGGATACAGCTCGACGCATTGCCCGCCCACCGCCGCCAGCGAGTCGATGACGTGGGCCTTGATTTCCAGCAGGCCAAGTTCGAACACCTGGAACAGGCCGACCGGGCCGGCGCCGATGATGACGGCGTCGGCTTCGATGAGGCCGGTTGTGGGGGACGTGGTTGCGCTATTCATACGATGCTTTCCTGTGGTTTCAATATTGGTTTGGCAACAATGAGACAGGCCCGCGCGTGGCGCGCGGAACTCGAAGAGAGAGGGGCGTCGGAATGCGGTCCGCCAGCCGGGCTGGCCGGGCGGGCGGTGGGGGCGCTGTCTGTCTTAACGTACCAGCAGTTGCAGCTTGCTCTTGACGTCCTTGAACTCCTCGGCTTCCGGCAGGGCCGCCTTGGTCTTGGTGATCGAAGGCCAGTTGCGCGCGAGGTCGACGTTGATCTTGATGAAGGCCTGCTGGTCGGACGGCACGTCCTCCTCGGCGAAGATGGCATTGACGGGGCACTCGGCCACGCAGACGGCGCAGTCGATGCATTCGTCGGGGTCGATCGCCAGGAAGTTCGGGCCTTCGCGGAAACAATCTACCGGGCAGACATCGACGCAATCGGTGTAGCGACAGCTGATGCAAGATTCGGTGACAACGTGGGTCATAACAGTCCTATCAATGTTGGTGTGCTGCGGCGTCAGCGGCGCGATGGCGGCGCGCGCACTTCCGCAAAGCACTGTATTTTAAGGTAATTCGCTGCTTCTCACAAATTGGGCTTATATACAATACATATAAGCAAATTCGTTTATGGTCCGTATCACGTCGCGCGCGGCGGCCTGGGCGGCGCCTCAGGCGGCGGCGCGGATCTGCGCCAGCAGCTCCTGCCAGGGGGCGTTGGCGGGCTGGCCGTCCTCGACGAAGCTGACGCTGCGCTGCTGGCCGGCGTCGTCGAAGGTGAGGGTCCAGTGCAACAGGTCGGCGCCGATCGGCGCGGCGGCCGGCGGCGCGGCGAAATAGTTGTGCGCCTTCAGGGCCGTTCCAAGGCCTTTCCGGCCGGGCCGCTGGCGGTGTCGACCTCGAAGTGCTGGGCCAGGCCGGCGTAGCCGCCGCTGGAGGTGGCGCTAATCTTCATCTCTTTCCCCTTGTGGTGTTGTTGGTCGAACCCGCCCGCCAGGGCGGGGACGGCCGCTCCAGCCTCATTTGTTGGTGGTCAGGCCCAGCTCCTCGGCGCTGGCCGGTTCGCGCCAGTTGCCGTTGCCGCCGCCGTCGGCGCCGTTGCCGCCGCCGCAGCCGTAGTCGCGGCACCAGGAGGCCAGGCGCTGGCGCTCCTCCTCGAGCACGTCCTCGACGCCGGCGTAGTCGGCGTGGTTCATCGTGCCGCAGCAGGCGCGGCGGTCCTGGGGCGCGCCCGCCTGGTCGACGATGTTGGGTGCCAGGGTCAGCGCGGCGTCGTGGTTGACGCTGGGCGCCACCGTCGCCAGCACCACCTCGCGCAGCGTGAAGCGGTTGCGGATGAAGTTGCGGTACTCGACCGGGCGCTGGTCGGCGGCGGCGATCTTCAGCATCTGGTTGGCCACGTCGGCGAAGGTGGCGCCGCTGTCGGGCGCGGCGATCAGCGCGCGCAACACCAGGCCGCGCAGGTATTCGGCGGCGCCGTGCAGCACCATGGCGTCGTCGCGCATGTCGGGGCCGCGCTCGAAGGCGAAGATGTCGGCCAGGATGTCGTAGATGGCGCCGGTGAACACCTGCGAGATGGCGTGCACCTCGTTGCCCACCTCGGACAGCTTGAGGTCGTTGTCGGCGTTGCGCAGGCCGTTGGGGCGGCCCAGCGCCAGGCCGAACTGCTCGGCCATGTCGGCCAGGAAGGTCTTGTCGTGCAGGTCGGCCTTGGTCTGGGCGATCACCGCCTCGACCTGGTCGAACTGGGACAGGGTCAGGAAGATCGCCGTCAGGTCGCCGAAGGATTCGTGCAGGCCGCCGGTCTGCGGCGGATTGCTGCTGAGCAGCCACTTCGGCTTGAGGCCGTCGAGCACGGCGTGGCCGGCTTCGTGCGAGACGATGTCGAGCGAGCGGCAGGTGTACATGCGCTCGCTGGCGCCGCTGGGCACGAAGTCGCCGAACTTGAGCGCCCGGTCGGAGCGGCTGTAGTAGGCGTTCATCACGTTGGGCAGGCCGTGCGGGTAGACTTGCAGCGGGGCGGTGTTGTGCGCGCCGTTCCACTGCCAGGGCAGGGGCGCCCCGGCGCCGTTGCTGGCCAGCGCGCGCTGGTACATGGTCAAGGTCTGGCGCACGATGGCGAAGGTGTGCACGGCGTCGAACTGGTCGGTGTTGGGCGAGAGGATGAAGTCGCCGAAGGTGTTCGGGCTGACCGCCGCGATGCCGGGCTTGCCGCTGACGATGCGGGCGTCGCGCGGCCCCTCGAGGATGATGCCGGGCAGGTAGGACTTGCGCGTGCCCATCTCGCTGACGGAGGGGTCCTGCTTCCAGATCAGCACGCGCGAGCCGGGCGGGTACAGCGCCGCCTCCTTCAGGCGCGGCGCGGCCGGCTCCTGGGTCAGCTGGGCCGCCTTGCGGTGCTGGCGGTAGGACGCCGACGGCGTGGGGACGTAGCCGACCGGCAGTGCGGCGCACTTGGTCAGCACCGCCTCGACCGGCACGATGACTTTTTGGTCCATGATGAATCTCCCGATGGATGCTGCTGCGCTTGGGGGCGGCCGGCGTCGGCGGCAGCGGGCCGGCGCGCCGCCGGGCGCCGCCTCGGCGCGCCGGATCTAGTGCGGTGTTGCGTCCTTGTTGACGCCAAAAAATGCGCCTTTGCCCGCCAAGCGTCGTTGCAAATCCTCGCGATAGGCCGCTATCGCTCCGGTTGGCGCCTAGCCTGGCGGCCAAATGCATCATTTTTATATGCGCCCCCAAGAACGCAACACTGCACTAGACCATGGTGGCGCCGGGGCGGGGCGCCCCGTTTGACGCGGCGCAAAGATCGGCGCCGGCGGCGCGTGGCGGGCGATGCGCTAGAATCCGGTTCACAACAAAATTCCGCGCCGCCCGCCGCCGCCGGCAGCGGACCCGTCCCCAGGAGATGCCATGCCCCGTTTCGCCCCGCCGCTGTTGCTGCTGTTGTCCTGCCTGGCCGGCCCGGCCGCCGCCAATGTCGCCGGCGCCGTCCCGGCCGCCACCGCCGGCCCGGCGCTGGCCGGCGTGCCGCTCGAGTTCCTGTTGTTCGCCGGCGTGCTCGGCATGGTCGCCTTCAGCCACGTCAGCACCATGCTGACGGCGCTGTGGGGCGCCTTGGCGATCACCGTCTACAAGCTGCTGTGGGCGCCGTTCGGCGAGGGCGCCGGCCTGGCCGGCCTGCTCGGCCACGCCGGCCACGAGTGGGTCGGCCTGGCCAACCTGCTGGCGCTGCTGCTCGGCTTCGCGCTGCTGGCGCGCCACTTCGAGCGCAGCCAGATCCCTGCGGTGCTGCCGCACTACATGCCGGACGACTGGAAGGGGCCGCTGGTGTTGCTGGTGCTGGTGTTCTTCATCTCCAGCTTCCTCGACAACATCGCCGCCGCCATCATCGGCGGCACCATCGCCCGCAGCGTGTTCCGCAACAAGGTGCACATCGGCTACCTGGCCGGCATCGTCGCCGCCTCCAACGCCGGCGGCGCCGGCAGCGTGGTCGGCGACACCACCACCACCATGATGTGGCTGGCCGGCGTCGCGCCGGGCCAGGTGCTGCACGCCTACGTGGCGGCCGGCGTGGCGCTGCTGGTGTGCGCGGTGCCGGCGGCGCGCCAGCAGCACGCCCACAGCCCGATCGTCAAGGACGCGCCGGACGGCGTGCGGGTCGACTGGCTGCGGGTCGGCATCGTCGCCTTCATCCTGGCCCTGACGATCGGCGCCAACGTGCTGCTGAACACCCGCTACGCCGCCGCCAGCGGACTGTTCCCCTTCCTCGGCGCGGCGGTCTGGCTGGCGATCCTGCTCAGCGGCCTGGTGCGCCGGCCCGACTGGCACGAGCTGCCGGGTGCGCTGCGCGGCGCGGTGTTCCTGTTGGCGCTGGTCTGGTCGGCCTCGCTGATGCCGGTCGAGGCGCTGCCGCCGGCCTCCTGGCCGATCGCGCTGGGCATCGGCTTCGTCTCGGCGGTGTTCGACAACATCCCGCTGACCGCGCTGGCGCTCAAGCAGGGCGGCTTCGACTGGGGCTTCCTGGCCTACGCGGTGGGCTTCGGCGGCTCGATGATCTGGTTCGGCTCCTCGGCCGGGGTGGCGCTGAGCGGCATGTATCCGGAGTCGCGCTCGGTGGCGCAGTGGCTGCGCCATGGCTGGCACGTGCCGCTGGCCTATGTGCTCGGCTTCGCCGTCATGCTGGCCGTGCTGGGCTGGCATCCGCAGCCGATGGCGCACTAGGCGGCGCCCGGCGGCGGCCGGCGCCAC
Organism: Rugamonas sp. DEMB1; assembly: GCF_029834475.1. GTDB lineage: Bacteria > Pseudomonadota > Gammaproteobacteria > Burkholderiales > Burkholderiaceae_D > Rugamonas > Rugamonas rubra. The sequence goes on along the minus strand of NZ_CP122407.1, from coordinate 5,081,472 downwards.
TGGCGCGCCGGCCTGCCAGCTGGCATCATGGCGCCTGTTTCAAACTCGAAAGGATAGCCAGATGGCTGACATCAACATTGTGCAGGACCACCAGCTGACGCCGAAGAAGGCGCGCGAGGCGGCGCAGAAGGTCGCCGAGGAAATGGCGGCGGAGTTCGATATGGAGTGCAAGTGGGAGGGCGATGTGCTGCATTTCGAGCGCAGCGGCGTGGCCGGCTCGCTGACCTTGCACAAGCACCAGGCGCAGATGGAGATCAAGCTGGGCTTCCTGTTCAGCGCCTTCTCGAGCAAGATCGAGAGCAAGGTGGCGGAGAACATGCGCAAGGTGTTCGGCGCCGCGTGAGGCGGCGCGGGTGTTGCCGCGGCGGGCGCAAGGCCCGCCGCGTTCGGGCTGCCTAGCCCTTCAGTTCTTCGATCAGGTCGACGTATTGTTGTTGCGCCTCCTCGGTCGAATTGCCTTTCAGCGCGGCCCAGGCGTCGTACTTGGCGCGGCCGACCATGTCGGTGAAGCCGGGACGGTCGCCGCTGGCGTCGCCGCTCGAGGCCTGCTTGAACAGCGCGTACATCTTCAGCAAGGTCATGTTGTCCGGACGCTCGGACAGGTTTTTCGAGTCGAGTTGGGCCTGCTGGAATTGTTCTTGTAAACTCATGATTGCTCCTATTGGAAAAGGCTTGTTGCCAGGGCGGCGGCGCGGATTGCCGCGCTTGCCAAGGTTGTTGGGCTAGAGTAATGTCACTAGTATCTTAATACGTTGACATCACCGATACGCACCATAATACAAACAAAACGCCCGCAAACCTTAGAGGAGATGCTCGAATGTTGTCCACAGCCTTGCCCAGCTTCAGCCGGAAAAAGATGTCGAGCGTGGATACGGCCTGGCTCAGGATGGACTCGGAGGGCAACCAGATGATGATCGTCGGCGTCGCCATGCTGGGCGCGCCGATCAGCAAGGACGGCCTGAAGGAGGCGCTGACCACCCGCTTCCTCGCCTTCAGCCGCTTCCGCAGCCGGGTCGTCACCGACCTGGGCGGCGCCTGGTGGCAGGAGCAGGCGGTCGACCTGGACGAGCACGTGGTGCACACCGCGCTGGCGCTGCCGGCCGACGGTGGCGCCAACAAGGCGGCGCTGCAACTGCTGGTCGGCCGCCTGTCGCAGCAGCCGCTGGCGCGCCACCTGCCGCTGTGGCAGATGCACCTGGTCGACCAGGTGGTCGGCGCCGACGGCAAGGTGGGCCAGGCGCTGATCGTGCGCATCCACCACTGCATCGCCGACGGCGTCGCCCTGGTCGGCGTGTTCATGTCGATGTTCGGCGCCCATCCCGATGCCCAGCCGCACGCGCCGCCGGCCGCCGCCGTGGCCGCCGCCGAGCGCAACCCGTGGCAGCAGATCCTGCTGCCGATCACCGCCGCCAGCGTCAAGGCGATCGACCTGTCGTCGGCGCTGTGGTTGAAGTCCTTCGCCATGTGGGCCGATCTGCCGCACATGGGCGAACGGCTGGGTCAGCTGGGCCAGGCCGCCGCCCAGCTGACCCAGGACGCCGTCAAGCTGACGGCGATGGAGAGCGACAGCCCGACCCGCCTGAAGGGCAGGCCGAACGGCAGGAAGCACGTGGCCTGGAGCGAGCCGCTGCCGCTGGCCGAGGTGAAGGCGGTCGGCCAGGCCTACGGCTGCTCGATCAACGACGTGCTGATGGCCAGCGTGGCCGGCGCGCTGCGCGCCTATCTGCGCGCCAAGGGCGACGCCGTGGCGCCCGACTGCGCGCTGCGGGTGATGGTGCCGGTCAACCTGCGCAGGGAGAGCGGCCTGCAAAAGCTGGGCAACGCCTTCGGCCTGGTGCCGCTGGTGCTGCCGGTCGGCATCGAGAACCCGGTGGCGCGGCTGCGCGAGGTGCGCCGCCGCATGGACGAACTGAAGGGCGGCTACACGGCGCTGGTGGCGATGTCGGTGCTGGGCGTGCTGGGCGCCACGCCGAAGCAGGTGCAGAACGAGATCCAGAACTATTTCGCGCGCAAGGCGACCGCCGTGATGAGCAACGTGCCGGGGCCGTCGGACCCCGTTGTACCTGGCCGGCAGCCGGCTCGAACAGGTGATGTTCTGGGTGCCGCAGTCGGGCGACATCGGCGTCGGCGTGTCCATCCTCAGCTACAACGGCGGCGTGCAGTTCGGCATCGTCACCGACGACGCGCTGGCGCGCGACCCCGAGCGCATCATCGAGCGCTTCGCGCCGGAGTTCGAAAAACTGCTGCTGCTGGCGCTGATGGACCAGGCCTGAAAAACAGAACGGCGGCCGGGGCGGGCGCCAGGGCCACACCGCGAACCGCCGTTTCCGCCGCCCGGACGGGCGGCAACGTCGTCACACCACGTCGGGATTACTTCTTCTTCGGATTGACGGCGGCCTTCAGGGTCGCGCCAGCGGAGAACTTAGGGGTTTTCGACGCGGCGATCTTGATCGCTTCGCCGGTGGCAGGGTTGCGACCCTTGCGCGCGGCGCGCTTGGCGACGGAGAAGGTGCCAAAGCCGGTGATGCCTACCGTGTCGCCCTTTTTCAGACGCTCGGTGATGATGGCGAGCAGCGTGTTCACCGCACCGTTGGCGGCAGCAGCTGACACTTCAGTGCGTTTCGCAAATTCTGCAATCAATTCGCCTTTTTTCATTACTACCTCCTTGGTTATTAGAGCGCGCAGATTAGCATAAATATTGCCAAAAGTAAGTACATTCCGTTGAAGCAAGCCTTGTGGTGCTTGAGGCGGGCCGCCGCCGCGCCCGCCGCGCCCAGCAAGGGCGGGCCGCCGGGGGATGCGCCGGGCGGCGCGCCAGCATGGCTGGGCTTGTATAGTCGGCCGGTCTGCCATATAAAGAACTGAGGGGCGGGAGCGCGCCGCCGTAGGCTAGCGAGGACAGCACCATGAGTTTTTCGGACGACACCCTGATGGCCTACGCCGATGGCGGCCTGGACCCGGCCACGCGCCGGGCGCTCGAGCAGGAGATGCAGCACGACGCCGCGCTGGCGCGCCGGGTGGCGCACCAGCGCGCCCTGCGCGCCGCCCTGTACGCGCCGCTGGAGGGCGCGGCGCGGGCCGAGCCGGCCTGGCCGCCGCCGGGCCGGCAGCGCGCCGGCAGCGTGGTGCAACTGGCCGCCGTGCGCGCCAACCGCGCCGCCCAGGCCGGCGCGGCGCGGCGCGCCCGCCTGCGCCACTGGCGCTGGCTGGACTGGGCCGCGCTGGGCCTGCTGCTGGCCTTGGCGCTGGTGCTGGGCGTGGTGCTGGGCAGGACCGCGCTGGCCGGCTGGCGGCCGCCCTGGGGCGCCGGCCCGGCCGGCGCCAACGGCGCCATGCTGGCCAGCGGCGACGGCGTGCTGACGGCGCAGGGCCTGCTGGCGACGGCGCTGGACCAGCAGCTGGGCGGCGCGGCGCCGCTGGCCGGCGACGTGCGGGTGGGCTTGAGTTTCGTCGCCCGGCAGGGCGGCTATTGCCGCAGCTTCACGTTGGGCGGCGCCAGCGAGGACTTGAGCGGACTGGCCTGCCGCGGCGGCGCGCAGTGGCGCATTCCGGTGCTGGTGCAGGTGCCGCGGCCGCAGCCGCAGATGGGGCCTACCGGATGGCGGGGGTGAACCTGCCGGCCGCGCTGCTCGAGGCGATCGACCAGCGCATCGACGGCGGCATGCTCGATCCGCACGCGGAGCTGGACGCGCTGCGCAAGGGCTGGCAGCGTTGACGGGAAGGGCGGGGAAGCGCGGGGCAGGCAAGGGCGGGGGGGCGGCGCACGGGGCCGGCGCCAGCGCAGGCGGCGCTGCGGCGCCGCCGTTGCCGGCCAAGGGGGGCGGCACCGCCCGGGCGGGCGGCGCGGCGCATTACACGCCGAGCAGTTCGACGTCGAAGATCAGCGTGGCGTTCGGCGGGATCACGCCGCCGGCGCCGCGCGAGCCGTAGCCCAGCTCGGCCGGGATGATCAACTGGCGGGTGCCGCCGATCTTCATGCCCTGCACACCCTCGTCCCAACCACGGATCACCATGCCGGCGCCCAGGGCGAACTCGAACGGGTCGTTGCGGTCCTTGCTCGAGTCGAATTTCGGACCCTTGCTGCCGTCGTCGTTGCGCAGCCAGCCGGTGTAGTGCACGGTCACGTTCTGGCCGAGTTTGGCTTCGGCGCCTTCGCCGACGGCGATTTCAATGTACTGCAGACCGGAGTCGGTGGTGATGGTGGACATGTTTTTCCTTGTTGGACGTAAAAAATAGGGAATCGGGAACCGCTCCGAATTGTAGTGCAAGCAGGTGCAAAGCGCTATGCGGCGCGGCCCGCCGCCGCGCCGCCGGCCGGCCCGTGGCGGCGTGCCCCGGGGCGGCGGCCGGCCGGACCGGCAGGGGCGGGCGGTGCGCCGCGTTGTTCGGTATTGCGTTTTGGAAATATTTTTCGCCGCCCCTCCTGTGCGCCCCCCCGTTTGCCCTTAAAATAACTGTTTTGCAATGCCGCCGCCCAGGCGGCCACCGGACGGGGAGTGGCGATGATGGAAACCTTGCGCAGGGACGCGGCCTGATGCGCGCCGTGCTGAACGCCTACGGCCGCGCCGTGCTGTCGCAGCTGCAGGCGCGCATGTTGCTGCTCAGCCTGCTGCCCTTCGTCTTGTCGGTGGCGCTGTGGGGCGTGCTGCTGTTCTTCGGCCTGCAGCCGCTGCTCGACCATCTGCACGGGCTGTTCATCGAACACGATTTGTTCAAACTCAGCAACGGCTGGCTGGCCTCGCTCGGCCTGGGCATGCTGAAGACCGTGGTGGTGCCCTTCGTCGCCATGCTGTTGCTGCTGCCCTTGATGATCATGACGGCGCTGGTGTTCATCGGCGTGGCGGCGATGCCGGTGGTGGTGCGCCACGTCGGCGGGCGCCACTACGCCGGGCTGCAACAGCGCCGCGGCGGCAGCCTGCTCGGCAGCGCCGGCACCGCGCTGGCCGCCGTGCTGGTGTTCGCCGTGCTGTGGCTGCTGACCCTGCCGCTGTACGCCATCCCGCCGCTGGCCGTGCTGTTGCAGGTGGCGCTGTGGGGCTGGCTGACCGGCCGGGTGATGGTCTACGACGCGCTGGCCGACTACGCCAGCGTGGCCGAGCGGCAGGCGATCCTGCGCCGGCACCGCTGGCCGCTGCTGGCCATCGGCGTCGTCTCCGGCCTGGCCGGCGCGCTGCCCGGCCTGCTGTGGGTGGGCGGCAGCGTGATGGCGGTGGTGCTGTTCCCCTTCCTGGCGGCGCTGTCGATCTGGTTGTACATCCTGGTGTTCATCTTCACCGGCCTGTGGTTCACCTACTACTGCCTGGAGGCGCTGGCCGCGCTGCGCGTCGAGCAGGTGGCGGCCAACGCGGCGGTGATGGCGGCCGAGTGAGCCGGCCGCGCCGCGCCGCTGCCGGCCGGGCATTCGCAGCGGGTATTCCTATCGTTTTTTCGTTTCCATAAGGCTAAGCATGGCAATCGGACTCATCATCATCGGCGACGAAATCCTCTCCGGCCGGCGGGTCGACCAGCACTTCCCCAAGGTGCTGCAGCTGCTCGCCGCGCGCGGCCTGCAACTGGCCTGGGCCGAGGTGCTGGGCGACGAGCCGGCGCGCATCGTCGCCACGCTCAGGCGCAGCTTCGCCAGCGGCGACATCGTGTTCTGCTGCGGCGGCATCGGCGCCACGCCGGACGACCACACGCGCCAGGCGGCGGCCGACGCGCTCGGCCTGCCGCTGCGCTTGCACGCCGAGGGCAAGCGCAACATCCAACAGCGCATCGTGCAGATGGGCGAGCAGAGCGGCGTGGCGGCCGACCTCGACTCGGCCGAGAACCTGCACCGCCTCAAAATGGCCGAGTTCGCCGAGGGCGCGGCGCTGGTGCCCAACCCCTACAACAACGTGGCCGGCTTCGCGCTGCGCGAGCACTATTTCGTGCCGGGCTTCCCGGTGATGGCCTGGCCGATGATCGAATGGGTGCTCGACACCCACTACGCCCACCTGTTCAACCGCGCCCCGCGGCTGGAAAAAGCGGTGACGGTGTACGAGGCCGCCGAGTCGGCGCTGACGCCGCTGATGCTGGCGCTGGAGGCGCGGTTCCCGCTGGTCAAGGTGTTCAGCCTGCCCAGCGTGGGCGACGCCAACACGCGCCGCCACATCGAGCTCGGCGTCAAGGGCGAGCCGGCGCAGACCGAGGCCGCCTACGCGCAACTGTGCGCCGAGCTGGGCCGCCTGCGGGTCGAGTTCCGCCCGCTGTGACGGCGCCCGTGGCGGCGCCGCGGCGGGCTTTTCGCGCCGCGCAAGGCGCCGTTGTTTTTTTGCGAAAATGGCCGGCGGCGCGCGCTTTTTCTGCGCGGCGGGCCGTCGCCACGGCGCCGTTGTGGTGCAATGGAGTCAAGCGCGCAGCCCGCCGCCGCCGCACACCGCGGTGGCCCGGCGCGCCCATTGCATCAGCGTTGCCGACGAAAGCACTCACTCCAGATCGTATCGCGTGCGGGCTTCGTACTCGAGATGTGGCCGTAAGTATGACTGAAACAGACGACTGACCGGTTTGAACAATATGTTAAGCAATCGACGCTTCCGCCGGCCCCGGATTGTTGTACGTGCGGTGCGCAAGTTGCGCGCCGGCGCGGCAGCCTTCGGCTATGGCCGTCAGCGTCATTTGCGCGCCGTCCCCACCCCTATGCAAAACGACAATCCCGACACCTCCGCCCACCTGGCCCCCTCCCAGCCAGAGGCGCCGCCGTCCACTCCCGGACGCGGCAAACGATCCCGCAACGCCTTCATCCTGGTGCTGCTGGTGCTGCTCTCCTTCGCCCTCTGGTGGGGCGTGCAGGAAACCCGCAGCTCGACGATGCAGGCCAGGTTCTTCGCCGGCCTGGTGGAAAAACTCAGCTACCGGGTCGAAGCGGGGCCGAGCAACGCCATCCGCTTCCCCAAGGACAGCCCCTACGACGAGCGGCTCGGCTACGCCAACCTGCCCGACTACCTGGCCAAGCTGAAGGCGCGCGACTACGCCGTCACGGCGCAGTCGCGCTTCTCGCCGAAGATGCTCGAGCTGGCCGACATGGGCGTGTTCGCCACCTACCGCGAGAAGACCAAGACCGGCCTGGCCATCGTCGACTGCCGCGCCCAGCCGCTGTTCTCGGCCAGCTACCCGGAGCGCATCTACGCGCGCTTCGAGCAGACCCCGGCGGCGCTGGTCAACAGCCTGTTGTTCATCGAGAACCGCGAGCTGCTCGACACCAAGTATCCGAAGCGCAATCCGGCGGTCGAATGGGACCGCCTCAGCAAGGCGGTGCTGGAGAAGTCGGTCAACAGCATCAGCGGCGGCCACCGGCCGGCCGGCGGCAGCACGCTGGCGACGCAGATCGAGAAGTACCGCCACTCGCCGGAAGGGCGCACCGGTTCGCTCAAGGACAAGCTGCAGCAGATGGTCTCGGCCAGCCTGCGCGCCTACCAGCAGGGCGAGGACACCTCGCAGGTGCGCCACCAGATCGTGGTCGACTACCTCAACACGGTGCCGCTGTCGGCCAAGCCCGGCTACGGCGAGGTCAACGGCATCGGCGACGGCATGTGGGTCTGGTACGGCCGCGACTTCGACGAGCTCAACCGCCTGCTCGGCGGCAAGATGGACCAGCCCGGCAGCGCGCTCGCCTTCAAGGAGGCGCTCAGCCTGCTGATCGCCCAGCGCCGCCCCAGCCACTACCTGGGCGACGGCACGGCCGACCTGGAGGTGCTGGCCAACAGCCACCTGCGCCTGTTGGCGCAGGACGGCCTGATCACGCCGGCGCTGCGCGACGCCGGCCTGGCGGTGCGCCTGCGGCCGGCCGCCGGCTCGGGCGTGCAGGCGGCGCCGGCGATGAGCTTCGTCACCCGCAAGGCCTCCAACGCGATCCGCGTGCACCTGGCCAACCTGCTCGGCGACAACCGCATGTACAACCTCGACCGGCTCGACCTGAACGTGGTCAGCACGCTCGACGCCCAGGCCCAGCGCGCCGTCACCCAGGTGCTGCGCGACCTGCGCGACCCCGAGCACGCCAAGGCCGCCGGCCTGACCGGCAAGGGCATGCTGGGCAACGGCGACCCGGCCAACGTGGTCTACAGCTTCACCCTGCTGGAGAAGGGCGAGCAGAGCAACCTGCTGCGCCTGCAGACCGACAACTACGACCAGCCGCTCGACATCAACGAGGGCGCCAAGCTGGACCTGGGCTCGACGGCCAAGCTGCGCACCCTGGTGACCTACCTGGACATCGTCGACCAGCTCAACAAGAAGTACGCCGGCATGGACGGCGCCGCGCTGGCCAAGGTGGTGGTCGATCCGCAGGACAAGCTGTCGCAGTGGGCCATCGAGTACTTCAAGGCGCTGCCGCTGGAGAAGGGCGGGCGCGAGCTGACGCCTATGCTGCACGCGGCGATGGAGCGCAAGTATTCCGGCAATCCGGGCGAGGGCTTCTTCACCGGCGGCGGCCTGCACCACTTCGGCAACTTCTCCAAGGAGGACAACGGCAAGATCCTCAGCGTGACCGAGGCGCTGCGCCACTCGACCAACCTGGTGTTCGTGCGCCTGATGCGCGACGTGGCCAAGTTCTACATGTTCCAGACGCCGGGCTCGTCGGCCTCGCTGCTGGCCGACGCCGACGATCCGCGCCGCGCCGGCTACCTGGCCCGCTTCGCCGACAAGGAGGGCCGCGAGTTCCTGGCGCGCTTCTACGGCAAGTACAAGGGCAAGCAGCCGGCCGAGCTCGACCAGGTGCTGCTGGCCAACATCCGCAGCACGCCGGTGCGCCTGGCGGTGATCTTCGGCACCCTGTACCCGCAGGCCAGGGAGGAGCAGTTCGCCGCCTTCCTCAAGGAACACCTGCCGTCGCAGAACGAGGTGCCGGCCGAGCGCGTCAGCAAATTGTTCGGGCAGTACGCCATCGACAAGTGGTCGCTGGCCGACCGCGGCTACCTGGCCAGCGTCCATCCACTGGAGCTGTGGATGGTGGCCTATATGCGCAGCCACAGCGGCGCCACGCTGGCGCAGATGATGGCGGCCAGCGACAAGGAGCGGCAGGAGGTCTACCAGTGGCTGTTCAAGACCCACCACAAGCACGCCCAGGACAGGCGCATCGCCGGCCTGCTGGAGATGGAGGGCTTCATGGAGATCCACCGCCAGTGGAAGAAGATGGGTTATCCCTTCGAGTCGCTGGTGCCGTCCTACGCCACCACCCTGGGCGCCTCGGCCGACCGGCCGGCCGCGCTGGCCGAGTTGATGGGCATCATCGTCAACGGCGGCGTGCGCAAGGGCAGCCAGCGCATCTCCTCGCTGCACTTCGCCTCCGGCACGCCGTACGAGACGCTGCTGACGCGCGGCAAGGCCAGCAACAACGAACAGGTGCTGGCGCCCGAGGTGGCCCGCGTGGTGGCCGACGCGGTGCGCGGCGTGGTCTCGGACGGCACCGCCAAGCGCGCCCGCGTGGCCTTCGTCAAGGCCGACGGCACGGTCATTCCGGTGGGCGGCAAGACCGGCACCGGCGACCAGCGCTTCGACGTCTACGGCGGCGGCGGCCGGCTGATCGAGTCGCGCTATGTGAACCGTTCGGCGACCTTCGTGTTCAACATCGGCGAGCGCTTCTTCGGCAGCATGACCGCCTATGTGCACGGGCCGGAGTCGAAGAACTACGACTTCACCAGCGCCCTGCCGGTGCAGTTGCTGACGGTGCTGGCGCCCAGCCTGATGCCGCTGATCGAGCCGGCGGCGGCCAAGCCGGCGCTGCTCAAGACGGCGGCGGCGGGCGGCGCCGGCGTGATGCCGGCCGCCCCAGCCGCGGCGGCGGCGGGCATGGCCGCCGCCGCGCTGCCGCAGCGGCCCTGCGGCGGCTGAGGCCGAAGGATGTTCGCCCGCCGTTGGCCTAATTCAAACCCAACGGCGGAATCGAGGGTCAGACCCTAGGGTCTGACCCTGGCTTGTCGCCGTCGGGTGCTTGCGGGGCCGCCTGCTCCCGCGCCGGCCCGGCCGGGTTTCCCTTGCATAGTTGATCATTTGTTGGCATCGTATCAGCCCATGAAACCTATGCGCCACACCATGTCCAAGATTCTCAAGTTCACCCAGTTCTCCGTGCGGGATCTGCTGGTGACCGCCGGCCCGACCATTTTGTTGATCGTCGGCGTAGGCCTGCTGGCCTATTTCGTCGTCGATCCGGCGCCGCCGCGCAAGGTCAGCCTGTCGACCGGGCAGGAGAACGGCGCCTACGAGGAGTTCGGCAGGAAGTACGCCGCCGCGCTGGCCAAGCACGGCATCAAGGTGGCGCTGCAGCCCTCGGCCGGCTCGCAGGAGAACCTGCAGCGGCTCAAGCAGGGCCAGGTCGACATCGCCTTCGTGCAGAGCGGTTCCACCGACGAGGCGGCCGCCGAGCGCGAGGGCCTGGTGTCGCTGGGCAGCCTGTTCACCGAGCCGGTCTGGCTGTTCCTGCGCGAGCCGCGGGGCAAGGGCGGGCACAAGCAGGCCGAGATCACCGAGCTGAGCCAGCTGAAGGGCAAGCGCATCAACCTGGGGCCGGAGGGCGCCGGCGCGCCGCGCCTGTTCAAACAGCTGCTGTCGCTGAACGGCGTCGAGCCGGGCGATTTGACCACCAGCTCGCTGGGCAACACCGCCGCCACCATCGAGCTGCTCGAGGGCCGCATCGACGGCCTGGTGTTCAGCTCGGCGCCGGAGGCGCCGCTGATCCAGATGCTGCTGCAAACGCCGGGCATCCGCCTGTTCGACTTCGCCCAGGCCGAGGCCTACGCCCGCAAGCTGCCCTTCCTGACGCACGTGGTGCTGCCGCGCGGCATCGTCGACTTCGGCCGCGACCTGCCGGCCAAGGAATACCACCTGATCGCCCCGACCGCCACGCTGGTGGCGCGCGAGGGCCTGCATCCGGCCCTGGTCGACCTGTTCGTGCAGGCGGCCAGCTCGATCCACGGCGGCGCCGGCTGGTTCCAGCAGCAGGGCCAGTTCCCCTCGGCGCGCTACACCGAGATCCCGGTCGCCGCCGGCGCGGCCAAGTACTACAAGGACGGCGCGCCCTTCCTGCAACGGTATATGAGTTTCTGGCTGGCCAATTTCTTCGACCGCATGTGGGTGCTGGTGGTGGCGCTGGGGGCGCTGATCCTGCCGCTGTCGAAGGTGGTGCCGCCGCTGTACGTGTGGCGCATCCGCTCGCGCCTCTACCGCTGGTACGGCCAGCTGCGCACCGTCGAGCAGGCCCTGGAGGAGGCGCCGGCCGGGCGGCGCCAGGAGATCTACGCGCTGCAGTTGCAGCGGCTCAACGAGATCGAGGAGCTGGTCAACCAGATCTCGATCCCGCTGTCGTTCGCCGACGGCCTGTACGGCCTGCGCAGCCACATCAACTTCGTGCGCCAGCGCGTGCTCGCCCTGATGCGCGAGGCGGACGGGGCGGCGGAGGTCGTCGCGCCGTTGCCGCAGGCGGGTTGAGGGTCAGACTCCCCGCCTTGGCGCTAGGGTCTGACCCTGGTTGTCCGCCGCCGTCGCCCGGGGCTGCCGCCGCGCTCAGGCGCCCAGCCAGGGCAGGCCGGCCTTGCACCAGCCGCCTAGCGACTTGCGGTGGCCGGCGTCGTCCTTGTCGCCCTCGAAGCCCTCCAGAATGTCGAAGCAATGCTGGAAGCCCTGCTCGGTGGCCAGCTTGGCGGCGTGGCGCGAGCGCACGCCCGAGCGGCACAGGAACAACAGCACTTGTTGTTTATTCGCGATCGCGCTCAATTGCGGTGCGAAATCGGGGTTCGGCACGCCGCCCGGATAGGTGCTCCATTGCACCGCGCCGTGCTGGCCGTCGGGAATGGCGACGCGGCCCACCCAGTCGCGCTCGGCGTTGGTGCGCACGTCGATCAACTTGACGTTGGCGTCCGCCTCGATCAGTTCCCACGCCTCCTGCGGCGTGACGGCGCCGGCGTAGGGCCAGCCCTGGTTGCGTTCGCGGGCGACGGACAGAATGGTGTCGATGTTGCTCATGTGATGTTCCAGAAGGGAGATTGCGTTTATTATAGGTGCCCGGGTCGCGCTCTTGCAGCGTGCGCACCAAATGGATGCAAATTCCCTGATTTTTCTCAATGCGCACAAAAATAGTGCGTTTTTGTGAAAATGCACCGGAATAGTGCGCCTTTGATGCGGCACAATCGAACGCGATTTAGCTGCTCGGACGATTTTAGAATCTTTTGTCGACACGATCAAAGATGGATTGTTCAGGACGTTTGATTTGAATCCTGGCATGGTTTCTGCTTAGAGTCCTCATGAGTTTCGGTCGCACGCAACATGGGGACGTGCAGCAGTATCCGCGCAGAACAGTTGGTCGGCTCACCCACACCCTCATCTAGGAGAAACGCATGGCAATGACAGCCGCTGAAGTATTGAAAATGGTAGTAGACAACGAAGTCAAATTTGTTGATTTTCGTTTCGCCGATACCCGTGGTAAAGAACAGCACGTCACCGTGCCCGTGTCGCACTTCGACATGGACAAGTTCGAGTCGGGCCACGCCTTCGACGGTTCCTCGATCGCCGGCTGGAAGGGTATCGAAGCGTCGGACATGATCCTGCTGCCGGACCCGAACACCGCCAACATCGATCCGTTCATGGAAGAGACCACCCTGTTCATGCAGTGCGACGTGATCGAACCGTCGGACGGCAAGGGCTACGACCGCGACCCGCGCTCGATCGCCAAGCGCGCCGAGGCCTACCTGAAATCGTCGGGCATGGGCGACACCGCCTTCTTCGGCCCCGAGCCGGAATTCTTCATCTTCGACAGCGTGCGCTGGAAGATCGACATGTCGGGCTGCTTCGTCAAGATCGACTCCGACGAGGCCTCCTGGTCGACCGACAAGCAATCCGAAGGCGGCAACAGCGGCCACCGTCCTAGCGTCAAGGGCGGCTACTTCCCGGTGCCACCGGTCGACAGTTTCCAGGACATGCGTTCGGAAATGTGCCTGATCCTCGAATCGCTGGGCATCCCGGTCGAAGTGCACCACCACGAAGTGGCCGGCGCCGGCCAGAACGAAATCGGCACCCGCTTCTCGACCCTGGTCGAGCGCGCCGACTGGACCCAGAACATGAAGTACGTGATCTGGAACGTCGCCCACAGCTACGGCAAGACCGCCACCTTCATGCCCAAGCCCATCGTTGGCGACAACGGTTCCGGCATGCACGTGCACCAGTCGATCTGGAAGGACGGCGTCAACCTGTTCGCCGGCGACGGCTATGCCGGCCTGTCCGACACCGCGCTGTACTACATCGGCGGCATCATCAAGCACGCCAAGGCGCTCAACGCCATCACCAACCCGGGCACCAACTCGTACAAGCGCCTGGTGCCTGGCTACGAAGCGCCGGTCAAGCTGGCCTACTCGGCCCGCAACCGCTCCGCCTCGATCCGCATCCCGCACGTCGCCAATCCCAAGGGCCGCCGCATCGAGACGCGCTTCCCGGACCCGCTGGCCAACGTCTACCTGTGCTTCGCCGCGCTGCTGATGGCCGGCCTGGACGGTATCGCCAACAAGATCCATCCGGGCGAAGCCGCCTCGAAGAACCTGTACCACCTGCCGCCGGAAGAAGACGCGCTGATCCCGACCGTCTGCTCCTCGCTGGAAGAGGCGCTCGACGCGCTGAACAAGGACCGCGAGTTCCTCACCCGTGGCGGCGTGTTCAGCAATTCGATGATCGATGCCTACATCGAACTGAAAATGCAGGACGTGCAACGCATGCGCATGACGACCCATCCGGTCGAGTTCGACATGTACTACTCGCTGTAATGGCGGCGCCGTCCGCAGCAGGGCGGCCGGGGTAGGAAAAGACGCGGGGGCGGCCTAGGCTTTCCCCGCGTTTTCTTTTGGATGTTGTATATTCGGGATCGACAGTTTCACTCACGGATGGGGCATGACCACACGCTGCAACCGCCGCCTCCGCGCGGCCCCCGAAGCAACCCCGGCAACACCGGCGCTGGCCTGCCTGGCCTGCCTGATTCTGCTGGCGGGCACGCCGGCGGCGCGCGCCGACAGCGTCATCTATAAATGCGTCGACGCGGCCGGCCGCGTCGAATTCACCGACAACCGGCGCGGCCCGCACTGCCAGGTGCTCGACGTGCCGGGCGCGCTGTCGGCGCCGCCGCCGGCGCGCCGGCCGCAGGCCGGGCCGCCGCGCGCCGCCGCGCCGGCCGCCCCGGGCGTGCCGGCGGCGGCGGCCGGTTTCCCCCGCGTCGACGGCGCCGAGCAGCGCGCCCGCGACGCCGACCGGCGCGCCATCCTCGACGCCGAACTGAGGATAGAGCAACAAAAGCTGGCCGAGCTGCGCGCCGAGTTCAACAACGGCGCGCCCGAACGCCGTGGCGACGAGCGCAACTACGCCAAATACCAGGACCGGGTGGCCACGCTGAAGGATGGCGTGAGCCGCGCGGAAAAAAATGTGGAAGCCTTGAAACGCGAGATCGCGAACATCCGATGAGCCCTGCCTCTAGTCACACCCACCGTCCGCCAGCGCTGGCCGGCCTTGAACTGCTGGCCTCGGCCGTGGTGCTGGTCGACGCCGACGGCACCATCGGCTACGCCAACGCCGCCGCCGAGAACTTGCTGGAGAGCTCGCTCAAGGCGCTCTCGCGGCAGAAGCTGGCGGCGCAGTTCCTCAACCCCGAGGAGCTCGACAACATCTGCGCCCAGGCGCGCCTGCACAAGTTCTCCGACCTGCGCCAGGACCTCACGCTGGAGCGCGCCGGGCGCGACCCGCTGCACGTGCACAGCATCGTCTCGGTGCTCGACGAGCCGGCCGGCCACGTGCTGATCGAGCTGCGCGAGCACCTGCAGCACCTCAAGCTGGACCGCGAGGAGCGCATCCTCGACCAGAGCCAGGTCAACAAGGAGCTGATCCGCAACCTGGCGCACGAGATCAAGAACCCGCTGGGCGGCATCCGCGGCGCCGCCCAGCTGCTCGAGATGGAGCTGCCGCCGCTGCACCTGGGCCAGCTGCGCGAGTACACCCAGGTCATCATCAAGGAGGCCGACCGCCTGCAAACCCTGGTCGACCGCCTGCTGGCGCCGCACCGCCGGCCGCACATCGTCGGCGACGTCAACATCCACGAGGTGTGCGAGCGGGTGCGCAGCCTGATCCTGGCCGAGTTCCCGGCCGGCCTGACCATCCTGCGCGACTACGACGCCTCCATCCCCGAGTTCAGGGGCGACAAGGAGCAGCTGATCCAGACCGTGCTCAACATCGCCCACAACGCCGCCCAGGCGCTGTCGGCGCGCATCGAGGCGGGCGAGGCCCAGCTCACCTTCAAGACCCGGGTGGCCCGCCAAGTCACCTTGGCGAAGGTCCGCTACGGCCTGGCATTAGACTTGCATATCATCGACAATGGACCGGGCATTTCGCCGCAGATCCGCGACCGCATCTTCTACCCGCTGGTATCGGGACGGGAGGGCGGCAGCGGCCTGGGCTTGACCTTGGCGCAGACCTTCGTGCAACAGCACATGGGTGTGATCGAGTGCGAAAGCCGGCCTGGATATACGGATTTCCGCATCCTGCTGCCGTTGCCATAAGCGCGGCCGGCGGGGCGGCGCCGAGTCCCTTGATTGAAGATCCATATTGCGGGATAGAGAACCACACATGAAGCCAATCTGGATAGTAGACGACGACGAATCGATCCGCTGGGTACTGGAAAAAGCATTGGCGCGGGAAAACCTCGCCACCAAGAGTTTCGCCAACGCGCGCGACGCCATCGCCGCGCTCGAGTTCGACACGCCGCAGGTGCTGGTGTCGGACATCCGCATGCCGGGCGACTCCGGCCTGGACCTGCTGGGCCTGGTCAAGTCGCGCTTCCCCGGCCTGCCGGTGATCATCATCACCGCCTTCTCCGACCTCGACTCGGCGGTGGCGGCCTTCCAGGGCGGCGCCTTCGAGTACCTGGCCAAGCCCTTCGACATCGACAAGGCCGTCGAGCTGATCCGCCGCGCCCTCGACGAGAGCCTGCGCGAGACCAGCGTCGAGTCCGGCCCCGCCGAAACGCCCGAGATCCTCGGCCAGGCGCCGGCCATGCAGGAGGTGTTCCGCGCCATCGGCCGCCTGTCGCAGTCGAACGTGACGGTGCTCATCACCGGCGAGTCCGGCACCGGCAAGGAGCTGGTGGCGCGCGCCCTGCACAAGCACAGCCCGCGCGCGGCGCAGCCCTTCATCGCGCTGAACACGGCGGCGATCCCCAAGGGCCTGCTCGAATCCGAATTGTTCGGCCACGAGCGCGGCGCCTTCACCGGCGCCCAGACGACGCGGCGCGGCCGCTTCGAGCAGGCCGAGAACGGCACCCTGTTCCTCGACGAGATCGGCGACATGCCCTTCGATTTGCAGACGCGGCTGCTGCGCGTGCTGTCGGACGGCCACTTCTACCGGGTCGGCGGGCACCAGCCGCTGAAGGCCAACGTGCGCGTCATCACGGCGACCCACCAGAACCTGGAGCAGCGCGTGCGCGACGGCCTGTTCCGCGAGGACTTGTACCACCGCCTCAACGTGATCCGCCTGCGCCTGCCCAGTTTGCGGGAGCGCCGCGAGGACATCCCCATTTTGGTGCGCCACTTCCTGGTGCAGAGCGCCAAGCAGCTCGGCGTCGAGGCCAAGCGCATGAGCGAGGCGACGGTGCAGTTCCTCAGCGGGCTGGACCTGCCGGGCAATGTGCGCCAGCTGGAAAACCTGTGCAACTGGATCACCGTGATGGCGCCCGGCCAGACCGTCGAGGTCAAGAGCTGCCGCCCGAGCTGAGCCAGGAGCAGGGCGGCCACGCGGCGGCGCCGGCCGGCCCGCCGGCCGGCCCGGCGGCCAACCCGGCGCCGGCCGCCGCCGAGGGCTACGCCGCGCTGCAGCACCACGGCACGGTGGCGCCCAGCGCGGAGGCGGCGGCCGGCCCGGCCGGCGCCGCGGCCGGGCCGGACGGCTGGCTGGCGCTGCTCGAGCTGCAGGCGGCCGGCATGCTCAGCGGCGGCCAGCAGGAGGTGATGGCGGTGCTCGGCCGGCAGTTCGAGTCGGCGCTGATCCGCACCGCGCTCAAGCACACCCACGGCCGCAAGAACGACGCGGCGGTGCGCCTGGGCATAGGCCGCAACACCATCACCCGCAAGATCGCCGAGCTGGGCATCGACGGCGCCAAGGACGACTGAGCCGGCCGGCGCGCGGCGGCGCCCACCGGGGCCGCGCTTTAGAGTAAGCTCTTGGCTGACCCCAGCCAGGGGCTTTTCTTTTTTTGGATTGCGTATGTTGATTAATTGTGTCGCCTACCACGATGGGCAAAAGCTGGCCGACATCCCGGTCGAGGAAATCAGCGACTACATGCTGCGGCCCGACTGCTTCGTCTGGGTGGCGCTGCGCGAGGCCGAGCCGGCCGAGCTGTCGGTGATGCAGGAGGAGTTCGGCCTGCACGAGCTGGCCGTCGAGGACGCCAGGCGCGGCCACCAGCGGCCCAAGATCGAGGAGTACGGCGACTCGCTGTTCGTCGTCGTCAAGACGGTCGAGCTGAAGGACGACGCGCTGCTGGTGGGCGAGGTCGACATCTTCGTCGGCCACAACTACGTGCTGTCGGCGCGCAACAACTGCTCGCAGGGCTTCCTCGGCGTGCGCGCCCGCGCCGAGCACGAGCCGCACCTGCTGCGCCAGGGCCCGGCCTTCGTGCTGTACGCCCTGATGGACGCCGTGGTCGACCGCTACTTCCCGGTGGTCGACGCGCTCGAGGGCGAGCTCGAGCTGATCGAGGAGCGCATCTTCATCCACGGCTCGCAGCGCGACAACATCGAGCGGCTCTACGCGCTCAAGCGCAAGGTGATGACGCTGCGCCACGCCGTCGCGCCGCTGCTCGACGCCGTCGGCAAGCTGCACGGCGGCCGCGTGCCGGCGCTGTGCCACGACACCCAGGAATACTTCCGCGACGTGCACGACCACCTGCAGCGCATCAACGGCACCATCGACGCCATCCGCGACACCATCAGCACGGCGATCCAGGTCAACCTGTCGATGGTGGCGATCGACGAGAGCGAGGTCAACAAGCGGCTCGCCGCCTGGGCGGCGATCTTCGCCATCTGCACCGCCTTCGCCGGCGTGTGGGGCATGAACTTCAAGTTCATGCCCGAGCTGGAGTGGCACTACGGCTACCCGGCGGCGGTCGCGGTGATGGTCTCGGTGTGCTGCTACCTGTTCTACCGCTTCAAGCGCTCGGGCTGGTTGTAGCGGCCGCGCAACGCCGGCGCGGCGCGTCCGGCGGGCTCTCATCGGGCACTCATCGGGCAATGTTAGTTGCCGCCGAAAACGAAAGGCCGCGTCCGCTTGGAGGTACAATCGAGCATACCGGACGGCTGCCGACGGAGGATGCGATGAACGACGACTTGTTGTTTGAGGACGAGGACGAGGACCCGGGCCAGGACTCGGCGGCGGCGGCCGGCGCGGCGCCGGCGCCGTGGCAGGTGTTGATCGTCGACGACGAGCCGTCGGTGCACCAGGTGACCCAGCTGGTGATGGCCGACTTCAGCTTCGACGGCCGCCGCGTCCACTTCACCGACTGCTACTCGGCCGCCGAGGCGCGCGCCGTGCTGGCGCGGCCCAACCAGTTCGCCCTGATCCTGCTCGACGTGGTGATGGAGAGCGAGCACGCCGGCCTCGACCTGGTGCGCCACATCCGCGAGGAGCTGCGCAACAGCAACGTGCGCATCGTGCTGCGCACCGGCCAGCCGGGCCAGGCGCCGCAGGAATACGTGATCCGCAGCTACGACATCAACGACTACCGCGAGAAGACCGAGCTGACCCACGGCAAGCTGAGCACGGTGTTCTATTCCGCGCTGCGCGCCTACCGCGACCTGATGCGCCTCGAGCGCGCCCGCAACGGCCTGCGCCGCTCGATCGACGCCATCACCCAGGTGTGCGACTCGCACAACCTGCGCAGCTTCTGCTCGGCGGTGCTGGAGCAGGCCAGCGTGCTGCTGGGGCGCGACGGCGAGGGCATCTGCGCCAGCCGCGTCAACGCCTTCGCCGCCGCCCGCATGGACGGCGGCCTGAAGGTGCTGGCGGTGACCCGGGCCTACGCCGACTGCCGCGCCGAGCAGCGCCTCGACGAGCTGCCGCCGGCGGTGCGCGAGGCCTTCGCCCGCTGCATGCGCGAGCGCCGCAACCACCACGGCGAGCTGTACTACGTGTGCTACCACCGCACCCGCGACGACAGCGAGAGCTTCCTCTACATGGCCTTCGCCGAGCCGATCGGCGTCGAGGAGCACGAGCTGCTGGCGGCCTTCTCGGCCAATGTCGCCATCACCTACGAGAAGCTGCTGCAGCGCGAGGACAGCGCCGCCACCCAGGACGCCACCCTGGCCATCCTCGGCGAGGCGCTGGAGCGGCGCGCCGCCGGCGAGGGCCGGCACGTCCAGCGGGTCGGCCTGATCGCCGCGCTGCTGGCCGGCGCCGCCGGCATGAGCCCGGCCGAGGCCGAGCAGCTCAGACTGGCCGCGCCGCTGCACGACTGCGGCCACGCCGGCGTGCCGGACGCCGTGCTGCACCAGCCGGGGCCGCTGTCGGCGGCGCAATGGCTGGTGATGCGCGGCCATTGCGAGACCGGCCGCGCCATGCTGGCGCGCTCGGCGCGCCCGCTGTTGCAGCTGGCCGCCAGCATCGCCCACGAGCACCACGAGCGCTGGGACGGCGCCGGCTATCCGCGCGGCCTGGCGGGGCAGGAGATCAGCCTGGCCGGGCGCATCGTCGCGCTGGCCGACTGCCTCGACGCGATGCTCTGCGCGCGCCCCTACCGCCCGGCGGCCAGCCTGGAGCAGGCGCTGGCCCAGGTGCGCGCCGACAGCGGCACGCGCTTCGCGCCCGATCTGGCGGCGCTGCTGCTGCAGCAGGAGGCGGCGTTGCGCGAGCTCTACCGCCGCCTGCCGCCCGACTAAACGGCGGCCATCGACAGCGCCACCGCCTCGGCCACCTTGATGCCGTCGACGCCGGCCGAGAGGATGCCGCCGGCGTAGCCGGCGCCCTCGCCGGCCGGGAACAGGCCGCGCGTGTTCAGGCTTTGCAGGGTGTCGTCGCGCCGCTTGATGCGGATCGGCGAGGAGGTGCGCGTCTCCAGCCCGGTGAGCACGGCGTCGGCCTTGAAGTAGCCCTTGATCTGCTTGTCGAAGGCGGGGAAGGCCTCGCGCAGCGCCGTCACGGCGTACTCGGGCAGGGCCAGCGCCAGGTCGGTCAGGTGCACGCCCGGCTTGTACGAGGGCACCACGGCGCCGAACGCGGTCGAGGCGCGGCCGGCGACGAAGTCGCCCATCAGCTGGCCCGGCGCGCTGTAGTCGCCGCCGCCCAGCTCGAAGGCCTTCTCCTCCAGCCGGCGCTGCAGCTCGATGCCGGCCAGCGGGTGGCCGGGGAAGTCCTGCTCCGGCGTGATGCCGACCACGATGGCGCTGTTGGCGTTGCGCTCGTTGCGCGAATACTGGCTCATGCCGTTGGTGACCACCCGGCCCGGCTCGGAGGCCGCCGCCACCACGGTGCCGCCCGGGCACATGCAGAAGCTGTAGACGGCGCGCCCGTTCGAGGCGTGGTGCACCAGCTTGTAGTCGGCCGCGCCGAGGATCGGGTGGCCGGCGCTGGGGCCGAAGCGGCAGGCGTCGATCAGCGACTGCGGGTGCTCGACGCGGAAGCCGATCGAGAACGGCTTGGCCTCGATGTAGACGCCGCGCTGGTGGAGCATCTCGAAGGTGTCGCGCGCGCTGTGGCCGATGGCCAGCACGACGTGGCGGGTGGCGATCCTCTCGCCGCCCTCGAGCGTCAGGCCGCGCACCTGGCCGCCGTCGGCGCCGGGCTCGATCTCGATGTCGACCACCTTGCTGCCGAAGCGGTACTCGCCGCCCATCGCCTCGATGTTGGCGCGCATCTGCTCGACCATCTTGACCAGGCGGAAGGTGCCGATGTGCGGCTTGCTGACGTACATGATCTCCGCCGGCGCGCCGGCCTTGACGAACTCGGTGAGCACCTTGCGGCCGTAGTGCTTGGGGTCCTTGATCTGGCTGTACAGCTTGCCGTCGGAGAAGGTGCCGGCGCCGCCCTCGCCGAACTGCACGTTCGACTCGGGGTTGAGCTCGCGCTTGCGCCAGAAGCCGAAGGTGTCGACGGTGCGCTCGCGCACCTCCTTGCCGCGCTCGAGGATGATCGGGCGCAGGCCCATCTGCGCCAGCACCAGCGCGGCGAACAGGCCGCAGGGGCCGCTGCCGATCACCACCGGGCGCTCGTTGTGGTCGTGGCCGGCCGGCAGCTCGCCCTTGGCGACGAACTTGTAGCCGGTGTCGGGCGAGGGCATCAGGTGGCTGTCGTGCGGCAGCCGCGCCAACACGCCGGC
Organism: Rugamonas sp. DEMB1; assembly: GCF_029834475.1. GTDB lineage: Bacteria > Pseudomonadota > Gammaproteobacteria > Burkholderiales > Burkholderiaceae_D > Rugamonas > Rugamonas rubra. The sequence goes on along the minus strand of NZ_CP122407.1, from coordinate 5,060,135 downwards.
CTGGTCCTTGACCTCGACGTCGAGCGAGTAGATCAGCACGATGGCGCTGCGCTTGCGCGCGTCGTAGCTGCGCTTGAAGACGCTGAAGCCGAGCAGCTCGGCGGCGGGGATCTGCAGGCGCGCCAGGATGGCGGCGGGCAGCTCGGCCTCGCCGTGGTCGAGGGGGAGTTTTACTTCGTTGAGTCGCAACATGGTGGTCGATCCGAAAAATTGCCGGGCTCCGTAGTTAGCGGAGAGTCTGCGCGCGCGCCGGCGGCCGCGACCGTGGGCGCGCGTCGATCCGCTATTTTACCCGCATCGCCGGGCGCCGCCATCCCCGGCCGGCGCGGCGGCGCTGCCGGCAACTTGCTTTGTGCAAGTGTTGTAAATTGGGGAATGTTGAAATAATCGGCTGATTTTTTACGTAACATTGCCATACATCATAGTTATACTTGAACGGGCTCGTCAAAAGGTTCGTGGACGGGCCTTGCCGCCGCGGCGGCAAGACTCCGCGTCATTCGGATGTCACAATCGCGGATGTTGCATTTCACACACTGTTGTTTATTGGATGAATTGACATCCTTCATTTATTGACAAGCATCAACGTAAGATGGTCTGATACATCGCGTTACACGGATCGGTGAAACATTTCCGCCAGCCACCCACAAGGTGGGGCGGTCGGCAGCTCGCCGTATCAAAAGACTCAAGAACTATACTTCGTGCCTGACTTTGAGCGGCTGGCAACAGTATTTACATATCGGAGAACACATGCACCAACGTACCAAAATCGCCGTCGCAGTGGCCCTGGCCCTGAATTCGATCGCGGCTTTCGCGCAACAAGCCGACGCGCCTCAGCGCGTCGAGATCACCGGTTCGCGCATTCGCGCGGTCGACACCGAGACCGCCCAGCCGATCCTGAAAATTTCCCAGGCGCAAATCCAAGCCGCCGGCCTGATCACCGTCGGCGACATCCTGAACCAGATGACCTCGGCCGGCGGCGACCCGGCGTTCAGCAAGGGTTCCTCGCTGAGCTCGAACCGCGAAACCGGCGGCCAGTACGCCGACATGCGCAACCTCGGCTCGCAGCGCCTGCTGGTGCTGGTCAACGGCAAGCGTTGGACCCAGTCGGTCGACGGCTTCACCGACATGTCGACCATCCCGACCTCGATGATCGATCGCCTGGAGGTGCTGAAGGACGGCGCCTCGGCCATCTACGGCTCGGACGCCATCGCCGGCGTGATCAACGTGATCCTGAAGAAAAGCATGGAAGGCGGCAACCTGAGCATCTACGCCGGCAAGAACGAGAAGGGCGACGGCCAGGCGAAGGACTTCTCGCTGACCTACGGCGCCGGCAACGACAAGGCCTCGCTGATGTTCGGCCTGACCCACAGCTTGACCGATCCGGTGTGGGCCAAGGAACGCGAGATCACCCGCTTCTCCAAGGGTCCCGACCACCATAAATCCGGCCTGGGCACCAGCCCTTGGGGCCGCATCCGGCCGGTCAACCCAGACGGCTCGGTAAACACGGACGGCTTCAACCATATCCTGAACCACACCGGCAGCTATGACGGCGTCGGCGTCGGCGCCGACTCGCGCAACCCGGCCAACTACCACCCGTACACCGGCGCCGAGCAGGACGCCTTCAACTCGGCCAGCCAGATGATGTACATCATGCCGAACAAGCTGACGTCGATCTTCACCAAGGGCACGATACAGTTGCCGATGGACATGCGCTTCACCACCACCGCGATGTACGCCAAGCGCGACTCGTCGCGCCAGGTCGCCGGCTATCCGCTGAGCAGCGGCACCCAGGCCACCTATCCGGTGTATCTGGACAAGGACAGCTACTTCAACCCCTACGGCAACCAGGTGGCCGGCGCCGGCAAGGGCCAGGACCTGTTCTTCTACCGCCGCACCGTTGACGTGCCGCGCGTCAGCGAAAATAGCAACCAGACGCTGCACATCGACGCCACCCTCGAAGGCGAGCTGAACCTGCGCGGCCTGCCGTGGAACTGGAGCGTCGGCTACAACCACAGCGCCATCAACGGCACCAACGTCAACACCGGCAACCTGAACCTGCCGAACCTGAAGAAGGCCGTCGGCCCGTCGTTCCGCAATCCGGCCGGCGTGATCCAGTGCGGCACTGCGGCGAGCCCGATCCCGCTGGCCGAGTGCACCCCGTTCGACATCGTCGGCGGCCCGTCCGCCGCCACCCCGGCCGCCTTGAACTATGTCATGTCGACCGGCCAGGCGACCTACGGCAGCACCGTCAACAGCGCCACCGCCGACCTGAGCGGCGAGCTGTTCACGCTGCCGGCCGGCGCCCTCGGCGTCGCCGGCGGTATCGAGCGGCGCGAAGTGCGCGGCTACGACCGTCTGGGCCAGTTCGAGCAGTCCGGTCTGTCGACCGACCTGGCCGGCCTGTCGACCAGCGGCGGCTACACCGTCAAAGAGGCTTACCTGGAAGCCAACATCCCGCTGCTGAAGGGTGTGCCGTTCGCCGAGCTGCTGAGCGTCGACTTCGCCAGCCGCTATTCCGACTACAGCAACTTCGGCACCACCACCAACAACAAGGCCAGCTTCATGTGGAAGCCGGTGAAGGACATGTTGGTGCGCGGCACCATCGCCGAGGGCTTCCGCGCCCCGACCGTGGGCGACACCTTCGGTGGCGGCTCGCAATCGTATGACGATTACGCCGACCCTTGCGACAGCAAGGACGGCGACGCCGCCTCCAGCCCGGCCACCGCGGCCCGTTGCGCCGCCGCCGGCGTGCCAGCGACCTACCGCCAGCTGAACCAGGCCGGCCAGCCGGTCGGTTCGGGCGGCGGCCAGTCGACCGTGCCGTTCATGAGCGGCGCCGGCAATGCCGACCTGAAACCAGAGACCGCGCTGACCCGCACCCTCGGCTTCGTCTACAACCCGTCCTTCGTGCCCGGCCTGACCATCGGCCTCGACTGGTTCTACATCAAGATCAGCAACCGCATCAATGCGGTCGAGTCGACCTACACGGCCAACCAGTGCTACGTCAGCGGCGTGCAATCGTTCTGCGACAAGATCAAGCGTGATCCGGTCTCGGGCATGATCACCAGCCTGTCGCACGGCAACGCCAACATGGGTCAGCTGTCGACCGAGGGCGCCGACCTGGCCCTGAGCTATCGTCTGCCGAAGAACGCCTACGGCCAGTTCAACCTGCGTTCGGAGTCGACCTACGTCGCCTCCTTCAAGGAGAAGTCCACCGACGACGCGGATTGGATCGGCTACGCCGGCGAGTTCGCCAACAACCGTCTGAAATCGAGCTTGAGCCTGGATTGGTCCTTGGGTAACTGGGCGGCCACCTTCACCACCCGCTACTACAGCGCCTTGCGTGGACACTGCTTCAGCGCCACCGTGGAGTGCAGCAATCCCGGCGCCAAGGCTAGCTGGGGCACCAACTACAACAAGGTCAAGGCCACCACCTACAGCGATTTGAACGTCAGCTACAAGACGTCGTGGAAGGGCCAGATCATGGTTGGCGCCAACAACCTGTTCAACAAGAAGCCGGTCATCAACTATGACGCCGGTTCGGGTGTCGACAGCGGCCCGTCGTCGTCGTCGTCGGTAGATCCTAACCTGCCGATCGATCGTTTCTTCTACGCTCGCTACAACCAGTCGTTCTAATCGCCAACGGCCGCGATGCTGAACGGAACGCGTAAAAAAACCCGCCGGATGCGAATCCGGCGGGTTTTTTCTTGTCCGCGGCGGGCGCCGTGGCGCCGCCGCGGTTTGGCCCCGGCCTAGACCTGGCCCCAGCAGGCCGCCAGCGTGGCCAGCGCGGCCAGGCCGGCCGTCTCGGTGCGCAGGATGCGCGGCCCCATGCCCAGCGCCAGCGCGCCGTGGGCCAGCGCGGCGTTCTCCTCGTCCTCGCTCAGGCCGCCCTCCGGGCCGACCACCAGCGTCACCGCCTGCGGCCCCTGGTGGCGCGCCCAGTCGGCCAGCGACTGGCCGCCGCGCGGCGACAGGACGATGCGCTTGTGCATGTCCTGCTGGGTGATCCACTGCTTGTAGTCCTGCAGCTGGCCCAGCTGGGCCAGGCGGTTGCGCCCGCTCTGCTCCGAGGCCGAGACGATGATGCCCTGCCAGTGCGCCAGCCGCTTCTCGGCGCGCTCGGCCGACAGGCGCACCACGCAGCGCTGCGCCGCCAGCGGCACGATGCCGGAGGCGCCCAGCTCGACCGCCTTCTCGACGATCCAGTCCATCTTGGCCGCCTCCGGCAGCGCCTGCGCCAGCGTCACGGCGAAGGGCAGTTCGACCTCGCGCGGATGGTGCGCCTTGACCTCGGCGCTGACGCTGCGTTTGGCGATGTTGTCCAGGGTTGCGCTGTATTCGCCGCCGTCGCCGTTGAACAGCGTGACGATCTGGCCCGGCGCCAGGCGCAGCACCTGGACGTGGTGGGCCACCGCCTCGGGCAGGGTAACGATGGCGCCGACGGCGAGCGGCGCGGGGCAGTAGAAACGGGGCATGCGGGTATCCTGATGTCTGGTGGGCACTACTTTTGCAGCGCAATTTTAATTGGTGGACACTTGGTCTGGTAAAATACTTAGTTCAGCAAGCAGGAAGTTTGCGTGAGCAACGAACCTGCGTTGCCCCCAGTTTCCATACTTTCGTGATTGACCAACGATGAACTCTACGCTCCCGACCACCAAAATGGCTAACGCGATCCGCGCGCTGGCAATGGACGCCGTCCAGAAGGCCAATTCCGGCCACCCAGGCATGCCGATGGGCATGGCCGAGATCGCCGTCGCCCTGTGGAGCGGCCACTACAGCCACAACCCGGCCAATCCGAAGTGGATCAACCGCGACCGCTTCCTGCTCTCCAACGGCCACGGCTCGATGCTGCACTACGCGCTGCTGCACCTGTCCGGCTACGCCGTGACGATGGACGACATCAAGGCCTTCCGCCAGATGCACTCGAAGACCCCGGGCCACCCGGAGGTGGACGTCACGCCGGGCGTGGAAACGACCACCGGCCCGCTGGGCCAGGGCATCGCCAACGCCGTCGGCATGGCGCTGTCGGAATACCTGCTGGCCAGCCAGTTCAACAAGCCGGGCTTCGACATCGTCGACCACCACACCTACGCCTTCGTCGGCGACGGTTGCCTGATGGAAGGCATCTCGCACGAGGTGTGCGCGCTGGCCGGCACCCTGGGCCTGAAAAAACTGATCGCCCTGTACGACGACAACGGCATTTCGATCGACGGCAAGGTCGAGGGCTGGTTCACCGACGACACGCCGAAGCGCTTCGAAGCCTACGGCTGGAACGTGATCCGCGCCGTCGACGGCCACGACGTGGCCGCCGTCTCGGCCGCCATCGCCGCCGCCAAGACGGCCGACAAGCCGACCCTGATCTGCTGCAAGACCATCATCGGCAAGGGTTCGCCCAACCTGCAGGGCGGCGACAAGGTGCACGGCGCCGCGCTGGGCGACAAGGAAATCGCCGCCGTGCGCGAGTACATCGGCTGGGACGCCGCACCGTTCGAGATGCCCGCCGACGTCTACGCCGCGTGGGACGCGAAGGCCGCCGGCGCCAAGCGCGAAGGCGACTGGTCGACGCTGTTCGCCGCGTATGGCGCGCAGTTCCCGGCCGAAGCGGCCGAGTTGAGCCGCCGCATGCTGGGCGAGCTGCCCGCCTCCTTCGACGCCACCTTGGCCGCCGCCGTCGCCGCCTGCGTCGAGAAGAAGGAAAACATCGCCACCCGCAAGGCCAGCCAGAACGCCATCCAGGCGCTGGCGCCGTCGCTGCCCGAGTTCCTCGGCGGCTCGGCCGACCTGACCGGCTCCAACCTGACCAACTGGAAGGAGTGCGTCGCCCTGCGTTCCGGCCAGCCCGGCAACCACGTCAACTACGGCGTGCGCGAGTTCGGCATGAGCGCGATCATGAACGGCGTCACCCTGCACGGCGGCTTCATCCCCTTCGGCGCCACCTTCCTCACCTTCTCCGACTACAGCCGCAACGCGCTGCGCATGGCCGCGCTGATGAAGCTGCGCTCGATCTTCGTGTTCACCCACGACTCGATCGGCCTGGGCGAGGACGGCCCGACCCACCAGTCGGTCGAGCACATCTCGTCGATGCGCCTGATCCCCCACCTGGACAACTGGCGCCCGTGCGACACGGTCGAATCGGCCGTGTCCTGGGGCGCGGCGGTCAAGCGCAAGGACGGCCCGTCGACCCTGATCTTCTCGCGCCAGAACCTGCCCTACCAGGAGCGCACTGCCCAGCAGATCGCCGACATCGCCCGTGGCGGCTACGTGCTGCAGGACGCCGCCGACGCCAAGGCGATCCTGATCGCCACCGGTTCCGAGGTTGAGCTGGCCGTCGCCGCCGCCGCCGCGCTGGCCGCCGAAGGCATCGCCGTGCGCGTGGTGTCGATGCCGTCGACCGACGTGTACGACCGCCAGGACGCCGCCTACCAGGCCGGCGTGTTGAGCAAAGGCCTGCCGCGCGTCGCCATCGAAGCCGGCGTGAGCGCTTTCTGGTACAAATATGTCGGTCTGGAAGGCGCCGTGGTCGGTATCGACACCTTCGGCGAATCCGCCCCGGCGGGTGTGCTGTTCAAGCACTTCGGCTTCACGGTGGACAACGTCGTGGCCAAGGTCAAGTCTGTGCTGCTTGCGTAATTTTTATTGCTGGGTACCTTTTTTTTAATCAGGAGCAAAGTATGACGATCAAAGTTGCAATCAACGGTTATGGCCGCATCGGCCGCAATGTGCTGCGCGCTTTCTACGAAGGCGGTAAGAAGCAAGACATCCAGATCGTGGCCATCAACGACCTGGGCGACGCCAAGTCGAACGCCCACCTGACCCGCTACGATACGGCGCACGGCAAGTTCCCCGGCACCGTCACGGTCGAGGGCGACAACATGATCGTGAACGGCGACACCATCCGCGTGTTCGCGCAGCGCAACCCGGCCGAGATCCCATGGGGCGAGCTGGGCGTCGACGTCGTGCTGGAATGCACCGGCTTCTTCACCACCAAGGAAAAGGCCTCGGCCCACCTGAAGGGCGGCGCCAAGAAAGTCATCATCTCGGCCCCGGGCGGCAAGGATGTCGACGCCACCGTCGTCTACGGCGTCAACCACGACGTGCTGAAGGCCTCGGACACCGTCATCTCGAACGCCTCCTGCACCACCAACTGCCTGGCCCCGCTGGTCAAGCCGCTGAACGACGCGATCGGCGTGGAAACCGGCCTGATGACCACCGTGCACGCCTACACCAACGACCAGGTGCTGTCCGACGTGATGCATGAAGACATGCGCCGCGCCCGTTCGGCCACCATGAGCATGATCCCGACCAAGACCGGCGCCGCCGCCGCGGTCGGCCTGGTGCTGCCGGAGCTGAACGGCAAGCTGGACGGCTTCGCCATCCGCGTGCCGACCATCAACGTGTCGCTGGTCGACCTGACCTTCATCGCCAAGCGCGACACCACCGTCGACGAAGTCAACGCGCTGATGAAGGCCGCCTCCGAAGGCGCGCTGAAGGAAGTGCTGACCTACCAGACCGAACCTCTGGTGTCGATCGACTTCAACCACAACCCGGCCTCGTCGAACTTCGATTCGACGCTGACCAAGGTGTCGGGCCGTCTGGTCAAGGTATCGTCGTGGTACGACAACGAGTGGGGTTTCTCGAACCGCATGCTGGACACCACCGTGGCCCTGATGAACGCCAAGTAATCCAGCAGCCGACAGCCCCCCCCGTGGGGCGTGAAAAAGCCTCCCGCCAGCGATGCCGGGAGGCTTTTTTTATTCAAGCGGGGGCGCCGCGGGACGAAAAAAACGGCGAGACCAGGCTCGCCGTTGTGTTGGCGGGAGGCGCGAGCCGCCCGCCGTTTGCTGCCGCTGTTACAGGGTGCCGCGCACGCCCAGGTAGTAGCGGCGGCCGATGGCGTCGTACACGCTGGCGTTGGTTTCGGTGCCCGTGGTGCTGCCGTTCAGGCCACTGATGATCGGTGGCGCCTTGGCATCGAAGGCGTTGTTGATCCCCAGGTACAGTTCGACGCCCTTGGTGGCGGCGTAGGTGAACTGGAAGTCGTTGTAGGTCTTCGAACCGACCCTGACCGCGCCGGCCGGCAGGTCGTTTTGCTTCAGATACTGGTCTTCCATCGCCGACGGACCGGTGTAGCTGGTGGTCGAGGTGACACCGAAGGCGCCCCACTTGTAGGCCAGGTTGATCACCGCCTTGTTGCGGGCGTAGCCGATTTCACCGGTATCGTTGTCTTCCTCCGTGCCTTTCAGCGGGATGTCGTAGAAGTTCTTCAGATAGGTGTAGGCCAGGTTGGCGCTCAGGCGGCCCGGGCCGACCTTGTCCGCCCAGGCCACGGTGAAGTCGATGCCCTCGGTGCCGCGGCCGCCGTTGTTCTCCGAGTTGGAGTCGATGTAGCGGATCGCGCCGACGGTGGCGTCGCCGACGGTGCTGGTGCGGCGGGTGATGAACTTGCAGAAGCTCTTGTCGCCGCCGTAGCACTGGGCCAGGGCGACGTCGCGCGGGGTGCTGACGATGGCGTCGGCGATCTTGATGTTGAAGTAGTCCGCCGTGAAGGTGAACTTGCTCAACATTGGGATCGAACGCGGCGTGATGACCACGCCGAGGGTGGTCGAGCGGCCTTTTTCCGCCTTCAGCTTGGGATTGCCGCGGTCGTAGCCGCTGATGCCCTGCTGGTCCGGCTGGGTCAGGGTGAAGACGCCGCCGTGGCTGTTGATGTTGGCCAGCACGGTGGGGTCGTTGCGGCAGGCGACGGCGGTGGCGCTGGACATGGCCAGCGTGACGCCCTCGCACGGGTCGCTCAGGTCGGGCGGGAAGGTCTGGCTGGGCGGTTGGTACAGCTCGGTGACGTTCGGCGCGCGGGTCGACAGGGCGCGGGTGCCGACGGAACTTGATGTCCGACACGGGCGCCCATTCCAGGCCGGCGTTCCAGCTGTTGGTGGTGCCGACGGTCGAGTACTTGCCGTTGCGGAAGGCGCCGAGGAAGGACAGCGACTTGGCGAAGGGCTGGTCCTTCAGCAGCGGGATGCGGGTCTCGGCGAAGAATTCGCGCACGTTGAACTTACCCTCGGTCGGCGGAATCGCGTTGCCGCCGTTCAGGCCGGCCTGGGTCAGCGGGTCGGCCACGCTGCTCGAGGTCTCCTCGCGCCATTCGAAGCCGGCGGCGAGGCCGATCTTGCCGGCAGGCAGTTCGAAGAGCTCGCCGTTGACCGAGCCGCCGGCGATCTTCTGCGTGACGGCGGTGGCCAGCGAGGACGGCGCGATGATGTACTTCAGCGCCTCCGGGCTGATCGCGCCGGCGCCGAAGATGTTGACCGGAACGCAACCCTGGGCGCGCGCGTTGGCGTCGGAGCAGATCGGTTCGTTGCGGTCGTTGTTGTTGTTGATGTCGTTGACGTCGGCCACCGCCTCGAGGGCGTTGCGGAAGTTCAGCACGTTGACCTGGCCGGTCGAGCTCTGCGACTCCTTGGTCTTGCCGTAGACGAGGTAGGCGTCGTAGTTCCAGTCCTTGACCGTGCCTTTCAAACCGGTGGCGAGGCGGAAGGTGTCGCGCTCGGCGCCGCTGGTGCGGCCGCCCACCTCGGCCATGCGGCGGGTGAAGCTGTAGCGGCGCAGATTGTTGTCCGCCTTGTTGGGTTCGAGGCGGTCGTACAGGTATTGCGGCACCAGCGGATTGCGCATGATCTTGCCGCCGATCAGCAGATCGGCCGGCACCATGCCTTCGCTGGCCTTGTAGATGTCGCCCGAGGCGAGCGGGAAGGGTTCGATGTCGGTGCGCGTCTTGGTCGAGGCGAAATTGCCCTCGAAGTAGGCGCTGACCTTGTCGTTGAAGGTGTGGCTGCCGGTGGTGCCGATCAGGAAGCGCTCGGTCGGCACGGCGATGACGCGGTAGGCCGAGCGGTTGAAGCCGGTAGCCGGGCCGTTGGCGCCGTTGGTGTCGACCGGGATGATGTTGCCGGCGGCGTCGTAGGTGAACTTGCCGGTGTCGTGGAAGAAGGTGCCGGCCGGGATGAAGCCCGAGTAGAACGGACGGATGGGCACGAAGGCGCCGGAGGCGTCGCCCTTGTCGATCGAGGTGAACTGGTCGACGGCCGAGGCGGCGCGGTCGCGCGAGAACACCGCGCCCTGCTTGGAGTAGCCCAGGTGGCCCATGACGTTGCTGGCGCCGTCGGCGCTGCTGGTGCCGAAGGTCAGCGAGAGTTTTTTCTTTGAAGTCGTCGCCGTGCGAGCTGCGGCCGGTCTGGGCGTCGACCAGCACGCCGTTGAGGTTGCGTTTGAGGATGATGTTGACCACGCCGGCCACCGCGTCCGAGCCGTAGGTCGCCGAGGCGCCGCCGGTCAGCAGTTCGACCCGCTCGATGAAGTCGGTGGGGATGGTGTTCATGTCGACCGCGCTGCTGCCGGGCACGCCGGAGACGAAGCGGCGGCCGTTGACCAGCACCAGGGTGCGCTCGTCGCCGAGGTTGCGCAGGTTGATGGTGGTGACGCCGCCGCCCGAGGTCAGGAAGTTCGAGTTGGTGCGGCTCAGCGTCGGCGTGCCCATCGTCGGGTTTTTCTGCAGCAACTCCTGCAGGTTGGTGGCGCCGGAGGCGGCGATGTCGGCCGAGGTCAGGATTTGCAGCGGCGTGGCCGAGTCGGCGTTCGGGCTCAACAGGCGCGAACCGGTGACCTGGACTTTTTGGATTGTCTGCGGGGCGTCTTGGGCAAATGCCGCCTGCATGCTCAAGGCGATGCCGCCGACGCAGATCATGCGGACAGAGCGAGCTAAAACCGTTTCCTTCATCATTCCCAAACTCCTCAAAGATGTGTAGAGTATTTTTTTTGCCAACGTTGTTAAATTTTTTTAACGATGAACTGTACCCAGCAGGGATGGCGCTGTAAATACAAAAAGCTAACATTCGCTAAAAAGCAACAATATTTTTATTGAATTGATTTATTTGTATTTTTCTTGCCGGCCGCCGCAAGCAGCAGAGCAGGCGGCATGCCCCCGGCATGTTTCAACAGCAGAGGCGCGGCGCCAGCGCGGTTTCATTTTTTATACGCGGATGGCGTCGCCGGCGCAGTATTTCCGCACCGGCATGCCAGCTGCATATTCTAAAAGCGGTGTATTTCACCAGCGACGTGCGCGAATATGCGGAATATGCCTGGAGTGCTGCTGCGCTGCGGCCTGCCGCCAGCGGAATAATCGGCGGCGCGGCGCGGCGCCGCTGTCTCCCTGGCCTAGCCGGAAAATCGCGAACTATTCGATTGAGCAATATTTCGCCGCCGTCCAGATATGCCGAGTGGTTCTGGGGCCAGTATAAAAGTTACTGGCGCAATCGTTCCGCCTCGCGTCGCCATTTCCTTCCAGCCTCAATCTTGTTGCGCAACACCGCAAGGCGCGGCGGGCGAGCTAAATTATTGCTTATACGCGCCAAAAATTAGCATGGGAGCACTGTGCGGACGCGACTCTGCCTTGCCATTTGTATAGGCAACTGCACGGACGAACGATGTGAGGCGGCTCGGCGGGGAGGGCGCTGGCTGCTCGGGGGGGCGGCTCAGGACTGCTGGCGTTTCAGGCGCCAGCGCAGGCGCAGATCGTGGAATATCGGGCCGACGGCCATCACCGCCAATAGGGCGGCGGGGAATATCGTGGCGGAGAAACCGACGTGCTTAAAACCCAGCGCGCCGCTGACGCCGCCGATAAAAAAGAAACCGATCAACAAGGCGTGGACCCGCAATTTGATTCGGTTGGCGCGCACCTGCAATTCAGGCAGTTGCAGATGGTTGTAATAAAAAAGCTTGCCCAATTCTATTCCCATGTCGGTGGATAAGCCGGTGACGTGGGTGGTGCGGATGGTGGCGCCGGAGGCCTTGGTGATAATCGCGTTCTGCAGGCCCATAATAAAGCACAACAATAAAACCGTGACCGGCGCGAGAATATCGCCGAGTTCGGACAAATAGGTGCCGGCGACGCCGAAGGCCAGCAGCAGGCTGGCCTCGACCATCAGGCTGAGGGCGTACTCGCTGCGCAGGCGCTTGCGCCTGGCCCAGTTGATCATCAGCGCGGTGCTGGCGGCGCCGGCCAGAAAGGCCAGCCAGGCGGCCAGCGCGGCCAGGGCCAGGCTGATGTGGCCCAGCGCCAACTCGTCGGCCATGCTGGAGACGATGCCGGTCATGTGCGAGGTGTATTGGCCGATCGCCAGGAAGCCGCCGGCGTTGACGGCGCCGGCGACGAAGGCCAGCAGGCAGCCCAGATGCAGGTCGGACTGGCGGTTGCGGCGCCGGCTGCTCAGGCCGGAAATGTATTGCAGGGGCATGTTGCGGCCTCCAGGCGGCCGGGTTGCGGCTTCGGGTTGAACTGCGCGGCCAGCGACGGATGATCATCGCATGATAATGTGATTATAATCAGTTCCGGCCCGAACATAGCATCGCCGTCCCCGTCTGCGTTGGTAAACGCCACAGCGGGCGGCGCGGTCTTGCCATCGGCGCCATCGCCGATAGCGGCGGGGCCGCAATCGGGTGTACAGTCATAGCAAGCATACGCGCAAGCAAGGTTTCTATGATCAATGTCCTGGAGGCGGGGCGGGCCGGCCTGTTCACCCGCACGAACATTCTACCCAACATCGTGGCCGGCGCCGTGGTCGGCGTGGTGGCGCTGCCGCTGGCGATGGCCTTCGCCATCGCCTCCGGCGCGCGGCCCGAGCAGGGCCTGTACACGGCGATCATCGCCGGCTTCCTGGTCTCGCTGCTGGGCGGCAGCCGCACCCAGATCGCCGGCCCGACCGGCGCCTTCGTCGCCATCCTGGCCGTCATCACGGCGCGCTACGGCATCGACGGCCTGCAGATCGCCACCTTCATGGCCGGCCTGATGCTGTTGCTGATGGGGCTGGCCAAGATGGGCGGCGTCATCAAGTTCATCCCGGCACCGGTCGTGGTCGGCTTCACCGCCGGCATCGGCGTCATCATCTGGGTCGGCCAGTGGCAGTATTTCTTCGGCCTGCCGGCCGTGGCCGGCCTGCATTTCCACGACAAGCTGTGGGGCGCGCTGCAGGCGCTGCCGGCGCTGCACGGCAGCACCAGCGCGCTCGGCGTGCTGAGCGTGCTGCTGGTGTTGTTTTCCAATAAAGTCGCGCCGCTGCGCCGGGTGCCCGGCCCGCTGGTGGCCCTGCTCGGCGCCACCGCGCTGCAGGCGGTGTTCCAGTTCGACGGCGTGGCCACCATCGGCAGCGCCTTCGGCGGCATCCCGCGCGCGCTGCCGAGTTTTTCCCTGCCGGCGGTCAGCCTGTCGCGCGTGCTCGAGTTGATCGGGCCGGCCTTCACCATCGCCATGTTGGGCGCCATCGAGTCGCTGCTGTCGGCGGTGGTGGCCGACGGCATGGCCGGCACCCGCCACGACTCCAACCAGGAACTGGTCGGCCAGGGCCTGGCCAATATGGTGGCGCCGCTGTTCGGCGGTTTCGCCGCCACCGGCGCCATCGCCCGCACCGCCACCAATGTGCGCAACGGCGGCACCAGCCCGCTGGCCGGCATGGCCCACGCCGCCACCCTGCTGTTGATCGTGTTGTTCCTGGCGCCGCTGGCGGCCCACGTGCCGCTGGCCGCGCTGGCCGCCATCCTGTTCGTGGTCGCCTACAATATGAGCGAGCTCGGCCATTTTGCCCGCATGGTGCGCCGCGCCCCGCGCGCCGACGTGGCGATCCTGCTGACCACCTTCGTGCTGACCGTGTTCGCCGACCTGGTGGTGGCGGTCAACATCGGCGTGATCCTGGCGACGCTGCACTTCCTGCGCCGCATGGCCGCCTCGGTCGAGGTGCAGCAGATGAACCAGCAGCGGCTGGGGCCGGAGCTGGCCCGCCACGGCCTGCGCGAGCTGCCGGCCGGCATGCTGGTGTACGCCATCGACGGCCCCTTCTTCTTCGGCGCGGTGGAGAACTTCGAGCGCGCGCTGGCGCAGTCGCACACCGATCCGCGCATCCTGTTGTTGCGGCTGGGCCGGGTGCCCTTCATGGACATGACGGGCTTGCAGACGCTGCAGGAGGTGATCGGGAAATGGCAGAAGCGCGGCGTGCGCGTGATGTTGTGCGAGGCCAACGACAGGGTGAAGGGCAAGCTGGAGCGGGCCGGACTGATCGAACAGTTAGGCAACGGCAACTATGCCGACGATTTCGGCCAGGCGCTGGCGGCCGGCGCGGCCTGAACCGGCGCGCCGCAGGAGGGGGGGCGTTCTTACTTGGGCGCCAGCCTGGCCTTGGTGGGGTAGTCGACCTGGTGTTTTTCCAGGTAGTCGCGGATCAGCTGGCGCAGCACCTGGGAGGCGGTCTGGTCCTGCAGCGCGCACAGCTCTTCGAAGGCCTGCTTCTTGGCCGGATCGATCAGGATGGTCAGCCTGGCCGTTTTGGATTCCATCGTGGACTCTACTGTGCAATGGTCATGGAATGATCATTGTACACACATCGACCACACATGGCGGCGCGCCGGGGCGCGCCGCCGCCGGGCGGCCGATCGCATGGGATTACTTGTAGATGCCCGAGCCGACCATCATGTCGTCGACCTTCTCGACATAACCGGCCTTGGCCTCGACCGCCTTGGTCACCGGGTTCGGCCATTTGAACTCGACCCAGCCCTTGCCCTTGCTCTTGGCCAGGTCGACCATCTCCTTGATCATCGCCTTGCCCTCGTTGTCCTTGAGGCCGATCAGCGGCTTGCCGACCATCTTGGGATTGTTGCCGTGGGCCAGGGCGACGCCGTTCAGGTCGTAGACATAGATGTACAGGTCGCGGTCGTGGAAGGTGCTGTTGCCGGTGTCGGAGAAGGCGGCGAAGGCCTTGTCCTTGCCGTCCGACTTGATCAGGGCGGCGGCCTTCTTGACCATGGCGACGGCCTCGTCGGCCGAACCCTTGTCGGCGGCCGAGGCCGCCAGCGGCAGGGTGAGCATACTGAGGCTGAGGGCAAACGCGCCGATTACTGCTTTCATATACGTCTCCTGGAATAGATTTAAAAAGGCAATGGTGTGCGGCTGCGGCGAAGGGGCGCGCGACGCGCTTCTTTGCCCCACGGCAAATATTACTCGCATTGACTTCTTTCCACTGTTGTTAAGTGGCAACATTTTGTTCAAAGATACTCAACCACAGCCGGCGCACCTGGGCCGCATGCAGCGCCACCAGCGCCGGATCGACCCGGGCCAGGCGCTGCCCCTGCAGGCGCAGCTGGTGTTGCAGGCGGCGCAGTTGGCGGTAGGCGTCGCCGACCCCGGCGGCCAGCGCCGGGTCGATCAGGCCGAGCTCGCCGCACATCCGCAGCAGGGCGATATTGCCGTAGTTGGCCGTCAGTTGCGGGTAGTTGGCGGCATATTGCAGCACCAGGTACTGGACGATGAACTCGATGTCGATCATCCCGCCGGCGTCCTGCTTGAGGTCGAACAGCTCGGAGCGGTGCGCCTTGGCCTGGACCATCTTGTGGCGCATGGCCGCCACCTCGCGCTTGAGTTCGCCGTCCAGCGGCCGCGGCTTGCGCAGCACCTGTTGGCGGATCTGCTCGAAGCGCTCGCCGATGGCGGCGTCGCCGGCGCAGAAGCGGGCCCGGGTCAGCGCCTGGTGTTCCCAGATCCAGGCGGCGTCGTTCTGGTAGCGCTCGAAGGCGGCCACGCTGGAGACCAGCATGCCGCTGGCGCCGTCGGGGCGCAGCGCGGTGTCGATGTCGAACAGGATGCCGGCCGAGGTGTGCGAGGTCATCCAGGTGATGAAGCGCTGCGCCAGCTTGGCGTACTGGCCGGGCGCGTCCTGGTCGTCGTCGTCGAACAGGAAGATCACGTCGAGGTCGGAGACGTAGCCCAGCTCCTTGCCGCCCAGCTTGCCGTAGGCGATCACGGCGAAGCGCGGCACCTCGCGGTGGCGCGTCGCCACCGTGCGCCAGACCGCCTGGACGGTGGCGGCGACGATGCTGTCGGCCAGCGCCGACAGGTGGTCGGCCAGCTTCTCCACCGTCAAGTCGCCGGCCAGGCCCTGCGCCAGCAGGTGGAACAGCTGGGCGTGGTGGACTTCGCGCAGGATGTCCATCTGCCGCTCGGTGTCGCCGGCGGCGCCGGCCAGCTGGCGGTCGAGGTCGGCGGCCAGCGCGGCCTGGTCGAACACGGCGTTGCGCACGCGGTCGTCGAGCAGCTCGTCGAGCAGGATAGGGTGCTGGCTGAGGAAGGTGGCGGCCCAGCCGCTGGCGCACATCATGCGGATCACCCGCTCCAGAGTGTGCGGGTACTCGGTGAGCAGCGACAAATACGCCGAGCGGCGGGCGATCGCCTCGAAAAAGTCGAGCAGGCGGCCCAGCGTGGCCTGGGCGCTGGCGCCGCTCGACTCGGCGCTGCAGCGGGCGATCAGCGGCAGCGCCGTGTTGACCAGGGCGACCAGGCGGTTGCGGCTGGCCTCGGGCAGGCTCTGCAGGCGCGGCGCCTGCCAGGTGGCGATCAGCCGTTTGGCGGCGCCGGCCGGGTCGGCGAAGCCGAGGCCGGCGAAGCGCGCCTCGATCGCCTCGTGGTTGTCGGGGTCGGCGCAGTCGTTGCTGGAGCCGGGGTCGAGGTCGCCGTCGGCGGCGCCGCTCTTGTCGGCGAACATCTCGTCGAACTGGCCGGCGACGAAGGCGCGGTGCGCCTCGAGCTGGGCCAGCAGGGTGGCGGTGTCGGCCAGGCCCATCATGCGCGCCACCAGCAGTCGGTCGTCCTCGCTGGCCGGCAGGGTGTGCGTCTGGGCGTCGTCGAGGTATTGCAGGCGGTGCTCCAGGTTGCGCAGAAAGGTGTAGGAAGCCAGCAGTTGCAGCACGATGGCGTGGCTGAGCAGGGACTTGTCGGCGATGGTGCGCAGGGTGGCGCGGGTCGAGCGGTCGCGCAGCTCGGCGTCGCGGCCGCCACGGATGAGCTGGAACACCTGGGCCAGGAACTCGATCTCGCGGATGCCGCCGCGGCCCAGCTTGACGTTGTTGCTGCGGTCCGGGTGCAGCCGCTCCTGCCGGTTGACCTCGGCGCGGATCTGCGCGTGCATGTTGCGGATGGCGTCGATCACGCCGAAGTCCAGGTAGCGGCGGAACACGAAGGGGCGCACGATGGCGTCGAGCGCGGCGATGTCCTCGGCGGCGCCGCTGACGGCGCGCGCCTTGACCCAGGCGTAGCGCTCCCACTCGCGGCCCTGGACGATCAGGTATTGCTCGACCATGTTCAAACTGGCCGCCAGCGGGCCGGAGGCGCCGTTCGGCCGCAGCGCCATGTCGACGCGGAAGGTGAAGCCGTCCTCGGTGATCTCGGCCAGCGCGGCGATCAGCTTCTTGCCCAGGCGGACGAAATACTCGTGGTTCGACAGGGCGCGCTGGCCCGGCCCGGCGGCGGTGTCGCCGTCCTCCGGGTAGACGAAGATCAGGTCGATGTCGGACGACACGTTGAGCTCGCCGCCGCCCTGTTTGCCCATGCCCAGCACGATCAGCTGCTGCGGCCGGCCCGACTCGTGGCCGATCGGCGCGCCGTGGGCCGCCGTCATCTCCAGTTCGAGCTCGGCCAGGTGGGTCTGGATGGCGAAGTCGGCGAAGCGGGTCATGGTGGTGACCACCTCGGCCAGGTCGGCGCGGCCCTCCAGGTCGCGGCGGATCAGGCCGCACACCAGCAGGTTGCGCAGCCGGCGCATGGCCCGCCCCAGCGGCAGGCCGCCCTCGGCCTCTTTCGCCAAATAGTCGGCAAAATTGAGCTGGGCAAGCGATAATTGCGCCAATTCGTCGGACTTGGCGGCGCGCTCGGGCGCGGCGGCCAGCCAGCGTTGGTAGAAACGGGAGGCGGAGGTCAGGGAAGTGGGCGAAATAGGGCTCATGGAATCCGGAAAGAACACATAGCGGGCACGGGATTGCGCCGGGTATGCGGTAAAATTGCCGCGCAGGCAGAAAACGCTTGCACCCTGGCAGGACCACAGCCTGAGGCCATTGCTTGGATGCAAGTGCGCTATGAGGATTTTAGCGATTAATTTTACGCCGGGCCTGATTTATTAGCTTATCGATGCAAAAACCGGAACCGACCAGCGTGACAGACGAGGGACCATTGGCCCAGCGCTGGCACCGGCTGCGTGCCGCCTATCGGGTGTGCAACCTGGCCACCCACCATGTGCTCGGCTTCAGCGTCAAGCTGGTGCTGCTGTTGTATTTCCTCTTCGCCCTGCTGTTCCTCGGCCTGCGCTACGCCGTGCTGCCGAACATCGACCACTACAAGGGCGACATCGAGCGGCTGGCCAGCCGCGCCGTCGGCAACCCGGTCAGCATCGCCCGCGTCTACGCCTCCTGGACCGGGCTGCGGCCCAACCTCTTCCTCGGCGACGTGGTGCTGCGCGACGGCCACGGCAAGCAGGTGCTGAGCCTGCCGAGCGTGTCGGCCACCCTGTCCTGGTGGAGCGTGCTGGCGGCCGACGTGCGCTTCGACTCGCTCGAACTGATCCGCCCCCAGCTCGACGTGCGGCGCGAGGCCGACGGCAAGCTGTACGCCGCCGGCGTGTATTTCGACCCGGCCAAGCCGGGCGACGGCAAGGGCCTCGACTGGCTGTTGTCGCAGCGCGAGATCGTCGTGCGCGAGGGCCGGCTGGACTGGACCGACCTGCAGCGCGGCGCCGCGCCGCTGGCCCTGCAGAACCTGCGCCTGGTGCTGCGCAACCAGTGGCGGCGCCACCAGTTCGCCCTGCAGGCGACGCCGCCGGCCGCGCTGTCCGCGCCGCTCGACCTGCGCGCCGACTTCGTCCACCCGGCCTTCGCCAAGCGCCTGTCCGACGTGGCGCTGTGGAAGGGCGAGCTGTACACCGACCTGCGCGACGCCGACCTGGCGGCCTGGAAAACCTATTTCGACTATCCCTTCGAGCTGCGCTCCGGCCGTGGCTCGCTGCGCGCCTGGGTCAAGCTCGACCACGCCCGCCTGGCCGGCTTCACCGCCGACGTCGGCCTGGCCGACCTCTCCGCCGTGCTCGGCGCCGACGTGCCGCCGCTCGACCTGTTGCGGGTGCAGGGCCGCGTCTCGGCCAAGGAGGAGATCGCGCCGGCGCCCAGCGGCGGCCAGCCCAGCGGCAAGCCGACCTTCGGCGCGCGCGGCCACAGCGTCAGCCTGGCCGGCTTCTCGCTGAGCACGCGCGACGGCGTGACCATGGCGCCGACCACGCTGAGCGAGCGCTACATCGCCGCCAGCCCGAGCAAGCCGGCCCGCACCGAGCTGAGCGCCAGCGTGCTCGACCTGCAAACCCTGGCCAGCCTGGCCGACAAACTGCCGCTGGCCGAGCACCAGCGCAGCATGCTGGCCGAGTTCGCGCCGCGCGGCCGCCTGCTCGACGTCGCCGCCGAATGGACCGGCGCCTGGCCGGCGCTGCAAAGCTACCGCGTCAAGGGCCGCCTCGACGGCCTCGGCCTGAAGCCGCTGGCGGCCCGCGCGCCGCAGGCGAAGACGGCGGGCGCGCCGGCCGTCGCCGGCATACCGGCCGTGCCCGGCTTCGACAACTTGAGCGGCAACATCGACGCCAACGACCAGGGCGGCAGCCTGAACCTGGACTCGCGGCAACTGGTGCTGCGCCTGCCGGCCTATTTCAGCGAGGCCGACATGCCCTTCGACAAGCTGGCGCTGAAGGCGCGCTGGTCCTTCGAGGGCAAGGACCAGCTGCTGCTCCAGCTCGACGCGCTGGACTTCGTCCAGCAGGGCCTGAGCGGTTCGCTCAGCGGCAGCCACCGCCTGCCGCTGGACGGCAAGGGCGCCGGCGTGGCCGACTTCAGCGGCAAGCTGAACGGCTTCGAGCTCAACAAGATCGACCGCTATTTGCCGCTGCAGACCCCGCACGACCTGCGCCACTGGCTGGTCGGCGCGCTCGAGGGCGGCGTGGCGCAGGACGTGGCCTTGCGCCTGCGCGGCGACCTGGCCCACTTCCCCTTCCACGGCGACACCCCGGCCGAGCGCGCGCGCGGCGAGTTCCGCATCGCCGGCCGGCTGGAGAACGGCAAGCTCAACTACGCGCCCGGCCAGTTCGCCAAGGACGGCAAGGCGCCGCTGTGGCCGCAGGCCGAGCACATCAAGGGCAGCTTCGTGTTCGAGCGCACCCGCATGGAGATCCGCGGCGACAGCGCCAGCACCGGCGGCGTGGCGCTGAGCGGCGTCAAGGCGGTGATCCCCGACCTGAACGTGCACGACATGGTGCTCGACATCGACGGCAGCGCCGCCGGCCCCATGCAGGAGTTCCTCAAATACGTGGTGGCCAGCCCGGTGCTGGAGTGGATCTCCCACTTCACCGACGAGACCCTGGCCAGCGGCAACGCCAAGCTGGGCCTCAAGCTGCACCTGCCGCTGACCCACCTGATCGACGCCAAGGTGCAGGGCGCGCTGCAACTGGCCGGCAACGACATCGTGCTGTTCAACGACCTGCCGCCGGTGCTGGCCTCGCAGGGCAAGATCGAGTTCAACGAGCACGGCGTCAACCTGAACGCCTTGTCCGGCTACTTCCTCGGCGGCCCGGTGGCGATCTCCGGCGGCAGCCAGCGCGACAACAGCATCGTCGTCAAGCTGGCCGGCAGCATCAGCGCCGACGGCTTCCGCAAGAACTACCCGTCGCCGATGATGCAGCGGCTGGCCGGCCACTTTTCCGGCGCCACCCGCTACAGCGGCCTGGTGACGGCGCGCGAGCACCAGGTGACGGTGGCGGTCGACTCGACCCTGGCCGGCCTCGGCGTCGACCTGCCGGCGCCGCTGCGCAAGGCGGCGGCCGAGCCGCTGCCGCTGCGCTTCGTGCTCAGCGGCGGCGGCGCCAACGAGGCCGGCCTGATGCGCGACGAGATCCGCGTCGCGCTGGGCAACAACATGTCGGCGCGCTACCAGCGCCAAAGGCAGGGCAAGGCGGCCTGGCGGCTGACGCGCGGCGGCATCGGCGTCAACACGCCGGCGCCCGAGCCGGACAGCGGCATGGCCATGTCGCTCAGCCTGCGCACGCTGAACCTGGACAACTGGCTCGACTTCGGCGCCGAGGTGGCCGGCAAGCCGGAGCCGGCCAAGGCCGGCGCCGCCGAGGCGGTCGACATCGGCCAGTATGTGATCCCCGACAGCATCGCCGCGCGCGCCGGCGAGCTGGTCGTCGGCGAGCGCAAGCTGGAGAACGTGGTGCTCGGCGCCACCCACCAGAAGGGCGCCTGGCAGGCCAACATCGACGCCAACCAGGCCTCCGGCTACCTGACCTGGAACGAGTCGCCCAACGGCGTCGGCCTGGGCAAGGTGACGGCGCGGCTGTCCTCGCTGATCATCCCCGAGTCGGCCGCCGACGACGTCAAGGAGCTGCTCGACGGCAAGAGCGCGGCGGCCACCATCCCGGCCCTCGACATCGTCGCCGAGCGCTTCGAGCTGTTCAACAAGCCGCTGGGCCGGCTGGAACTGCAGGCCAACAACGCGCTGAACAACGTGCCGAACTCCAGCGCGCGCGACTGGCGCGTCAGCAAGCTGTCGCTGAGCAACGCCGACGGCGAGCTCAAGGGCACCGGCAAGTGGCTCAGCCGCGACGGCGTGCAGAACAGCAGCCTGAACTTCACGCTCGACATCAACGACGCCGGCAAGCTGCTCGACCGCTTCGGCTTCGCCGGCACGCTGCGCAACGGCAAGGGCAAGCTGAGCGGCGACATCGCCTGGAAAGGCCTGCCGTACTCCTTCGACATCCCCAGCCTGTCCGGCCAGATCAGCATGAACGTCGAGAAGGGCCAGTTCCTCAAGCAGGACCCGGGCGCCGCCAAGCTGCTCGGCGTGCTCAGCCTGCAAGCGCTGCCGCGCCTGCTCAAGCTCGACTTCCACGACGTCTTCTCCGACGGGCCTGGCCTTCGACGGCATCACCGCCAACGCCGCCATCGCGCGCGGCATCGTCAAGACCGACAACCTGAAGATGCACGGCGTGGCCGCCACCGTGTTGATGGACGGCACCGCCGACATCGCCAACGAGACCACCAACCTGCACGTCGTGGTGATTCCCCAGGTTAACCTGGGCACCGCGCCGCTGGTCTACGCGCTGGCGGTCAACCCGGTGATCGGCATCGGCAGCTTCCTCGCCCAGCTCTTCCTCAGCGCGCCGGTGATGAAGGCGCTGACCTACCAGATGCAGATCACCGGGCCGTGGAAGGCGCCGGTGGTGACCAAGCTGGAAGGTGGTAAATTGGAGTCCGCGCCCAAGGGCGCCGACTAGCCGCGCCGGCCGCGCCGCCCCATGTGAAAGCAGCGTAGGGCGGCGGCGCATCGAACCGCCCATAGAACAGCCTATTGAACAGCCTATTGAACAGCGTATTGAACAGGACAGCGCCATGAGTAAAGTTGCCGCAATTCAAATGATCTCCTCGCCCTCGGTGGCCGACAACATCGCCAGCGCCGGCCGGCTGGTCGAGCAGGCCGCCGGGCAGGGCGCCGAACTGGTGCTGCTGCCCGAGTACTGGGCCATCATGGGCCTGTCCGACAGCGACAAGGTGGCCCACGCCGAGCCGCTCGGCGGCGGCCCCATACAAGACTTCATGGCCGCCACGGCGCGCCGCCACGGCGTCTGGCTGATCGGCGGCACCCTGCCGCTGGCCTCCGACCAGGACGGCAAGGTCGTCAACACCACCCTGGTCTACGACCCGCAGGGCCGCCACGTCGGCCGCTACGACAAGATCCACCTGTTCGGCTTTTCCAAGGGCGCCGAATCCTACGACGAAAGCCGCACCATCGTCGCCGGCGCCACGGTCGGCACGGTCGACACCGGCGTCGGCAAGGTCGGCCTGTCGGTCTGCTACGACCTGCGCTTCCCCGAGCTGTACCGCGCCATGGGGCCGGTCGAGCTGATCGTGGTGCCGGCCGCCTTCACCCACACCACCGGCCAGGCGCACTGGGAGGTGCTGCTGCGCGCCCGCGCCATCGAGAACCAGTGCTACGTGCTGGCGGCGGCGCAGGGCGGCCTGCACCAGAACGGCCGGCGCACCTGGGGCCACAGCATGCTGGTCGACCCCTGGGGCGAGGTCAAGGCCGTGCTGGCCGAGGGCGAGGGCGTGGTCTGCGGCGAGCTCGAGCCGGCCTTCACCGCCGAGGTGCGCGCCAACCTGCCGGCGCTGAAACATCGCACCATGTGAAGACGCCGCGCCGGCCTTCCACTACAATGGCATCCAAGACAAGAACCGACACTGAAGAACCCCACCATGACCCCATTTGAACCCAACCTCTCCACCCTGGCCGTCGCGCGCGAACTGCTGCTGACGCCGTTCGGCCTGGACGAAGCCAAGCTGCTCAAGGCGCTCGGCTCCATGTTCACCCACAAGGTCGACTACGCCGACCTGTACTTCCAGTTCACCAAGAACGAGGGCTGGAGCCTGGAGGAGGGCATCGTCAAGACCGGCAGCTTCTCGATCGACCAGGGGGTCGGCGTGCGCGCCATCTCCGGCGACAAGACCGCCTTCGCCTACTCCGACGAGATCTCCGAGAGCGCCCTGCTCGACGCCGCCGCCGCCACCCGCACCATCGGCCGCGCCGGCGCCGGCAAGATCAAGATCGCCGGCGCCATGCAGCAGCAGGGCGGCCGCGCGCTGTACCTGCCGCACGACCCGCTGGCCTCGCTCGACGCCACCGCCAAGGTCAAGCTGCTCGAACGGGTGGAAAAGATGGCGCGCGCCAAGGACCCGCGGGTGGTGCAGGTGATGGCCGGCCTGGCCGGCGAATACGACGTGGTGCTGGTGGCGCGCAGCGACGGCGTGCTGGCGGCCGACATCCGGCCGCTGGTGCGCGTTTCGCTGACCGTCATCGTCGAGCAGAACGGCCGCCGCGAGATGGGTTCGTCCGGCGGCGGCGGGCGCTTCGACTACGCCTACTTCAGCGACGCCCTGCTCGAGCAGTACGCCACCGAGGCGGTCAACAGCGCGCTGGTCAACCTCGACGCGCGGCCGGCCCCGGCCGGGCCGATGACCATCGTGCTGGGACCGGGCTGGCCCGGCATCCTGCTGCACGAGGCGATCGGCCACGGCCTCGAGGGCGACTTCAACCGCAAGGGCTCGTCGGCCTTCTCCGGCCGCATCGGCGAGCGCGTCGCCGCCAAGGGCGTCACCGTGGTCGACGACGGCACCCTGCCGGACCGCCGCGGCTCGCTCAACATGGACGACGAGGGCAACCCGACCCAGTGCACCACGCTGATCGAGGACGGCATCCTGAAGGGCTACATCCAGGACACCATGAACGCCCGCCTGATGAAGATGCCGGTGACCGGGAACGCCCGGCGCGAGTCGTTCGCCCACCTGCCGATGCCGCGCATGACCAACACCTACATGCTGGCCGGCGACAAGGAACCCGGCCGAGATCCTCGCCTCGGTGAAGAACGGCCTGTACGCGGTCAACTTCGGCGGCGGCCAGGTCGACATCACCAACGGCAAGTTCGTCTTCTCGGCCAGCGAGGCCTATATGATCGAGAACGGCAAGGTGACCTACCCGGTCAAGGGCGCCACCCTGATCGGCAACGGCCCCGACGTGCTCAACCGCGTCTCGATGATCGGCAACGACATGCGCCTCGACCCCGGCGTTGGCGTCTGCGGCAAGGAGGGCCAGAGCGTGCCGGTCGGCGTCGGCCAGCCGACCCTGCGCATCGACGGCGTGACGGTGGGCGGCACGGCATAAGCTAATAAGAACTAAATGCTTGCCAAGTTCGGCTTATTGTTGTTATAGTCGATCCAACACATATGGATACGATCATGCACAGCTTCATTTTCTTTACCGGCTATTTTTACTTTAGCGATTCCAGCCCCAAGGCGGTGGAGTAGCGGCCGGTTCACGTAGCAGCAGAACGAGTTCCAAGCAAATTCCTAAAAAACCGCCAGCGATGGCGGTTTTTTTTTATCCCTACCGATTGTTCGACTTAGGAGAAACACCATGCCCCGTACCGACGACTTGCGTATCCGTGAAATGAAGGAACTGACGCCGCCATCGCACCTGATCCGCGAGTTCGCGTGCACGGAACAGGCCGGGCAGACCGCCGCCGGCGCCCGCGTCGCGCTGCACCGCATCCTGCACGGCCAGGACGACCGCTTGATGGTGGTCATCGGCCCCTGCTCGATCCACGAGCCGAAGGCGGCGATGGAGTACGCCCAGCGCCTGGTCAAGCTGCGCGCCGAGCTGGCCGGCGAGCTCGAGATCGTGATGCGCGTCTACTTCGAGAAGCCGCGCACCACGGTGGGCTGGAAGGGCATGATCAACGACCCCTACATGGACAACAGCTTCCGCATCAACGACGGCCTGCGCATGGCGCGCGAGCTGCTGCGCGACATCAACGAGCTGGGCCTGCCGGCCGGCACCGAGTTCCTCGACGTGATCAGCCCGCAGTACATCGCCGACCTGATCAGCTGGGGCGCGATCGGCGCCCGCACCACCGAGTCGCAGGTGCACCGCGAGCTGGCCTCCGGGCTGTCCTGTCCGGTCGGCTTCAAGAACGGCACCGACGGCAACATCAAGATCGCCGTCGAGGCGATCAAGGCGGCCTCGCAGCCGCACCACTTCCTCTCGGTGACCAAGGGCGGCCACTCGGCCATCGTGTCGACCAACGGCAACGAGGACTGCCACATCATCCTGCGCGGCGGCAAGGCGCCGAACTACGACGCGGCCAGCGTCGACGAGGCCTGCAAGGCCATCGCCGCCCAGGGCCTGGCGGCGCGCCTGATGATCGACGCCTCGCACGCCAACAGCTCGAAGAAGCCGGAGAACCAGGTGCCGGTGTGCGCCGACATCGCCGCCCAGGTGGCCGGCGGCGACCAGCGCATCGTCGGCGTGATGGTCGAGTCGAACCTGGTGGCCGGCCGCCAGGACCTGGTGCCGGGCAAGGAGCTGGTCTACGGCCAGTCGGTCACCGACGGCTGCATCGACTGGGACAGCAGCGTGCAGGTGCTGCACGGCCTGGCCGCCGCCGTGCGCCAGCGCCGCCTGCGCGCCGACGACTAGGGGGCGCCCGGCCGGCCCGGCGCCGGCCGCAGAACGAAAAAAAGCCCGCCGGTGCGAACCGGCGGGCTTTTTTACCGAGGCGTCAAGTGCTTAGAACTTGTACGAGCCGCTCAGGTAGAAGGTGCGACCGACCGCGCTGGCGTAGCGCGGATCGTAGCCCAGCTGGTGCGAGCCGGTGTTGCGCAGCGACAGCGGCGGGGTGCGGTCGGCCAGGTTGTTGATACCGGCGGTCAGCTCCAGGTTCTTCAGGACCTTGTACTGGGTCTGGAAGTCCAGCGTCGTGTTGCTCGGGATCTGCAGTTGCACGTCGACGCAATCCTGCGCCGCGTCGTTGGTGTTGACGGCGCAGTTCTCGGTGTCGTGGTGCTTGTCCTTGTAGCCGTTGCGGTAGTTGGCCGTCAGCGTGTGGGTGAAGGCGCCGATCTCGTAGGTGCCCGAGGCCTTCAGCACGTTGCGGAAGCTGACCTTGTCGTCGCTGCCGTACTCGTTCAGGCTGGTTTCCCACTGGTCGCTGGTGCCCGGCGAGGTGTGGCGCGACTTGAGCATATGGGTGCCGGCCAGGCGGGTGGTCAGCTTGCCGTCGCCGATCTTGCTGCGGAACAGCAGGTCGTAGTCGATGCCACGGTTCTCTTGGCGGCCGATGTTGAGCGGCGCCAGGATGATGGCCAGCGACTTGATGCCGGTCGAGGCCTTGGTCTTGGTGGTGTACAGGCTAATGTACTTGTTCGGATCGCTGGCGATCAGCGACTCGCTGACGCTGGTGACGGCGTCGCGGATCTCGACGTTCCAGAAGTCCAGCTTGGCGCTGAAGCCGCCGGCCGGTTCAAACACCAAGCCGAACGAGTACTGCTTCGACTTCTCCGGCTTCAGCTCGGCGTTGCCGCCCTTGTACACCTCGAGCTGGCCGCGGGTGTCGCAGTACTGCGCCAGCGGATGGTTGGCCAGGCCGTTGGCGGTGCTCAGCGGGCAGTTGTAGGTGCCGCCGGTGACGCCGAAGTCGGCCAGCGGTTGACCGATCTCCTTCATGCTGGCGGCCTTGAAGCCGGTGCCGTAGGCGGCGCGGAACAGCAGCGACTTGATCGGCTGGTAACGGGTGCTGATCTTGTAGGTGCTGGCCGACTGGTCGTTGCCGGTGTTGCCGCCCTTCAGGTTGTCGGTCAGCTTGCTGACGCGGTCATAGCGCAGCGAGCCGGTGATTTCCAGGTCCTTCATGACCGGCACCAGCACCTCGGTGAAGGCGCCGCTGTTGCTGCGCTTGTAGTCGAAGGCGGGTTGGTCGTCGTCGAACAGGATTTCCGAATGGCTGACGGCGGCGTTGCCCTTTTCCGAATAGCTGGTGGTACGGTAGTCGGCGCCGACGGCGATCTGCGACTTGCCGGCAGGCAAGGTGAACAGGTCGTGCGAGCCGTGCACGTCGAAGCCCTTCAGCTTGATCTCGGTGTTGCTGAAGTTGCCGACGTACTGGGTGCTCTTCAGCACGTCCTTCATCGCCGACGGCATCTCACCGAGCGCGTAAGGGAAGGGGTCGACCGCGCCGCTCTCCAGCGCGGCGTTGAACTTCTCGGCCAGCGGGAAGCCGCCGACGTAGTTGGTCGGCGCCTTGTTTTCCGAGTAGGTGAAGGCGCCGTTGACGTCCCAGCCGAAGGCGTTGCCGTCGACGCCGGCGACGATGTGGCTGGTCTTGCTCTGGTAGTCGTAGGCGCGGCCGCCCAGGCCCTGCAGGCGGTACTTGACGGTGGCCGAGGTCATGCCGGCCAGTTGCTCAGCCGTCAGGTAGGGCGCGACATACTTGGTGAACAGCGGCGAGCTCTTGGCCAGCGAGAACTCGGCCGGGTAGGCGGCGATGTTGGCGTAGACGTGAGAGTTGTTGAGCGAGACGTCGGTGAAGGCCTTGAAGCCGCTGTTGCCCAGCTTGATACTGGCGGAGCCGTAGAAGTTGTCGCGCTGGATCTCCGGGGCGATCTCCACCGAGCTGGTGTAGTCGAAGGTGCACTGGCCGTCGCCCGTGTCGACGTGGCGGGCCGGGCACTTGCCGTTGATCTTCAGGTAGGGGTTGATGCTGACCGACGTGGCTTTGCCGACCGTCGGGTTGTAGCGGATCGTCACATTCGGCGGGATCGAGCGCGACGAGCCGTTGAAGAACTGCAGCGGCTTGCCGGTGACCGGGTCGTTGAAGTTGATGATGCCGGTCTTGGCGAAGTCGCGCTGGAAGCCCTTCAGGCGCTCGTTCTCCTGGTGGCTGGCGGCCAGGAAGACGGAGTAGCCGTCCTCGTCGATGTCGCCGAAGCCCTTGCTGATGGTGACCGTCTTGTCCTTGGCCCCCGGGCTTTGCGGCTTGCTGTACTTGACGTCGATCTGCAGCGGAGCGGCGCCCTTTTTCAGGATGAAGTTGACCACGCCGGCGATGGCGTCGGCGCCGTACAGGGCCGAGGCGCCGTCGGTCAGCACCTCGATGCGCTCAACGGCCGACAGCGGAATGGAGTTGATGTCGATGGTGGTGCCGGAGGTGGCCGGCGCCATGCGGCGACCGTTCAACAGCACCAGGGTGTACTGTTCGCCCACGTCGTGGATCGAGGCGGTGGTGATGCCGCCGCCGCCACCGCCGACCGAATCGGCCGCCACGGTGAAGCCTTGCATCACTGGCAATTGCTGGATGAAGTCGGTGACCGAGGTCACGCCGCTGCGCTGGATGTCCTTCTGGCTGAACGATTGCACCGGCAGGGACGCCTCGGCGGCGATACGTTTGATACTCGAACCGGTGATTTCGACGCGCTGGATCGTTTCCGGCGCCGACTGTGCCTGGGCGGCGTGCATGCCGAGGACCAGGCCGCCGGCGCAGATTAAGCGGACCGAGCGGGACAAGACTGTTTCAACCATCATTTTTTAAGCTCCCAATTTGACACAAGAATTGACAGGTGGCATTTATAGTTTTATGAGGGGCGCCGAAGCGGCTGCCCCTTGAAAAAAACACGGTGGTTTTCTCAAGGGCCCATCAAATCACTTTGAAACCGGGGGTGTCAATCAGCAAAATTTTCCGCATTGCACAGAAAGCCGTATTTTGCATGGTCGGGAAGGGGGCCAAAGGGGGGCGGAAAATCGCTCTAATTTGGTGCGTTGTGCTAAAGCTCAGGCTTTTTTACGGAAAAACTGCAGTTCCGACATAAAAAATGCTGGCCGGCCGGCCGCGCGGCGGCCATCTCGGTGCAGCACTCGACTTGCAAACAGGTGGTTTTTAATTGGTCCTAGGCGTGACATTTTTGCGACAAAATCGATGAATTGTTGATCCTAGGGCAAGGTTGATAAAAAAACCGGCGGCCCGCCGGCGCCCGGCGACAGCGCGCCGGCGGCGCAAAAAAAACACCCCGCCGGCATGCCGCCGGCGGGGTGTTTCATGCTGCCGGGCAAGACGCCCGGGCCCGTGCGGCGGTCCGCGCCGGCTTAGAACTTGTAGCCGGCGACCAGGTAGAACTGGCGGCCCAGCGGATCGGCGTAGCGGCCGTCGTAGCCGACCTGGTTGCCGCCGCCGGAGTTGCGCACCGAGAAAGGCGGGTCCTGGTTCAGCAGGTTCTTGACGCCGGCCGTGACGGTCAGGTTTTTCACATAGTTGGCCTTCAACTGGTAGTCGAGCGTGACGTATTCCTTGACGTCGCGCTGCAACGCCACCGGATCGCCGATGCTGCCGTCGGCCCTGACCTCGCGCACCACGGCGCCGGCG
The DNA here is from genome assembly GCF_029834475.1 of Rugamonas sp. DEMB1. Lineage (GTDB taxonomy): Bacteria > Pseudomonadota > Gammaproteobacteria > Burkholderiales > Burkholderiaceae_D > Rugamonas > Rugamonas rubra. The sequence continues at coordinate 5,030,490 of NZ_CP122407.1, read as the reverse complement.
GCGGTGATCGGCTTGTCGTGGTAGCCGGTGCGGTAGTTGACGGTCAGCGAGTTGCTCAGCTTCTCCGAGCTCTTCAGCGAGAACACCAGCTTGGTGATGACGCGGAAGGTGACGTCGTTGTACGAGTCGAAGCGGCCGATGCTCTTCTCGACGCCGCTGCCCGGCACGTCCTTCTCGGCCTTCAGCATGTAGGTGCCGGTCCAGTTGAGCATGAACTTGCCCAGCGGGGTGGCGGTGCGGAAGGTGCTGTCCCAGTCGATGCCGCGGTAGTGCGAGCTGGCCAGGTTGACCGGGCTCTGCGTGGCGACCAGCACGTTGCTCTTCTGGATAGGGTCGTAGTAGATCGAAATGTACTTGTCGGCCAGGTCGGGGTGGGTGAACAAGTGGTCCTGCGACAGGGTCTTGATCTGGTTTTCCAGCTTGACGTCCCACAGGTCGAGGCCGATCGACAGCGAGTTGGACGGCTCGATGCGGATGCCCACCGAGGCTTGCTTCGACTCTTCGGCCTTGAGCGCGCCGGCGCCGGTCGCCGGGTTGCCGTTGGTCAGCAGGCCGTATTCGGACGCGCCCGGTTTGCAATAGAGCGTGCGCGGGTCGCCGGCCTTCTGGATCGGGCAGGCGAAGAACTCGGACGAGCCGGCGTTCTTCAGCGGATCGGCGATGTTGTTCATGGTCGGCGCCTTGAAGCCGGTGCCGTAGGAGCCGCGCACCATCACCTGCTGCGACGGGGTGTACTGGAAGGCCAGCTTGTAGGTGGCCTTGGCGACCTCCTCGCCCAGCTTGCCGGCGGCCAGCGGCTTGTTGTTGATGTCGTAGCTGACGTTCTTCTTGTCGACCTGGCCGTAGCTGTCGTAGCGCAGCGAGCCGGTCAGCTTGAGTTCCTTCAGCACCGGCAGCTCCAGCTCGGCGAAGCTGCCCCAGTTCTTGCGGCTGGCGTCGAGCGCCTGCGAGCCGGTGCTGCCGCCGATCTCGACGTCGGTCCAGCCGGGCTGGCCGGGGCCGGTGCGCGATGGACGACGGCTTGTCCTGGAAGCTCTGCTTGGTGAAGTCGGCGCCCAGGCCGAGCGCGGCGCTGCCGCCCGGCATCGCGAACAGCTCGCGCGAGGCGCGCGCGTTGAGCACGTCGATCTTCGAGGTGGTTTCGCTGAGCACCTGGTGCAGCACGGCCGGCGCCAGCACGCTGGCCGCGTTCGGGTTGACCAGGTAGGGGTTGTAGGCGCCCGACTTGACCAGCGACTCGAACACGTTGCCGCTCATGTAGCCGGCCAGGGCGCGGTCGGACTGCTTGTTCTGCGAGTGGGTGTAGGCGGCGCTGTAGTCCCAGCCGGCGTAGGCGCTGTCGAGGCCCAGCACGAAGTGGGCCGCCTCGGTCTTGTACTCGTCGGTGCGGCCGCCGGCGTCGGCGCCGCGGTAGTACAGGTAGGCGTCGGTGACGGCGGCCGGATCGACGCCCTGGCTGGCCAGCAGCGGCACGATGTGCTTGTTGTAGGCGTCGATGTAGTTCGGGTTGATGGTCTTGACGCCGGTCACCGGGTCGGTGCTGAAGGTGGTCAGCGGCTGGGCGGCGGCGGCGTAGCGGGCGGTGTTCTTGAAGCTCGACAGCACCAGCTCGGAGCTGACGGTGGTGTCCGCGCCGACCCGCAGCTTGCCCGAGGCGAACACGCTGTCGCGCTTGAGCTCGGGCAGCAGTTGCACCGTCGCCGGGTAGTCGTAGCGGCAGGCGCCGCCGCGCGAGAAGGTGTTGGGGCTGCTGCACTTGCCGTTCTTCAGCAGGTCGGCCGACAGCACCACGTCGCCGTCGCCGGGGAAGATCACCTCGGCGTTGGCCGGGGTCGAGTTGATGCTGGTCTGCCAGGTGACGTACTTCTTGCCGTTGTGCTCGAAGGGCAGCACGCCGGAGTTGGCGAACTTGCGCTGCACCGACTCGAGCGCCTTCTGCTCGTCGTGGCTGTAGGCCAGCAGCACGTTGTAGCCGTCCTTCTCCAGGTCGCCGAAGCCCTTGGAGAGGGCCAGGTTGGCGCTCTTGCCGCCGGACTCCTGCGGCGCGTTGTAGGTCAGCTCGATGTTGAAGTCTTGCTGGTTCTTTTTCAGGATGAAGTTGAGGACGCCGGCGATGGCGTCCGAGCCGTACAGGGTGGAGGCGCCGTCGGTCAGGATCTCGACGCGCTCGACCGCCGACAGCGGGATGCTGGCCAGGTTGACCGCGCTGCCGGTGCCGTACGGCGCCATGCGGCGCCCGTTCAGCAGCACCAGCGTGTAGTCGGTGCCGATGGCGTGCACCGAGGCGGTCTGCACGCCGCCGCCGCCGCCGTTGACCGAGGCCGAGGAGGTGAGGAAGCCCTGCATGGCCGGCAACAGGGCGACCAGGTCGGCGACGTTGTTGGCGCCGCTTTGCTCGATGTCGGCGCGGGTCAGCGTCTGCACCGGCAGCGCGCCCTCCTTGGCGATGCGCTTGATCGAGGAGCCGGTGATTTCGACCCGCTGGATCGATTCCGGCGCCGACTGGGCCTGGGCGGCGGCGTGCATGCCGAGCGCCAGACCGCCGGCGCAGATCAGACGTACCGAACGGGACAAGACTGTTTCAACCATCATATTTTTAGCTCCCAAGATGTAACCACTGCTTACGGGTGGATTATTTATATTTTTGTGGGGGCCGTTGCCGGCCTTCCTTGAAAAAACGATATTGGTTTTTTCATGTGGCCCATCAAATCATTTTGGAAGCGGCGATGTCAATCTGGAAAATTTTCCCCACGGCATCTAAGGCCGCGTTTCCGCCGGCGCGGCGCGGCGCCCGATCGGGGCGGAATTTCGCTCTAATTTGGTGCGTGGTGGCGGGCGGCACGCCATCGCACGGAAAAACTACATTTTTAACAAGAAAAATGTTGTCAAAACGATGTTGCGGCGCGCCATTCCGGTGCGCCCGGGCGGCCGCCGGGCGGGCGCAGCTTGCATGCCACAAGCGTTTCGTTTATGCCACAAACCGGGGCGATTGTTGATTTTAAGAAAATGTTTTTGCGGCGCCGGCAAGGCTTTGGCGCGCCATGGAAAAAGGGCCGGCGGCGTTCCGCACGGAACACCGCCGGCCCCCCGGGGGGTGCCGCTTAGAAGCTATAGCTGCCGCGCAGGTAGAGGGCGCGGCCGACCGCGTCGGTGAAGCGCGGGTCGTAGCCCTTCTGGAACAACGTGCCCTGGTTGGAGAACGGCGGTTCCTTGTCGAGCAGGTTCTTGACGCCGGCCGTCAGCACCAGACCCTGACGCCGGCGTAGCCGGCCGACAGGTTCCACAGGCTGTAGGAGGAGACGTCCTGCTTGTACTTGGGATCGTCCAGGCCCATGTTCTGGTCGGTGTAGGACGATTTGTAGGACTGGGCCAGGGTGGCGCTCCAGTCGCCCAGGCGCCAGTTCAGCGCGGCGTTGTGCTTCCAGCGGAACACCGGACGGTCGTCGCCGTAGTTGCCGACGTTGTTTTTGAATTCGCCGTTGCGCTCGTTCTGGTAGTCGTACTTGTGGACGTAGGTGCCGTCCAGCGTGAAGGTGAAGTTGCCGTACTCCGAGCGCGGCAGACGCAGGGTCAGGCTCAGGTCGACACCGTCGGTCTTGACCTCGCCCAGGTTCTCGTTCAAGTCCTTGATGGCGTAGGGCGTGCCGTCCGGGTTGCGCAGGAACAGGTCCTTGTACTTGGCGAAATTGGCCGGGTCGTAGATGGTCGCCTCGGGCAGGGCGCCGATCTTGTCCTTCAGGTGGATGTTCCAGTAGTCGACTGTCAGCGTCACCTCTTTGATCGGCTCAAGCACCGTGCCGAAGGAGAATGTTTTCGATTTCTCCGGACTCAAGTTGGGATTGCCGCCCTGCAGCTTGAACTGTTGCAGGTTGCAGTCCCGCAGTTCGCTGCCGAGCGGCAGAACGACCTTGCCGCCAGGGCAGAGGATGGGGTCGTTATACTCGTTGCTGGTGTCGTTCTTCGACGGCGGAGCGTTCTTCTCGAACAGTGTCGGCGCGCGGAAGCCGGTGCTGGCCGAGCCGCGCAGCACCACTTCCTTGCTCGGCTGGTAGCGCACGCCCAGTTTCGGGTTGGTGGTGCTGCCGACGTCGCTATAGTCGTCGAAGCGGGCGGCGAAGCTGACCTCCAGGTCTTTGATCAGCGGCAGGTTGACCTCGCCGAACAAGGCCTTGATGTTGCGCGAGCCGGACTTCGACAGCGAACCGGACAGGCCGGAGCTGGTCGCCTGGCCGGCGATCTCGCGGTTGACGTTGAAGTCGGCCTTCTGGTGGCGCAGCTCGGTGCCGAAGGCGACCGCCAGCTTACCGCCCGGCAGGTCCATCAACTCGCGGCTGGCCTTCAAGTCGAAGCCGGTGCTGGTGTCCTTGGCGCTCTGCACCTGGCCGCGCAGCGCGGTCGAGTCCAGATAGGCCTTGCCGGCGCTGTCCTGCAGGCCGAAGGGGTTGAGGATGCCGTTGCGCACGCCGGCGGCGAAGGCGTCGTCCTTGACGTAGCCGCCGGTGAAGTCCTCCGACGACTTGCTGACCGAGTAGCTCAGGCCGGTCTTGTAGTCCCAGCCGGCCAGTTCGCCCTCGAGCGAGCCGACCAGGCGGTCGGCCTCGCCCTTGGAGTTGATGCGGCGCTGGCCCGCCTCGACGGGGCGCCAGTTGACGGTCAAGTCGTTGCCGGACAAGCCGGTTTGGGCCGGTACGCCGCCAGAATTTCCTGGATAGTACTTGCTGCTCTTCGGCAGCACCAAGTCGGTCTGCGGCGGCGGCGCGGTGCGCGACATCACCTTGTTTTCGGCGTGCAGGAACTCGACCGAGCCGGTGTGGTTCTCGCCCAGCTTGAAGGTGCCCTTGCCGAAGAAGGCGGTGGTTTCCTGCTCAGGCAGATCGTCGATCAGGCGGGTGTAGTCCTGGCGGCAGGTGCTGTTCGTGGTCGACGGCACCGAGAACGGTGGGTTGCAGCCGCTGGCGAAGCCCGGATTGCCGACCTTCACCGGGATGATGGGCGGGGCATCCTTGGTCAGGCCGGGAATGCCCGGGTCGCGGTAGTTGCCGGGGAAGGTGGTGCCGCTGGTGAGGAACACGCCGTGCGCGGGGATCACGCCGGTCTTGGAGAACTCGCGCTGCTGCGAGGTCAGCACGGTCTGCTTGTGGTAGTCGGCCACGCCGAACAGGTTCCAGCCGTCCTTGTCGAGGTTGCCGATGCCGCTCGACAGGTTGACCCGCTTCTCGCCGCCGCCGTCCTTGCTCGGCCGCACCACCTCGCCGGTGATGGTGGTGGTGTTGAGCGAGCGCTTGGTGATGAAGTTGATCACGCCGCCGATGGCGTCGGTGCCGTAGATGGCCGAGGCGCCGTCGCGCAGCACCTCGACGCGGTCGAGCGCGGTGATGGGGATGATGTTCAGGTCGACGCTGGCGCCGTCGTAGGGGTGGTTGGCCAGGCGGCGGCCGTTGAGCAGCACCAGGGTCTTGTCGCCGCCCAGGCCGCGCAGGTCGGCCGAGGCCTGGCCGCCGGTGGGCAGGCCGCTGGAGTTGCCGCCGACGGCGTTGCCGGCGCCCATGCTCGAGCCGTTCGAGGGGATGCGGTCGAGCACCTCGGCGGCGGTGGTCAGGCCCTGCTTGATGAACTCCTCGGCCTTGATCACCGACAGCGGGTTGGCCGTCTCCGACACCAGCCGCTTGATCGACGAGCCGGTCACCTCGATGCGTTGCATCTTGCCCTCGGCCGGCGCGTCCTGCGCCACGGCCGGCGCGGCCAGCAGGCCCAGGCTGGCGGCGGCCAGGCCGCCGGCGCAGATGGTGCGGATGGAACGGCTTAAGACTGTTTCTTTCATCATTGCCCAAACTCCCAAAAAGTAAAGTTGCGTGATTCTTCTTATAAGCTTTCCCAACGACACCCGATCAGCCGGCATGCGTGGTGTAAGACGGTGGTTGAAAGAAGTCGAACCTCTTTCAATGCAGTGATGGAACCATCGCCGCGCCGTCGCTGTCAATTGCGTAAGCTTGCTATTTGTTTAAATACAACGGAGCGCCGCGCCGCGCACGAAACCGTTGGTGTATGGCAATGAACTCGGATAAGGTAGGGCGCGCGCGCGGCCGGCGCGGCGCCGGACTTGGCGCACGCCGTGAGGAAATTGTTAAGCGGGCCGGGTTTTTGCGTTATCGTTACGCCCTTTCGGCGGCGGCAACATAAGCGCCGCTAATAAAGAATGGGGATGGTTCATGTTTGCTTATATCGTGCGCCGGCTGTGGCAGATGCTGCCGACCATGCTGGGCGTGGTCTTGCTGGTGTTCATCTTGTTCAACTGGGTGGGCGGCGACCCGGCCTACATCCTGGCTGGCAAGATGGCCAACGCCGACAGCATCGCCAACATCCGCCGCCAGCTCGGCGTTGACCAGCCCTACTACGTGCAGCTGTGGATCTTCGTGCAGCAGATCGCCACCTTCGATTTCGGCCAAAGCTGGGCCACCGGCGAGAGCGTGGCGCACATCATAGTCAGCCGGCTGGGGCCGTCGCTGACGGTGCTGCTGCCGCTCACCGTGCTCGAGACGGTGCTGGGCGTCGCGCTGGCGCTGGCCATCGCCTTCGTGCGCGGCTCGCTGACCGACCGCGCGGTGATGGTCGCCTGCACCGTCGGCATGTCGATCAGCATCCTGGTCTACATCATCGTGTTCCAGTACGGCCTGGCCTTCAAGCTGGGCCTGTTCCCGGTGCAGGGCTGGGGCGACGGTTTCTGGGAGAACCTGCTGCGCTACGCCAGCCTGCCGATCCTGATCGGCCTGGCCGTGTCGATCGCGCCGACCCTGCGGCTGTACCGCAGCTTCGTGCTCGACGAGGTCAACCAGGACTATGTGCGCACCGCCCGCGCCAAGGGTCTGGGCGAGGCCCGCGTGATGTGGCTGCACGTGCTGCGCAACGCCGCCATCCCCATCATCACCCATGTCATGGCCAACCTGCCGGCGCTGCTGATCGGCGCCTTTTTGCTCGAGCGCTTCTTCGGCATCCCCGGCATCGGGCGCGAGGTGATCCTGGCCGTCGAGCGCAGCGATTTTCCGGTCATCAAGGCCATCACCGTCTACGTGGCGATCGCCACGATGCTGTTCAATTTGCTGACCGACCTGCTGTACCAGGCCGTCGATCCGCGGGTGCAACTGAAGTGATGGGAACGCGGACTATGGATTCGAGCAACACGCAACACTCTCCCGGCCTGTGGGCGCTGGCCTGGCGCCGCCTGCGCGCCGACCGCGTGGCGATGCTGGCGCTGGCCGTCGTCGCCGCCTTCCTGCTGATGCTGCTGCTGTCGGCCGGCGGCCTGCTCGTCGCCGACTGGGAGGACGAGGTGGCCGTCAGCTACGCCCCGCCGAGCTTCGTCGGCGCCGCGCCGGCCGAGTTGGCGGCCGCTGCCGCCGCCGGCGCGCCGCGCCCGGCCAACGAGTTCGACCCCTTGGCCGATGAACCTGCGCCAGCTGCGCGCCCGCGCCGGCGCCGCTGGCACCGCCGGCGCCGCCTTGGCGCTGCGGCAAACCTTGCCCTTAGGCGCGGACAAATGGGGCCACGACGTGGTCAAGAAAACCATCAAGGGCGGCGAGACCTCGATCGTCGTCGGCCTGGTGGCGGCGCTGCTGGCGGTCGGCCTGGGCACCTTGTTCGGCGCCTTCTCCGGCTATTACGGCGGCCTGGTCGATGATTTTTTCAACTGGTTCTACAGCGTTTTCACCGCCATCCCCTCGATCCTGATGATTTTGACGGTGGCCGCCGTGCTGCAGCAGAAGGGCGTGCTGACCATCGTGCTGATCCTCGGCCTGACCGGCTGGACCGGCCCCTATCGGCTGATCCGCGCCGAGTACATCAAGCACAAGGGGCGCGAATACGTGATGGCGGCCGACGCCATCGGCGCCTCGCACTGGCGCCGCATGTTTTCGCACATCCTGCCCAATGTCAGCCACGTCGCGCTGGTGCAGCTGTCGATCCTGGTGGTGGGCTTCATCAAGGCCGAGGTGATCCTCAGCTTCCTCGGCTTCGGCGTGCCGGTCGGCGTGGTGTCCTGGGGCAGCATGCTGAACGAGGCGCAGAACGAGCTGATCCTGGGCAAGTGGTGGCAGCTCAGCGCCGCCGCGCTGGCCATGGCCGTGCTGGTGACGGCTTTCTCGCTGTTGACCGACGCCCTGCGCGACGCCCTCGATCCGAAAGTGACATAGCATGGACCATTTGCTCGACGTGCGCGACTTGCGCGTACGGTTTCGAATCGACAAGCACAGCAGCGTCGAGGCGCTCAAAGGCGTCTCCTTCGTGGTGCCGCGCAACAGCACCGTGGCGCTGGTGGGCGAGTCGGGCAGCGGCAAGTCGGTCAGCTCGCTGGCGGTAATGGGCCTGCTGCCGGCCGGCCAGGCGCTGCTCGACCCGGCCAGCCAAATTCTGTTCGCCGGCCAGGACTTGCTGGCGCTGGCGCCCGCCGCGCGCCGCCGCGTCTGCGGCAAGGACATCGCCATGATCTTCCAGGAGCCGATGTCCTCGCTCAACCCGGTGTTCAGCGTCGGCTTCCAGATCGGCGAGGTGCTGCGCCTGCACATGGGCATGAACCGCGCCCAGGCGCGCCTGCGCACCTTGGCGCTGCTCGACGAGGTCGGCATCCCCGACCCGGCGCGCAAGATCGACGCCTATCCGAACCAGTTGTCCGGCGGCCAGCAGCAGCGCGTGATGATCGCCATGGCGATCGCCTGCGCGCCGCAGCTGCTGATCGCCGACGAGCCGACCACCGCGCTCGACGTGACGATCCAGAAACAGATCATCGACTTGCTGGCCCGGCTGCAACGGGAACGGCAGATGTCGGTGCTATTTATTACCCACGACCTCGGCCTGGTCGGCGAGATCGCCGACAGCGTCGTCGTCATGCGCCACGGCGAGGTGCGCGAGGCCGGCCCGGTGCGGCAGATCTTCGACCGGCCGCAGGACGCCTACACCCGCGCGCTGCTGCACTGCCGCCCCCCGCTGGACGCGCGGCCGCGCCGCCTGCCGGTGATCGCCGATTATATGAATGGCGAGCTGGACGGCAAGCCGGGCGGGGCGCTTGGCGCGGCCGGCCGGCCCGGCCCCGGCCCGGGCCCTGCCGCTGCGCCTGCCTTGGCCGGCTTGCGGGACGCCGCGCCGGCATTGGCGGCTTGGCCCGCGCCCGCGCCCGCGCCCGACCGCGTGCGCGGCTACCTGCCGGGCGACGACAAGGTGCTGGTGGTGGAAAACCTGAGCAAGAGCTTCTTCGTGCGCGAGGGCTGGTTCGGCCAGCGCGAGTTCCAGGCCGTCAAGAACGTCTCCTTCACGTTGGCGCGCGGCAAGACGCTGGGCGTGGTCGGCGAATCCGGCTGCGGCAAGACGACGGTCGGCCTGACCTTGCTGCGGCTGCACCAGGCCAGCGGCGGCAGCGCCATGTTCGAGGGCAAGGGCTGCTGGCCATGCCGGCGCGCGAGTACCAGGCCTACAAGCGGCGCATCCAGATCATTTTCCAGAACCCCTACGCCTCCTTGAATCCGCGCTTTACGGTGGGGCAGATCCTGCTCGAACCGATGCGCATCCACCGCATCGGCGCCGACGACCGCGAGCGCAGCGCCAGCGCCCACCGCCTGCTCGACCGGGTCGGCCTGCCGGCGGCCGCCTTCCACCGCTATCCGCACGAGTTCTCCGGCGGCCAGCGGCAGCGCATCGCCATCGCCCGCTGCCTGACCATGCAGCCGGAGATACTGGTGTGCGACGAGTCGGTGTCGGCGCTGGACGTGTCGGTGCAGGCCCAGGTGCTGAACCTGTTGCAGGACTTGCAGGACGAGTTCGGCCTGTCCTACATCTTCATCTCGCACGACCTGGCGGTGGTGCGCTACATCGCCGACCAGGTGATGGTGATGCACCAGGGCGAGGTGGTCGAACTGGCCAATTCGGACGAGCTCTACCGCAACCCGGTCCACCCCTACACGCGGGCCTTGCTGTCGGCCATTCCGCGCGGCGTGGCGGCGGCGAGGTGAGTGTCGCGCGGTGCTGGCGGCGGGCCTTTCCGGCCGTCGCCATGCGGTTTTTGAGATAAGATAGACGAATGTCGAATTTAATACTCCTGCTGCAAGAATATGGCGTGCTGATCGTCTTCGCCGTCGTGCTGGTCGAACAGATCGGCCTGCCCATTCCCGCCTTTCCCATCCTGATCGTGGCCGGCGCGCTGGGCGTCGACGGCGACTTCAGCTGGCCCGCCGTGCTGGCGGTGAGCCTGCTCGCCTGCCTGATCAGCGATTGCTTCTGGTTCGGTGCCGGCCGCCACTACGGCAAGCGCATCCTCAAGCTGCTGTGCCGCATCTCGCTGTCGCCCGACTACTGCGTCAGCCAGACCGAGGACAATTTCAAGCGTTGGGGGCCGAAGGCGCTGATCGTCGCCAAGTTCATTCCCGGCTTCAACACCATCGCCCCGCCGCTGGCCGGCGCCATGGGCACCAGCAACGCCACCTTCCTCGGCTTCAGCGTGCTCGGCGGCTTGCTGTGGAGCGGCACCGGCATCGCCATCGGCGCCTATTTCCACACCAGCGTCGACCAGGTGCTGGGCATCCTCAGCACCATGGGCACCACCGCTCTGGTCGTGTTGGTCGTGTTGCTGTTGTTGTTCATCTCGTTCAAGTATGTCGAGCGCAAGCGCTTCCACCAGTCGGTCGAGATCGAACGCATCAGCATCCATGATTTGAAGCAGTTGATGGAGCAGGGCCAGGAGCCGGTGCTGGTGGACGCGCGCAGCGCCACCGCGCAAATGCTCGAGCCTTCCGTGCCCGGCGCGGTGCTGTTCAACGGCGGCGATCCGCTGACGGCGCTGGCCGCCTTCGGCAAGGACCAGCACATCGTCGTGTATTGCAGCTGCCCCAACGACGTGACGGCCGCCCATGTGGCCAAGCAACTGCTGGCCCACGGCTACCACCGCGCCAAGCCCCTGCACGGCGGCCTGGAGGCGTGGAACACCGCCTTCGCGGCGGAACGCCCGGTGCCGGCGGAAGCGCTCGGCCAGGGCATGCCGCAGTAGGTTTTTTCCGGTGCCGAGCACCGTCGGGCCAAGTTCCAGGGTCAGACCCTAGGGTCTGACCCTCGGTTGCGCCGTTGGCGTCTATGCCCCCCCCTAGCTCCATGGGCTGCCACCTCGTGCGCGAATCCCCCGTGCCGCCGGTCCGCCAGGCAAATCATTCGCCGCCTTTTCCTCGCCAAATCATCGCCTTCGGACACGCCGCCGCAGGCTATCGCCGCGCGCCATCCGGTAGTCATACTACGAGGAGAATATTTCAAATTGTAAGTTTTTGTTCTGAGTGTGGCTTGTGATGTACTAAAACTACAAACAGACCTTGCGCCTGAGCCGGGGAATACTTTAAGCTTAAGCATCCTTTCTCATTCCTCGATCATGACAGCCCAGTCCCTCCCAACGTCGTCCGCCCCCACCTCCGGTTTCGCCAACGGCCCCCGTTTGTTGGCCGACATCGGCGGCACCAACGCGCGCTTCGCGCTGGAGACGGCGCCCGGCAAGATCGAACTGATCGAGGTGCTGGCCTGCGCCGACTATCCGACCCTGGCGGCGGCCCTGCTGGCCTACCTGGCCTCGCCGGCCGTGACGGCGGCCGGCGTGCTCGGCGTGCGTTTGGGCGCCATCGCCATCGCCAACCCGGTCACCGGCGACCTGGTGCGCATGACCAACCACCACTGGGAATTCTCCATCGAGGCGCTGCGCCTGGCCTGCGGCTTCGACACCCTGGTCGTGGTCAACGACTTCACCGCCTTGGCCCGCTCGCTGCCGCTGTTGTCGCAGGCGCAGAAGCGCCAGGTCGGCGGCGGCGCCGCCGTGGCCGACAGCGCCATCGGCCTGATCGGCGCCGGCACCGGCCTCGGCGTGTCCGGCCTGGTGCCGTCGCGCAGCGGCTGGACGGCCCTGCTCAGCGAGGGCGGCCACGTCAGCTTCTCGCCGATGAACGAGACCGAGGTGGCGATCCTGCGCTTCGCCTGGCGCGAGTTCGACCACGTTTCGGCCGAGCGCCTGATGTCGGGCATCGGCATCGAACTGATCTACCGCGCCCTGGCCGACCACGCCGACATGCCGGCCGAGAACCTGTCGGCGCCGGAGATCGCCCGCCGCGCCCTGGTCGGCGAGTGCACCCTGTGCGACGAGGTGATCGAGGCCTTCTGCTGCATGCTCGGCACCGTCGCCGGCAACATCGCCGTGACCCTGGGCGCGCAGGGCGGTATCTATATAGGCGGCGGCATCGTGCCGCGCCTGGGCCAGCGCTTCGACCGCTCCGGCTTCCGCGCCCGCTTCGAGCAGAAGGGCCGCTTCGCCAAGTATCTGGCGCAGGTGCCCACCTTCGTCATCACCGCCGACTACCCGGCTTTTGTTGGTGTATCCGCAATCTTGTCCGAAAAGCTTTCCTTGGCGTAAGCTGTGTTACATATCCTGGTGTGGAAATGCGCTATTCGCGCTTTTATCAGGTACAATTCGGATTGTTGGATGAAACGGTATTGATCGTTTGTATAGTTGCACGTGCGTTTTCGCCCGAAAGCGGCGTGCCTGGATCGCGTTTCACTTTGAAATCAACGGTCACTGCTGCTGTGTCGCAGGCCGTCGGTGGCATGTCTCTCCACCTGTAACACTCCCGCTCGGCGCGCATCGGCCCGGGCGTCGGACAAACAGCTTCAGCGAGTACTCCTTCCTGGCGACACGGCGTGTCGGTCAACGGCCTCACTGAATGTGATTGATTTCTTTCTTGCATTTGATGCAACCACAAGATTGCTATGGATACAGTTGAGGCGAAAAGAGTCCTCGAAACCGCGTTGCTGTGCGCGCAAGAGCCCTTGTCGATACATAGTTTGAAAAAACTGTATGTCGAGCTCGATGACCAGGGCAGGCCGCGCGGCGCCGGAGTGGGTGCCGATACGATCAAGGACTTGCTGGAGCAGTTGCGTTTGGACTGGGCCGGCAAGGGCATCGAAGTAGTCAGCCTGTCGACCGGCTGGCGCTTCCAGAGCCGCCCCGAGATGAAGTTGTATCTCGACCGCATGAGCCCCGAAAAGCCGCCAAAATATTCGCGCGCGACCATGGAAACCCTGGCCATCATCGCCTACCGGCAACCGGTGACGCGTGGTGATATCGAGGAGATCCGTGGCGTCGCCGTCAATTCACAGACGATCAAGATGCTGGAAGACCGTGGTTGGGTCGACGCCATCGGCTATCGCGACGTGGTCGGGCGGCCGGCCTTGCTGGGCACCACCAAGCAGTTTTTGGATGATTTGGGTTTGAATTCGCTGTCCCAGCTGCCGCCGTTGCAGCAAATCAGCGATACGCAGGGCAGCAAGCCGGATATGGAAGCGCTGGAGGCGGCCCTGCAGGAGAATTTTGATCGAGCGGCTGAAGATGCCGCCCAACATGTTGGTACGGAAAATGAGGAGCTTGTGGCCGACGACGTCACGGCAAGCCCGGACGCCGGCCACGATGCTTTAGTTGTAGATGAAGCACCTACTCACGACCCCGCGCCAGATTTAACGGTTGACGCTGAGCACAACCAAGAAATGAATAATGAACAATCCTAATACCGAAGAGACAGTCCCAGGCGCAGTCGCCGCCGAAGTGGCCGCCAAACCGAAACGCCGCACCAAGGCGCAGATCGAAGCCGACGCGGCCGTGGCCGCAGAGTCCGGCGCGCCCGCCAAGCCTAAGCGCAAGCCGAAGGCCGAGGCCGCCGCCGTCGACGGCGCCGCCGCCGTGGCCGCGCCAGCCGGCGACGAAGCCGCGCCGGCCAAGAAGCCGCGCGCCAAGCCGGCCGCCAAGCCGGCCGCAGTCGCCGCCGCAGCCGATGGCGCCGCGGCAGCGCAAGCCGCCCCGGCAGTAGAAGCGCCAGGCGCTCCTGCCGTAGCCGGCGAGCGCGGTCCGCGCCCACCGCGCGGCCCACGCCAGATGCGCGAGCAGCGCGCCGCCCGCCAAGCCATGATGCCGCGTCCGGAGCCGGTCGCCGCAGGCGAGGGCGAAGTCGCCGCCGAAGGCGCCTGGCCGGCCGACGGCAAGCCACGCCACGAGCGCGGTCCGCGCAACGACACGCGCGGCGCCGGCAAGGGCGCGCACAAGGGCAAGGGCGGCAAGCCGCAGCCACACGGCGCCGCAGCGCCGACGGACGATGCCGATGCGGTGTTCTCCTATGTCACCTCGGACGACTTCGACAGCGAAGAGCCGAAAGCACGCTACCAGGCCCCGGCCAAAGTGGTGCGCCGCGACCTGACCTCGGACGACGACGCGCCCAAGCTGCACAAGGTGCTGGCCGAAGCCGGTCTCGGTTCGCGCCGCGACATGGAAGACTTGATCCTCGCCGGCCGCGTCTCGGTCAACGGCGAGCCGGCCCACATCGGCCAGCGCATCCTGGCCACCGACCACGTCCGCCTGAACGGCAAACTGATCCAGCGCCGCGTCAGCAAGAAGCCGCCGCGCGTGCTGGTCTACCACAAGCCGGCCGGCGAGATCGTCAGCCACGACGACCCGGACGGCCGTCCATCCGTGTTCGACCGCCTGCCGACCATGAAGGCCGGCAAATGGCTGGCCGTCGGCCGCCTCGACTTCAACACCGAAGGCCTGCTGCTGTTCACCACCTCCGGTGACCTGGCCAACCGCCTGATGCACCCGCGCTACCACATCGACCGCGAATACGCGGTGCGTACGCTGGGCGAGCTGGAAGAGGGCATGCGCCAGAAGCTGCTGGCCGGCGTCGAGTTGGAAGACGGCATGGCGCAGTTCACCAAGATCGCCGACGGCGGCGGCGAGGGCATCAACAAGTGGTATCGCGTGATCATCGGCGAAGGCCGCAACCGCGAGGTGCGCCGCATGTTCGAGGCGATCGGTCTGACCGTCTCGCGCCTGATCCGTACCCGCTACGGCGCGATGACCCTGCCAAGCAACCTGAAGCGCGGTCGCTGGGAAGAAATGGAAGAAAACGCCGTGCGCGAAATGCTGACGGCGTATGGCGTCGAGAAGAAGATTCCGGTCAGCGCCGAGAGCCGTGGTCCGAAGGGCAACGGCCCGCGTCCGTCGCGTCCGAACGAGCGCGCCGAGCGTCCTGAGCGCAGCGAGCGTCCGGGTCGTGGCGACTACGCCGAGCGCGAGGAGCGCGAGGACCGCGACGAGCCGAACTTCAACCGTCCGGACGTCAGCAACAGCAACGCCGATCCGTTCCCGAAAGGTCCGCGCGGCGGCATGGGTCGCTCGCAAGGCGGCTACCAGGGTCAAGGCCAGGGACGTCCAGGCGGCGCCGGCCAAGGCATGGGGCGCCCAGGCGGCGCCGGCCAGGGCACGGGTCGTCCGGGTGGCCGTCCGCAAGGCATTGGCGCCTACGCTGGCGGTCGTCCGCTGGGCGCGCCGTACGAAGGTCCGGCCCGTGGCCCGCGCGGCCAGGGTGGCCAGGGTGGCCAAGGCGGCCAGGGTGGCCAGGGCGGCGGCATGGGGCAGGGCGCGAAAGGCCCGCGCGGTCCACGCCAGCCCGATCCGCTGCAGACGACTTTTGGTTTCGGCAACGCCTCGGCGCCGCGTCGCAACCAGCCGCCGCGCGGCGGTGCCATCGACCACGGCATGCCGCGTCGCCGCAAGGGTTAAACGCGCGGCCGGCGCGGCCCGCCGTCCTCGCGACGGCAGGCCGCGCGGCCCGTGAAGCCGCTGTTTTACTGGCCTAGCGGCCTGTACTGCTCTGTTGTACGCCTGCCTCTGCCGGTAGCGCGGCATTGCGGAGCGGACGATATGCGGTTATAATAACCAGCCTAGTAAAAGTCTTCGCAGGGTAATTTGCTGAGAGTGCTTTCATCTGGTTGGTAATACAGGAAGATGGGCAGATGCCCATTTTTTTTTGGTGAACCGTTTTGAACGGTCCGTTTTCATCCGTGGAACGGGCCTTGATCTGGAGAATTTTCTTGCAGCTGCCGGAATTAATTGAAAAGACCGTAGCCGGTCTGGGCTATGAGCTGGTTGATGTCGAACGGGCCGAGCGTGGACTGTTGCGCGTGTATATCGATTTCACCGCAGCCGATGCTGCCGAAAAAGGCCCGATCACCGTAGAGGATTGCGCCACCGTCAGCCACCAGCTGTCGCACGTGCTGACGGTCGAGAACGTGAACTACGAGCGTCTCGAAATCTCGTCGCCGGGGCTGGACCGCCCGGTGCGCAAGCTGGAAGACTTTGTGCGGTTTGCCGGATGCGAAGTCATCGTCAAACTGCGCGTGGCCATGCCGGATAGTAATAACCGGAAATCGTTCCAGGGCGTTCTGCAAGAACCCCAGGGCGAGAATTTGGCCTTGGAATTTGAAGGAAAAGATGGTCCGGCGATGTTGGAGTTTACGCTTCGCCGATGTGGATAAGGCACGCTTGGTGCCGCAGGTGGATTTTAAGGGACGCAAAGCATGAGTCGCGAAGTTTTGTTATTGGTAGACGCGCTGGCGCGTGAAAAAAACGTCGATAAAGATGTCGTATTCGGCGCGCTGGAATTCGCGTTGGCGCAAGCCACGAAGAAACGCTATGAAGGTGAAGTCGATATTCGCGTTTCGATCGACCGCGAGTCGGGTGAGTTCGAATCCTTCCGCCGCTGGCACGTGGTGCCGGACGAGGCGGGCCTGCAGCTGCCGGATCAAGAGATCCTGCACTTCGAAGCCAAGGAACAGATCGCCGACATCGAAGTCGACGACCACATCGAAGAACCGATCGAATCCGTCGAGTTCGGCCGCCGCTTCGCCCAGGACACCAAGCAAGTGGTCCTGCAGCGCGTGCGTGACGCCGAGCGCGAACAGATCCTGGTCGACTTCCTGGAGCGCGGCGACTCGCTCGTCACCGGCACCATCAAGCGCATGGAACGCGGCGACGCGATCGTGGAATCGGGCAAGATCGAAGCGCGCCTGCCGCGCGACCAGATGATCCCGAAGGAAAACCTGCGTATCGGCGACCGCGTCCGCGCCTTCATCCTGCGTATCGACCGCAACATGCGCGGCCCGCAAGTGATCCTGTCGCGCACCGCGCCGGAATTCATCATGAAGCTGTTCGAGCTGGAAGTGCCGGAAATCGAACAAGGCATGCTGGAAATTAAATCCGCCGCCCGCGACGCCGGCGTGCGCGCCAAGATCGCCGTGTTCACCTCGGACAAGCGGATCGACCCGATCGGCACCTGTGTCGGCATGCGCGGTTCCCGCGTCCAGGCCGTCACCGGCGAGCTGGGCGGCGAACGAGTCGACATCGTGCTGTGGTCGGAAGATCCGGCCCAGTTCGTCATCGGCGCGCTGGCCCCGGCCAACGTCTCGTCGATCATGGTCGACGAAGAGAAGCACGCCATGGACGTCGTGGTCGACGAGGAAAACCTGGCCATCGCCATCGGCCGCTCGGGCCAGAACGTGCGCCTGGCCGCCGATCTGACCGGCTGGAAAATCAACATCATGACGGCCGAGGAATCGGCCGACAAGGCAGCCCAGGAAACGGCCGCGGTGCGCGCCCTGTTCATGGAAAAACTGGACGTCGACCAAGAAGTGGCCGACATCCTGGTGGAAGAAGGCTTTGCCAGCCTGGAAGAAATCGCCTACGTGCCGATCTCCGAAATGTTGGAAATCGAATCGTTCGACGAGGATACCGTCAATGAACTCCGTACCCGTGCCCGTGATGCGCTGGTCACCGAAGCGATCGCTTCGGAAGAGGGACTGGAAGGCATGGACGAGGCGTTGGTTGGTCTGGAAGGCATGGACCGCATCACCGCCGGCAAGCTGGGTCTGGCTGGTATCAAGACCGTGGCTGAATTTAGTGCGTTGGCCTACGACGAATTCGGTGCCATTTTGGCACTGTCCGCCGACCGCGCACGTGAACTGATTAAGAGTGAATTTGAAGATGTGACCGACGATGAGATGAAGTTGGTTGACTCAAAGTACGACGATCGTGCCAAGGCCCTCCAGGCCAAAGCATGGAGTCTTGCCGAATCCGCAAAGGCTTAATTTGAGTATCTTTATCATCTCCGCGACACATAGAAAAGAGGACTGAATGGCGAGTAACAACGTAGCCCAATTTGCCACCGAACTGAAGATGCCTGCAGATTTGCTGCTGACGCAGCTGCGTTCTGCCGGCGTCGAAAAAAGTTCGACGTCAGATCCATTGTCGAAAGATGATAAGGATAAGCTGCTGGATCACCTGCGTCGCACCCACGGCGCGGCGGCTGACACCGAAAAGAAAAAGATCACGCTGACGCGCAAGGAAACCACCGAGATCAAGCAGGCCGACGCCACTGGCAAGTCGCGCACGATCCAGGTCGCCGTCAAGAAGGTACGCACCTTCGTGCAACGCGACGACGTGCCGGCACCGGCAGCACCTGCCGCGCCCGCCGTTGCCGTGGCCGACCCGGCCGATATCGCGCGCCGTGAGGAAGAGGCCCGCAAGCAGGTCGAACTGATCGCCCGTCAAGAAGCCGACCTGCGCGAGAAGCAAGAGCGCCTGGCCAAGCTGGACGCCGAGAAGGACGCCCAAGCCAAGGCCAACGCCGAAGCCGAAGCGGCCGCCAAGAAGGAAGCCGACGCCGAAGCCAAGAAGGCCGCCGCCAAGGCCGCCGCCGCCGCGACCGCGGTCGCCGCCGGCAGCGCGCCGGCCGCCGACAGCGCAGCGGAAGAGAAGAAGGCCGCCGCCGCCGAGGAAGCCAAGAAGAAAGCCGCGCAAGCCGCCAAGGAAGCCGCCGAAAAGGCCGAAGCGACCGACCGCGCCCGCAAGGCCGTGGCCGACGAGGTGGCCCAGATCAAGGCGATGATGAACGCGCCGCGCCGCGCCATCAAGGCTCCCGAGCCGGTCGCCCCGGTCGTCGCCGTCAAGCCGAAACCGCCTGAAGGCACGCTGCACAAGCCCGCCGACAAGAAGCCCGGCGAGAAAAAAGACGACAAGAAACCTGTCACCGCCGACAAGAAATCGATCAAATCGGCGAACGTTTCGTCGACCTGGTCGGACGACGCGAAAAAACGCGGCGCGCCAGGCAACAGCGCCAACAAGGGCCGTGGCGGTCCGTCGACCGGCCGCGACAGCTGGCGCGGTGGTGCCAAGGGCCGTCGTCCTTCGCACTCGGACGATCGCGAAACCAACTTCCAGGCCCCAACCGAGGCCGTGATCAAGGACGTCTACGTACCGGAAACCATCACCGTGGCCGAACTGGCCCACAAGATGTCGGTCAAGGCTTCCGAGGTCATCAAGCAGTTGATGAAACTGGGCCAGATGTGCACCATCAACCAGGTGCTGGACCAGGAAACGGCCATGATTCTGGTCGAGGAGATGGGCCACAAAGCCTTCGCCGCCGAACAGGACGATCCGGAAGCGCTGCTGGCCGACCAGGGTGAGCACGCTCACTTTGAATCGGTGCCGCGCGCACCGGTGGTCACCGTCATGGGTCACGTCGACCACGGCAAGACTTCGCTGCTCGATTACATCCGCCGCGCCAAAGTGGCGTCGGGCGAAGCCGGCGGCATCACGCAGCACATCGGTGCCTACCACGTGGAAACCCCGCGCGGCACCATCACCTTCCTGGATACCCCGGGTCACGAAGCCTTTACGGCGATGCGTGCCCGTGGCGCCAAGGCCACCGACATCGTCATCCTGGTGGTGGCGGCGGACGATGGCGTGATGCCACAAACCAAGGAAGCGATCGCCCACGCCAAGGCGGCCGGCGTGCCCCTGGTTGTCGCGATCAACAAGATCGACAAACCGGGTGGCAATCTGGACCGCGTGACGCAGGAACTGGTCGCCGAGCAGGTTCTGCCGGAAGAATACGGTGGCGAATCGCCATTCGTGCCGGTGTCGGCCAAGACCGGCGAGGGCATCGACGCCCTGCTGGAACAGGTTCTGCTGCAGGCCGAGATTCTGGAACTGAAGGCACCGATCGATGCGCCGGCCCGTGGCCTGGTGGTCGAGGGCCGTCTGGACAAGGGCAAGGGCCGGTCGCGACGATCCTGGTGCAGTCCGGCACCCTGCGTCGCGGCGACGTGATCCTGGCCGGCTCCTCGTATGGCCGCGTGCGCGCCATGTTGGACGAGAACGGCAAGCCGATCAGCGAAGCCGGTCCGTCGATCCCGGTCGAAATCCAGGGCCTGACCGAAGTGCCGCAAGCCGGCGAGGAAGTCATGGTCATGGCCGACGAGCGCAAGGCGCGTGAAATCGGTCTGTTCCGTCAAGGTAAGTTCCGCGACGTGAAACTGGCCAAACAGCAAGCCGCGAAGCTGGAAAACATGTTCGACCAGATGGCCGAAGGCGAGGTCAAAAACCTGCCGATGATCATCAAGACCGACGTGCAGGGTTCGCAAGAAGCACTGGTCAGCTCGCTGCAGAAGCTGTCGACCTCGGAAGTGCGCGTGCAGGTGGTCCATGCGGCCGTCGGCGGCATCACCGAGTCCGACGTCAACTTGGCGGTCGCCTCGAAAGCGGTCATCATCGGCTTCAACGCCCGTGCCGACGCCCAGGCGCGCAAGCTGGCCGAGTCGAACGGCGTCGACATCCGCTACTACAACATCATCTACGACGCGATCGACGAAATTCGTTCGGCCTTGTCGGGCATGTTGGCACCGGAAAAACGCGAAACCGTCATCGGCCAGGTCGAGATTCGCCAGGTCATCCTGGTCTCGAAGGTCGGCGCGGTCGCCGGTTGCCTGGTCACCGACGGTGTGGTCAAGCGCAATTCCTCGGTGCGCCTGCTGCGCAACAACATCGTGGTGTGGAGCGGCGAGATCGACTCGCTCAAACGCTTCAAGGACGACGCGAAAGATGTCCGCGCCGGTCTGGAGTGCGGCCTGTCGCTGAAGAACTACAACGACATCCAGGTTGGCGACACCCTGGAAGTGTTCGAAGTTCAGGAAATCGCCCGTACGCTGTAAGCGCTGTCGATTAGAGTGGTTTGACCGGGTGGACGGGCGCATAATTGCTCCCGTCCACTTGTTATTTAAAGAAAAGCAATTCCGAATTTATGGCTAAACACAGTAAAAACATCCCCGCGCGCGGCTTGCGCGTGGCCGACCAGATCCAGCGCGACCTGTCGGAAATCATCGCCTACGAGTTGAAAGACCCGCGCGTCGGCATGATCACCATCACCGAGGTGCAGGTCACGCCGGACTACGCCCACGCCAAGGTATTCTTCACCATGCTCAAAGACAGCAAGGAAGACATCAAGAACACCTGCGACGGCCTGCACGCGGCGGCCGGCTACATGCGCGGCCAGCTGGGCAAGCGCCTGCACATCCACACGCTGCCGGCGCTGCACTTCGTGCACGACAGCTCGACCGCGCGCGGCATGGAGTTGTCGCTGCTGATCGACCAGGCCAACGCCACCCGCTCCAAGGACGACGAGCAGGCGCAGCAGGAACCAACGGACAAGGACGCCGAGTAAGCTTGCAGTGGCCGGCGCGGCCGGCCAAGTCCGGTGCTGTGCCGTCGCCCACGCGGCAGGAGCGCACACACATGAAGCAAAACCATCCGAAACGAGTCCGCGACTTGGTCGACGGCGTGCTGTTGCTCGACAAGCCGGTCGGCTTTTCCAGCAACGACGCGCTGATCAAGGCCAAGCGCGTGCTCAACGCCAAGAAGGCCGGCCACACCGGCACCCTCGACCCCTTCGCCACCGGCCTGCTGCCGTTGTGCTTCGGCGAGGCCACCAAGTTCTCGCAGGACTTGCTCGAGGCCGACAAGACCTACGACACCACCGTGCATCTGGGCCAGACCACCGACACCGGCGACACCGAGGGCCTGGTGGTCGAGAGCCATCCGGTCGACGTGACGGTGGAGCAGATCGAGGCCGTGCTGGCGCGTTTCCGCGGCCCCATCGCCCAGGTGCCGCCGATGTATTCGGCGCTCAAGCGCGACGGCAAGCCGCTCTACGAGTACGCCCGCGCCGGCATCACGCTGGAGCGCGAGGCGCGCAATGTGATCATCCACAAGCTTGAGTTGATCAGCTACGAGGCGCCGTTCCTCAAACTGTCGGTCAAATGCAGCAAGGGCACCTACATCCGCGTGCTGGGCCAGGACATCGGCGAGGCGCTCGGCTGCGGCGCCCACCTGAACGCGCTGCGCCGCACCCAGGTCGGCCCGCTGACCATCGATGGCATGTTGACGCTGGACGCGCTGGTGGCCCACCCGGAGCCGCTGAGCCTGCTGGCGCCGGTCGATGCGCTGCTGGCCAGCTTCCCGGCCGTCCAGCTGACCGCCGAGCTGGCCAAGCGCTTCCTGCAGGGCCAGCGCCTGGCGCTGGGCAAGGACGTCGAGTCGCTGCCCGGTCCGCTGCCGGCCGAGCAGGGCAGGGTCCGCGTCTATCTCGACGACAAGCTGCTCGGCACCGGCCAACTGGGCGAGTACAGCATCCTGGCGCCCGAGCGCCTGATCGCCACCGCGCACACCTAAGCATCGCCACGGACGGCGCCAGCAGGCGCCTGCCTCGCCTTGATTTCCCCCGCCCGCGCCGGCGGGTTTTTTTTACGTTCGCGCGGCGTGCACAATTGCGCTAAATCTTTGAATCGCGAGGATTTTTTGAACTGAGGCAATGCCGCATGCTATACTACGCGGTTCCAGAAATTGGCAAGCAACCGAACACCTCCGTACACGCTGTACGCCCCCGCAGTTTTTCAGCAAATAAATGACCATGTCTACTACAAAACGCGCAATTCGCAACATCGCTATCATCGCCCACGTTGACCACGGTAAAACTACCCTCGTCGACAAACTGCTGCGCCAGTCCGGTACCTTCCGCGACAACCAGCAAGTTGAAACCCGCGTGATGGACTCGAACGACCTTGAAAAAGAACGCGGCATTACCATTCTGTCGAAGAACTGCGCCGTTGAGTACGAAGGCACCCACATCAACATCGTCGACACCCCAGGCCACGCCGACTTCGGCGGCGAAGTGGAACGTGTTCTGTCGATGGTGGACTCGGTTCTGCTGCTGGTCGACGCCCAAGAAGGCCCGATGCCACAGACCCGCTTCGTGACCCGCAAGGCACTGGCGCTGGGCCTGAAGCCTATCGTCGTCGTCAACAAGATCGACCGTCCGGGCGCCCGTCCTGACTGGGCCATCAACGCCACCTTCGAACTGTTCGACAAACTCGGCGCGACCGACGAGCAACTGGACTTCCCAGTCGTCTACGCCTCGGCCCTGAACGGCTACGCCTCGCTGGACGACAGCGTCCGCGAAGGCGACATGAAGCCGCTGTTCGAAGCGATCCTGAAGCACGTGCCTTCGCGTGACGACGATCCGGACGGTCCGCTGCAGATGCAAATCACCTCGCTGGACTACTCGTCCTACGTCGGCAAAATCGGTATCGGCCGCGTTTCGCGCGGTCGCGTGCGCACCGGCCAGGACGTCATCGTCCTGAACGGTCCGGATTCGACCCCGATCAAGGGCCGCATCAACCAGGTGCTGAACTTCAAAGGCCTGGAGCGCGTGCTGGTTGACGAAGCCGTCGCCGGCGACATCATCCTGATCAACGGTATCGAAGAAATCGGCATCGGCTCGACCATCTGCGCACCGGACACCCCGGACGCGATGGAAATGCTGACCGTCGACGAGCCAACGCTGACCATGAACTTCATGGTCAACAACTCGCCACTGGCCGGCCGCGAAGGCAAGTTCGTCACCAGCCGTCAGCTGCGCGACCGCCTGGACAAAGAACTGAAAGCCAACGTCGCCCTGCGCGTTGCGCCGACCGACGACGACACGATCTTCGAAGTATCGGGCCGCGGCGAGCTGCACCTGACCATCCTGATCGAAAACATGCGTCGCGAAGGCTTCGAGCTGGCCGTGTCGCGTCCACGCGTGGTCTACAAAATGGTCGATGGCGTGCGCCACGAGCCGTTCGAACTGCTGACCGTTGACGTCGAAGAAGCCAACCAAGGCGGCGTGATGGAAGAACTGGGCCGTCGTCGCGGCGACCTGCAGAACATGGAATCGGATGCCAAGGGCCGTGTACGCCTGGAATACCGCATCCCTGCACGTGGCCTGATCGGCTTCCAGTCGGAGTTCATGACCCTGACCCGTGGTACTGGCTTGATGAGCCACATCTTCGACGAGTACGCAGCGGTCGACAACACCCGTGGCGAAATGGCCGGCCGTCGTAACGGCGTGCTGATCTCGCAGGACGACGGCGCCGCCGTTGCCTACGCTCTGTGGAAACTGCAGGATCGCGGCCGTATGTTCGTGGTCCACAACGACCCAGTGTACGAAGGCATGATCATCGGTATCCACTCGCGCGACAACGATCTGGTGGTCAACCCGATCAAGGGCAAGCAGCTGACCAACGTGCGTTCGTCGGGTACCGACGAAGCCGTGCGCCTGGTGCCGCCGGTTCAGATGTCGCTGGAATACGCCGTTGAATTCATCGCCGACGACGAACTGGTGGAAATCACGCCTAAGTCGATCCGTCTGCGTAAGCGCTTCCTGAAAGAGAACGAGCGCAAGAAAGCATCGCGCGACGCGTAATAGCGTTTCGCAGCAGCGCGGGTGGCGGTAGCCGCCCGCAGCAAAACCCGCCGTGTTCGCATGACCTGAAAAGGTGATGCGGACACGGCGGGTTTGTCGTTTGTGGAGCCGTCAACGTCACATCTTAAATATGCGCCTAATTATTGTTTAGAAACTTTATAATATTGGCATGCAATCCAACCAAGAGTCCGCCGCTAACATTGTCCACCCA
This sequence comes from Rugamonas sp. DEMB1, assembly GCF_029834475.1. Taxonomy (GTDB): domain Bacteria; phylum Pseudomonadota; class Gammaproteobacteria; order Burkholderiales; family Burkholderiaceae_D; genus Rugamonas; species Rugamonas rubra. The sequence goes on along the minus strand of NZ_CP122407.1, from coordinate 5,005,812 downwards.
ACGGTGGCATTGATGGCTACGCCGCTGCATGATCGCCTGCGTGCCTAGGGCGGCACTTTCATTGATACTGCTCGGGCTCGTCGCGCTGCCGGAGGCGTCGCGCGCGCAGGAGAAGGAGGCGGCAAGCGCAACGGTTGTGGTGGCGGGAAAGAGGGAAGCGGTCGTCAAAAAGCTGGATAAGACTGTCTACGACGTTGCCAACTCGACCAGGGCGGCAAACGGTACGGCGCAAGATGTGTTGCAATCGACGCCAGAGGTGTCGGTGTCGGCCGATGGGCAAATCTCGGTCAAGGGTAATACCCGGGTCACGGTCTTGGTCAACGGCAAGCCGACGGCGATCACCTCGGGCTCGGGCGACGAGCGGGCGCTGGCGCTACAGACCATGAGCGGCGCGGACATTGCCAGCATCGAGGTCATCACCAATCCGTCCGCTGCCTACCAGGCCAATGGCGGCGCGATCCTCAACATCGTGTTGAAGCGAAACCGCAAGCCGGGCGCACACGCACAGATCCAGGGCAGCGCCACCGACCAAGGATTATGGAATGTCGGCAGCGCGGGCGACATGACGCGGGATAGTTTGAGCCTGCACGGCAACCTGGCGTTCCGCCATGACGGCACGCTGAAAATCCGCCAGTCGGCGGTAGACTGGAATAATCCACTTGGCGGCCAAACCGGACAGACGCGGCAGACTTCGGAGGTGTTCGTCCGTCGCACCGTCGAAAGCGCGGCACTGAGCCTCGATCGTGCCTTGAGCGACACGGATAGCTTGAGCCTGTCGGCACGGCACAACGCGCGCCGCTCGCGTCCGCTGTTCGACGTGCTCAACGAGGAGCGTAGCGGCGCTGCGGAAACCATTTACCATCGTATTTCCGACGGTCCAAACGAGCAGTCGGACAACAGCGCCAGTGTGAGTTTCAGCCACCAGGACAGGGGCGCGGCACTGAAGGCAATGGTTCAGCACAGCGCGACGAAGGGGCTGATCGACAAGTCGTATAGCGACGTGTTTTTAGAACCGGCTGGCGCCAGCGCCTACAGTCACGGCACCACCAAGTCGGCGCGCCACCTCAGCCAGGCCACGGTCGACTGGAGCCGCTCGACCGAACAGGGCCAGTGGGGCATGGGCCTGGATCTCCAGCGCAAAGTCGACGACCTCTATAACTATCAGGCGCTGGTCGATCCTTCGACAGGCGCCGAGACGCCCGACCTGAACACCAGCAACGGTTATGCCGTGAAGACCACGCTGCACGCGGCGTATTTGACCGACCAGATCCGCTACGAAAAATGGGAGGTGTTGTTGGGAGGACGGGCCGAACGCATGGCGCTCCAGGTGAGTCCGGCGCAGAGCGGCATGCAAACGGCGCATTGGCGGGCATTCAATCCCAGCCTTCACGCGCAATATGCCGTCAGCGACAAGGTCGACCTGACGCTGAGTTATCGCCGCAGTGTGCAGATGCCGGACCCGCGCGATCTCAATCCCTTCACCACTTATGTCGATGCGCAAAATTTGAGTCGCGGCAACCCCAGGCTCAAGCCGCAGCTGCTGAGCTCTTGGGAGATCGGCGGCAATGTCGAGGCGGGGCAGCTGAGCGGCAGTCTGAACGCCTTCTTTCGTAGCAGCCGCGAGACGGTGGCGGATGCGCGCAGTTTTGCCGACAAGGTGCTGCTTACCTCGAAGCAGAACGGCGGCAGGGCGCGCTCGACCGGCATCACCGGGTCTGTCGATTGGACGCCGGACGCGACGCTGCGTTTGGGTATGGACGGCGGCGCGTACGGCGTGATGCTTGATACGCCCGATCTTTCCGGCCCCGTGCGGCAGAACGCCGTCTCGGGCTATGTCAACTTCAGAGCGGCGTATAGCGGCGGACACGACGACGTGTCGCTCGATGCGCATGTCCAGTCGGCGGGGATAACCCCGCTGGGCCGATATGGGGCGACCAGCAGCGTCAATTTAAGCTGGAAGCACCAAGTGAGTAAGACACTCAGCTTGACGGTCAACGCCAATGATATTTTCGATGGCAGCAAGCGCCGCTATTGGATCGATACGAGCACATTCCGTCAGGCCGGCTTCGATCATTTCGTCGCGCGGCGCATCTATGTGGGCTTTGTAAAAAAGTTCGAATGAGGCCGAGGATGGCGCGCCGTGGCGTAGCCATGCGGAGCTGTGGCGGGCTGCGTCGGCGGGCCTGGCGCCCGCCGACTTGATGGCGGCTTGTTGGCGCCTAGTAGACGTCGCGGCGGTAGCGGCCGGCGGCGGCCAGGTCGTCGAGCGCGTCGGCGCCGAGGATCTCGACCAGCGCCGCGTCGACGCCGCCGGCCATGCCTTGCAGGCTGCCGCAGACGTAGACCATCGCGCCGTCGGCGATCCAGCCGCGCAGCTCGTCGGCGGCGCCGCGCAGGCGGTCCTGCACGTACTCGCGGCGCGCGCCGTCGCGCGAGAACACCAGGTCCAGGCGCGGCAGCAGGCCGGCGGCCTGCCACTGTGCGATCTCGTCGGCGCAGATGCTGTCGTAGGCTTGCTCGCGCTCGCCGAACAGCAGCCAGTTGCGCCGCCGGCCGGCCAGCGCGCGGGCGCGCAGGTGGGCGCGCAGGCCGGCGAAGCCGGAACCGTTGCCGATGAAGATGGCGGGGCCGTCGGCCTCGGCCGGCGCGAAGCCGGGGTTGGCCTGCAGGCGCGCCTGGATGGGCGCGTCCAGCGGAGCGTGCGCGGTCAGCCAGCCGGAGCCGAGGCCCAGGCCGCCAGGGTGGCTTTCCTGGCGCACCAGCAGTTGCAGGCCGCCGTCCTGCGGCAGCGAGGCCAGCGAGTAGCTGCGCGGCGCCAGCGGGCGCAGCTGGTCGGCGCAGGCCTGGGCCGAGCTGGTCGGTGCGACCGAAGCCGAGCTCGTCGGCACGGCCGAAGCCGAGCTCGTCGGCACGGCCGAAGCCGAGCTTGCCTGTGCGGCCGAGGCCAAGCTCGTCGCCACGGCCGGCGCCGGCAGGATGCTGCGCGCCAGCGCCTCGTGCAGGCTGCACACGGCGCTGCCCAGGCGCACCGAGGCGTGACCGTCCAGGCCGCTTTGGCGCAGCCAGGCGGCGACGGCGCCGTCCGGATTGCGCGGCAACACCTCGAGCAGGGCGCCGGCTTGCCAGTTGGCGCCGGCGCCATCGAGCACCACCTCGTACAGCGGGCCGCCCTGGCTGCCCGGATTGAGCAGTGTGCGCTCGACTAGCTGCCAGGTTTGCCAGGCGCCGGCGTGGTTGGCGTCGTCGGCGCTGCCGTTGGCATGCTTGCCGGCGTCGTCGGCGGCGCCATCGTTGGTGCCGGGGGCGATGCCCGTCAACTTGTCGACGCCGCACAGCTGGGCCAGCGAATGCGACCAGCGTTGCAGCGCGACGGCGTCGCCGTCGTCCACCTCGATGGCGGGGAACAGCTGTTTGGCGCCGAGGGCGCGCAGGCGCTGGTCGAGGGCGCGGCCGAAGCCGCAGAAGTCGCTGTAGTGGCGGTCGCCCAGGGCCAGCAGGCCGAAGCGCAGGCCGGACAGGCTGGCCGCGTCGGCTTGTTTGAGCAGGCGGGCGAAGCGGCGCGTGCCGTCCGGCGGCTCGCCCTCGCCGAAGCTGCTGGCGACCAGCAGCACGCGCGCGTAGCCGAGCAGGTCGGACGGGGCGAGGCGGTCGAGCGATTGCACGGTGGCGGCGGCGCCGGCCTGGCGCAGGGCGGCGGCGCTGCGCAGCGCCAGGCGCTCGGCCGATCCGGACTGGCTGGCGTAGGCCAGCAGGGTGGTGGCGGCCGTGGCGCCGGCCGGCGCTGGGCTGGCTGTGGCGGTGGCGGTGTCGGCCAACAGCGCCCGTTCGGCGCGGGCGGCGCGCTTGAGTTTGCGCCGGCCCAGGTAGAGCATCCAGCCGGTGATGCCGAACAGCGGCATGGCCAGGCCGGCGAGCATCATCGCCAAGCGGCCGGGCAGGCCGAAGTAGGTGCCCATGTGCAGCGGATAGAAGGTGGTCAGGAAGCGGTCGCGCACGTTCAGGTCGGCGTAGCGTTTGTCTTGCGTGATCGTGCCGCTGGCGGCCAGCACGGACATGCGGTTGCGCGCCTGCTCGTGCGGCGCGGCGGCGCCCAGCCAGCTGATCTGGATGGGCTGCGCCGCCTTCTCGGAGATGCGCAGGCTGGCCATGCGCCAGTCCGGCGCCTTGCCGAGGAAGCTGTCCCAGGCCAGCGCCAGGGTGGCTGTGCCGGTGGCGTGCGCCATCCCGGCCGGCATGTCGGCGCCTTTGGCTGCCGGCTTGGCGGCGGCGTGGTTCATCGCCGCGCGCGGCGGCCGGCCGGCCCAGCTCTCCAGGCTGTCGCGCACGATGTCGAAGCTCCAGTACAGGCCGGTGCCGGCCAGCACCAGGTACAGCGGCAGCACCCAGGTGCCCAGCACGGCGTGCAGATTCCACAGGAAGGGGCGGCCGCGCAGCGCCGGGTCGAAGGTCAGCCAGGTGCGCCAGGACAGCGCCCGGCGCGGCCAGCGCAGGTACAGGCCGCTGGCGGCCATGCCGATCAGCAGCAGCGCCAGCGTGCCGGTGACGGGATCGCCCGTTTCGCGCGGCAGCAGCAGCCAGCGGTGCAGCGCCTCGATCCATTCAAAGGCCTCGTGGCCGCGCAGTGTCTGCGCCGCGCCGCTGTAGGGATCGACATAGATCGATTCGCCGCGCCGTTGGCCGGGCAGGGGCGCGAAGATCACGCGGGTGGCGGCGCCGGGTTCGGCGTAGACCATCATCGTGCTGATGCGGCGCGCGCCGTGCACGCGGGCCACGGCGGCGGCCACCTGGGCCGGCGCCAGGACCGGTTCGGCGCGCGGCGCCACCTGGCGCACGCCGGGGTTGAGCAGGTCGAGGCATTCCTCGCGGAAGGAGAGCAGGGCGCCGCTCAGGCCGATCACCATCAGCAGCGTGCCGCCGGTGATGCCGACCAGCCAGTGCAACTGGAACCACACCTGGCGCCAACCGGGCAGCGACCGCGACAGCGCCGGACGGCGCGCGGCGCGCGCGCCTGCCGCCGCCGGGGCCGATGGCGCGGCGGCCACGTCGTGGCCCTCAAGGCCTTGCGGCCGGGCGCTCACGGCGCCGCCTTCACGCTCGTCTTGCCGGCGCGCGGCGTGCCCGCAAGCTGCGGCGACAAATAGAATGGGAGGCGGCGGAATGGGCAGGGCCGGGTCATGGGGCGAACACTTTCTGGCGAGGGTGGGCGCGCGGCTGAGCCGGCGGCGGACGAGGACAACAGCATACCATAAATGAGAATCATTATCACCCGCAGGGCTGGCCCGGGCGCCACCGGGCCGCCGCGCCGGCACCACAGCTCGACCGCCCGCGAGCGTGGTGCGGTAGCGCGGGCCGAGGTCGACCGTGGTCCAGGCCGGCGCCGCCCGCGGGCCGGATCGCGCCGCTTGCCGTCGACGCTGCGGACGGTGCCGTACAATTGCCCGCTCGGTTTGCTGGCGCGGAAGGCGGCCACCGCCGGTCCCGACGGGCCAAGGCGCGGACGGGCCGAATTTGTGTGGGCATTGCCGGCTCCGGCATGGTAAATTTCCGCCGTTGAGGATTGCCGCATAGCAAGAGGACCGGCTCCCCGGCGCGCCCGGCGCCCGCCCGGCAGGCGCCGGCGCGGCCATTCCCGCATATCGTTTGAGATGCCAGGAAACATTGAATCGTATCGACAGTCGGGAATGCAATGGACACAGCCAGGGACTTCCCATTTTCCCATCGGCCGGCGGCATCGGCGCGGCACCGCGCCGCCGCCGTTGCGCCCGGGCGCGACGGCGAACTGGCCGCCCTGCGCGAGGCCTACCAGCGGGTGGCCGGACGCGGCGGCGTCGAATTGTTGTTGCTCAGCGGAGGCGCCGGCAGCGGCAAGTCGGCGCTGGCGCACAGCCTGCGCCAGCCGGTGCAGCGCGCCCACGGCTGGTTTGGCGCCGGCCGTAGCGAGCGCGGCGGCCTTCCCTACGCCTGCCTGGGGCAGGCCTGCGGCGAACTGGTGCAGCGCGTGCTGTCCGAAAGCAAGCCGGGCATCGCCGCCTGGAAGGTGGGCTTGCGGGCCGCGCTGGGCGGCAACGCCCAGCTGATGGTGATGCTGGTGCCGGCGCTGGAGCGGCTGCTGGGCCGGCCGGAGGCGCCGCCGCCGCTGGCGCCGCTGGCGGCCCAGCAGCGCCTGCGCGCCGCCTTCCGCGACCTGCTGGGCGCCTTCGCCCGGCCCGGCCAGCCGCTGGTGCTGTTCCTCGACGACCTGCAATGGGCCGATCCGGCCAGTCTGGCGCTGCTGCGCGACCTGCTGGGCGCGCCCGGCCCGGCCGCGCTGCTGCTGCTGGGCGCGTATCGGCCGCAGCCGGCGGCGGCCGGCGCGGCGCTGGCGCGCTTGACGGCGGCGGCCTTGCGCAGCGGCGTAGCGCTCACGCAAATCGACTTGGCGGCGCCGGAGGCGGCGGCGCGGGCCGGCCGGCGCTGGCGCGACGGCGCGGGCGGGCGCCCCGGCCACGCGCCGCCGGGCGGCGCGCCGGAGCGTCTGCCCGCGCCGGTTGCGGCCGGCGCCGCCGCGCTGGGCGACAGCGGGCTGGCGCACGCCGCCGCCGGCCCGGCCGCGCGCGGCGGGCCTTGTTCGAGCTGGTCGAGCAGCTCAACCGTGGCGCCGGGCTGATCGTCGACGCCGCCGGCCGCCGCACGCTGTACCGGCTCAACTGCGCGGCGGCGCGGCAGGCCCGGGCGATGTCGGCGCACGCCGCCGCCGCCGCCTATCTGCGCCAGGCGGGCCGCCTGCGTTGCGCCGCCGCCAACGGCGCCGGCGCCGACGCCGCGCCGCTGGCCTGGCGGCTCGACCTGGCCGAGTCGGCCAGTTTGGCCGGGCAGCAGCAGCCGGTCGAGCGCCTCGCGGCCGAGCTGGACAAGAGGGCCGAGCGGGCGCCGGGGGCGGCGGGCCGGCCCGCGCGGCTCGCGCTGGCCCGCCTGGCCTTGCTGCGCGCCGGCCAACAGCGCCTGGCCGGCCGTTTCGCCGAGGCCCTGGCGCTGCTGCTGGGCGCCGTGCGCCACTTCCAGCCGGCCCTGCCGCGCGAGGCGGCGGCGATCGAGGCCGCCACCACGGCGCAGCGCCAGGCGCTGGCCGATCCGGCCGGCCCGGCCTGGCCGGCGTCGGCCGACGCGGCGGCGCCGGCCGACGCCGAGGCGGCCGCGCTGATCGACCTGCTGGCCGCCGCCCAGGACTGCGCCTACTTGTCCTGCGGGCAGCTGTTCCCGCTGATCGTGCTGAGCGGGCTCAACCTGTGCCGGCGCCACGGCCACCCGGCGTCGGCGGCGCTGCTCTACGGCGGCTACGCGATGCTGCTGGCGGCCGACGGCGAGATCGCCGCCGCCGACGACTACGCCGAGCTGGCGCTGCGCCTCAACGCCGGCCGCGGCGACGCCGCCGGCCGCGCCGCGCTGCTGGCGATCCGGGCCAAGTTCGTCCATTGCTGGCGCCAGCGCCACGCCGCCTGCGCGGCGCTGGCCAGCCAGGCCTTCGACGCCTGCGTGGCGGCGGGCGAGCAGCTGTACGCCAGCTGCGCCGCCTACCAGGTGGTGCAGATCGGACTGGAGCGCGGCGACGCCATCGAGTTGTGCCTGCGCCAGTCGCGCCGCTACAGCGACTGGGCCGGGCGCCACGGCAATCGGCCGGTCCACCAGATGCTGCGCCTGCAGCAGCAGGCCATGTTGGACCTGCAGGGCGCCACGCCGCGCTGCGGCAGCTTCGACGACGCCGGCTTCAGCGAGGCGCAATGCCTGGCCGTGCTGGCCGCCGGCGGCTTCGCCGGCGCCCTGGCCGAGTACCAGATCATGAAGCTGAGGACGGCCTACCTGCACGGCCGCCACGCCGAGGCGCTGGGGCACGGCGAGCAGGCCGGCCGGGCGCTGCGCGGCGGCCCGGCCGGCATCGGCGAGGCGAGCCACTGCTACTACCACGGCCTGGCCCTGGCGGCGGGCCACGACGGCGCCGCCGCCGCGCGCCGCCCGGCGCTGCTCGACGAGTTGGCGCTGCTGCTGGCCCGGCTGGCGCGCTGGGCGCGGCACAATCCGGCCGACTTCGGCCACCGCCACGCCCTGTTGGCGGCCGAGATCGCGCGCGCCGAGCTGCGCGAGCTCGACGCCATGCGGCTGTACGAGCAGGCCATCGAGCAGGCCGGCGCGCACGGCTTCGTGCAGCACGCCGCGCTGGCCAAGGAGCTGGCGGCGCGCTTCTACCGCGCGCGCGGCTTCGCCCGCAGCGCCGACGCCTACCTGCGCGAGGCGCGCGACGGCTACCAGCGCTGGGGCGCGGCGCGCAAGGTGGCGCAGCTCGAGCGCGACCATCCGCAGCTGCGCGCCGGCGCCGCCCCGGCCGCGCCGGGCGGCGCCGAGGCCCTGCTGCTGCGGGCCAAGCTGGCGCCGCCGCCGATGCCGCAGCGCCTGCTGGCGCTGCCCCGGCTGGAGCGCCAGCTCGAGCGCGCCGGCGCGCGCCGGCTGGTCTGCCTGCTGGCGCCGGCCGGCTACGGCAAGACCACCACGCTGGCCCGGCTGCGCGCCGCCGCGCGCGCCGGCGGCGGGCGCGCCGGCTGGCTCACGCTCGACCGCGAGGACAACGATCCGCTGCGCTTCCTGCACGGCCTGGCCGCCGCCCTGCAGGACGCCGCGCCCGCCCTGGGCGGCGCGGCGCTGGCGCTGGCGCGCGCCGGGCGCGGCGCCGCGCCGGCGCAGGAGCCGGTGCTGCGCGCGCTGTACCGCGAGCTGGCCGGGCTGGACGCGCCGCTCGCCCTGTTCCTCGACGACTACCACCTCATCGACAACCCGGTGGTGCACGAGGCGATGGACTGGCTGCTGGCCCAGCACCTGCCGCAACTGACCCTGCTGCTGGCCTCGCGCGGCGCCCTGCCGCTGGCGCTGAGCAGGCTGCGCCTGGCCGACCAGGTCCACGAGCTGCGCGCCGACGAGCTGGGCCTGGACCTCGAGGAGGCCGGCCGGCTGCTGCTGGCCGTCAGCGGCCGGCCGCTGGCCGAGGCGCAGCTGCGCGCGCTGCACCAGCGCACCGAGGGCTGGCCGGCGGCGCTGCAACTGGCCGCGCTGGCGCTGCGCCGGGTCGACGACGCCGACGGCTTCGTCGCCGCCTTCTCCGGCAGCGACCGCGACATCACCGCCTACCTGGGCGAGATCGTGCTGTCGCAGCTGGCCGCCGAGACGGTGGACTTCCTGCTCGGCAGCGCGCTGTTCGAGCGCTTCTCGGCCGACTTCTGCGCCGCCGCGCTGGGCCTGGCCGACGCCGCCCGCCTGCTCGACGGCGTCAAGGCGCAGCAGCTGTTCCTGGTGGCGCTGGAGCCGGAGCGGCGCTGGTATCGTTACCACCACCTGTTCGGCGACTACCTGCGGGCGCGCTGCCTGCGCACCCGGCCGGACGCCGCGCGCGCCCTGTACCGCCGCGGCGGCGCCTGGTTCGAGCAGCAGGGCCGCGTCGCCGAGGCCATCCCCTGCGCGCTGGCCGGCCAGGACTACGCCCGCGCCGCCGACCTGATCGTGGCCCACGCCTACCAGCTGGTGCACCTGCGCGACCAGGACGCCACGCTGCTCGGTTGGATCGCCGCGCTGCCGCCGCAGTACGTCGAGCGGCGCCCGGAGATCAAGCTGCCCGGCATCTACGCCTACCTGATCAGCTACCGCTACGCCGAGGCGGAGGCGGAGATCGCCAAGCTGCGGCGGCTGTTGGCCGCCGGCGCGACGGCGGCCCCGGCGGCGAGCGCCGACGCGGCGCGCAAGACGCTGATGATGCAGGCCATCTTCCACGCCCTGAGCGGGCGCGTCGCGCCGGCCGCGCGCATCTGCGCCGAGTGGCTGGCGCGCTGGGGCGGGAGCGATCCCAACGACGTCGGCAACATGCTGGTGGTGCAGGGCTACAGCGCGCTGGTCGGACGCGACTACGCCGGCGCCGTGGCGCGCCTGCTGGCCGCCAAGCGCTCCTACCGCGATTGTCCGCGGCCGCCCAACGGCCTGGCCTGGGCCGAGACGCTGCACGCGCTGGCGCTGTGGGAGCGCGGCGACGTGCACGGCGCCGAGGCCCTGCTGGGCGCCGTGATGGACGCCAGCCCGCGGCAGTTTTCCCCCTCGCCGGCCTGCTACGGCAGCTGCCTGATCGCCCTGGTGCAGGCGCAGAGCTGCTACGAATTGAACCGGGTGGAGCGGGCCGAGGCCCTGCTCGACCAGGTGTTCGCCTTCACCAAGGCCAACGGCTGCATCGAGACGACGCTGGCGGCCTACCTGACGCGGGCGCGCATCCTGTGGTGGCGCGGCGCGGCCGACGCCGCCGACGCCGCCGACGCCTGTCTGGCCGAGGGCATGGCGCTGGCCGAGCGCAACGGCCTGGCGCGGCTGCGCCGCGCGCTGGCGGCCGAGCGCGTCGACCTGCAGCTGAAGGCCGGCCGCGCGCCGGCGGCGCGGCGCCTCGGCCGGGAGCTGGAGCTCGACGGCGCGGCGGCGGCCGGGGACGACATCGGCGTGCGCGTCGGCGCGCTGCGCCTGCGCCTGGCCGGCGAGGCGGACGGCGCCGGCGCCGACGCCGCGCCCCTGCTCGAGCAGTTGCTGGCGCAGGCGCGCGGCGAGGGGCGCCACGGCTGGACGGTCCGCCTGCTGTGCCTGCAGGCCGGCTGGCACCAGCGCGGCGGGCGCGCGCCGGCGGCGCGGGACAGCCTTTGCCAGGCGCTGGCGCTGGGCGCCGTCCACGGCCAGTGCCGCTCGCTGGCCGACGAGGCCGGCGGCTTGCTCGGCCTGATCGAGGCGGTGCGGCAACGCGCCGACTGCGGCGCCGAGCCGGACCGGCTGCCGCCGGGTTACCTGGCGCGGCTGTTGCAGGCCTGCGGGCGGCGTCCGGCCGCCGGCGCCGCCGGCGCCGCCGCGCATCGCCGCGCCGCGCCGGCGCCGGCCGAGGCGGCCGAAGCCCTGTCCGGGCGCGAGGCGCAGATCCTCAAGCTGCTCGACCAGGGACTGAGCAACCGCGAGCTGGCGGCCCTGTTGTTCCTGTCGGAGGCCACCGTCAAGTGGCACCTGCACAACATCTACACCAAGTTGCACGTCAACAGCCGCACCGGCGCGCTGGCCCGCGCGCGCGAACTGCTGCGCCTCTAGCCGGCCGCCCGGCCCGCCGCCGTCCGCCGCGCCGCGGTCGATACCGACTTGCTAGCGTGTTTCGCCCCCCCCGGCGTGGAAAACCAACCTTTCGATGGGCCAGATATTTCATTTGTAATGTTTTAATGAATATTGGCCATTTCGCAATGTGAATGTTTTTCTTACATTTCCCTATGCACCCGCAAACAACGCATGGGGCAGGGGCCGGCGCGGCGCGGAAGCGTCCCCGTCGCCGGAAACATTGCGAAAAAATTCATGGCGGCGCGGGAACTGCGGGGCGGCGGCGGCCACCTATCTGCACGTGCCACCGGGCAATCCACTATCGCAGGCGTTTGAAGAGGGATGGACATGATGGATACACGAAGCAAAGCGCGGTTGCGGGCGGCCTTGTCCGCCCATCTGGCCGGCGCCCTGATATGCGGCATCTGCGCGCCGGCCTGGGCGGCGGCCAAGCCGGGCCTGCCCCTGAGGCTGGAGCGGACGCTGCGCCTGCCGGCGCCGGCGGCGGCCTACGCCGCCGCCGGCGCCGCGGACGCGGCGGACGCGGCGGCCGCCGGTTTCTTCACGCTGGGCGGCGCCGCGCTGTCGGCGCGGCCGCCCGCCGTCGAGGCGTCGGTCGAGCGCGACATCGTCATCGTCTCGCACAGCCGGGCGGCGGTCGCGCTGGACGCCGAGCCGGGCTGGGAGATCGCGCCGGCCGACCGCACGCTCAACACGGCGCTGGCGCGCTGGGCCGCCCGGGCCGGTTGGCAACTGGTCTGGGAGTTGCCGGTCGACTACGCCGTCGACGCCCGCACCGAGCTCGGCGGCAGCTTCGAGGAGGCGGTGGCGCTGGTGGTCAAGGCCATGGAGGGGGCGGAGATTCCGCTGAAAGCCATTTTCTACGCGGGCAACAAGGTCCGTGCGCGTCGTGCCAAAAGGAGCAGAATGATGAGGGTCAGAGTGTTGGCGGCGTTGTCCGCCCTGGTGTTGCTGCCCGCTTGCGGCGGACTGGTGGAAAAGATCGAGCGCGACTTTCCGCAACGGGAGGCGGGCGCCTCCGGCCTGGTGAGGGAGGTCGGCCGGACCGCGCCCGGCGTCGCCGCCGCCGCCGCGCCGGTGGCGCACGAGCAGGGCATCTGGCTGGGCAAGAACATCGTCAAGGTCGGCGCGCCGGCCCTGCCGCCGATCTTCTACCAGCCCGCCACCTTCGACCGCAGCGTCAACTCGCTGGCCGAGCTGGCCGAGCGCATCACGCTGCGCGCCGGCATTCCGACCAAGGTCAGCCCGGACGCGCTCGGTCCCGGCTACGCCGCCGCCGGCAACGGCAACGGCGCCGGCGCCGCCCGCGGCAACGGGCCGATCCGCATCACCTACAACAACGGCAATTTCGAAGGCCTGCTCGACACCGCCGCCGCCCGCTTCGGCGTCTACTGGAAGTATGTCGACGGCGCCATCCAGTTCTTCTGCACCGAGTCGCGCACCTTCCAGATCAACGCCATCCCGGGCGATTCGAGCATGAGCGCCAACATCACCAGCGGCGCCGGCTCGACCGGCGGCGTGGCCGGCGGCGCCGGCGGCGCGGCCGCCAGCGGCGCCAACGGCGTGAGCACCAGCAACAGCCAGAACATCGCCGTCGCCTCCAAGCTGTCGGTCTACGCCAGCATCGAGAAGTCGGTCGGCGCCATGCTGTCGGGCCACGGCAAGGTGGTCGCCTCGCCGGCCACCGGCGCCATCACCGTGGTCGACACGCCCGACACGCTGGAGCGCATCGCCGGCTTCATCGAGGGCGAGAACAAGTCGCTGTCGCGCCAGGTGGTGATCAACGTCACGGTGCTGTCGGTCAACCTGGCCGACGCCGACGAGTACGGCATCAACTGGAACCTGGTCTACCAGGGCCTGAGCCACAAGTACGGCATCAAGAACAACGCCGCCGCCGGCAGCAACAGCGTCGGCTTCTCGGCCGGCATCCTGGCCACCGCCAGCAGCAAGCTGGCCGGCACCGCGCTGGTGATCAACGCCCTGTCCGAGCAGGGCAGGGTGCGGCGCCAGACCACCGCCTCGGTGGTGACCCTGAACAACCAGCCGGTGCCGGTGCAGGTGGCGCGCCAGACCAGCTACCTGCAGTCCTCGCAGACCACGGTGACGGCGCTGGTGGGCGCCTCGACCACGCTGACGCCGGGCAGCGTCACGTCCGGCTTCAACATGAGCATCCTGCCGCACGTGCTGGCCAACGGCACGGTGATGCTGCAGTTCTCCACCGACATCTCGGCGCTGCGCGCCATCCGCACGGTGAGCAGCAACGGCAGCATGATCGAGACGCCGGAGATGGACACCCGCAACTTCCTCCAGCGCGTGGCGATGAAGTCGAACGAGACCCTGATCATCAGCGGCTTCGAGCAGACCGACGACAACCTCGACCGCAGCGGCGTCGGCACGGCCGCCAACTACCTGTTCGGCGGCGGCTTCAAGGCCAAGTCGAGCAAGGAGGTCATCGTGGTGCTGGTCACGCCGACCACCATGGGCAGTCTGTAAGGGGCGCCGCGATGAGCCTCTACCTGACCTCGATCGGCAAGCAGCGCTTCGTCTGCGGCCTGTTCTGGCAATCGCTGTCGCGCCCGCGCGAGCTGGAGCAGGAGGCCCGCGCGCTGGCGCGCAAGATGGCCTTCGACCTGATGCTGCTGCGCGGCGAGCACGGCGCCGCCCAGGCCGGCTTCGCCCAGTCCGGCGCGGCGGCCCGCCGCGGCCTGCCCTCGCTGGCCGCCGCCGTCTGCAAGGCGGTCGCCGGCGAGGGCGCCTACTACGACGGCCGCCAGCAGCGCGTGCACAACTGGCTGGGCGCGTTCAAGCTGCCCGACGGCATGTGGGCCTATTTCGCCGTGCGCGACGCCAACTTCCTGCCCAACGGCGACTTCGCCGGCAGCAAGGAGGAGGTGCTCGAACGGCTGCACGGCGACTACGGCCTGGGCGGCTGGAACGTGGTGATCGGCGACGCCGAGCTGGCCGAGTACGACTTCCACAACTTCAACCCGCGCCAGCTGCTCGACCTGCTGCCGCGCGGCAGGGGCGGCCAGCCGCGCGGCCGCCGCGACTGGGCCCTGCGCGCCGTCGAGCGCCGCCTCGACTGGCGCCACGGCGCCGCCGCCGGCGCCGTCCTGTTGCTGCTGGCCGGCGCCGGCTACGCCTGGTGGCAGCAGCAGCTGCGCCTGCGCGCCGCCGCCGACCAGGCGCGCGCCGCCCAGGCCGCGCTGGCGCGGCGCGGCGCGGCGGCGGCGCCGCGCCACCCCTGGGCCGGCCGCGCCCTGCCGCGGCCGCTGGCGCAGGCCTGCGTCGAACGGCTGACGCTGCCCACGCCCGGCGGCTGGCAGCTCGACGACTACGTCTGCGACGCCGCCCAGTTCAGCTACACCTGGTCGCGCCAGGGCTCGACCATCGACTACCTGTTGGCCAGCGTGCCGGCCGCCGTGGTCGAGCTGGGCGGCGAGAAGGCCGTCTACAGCGCCGCGCTGGCGCCGCCGGCCGGCCCCGACGAGGCGCTGCTGGCGCAGCGCGCGCTGCTCGAACCGTTGCTGTCGCGGCTGCAACTGCTCGGCCTGGCGCCCAAGCTGAGCCGGGTGGTGGCGCCGCCGCCGCCGCCGCCGCCCGAGGGCCAGGCGGCGCCGCCGGCGCCGGACTGGAAGATCTTTTCATTCGTCTTGAACGCCGGCGGCCTGCCGCCGCTGGAGGTGGCCGCCATGCTGAGCCAGCCCGGCGTGCGGATCGACAAACTCATTTACCGCGCCGGAGCGTGGTCCATCGAAGGAGTGATGTATGCGAAATAGTTCCCCCGCTTTCCCGCCGCCGCTGTCGCCGCCGCTGTCGCCGCCGCTGTCGCTGCTGCTGGCGGCGCTGTTGGCCGCCCCGCTGGCCGCCCCGCTGGCCGCCGGCGCCGCCGAGACGGCCGCCGACCGGCTCGGCCGCATCGAGGCCGAGACCCTGGTGCTGAAGGCGCGCGAGCGGCAGCTCGAGGTCCAGGTCAACATCATGGGCAAGCAGAACGACATCGCCGCCAAACAGCAGCTCAACGAGTTGATGGCGCGCAACGCCGCCGCCGGCGACCCGGTGGTCCTGTCGATCGAGGGCGTCGGCAAGACGCTGTACGCCACGCTCGAGCTCAACAACGGCAGCCTGGTCGAGGCCCAGGCCGGCGCGGTGCTGTCGAACGGCATGAAGGTGCTCTCGATCGGCGGCAACGAGGTGATCGTCCAGGCCGGCGGCAAGCGGCGCGTGCGCCTGGCCGCCGGCGCCCGCGCGGCGGCCGCCGCCAGCCCCAACCTGGCCGGCGCCGCCCTGGCGCTGCCGCCGCCCTTGTCGATGTCGATGGGGCTGCCGCCCGGGGGGGCCAAATGAGGCTGGCGGGCTGGCCCCGGCTGCACGCCGAGGCGGCCACCTTCGTCGCCGCCGGCGGCGGCGCGGCGGCGGCGGCGGCCATGCCGGCGCCGGCCGCCGCCGTGCTCAGCGCCGGCGGCGCCTTCGAGGCCAGCGCCGAGGAGCGCAAGATGCTCTGCCTGCTGGCCGACGGCCGCCTGCTGGTGGCCGAGGGCCAGGAGCTGAACGGCCACGTGCTGTCCTACCGCGCCCGGCTCGACAAGCTGGGCCACGGCTGCCGCGTGCAGTTCGTCGACATCGGCAGCGTCGAGCGGGCCTACCGTGGCGGCGGCGCGCCGGCCGGCCGCCACCAGGAGCACACCATGATGCAGGTGACGGCCAAGGAGCTGCTCAAGCGCGCCTGCCAGGAGCGCGCCTCCGACATCCACCTGCGCGTGCGCAAGGACGCCACCGAGATCTACTTCCGCGTCCACAACGACCTGCTGCGCGCCGGCTGCCAGACGCGCGAATACGGCGAGCGCCTGCTGGCCACGCTGTACGGCGCCATGACGTCGGTGTCGGACAGCTCGTACAAGCCGACCGAGCGGCAGGACGCCAGCATCGCCGACCGCGACAAGCTGCCGGCCCAGTTGTACGGCGTGCGCATCGCCACCGCGCCCACCAGCGACGGCGCGCTGATGGTGCTGCGCCTGCTCTACAACGACGCCGGCGACAACATCGACCTGCTGCCGCTCGGCTTCGCCGCCGCGCAGGCGGCGCAGATCCAGCATTTGAAGGAGCAGCCGATCGGCATGAACATCATCAGCGGGCCGACCGGCTCGGGCAAGTCGACCACGCTGCAGCGGGTGCTCAGCGGCGCCCTGCTCGAGGCCCAGGGCCGGCTGCACGTGATGACGGTGGAGGACCCGGTCGAGTACCCGATCGAGGGCGCGGTGCAGACCTCGGTCACCAACGCCGCCGACGAGGACGAGCGCGCCCGCCTGTTCGCCGCCGCCATCAGCAACGCGCTGCGGCTCGACCCGGACACCATCATGATCGGCGAGATGCGCGACCGCGCCTCGGCGCAGAACGCGCTGCGCGCGGCGATGACCGGGCACCAGGTCTGGACCACGGTGCACGCCAACAGCGCGGTGGCCATCGTCGACCGCCTGCTCGACCTGGGCCTGCCGCTCGGCCTGGTGGCCGACCACACGGTGGTCACCGGCCTGGTCAGCCAGCGCCTGGTCAAGCTGCTGTGCCCGCACTGCAAGCTGCGCCTGGCCGACCTGGCCGGGCTGGCGCCGCAGCGCATGCCGGCCGCGCCGCTGCTGGCGCGCCTGCGCCTGGCGCTGGGCGGCGCGCTCGACGGCGTCTGCGTCGCCGGCGCCGGCTGCGCCCACTGCCGCCAGCAGGGCACCGTCGGGCGCAGCGTGGTGGCCGAGGTGATCCTGCCCGACGAGCGCTTCTTCCAGCACCTGCGCGCCGGCGACAAGGGCGCCGCCGTGGCCCACTGGCGCCGCGCGCTGGGCGGCCGCACCCTGCTCGAACACGCGCTCGAGAAGGTCGCCGCCGGCCTGGTCGATCCGCGCATGGCCGAGAAGACGGTAGGCCACCTGGCCGGCGTGGACGGCGGGGGCGGCCATGGCGCTTGAGCTGCGGCGGCGCTGGGCCCGCGGCCAGCTGAGCGACTCGGTGCGGCTGCGGCTGTACCGCAAGATCGCCAAGATGCTGGGCAACGGCCTGCCGCTGTTGCGCGTCATGGAGGAGCTGCAGGGGCGCGCCTCGCAGCAGGGCAAGCGGCCCAACGAGCCGCTGGCGCTGCTGCTCGACGACTGCCGCCGCATGGTGCAGAACGGCCGCCTGCTGGCCGAGGCGCTCGATTGGTGGGTGCCGCGCACCGAGCAGATGATCCTGATGGCCGGCGAGCAGTCGGGCCGGCTGGAGGCGACCCTGATGGCGCTGATCGACGTGGTGCAGGCGGCCAAGAAGATCCGCAACGTGATCCTCGGCGGCCTGGTCTACCCGGCCGCCGTGTTCGCCCTGGTGCTGGCCTACATCTACCTGTTCGGCAGCCGCGTCGTGCCGCAGTTCGCCCGCATGGTCGACCCGAGCGGCTGGCACGGCGCCGCCAAGTCGCTGTATGTGATGTCGCAGCTGGTGCAGCACTGGATGCCCTACGCGCTGCTGGCCGGCGCCGCGCTGCTGGCGGCGCTGTTGCTGTCGCTGCCGCGCTGGCGCGGCGACCTGCGCGTGCTGGCCGACCGCTTCGCGCCGTACTCGGTGTACCGGCTGGTGGTCGGCAGCGGCTTCCTGATGGCCTTCTCGGCCCTGCAGTTCGCCGGCATCACGGTGGAGAAGTCGCTGATGCGCCTGTCCGACATGGCCGACCCCTGGCTGCGCGAGCGCCTCGACGGCGCCCTGCTCGGCGTCAAGTCGGGCCTGAACTGCGGCGAGGCGCTGCGCAACGCCGGCTACGGCTTCCCCTCGCGCGAGGTGGTCGACGACCTCTGCGTCTACGCCGAGTACAAGGGCTTCGCCCAGGCGCTGAAGATCCTCGCCGACGAGTGGATGGAGGAGGGCATCGAGCGGGTCACGCTGCAGATGAGGGTGTTGAATGGCTGCGCGATCGTCGCCCTGGCGGTCGTCATAGCCTGGCTGGTGGCCGGCTTCTTCGGCATCCAGCAGGAGATCGCGACGATGACGCGCGCGCTCCGTTGATTTTTTCCGTTTGTTTTTTAACCCTTGAATGAGGAACCACACCATGAACCAAGCTTCCCTGAACAAGTCGGGCATCGTCGCCTTCCGCAGCCGCCAGCGCGGCGCCTCGCTGTTGGAGGGCATCGCCTACCTCGGCATCGCCGCCATCGTCATCCTGGGCGCCGTCTCGCTGCTCGGCAGCGCCTTCGGCAACGCCCGCTCGAACCAGGCCTCGGAGGAGGTGGTGTCGCTGCGCACCGCCGTCAAGAAGCTGTACTCCGGCCAGACCTACCCGGCCACCATCGTCTCGACGCTGATCGCGGCGCGCGCCGTTCCCGGCTCGCTGGTGGTCGACACGGACAAGAAGACCGTGACCAACTCCTGGGGCGGCGCCGTCACGGTGACGGCGGGACCGAACGGCGGCTCCTTCGTCATCGGCTATCCGGCGGTGCCGCAGGACGTCTGCATCAACCTGGTCACCGGCGCCAACGGCTGGACCAGGATCGACAACGACGGCAAGACGCCGATCACCGTCTTCCCGGTCAACGCCGAGGCGGCCCTGGGCGTGTGCAACGACGCCGCCGGCAACAAGCTCGCCTTCGCGGCGAACTGAGCCACCTTGAACGGACAACAACCGATGAGCCACGCCAGCGAAGTGCGCGAACTCGACTTCTCCGACCTGTACCTGGGCCATCCCGGCGTGGCCGAGCGCTTCTCCGACGTGCCGGGCGCGCCGGCCAACCCGCTGTGCGCCGGGCCGGCCCTGCGCGCCGACCTGGACCGCCTGGCCGAGCTGTGCCGGGGCCGTCTCGACGGCGCGCCGGCGGCCAGCGCCTTCCAGGTCAGCCACGACCAGGTCAACTACCGCGTCACGGTGCTGCGCGCCGTCGCCGGGCTGACCTTCGTGCTGCGCAAGATGGCCGGCAGCGTCGAGTCGCTCGCCGCGCTGGGCCTGCCGCAGGCCTACCTGCGCCAGTTGATGGCGCGCGACCTGCGCGGCCTGGTGATCGTCGCCGGCGCCGCCAAGGCGGGCAAGACCATGAGCGCCTGCGCGCTGGTGCGCGACCGCCTGCGGGCGCACGGCGGCGTGGCCGTCACCGGCGAGCGGCCGATCGAGCTGCCGCTCGAGGGCAGCCACGGCCAGGGCATCTGCTTCCAGACCAGCATGCCGGCCGAGCCGCGCCATTTCGCCGGCGCCTTCCGCCAGTTGCTGCGCTCGGGCGCGCAGACCATCCTGATCGACGAGATCGGCGACCACGAGACCGCCGTCGAGGTGCTGCAGGCCAGCGTCAGCGGCCACCTGATCGTCACCACCATGCTGGCCGACAGCGTGGCGCAGGCGGTCGGCAAGCTGCAGGCGCTGGCCAGCCACAAGCTGCCGGCCGAGCGCAGCCAGGCGCTGCTGGCCGACGGCCTGGGCGCGGTGCTGCACCAGCAGCTGCTGCGCGGCCCGAAGGCGATGCTCAAGGCCGAGCTGCTGTCGCTGCGCGACGCGGCGCCGGCGCGCGCCTCGCTGCGCAACGGCGACCACGAGATGCTGGCCTCGGAGCTGCGGCGGCAGATGGCCTCGATGATCAGCGCCAACGCGGCGGCGCAAAGAATGGGGGAGGCCTAGATGTGGAACCTGGCGGTGTTGGGCGTGCTGATATCGCTCGCCGGCTACTACGCCGGCGCCGACCGGGGCGCCGGCGCGACGCTGCGCCGGGCCGGCGCCGACAGCCTGGCCGAGGGCATGGCGCTGTACCGCGACGCGGTGGCGCGCTACTTCGCCGGCCACGCCGGCGGCGGGTCCAGCGTCGACCTGGCCGCGCTGCGCGCCAGCCACGCGCTGCCCGACTGGTCGCCGCTGCACGACGCGGCGGCGACGACGATCTGGACCAACTACCGCGACGCCGCCGGCACCATCTACATCTACGCGGCGCGGCCGCCGGCCGACAACATCGTGGCCGACATCGTGCGCCTGTCGCGCAACTCGGTGCTGGCCGGGGTCTACCGCAAGGGCGACAGCACCTTGTACTCGCCGGTTTTCGGCGACACCCGGATCGCCCTGCCCACCCCGGCCGAGGCGGCCATTCCGGACCGCAGCCCGGTCTGGATCGTGGCGGCGCAATGAGCCGCGGCGCCACGCATCGACACACTACGAGGACGCTTATGAAGACATCCAGGCAGGCCGGCATGACGCTGATCGAGATGATCGGCGCGCTGGCGATCGGCTCGATCATGATGGCCGGCTTGTCGGCCATGATCGGCGACGCCCTCGACGACGGCGAGGGCCAGCAGGCGGCGCTGTACCAGGCGCAGGTGGTGGCGGCGGCGCGCCGGTACGTCGGCGCCAACTACCAGGCGCTGCTGGCGGCCACGCCGACGGCGGCCAGCGTGGCGGCGTTCGACATCGCCGCGCTCAAGGCGCAGAACCTCCTGCCGGCCGGCTTCGCGCCGCACAACGGCTACCAGCAGGCGAGCTGCGTGCTGGTGCGCCAGCCGACCCCGGGCAGCGGCAGGCTCGACGCGCTGGTGGTCGGCACCGGCGGGCGGAAGATCGCCGACAAGAACATCGCGGCGGTGGCGGCCGGCGCCGGCCAGGGCAGCGGCTACATCGCGGCGGCGGCGCCGGGCACCGCGCGCGGCGCCTCCTGGAACATGGCCACCACCGCCTACCGGGGCGCCAAGTGCCCCGGCGCCGCCGCGCCGGCGCTGGGCGGCGGCGCCGACGACGGCGGCCACCTGGTGTCCAACCTGTTCTTCGACGGCCCGGGCCAGCTGGCCACCGACTTCCTCTACCGCGGCGCGGTGCCGGGCCGGCCGGAGCTGAACCAGATGCGCGCGCCGATCCACCTGCTGCCGGGCAGCGGCGCCCAGGCCACCGAGAACGACGCCGGCGACCCGCGCTGCACCCTGGCCGCCGGCACCGGCAGGATCGCGGTCGACGCGGCGGGGCGGGTGCTGAGCTGCCAGTCCGGCGTGTGGAAACGCCAGGGCGCGGCCTCCTGGAAGGACCCGGTGGACAGCTTCGCCGCCCTGCCGGGCGGCGACAACCAGGCGGGCGACGTGCGCATGGTGCGGGCCTTGGGCCGCGCCTTCACCTGGAACGGCAGCCAGTGGCTGGCGCTGGCGGTCGACCAGGACGGCAACCTGTCGCTGCCCGGCCGCCTGAGCAGCCGCGACGCCATCCTCGACCGGGTGGTGGTGGCCAAGAGCGCCTGCCAGGCCGGCGACCCGGACGGCACCATGGCGCGCGACGCCAGCGGCCTGGTGATGTCCTGCCAGTTCGGCCTGTGGCAGTCGCAGACCAACATGGCGCTGCAGGCCAGCGACACCGCCTGCGCGGTGATCCTGCCGTCCGCCGTGGCGGTGCCCGATGCCGACTGCAGCACGCCCTATTACGGCCCGCGCAACTGGTATCAGGAGGTCGACACCTGGGAGGCCGAGATCAAGCGCCAGCTGACTCCGACCAAGAACGGCCTGATCAACGTCAACGTCTGGACCAAGATGAACCGCGGCCTGGCCAACAACGACAAGGTCAGCGGCCAGGTGCGGCTGCAGGTCGACATCGTCGACAACGACACCGGCGCCAGCATCGGCCACACCGACGCCCAGTCGGTGCGCATCGAAAACAGCTCGGCCACCATCAACGCCACGCTGTCGAAGACGGTGCAGCGCAACCGCAGCGGCTACAGCGTGTGGATACGCCCGGCCTGGACCACCTTCGAGCTGCCAAGCGGCCCTACGACCGGGCCAGCTTCAGGACCTACGACGGCAGGGTGGTGGAGCAGGTGCCCCTGTCCACCGGCTGGAGCATGGACTTGTTCCAATGAGGGCCGCGCTGCCGCGCCTGGCGCTGCCCTGCCTGGCGCTGGCGCTGGCGCTGGCGCCGGGCGCCGCGCAGGCCTGCTGGGAGGAGGCGGGCGCCCGCTACGGCGTCAGTCCGCAGCTGCTGTACGCCATCGCCAAGACCGAGTCGGGCCTGAACCCGGCCGCCATGAACCGCAACAAGAACGGCAGCTACGACGTCGGCCTGATGCAGATCAACAGCAGCTGGCTGCCGCGCCTGCGCCGCTTCGGCCTGGACGAGCGGCGGCTGCTCGAACCGTGCACCAGCATCCAGGTCGGCGCCTGGATACTGGCGCAGAACATGCAAAGGCTGGGCTACTCGTGGGACGCGGTCGGCGCCTACAACTCCAGCAAGCCGGCCTTGCGCCTGCAGTACGCGCAGCGGGTCTACCGCAACATGCCGCCGGCCGCGCCGCAACGGCGCGCCGCGCAATGAGGCCGCCGGCCCACCCGCGCCGATGATCATCGCCTGTTATGTCCATGGCGAGGCGCTGTTCGAACAGCTGCGCCTGGCGCTGGCGCGCGCCGGCTTCGATTGCGAGCGCTTCGCCAGCGACGCCCTGCTGCTGCGCGCCGTCCACCGGCGCAGCTTCGACTTCATCCTGGTCGACATCGGCGACGACGGCCCGGCCGCCGACAATCTGTTCTCCTGGCTGGCCTGCCGCGCCGGCGAGAACACGCCGGTGCTGGCGCTGTCGGCGCCGCGCAACGCCGAGTGGATCGCCGAGCTGCTCAACGCCGGCGCCGACGACGTGCTGGCGCGCCCCTTCGAGGAGGTCGAGCTGGTGGCGCGCATCCGCGCCGTGCTGCGCCGCGCCGGCCGGCGCCAGAGCCGCCGCTGCATCGAGCTGGCCGGCTTCCAGCTCGACCGCGAGGCCGCCACTTTCCTCTACCAGGGCCGGCCGATCGAGCTGACGCCGCGCGAGTTCACCATGGCCTGGCTGTTGTTTTCCTCGCCGGGCGTGTACATCTCGCGCGAGACCATCGGCAGCGCGATCTGGGGCAGCGCCAGCGAGGTGGCCGGCCGCACCATCGAGCAGCACGTCTACAAGCTGCGCAAGAAGCTGTCGGCCGGCGTGGCCGGCGCGATCAATATCCGCACCGCCTACAACCAGGGCTACCGGCTCGAGCTGGCCGGCCTGGATTGAGGCGGCCCCCCGCCGCCCGAATCCTCAAAATTCCTCAATTCCTCATCAATACTCAGCGTTCGCGCCGGCCCGTTCGGGCCGCTGATATCGTCTATCCAAGTCAAGGCCGGGCCGTCGTTTGCGTCGCACCGGCCTGGCAGCAACCGGATGTTCAACGCAGCATTGGAGAGAAAACCATGACACAGAACGCCTTGGAAACGAACCCAGCAGCCGCCGTGCCTGGCGTCGTGGCGCCGCTCGACCTGGACCAGTTGTACCGCCGCCACCGGCTGCACCTGCTGCGCTTCGTGCAGCGCTATCTGCGCAACGCCGAGGACGCGGCCGACGTGGTGCAGGCCACCTTCGTCGAAGCGGCGCGCTGCGCCGGGCGATTCGCCGGCCTGTCCAAGCCGTCCACCTGGCTGTTCGGCATCGCCTTGAACCTGGCGCGCAACCAGGTGCGGCGCAACTGCGCCGACCTGTACGAATGCGTCGAGGAGGGTTTCATGGAGCAGATCGCCGACCTGGACGCCGACCCCGCCAAGCTGGTCGAGCTGCGCCAGACGGCCGCCCGGGTGCAGGCCCTGTTCGACGCGCTGCCGGCGCCGATCCGCGCCACCTTCGACGCGGTGCTCGACGGCGAGGCCAGTTACGAGGAGGCGGCCGAACGGCTGCACATCCCGATCGGCACGGTGCGCTCGCGCGTGTCGCGCGTGCGCAGCGCGATGCGGCAGGAATGCGCTTGAGCCTAGTCGGCGTGGCCGGGCGCGGCGGCCGTCGCGCTGGCGGCCGCGTAGCAGGCCTGGGCCTCGTCGGCCAGCGCCATGATCGCGTCGAACACGCCGGCCTCGTCGGTGAAGCTGGTGATCGGCAGCGTGCGGATCGCCACATAGCAGCCGCTGTCGGCCTGCCACAGTAATTCGGTGGCGCCTTGCGCGGCCGCGTCCAGCGCCAGCGGAGGCCAGCTGTGGTAGGGCAGTTGCGCGCTGGGCGGCAGCTGGGCGACGATGGTCAGGCTGGCCGGCGCCGTCACGGTGGTGCGCGTGCCGATCACGCCGAACCGCAGTTCCAGCACCGGCGCCGTATGCGCGCGCTCGGCCTGGTCGGCCAGGTCGACCATCTCCCGCAAGAATTGCTGCATGCCCGCCAGCGTGCCATCGAGTCCGTCTGTCATATCCAACTGTCTAGTCCAAGGTGAAGGCCGTTGCCTGCCAGGCAGCCGTTCCTGGATCGCCGCGGCGCCGCAGCGCCGGGCCGTTGCGATGCGATGCGATGCGATGCGATGCGCCATTTTACGCATGGCCGCACGGCGCGCAAACTTCTTTCCTTGCGCGCAGGGCCGGCCGGACATTGGGTGGTGGCGGGGGCCTTGTGGTTCCCTGGCCGATGCGGATGCCATGCCCTCGTTGTCGTCGCTACCTGTCGATATCAGGCCCTTGCCCAAAACAGGGGCGGATGCGGTGTCCACGCTGTTGGCCAAGGCCACGAACGCCACATGCCGGCGGCAAGGGAACCAAACGGAGGTCGGCGCCACATAGGTCTAAGTGCGGGTCCACGTCCTGCGGACGCGCGCTCCTATCCATTCAACCAGCAAGCCATTTCCATGCCGACATCTTCCGTTCGCGGCATGTCATTTTATTCACGAATAGGAAAGCAATATGCCATCGAGTTACAGCTCTCTCGAATCCCCCGACGGTTCCCAATCCGGTACTCCCCGCCAGTATCTGGTTCACAACAAGGCTACCAACCTGATCGAAGTCGCTGATATCAAGCCCGCCTCCCATACGGACGAACGCAAGTCTCAGGACGTGATAGGCGGTGTTGTGGCGGTTTTTTGTGAACCTGGGGTGCACGCTGATGAATTCAGTGCGGCAATCAAGATGTTTAACACTCGGTGTGAACATAAAGAACTGATCGAAAATGTCAATTCTGCCATTTCCCAATTGGAGGAATGGGAACCGAGGCTAGATGAAATAGAAAGCAATGAACGCCCTGCCGTTCTGGCCTTGGGTGCCAGCCCGAAACTGGTGAAATGGGCGCTCAAAGACAGAGGGTTCAAGGTTGCCACGATCAATGCCAGTAGCATCCCACGGGAAGGGGCGCCTACCCCGGATTTTAATAATTATGTCGACCGCAAGTTGCAAAAGCTTGGCGATCCGAAGTCGGTGATCGTCATGGATTTTGCCGATAGCGGTGCATCTTTACTCAGAATCAGGGATGATGTGAGGACGCTGCGTGACGATCCCAGGGTAACTGTCAGGACGGTTGCGCTGGGTACTTCGCCGGCGTTTAAGAGCAGCAAGAATGAAGCCAACCGTGAATTGATTGATAAAGTCGTGGGGGATATTGGCACCTTGGAAACATCCCTGAACGAGCAACGATTAAAGAACCATAGCCTGGGACGCAACAAGGCAAAAAATTATTATGCGACCTGGAATAAGGCTGATGCCTCCAAGCTCGAGACGGGGTCCATGAAGGGCATGCCTGCGCATGAATTCTATCAGCAACAAAAATTGTTGCTGAAGGCGGCAATGCAATTGCCCGTCCTGAACGTCGAGGTTGACAACCTCCTGCCACAGCAAGATGAACCTGGGGTTCTCATCTGGCGCGAGTAATCACTCGGCTCGTGGCAGCGATCATGGGGACTTCGGTAAAGAGGATTAGTGACACCGGAAAAGCCGCGATCGGAGCCAGGGCTTGCGTCATGCATGTTGATTACGCCAGCCACAGGGACATAAATTAGAAAAAGGGAATTCGTCGTGAATTCCCTTTTTTCCTTTTTCACCGTTTAATGCGTCGTGTCGATGCGCCGAATAGTCCTCATGTGCGGTGTCGCGTGCCTCTTCTTACCATATCGCGATGGCGCCGTCATTTCCCCTCTCTTTCATTCTGCTGTTCCGCCGGCGACGCCTGCGTATGGCTCTGCGCGCTTGGCTCCGGCGAGGGGGCGGCAGATGACTTCTTCATGGCTGCCAGTTTGTCCAGGTAATTGTCGCCACCATGGCCTCCTGTGACCTCGACCGTTGTGCTGGCCATGGGGGCTTGTGCAAAGACCGTGCTCATTGGCCCCCGCACTACCTGAATCGGATCGACCTGCCCGGTCACTCGTGTGGCGCCCTGCGTGTAGGCCTGCCCTAAAGGCGAGCCTATGCTGGTAATCGAGGTCTCTATTACTTCCGGATGGTCTCTCTTTATGCTGTCCACGGCGGTTAGCGTGGAAAGATCTCCCTGGCTATGAGTCATCATTTTTCCGCCATCGAGGCGCCCCAGGGTACGTGCGACATCGAGCGTCTGCGGTGTATTTCGCACGCCCAACCCGGTAATCAGGCGCCCATTGTCAAGCCAGGAACCGCCTTCAATTGCCTCCCAGGTGCCGCCCTCGAGAGCAGCCGCCTTCGCGGCCAACGCATCGGCCTTGGCCTGGGTATTTCCGCTGCCGGAAACGAAGGCATTGATTGGACCTGCGCGCTCACTGAGTCCTTGTTTGTACTCCTGCCGAATGGCGGCGTCCTTTTGCATGTTGATGTACTGGCTCATGTCACCGGCACCATCCGGTGCACCGAGCTCTTCCGCGATTTTTTGGCCAAGCGACTCCACTTCTGAGGGTTGCCGAGGGAAACCATTCGAGGCGTCGGTTCTTGAAGGCCCATAGTTGACGGCCGCGTCTCCCTCGGCGCGTACGGCTGGTCGCATCGCGCGCTCCAGCACCGGGCGGGCTTTGGCTGCGGCCTCGGCGGCTGCTTTAGCAATTTTTTGCATTGTGATGTCCTTTGATATGGTGTGAAAATGTTCGACTGCTTAAAGCCATGCCTGCCAGGCGTGCCGCACTGGTGTTCCGCCCCGGCAGGTTCTGCGGGTGCTACTCGGTGTCCGCCACGGCCAAAGCGTCAAGTTGGTATGGGCTGTTGATTGCCCGGCATAGCGCGCCAAACTCGGCGTGCATCTGTTGTTCGTTCTTCTCTGCGCCAAGGCGGAAAAACGATAGATCGTTGTGGGGCTGCGCCGCAGTCCAAGCCAGCCGCTCAAGGCCGATGTCGGCCAGGACGCGCGACGAGCGCGGGGCCCAGCCGAAGGCGGCGGCGAAGATCTGCCGCAGGCCGGCGGCCTGGCCCAGCCGAATCAAAGCGGCGGCGGCGAGCGGGCCGTAGCCCCGTCCCTGGTGGTCGGCCCCCATCCAGAGGGTCAGGACGGCGCTGTCGGCCGCCGCCTGCAGGCCGACCATGCCGACCAGCCCCCAGTTTTCATGCCGTACCGCGCAACACATGGCGCCGGGCGCCGCCGTCCGGCCGGCGATCCAACTGCGCGCCTGTTCCAGCGTGGCCATCGCCGGCAGCATGGCCATGGCGGCGATTTGCGGATCGCGATATTGGAAATACAGGGACTCGGCATGGTGCTCCGCCAGCGGTTCGAGGCGCAACGGGGCCGCGTCCGCCAGTTCGGGGCGGAACCAGGCGAGGGCCGATCGGCTTGCAGGCGGGCTTCCAGCGTCGCCAGCAGGGCCGCGCAGTTCGCCGGTGGCGCCGGCCGGGCCGCCGCCGGCCGCAACTGCGCGATGGCGGATTCGACGCGGCCCGCCTCGGCTTCGCACAGGGCCAGCCAGTACAGCGCGTCGGCGTCGTCGGCGCTCCAGCCCAGCACCCTGCGGCAGATCGCGCCGGCCAGGCCGTAGTGGTTCACTTGCATCGCCAGCCTGCCCAAATTCCTTGCGATACCCAGTTCGTCCACCCGGGGCAGGTGGTTCGCCCAGGTGCGCGCCAGCGCGTCGCGCCATTGCTCCTGCGTGGTGATCGACAGCGCCCAGTCGTTCGCCAGCATGGCCGGGAGCAGGATCTCGAACGCCTGCGGATCGCAGCCGCTTTGCAGCAGCAGCGCCAGGC
The DNA here is from genome assembly GCF_029834475.1 of Rugamonas sp. DEMB1. GTDB lineage: Bacteria > Pseudomonadota > Gammaproteobacteria > Burkholderiales > Burkholderiaceae_D > Rugamonas > Rugamonas rubra. The sequence goes on along the minus strand of NZ_CP122407.1, from coordinate 4,977,830 downwards.
AGTCGGCCAGTGCCGTCGGCTTCGGCGGCGGCGCCATGACGGCGCGCCCCGCCTCGACATGGCGCACGTCTTCGAGAGGCACGAGCAGCTCGGGCAGGACCGACAACAGCTCCTCGTGCGCGTCGTCGCGCAGCGCCACGCTGAAGTGCATGTCGCCGTCGGCCATGCGCTGTTGCCAGACGCCGGCGCCGGCGCCGCGCAGATGCCAGGCCAGCGCGTGGTAGTTGGTCGGCAGCGGCTGCGCCGGCAGCGGCAGCTGTTCCGGCACCGAGCAGGCCCCCAGTCGTATCGAGCGCTCGTCGCCGACCGCGCGGTCGGCGCACAGGAACAGGAAGCGCCCGCCGCTGATGCGGGAGAGATCGTCGACGCAGGCCAGCGCGCCGCTGGGCAGCAGCACCGCCGCGCTGTTCACGTTGGCCTGGTACATGGCCATGACGGCGGCGCCGGACGGCGCCAGGGCGCCGTCCGGCAACGGCGGCCACTGATAGTCGAGCTGCAGCACGCCGGCGTTGCTGGCGGGCCGGGCGACGGCCTTCGCCTGCGCGCCGAGAACGGTGCCGTAGTGGACGGCCAACAGTTGATGCGCCATGCCGCTCAGCAGGCCGTGCGCGATGAGCACCGCCGGATTCGCGCCGGCCGTCCAATCCCGGCCGGCCAACAGGGCCTGGCGGGCCACCGCCCTGAAGCCGCCCGCCAGTATCGGCGCGGCGAAGAGCGCGTTCAGGCGGGCCTCTTCGCCTGCGTCGGCCGCGCCGGCGAGGTAAAGGAAGGGCGGCAGCGGCCGCGCCGCGCTGGCCAGCCGTTGCTGCAGGGCGGCCAGCATTTTCCAGGCGAAGCGGCCGTCGCCGGGCGCCAGGTCGACCACCACCAGCGCCTCGTCGGCGTCGACGCCGCCGACCGCCTGCGCCGCCTGCCAGTAGCGCACCATGCCTTCCGCGTAACTGAGGGCGACCCGCATCGATGGCGACGGCAGGGCGGCGCCGGACAGCAGGCGCGCGTGCAGGGTGCAGAACGGTTCATGGTCGGCCGGCAGCGCCGGCAGGGGCGCGGCGTCGACGGGCTCCGCCGTTGCCGCCGGTTCGGGCCGCGCCGCCGGCGCGGCGGCCTGCTTGGCCTCGGCCGGCGCCGCCTGCTTGGGATCGGCCGGCGCCATCTGCTTGACGTAGCCCAGATAGAAATCGCTGGCCGCCAGCGACGCATTGTAGGCCGGCCAGTTGCCCGACGGCAGCCGCACCGGCACCGGCACCCGGCGCCGTTCGTTGCCGATGCTCACTTCGTGCATCTTGACGGCGTTGAAGCGTTCCTTGAAGTACTCGTCCTGGAAGTAGCGGATCTTGCCGGCCTGGATCACCGGGATGCCCGAGCGCACCACCAGTTGCAGGTTCTTGCTCATGTTGAGCAATTCCTGCGGCAGCATCAGCGCGCGCGATTGGAACGATTCGGTCTCGCTGCCGCCCGCGTTGCCCTGCAGGCCGCCCAGCAAGCCTTTCGCCAGCTGCATGCTGCTCGACTTGACGGTGTTGTTGCCGATCATCTTGGAGTATTCCTCGGCCTCGCTCACCTGCGAGGGGGTGAAGTAGATCACCGCGCCCATGTTGCTGACGATGTTGTGCGCGTCCTCCTTGCCATAGACGGCCTCGAGTTGGGTTTTGTCCTGGATGATGATGGCCAGCCGCATGTTGTAGCCGGCCATGTAGCCGACCCCCTTGGCGATGATGGCCACCTTGCCCATCGCGGTGAACTCGTCGAGCAGCAGCAGGCACTGGTGTTTGAGGGCCGGATTCTGCTCCGGCAATTCCTTGACGTTCTCGTTGATCAGCTGGGAGAAGAACAGGTTGACGATGAAGCCGGCCTGCATGATCTCGCCGGCCGGGATGTGCAGGTAGATCGTCATCTTCTTTTTGCGCACGTCGCGCAGATCGAAATCGTTGTCCGAGGTGGCCTTGTCGATGATCGGGTTGCCCCAGGGCGTGAGCGGCGCGGTGAAGGTGCCGAGGATGCTTTTCAGGGTCGTCTCGGAATTGCCCAGGAAACGGTTCAGGCTGTCCCGGCAGGCCGGCGACAGCGGCTTGCCGGCCGCCGCCCGGGCGGCGATGATCGCGTTCAGATAGGTGCTGATGGGCTGGCCCTTGGAGGAGCTTTGGCGCAGCACCTCGCCGATGGTCTGCGGCAGTTCCGGCGTTTCCAGCACCAGCAAGCCGAGGCCGACGAACAGGTTTTTCGAGGCGTCGGACCAGAACGGGTCCTTTTCGTTGACGGGATAGATGATGCTGGCCAGCGCCATCAGGTCGTTGGCGCGGAAATTGAGGTCGGTGGAAATATAGGACAGCGGATTCCAGCGGTGGGTGTTTTCCGCGAAGGGGTTGAAGTAGAAGATCTCGTTGCCCAGGAAGCGGCGGCGGAATTCGGAGGTGAGGTTGTAGTTCTCCCCCTTGATATCGAGCACGACGGCCGACTCGCCGAACTGCAACAGGTTCGGCACGCAGAAGCCCACGCCCTTGCCGGTGCGGGTGGGCGCCGCCAGCAGGACGAATTCATAGCCGCCCAGGCGCAGCAGCTGGTCCTTGAATTTGCCGATCACCAAGCCCTTGCTGGTGTGCAGGTTCTCCTGTTCGATATCGTCGATGTCGGCGAAGCGGGCCTTGCCGTACAAGTCGCTGCCCTTGCTGCGCAAGCGCAGCCGCAGGGCCAGCGGCAGGCCGAGGCAGACCAGCAGGGACAGCACCACGCTGACCTTGAGGCGCATCAGCGTGGCGCCGTCCGGATGGGCCAGGTAGGCGTGCTCGATGGTCAGGAAGGTCGCGTCGGCGGGATGTTCGAGAAAGCTCAGGAACAGCAGCACGCCGGCCAGGTAGTTGGCGGCGCACAGCAGCAGCAGCGCCGACAGCACGTAGGCGCCGGCCTTGAGGGCCTTCTTTGCCGGCTTGGCCTTCATCGCATCGCCTCCAGTTTTTTGCGCGGATCGAAGTAGATCTCGCTGATGAAGCGGTCGCCCAGGTGGTTCTGGAACTGGATCACTATGTCGATGGTCAACACCAGCAGGCGCTTGATGACGTCGAAGCTCAGGTTGGCGCCGCCCGGCGAGTCCTGGATCATGATCGCCAGCTGCTCGAAGGCCAGCGCCGGCGAGCCGGCGTGGCAGCTGGTGATGCTGCCCGGGTGGCCGGAGGCGGCGTTGCGCACGTAGTAGAGGCATTCGTCGCCGCGCAGTTCGGCCAGCAGGATGCGGTCCGGCTTCATGCGCAGGCAGCTCTCGAGCAGGCCCTTGGGCTTGACGTTGGACTGGCCCTGCGCGTTCTTGCTGTACAGCAGGTGGACGCAGTTCTCGTGCGGCAGGAACAGCTCGCGCACGTCCTCGATGGTGACGATGCGCTCGCCTTTCGGGATTTCGTGCACCAGCCCCTTCATGAAGGTGGTCTTGCCGGAGCCGGTCGCGCCGGCCACCACGATGTTCATGCGCGCTTGCACCGCCAGTTTCAGGAAGGCTTCGTACTGCTGCGCCTCCAGCAGCCTGAGCAATTCCCGCTCGTTGTCGCTCAGCGCCGCCTGCATCGGGCGGATTTTCTGGAACAGGCCGGCGGCCGAAAAGTCGTCTATCTTGCGGGTCAGCGTGGACGGCTTGCGCAGCGTGAAGGAATAGCGCTCCTCCTCCACCGCCGGCGGCATGATCAGCTGTATCCGCGCGCCGCTCGGCATCGAGGCGCTGAGGATGGGCGTGCCGGCGTCCCACTTCTGGTTCGAATAGGTGGCGATGGCCGTGCCCAGCGACTTGAGCAGTTTGGTGGTCGCCAGCGGGCAGGTGTGCTTGCGCCACTGCGAGCGCTGCTCGGTCCACACCTCGCCCTGCGAATTGACGGCGATCTCGGTCACCTCGGGATCGTCCAGCCAGGCCATGAACGGTTCCAGGAACACCTGCACCGACGCTTCGCGGTGCAGGGCCAGTACGACTGCTTTTTGTGGTTCCATCGTGTTCACCGTTGGTTCAGGTTGTAGACGCCGTTGAACCACAGGTCGCGGTTCACGTACACCATCAGGCGGTCGCCGCGGTTCTTGTACAGCGTCGGCGCAATGTTGATCGTCGAGTCCAGCACCTTTTCCGACAGCGACTTGGCGGTGCCGATGCTGGCGCTGGGCAGCACCACGGTGTTGCCCTGGCTATGCTTGGCGACCTCGATCTTGATCGCGTCGTCGACCAGCGACAGCAGGAAGGCCGCGCCGATGCGCTCGCTCCAGTGGTTGTCGACGACGCCGGCCGCGCCCATCGCGCCGACGCCGCTGGCGGCCGGCGAGTCGACGTCGACCACCACGCCGGTGGTGGTCTTCACCCTTTGCCACAGGATGGCGATGCGGCTGTCGCCGGCCCTGACGTCGCTTTGATACTGGCCGACGATCTTGCTGCCTTTTTCCATCAGCAACACCTTGCCGTCGTCCGAATAGATGTTTTGCGGCAGCACGCAGCTGGCGTTGCCGGGGATGTTGGAAATCAGCTGGGTCTCCAGCACGCAGGGGATGAAGGCGCCACGGGCCAGCAGGTAGGAGCGCTCGCCCAGGTTGGCGGCGCGCGCCTGCGGGGTGGCCGTCAGCGGCAGCATCATGGTCTGCTGCGCGGCGAACGCCTGCACGTTGCGCGGCTTGGCCTCGCCGCCGCCAGCGCCGGCCCCGGCGCCCGCGCCCGGCGCCGGGGCGGGGCCGGCGTCGAGCATCATGCCGGGCGGCGGCGCCGGGTTGGGCAGCGGCGCCTCCGCATGGGGCGGCGGCAGATCGGGCAGCGGCGCCACGCCATTCCCGGCCGGCCCGGGCAGGGCGGCGGCGGGCGGCTTGGCGAAGGACTCGGGCAGGGCGGCGATGCCGCCGATGCCGCCGATGCCGCCGATGCCGAGGTTGCCGAAGATCTTGCCCTTGCGCTCGTTGCCTTCCTCGGCCTTGTTTCTTTCCTTTTCCTGCGCCTGCTTTTCCGCGCGCTCGGCCATGAAGGCGGACAACTGTTTCTTGACCATCAGCACGGCCGCGCCGGCCACCCCCATCACGATGACGAAGGCGACGACCACGGTGAACAGCACCCTGCTGCGCTTGCGCTTGGGCTCCGCGTTGAAGCGGTGGGCGTCGACCGGGTCCCTCCGCCGCCGTGTCGTTCGGATTGTCTTGGCTCATTGCTTGCCCTCCCTGGACAGGCCGTACACGGTGGTGCCGTTGACCGGCGCGACACCCTGTGCGTTATAGCTTTCGTTGAAGATGCCCACCATCGATTCGGCCAGGCGCAGGTTCCACAGGGGCGCCAGCGCCTGCACCACGATGTAGTCGCCGTCGCGGTGCGAGTTGACCAGGATTTCCTCCCTGGAATTGAGCTCGCTGCGGTAGATCGCCGGCACCTCCTGGTTGTTGGGGAATTTGAACCAGGTGAAGCGGCCGTCGTCGTACACCTCGCGCGGGCGGATGTCGGCGCCCTCGGCCACCACCTGCATCGAGTAGTTGTCGTTGCGGAAGTCGTTGCGGCCGGGCAGGGGCGGCGGCACGGCGCCGGCCGGCGCCGGATAGTCGAACACGATCTTCGAGCGGCGCTGGGCCAGCGCCTCCGGCGTGGCCTTTTTCGGCAGCAGGTCGAACACGTAGGAACGGCTGCCGGCCGTCACCAGCAGGGTGGTCGCCTTGGCCTGGGGCAGCGCGCGGATGAACAGGCGGTTGCCCTTCTTGTGCACGTCCCAGCCGGCGATGGAGCCGCCGGCCACGTCGTCGATGAGCTCGTCGTTGCGCAGTTCGATCAGGAAGGGTTGCTCGATGATGCCGGCGACGCGCACCACCTTGTTTTCCGCGTACATGACGCGCTCGACCCGGCTCAGGTCGGCCTTCTCGACCTTCTCGGCCTTTCGGGCCTGGTCCGCCTTGTCCTTGTTTTCGCCCTTGTCGCGCGCCGCGGCCTGGCCGTGGCCGGCCGCGCAGGCCAGCAGCAGCGCCGTCATCAACAGGCGCTTCATTTGCTTTCACCCGCCGGGTTGCTCGGATTGATGAACTCGGGATCGGTTTGATAGGCGTCGACGGTGAAGCCGAGCGGGTTGTCGATCAGGTCGAATTCCTTGCGGTTGCCCTGCGCCTTGTAGCTGTAGCGGATGGTCGCCACGCGCCGCGTCAACACCGGCTCCGAGGCCGAGCGCATGTCCTTGGTGCGCAGCTCGTAGCGCACGGTGGCGATGCCGGTCTCGTTGAGGGTGATGCTCAGTATGGTCGGCATGATCTCGGTGTTTTCGCCGATCTTTTTGTCGAGTCCGGCATCGCCGTCGTAGAGCTTGCTGTAGACCTTCCAGGGAGCGTCGCCGGCCAACGATTTGACGGTGTCGTAGTCGTACTGCAGCAGTTTGAAGTTGTAGCGTTCGCGCGCCAGCAGGAAGCTCTTGACCCAGTGCTTGTCGTTCAAGGTGCTGCTGGTGACGAAGTTCTTCGACGACATGGCGATGCTGCTTTCGCCCGTCAATTTGTCCACCGTGATGACATAGGGAACCACCTGTTTCAAGGGCATGAGCAGCAGCAGGGCCAGCGCGATGACGCACGCGATGGCGATGGCCACGCTGGCGACGCGCCAGGCGAGGATGCGCGAGCGGCGCTCGTTTAACACGACATCGGCTTCCCAGCTCAGGCCCGACAATTGTTGTGCCGCGCCACCATCTGATTTTTTTCCTGACATATGCGTTCCTGGTTTGAAGAGTTGAAATGAACGATGCTTGGCCGCGCGCCGGATCGGCGGCGGCATGGCTTGCCGTGCCCGGCGCGTTTCAGCGTTCCGGTCCCGGCCGGCTTGGCGGCGCGGCGGGCGGCAGGAATGGGGCCTGCGCCGGCTCGGCCGCCGTGGCGGCGGGGAGGCTTCGTTTGGCGTTGACGGGAACCCGCGTATGTCCGTTCGGATATTTCAAATCCGGCAAGGTGGACGAGCAAGCGCTCAACATCGAGGTCAGTAGTAAAAGTGTTTTCATAGTCAAGCTCATTTGGATGGGGGGGGGGGGGGGGGGGGGGGGGCTACTCTGCCGGCGTATCTTTGGTCGGCGGCTTCGTCGTGGCGCGTCGATAGGCGTTGCCGATCCGGCTATTCGCCCGCGAACCGTTGGGGCCGGTGCCGGACACGGCCTTGCTGAAATTGCGTATGCCGTTGACGGCGCGGGCGAAATTCTGGGCGCCGGCCGAATTCTTGATGGCCGATCCCCTTGCCGTATTGCCGTATTTGCCCACGCCGAAGGCGGCGGCGCCGGCGGTCCCTTTCACAATGCTGCTGGCCACACCGGTGGCTGTTTTTGCCGCGCCGGTCGCCAGTTGGGCGGTTCTGGCCGGGCCGACCAGGTTCAAGGAGAGGCCGCCGGCCAGGTCGCTGGCGATGCCGGGGGCGTTGATGAGGATCAGGATCATCACGCCGCAGGCGGCGATCGCGCCCCACATGGTGGCGATGAAGTTACTGTTGTGTATGTTGTTGGCCAGCTTGATGGAGAAGCCTTCGATGATGCCAACCGACATCGCAAGGACACAAAAAATCACGATCACGGTGAACATGTATTTGAGCACGGCGCCCAGCCAGGTGTCGAAGTAGCGTTGGGTGCTCTCGAATGCCAGGCAGGCGACGAACAAGGGGCCGAGGCCATACACGATGTTCAAGGAGAAATCGATCACCAATAGATTCACCATCGCCGTGGCGCAAAAGATCAGCATCATCAGGTAAATCACCGCCGCCGCGATAAAGCCGACGATCCCGCTCAGATCGAAACCCCAGAAGATGTTGAAGTCGATATGGTCCTTCGACCATTCAATGATGATGTCGAAGGCCTTGGTGACGCTGTCCATGGTCTTGTCGATGCGTTTGTACTCGCCCGCGCCATCGCCGTCGATGATCTTGGCGGTGGTGGGCAGGCTGTTGATGACCTCCCTGCGCAGTTCCTTGACGATGTCCACCACATAGGTGGAGTAGGTCGCCGAGGTCAGACACAGGCTCAAAACCAGGAAGGTGCGCACCGATTTGGCGAATAGATCGAGAAAATGGTTCTGGCCGCCGGCGCCGCGGATGATGTTGAAGCCCTGCCAGGCGATGACGATGGTAAAGCCGGCCAACACGACGGGCGTGACCAGCTTGATCAGATTGTTGCTGAGCTCGGTGAATCCCCGCGAGTACTCCAGGATGGGGGTGGCTAGATTCGTGAATAGGGTATAGGCCATTGTTTTTCCAATGCTTCAATAAGAGTGGGTGTCGCATGCCTGACGGTGAACATGTTGCCGAGCGCGCCGGCACCTGGTGGCGCGGCCGGCGGCCGCGTTCATGACATATGGAAAAGCAACGCTCCCCGGCTTTTCCTCAATCGTTGCCGAAGATGGAAACGCCGTCCTTCTTGTCGACCAGTTGCTCCTTCACCTCCCTGGCTTTCCATTGCATGTAGTAGTCGCGGCTCAGGGCCAGTTGCTGGGCATGGGTTTGCATGGCCATGTCGATCAGCATTTTTTCGTTCTGTAGCATCGCCATCTCGGCCTGGATACGCGCCGACAAGTCCGCGCTGCGTTTCAGGTCGCCTTCGTCCTGATCAATCGCCGTCATCATGTTTTGAATGTTTTCCATCCGGTTCTTGGCTTTCATGGTCGCCTCGTTCAGCGTCGCCAAGGCGAGCGGCGCGGCCAGTTCGATCGCTTGGCAGGCCGCCGTCATCTCACTCTTGTATTTCTTCTTGTCCTTCAAGCGCTCGGCGCAGCCGAATGTGTTTACTGTCGAAAATATTTCCTTCGCGGTTTTCATCTGTGCGTTCCCCTTCAGTTCGGCGGCGAACAGCGACTTGCGCATCAGCTGGAATTGCAGTTGGAAATCGTCGGGCAGGACGTGGCGCGCGATGCCGGGCTCCAGCTTGCCCATGTCTTTGTTGCCCTTCAACGTCTTCAATGTCTGGTCCATTTTCTTGGACTGCTCCAGCAGCGCCTTGTTGTTTTCCCGGTCAAACACGTCGTAGGTTTCCGCCCCCACCGTGGCGCAGGAGGAGACGCCGCCCAGCAGCGCGGCGGCCAGCAGAAGTTTTCTTGCGTTCATGGTCTATCCCTTTTTTAAAAATGAGGCCATCCAATTGGCCGGATCGTCACCCAGTCTGGCCCGCAGTCCGTCGAGTTTTTCGACATTGGCCGTGGTGCCGGAGAGGATTTTCAGTTCGTCGTCGAAGCCGTTCAAGTCGAGCATCGCGACGCACACCCTGTTGCCCTGCTTGATCAGGAACATCCTGGAGTTCTCCTCCAGGCCCTGATCAATTCGAACTCCGTCTCGCTCAACTTGAAGCCCTCGACATAGTCCTGGTAGTCGGCGGTCGGATTGGGCAGGAAGATGAAGGTGGCGGTCTGTTCGATCAGCGCCCGCGCGATCGGGCTGCGCAGGGTGTCGGACGGGCTCTGGGTCATGTACACGCCGAAGCCGTTCTGCTTGCGGATGGTCTTTTGCTTGTTCTTGGCGAAGTCCTCGAAATAGGAGATCGACAGAGCCTTCCAGTACTCGTCCATGAAGAAGGCGAAGCGGCGGCCGTCGATCAGGTTCTCGATGCGGAACATCAGATACATCATGACGGCGGGGCAGGTCAGCGCGTCGTCGAGGATTTCCGTGTAGTCGAAGCCGTAGCTGCGGCCGTCGTCGAAACTGAGCAGGTTGCCTCGTCGCAGTCGAGCGCCCAGCCCAGCGCGCCGGCGGCGCACCATTTCTTCAGCCTTTGCGCCACGCTGTTGGCGTCGACGTTGGGCAGGTTCTGCACCACCGCCTCGAAACCGCGCAGCGCGGTCGGCAGCAGCGCGACGGCGCGCACGGCGTGCGAGATCTCGGCCTCCTCGCGCGGCGTGTGGGGCGCGTTGGACAGCAGCGAGCAGAACTTGACCAGGTCGTCCCAGAACAGGATGTTGCCCTCGCTGGGCTCCATCTTCGAAGGGATTGAAGCCGGTCGGCCGGCCGCGTTGCAGCGACAGGTAGCGGCCGCCGGCGGCGCGGATGGCGATCTCGGCGCCGCGGTCCTTGTCGAAGAAGACCACCTGGGTGCCGTACTTGTACAGGTTCATCATCAGGAACAGGGCCAGCACCGTTTTGCCGCCGCCCGACTGGCCGATGATCTGGCAGTTGCCCAGCGCCGATTTGGCGGTCGAGTCCTCGTCGTCCGGGGTGCTGTGGAAATTGAAGTAGACCGGCTGCGAGGCCGGCGAGCGCAGCACGGTGACGGCCTCGCCCCAGGGATTGCCGTCGCGCTTGCCGAGGTTGAAGTTGTGCATCGAGCACAGGCCGGAAAAATTGCGCGAGCTCAGGTGCGCCGAGCGCGGCCGCGAGCGCCAGTTGGCCGGCAGCTGCGACAGGTAGGCGTGGTCGATCACCAGGTCCAGCGGCACGCCGAGGAAGCCGGCGTTCTGCAGGGCCTCGATGGCGGTGGAGCGGGCCGCCTTGACGCCGTCGCTGGTGGGCGACTTGACCTGCATCAGGTAGTGGTACTCGCCCAGCGCGAAGCTGCCGCTGGCGACGCCGTCCATCGCCTCGTCGAGTTGTTCCAGCTGGCTCAGCGAATTGTCGTCGGCGCTGATCATGCGCTTGCGCTGCAGGTTCAGCGCGGCGCGCGCGTCCAGCGTGTGCATGGGCGAGAAGGACTGGGTTTCGACATACTCGAAGGGCAGGCCGAGCATGGTGTTGAGGATGCCGGGGTCGGAAAAGTCGGCATAGTCCTTGATGTCGACGAAGGCCGAGAAGACCGAGCCGTGGGTGTCCCTGGTCTCCATCACCTCGTTGCCGAACAGCACGCGCGCGGTGGCCAGGTATTTGTACAGGGGCAGGTTTTTCACCGGCACGCGCCACCAGTGGCCGTTGATCAGATAGCCGTAGAACTCCAGCTGGCGGCTGTAGGCGATGCCCTTGTGCGTATATTCCTCCAGCCGCTCCGGCGCGTAGGCGGCCAGGGTGCGGCTGACCTGCTGGTGCAGGTTTTCCATGACATCGACGACCACGGTTTCCGCTTGTTCGATGTCCTGCCGGGTCTTGCCCAGGCGGCCGATCAGCTTGCCCGACTTCTGCGGGAAGGGACGGTGGATGATCGTCAGATAGATTTCGGTCGACATCAGGCCGCCGGCCGCCAGCGTCGCATAGTATTTTTTGACCAGGTCGTGCGCGAAGCCGTGTGCGGGAATGCTCAGCTGGTCCGCGGTGGCGCGGCGGATGCGGTGTATCCAGAAGGCGTACTTGCCGTTCGACAGGCTGCGCACCAGGAGGTTGAGCGACTCCATTTTGGCGTAGGCCTCGTCGTCGTTGAGCCCCTCGAACGACAGGCCGCCGATGGCCCAGGTGCTCATGTAGTCGCCGTTCCTGGTCGAGACGATGCTGTCGGTCAGGCGGGCGGAGAAGGGCAGGTGGCGGCTGGCGGTGTCCTCCAGCGCGGCGATGCTCTGGCTTGCTGTCATGGGAATACCCTATTTTCTTTTCGTGTAGTCGGTGGGGGCGATGCTGTGCGCGCCCCAATGCGCGGCGTTTCTTCTGCCGGCGACGCTCTTCATGCGCAGCAGGTATTGGTTGAGGCGCTGGTCGTCCTGCGCGCTGATATGGCGCAGCAGGAGGACGCACAGCACGCAGGCCATCAGGATCACGAAGGAGGCGAACAGGTTGACCAGGATCATTGCCCAGACCGCCAACATCAAATGGATGCCGACCACCACGATGAAGGGCACGATGGGCACGCCGGCCATCATGGCCGGGCGGGTGGCGCCCTTGAAGATCATGTCGCGGTTGTGCATTACGTCCCGCCGCCGATCAGCATGGTGGCGATGCCCGAGGCGCCGCCAATGACCACGCCGCCCCAGAACACGGGGGCGACGTCCTTCCACTCGGCCGCCTGGAAGACCATCCGGAAGCCGACGAACATCAAGGCGATGGTGACCACGACGGCGCCGATGCCGGTCATCCACTTGGAGACGGTTTCCAGCATGGTCTTGCCTTTGTCCAACTGGGCGAAGGCGGGGCTGGAAAAGGCCGACAACATGGCGAGGATCAATGCGGACTTCAGGTTTTTCATGGTTGCTCCATGGTGGTTGTGTTGAGGATTGAGATTGCGTCCCGCCGTGGCGCGGAGCATTTGCCGATATGTCGCGGCGGACCGGCATCCGGTTCCATTTTTTTGTGCCGCGCCGCGCCGCCGCGTGTCGCCGGCGGCGGCGGGAACTGCGCCCCCGTACCGGCCACTCATGTTCAGCCGGCCCAGGAAGGCCCGAGCGGTCTCGACCGCACACTTAGGCAGGGAGCGACGATGATGAGTTCGGTAAACAACGCACCTTCGATGGTTACTTATCTGTGGGGCGGCGGGTCTCTTGAAATGGCCTCAAAAGGGGAAATGCGATGGTTGAAGACTTGTTGTATGCCGGCCACGATGGCGCCGGCGGCCCATGGGACGGCGGCCGGCACGGCAAGCGGCACCGCAAGCGGGACGATACGCGGGACGGTAAGCGGGACAATAGACGGGACAATTCGCGGGACAATTCGCGGGACGGCATGGCGGGCGGCTCGGATGAGCGGCAACAGCGGCTGGCGAGCGCAAGACGCGCCGCAATCGCCGCGCACAGCGCGGTGGACTGGCCGGCGCGCTGGGCCTCCACCTCCGGCAACTGGCGGGCGCGGTCATAATTGTTGAGATTTTTTTCGCTGGCAATTCAGTAGAATTGCGCAAATGAGCCGCGCGCGGTGGAGTTGGCCGCTCGTCGACGGGCGCCGCGCCGCAGCGTGGTGACATTTTCCATCTTTCAGTCCCGGCCCCATTGGCCGGGGCTGGCTTGCCAACTCAGGGTCATTCATGTCTCAGGAAATCGTCGCCGCGCGCGACTTGTTGCAGGAAATCGTCGAGCTGATCAACGCCGGCCAGACTTTTTCGGACATCCATATCGAGCAGGGCGCGGCGCCCATGCTCAAGACCCCGCGCGGCTGGCAGCAGCTCGATGCGCGCCCGGTGCACCGCGAGGAGATGCTGCCACTGCTGGCCAGCATCGACCTGGACTGGGAGGACAAGATCGTCGAAGGCGCGATCGACCGGCCGGTGGTGCTGACCTCCTGCCGGCTGCGTTGCAATGTGTACCGCATGTCCTGCGGCGAGAAGGTGGCGGTTTCGATCCGCCGCCTGCCGCTGCAGCCGCTGGCGCTGGACAAGACCGGCCTGCCGCATTACGTCAAGACGCTGCTGGAGGCCAGCAAGGGCATCATCCTGGTGACCGGCCCGACGGGGTCCGGCAAGACCACCACGATCGCCTCGATGCTCGACCATCTGAACGCCACCCGCAACGCCCACATCATCACCATCGAAGAACCGATCGAGTACCAGTTGCAGCGCAGGCAGTCGATCATTTCCCAGAAGGAGGTGCCGACCGACACGGCCAGTTTCTCGTCCGGCCTGCGCGAGGCGCTGCGGCAGAAGCCGGACATCCTGATGGTGGGCGAGATCCGCGACTTCGACACGGCCGACACCGTGCTGCACGCCGGCGAATCGGGCCACCTGGTGCTGGCGACCATGCACACCAGCAGCGCGGCGAGCGCGATCACCAAGCTGCTGGCCTTCTTCTCGCCGGAGCAGCGCGCCCAGCGCGCGGCCATGCTGGCCAACGCGCTGGTCGGCATCATCTACCAGAGCCTGCTGCCCACCGAGAGCGGCGACGAGTTCGTGCTGGCCAGCGAGATGATCTGCAACCACAACCAGCAGGCCGCGCCCTACATCGTCGACCCGGAGAAGATGCAGCAGATCGCCGAGTTCCTGCGCCGCAAGGAGGACAATATGTCGCGCGGCCTCAACGAGGTGCTGGCGCAACTGGTCACCCGCAAGACCGTCACCGCCAAAGACGCCATGCGGGCGGCCTACAACCGGCTCGAACTGCACGAGCTGCTCAACAACCTGCGCTAGCGCGGCGGCTTCGATGCCAGCCCAAAAACCGCCGGCATGTTGCCGGCGGTTTTTTTTCGTTCGTTGTGGCGAGTGACGTCGATGTTTCAGCGGGATACATATTGTCCATGCGCGAGTTCCGGCGTGGGGGGGGGGGAGCGCCGTGTTTTGCGGACTCTCTGGAGAAAAAACCGGCCCCTGATCTCGCGGTACCAGCGGTATTTGCGCTACCTGCGGTGGAAGAAAATCGTGATTGACAGGGGCGGACCGGTCGAAATACTGATTCCTAAATGTATCTCGCTGAGGCAGTTGCTGTTGCTGTTGCTGTTGCTGTTGCTGTTGCTGTAATTGTAGTTGTAACTGTTGCAACTGAATTTGCTGCTGCTGCAGTATCTGCATCAGCATCTGCATCTGCAACTGCGGTTGCGGTTGTTGCTGCTGTTGCTGCTGTTGCTCCAGCTGCTGCTGTCGTTGCTCCAGCTGCTTCTGCTGTCGTTGCTCCAGCTGCTTCTGCTGCTGTTGCTCCAGCTGCTGCAACTGTTGGGGCTGATGCTGCGGCCCTTTTGAAGCAGCGAGATTTTCATCCAAGTCTTTATACTGTTTGATTTTCTCTGCGATAACGTCAGTAACTGCCTTGGTCATTTTCTTGCCAAATTCACTCCCCGCGAAAGAATACAGCGTATCTTCATGCCTGATTCGCGGACCCGACGGGTTTGGCTCGGAGGTGGTCACACGCATGTTCCGCCTGTCGAGTGTTTGGAAGTACAGGTCGGCGTCGCCGCTGGGGTACTTCTTCATGAATTTGGCGATTTTTTTATGGTCCAGAGCCTTGGCCAGCGTAATGACTGCAGTCTTGTCGTCGCTGTCCGAAAGGTCCATCGTCGATTTCGGGGGCGACCTCTTGAAATTGTACATCGCCAGCTGCTCTTTGGTTCGCGGCTTACTTGCCTTGTGCAATTCTATCCTGTGCTTGACGAAGTCGAGCAGGGAACGGAACGGTTTATGCCGGGTATATTCCATGGTGGTTTTCTTTGGTGAACGGGGTGTACCACATGGGTGGCGCTGCGGCTGTGGCGGTTCCCGCTCGGTCCCGGACTCGCAGAATTCCGCACCACGAAGAATTGCTGCTCCGGGAGAAAAAATACCGATTAACGGAACGGCGGCGCGCGGCCGGTTTATAATTTCCGACATTGGCCCGGCGCCGGGCACGCCAGCGTGAGCGGCGTGGCGTCGGCGCGGCAACACCACCTTCATGCGATCCGCGACGGCGGCAGGACAGCGCCGCTGGTTTTCCGCCGGAACCATATGCCAGCATCGCCGACGCGGCCCAGGCCCGGCGTCGGCTAGACCTGCCCAATCCCGGGGCCGGCGGGGCGGCCCTTGCCCGCCCAGACCTCCCCAGCCGATGCGCAAGCCCCTGCTTGCGCGCGGCCGTTTCCAATCGTGACCAGTGCTACAACGTGAATCAATATGAATGCTGAATCAAACAACAAGACTTCCGCCCCGACCGTGAACGGCGTGCCGGGCCGGCGCATTTCGGTGGCCCCGATGATGGACTGGACCGACCGCCACTGCCGCGTGTTCCACCGCCACATCAGCCGCCACACCTGGCTCTACACCGAGATGGTGACCACCGGCGCGCTGGTCTACGGCGACGTCGAGCGCCACCTGCGCTTCAACGACGAGGAGCACCCGGTGGCCCTGCAACTGGGCGGCAGCGACCCGGCCGACCTGGCCACCAGCGCCAAGCTGGGCGAGAAGTGGGGCTACGACGAGGTCAACCTGAACTGCGGCTGCCCCTCCGAGCGGGTGCAGAAGGGCGCCTTCGGCGCCTGCCTGATGGCCGAGCCGCAACTGGTGGCCGACTGCGTCAAGGCCATGCGCGACGCCGTCGGCATCGACGTCACCGTCAAGCACCGCGTCGGCATCGACCAGGGCGAGAGCTACGACTTCGTGCGCGACTTCGTCGGCACGGTGGCCGAGGCCGGCTGCCGCACCTTCATCGTGCACGCCCGCAACGCCATCCTCAAGGGGCTGTCGCCCAAGGAGAACCGCGAGGTGCCGCCGCTCAAG
The DNA here is from genome assembly GCF_029834475.1 of Rugamonas sp. DEMB1. Lineage (GTDB taxonomy): Bacteria > Pseudomonadota > Gammaproteobacteria > Burkholderiales > Burkholderiaceae_D > Rugamonas > Rugamonas rubra. The sequence continues at coordinate 4,961,886 of NZ_CP122407.1, read as the reverse complement.
TACGAGTTCGCCTACCGGCTCAAGCGCGATTTTCCTGACTTCGAAATCATCATCAACGGCGGCATCAAGACGACGGCCGAGATCGACCTGCACCTGGCCCACGTCGACGGCGTCATGCTGGGCCGCGAGGCCTACCACAACCCCTACCTGATGGCCGACTTCGACCAGCGCTACTACGGCGCCGACACGCCGGTGCCGAGCCGCGAGCAGGTGCTCGAGGCGATGCTGCCCTACATTGAGGCGCGCTTGCACCAAGAAGGGGCGCGCGGCCTGAAGCTCAACTCGATCACCCGCCACATGCTGGGGCTGATGCAGGGTTTGCCGGGCGCGCGCGGCTTCCGCCAGACCCTGTCGGACGCGAAAAAACTGGCCGCCGGCGACCCCCGTTTGCTGCTCGAAGCGGCGGCGCGACTGCGCCAAAGCACGTAAAAACCGGCCTTCGGCAGTGCAAACGACGGCACGCGCGTTCTTTCCATAAAGAAAGTTCGCTTGCGTAAAATTGAGGCAGGAAATGCTTGCTTTGAGGCAAAACTTGCATCTATAATTTCACAATATACACACATATCCACCGTTCCCCGATTGTGTAGGCGACGTAGAAACTACAGCTAAGCGGCCGGTGGGGCCGCTTATTTTGCATTCGCAGTCATAGTTTGCTACTGTGCACAGATATTGCTTAGTATCAAGGGCCGGTGGGGCGCTTCGTGCACAAGACGACGGCATTCCGAGGCACTTTTATCAATTGTGTCACTTACGAAGAGACGAAATGAATTTAGCAAAAATGAAGGTTGGCACACGCCTGGGGCTCGGATTCGCGTTGGTGCTGGTATTTCTGGTCGCCGTCACGGTGGTGGGTATCGCCCGCATGGCGCAGATCCAGGACCGGCTCGACCACGTGGTCGGCGTCAACAACGTCGTCACCCGCCTGGTGCTCGACATGCGCACCAACGTCAACGACCGCATCACCGCGCTGCGCATCCTGACCCTGATGAGCGATGCCAGCGACATGGAAAAAGACATGGCCCGCATCAAGGAGCTGGCCGGCAAATACGCCGACACGCAGAAGAAACTGAGCGACCAGTTCGCCCTGGAATCGACGGCGGAAGAGAAGGCGCTGCTGGCCCAGATCAAGGAATTGGATGCCGCCGCCGTGCCGGCCATCGCCAAGGCGTCCGAGCTGTGGATGGCCAACCAGGCGATGGATGCCACCAAGGTGCTGATCAAGGAAATCCGTCCGGTGCAGACCAAGTGGATGACCGCGCTGGACCAGTTGGCCGCGTTGGAGGAAAAACTCAACGCCCAGGTGCAGACCGAGGCCGCCGAAGGCTTCAACAGCGCCCGCACCTTCATGATCCTGCTCGGCGCGCTGGCCGTGGTGATCAGCGTGGCCGCCGCCATCGTCATCACCCGCGGCCTGCTCAAGCAGCTCGGCGGCGAGCCCGACTACACCGCCAGCATCGCCGGCGCCATCGCCAACGGCGACCTGTCGGTCGTCATCGACACCGACGTCAGCGACAAGGACAGCCTGCTGGCCGAAATGAAGGAAATGCGCGACAGCCTGGTCGACATCGTCGGCCAGGTGCGCACCGGCACCGAGACCATCGGCACCGCCTCGCGCGAGATCGCCGCCGGCAACATCGACCTGTCGTCGCGCACCGAGATGCAGGCCAGCTCGCTGGAGAAGACCGCCTCGGCGATGGAAGAGCTGACCTCGACCGTGAAACAGAACGCCGACAACGCCCGCGAAGCCAACCAGTTGGCCGCCACCGCCTCGGACGTGGCGCGCAAGGGCGGCGCCGTGGTGTCGCAGGTGGTTGACACGATGAGCTCGATCGACGCCTCGGCCAAGAAGATCGTCGACATCATCGGCGTGATCGACGGCATCGCCTTCCAGACCAACATCCTGGCGCTGAACGCCGCCGTCGAGGCGGCCCGTGCCGGCGAACAAGGCCGCGGCTTCGCCGTGGTGGCGTCGGAAGTGCGCAACCTGGCCCAGCGTTCGGCCGGCGCGGCCAAGGAAATCAAGATGCTGATCGACGACTCGGTGGAAAAAGTCGGCGCCGGCACCAAGCTGGTCGGCCAGGCCGGCGTGACCATGGACGAGGTGGTCGCCAGTGTGGCCCGCGTCACTGACATCATGAGCGAGATCGCCAACGCCAGCCAGGAACAGAGCGCCGGCATCGAACAGGTCAACGTCTCGATCATCGAGATGGACAGCATGACCCAGCAGAACGCCGCGCTGGTCGAACAGGCCGCCGCCGCCGCGCAGAGCCTGCAGGACCAGGCCTCCGAGCTGGCCCGCGTGGTCAGCATCTTCAAGCTGGTCGAAGGCGAGCAACGCGTGCTGCCGGCCGTGTCGGCGATGGCCAGCGCGCCAGTGCGCGCCATCGCCCCGCGCGCGCCGGTCAGGAAGCTGGGCAGCAGCGTGGCCGTCAGGCCGGCCGCCAAGCCGGCCGCCAAGCCGGCCGCCAAGCCGGCGCCGCGCAAGGCCGCCGCCAGCACGGCCGCCGCCAGCGACGAGTGGGAAGAGTTCTAATCGTCCCGCCGGCCGCCCCCGGGCGGCCGGCCAGCAATCGTTCGGCATCAACAAGTATCAAGTAGTTCGGGGCCGCGCCACGGCGCGGCGGACAGCGTGTTATCAAAAATAAGTGAAAAATTGCAAAAAATGAAAAAGATTTCCATCCGCATCATCGCCACCGCCCTCATCGCCACCGGCGCCAGCGCCTTCGCCGCCGACGTGCCGGCCTCGTTCGACGCCAAGAACTGCCGCGCCGAGTATCCAAAGGCGTCGTTGATGAACGAAGAGCAGGGCAACGTCTCGATGGCCTTCCTGGTCGCCGCCGACGGCAGCGTGATGGAATCGAAAGTGGAAAAATCGAGCGGCTTCAAGAACCTCGACAAGGCCGCCGTGAAGGCCATCAGCGCCTGCAAGTTCAAGCCGGGCACCAAGGACGGCGCGGTGGCGCAAACCTGGGCGAAGGTCGACTACGCCTGGAAACTGTAATTCATCTTATCGCCAGCATAAAACTCGTCTAAAAATACTTGGGGAAATCAAATGTCTACAAATAAGCGTTGCTTGAGTGTGGTCGCAGCGGTGCTCGTCATGAGTGCGTCTGCCGCCTTCGCCGCCGAGGTGCCGGCGAGTTTCGATGCGAGGAACTGCAAGGCCGAGTATCCCAAGGCCTCGCTGATGAACGAGGAACAGGGCACCGTCTCGATGATGTTCCTGATCAAGGCCGACGGTTCCGTGGCCGACTCCAAGGTCGAAAAGACCAGCGGCTTCAAGAACCTCGACCGGGCCGCCATCAAGGCCCTGAGCGCCTGCAAGTTCAAGCCGGGCACCAAGGACGGCGCCGCCGCCGAGACCTGGACCAAGGTCGACTACGCCTGGAAGCTGGACTGATTCAAACGCGGCGGCGCCGCCACGGCGCGGCCGCCGCCGCCGCCGCCGCCGCCCCGCCTTGTACCTGCTTTGCCCCTGCCTTGCGGTCCGTCCGGACCATTCCTCCCCGCCCCATGTAGCCTTGCCCCGAGGTGTGTAACAAGCTGTAAATCTGCGGCGAAGCGGGTGCGGATTCCCTATAGTATTCTATGGGAAGAGGAGATTCGATCATGAAAAAAATGCTATTCGCATTGGCCGCCGTGGCGGTGCTGAGCGGCTGCGCGGTGGCGCCGGCCGGTCCGGTGTACTACAGCGCCCGCGCGCCGCAGGCCTACGATCCATACCAGTGGCACACGGTGTCGAGCGAACCGGTGCAGTCGCAGGGCGTGTCGCGGGTCGAGTACAGCAGCGAGCCCGTGTACGAGGGGCGCACCGTGTATGTGCAACAACCCGTGTACGTGCAGCAACCGGTATACGCCGCGCCGTCCTATTACTACCCGCCGGTGACGATCGGTCTCGACTTCGTCTTCGGCAACCGCTGCTGCGGTTGGGGCGGGCGGGGACGCTACGGCCACGGCCACGGCCACGGCCACCACGGCCGCCGCTGACAACGGCGCCCCTTGTGGCGACGGCGCCGCCGTTCGGCGCGCACACAACAATGCCCGCTGCCGCCTGTCGGCGCAGCGGGCATTGTTGCATGCGTTGTACGGGGGGCTAGCTCAATGGATGAGGAACAGGGCGGCGTCGTTCAGCACCTCGGCCGAGCACAGCAGGTAGGTCGAGCCGCCGGTCAGTCCCAGCACCAGCGCGCCATACGACAGCGGGATGCAGCGGGGGAGAAAGTGGGTCAAGCGAGTCATGGCGTACTCCTGATCGTCTGAGCTCGCGGGCAAACCGCGAGGATAGTCGTCAGCTTAGCCGTCGTGACAAGTTTGTTGTATCGGCAAAAAGTCCGAGCGCTTGTAGGACAAACGCCCGTCGTGCGGAAAACTGCGCCGTCGGCGCTATTTACGCCACTGCACGATGGCCTCGGCCGGCGCCGTGTCGAGCGCGTCCGACACGCTCAGCCACTGCTGCAGCCGGTCGGGCAGCTTGAGGTTGATGCCACGGCCGTCGATGATGCCGATCTGCTCGACCAGCTTGGCGTCCATCTTCGCCTTCGACACCGTGGGCGCGCCCATGACCATGCGGTCGTAGGCCTTGCGCGCCTTGTTTTCCCATTTGTGCAGGCTGCTGTCCTCGAAGCGGTTGGCCTCGAAGTAGACGGTCAGCGAGCCGTCCGGGTTGCCGTAGCCGACGATGCCGGCGCCCTTGCGGATGGTGGTGGTGTTTTCCAGGTCGAAGGCGCCGGTGGGCACGAAGACGCCGGCGCGGCCGTCGGTGTCGGGGCGGCCGACCGGCGTGTCCTTGCCGTAGGTGCTCACTTCGGTGATGTTTTTTTCTTGAGACATGTCCTGATCTGGCCGCAAGTCCGGGCGGACGCGACGCTCCTGTTCGATAAAAAGTGGGAGGCGGATTCGCGTTGCGGCACAGCGCAACGCCGATCCCCATTGTAGCGGGAATCTAGTGCCACTTGGAAACGTTCGCGCACTTTTCTTCGAAGTAAAAAAATGCCGCCCAGCGCGAGCTGGACGGCATTTCGGGCGACGCGCTGTTGTTATGCTTTGGCGGTTTTTTTGCGGCGCGCGATGAAGCCGACGATGCCCATGCCCAGCAGCATCATGGCGTAGGTTTCCGGTTCCGGCACCGCTGCCGTCACAGAAACGTTGTCCAGGTAGGAACCGTAGGTCGGCGAGCTGACCGGGCCGAGCGATTCAAATTTCAGTTCGGTGCTGGCGCCGGCCGCGTGCAGGCCGGACAGGGTGAACACGCTCCAGCTGTTGTTGACCAGGCCGATCAGCGGGCTGGCGTTGAGCAGCTGGCCGCCCCAGTAGACGTTCATCGAGCTGGTGGCGCCGTTGGCCGTGTCCGGCCGGCCGGCGTAGGCGAACGACAGGGTGTAGCTGGCCAGGCCGGCGGTGTCGATGTTTTGCGTGACGCTGGTCAGGCGGTCGGTGTTCAGTTCCAGGTATTGCTGGCCGTCGGCGGCGTGGCTGTTGAAGCCGCCGTAACCGCCGTGGGCGCCGTCGGTCTGGATCTCGAAGGCCGAGTTGCCGCCGGCCGAGGAGGTCCAGCCCGGCACGGCGCTGATCGGCGTCCAGGCGGTGTTGATCAGCGGCGCTTCAAAGCTGCCGTTGACGACCAGGTTGGTGTCGGCGTTGGCGGCGCCGGCGGCGAGCAGGGTGGCGGCGGCGGCGAGGCGGATGAAGGAGGTGCGCATGAGGATATCCCGGTTAGTTGTTTTAGATAAACATATATTGCTTTTCGATACCTAAATATTACCACCGGAAACTTCAAAAAACACAGGATGATGAAAATATATATTTCAATTGTGTTATCGAAACATTGCATTTCGTTATGAAATTGATGTGTGGAAATGAAAGCGCGATTCGGCCTTGATCGGCTGGAAATGTTGTCCGGGGTGGCGGCGTGCTCAGGCGCAGCCCATGCGCTGGCGCAAGGCCTGCACATGGCGCTCGCTGACCGGCACGCGCGCGCCACTGAGCAGGCTGAGCTCGTAATTGCCGTCGCCGAGCACGGCGAGCGCCAGCAACTGGTCGACGCGGACGATGGCGCCACGGTGCACGCGCAGGAAGTGTTGCGGATCGAGGTGGCGCTCCAGCCGGCCGATCGGCACGCGGTGCAGCACCAGGCGGCCGGCCAGGTGCAGCTCGACGTAGTTGCCGGCCGCGCCTATCCAGTGCACCTGGTCGAGCTGGATGCATTCGATGCGGCCCACCGAGCGCACGTTGAGCTGGCGCCAGTGCTCCGCCGCCGGCGCGGCCGCTTGGCCGGCGCCGCCTGGCGCGGCCGGCCGCGCCGCGTCCTGCGCCGCCAGGAAGGCGCGCACCGCCTGGCCGTAGGCGGCGCGCTGGCGCTGCGCCAACATGGCCTCGGCGCGCTCCAGCGCCTGCGCCAGACGCAGGTCGTCGATCGGCTTGAGCAGGTAGTCGAGGGCGTGCACCTCGAAGGCATCGACGGCGTAGGCGTTGAAGGCGGTGACGAAGACCAGCAGCGGCGGCTCGGCCAGTTGGCACAGCTCGCGCGCCAAGGCCAATCCGTTCTCCCGCGGCATCTGCACGTCGAGCAGCACCAGGTCGACCGGCTCGGCCGCCAGTAGCGCGCGCGCCGCCGCCACGCTGGCGCATTCGCCGGCCAGGTGCCAGCGCGGATACTCGGCCAGCGCGTAGCGCAGATTGACGCGGCCCGGTTCCTCGTCGTCGACGATCAGCGCGCGCAGCGGCGGCATGGCGGGCGCGGCGGTGGCGTCGGCATCGGCGTTGGCGGCGGCGCTCATGCCGACGCCGCCAAGGGCAGGCGCAGCTCGACGCGGAAGCGGCCGGCGTCCACGCTGGTGCGCAGCGCGGCGAGCGGGCCGAAGGCCAGCTGCAGGCTGGCCTCGGTGTGGCGCAGGCCGAGGCCCAGGCCGGGGTTGCTGCCGTGGGCGGCGGCCAAGGGATTGCAGATGCTCACGGCCAGCTGGCGCCGCTCGATGTGGAAGCGCAGGCGGATGTCGCTGGCGTCGGTGTGGCAGTCGAGGTCGTGGCGCAGCGCGTTCTCCACCAGCGGTTGCAGCAGCAGCGGCGGACAGGCGATGGCGCCGACGCGCGCGTCGACCCCCTCGATGCTGACGCGCAGGCGGGCGCCGTAGCGCAGCTGCTGCAGCGCCAGGTAGTCGCGCACGAAGGCCAGCTCCTCGTCGACGCTGACCCAGTCGCGGTCGGCCGCCGTGAGGGCGTAGCGCAGCAGCGCGCTGAGGCGGTTGATGCCGGCCAGCGCCACCTTCTTGTCGTCCGAGCGCACCAGCGCGCTGATGGCGTTGAGGGCGTTGAACATGAAGTGCGGTTCGAGTTGGCCGCGCAGGGCCAGCATGCGCTGTTGTTCCAGCTCCAGCTTGAGGCGCAGGTTGTCGGTCTCCGCCTGGGCCAGGGCCTGCTGGTCGGTTTTGCCCTGGCGCCAGATGCTCAGCGCGACCTGCGCGCCGATGCTGCCGCAGGTCAGGGCGACGTCGACGAACCAGTCGAACTTGTGGATGCTGGCCAGGGCCTGAAGCATGCGCTCGAGGTGCAGCGCGCGGCCGGCCAGCAGCATGCCGTAGGTGGTTTCGTACATCACGTCGAGCGGAAAGAACACCAGCAGCGTGGCGGCGAACACCAGCGCGATATGGCGCGGCCGCGCCACCAGCGCCGGCCAGCGCGTGAACAGCGCGTGCAGCAGGCAGCACAGCAGCACCTGCGCCATGGTGCAGCGCCACCAGGCGAAGAAATCGCCGGCATAGGAGTTGCCGACACCGTTGCGCAGCGTGGCGCTGTAGGACGAGGCGGCGCCGAGCGCGCTCAGCACGCCCCACACCAGCAGGTTGACGGCCAGCAGGCGCAGCATCTGGCGCCGGTCGGGCCAGCGCGCCGCGCCGGCCGCCGGCGCATCGGGCGCTGCCGGTGTGGCCATCGTGGCGAACGTGTCGAAGGTGGCGGCGGGGGCGGGGTTCATGGGCGAGAAGTATAGCAGCGGCCGGCAGGCGCCACGGCGGCCCCGTCCCGCCGATGCGGGCTTTCGTCACACGGCGCGCGCCGGCCCGGGAGAGGCTGTCTACACTGCGCCCATCGTCCCTTTTTGGAGCAGCACAGATGCGGTTTGACTTGAACATCAACGGCCGGCGCCAGCGCGCCGAGGTCGACGGCGACACGCCGCTGCTGTGGGTGCTGCGCGACGCGCTGGGCCTGACCGGCACCAAGTTCGGCTGCGGCGCGGCGCAGTGCGGCGCCTGCACCGTGCACGTGGACGGCGAGGCGGTGCGCAGCTGCGTGCTGCCGGTGCAGAGCGTGGCCAAGCGCGCCATCACCACCATCGAGGGGCTGGCGCCGCAGCGCAGCCATGTGCTGCAGCAGGCTTGGATCGCGCACCAAGTGCCGCAGTGCGGCTACTGCCAGTCCGGCATGTTGATGGCCGCCGCCGCGCTGCTGCGGCGGAACCCCGAGCCGAGCGACGCCGAGATCGATGCGGCCATCACCAACATCTGCCGCTGCGGCACCTACCCGCGCGTGCGCGCCGCGATCCACGCCGCCGCCAAGGCCGGTGCCGCATGAGCGGCGCGCTGACGCGGCGCAGCTTCCTGCGCTCGACACTGGCGGCCGGCGTATGGACGCTGGGCCTGAGCATGGCGCCCGGCGAGGCCGCGACCGCGCCGGCCGTCGGGCCGGGGGCCAGCATCGCCGGCGGCGCTGCCGATGACAAGGCCGTCGCCTTCGATTGCTGGCTCAGCTTCGCGGCGGACGGCACGCTGGACGCCTACACCACCGTCACCAATCTTGGCCAGGGCACGCACACCGCCATCGTCCAACTGGTGATGGAGGAGCTGGAACTGGCCGCCGCGCAGATACGCATCCACCACGCGCCGGTGCGCCAGGAGTTCCACCGCCGCTTCCCGCCGGGGATCACCACCTTCGCCAGCGCCGGCCTGAGCGCCGCGCGCGACAGCGTGGGCCTGGCCTGTGCTGCGGCGCGCGACATGCTGCTGCGCGCCGCAGCGCAGCGCTGGCGGGTCGAGCCGTCCAGCTGCCACGCCGTCGACGGCCACATCGCGCACGGCGCCAGCGGCCGCCGGCTGCCCTACGGCGCCTTGCTGGCGCAGGCCGCCGCGCTGGCGCCGCCGGAGAAGCCGAAGCTGAAGGCGGCAAGCGACTGCAAGGTGCTGGGCCAGCCGATGGCGCGCGCCGACATCCCCGAGCGGCTCGACGGCAGCGCCGTGTACGGCATCGACGTCAAGCTGCCCGGCCTACTGGTGGCGGCAGTGCTGCACGCGCCCGGCTTCGGCGGCGCGCTGCTGCGGGTCGACGCCGCGCCGGCGCTGAAGGTGCGCGGCGTGCGCCAGGTGGTGCGGCTGGCCAACGCGGTGGCCGTGGTGGCCGACGGCTACTGGCAGGCCGAGAAGGCGGCCCGGCTGCTCAAGCCGGTGTGGCGCGCCGGCCCGCACGGCAAGGCCGACAGCGCCGCCATGCGCGCCGAGTACCGCGCCGCCGTGATGGGCGAGGGCGGGCTGATGTACCCACGGGACAACGACCGCCCCGACAAGCAGGACCACGCCGCCACCGCCGCCGCGCTGCAGGGCGCCAGCCGGGTCATCGAAACCGTCTACGAAGTGCCCTTCCTGGCGCACGCCGCGATGGAGCCCTTGAACGCCACCGTCAGCGTCGGCAGCGGCCCCGGTGGCGGCGCCGAGCTGTGGCTGTCGACGCAAAGCCAGAGCGACACCCAGCGCGCCGTCGCCAAGGCGCTCGGCCTGGCGGTCGAGCAGGTGACGCTGCACACGCAGCAGGTCGGCGGCGGCTTCGGCCGCCGGCTGGAGCACGACTTCGCCGTCGAGGCGGCGCTGATCGCCAAGGCCGTCGGCAAGCCGGTGAAGACCATCTGGTCGCGCGAGCACGATATGCGCTCCGGCTACTACCGGCCGGCCACCACGGCGCGCGTGCGCTTGGCCTTGGACGCACAGCACCGGCCCACGGCGCTGCGCGGCGACATGGCCGGGCCGTCGCTGCTGGCCTATTCCGGCGTCACCAACAGCCCGCCCATCGACGGCGTGTTCGACTGGAGCTACTTGATGGGCTGGATGGGGCGCAGCTACGCCATTCCGGCCTACGACACGCGCTGGAGCCGCGTCGACCACGGCGTGCCCTGCGGTTACTGGCGCTCGGTCGGCAATTCGCAGAACTGCTACTTCCTCGAACATACGCTCGACCAGGCGGCGCGCGCGGCCGGCGTCGACCCGGTGGCCTACCGCCGCGGCCTGTTGGTTGGCAAGGTGCGGCAGCTGTCTTTCATCGACCAGCTGTGCGCCCGCGCCGGTTGGGACGCGCCGCCGGCACCCGGCCACTTTCGTGGCTTCGCCCTCAACGAGACCGGGCCGACGCTGGGCGGCCATGTGGTGGAGATCGCCGTCGCCGGGCCCGGCAAGTTCCGCCTGGTGCGCATCACGGCGGCGATCGATCCGGGCCGCGTCGCCAATCCACAGTTGGTCGAGGCGCAGATGATGGGCGGCACGCTGTTCGGCCTGTCCGCCGCGCTGTTCGGCGAGATCACTTTGAAGGACGGCGCCGTCGAGCAGGGCAACTACGACGGCTACCAGGTGGCGCGCATGGCCCACACGCCGCCGCTGGAGGTGCTGGTGATCGGCAGCGGCGAGGCCGGCTACGGCGTCGGCGAGGAGGGCCCGCCGTCGATCGTCGCGGCGCTGGCCAACGCGCTGCTGGCGGCCGGCGGCGAGCCGGTCGCGCGCATGCCGGTGGCGCACTCCGGCTGGGAATGGCTGGCCGCGTCGGCCGCCACAACGTCGAATGGCCCCTCGGGGCGGCGCAGTAGATAGGCCAGCACCGCCAACTCCACCACGGCGACCAGCACGATCACCGGCCAGGGCGGCCGGCCCAAGCACATCACCACGAAGCCCAGCGCCATGCCGATGCAGGCCATGCGCTTGCCGCGCCGTGACACGGCGCGGTGTTCGCGCCACTGGCGCAGCGGCGGGCCGAAGCGGGGGTGCTGCAGCAGGCGCTGCTCCAGCCTTGGCGAGGCGCGGGTGAAGCAGGCCAGCGCGAGGATCAGGAAGATCGTCGTCGGCATCACCGGCAGCAGCGCGCCGATCACGCCCAGCGCCACCATCAGCAGGCCGAGTGCCATGTAACCCCAACGCAGCAGGCGCGCGGCATGCGCCTCGCGGGCCGCCGGCGCGCTCGGCGTGCTGAACTTGTGTGGGGGGCTGGCCATGATGCCGTCGTCGCGTCGTTGTTGAGTCGCCATAATACGCGCTTTCAGACGCCGGCTGAGGGGCGGGGCCATGCCGACTGCGTTGTGCCATTGCGTCCATGTACTCGGTGGCTGGTGGTGGGCCGACGTGCCTCAGGCGCGCGCCCAGCGGAGCGTTTGTGCTCAGCTTGGGCTGGATGTGCTTGGCAGTGTTGATGCGTGAGGCGTTACGCGCTACAATTCTTCATGATTAAGACATTCCAGCATAAAGGCCTGAAAAGCTTTTTTGAGAGTGGAAGCGTGGCTGGCATTCAGCCTGCCCATGCTCCACGGTTGGGCGCAATGCTGCGACGTCTTAACGAGGCGACGAATGTACAGGCGATGAATTTGCCTGGCTGGAAACTTCACCCGCTAAAAGGCCACGAGCTTAAAGGACACTATTCTGTCCGGGTGAGTGGGAACTGGCGCATGACGTTCAAGTTCGACGGTATTCATGCCGTGCTGGTCGATTATCAGGATTATCACTAGAAGGAAGCAAGCCATGACACGCATGTTCAACCCGCCACACCCCGGCCTTACCTTGCGCGATGATGTGTTGCCAGCGCTTGGCTTGAGCGTGACCGAGGCTGCGCAGCAACTGGACGTGAATCGCGTGACGCTTTCCCGCGTGCTGAATGGTCGTGCCGCCATTTCACCGGAAATGGCCTTGCGCATCCAGGCCTGGCTGGGTGTGGACCGTGGTGGAGAGGCCCGCGTTTGGTTGGCCGAGCAAAACGCTTATGACATGTGGCAAGCCGAGCAGCGGTTCAAGATTGTACCCATGCGTGTCCAACCCGCACCGATTGCTGTTTAACGGCTCTGCCCTCTTGTTGCCGGATTTGGCTGTCAGAAGGAAGTGCGCTTCCTGCGCCCAATGCAAAAAGCCCAGTCCGAGGACTGGGCTTTTTACTTGAATTCTTGGGGTGGCTGATGGGGCTCGAACCCACGACAACAGGAATCACAATCCTGGACTCTACCAACTGAGCTACAGCCACCACTGCTACTGCTACTGCGGAACCACCTTGCGGGCAATAAAAAAGGCTGCAAGCATGAACTTGCAACCTCATTATTTGCTGCGAATTCTTTGGGGTGGCTGATGGGGCTCGAACCCACGACAACAGGAATCACAATCCTGGACTCTACCAACTGAGCTACAGCCACCACTGATACTGCGTTGCCTACGGTGTTTCGTAGACAGGTGCCGAATTATACAAGCCAGTTTTGAAACACGCAAACCTTAATGCGGCTTTTTCGCAAAAATGGCGAAAGGGCCTAGATCGACACCGCCTAGACCGACACCGCCTCCACCGGCGGCGTCAGCCCCAGCAAACCGGCGAACGGCCCGCTTAGCGACGCCGCCGCCGCGCTGGTGTAGCCGACCAGGCCGCCCGGCGCGCCGCCGGCGCGGCGCAGGCCGGCCGCGTCGAGCAGGCGGCTGAGCTGGCGCGCCACGGCCTCGCCCGTGTCGAGCACGCTGACGGGCGCGGCGGTGTGGGCGCGCACCACCGCCTCGATGCCGTCGAGCACGAAGGGGTAGTGGGTGCAGCCGAGCACCAGCGTGTCGACGCCCTCGGCGATCAGCGGCGCGATGTAACGCTCCAGCAGGGCGCGGGTGGCCGGCGTGTCCAGCTCGCCCTTGTCGATCTGGTCGGCCAGGCCGACGCAGGGTTGCAGGTGGAAGCTGGCGCCGGTGGCCGCGCTGACCTGCTCGCGCAGCGACAGCAGCTTTTCGCCGCGCAGCGCGCTGGCGGTGGCCAGCACGGCGACCTTGCCGTTGCGGCTGGCGGCGGCGCCCGGCTTGAGGCCGGGTTCGACGCCCACCACCGGCAGTTGCGGGTAGCGCGCCCGCACCGCCTTGATGCCGGCGATGGTGGCGGTGTTGCAGGCCACCACCAGCGCCTTGGCGCCGCGCGCCACCAGGAAGGCGGCGATGGCCAGCGAACGCTCGGTGAGCACCGCCTCGGTTTGCGCGCCGTAGGGCGCGTAGGCCGAGTCGGCGAAGTACATCAGGTGTTCGTTGGGCAGCTGGGCGCGGATGTGGCGCAGCACCGACAGGCCGCCGACGCCGGAGTCGAACACGCCGACGGGGGCGTCGGACGGCGCGGCGAAGGGCGGCGCAAAGGGTAGGGTGGGAGTCAAGTTGGTGTCCGGACAAGGCGCCCGCCGCCCGCGCGGGGGCGCGCGGCGGGGCCGGGTGGTTGCTTAGGCGGTGACGACGGGGATCGCGCTGACGCTGCTCAGCTGCTCGATCTTGGCCTTCCATTCCGCCGGGCCGGTGTTGTGCACCGAGGTGCCGGCGGCGTCGACCGCCACGGTGACCGGCATGTCGACCACGTCGAACTCGTAGATCGCCTCCATGCCCATGTCGGCGAAGCCGAGCACCTTGGCGCTCTTGATCGCCTTCGACACCAGGTAGGCGGCGCCGCCGACGGCCATCAGGTAGGCCGACTTGTGGCGCTGGATCGACTCGATGGCGACCGGGCCGCGCTCGGCCTTGCCGATCATGGCGATCAGGCCGGTCTTCTCCAGCATCATGTCGGTGAACTTGTCCATGCGCGTGGCGGTGGTCGGGCCGGCCGGGCCGACCGCCTCGTCGCGCACCGGATCGACCGGGCCGACGTAGTAGATGACGCGGTTGGTGAAGTCGACCGGCAGTGGCTCGCCCTTGGCCAGCATGTCCTGGATGCGTTTGTGGGCGGCGTCGCGGCCGGTCAGCATTTTGCCGTTCAGCAGCAGGGTCTGGCCCGGCTTCCACGAGGCCACTTCTTCCTTGGTCAGCGTGTTCAGGTCGACGCGCTTGGATTTTTCCGTGTCCGGCGTCCAGTGCACCTCGGGCCAGGTCGACAGCGGCGGCGGCGTGATGTAGGACGCGCCCGAGCCGTCCAGCACGAAGTGGGCGTGGCGGGTGGCGGCGCAGTTGGGGATCATGGCGACCGGCTTGGAGGCGGCGTGGGTCGGATACATCATGATTTTCACGTCGAGCACGGTGGTCAGGCCGCCCAGGCCCTGGGCGCCGATGCCCAGCGCGTTGACCTTGTCGCACAGTTCGATGCGCAGCTCTTCGAGCTTGTTCTGCGGGCCGCGTTTTTTCAGGTCGAACATGTCGATGTCGTCCATCAGCACCTCTTTCGCCATCAGCATCGCCTTCTCGGCGGTGCCGCCGATGCCGATGCCCAGCATGCCCGGCGGGCACCAGCCGGCGCCCATGGTCGGCACGGTCTTCATGACCCAGTCGACCAGCGAGTCGGACGGGTTGAGCATGACGAACTTGGTCTTGTTCTCCGAGCCGCCGCCCTTGGCCGCCACCTTGACGTCGACCGTGTTGCCCTCGACCAGCTCCATGTGCACCACGGCCGGCGTGTTGTCCTTGGTGTTCTTGCGGTCGAACTGCGGGTCGGCGACGATCGAGGCGCGCAGCTTGTTGTCGTCGAAGTTGTAGGCGCGGCGCACGCCCTCGTTGACCGCGTCGGTGACGGTGCCGGAGAAGCCCTCGAAGCGCACGCCCATGCCGATCTTCAGGAAGACGTTGACGATGCCTGTGTCCTGGCAGATCGGCCGCTTGCCCTCGGCGCACATGCGCGAGTTGGTCAGGATCTGCGCGATGGCGTCCTTGGCCGCCGGGCTCTGCTCGGCGTCATAGGCGCGCGCCAGGTGTTCGATGTAGTCGGCCGGGTGGTAGTAGCTGATGTACTGCAGGGCGGCGGCGACGGATTCGATCAGGTCTTCTTGCTTTATGATGGTCATGGTGTTCTCGCGGTTGAGGGAGTGGCTAAGGGGAAGGCGTTAATGGTTTTGCGACTCGTTCTGCGTGCCGGTGGTGATGCGGTCGGTGTAGGCGATGGCCAGCGCCGACAGCAGGAACACGACGTGGATCGCAGTCTGCGCGATCAGCGTCTTGGCGTCGTAGAAGGCGGCGTTGATGAAGGTCTTCAGCAGGTGGATCGAGGAGATGCCGACGATGGCCATGGCCAGCTTGGTCTTCAGCACCGAGGCGTTGACATGCGACAGCCACTCGGGCTGGTCCGGATGGGTGTCGAGGTGCATGCGCGAGACGAAGGTTTCGTAGCCGCCGATGATGACCATGATCAGCAGGTTGGAGATCATCACCACGTCGATCAGGCCGAGCACGACCAGCATGATGGTGGTCTCGTTGAGTTTGGTCGGCACCACGGCGTTGGGCACGGCGATGGCCTGGAAGATGTGCGCCAGCGCCGCCTCGTTGCCGAGCGCCGCGCCGATCAGGTCCTTCAACTCGACCCAGAAATGGAATACATACACGCACTGCGCCAGAATCAGGCCCAGGTACAGCGGCAGCTGGAGCCAGCGCGACATGAAGATGAAGGCGGGCAGCGGGCGTAGCTTGGGGGCTGGTTTGTGTTGCGGGTCAGACATTGAGGTGTATCTCCGGAAAAGGATGGCGTCAAACGACTGCCGACATTTTACACGGGCAATCCGGCAATCGTCTTGCCGCCCGCACAGATTGGCGGCCGGTGCGACAATCGGCGGGGTGGCGACAGCGATGGCGGAAAACTCTGTAAAATTGCATAAAAGATCAAATTGCCCGTCCAACCAAAAGCGCACGCCGGCCGGCGAAATTCCCCGCGAATTCGTCCCGTGCGGCGCCTGTAAGGAGGCAGTAAGCGACCAAGTCTAATGTTGTTTGCAAACGATTACTACAAATGGAGATAAGCATGACCGGTACAGCAAATCAAGGAACCCAGCAGCAAGGTCCACAGGAATCGCGCGTGTTCGAGCCCTCGGCCGCCTTCGCCGCCCAGGCCACCATCTCCGGCATGGCCGCCTACAACGCGCTGCAGGCCGAGGCCGAAGCCGACTACGAAGGCTTCTGGGCGCGTCTGGCGCGCGAGAACCTGGTCTGGCAGAAGCCCTTCACCCGCACCCTCAACGAGGACAACGCGCCGTTCTACAAATGGTTCGAGGACGGCCACCTGAACGTCTCCTACAACTGCCTGGACCGCAACCTGGAGAACGGCAACGCCGACAAGACCGCCATCATCTTCGAAGCGGACGGCGGCGAGTCGGTCCACGTCAGCTACAAGCAGCTGCACGAAAAGGTCTGCAAGTTCGCCAACGGCCTGAAGGAACGCGGCATCAAGAAGGGCGACCGGGTCATCATCTACATGTCGATGTCGGTTGAAGGCGTGGCCGCCATGCAGGCCTGCGCCCGCATCGGCGCCACCCACTCCGTGGTGTTCGGCGGCTTCTCCGCCAAGTCGCTGCAGGAGCGCATCATCGACGCCGGCGCCGTCGCCGTCATCACCGCCGACGAGCAAATGCGCGGCGGCAAGCACCTGCCCCTGAAAGTCATCGTCGACGAAGCGCTGGCGCTGGGCGGCTGCGACACCATCAAGGACGTCATCGTCTACAAACGCACCGGCGGCAACATCGCCATGCAGGAAGGCCGCGACATCTGGCTGCACGAGCTGGTGGAAAAGCAGTCCGCCGTGTGCGAGCCGGAATGGGTCGACGCCGAGCACCCGCTGTTCATCCTCTACACCTCCGGCTCGACCGGCACACCGAAGGGCGTGCAGCACTCCAGCGGCGGCTACCTGCTGTGGGCCGCGCTGACCATGAAGTGGAGCTTCGACATCAAGCCCGACGACGTGTTCTGGTGCACCGCCGACATCGGCTGGGTGACCGGCCACAGCTACATCTGCTACGGCCCGACGGCCGTCGGCGCCACCCAGGTGGTATTCGAGGGCATCCCCACCTTCCCCAACGCCGGCCGTTTCTGGGACACCATCGCCAAGCACAAGGTCAGCATCTTCTACACCGCGCCGACGGCGATCCGCTCGCTGATCAAAGCCTCCGACGTCGACCCGGCCGTGCATCCGAAGAACTACGACCTGTCCACCCTGCGCCTGTTGGGCACGGTCGGCGAGCCGATCAATCCCGAAGCCTGGATGTGGTACTACAAAAACATCGGCCGCGAACTGTGCCCGATCGTCGACACCTTCTGGCAGACCGAGACGGGCGGCCACATGATCACCCCGCTGCCGGGCGCCACGCCGATGGTGCCGGGTTCCTGCACCTTGCCGCTGCCGGGCATCATGGCCGCCATCGTCGACGAGGTGGGCCACGACGTACCGAACGGGCAGGGCGGCATTCTGGTGGTCAAGCGCCCATGGCCGTCGATGATCCGCACCATCTGGAACAATCCCGAGCGCTTCAAGTCCAGCTACTTCCCCGAAGAGCTGGGCGGCAAGATGTACCTGGCAGGCGACGGCGCCATCCGCAACAAAGAGACCGGCTACTTCACCATCACCGGCCGCATCGACGACGTGTTGAACGTGTCCGGCCACCGCATGGGCACGATGGAGATCGAATCGGCGCTGGTGGCCAACCCGCTGGTGGCCGAAGCCGCCGTGGTCGGCAAGCCCGACGACACCACCGGCGAATCGATCTGCGCCTTCGTCGTGCTCAAGCAAGCGCGGCCGACCGGCGACGAAGCCAAGCGCTTGGCCTTGGAGTTGCGCAACTGGGTCGCCAAAGAGATTGGCCCGATCGCCAAGCCCAAAGAGATCCGTTTTGGCGACAACCTGCCCAAGACCCGTTCCGGCAAGATCATGCGCCGCCTGCTGCGCGTACTGGCCAAAGGCGAGACCATCACGCAGGATATTTCCACTTTAGAGAATCCAGCGATTTTGGAGCAGCTCAAAGAAGCGTCCTAATGAAGGGAAACGAGGGGGAAGGCAAAAAGAGTTGGTACTCCTCGGAATCCTTGCTATAATTCGCGCTCCTCGGAAGAGGAGAAAGAAATGCAGGAGAGGTGGATGAGTGGTTGAAGTCGCACGCCTGGAAAGCGTGTATAGGTTCATAGCCTATCGGGGGTTCGAATCCCCCTCTCTCCGCCAAGGATACAAAAACAAAAAAGCCACCCTCGGGTGGCTTTTTTGTTTTTGCATCCGCAGGCGGAGAGAAGCAAGCCCCCTGCGGGGCTTGCGCGGGGGATTCGAAGGGCTGGGCCTACCGGCCCAGCCCTCTCCGAATCGGCCGACTGCTGCCGCTGCGCGGCAGCCCCGCGCGCCGTGGGCGCGCGTTCGTGGTTCTAATTAGGTTTCAGGCAGCAGCACCGCCCGCGCCCGCCCCAACCACAAACCCGCATCCAATACCGTCAATACGCGGCCCCAGACCGTTTCCGGCTTAGATCCAACAACGCGCGTTGCGATTAGAGCCAGTCCACCTCACCAGCGCAATCAAAAAAGCAAAATTGTCAAAGCGGTTATTCCAATATAAGCTGTCAGTTCCTTGGTAGGCATTCAAGTACAAAAAACCTTTCTTGATATGAATATTTTCAGAGCACTATTTGGCCAGAAAAAACCGCTGGCCCTAGCCCCGTCCATGAAACCAGCTGTTGAATGGTATGTGGCAGACCTGATCAAAACGATAAGTGTTTCTGAGTCTGCCGAGGAGTTGAATGCGGAAGCCCGCCACTACTCCGGTTATGTACGCGAAGCGGTGCTCAAACGATGTGTCGACTTGGCATGGCCGGAATTGCTACCAGTGGTGGTCGAACGCCTCAACGACTGGGTGCCGGAAGTGCGCGACACGGCAAGAAGGGCTTTGGAAACACTGCTACCATTTTTTCCAACCGCGAATTTATTGGCTGTGTTGCCCGCAGTATTGAAATTGCACAGCGCTGCGAGATGTGATCACGCCGAATGGCTCACCCAGTTCGAGTCCAATTTTGTCCGAGTCACCGACGTCAATGAAATCATTGCTGCGGCGCAAGGATCGAACATTAAGGTCGCCAGATCATGTGTGTATTTACTCAAAAAATACAATTTGCTCGAACCGACCGAGCTGATAGAGTTGATTCTTGGCAGAAGTGACGACATTGTGCTCGCAAAGCAAGCTATCGAACTCTGCGCAACCCTTCCCGAAGACGTGCAAGGCGCGCAGTATCGAGCAGCGATGAAATCAAGTTTCGGTTCGGTCAGAACAAACGCCCTGAGCGCTTTGCTGAGTATGGAAAGTGACTTCCGCCTTGCGCTCGTGACAGAGGCATTGAGCGACGCACAATCTTCGGTGCGTTCTATCGCCATGGGCTTCCTGAGGCCATTGGACTTCAATTTTAGAGCGCACTATCGGAACATGCTCTTGCAGCAGCCCGATGTTGCAGGTAGTGCGCGCGTATGCTTGAGTGCGCTTGCCAGCTTGCGTGACAAAGACGATCTGGAGCTCATAAAGACCTTTGTTGTAAGCAAGCGTATTTCTGTGCGTCTCGCCGCGCTTGTGGCGTGGCTAAGGCTGGAGGAACAGGATAAAGACAGCATTGCCTTGGCAGCCATATCCGATGCGGCGCCCCGCATCCGCAGATTTGCTCTGCAAGCCGAACGGAAACATGGCGCGTATATTCCGTTCGCAACCATACAATCCAGCCTATCAGAAAAGAAGGACATGGCATTGCTGCTGATATTTGCTGAAAGAAAAAAATGGATTTGGTTGGAATGCATCGCACGAGAGAGTATGCAGCGTGGCCCTGAAGATTCGATAACAATGGGCCTAGATCAGTCGCTACGTGCGTGGTTAAGAAGCCCGGGGCGATGGTATCAACGTCCCACCAAGGAACAGATCAGTTTTCTGTCATCGCCGTCAGCCCAGGCTGCCCTAAGAAAACTTCTTGCGGACGAACCAAGTCTTGAGCGACATCTTGAGCAGGAGTTGGGCAGCTATGTATCGATTTTGTAGCGTGGCCTATGTGGTATTCTTCTTCCCTCAAAAGAAAAGGCCCACTGTACAGCGGGCCTTTGTGTTCTTACTGAGTTTACGTCATAGGTTTATACACAAGTCACTCGGCTTCCTCGCGTAGCGCCTTTATCGTTAGCGCGGCCACCCGTACTTCCTGAATCCCCTGCCAGATCGTTTTCACTCCTGGATCGCCGTCGCCTTTTCGCCCCAAGAATCCGCCGACGCGGGCGATCAGTCGCAAGACTTCGTTCAGGGTCGGAGGTCGATTCGGCCGTCGCTCCTTCGTGAGCAGGTAGGCGCCGCGGATTTCGTCAGGATCAAAGAACAGGCTCGCGTCCAGGTCCGGACAGATGCGGCCCAGGCGCATCAAGTGGGCGATGCGCCACGCCACGACCATGAACAGCGCCAACGCGCGCTCGATATTGTCGATGTGGGACAGCTGCATCGCCTCGACCTTGCACGCATTTTTCAACACATGGAAGAAGATCTCGATTTCCCAGCGCGCGCGGTACCAGTCGATCAACTCGATCACCTCCTCGCTGGTGGTGGCCGAGCGGTTGGTGAGCAAACGCCATTCGATCGGCTCGACGCCGGCAGGCGCATCGATTTCGCGCGCGATCACGCAGGTCGCCGCGATCTTGGCGCCGCGCCGCGCCGGCAGCTCCACCCGTTTGGCCCACAGTTGCTGGCGCACCTTGCGCCCCTTCTGTTTGTCGCGCGCGCCGATGGTGAAGCTGATTTCCCCCACCGGCGCGCCGTCGAGCGTGTGCGCCCACAGTTTCTCGCCGTCCGGCAAAGCCCTGTCGGTCTTGGCGCGGACCAGCCAATCAGCCGGCGTGCCGCAGTCCTGGGCGTACTTCATCAACTCGATCATGTCGGCCTCGCGGTCGGCCACGTACACCAGGCGCGTCGCCGGCATATCGGCCGCCATCTCGGCTACCCGTGCGTACCCCTCGATCCAGCGACCGCTCTCCTTGATCCCCGGCCGCACGCCGTCGGCGTCGATCTTCTCGCGTGCCCACATCCAGGCGTCGATGACGCCCAGCGGCAAGCGCTCCGGCGTGACGGCATAGGTCGGATGCACGTACATGCCGCGCTGGGCTTCATAGCTGAGTGGCCCGAGGCCTTCGATCTGCTGTCCATTAAAATTGAGTTCGGTCGTGTCCTGCAAGCACAAGATGACGGGGTGTTCGCCCATGCGCTGCTGCGTCTGGGCCCAGTGCGGCGCCATGATGTCACGCCACTCGACGGCCTCGTTTTCGAGAAACCGGTACGTGGCGATGGTTTCGCCCCAGCCGTTGCACGACTTGGGGATGCTGGCCGCCGGCCTGTCCGAAAAGCGCTCCATGATCTTCCTTGCGCGCCTGTCGAGGCGGGCATCCCCAAGGTAAAGTTCAGCAAATTCCACGTCCGTCCAGTGCGTCGATTCAGTCATAATTGCTTGAGGCAAAAGACAAGAGTAAACCTGAAATTTCAAGGGTTTACAAGCCAATTCGCAAGTGCTTGAATGTTAACGGTTTTTCCCGGCGGCGGTGTTGTTCGTCGGACATTCTTGGCGGACTGGAGATGTGTATAAACCTATGAGTTTACGTAGGTTCGAGGGACTTTGACTCTGCATCAATCAACTGTAATGCGGCACGCGACAGCAGGCCGCTGCGCGTTTCATGGCGTGCGTCTGCATACCGATCAATTTTACTGAGAACAAAGCGTGGCAGGCTGATGTTGATACGTTCTGGCTTACTATCAAGTTTGTCAAGGTCGACTTCGACCAATGCCCAAATCCCGCCCTTATGATCAGGATTCTCTTGGAGCGCTTCGATCTTGTTTTGTGCGATTTCAACAGGTTCGCCCAGCTCCAATAACGTCTCAATGTGGCTGGTGATTGCCTCTCGCACGTTCTTCAGAGCATCTTCTACGGTGTCGCCCCACGAGTGGACGCCTTTAATGTTTGGTACGTTTACACCGTACACACTACCTTCATCTTTAAAAATTACTACTGGGATGTCCATTCTGGCCTTTCCTATGACCGGTTTTCTCTTTCCAGGTCATAAACACAAATAACTCCGAGGATTCACGACTTCACGATTTCACGATTTCACGAATTTCCACTTACGACTTGCACATTCGGGTAATTGCTCAGAACTCTAAGTCCCCGGCATCTTGTCTGATACCGGGGGAGTTTTACTTAAGTCCTGCGTCCTTCAGTATGCTGTTCCACGTTCCGATTGGCAGGTCTTTTTTAGGGTGAGGCACCGTAACTAGACCGGGCTTTTCAGCGTGTTTGAAGTGATGGTGGCTGCCCTTGATTCGTACTTGCTGCCAGCCATCGTCTTCCAGCATTCGGATTAATTTGCTTGAGTTCATCTTCCTCCCCGAATGTCGCTGTGTGTAATTATACACACGAGCACGCGACTGTGTAGAAGTGTGTAGAAATATTTTTTGCAGGCCGATCGTCAAGGCTAAAACTGAGGCTAGTGCTGTTGGGCAACCACTTGCAGCCTCACGTGTAAGATCGTGCCGGCACAGCAGCCACCCTCGGGTGGCTTTTTGCGTTGTAGCCTTGGCGGAGAGAAGCAAGGCGCTTTCAGCGCTCGTTCTGCAGGCGCAGGGCCTTGCCTTGCGTCCGGACGGACGGCGGCCGGCCCCCGGCCCCCGGCTGCGCCGGGGCAAGCGACACCATGGCCCGGGCTGCGTCGTCGACCGGCGGGGCCAGAAAAGGCGTCTAGAGGCAAAAGCAGCGCACTCGGCCGCAGCAAGCGCTATCGCGGGAGCGGACAGTGAAATCGAATCGGACGCCGGTCGCGTCGTCAAAATGCGCGCAAAACCCAAATTCACGCGCTTTTTGAAACCCATTCACAAATGCAGTTCAATACGGCGTATCTGGGCGACTTAGTCCGGTATGGCATCACGGCGAACGAGGGGTCACCTCAATAAAGGGAGTTTTTAGCACGCTAAGGCGGGCATTGGTCGTCAATGCATTTGCTGTGCAATAACGCGAACCATTCCACCGAGTCCTGGCTCACGACGGACATTGAAGCCAAGGGACGCCAGGGCGGTCACGACCCACTCTGGCGATAGGCGCAACTTTGGATAGTTGCTGAGTCGAAGGCGCCACTGGCCTCCATCCCGCTCGTGCAACACATCGTGGACTTGAACCCTCGTCTCACCGTATTCAAGAAAGCACGTAAGAATCCGATTCTCATCGCTACGCACCAAAATAAATCGCCCATCACCTTTTAAGGCAGCTGACGCATAGTCGCGGAACGTGACTGCGAACAGACCACCGGGGACCAAAGTAGCCGAGATGGCCTTGAACAAAGCTTCGACGGATGCGGTATCCGGCAAATGCGTGAGCGTATCCCCCATGCAAAGAATTACCGCGGCGGGTTGCGG
Source organism: Rugamonas sp. DEMB1 (assembly GCF_029834475.1). Taxonomy (GTDB): domain Bacteria; phylum Pseudomonadota; class Gammaproteobacteria; order Burkholderiales; family Burkholderiaceae_D; genus Rugamonas; species Rugamonas rubra. Next base: position 4,938,527 of record NZ_CP122407.1, on the reverse strand, counting down.
GACGTGACTCTTGAACTCCAACAGATTGGCGTTAACCGTGCGGATCGGGAGGGAGCCGGCGCGGGCCTCCAATTCGCTCAATAGTGGCTTGTAAGCATCCACGGCTGTCACCTGGTATCCGCGTCGAGCCAGCGGTACGGAATGCATTCCGAAGCCAGCGCCAAGATCGACGGCGATACCGGTACCGTTGGCGGGTATACCGATGGCTTCAAGCTCAGCATCTGCCCGGCTCATCGCCGCGTCGATGTCACCGACCATCCAAGAATAAACTGGGCCAAGGAGCTTTTCGTAATGATCGCGGACGGGGCTTACCACAGGACGACCTCACAAAACAGAGAGTGTTTGGCGAGCACGTTTCATACCTTGGCGTGCTCGAGACGCGGCTTTCTCCACGGGGAGCATGCGCCGTGGCGATTATATCTTACCAATGTTGAAACTGGCGTCAGCTATTTGAGCATTGGATGCCCTTTTGAATGCGGGCAGGATGCCATTCCAACATTTCCTTGCTTGTTTAGCCCAGATATCACCCTGTTCTCGCGTCCAGGCTGCCCTAAGAAAACTGCTTGCGGGCGAGCCAAGGCTTGAGCGACATCTTGAACAGGAGTTGGGCAGCTATGTATCGATTTCGTAGCGTGCCCTATGTGGCATTTTCTCTTCACCTACCTAGGCATCACCTCATCCGATAAACTCAGCCCCGCTTCAACTGGTCGATAACGCTCGCCACCTTGGTGGTGATCATATCGACCGCCGGGCCATTGGCGCCATGCGGAATAATGATATCGGCGTTGCGCTTGGTCGGCTCGATGAATTGCTTGTGCATCGGGCGTACTGTTTCCAGATACTGGTCGACGACGCTTTCGACCGAGCGGCCGCGTTCGGTAATATCCCTTTGCATACGGCGGATGAAGCGGATGTCGGAAGCGGTATCGACATAGATCTTCAGCGACATCATGTCGCACAAGTCCGCGTCATACAAAGCAAACAAGCCCTCGATCACGATCACCGGGGCCGGCTTGACCGGAATGGTCCGGTTGGAGCGGTTGTGGAGCGTGAAGTCGTACTCCGGCATCTCGATCGATTCGCCGTTGCGCAAGGCTTGGATGTGCTGCACCAGCAGCGACCATTCGAAAGCCTGCGGATGGTCGTAATTCTGCTGCGGGCGGACTTCGGGGGGGAGATGGGTTTGGTCGCAGTAGTAATCGTCCTGCATCACGACCGAGACCATATCTGCGCCAAACGCAGCGAGCACCTTCTGGGACACAGTGGACTTGCCACTGCCGCTACCGCCTGCGACGCCAATAATAAACGGTTGGAAAGAAATCGTATTCATGCCGAATGATACCGGAAGCGCGAGCGAACTGACAGGGAGCGGCTGCCCCCAAATGAAGCGTACTAGCTCAGATCTAAGCTGCCCTTCAGCGTCCGATGACCGGTAGCATTCGCCTTAGGGCGATCGTGCAATCTCGGGATGCAGGAAGAACGGTGAGTTGCCCAATGAGCGTTAGCGCTCGTGGCGAAGCACTATTTTTCAAATTATAAAAATAGGTTGCCGCAAGGAAAATAACAACCTATGATTAACTTATAAATAGACCCAAACCCTGTCTGCAGTAGCACCTATCATGAGTGAACGATATGCTGCCCAACGAGTCCCATGCCGTCCCGATCCGTAAAGGACCGCCACGGCCACAAGATGCGATAACGCCCATCCCGGCCTCGGCCAGCTCGCATGAAATGACGAGCGAAGACGAGATCGGCGACACGCTGACCCTGCTGGCCGCCAACGGTGACGCGATCTCGATGTACGTTTCCGGCACCCGCGAGCCGGTGCTTGGACGCATACTCTCGGTCGATCCCGAACAACCGCACTTCGTGATGGAATTAAACGAAGGTACAAGCCTGCCGTCCGGCAGGATCACCTTTGTCACCGTGCTGCGCACCGCCAAGCTGCAATTTCGCCTGTCCAAGCTGGATTGGGACTCGCTTCCCGACAAGCCGCAGCTGATCCCGATGGTGTTCCCGGAAACCTGCGCGGTACTGGACCGGCGTGCCAACGAGCGCTTGGAAACGCCGCTGGGCACCACTTTCACGGCCACGTTTGAGCTGCACGGCAGTCCTCATGAGTGGTCCATCTACGATTGCTCGCTGGGCGGGCTCGGCCTGCACTGCACCAAGGGCGAGGCGAAGGGCTTGCTCAAGGGCCGCAAACTGCCGGATGTGCGGCTGGTACTGGAAGAGAAGGAAACGGAAACCGTCGTCGTCACCGAACTGGAAATCCGCTTCACGCGCGCCTTCCGTTCCTTCCTGGCGGGCGAACAGACCCATATCGGCTGCCAGTTCAGCAATATGACGCCGGAGACCGAAAGCCAGATCAAGAGCCTGATGGATAAGGTCAACAATGCCTCGCGGCAGCGGTGAAAAGGACTGAGCCGCTTTCGCTTGCTTGCTTGGATGGATACCAGCGCGCGCGCAGCCGCATGAACGGCGTCTCCACACACCGGAACAGCAGCCAGCCGCCGAATATGCCGGCGGCAAACACCAGCAGCACCGTCAACGGCGCACCCGTATCGACATTCATCCGGCGCAAATGCGGCGCGGCGAGCATGAAGATCGGCTTGTGCATCAGGTAGACCGCATACGACCACAACGCTAGGCTGGTGGCGCCCGGCACGCCCACGCGGCTCAGGATCGAGTTTGGACTGAGCGCCGCCAGGAGCAACAAGGCGTAGCTCATGGCCAGCAAAGAAAACCCCAGCGTGGTCGACAGCATGGTGTCGGGGAAACCCTGGTTCACGCAATACAGCGTGGCGATGACGGCGGCCAAGCCCACGACCAACAACAGGTTCCCCTTGCGCAGGATTTTTTCATACAGCGCGCCGTGAAAATTCTTCAGCATGGCGATGGCCACACCCGGCAGCAATTCGTCGAAGCGGCCCAGGGTGGAGTAATACGTCTCTGCCGCGAAGGCGTCGTGGCCATCCGCCACCCAAGCCATCCCGCGCGCCGCCATGCCGACGAGGATGGCGCCGACGATGACGGTCCAGCCGACCCGCAGCGCGTTCCTGCAATTGGCCACCGCCAGCACCGCCAAGGGAAGCACCAGGTAAAACTGCTCCTCGATGCACAGCGACCAGGAATGGCTGAACGTTTGCCCATACTCCAGGCCGAAATTCTGCGTGAAGGTGAGGAAGCGCCACAGCGGCGCGGTGCTCGATCCCTTGAGCAAGTCCGGCAAGAGAAAATACACGGCCAGCACGACGTAGTAGTTCGGCAGCGTGCGCAGCAGGCGCTTGGCGAAGAAGACCTTGAGCGAAAAATCCTCCTGGCGCGCGATCGCCGACAGTATTTGATTGCCGATCAAATACCCGCTCAGCACAAAGAACAGATCCACCCCGGCCCAGCCGACGCGGCCTACAAAGCCGAAGGTGGGACTGCCACTGACGAAGCCGGTGTAATGCGTCATCAACACCAAAGCGATGGCGATGGCGCGCAGGGTGTCCAAGCCTTTGGCTCGGACGAGTTCATTTTTCTGGATCATGCGTTGTGTTTCTTGAATTGTTAAGGTTGCTGTGGTGTGCGGGGCAGGCATATAGTAGCAAGTTCATCATATTTCGTTTTCCGCGCACCGAACAATGAGCGATCTGAACACCGCAGCCATTCCCGCCGATTCGGCCAGCCCGGACGGCAACGTGCGCAGCCGCTCCCTGCTCGCCGCCTGCGGCGCCCACGCCGTACACGACGGCCTGACCGACCTCATCTACGTGCTGCTGCCGATCTGGCAGGCGCAGTTTTCCCTCAGCTACGCGCTGGTGGGCCTGTTGCGCGGCGCGTATGCGGGGACGATGGCCGGCTTCCAGCTGCTGGCGAGCCGCCTGGCCAAGCGCTGGGGCCGCGAGCGCATGCTGGTGGGCGGCACGGCGCTGGCCGGCGCCGCCTACCTGGTCGCCGGCCTGGCCGGCGGCCTGCCGGTGTTGCTGTTCGCGCTGGTGCTGGGCGGCTTGGGCGCCAGCACCCAGCACCCGCTGGCGTCCTCCATCGTCGCCGACACCCACGAGGCCGGCGGCGGCGTCAAGCAGGCGCTGTCGCAGTACAACTTCGCCGGCGACATCGGCAAGACGCTGATCCCCGGCCTGGTCGGCCTGTTGCTGGTGGTGGTCAGCTGGCAGGCCAGCGTCACGTTGATGGGCCTGCTCGGCCTGGCGGCGGCCGGTCTGCTGTGGTGGCTGCTGCCGACGCGGCTTGAAGCGAGCTCGGCCAAGGTGGCGTCCGCCAAGACCGTCGGCGGCAGCGGCTCGGCGGGCGGGTTCTACGCGCTGCTGGCCACCGGCACGCTGGACACCGCGGTGCGCATGGGCTTTCTCACCTTCCTGCCGTTTCTGCTGCAAAGCAAGGGCGCCGGCAGCGCCGGCATCGGCTTGGCCCTGTCGCTGTTGTTCGTCGGCGGCGCGTTCGGCAAGTTGTTGTGCGGCTATCTCGGCGCGCGCATCGGCATGATGAAGACGGTGTGGATCACCGAGTCCGCCACCGCGCTGCTGATCCTGCTGGCGGTGTTCCTGCCGCTGGCCGGCATGATGGCCATGCTGCCCTTGCTGGGGCTGGCGTTGAACGGCACCTCCTCGGTGCTGTACGGGGTGGTGCCGGAACTGGCCGGCGCCGGCCAGCGCGAGCAGGCCTTCGCGCGCTTCTACACCTGCACCATCGGCGGCGGGGCGCTGGCGCCGGTGCTGTTCGGCCGGCTGGGGGACGTGGCCGGCGTTCCCGCCGCGTTGATCAGCCTGGCGGCGATTCTGCTGTTCACGCTGCCGTTGTCGTGGCGGGTGCAGAAGGGGCTGGACGCTTGAGTACGTCGCGTTCGCGTCAAAGCCGTAGCGCCCATCGCACGACTTTGTTGAAAAGCGGGCATAGCATTGTCGAGTTTGATTTTGCTTGGCGCTCGGCGCTACCGATTCCCTTAGCATGTGCTTAGCGGCCCAGAGACCGGGGCGTTCCGTTCCGGCCGGCAGCCGATGGATGTGGAATCACGAGAAATGAACCTGTTTTTAGGAATAAATACGAGCTCGAGGATGCGGTTTGCCAAGCATGTGTCCAGTTGGACCCACTTGCGGGCGTTGACTTGAGGTTTTGACGGCGCCAAGTTGAAAAGGTATGCGAAAATGCCTATTATGAATTCTCGGTTCGGTTACGGAGAGACTCCGTGAAGCAGAGCGAGTTCAGGCGATGGCTTGGAGAGCAAGGTGCGACCTTCAAGGACGGCACCAATCATCTGAAGGTCTATCTGAATGGCAAGCAAACCGTCATGCCCAGACATCCGAGCCACGAAATTGGCGAGCGTTTAAGGCAGGCAGTCTTGAAACAGTTAGGATTGAAAACGGGGAAGTGACTCCGGCGGCCGTTTCAGCCAGTCGGTCCCTTATCCCCTTGCTTAGTAGCATAAGGATTGGTATGCGCTACCCCGTGAAGATCGAGCAAGATGGCGAGGGCTGGTTCGCCTCCGTCCCTGCCATTCCCGAAGCACTGACCAGCGGCCCCAGCGCGGAGGCCGCGCTGGCGATGGCCAAGGACGCGTTGATCACATCGATGGACTTCTATTTTGAGGACGGCCGCCCCGTGCCCTTGCCCGGTGATATCGCCGAGGGGGAGTATCATGTCGACCTGCCCGCCAGCATGTGGGCCAAGGTGCTTCTACTGAACGAAATGCTGGCGCAACAGAAGCGCCCGACCGATCTGGCCCGCCTGCTGGGCGCCAAACTGCAGGACGTGCAGCGCTTGTTTGACTTGGCGCACCCGACCAAAATCGACAAAGTGGAGCAGGCGCTCAACGCCTTGGGCAAGCATCTGGTGATGGCAGCCAGTTAGACCGTTTGGGCGCGTTCGCCGCCATTCCCCCGAGTTTAAAAACGTGCCAAGTTCGCCAGCAACTTCACGAGCTGGCCGTGAAGCCGGCCGATCCGCCGGCGGCCACCTCTCCATCCACAGCGCCGTCGCCGATGAAGGCCATGTCCACCGCCGCCGGCCGGCAGGGCGGTGCCGGGCGCACGCTGGCGGCGGCCGTTGCCATGCCACGCGGGGCGGCGAACCGAACCTCATTGCTGGATTTTTTCCCGAAGAACGTGCTCATGGCGACTCCCTTGTTGAATGCATAAGCCTGCATTTTGCACTGTTTCACTGATGGGATAAATGCGTATAATCGAATTAAGCATCCCAAAAATGGAGCAATAAAGTGGACGTGTTGAACTATATGCGGCTGTTCGTCGAGGTCGCCAAACGCAAGAGTTTTCGCGGCGCGGCCGAGGCGCTGGACATGTCCAACTCCACGCTGTCGCGCAACATCGCCGAGCTGGAGAGCACCATCGGCCTGCGCCTGTTGCACCGCTCGACCCGCAAGGTCGAGCTGACCGAGGCGGGCGAGGTGTATTTCAAGCGCTGCCAGGGCATCGTCGAGGAGGCCTTGTGCGCGCACGAGTCGCTGCGCGACGTGTCGGAGCGGGCCATCGGCACCTTGCGCGTGTCGATGACCGCCAGCTTCGCGGTCGGCTATCTGGCGCCCATCCTGGGCGAATTCTCCCGCGCCTATCCGCTGATCAAGTTCGACCTGGACTGCACGCCGAGGGCGGTGGACCTGCAGGCCGACCCCTACGACCTGGCGATCCGCCTGGGCGCGCCGCCGACCTCGCCGTCGTCGCTGGTGGCGCGCAAGGTCGCCGCGCTGCCGCGCTATCTGTACGCCTCGCCCGGCTATCTGCGGCAGGCGCCGGCCCTGGACCATCCCGACGACCTGGCCGGGCACGCGCTGTGCGGCCGGCCCACGTCGGGCGGGCAGTTTTCCGCCCGGCACAGCCTGCGGCGCGGCGGCGAGACGGTGGTGGTGATGCAGGAGTCGCGCTTCGTGACCAACGGCGCGGCGATGGCGCTGACGATGGCGGCCAACGATTTGTGCATCGCCGTGCTGGACCCGCGCCTGGCCCGGCAAGAGGTGGCGGCGGGACGCCTGCTGCGGGTGCTGCCGGAATGGCAGGCCGAGTCGGTGGAGGTGCACGTGATCACCGACACGCGGCATCTGCCGGCCCGGAGCAAGTTGTTCATCGCGTTCCTGAAGGAGCGCCTGGCCGAGCCGTTGACGGTCGACAATGAACCGGCCAGCGGAGTGGCCGGCCAGCGCGACGACGAGGTCCGCAAGGCTAGTCCACCGGAATAGCCTGGTTGCGCGCCAAGTTCCAGCACCGCCCGCAGGCGCGCCAAGGGGCGCTCCTGTTGCGCTAGCTTACTTCGGCGCAGGCAGCGGCAGGCTGGTCAGGACGGGAGGCGCCGGCAGGGTCCGCTTGGACGCTTGGCGCAGGGTGTAGCTGCCGGCGCCGGCGGCGACAAAGTACATCGTGCCGTCTTCGGCGCCCACTTCGTACTCGACTGTTGCGGGGGCGCCGTTGCGGCTGACGCTCCAGTAGCCTTGGCTCAGGTCGGTTACCAACACCCGCAGCGTATCGGCGGTGGCTAGCTCGAAGCTGGCCGTGCCGCTGAGATCGGCGTCGTCCTTGGCGAACAGCACCACGCGGTTGTCGATCTTTACGCCGTGCATCGATGCCGACACGACGGCGTCGGTGGCCAGCGGCGGCAGGGCGCTGTCGGCGTCCATTACCTGCATCACGTTGAAGAACACGTCCGCCTCGGCGGCCTCCTTGGGTGACACCTCGACTCGCCATGCGCCCGGCTCTTCGCTGAATTTCAGACCCTTGTGGTCCATCAACGAGATTGGATAGTTGACGTAGCGTCCCGTTGATCCGTCGTAGACGCTGTATTCCTGGTCCTTGCCACCCACCTTGGTGAGCGTCGCCTCAAGCGGCAGCAGGGTGCGGTTAATCAGCTTGCCGTTGTAGCCGTCTGTATCCCGCTTGATGGTGGCCGTCTGGCTGTCCAGAGCGGGCTCTTGCACGCTGTGCAGCAGCCAGGTCTTCTTGAAATCCTTGTTGCTGGATTTGACCTTGTCGAGTACCAGCAGGGCGGCCGGATGGGCGTTGTTCTTCAGGTTCAGGAACACGAACGAGCGGGTGTAATTGCTGATCTTGTCGGAGTAGGCCGGCGCGATGTCACCCTTCAGGTAAGAGTAGTCGGGCGTCGAATTGTCCGGGCCGATTTCGTGCTTGAGCACGTTGGCGACGCGGTAGCCGTTTTTGTCGTCCTTCAGTGCCGTCAATGTGGCCGGCTCGGCCAGGACGAAGCGCTGGCCGCCGTCGTTCGACGCGGTGTTGATGAATTTTTCGCCGTCCTTGTAGACCAACATCGCATTGTGGGCAACGGTGCGCTTGTGGTAGTTGCTGTCATGCGCGCTGCCATAGCTCTGCGAAGTGGTTCCCAGAACGCCCTCATACAGGCCGGAGTCGATCGCCAGGTTGCCCTTGTAGTAGAGCTGGAAATGGCCGGCGTCGAGGTGTTGGTGGTTGGCGAAATAGTAACCTCCCACCTTCATCGTTGCCACCACGGCGGGCGATTGCATTTGCACGCCTTCGCTCCAGCCCGTCCTGGCCACCATCTGGCCGGCCGGTTCGGCGAAGTAGCGACTCAGCGGTAGTGTTTTCGTGTCGGTGTTGGCCAATTGCGGCTTGTTCAGCACGACCATCGACAAGTCATCGTAGGGATGGCGGGCGTCGGGCGTCGGCGATTGCGCGGCGAGGGCGAGCTGCCGCACAAATTCATCTTTCAGGTAGGGCTCGTCGTAGTAGCTAGCGGTCAGCATGTAGGTGCCGATCTGGTTCCAGTAGGTGTTGAAGGCGTTGTAGCCGCCTTGGTAGGAGTCGCCGTCGCGCATCAACTGGCCATCGGGGCGGCGAGTGTAGAGCCATTGATAGGGCGTGTACTGCTGAGTCGACGGGAAGACGTTGCCGGCGCCCATACGCTGGAATATCCATGCGGCGTACACGTCCCAGGTATAGCGATAGGGACCGTAGGAGTCGCCCTGGTGGTGGCTGTGCGATTTGTAGACGAGCTCGCGCGGGGCGATGAATTCCTGCAGGATGCGGCCGGCGGCGAGCTGGTAGACCGCCGTGGTTTCGTCATAGAAGGCGATGCCGGCGCTGAGCTGGTCGCGTAGCAATTGTGCTTCGCTGCTGTGGCCGGTCACGGCGCTTTGATTGACCGGCGGGAAACCGATTTCCATCTTCGAGGCGAGCGCGACGAATCTCTCGATGTAGGCGGTGCGCTGGTCCGTATTCATCAACCAATAGCACCAGTCGTAGACGATGGCGCTCAGCCAGATCGTTTCGCCGATGGCGCGCGTGTTGTCGATTTTACAGGTGTCGAAGTAGCCTTCCATGAGGCTGATGGCGTGCCGGCCGCTTTGCTCGTCGCTGTCGATCAGATGGAGTAGCGCCTTGGCGCGGACAGTCTCGGCGGCCAGGCCGCAGTATTTCGCCAGCTCTTTCTTTGCGTCGGCGGGATCGCCCGGTTTTGGGGGCGGGGGCAGCGTGCCGCTCGGGTTGTTTTTCGCGAAGGCTCGCAGCCGGCCCCATGCCGCGTTCATCGCTTGATACTCGGGACTACGGTCGTTGGCCCGCAGCGCCGCTTCGGCCTCGCGGTTGCGGATATCCTGCAGGTCGCCGGCGCGCAGCAACAACCGTGGGTGTTCGTTCAGCGGCGGCTGGGGCAGCGCGACGTTGTAGCTGCTCGGCGGCATGGAGTTGTACACCGTCGGGGCCTCGCCGATTCCTGTTGGTTTAAAGTAGCCGCGCTTGGTCAGCAGAATACGGTCTATCCGCATTCCAGCGTTGTGGTACTTCACCTTGAGCGTGTGCGGGCCGGCGCTCAAGGGCAGGCTTTTCGACACCATGACCCAGACCCATTTGTTGTAGCTGTCGTTGAACCAAAAGATGGAATTATTCCGCTCGTCGTTCGTCCAATACAGGGAGTCGGAATAGCTGTTCGGTGCCAGCACCCGCATCCACAGCACGTAATTTGCCGCCACGTCGGCCTGGACGGTATAGGACAGTTCGGCCACGGCATCGGGGACCGAGGGCACGGGGCCAGTTGGCACCACCACATAGCGGGTGTTGGGTTCTGTGGCATCCGTCTGTGTTTCCCAACGGTTGGCAATATCACCGTGTTCCGCCTCAAAAATTTTCTCGGTAGTAAAGGAGACTGTCTGGGTTCCTGCCTGGGTTGACGGACTGGCAAGCAGCACGACCAGCGAGGCAAATGCGGGCATTGCGGCGCGCACGGTACGACTGTTCATATTTGATTGGCTTTCTTGATATGCCTGGAGCGACGCGCAATACAGCACAACGTATGGGCGGATCCCAGCTGGCGGTGAGTAAATAGAAAATAAATGCTATTTTTGCATATCAATGAGGTAATTGCACTTGGAGAAATTTTTCTTTCTATGCAATGTTATGCTTGGGCGCGGCCCGAAATCTATTACGCGCCCGGTTCCAGCACCGCCAGCAGGCGCGCCAGGCCGGCGTCGAGCGCGGCCAACTGCTTGCTGTCGAGCGGCGCCAGGATGCGGTGCTCGTTGGCCACGTGCGCCTCGACGGCGCGGTCGACCAGTTGCAGCCCGGCCTCGCTCAGCTGCACCAGCATGCTGCGGGCGTCGTCCGGGTTGGGCAGGCGGACGATCCAGCCGGCCGCCTCGAGCCGCTGCAGGCGGTGGGTCATGGTGCCGGAGGTGATCATCAGCGCCGAGAACAGCGCGGTCGGGGTCAGCCGGTGCGGCGCGCCGGCGCGGCGCAGCGTGGCCAGCATGTCGAACTCCCAGCTGCTCATGCCGAAGTCGGCGAAGGTGTCGTCGAGGCGGCGCTGCAGCAGCAGGGCGCAGCGGCGCAGGCGGCCGATGGTCGCCATCGGGGCGACGTCCAGGTCCGGCCGCTCGCGGTGCCACTGGTCGAGGATGCGGTCGACCGCGTCGGCGGCTCGCTCTGTTTTCATCTGCTGTCCCGGTTTGTCTTGAGGTGAAGATTATATGCCGCCGCCCACCAGCACGTGCAGCCGGGACGGCACGCCGATGTCGGTGCGTGCCGTCACGCCCAAGTCGAACTGCCGGCCGGCGCGCCGGTGTTGTGGGGCGATTTAACTTGAGTTCAAGATATGTGTTAGCATTATTTATCTTGATCTCAAGGTAATTCGCCATGAAAACATCGAACCGTATCGCCACCTGGGCCGACGTGCTGACGACGGCGCTGGCACCCGTCATCTGGGGCTCGACCTATATCGTCACCACGCAGTTGCTGCCGCCGGACCGGCCGTTCACGGCGGCGCTGTTGCGCGTGCTGCCGGCTGGCATATTGTTGACCTTGTTCAGCCGCCGCCTGCCGCAACCAGGGCAGTGGGGCCGGCTGCTGCTGTTGTCGGCCTTGAACATCGGCTTCTTCCAGGCGCTGCTGTTCGTCGCCGCCTACCGTTTGCCCGGCGGGCTGGCCGCCGTGGTCGGCGCGATCCAGCCGCTGCTGGTGATGGGCTTGGCATGGTCGGTGGACGGCCGCCGTCCGCCCGGCTTGGCGGTGGCGGCAGGCGTGGTCGGCATAGGCGGCATGGCGGCGCTGCTGCTGTCGCCCGGCTCGGCATGGGACGCGGTGGGCATCGCGGCGGCGCTGGCCGGCGCCGTCTGCATGGCGGCCGGCACCTTCCTGGCGCGCCGCTGGCGGCCGGACGTGCCGGTGCTGGCCTTCACCGGCTGGCAGTTGTTGGCCGGCGGCTTGATGCTGGCGCCGGTGGCCGCGCTGGTGGACGCGCCGTTGCCGGCGCTGAGCGGGCCGCAGCTGCTGGGCTATGCCTACCTTTCCGTGGCCGGTGCACTGCTGGCGTATGCGTTGTGGTTCCGTGGCATCGCGCGCTTGTCGCCGGTGGCGGTGTCGTCGCTGGGTTTGCTCAGTCCGCTGACGGCGGTCGCGCTGGGCTGGGCCTTGCTGGGGCAATCGCTGGGCGGCGTGTCGCTGCTGGGCATGGCGCTGGTGATCGGCAGCATACTCGCGGTGCAGTGGGCGTCGGCGCCGCGCGCGCCGGCCTGAACGGGCCGGCTCAGGCGGCCTCGGGCGGCGGACCGAACTCGGCCGCCATCGCCAGCAGCAAGTCGGCGAAGGCGCCGGCGGCGGCGCTGCGGTAGCCGTCCTTGCGGCCGAGCATGGCGACGGTGCGCGCCGGCGGCGCCGGCGCCAGCGCCACGCAGACCAGCTCCGGCTGGGCGCGGGCGATGGCGTCGGGCAGCAGGGTGGCCATGCGGCCCTGGCGCACGATCTTGACGACGCTGCTGATCGAGTTGGCCTGCAACATGATGCGCGGCGCCACGCCGTGTCCGGCCAGCCAGGCGTCGATGCTTTGGCGGGTGGCGAACTCGCGTGTCAGCAGGGCCAGCGGCTGGTCCTGCAATTGTTGCGGCGCCAGCGGGCCGGCGCCGGCGTAGGGGTGGTCGCGGCCGACCACCAGGGTCAGCCGTTCCTGGAACAGCGGTCGGCTGTCGATCTCGGCGGCGGCCACGCCGCTGAAGGCGATGCCCAGGTCGACGCCGTCGTCGCCCAGTTCGGCGACGATCTGGTCCAGCGTCATCTCGCTGACGGTGAGCTCGATGCCGGGATGGCGCGCGCCGAAGCGCTCGACCAGCGGCGCCACCAAATACTCCGTGAAGGTGGGCGTGATGGCCAGGTGCAGGCTGCCGCGCGACAAGTCCTGCACGTCGTGGATGGCGCGTTCGCCGGCGTCCAGTTCGGCCAGGGCGCGGCGGGCGTGGGCCAGATAGGCCTGCCCGGCGTCGGTCAATTGCACGCTGCGGCCGCTGCGGTCGAACAGGCGGGCGCCGAAGCTCTCCTCCAATTGCTTGATCTGCTGCGACAGCGCCGGCTGCGACACGTGCAGCGCCTGGGCGGCGCGGGTGAAGTTGCGGTGTTCGGCGACGGCCAAGAGGTAGCGGATGTGACGCAGCAGCATGGGATTCAACTATAAGGTGGGCTTATAACTATGATTATAAACAAGTATTAGATCTTATGGCAGCGCCGGCCTATTCTACGTCCATTACTTCTCGGGACAAGAACATGAAAGACGTGATCAAAGGTTTTATGCGCTTCCGCCGCGCCGCCTATCCGCAGCGGGCCGAGCTGTTCGGCAAGCTGGCCAACAGCCAAGCGCCGGGCGCGCTGTTCATCACCTGCTCGGACAGCCGCGTGGTGCCGGAATTGCTGGTGCAGAGCGAGCCGGGCGAGCTGTTCGTGATCCGCAACGCCGGCAACATCGTGCCCGGCTACGGCCCGGAGCCGGGCGGCGTGTCGGCCACGGTGGAGTACGCGGTGGCGGTGCTGGGGGTGAGCGACGTGGTGATCTGCGGCCATTCCGACTGCGGCGCCATGTCGGCCATCGCCAACTGCACCTGCCTCGACCACCTGCCGGCGGTGGCCAACTGGCTGCGCCACGCCGACGCCGCCAAGGCGATCAACGCGGCGCGCCGCCACAGTTCGCCGGAGGCGCGCGTCAGCGCCCTGGTGCGCGACAACGTGGTGGCCCAACTGGCCAATCTGCGCACCCATCCGTCGGTGGCGCTGGCGGTCGAGCAGGGCAAGCTCGACCTGCACGGCTGGGTCTACGACATCGAGAGCGGCGGCATGCTGGCGCTGGACGGCGACTCGGGCCGTTTCGTGCAACTCGACAAGTTTCCCCATACCCGCGCCATGCGCAGCCAGCCGTCGGCGCTGGCGCTGGCCGGCTGAACCGTTTCACACCCCAGTAGTCCCCACCAAACCATGAAAGGAAAGACCATGCCACATTCGAACGTATTCTCCGCCCCCCGCCTCGCCCTGAGCGAGCGCATCCTGGCCGCCAAGGCGGCCAAGAACCTGAGCTGGGAGGCGCTCGCCGCCGGCACCGGCCTGAGCCTGGTGTACGTGACGGCGGCCCTGCTGGGCCAGCACCCGCTGCCGCAGCCGGTGGCCGAGATCGTCGCCGAGCGGCTCGGCCTGGACGCCGAGGCGGTGTTGCTGTTGCAGCAGATTCCGCTGCGCGGCAGCTTCGCCGACGGCATCCCGAGCGACCCGACCATCTACCGCTTCTACGAGATGATCCAGGTCTACGGCACCACCTTCGAAGGCGCTGGTGCACGAGCAGTTCGGCGACGGCATCATCAGCGCGATCAACTTCAAGCTCGACATCAAGAAGGTCGACGATCCGGAGGGCGGCTCGCGCGCCGTCATCACGCTCGACGGCAAGTATCTGCCGACCAAACCGTTCTGAGCGGCGCGCCGCCCGGCCGACGCCGAGACGGCTAGGCGGGGCTGCCGACCTCGGCGCCCTGCAGGAAGTCGGCGAGGGCGGCGTTGACCACGGCGGCGTGGCTGATCGGCGCCATGTGGCCGCCCTTGGTCTGCAGCGCGCCGGCGTTCGGCAGGGCCGCCGCCAGGCGCTCGGCCAGGCGGCGCGTCGAGGCCGGGCTGTTCAGGCCGTACAACACCAGCGCCGGCATGTCGAGCGCGGCCAGGTCGGCCAGCGTGGCCGGTTCGCCCAGCAGGGCCTGGAAGTCCAGCTTGACCTTGGCGATCTGGCCGCTGAGCTTGTCCTGCTGGACGGCCGGCAGGCTGGCGAACACGCCGGGGCGGTTCCAGTAGTCGATGAAGAGGCGGGTGGCGTCGTGCGCCGTGTCGGCGCGCATGATGTCGGCCACCACCGCCTCGATTTCCATGCGCGCCGCGTCGTCCGCCGGCAGCAGGTGGAAGGCGACCGGCTCGAACAGGGCCAGCGACAGCACGCGCGCCGGCATCTGGCGGGCGATGCGCAGCGCCGTGGCGCCGCCGTAGGAGTGGCCGACCAGGTGGAAGGGTTCGGCCGGGTCCAGGTGGGCGGCGAGGGCGGCGTTGACGGCGTCGGCCTCGTGGGCCAGCGAGAAGGCGGCGCCGATGTCGGCCGGGAAGGGCGACTTGCCGTAGCCGAGCAAATCGACGGCGATGCAGCGGAAGCGCGACGTTTGTTGGGCGATCAGGTCGGACCACTGGGCGCGGGAACTCATGGAGCTGTGCAGCAAAACGAGGGCAGGCCGCGCGTCCGGCGGCAGTGCGGTGCTAGGCATGGATGGTGAGAGGAAACGAAAAGCGGCGATTATATGCTGTTTGATGCGTGCTGTTGATGGCCCACTGTTTGCGGCGCGCCGGGCCCGGGTGTTTTGCCAAATGACTAGCCGCTGCGGCAAAAAAACAGGGCGACCAACTCGCGTTGGCCGCCCTTCAATTGCTTGCCTAAATATTACTTTTTTTGGCTGCTTATTTCTTCGCGGTCGAACGGCGGCGGCTGATCATGCCCAGCAGACCCAGGCCGCCCAGCAGCATGGCGTAGGTGCCTGGCTCAGGCACCGGGGCGGTTGGCGACTCGTAGGCGCGATAGTTGCTCAGGCCGCGGGGCAGGCCGCCGATGCTGAAGGTGGTGTTGGCGGCCAGCGGTGCGCTCCAGTGGAACAGCAATTCGCCTTGGCCGAAGTGCACCGCCAGGTAGTCGTACGAGCCGTTGCTGGTGAAGCTGTTGCTGTACGGCGTGGAGGCCAGCGCGCCGGAGCCGTTGGTGCACAGGCTGGTGGGCGCGTCGCACTGCGACACCACGGTGGTCAAGGCGTTGAGGCCGGTCAAGCCGAACTGGGTGTTGATGACGGCCATGATGTTGGCGGCGCTCTGGTCGGCGATGTTGCCATCGTAGTACTTCACTTCCAGCGCGGGCGAAGGCGAGTAGGTGATGACGTTGCCGTCGATCATGAAGGTGCTGGCGGGGCCGACATCGGTCCAGCTTGGCGGCGGCGGCGGCGCGGCGAAAGCGGTGGAGGCGGCCAGCAGCGTGGCGGCGAGCAGGGTGGTTTTGGCGACTGCGGAAGTGGAGAAGTTCATTTTGTCCTCTGAATTGGTTGGATTGCGCAGAATGAAATTGACCCCATTTCCCGTCAGTTCCGTCAGCGCAGTTGATGCGGGCACTACAGGAATGATAGTAGCATTTTGCTCATTCAAGTTCTAAATAAATAACACAAAGTGCAAAGATACAACGATAGTTTCCAAGGTGAATATATGTAAATTTTAACCACACAAATGCGCTGCCTGGCCGCGTCCGCGCGTACGCCCGGGGGCGCTCGCCCCTGCGGGAGTTCAGTGTGGGAAGGCAGCGTGGACGCTTAGTCGGGCGGGCGGCGGGGCGCCGCCTGGCGCCTTGCTTGGGGCGGGCTTGCCGGGCGCCGGCGCCGGCGTGGCGGGGTGTCGCCGGGCGGCGGCCGGCGCAGGGTGGCGAAGACGTATTTGACCAGCAGGCTGAGGACCACGCCCGCGATTCCCAGCAATATGAGGAAGGTTTGCATCATCCTTGATTCGGCGCCGCAACCGGGCCGCGTTCGATGTTCGAGCGGGCATGGTAGTGCGGCGGGAAGGGAAAAGATAATGATTAGTTGTGAACCAGTCGTTCACATTTGCAGATGCCGGCCGGCATCGGGGGCGGGTGCCGTCGCGCCCGCCCGGACACTCAGGCGCCGTGGCGCGGCGCGGCGCCGGTCGCCGCGTGCAGCTGCTGGTGCAGCCGGCGCAGGCAGTACCAGACGCCGGCGGTGACCAGCGGCACCATCAGCCCCGTCAGCAGGTCGGGATTGACCGGCAGGTTGCTCGCCTTCATCGCCTTGCCGGCGTAGCCGACCAGCCCCAGCAGATAGTAGGAGATGGCCACCACCGACAGGCCCTCGACCGCCTGTTGCAGCCGCAGCTGCTGGGCGGCGCGGGCGTCGAGCGACTGCAGGATCTTGCGGTTCTGCCGCTCCTGCTCGATGCCGACGCGGGTGCGCAGCAGGTCGTTGCTGCGGGCGATACGCGTCGCCAGCGCCTCCTGCCGCTGCGCCACCGAGGTGCAGGTGTGCATGGCCGGGGCCAGCCGCCGGCCCATGAACTCGGCCAGGGTCGGCATGCCCTCGATGCGCAGTTCGCGCAGCTCCTGGATGCGCGCCTGCACCAGGCTGAAGTAGGCCTGCGAGGCGGCGAAGCGGTAGCTGTTGTTGACCGACAGCTTCTCCAGCCGCGCCGCCAGGCCGGAGATGCGGTGCAGCAGGTTCTGGTCCTCGTTGGAGCCGGCCGCCGGGACCGAACCCTGCTCGCTCTGCACCAGCGTGGCGGTGAGCGCCGCCAGTTCGCTCTCGATGGTGTTGAGGGCCGGCTGGCTGGCCTCGGCCTGCGGCAGGCCGAGCAGCGCCATGGTGCGGTAGGTTTCGATCTCCAGCAGGCGGCCGACCAGGCGGCCGGCCTGGAACTCGCGCAGGTTCAGGTCGCGCACGACGAAGCGGCTGAAGCCGTCGGGCTGGATCTTGAAGTCGGTCCAGATCTCGCCGCCGCCGCCGCCGACGCTGCCGCCGACCAGCACGTTGCCCTGGAACAGTTCGCGCAGGGCCTGGTGGAAGTCCTCGCGCGCCGCCTCTATCCCGGCGGCGGCCGGCGCGTCCTTGCTCAGCACGACGTGGGCGGCGACGATGATCTTGCCGTGCAGCCCGGCCAGCCATTCCTGCGGCACGTGTTGCAGCGGCGCCCGCTCGAAGGCCTGGCGCCAGCCGGCCGCCTCGGCGCCGCGCTCGACGAAGGTGTAGGTGGCGAACTCGGTGTGGCATTCCCACTTCAGGCGGAAGCGGTCGAAGTCGTGGTAGAAGTAGCGCGCCTGCGGGTGCGGCACGGCCACGCCGTAGTGGATGCACAGCTCCTGCAGGATGCGGTGCTGGACGGCGCGGTGGTTGTGCTGGGCGCCCGGTTCGACCGGCGCGTACAGCGCGAAGTGGGTCAGCGTCTCCGGTGCCTGCAGCGCCAGGAAGGGGCGCGAATGGATCTCGGCGGCCAGCGGCACCCGCAGCGGGTGGTTCAGTTTGGCGAAATCGGCGTTGGCACGGTAAGCGACGGGCATAGCCCTCCCAAGGTGGGTAAAGGATGAGTGGGTGTTGTCAACGAGTATATCGCCGCACAAGATTCGTCACAACTTTCGTTTTTCAATAGATGCTATGGTCGGCGGTGATGGCTCAGGCCGCCGCCTCGTTCGGAATCAGCGCCAGCAGGTCGGTCACGCCGATGTCCTGGCCGGCCTGGAACAACAGCGTGCTGGCCTGGCCGCGGTGGTGGGCCTGGTGGTTGAACAGGTGGGCCAGCAGGCTGGACAGGCGCTTGTCGAAGGGCTGGCCCTTTGTGTTGCTGTAGTGCAGGGGCCGGGCCAGCTCGTCCTCGCCGAGTTCGCCGACGAAGGCGTGGATGACGGAGTCGAGCGCGCGCCGGCGCGCCAGCAGCGGCGCCAGCTCCGTCTCCAGCAGCTGGCCCAGTCCGCTGGGCGCCGGCAGCGCCCGCACCGGGTCCAGCGCCGGGTGGGGGGCGGGCAGGGCGGCCATGCGTTGCAGCCAGATGGTGTCGGCCACCACCAGGTGGTTCAAGGTGCCGATGATGGAGCCGAAGAAGGCGCCGCGCTCGGCCGTCAGCTCGGCCGGCGCCAGCCGCGCGGCGGCGGCGTAGACCTGCCGGTTCATGGTCTCGTTGTAGCTCGCCATCAAGGCGAAGTGTTCGCGTGTGCTCATCGTGCTTCCTCGGTGGGGTGCGCGCCCGGGGTGGCGGCGGCGCCGGGGAGTTGGCGCAGCGCCTGCTCGAACGCCGTGGCGAATTTTGCCACAATCGGCGCCGTGTCGCGCCGGCGGATCAGGCCGACCACGGTGCCGGCCTGCTGCGGCGGCAGGTCGAGGAAGCGGACGCCGGCCGGCGCCACCTCGCGCATGCTGTCGGGCACGATGGCGATGCCGAAGCCGGCCTCGATCAGGTTCAGCAGCGAGGTCTTGCGCGAGGTGGCGCGCGCCGCCGTGGGAAAGAAGCCCTGCGCCTGGCACAGGCCGGCGACCAGGTAGCTCAGGCCGCCGCGCTCGGGGTGGGGCAGCGAGACGAAGCGCTCGCCGCGCAGCGCGGCGATGTCGCCGGCGGCCTGTTCGGCCAGGCGGTGGCGGCGCGGCACGGCCACCACCAGGCGCTCGCTGAACACCTCGCGCAGCTCGATGTTGGCGTGGCGGCGCAGCACCGGCAGGCGCACCAGGCCGAGGTCGGCGCGGCCCTCCTCGATGTCGGTGACCTGGTGGTCGGAGGCGGCCTTGGCCACCTCCAGGGTGACGCCGGGGAAGTCGTCGAGCAGGCGGTGCAGGGCGGCGCCGATGGCCGCCGTCAAGGTCACCGAGCTCGAGTGCAGCAGGCGGATGGTGCCCTGCTCGCCCTTGCTCACGTGCTGGGTCTGCTGCACCGTCTCGGCCAGCTCCTGCAGCAGGCGCTTGCTGCGCTGGTGGAACAGGCGGCCCGCCTCGGTCAGCTCGAAGTGGCGGGCGTCGCGTTCGAGCAGCACGGCCTGCAGCTCGTTCTCCAGCTCCTTGATGTGGCGGCTCAGCGCCGACTGCGCCACGTGCAGGCGCTCGGCGGCGCGCGAATAGCTGCCGGCGTCGACGATTTCCACGAAATACCTCATCTGTTTGAGCGAGATCATGCCTATGCCTTTTCGAGATAGCTGGGGCGTACATTTGATATTGGCGCCGGTGCCGCGCGCGGCGTTACAGTCTGGCCTGGTCCAAGCAAAGGGAGAAACAACATGAGCGATTTGCTGGTGATCGTCGGCTGCGTCGGAATGGGCCTGAGTATTGCCGTTAAACTGATTGTCGTCCAGTGCCTGCGGGCGCGCGGCGGGGCGGCGCCGGGCGCCGCGCCGGCGCCGGCTGGAAAAAACGGCAACAAGGAATAATCGTAAATATTTATTTCCATGTGGAAATAGCGTAAGATGATGGCCTAGGCGCCGGGCTTGCCGCCGCGCCGCCACCGCCTGCCACGCCACATGACCAACTCCGTCGACACCGCGAACTACCTGAGCCAACGCCTGAAAACCAGCGGCTGGCATATCCTCAGCACCACCGGCCTGGGCCTGGCGGCCGTCGTGCTGGCCTTCTTCGGCCAGCAGTTCCTGGCCGACGCCCGTCCGCTGTTTCCCGTCATCGAGCAGAACTACGCGATCTGGCAGACCGGCTACGCCGCCGTGCTGCTGTTGATGGGCGTGCTGTGGGTGGTCGCCATGTCGCAGCGGGTCAAGCTGTTCCGCGACTGCCAGCAGCGCATCGCCAAGCAACGCCTACTCGACGACGAGCGCGAGGAGCGCGCCCAGCACGCGCTGATGGTCAAGATGGAGCGCGAGCGGCTGCGCGCCGAGGCCGAACCGGTGCCCTTCTTCAAGCGCAACCCGCGCAGCTCGAAGTTCGACTACTAGACCGACCCGGCCCCGGCGCGCGCTCAGTGCAGCTTGACCGGCGGCACCAGCTTGCCGCGCAGCCAGTCGACCAGGCTGTGCGCCGCCGTCCTGGCCATGCCGTGCAGGGCCAGCAGGTGCTTCTGGTACATCAGGCGGTACAGCAGGCGCGCCGCCGCGCCGCCCACATGCACGCTCTTGCCGCTCAGCGCGCCGGTCAACACGCCGACCGCCGCCAGCGGCCCCAATGACACCAGGGAACCATAGTCGCGGTAGCGGAAGTCCGGCTTGCGCGGCGTGTCGCGGCGCGCCAGCAGGTCGGCCAGGAACATCGCCTGCTGGTGCGCCACCTGGGCGCGCGGCGGCGCCGCCGTGCCCTTCTGTGGACAGGTGAAGCTGGCGCAGTCGCCGAAGGCGTAGACGTTGGCGTCGCCGCCGGCCTGCAGCGTGGCGTCGACGACGATCTGGCGCAGCCGGTTGACCGCCAGGCCGAGGCTGGCGCACAGCGCCGGCGCCTCGACCCCGGCGGCCCACAGCATCAGGTCGGCCGGGTGGGCCTGGCCGGCGGCGTCGAGCACGGCGCCCGGCGCCACGCTGGCCACGGCGGTGCCGGTCAGCACTTCGATGCCCAGCGAGCGCAGGTGGCGCGCGGCGCGCTCCGACAACTGCGGGTGCAGGTGCGGCAGCAGGTACTGGCCGCGTTCGATGACGCTGATCCGCACGTCGCGCAGCGGATCGAGGGCGTGCACCTTGTACTCGGCCAGCGAGCGGGCGGCGTGGCTCAGCTCGGCCGCCAGCTCGACGCCGGTGGCGCCGCCGCCGACGATCACCACGCTGACCCGGCCCAGCGCCAGGTTGCCGGCGGCCTTGTGCTCGCCGGCGCGGATGCAGGCGGCGACGAAGCGCTTGCGGAAGGCCTCGGCCTCGCCGACGTTGTCGAGCGTCAGCGCGTGCTCGGCCGCGCCGGGCACGTTGAAGAAGTTGGTCACCGAGCCCAGCGCCAGCACCAGCTTGTCGTAGGGCAGGCGGCGGCGCGGCTGCAGCTCGAGGCCGTCGACGCAGCGCGGTGCCAGCTCGACGCTGCGGCGGGCGCGGTCGATCGACATCACCTCGCCCTGGACGAACTCGAAGGCGTGCTCGGCCGCCTGGGCGGAGAACTCGATCTGCGTCACCTGCGGGTCGCACTTGCCGGAGGCCACGGTGTGCAGCAGCGGCTTCCAGAAGTGCCCCGGCGAGCGGTCGATCAGCAGCACGCGGGCGCGCTTGCTCCTGCCCAGGGTGTCGCCCAGGCGGGTGGCCAGTTCGAGTCCGCCGGCGCCGCCTCCTACGATAACGATGGTGTCCATGGTTCGCCTCCAGAGTGTGGTGATGGTGTGCGACAGGATGGTCCTCAGGCTTCCGGCTATGCCGGGCCGGCCGCGCGGCCGCCCCGTTCGTCTCGCTTAGGCGGCCAGTTCCTGCTCTTCCTGCGGATTGGCCGTGAACGGGCTGGTGCGCAGTTCGCGCAGCGCGTCGAAGGTGATGAACTGCTGCGGCCGCAGCACGTCGGCGCCGTAGGGCGCCACCGAAACGGTCCACAGGCCGGCCGCCTCGGCCGCGCGCAGGCTGGGCGCGGCGGCGTCGATGGCGATGCTGGCGGCCGGCTCCAGGCCCATGGCGTTGAGGGCGCGGGCGTGCGGGCCGGTGCCGGCCGGGCCGTCGAAGTTGGCGCCGCCGGCGACCACGGCGAACAGGCTGTTGACGTCGGCGCCGAAGCATTGCTCGAGCAGTTGGGCGGTGACCGGCGCCGGCAGGTCCGACAGCACGGCCAGCTTGCAGCCGGCGGCGCGGGCGTCCTCGATCAGCGCCAGCGCGGCCGGCGAGGGTTGCAGCGCCTGCCGCGCCACGGCCTGCTGGAAATGGGCGTGCTTGGCGGCGAACAGCTCGGCGACGCGGGCCTTGTCGCGCGCCAGCGGCTCGCCGCCGAGCGCGGCGCCGACGGCGCGGGCGTAGCCGTGGGTGGCGGCGGCGCCGCGCAGCGCCGGCAGGGTCCAGCGCAGCGACAGGCCGGCCTGGGCGAAGGCGGCGTTGCAGGCCGCCAGGTGCAGCGCTTCGGTGTCGAACAGTACGCCGTCGAGGCCCAGGAAGATTACGTCGATGCTCATGTCGTGCTCCGCTAAAAGGTGGGTGGTCGCAAAACTGCGGTGGATGAGCCTAATATAGTTGTAGAATAACCAAAAGAAAAATTAAAGTTATTCGATAATTGATAAGGATAGGCTTATGCATCACGCCAGTTTCCGCCAGCTCCAGTCGCTGGTGCTGATCGCCCGGCATGAAAGCGTGTCGCGCGCGGCCGACGCGATGCACGTCACGCAGCCGGCGGTTTCGTTGCAATTGCGCACACTCGAGGAAATCGCCGGCATCGCGCTGACGCGCAAGCTGGGCCGCAACATCCAGCTGACCGCCGCCGGCGAGGTGATGGTCGACTTCGCCGAGCGCATCCTGCGCCTGTGGGACCAGGCCGGCGACGAGCTGGCCGCGCTGCAGGGCGTGACCAGCGGCACGCTGCGCATCGGCGCGGTCACCACCGCCGAGCACTTGCTGCCGCCGCTGCTGGTGCCGTTCACCCTGGAGCGGCCCGACGTGCGCCTCAAGCTGCAGGTGGGCAACCGCGCCGAGGTCGTCAACATGCTGGCGCGCCACGAGATCGACCTGGCCATCATGGGCACGCCGCCGCGCGAGCTGCGCACCAACGCGGCCCGCTTCGCGCGCCACCCGATGGCCTTCGTCGCCAGCCCGACGCACGCGCTGATGAAAAAGCGCAAGGTGAGCCTGAACGACGTGATGGGCTACAACCTGCTGGTGCGCGAGCGCGGCTCGGGCACCCGCTCGGCGATCGAGCGGCTGTTCCGCGACAGCGGCCACCCGCTCAACTTCGGTTCCGAGGTGTCGAGCAACGAGGCGATCAAGCGCATGGTGTCGGCCGGCCTGGGCCTGGGCTTCCTGTCGGTGCACGCCTGCGCGCTGGAGTTCGAGACCGGCCTGCTGGCGATCCTGCCGATGCAGGAGAACCCGGTCGAGGCCGACTGGCACGTGATGCACTTGACCGACCAGCCCATCCCGAAGGTGGCGGCGGCCTTCCAGGACTATGTGATCGAGAACGGCCAGGGACCTGGTGCGGCGCGAGCTGGAGGGCTTCTACAAGAAGATCGGCCGCAAGGCGCGCGCGCCGGCGGCGTAGGGCCGCCGTGGTGCCGGGCGGACCACCCGGCTCAGCCGGCCGGGCGCGGCGGCGGCAGCGTTTTGAAGGCGCGCCAGGCCTTGAGCACGGCGCCGGTCTCCTGGCCCTGCTGGGCCAGCAGGTAGCCGCGCGCGAAGGCGATCGATTCGGCGCTGCCGCTGTGTTCCTGTTGCAACTGCGCCAGCAGGCGGCCGGCCACGCTGAGGTCGTTGTGGCGGCCCAGCTCGTCCTGGATCGCCGTCAGCGCGCCGATCTGCCGGCGCACCCCGCCGGCGCGGTACAGCGGCTGGAAGAACTCCAGCGCGTAGCGCGCCTTCTTGCCGGCGATGCGCAGGCGGTGCAGGCTGGCGGCGTCGCCGTCGGCGATGGCCTTGCCGCGCTCGAGCAGGCGCTGCTGGTTGCGCTTGATGGTGTCGCGGGCGAATTTTTGCAGCGGCCGGGCCAGCGTCGCGCCGTCCAGTTCGGCCTGCGCCGGCAGCTCCAGCAGCCAGCTGCAAAAGCGCAGCAGCAGGCGGGTGTAGCGTGGCGACAGCAGCGCCTGGGCGGCATCGTGGCGCGCCTGCTTGGCCTGCAGCAGCACCGGCTGCTGGATCGCCAGCAGGTGGCGCAGCGCGGCCGGCGAGTCGGCCAGCCTTTGCAGCGTGCCGCCCGACAACACCTCCCAGTCGCGCGCGCCGCCCAGCACGCCGCCCAGCCAGTCGATCTCCTCGAGCAGCTCGGGCGGGCAGGGCGCGGCGCCGTCGAACAGCTTCAGCGCCGAGCGCAGGCGGCGCACGCCGACGCGCATCTGGTGCACGCTCTCCGGGTTGTCCGTGTGGATGACGCCGTCCTCGTTGGCCTGGATCTGTTGCAGGCAGCTGTCGACGATCGCCTGCATGCCCTGCAGCACGCTGGCGCCGGCCGGCAGCGCCGGCGCGCGCGCCTTGCTCACGGTGGTGCCGGACTGGCTGCACAGGGCATAGCCGCGCTCGGCCTTGCTGGTGTTGCTCAGGCGCAGGGGGATGTCGTCCAGCAGGGCCAGCGCGAAGGCGTACAGGCCCTGCGGGCTGCCCGACTTCAACTCCAGTTCGATCTCGTTGACGGGGCTGCTGTGCTCCTGGTGTTCGACGCTGCCGTGGTCGAGCACCAGTTCGATGTCGTCGTCGCCCACCCGCACATCCCATTTGTCGCGCTCGACGCGGACGGTGAACTGGGTCTCGAGCCGCTTGGCCAGGTCGCCGTCGAGCAGGGCGCGCCAGTCGGCGTCGGCGGCCATCATTTTTTTCAGCTTGCCCAGCTCGGGCCAGGCGCGCTTGACCGGGCCCTTCCATTCGTTGCGCTGGTGCAGGCCGCCGCGCACGCTGCCGCCCGCCTTCATCGTCTGGATCCACATGCCGTCGATCTGGCGCACGCGCAGGCCGGCCTGCTGGCGGCGCAGGGCGAAGTCGGCGGTGTCGAAGTAGCGCGCCAACAGGTTCTGGTGGCTGCTCTGGCCGTCGCTGTGGGCGGCGACCAGGGGGTGTTGGCGCAGGCGCTCGTTGTCGTTGGCGTCGAGCAGGAGTTTGAGTTCGATTTCCATTGTGGTGCTCACTGTGGTGCTCATTGCGCTACCTTCTGCGATGGGCGTGGCGCCACCCGGCCCCAGGCCGGCACGGCGACGCGCCAGAACTGTTCGACGCTGTTGGCGGCCAGCTCCATGCCGAGCAAGCGCGCGGCCGGCAGTAGCGCGCTGTTCAGTAGTTGCTCCACCGGGGCGCCGTTGTCGAAGGCCTGCGCGCCCGTTTGTTTGGACAGCTTCTCGCCCGCTTCGTTGCTGACCACCGGCACGTGCAGATAGCTCGGCTGCGGTAGATCAAGCAGATGTTGCAGGTAGAGCTGGCGCGGCGTCGAGTCGATCAGGTCGGCGCCACGGACGATGTCGGTGATGCCCTGGGCGCCGTCGTCGACCACCACGGCCAGCTGGTAGGCCCAGAACCCGTCGGCGCGCTTGACCACGAAGTCGCCGACCTCGTCGCACAAATCCTGGCTGAGCCAACCCTGCCAGCGGTCGGTGAAGCCTAGCACACGCAAGGGCTCGGCGCCGCACGGCACGCGCAGGCGCAGCGCGCGCGCGACGCGGCCGGGCGCCAGGCCGTGGCGGCAGGTGCCGGGGTAGATTTGCGACTGGGCCTGCTTGCCGGTCAGGCCCAGCTGCGAGTCGGCGATCTCCTTGCGCGAGCAGGCGCAGGGGTAGACCAGGGCGCCGAGTCGTTCCAGCGCGGCCTGGTACAGGGCTGTGCGCCGGCTCTGCCAAGTGACCTCGCCGTCCCAGCGCATGCCGCAGCGTTGCAGCGAGGCCAGGATGTGCTGGTCGGCGCCGGCCACGTTGCGGTCGCCGTCGACGTCCTCGATGCGCACCAGCCAGCGGCCGCCCTGCAACCGCGCATCCAGATAGCTGGCCATGGCCGCCACCAGCGAGCCCAGGTGCAGCGGGCCGGTGGGCGAGGGGGCGAAGCGCCCGATGTATTGTGCTTGTTCACTCATGGCGCAATTCTAGTGCAGCGTTGCGTTCTTGGGGGCGCATATAAGAATGATGCATTTGGCCGCCAGGCGAGGCGCAATCGTCCGGCCGGCGCGTCGCCGGCGTGTGGCGCCAGGCGGCGCTGGGCGCCTGCGTCGGCATCGCGCTGCGCAACGTGGCCCACCTGCTGCCGGCCTGGGGCCGCGCCGGCCGATTGCTGCACTGCGCAAGAGGTCGCGCTTCGGCGCCGCGCGCCGCTGACATACAATGTGCGGCGCGGCAAACCCAGAGACCGCAGCCCAACCCCATTCGCGATTAGGATCCCATGCAAAAAATGTCCCCATCCTTCGTAGCCTCCGCCCTGGCCATCAGCCTGGCGCTGGCTTTCCCCGCCCATGCCCAGCAAGGTAAAACCGCGCCGGTGGTGCAGGAGGCGCCGTTGCGCGCCCATCTGGCCTTCCTGTCGAACGACGTGTTGGAAGGTCGCGGCACCGGCCAGCGCGGCGGCGACCTGACCGTCGCCTATTTGGAATCGCAGGCGGCGGCGCTGGGCTTGAAGCCGGCCAACGGCGCCAGTTTCCGCCAGTCGGTGAAGATCGCCGGCGTCAAGTCGACCCCGGCCGAGAGCACGCTGCACATCGAGGTTGGCGGCCAGACCTTGCCGCTGAGTTTCGGCCAGGACTGGGTATGGGCGCCGGGCGACGCCAAGCCGGTGCATAGTTTCGACAACGGCCTGGTCTTCGTCGGCTACGGCATCAGCGCGCCGGAAGAGGACTGGGACGACTTCAAGGGTGTCGACGTGACGGGCAAGGTGGTGGTGATGATGGTCAACGACCCGCAGCCCACCGCCGAGCAGCCGAACCGCTTCAACGGCAAGCGGCCTGACCTACTACGGCCGCTGGACCTACAAGTTCGAGGAAGCCAAGCGGCGCGGCGCCGCCGGCGTGCTGCTGATCCACACCGACGCCACCGCCTCCTACGGCTGGAGCGTGGTGCAGAACAGCTGGGCCGGCCCGGAACGCTTCCAACTGGCCGAAGGCGCGCTTGGCAGCGGCCTGCACGGCTGGATGACCGACGCCACCGCGCGCAGCCTGTTCAAGGCCGCCGGCCAGGGCCTGGACGCGCTGCGCGCCGGCGCCGAGCGCAAGGACTTCAAGCCGGTCGTGCTGGGCGCCAAGGTCGGCGGCGAGATGAAGGCCGCCGTGCGCCTGCTGGAGCAGTTCAACGTGGCCGGCATCGTACCGGGCACCGATCCGAAATTGAAGGACGAGGTGGTGATCTACAGCGCGCACTGGGACCACCTGGGCAAGCAAGGCACGGGCGCCGACACCATCTTCAACGGCGCCGTCGACAACGCCTCGGGCACGGCCGCGCTGCTGGCCATGGCCAAGGAGGCGGTGCATTCGCCGGCCCGCCGCAGCCAGATGTTCCTGTGGGTCGCCGCCGAGGAGCAGGGCCTGCTGGGCAGCGCCGCCTACGCCACCGCGCCGCTGTGGCCGCTGGCCAAGACGGCCGCCAACCTGAACCTGGACAGCCTGAACTTCGTCGGCCTGACGCGCGACATCGGCACCCAGGGCAGCGAGCGCACCGAGCTGGGCAAGATGGCCGAGGCCACCGCCAAGCAGATGGGCATGCGCATCTCCGCCGCCGAGCCGGACCTGGCCGGCGGCTACTTCCGCAGCGACCACTTCAACTTCGCCAAGGGCGGCGTGCCGGCCTTCTCGATCGAGGCGGGCCACGACTATGTGAAGAACCCGGCCGCCGCCAAGAAGGCGGTGGACGCCTACGCGGCGCGCTACCACCAGGTCGGCGACGAGTACGACGCCGGCTGGGATCTGTCGGGCATGACGCAACAGGCGCAGTTCACGCTGAACCTGGGCCGCCGCGTCGCCGACGCGCCGGCCATGCCGGCCTGGAAGGCCGGCGACGCCTTCGGCAAGGTGCGCGCGGCCAAGTAAGGTGAGGTGAACACGGCCGCCTCGCGGCGGCCGTGCGGGCGCCAAGTTCGCATTAATTGAGTATCAATATGCGCTTTTCCGTCGAAATGAGCGCCTTGCTACTCTTTCAAATTGACTTCGCCACGTCAATACTGCTACTCTTTATACTCAATTTACGAGAAATGAGTATTATCGTGAGCAATATCGTGGATGAGCTTCAACATGCACGCAAGGCCGCCGGCCTGACCCACGACATGCTGGCGTTGCGCGCCGGCGTGAGCCGGATGACGGTTCAGCGTACCGAGGCCGGGAAGATCGATCCGCGCCTGTCGACACTTCTGGTGCTTGCGCGCGCGCTCGGCATGGACTTGATGCTGGTGCCGAAGGCGTTGCGACCGGACCTGGAGGATTTTGTTCGCTCGGGCGGGCGCTTCCTTGGCCAGCCTTCGGGCATCGGCGCGCCGCCGTCGCTGGTCGACGAGCTGCTGCAGCCTGATGAACCGGCCCAAAGACATAAGCCGGCCCAGGGGAGGCGATGAGCACATCCATTCGCTACCTGCGGATGTTTCTGCACTCGCCGGCGGGCGCCAAAAATCTCATCGGCTACCTGTCACAGTACGGTGACATCCTGCGGGTGTCGTTCAACGACGATTACGTCAACGATGCCGAGCGCCCGACATTGTCCTTGGCTTACCTTGGCGCCAACGAGGCCGCCACGAAGGCGATTTTGACCGCCCGCCGAGACATTCGCCTGTCGCGCAGCGACGGCAAGTGGCCGTCCTACTTCCAGAATTTGCTGCCGGAGGGGCATAATCGCGACCGGCTGGCGGCGCAGCGCGGATGTGGCACGGACGATGAATTCGAGCTGTTGGCCGCAGCCGGCCATGACTTGATGGGGGCGATTGAAGTCGAACCGGTTCCCGCCGACGAGGGCATCCCGGACGCGGTGCGCCACTGGCACACGGCCCTGGGCCTGGACGTGCTCGAACCTGGTTTCGTTGAGTTTCCGGTGGAGGATGCGGCGGCGCTGCCAGGGGTCATCACCAAATTCTCGGCGGTGCTCGAGGGGCGCCGCTATGTCGTCAAACGTCACGGCGCGGCCGGTTCAACCATCCTCAAGCTGCCAAGCACTCGGCATCCCGACCTGGTGGTCAACGAATTCAAGGGCTACCAACTCTGCAAAGCGCTGGGCTTGGACTGCGCCAACGCTTCGGTGATTTCGAGCGATGATGCGGAGTTGCCGGAAAACGTCCCGTTCGAGGATATTCTGGCGGTGCAGCGGTTTGACCGGGGCCCGGCCGGCCAACGCATTCACATGGAAGAGTTCGCCCAGGTGCTGCGTTACGACCCCAAACATAAATACGGCAAAGGGCTTCGGAAGGACTATTCGGACATGCTGCGCGTCATCGACCAGCTATCCGCGCGGCCCGCCCAGGACGTGCAGGAGTTCGTCAACCGCTTCGTGACGTTCATCCTGATGGGCAATACCGATGCGCACTTGAAGAACTGGGCGTTTCGCTACCCGGATGGAGTCCACCCGGAGTTGGCGCCGCTGTACGACCCGGTGTGCGTCACGGCATTCTTCGACGGTGCATCCGAACAAGACTATGCGCTCAATCGGGCGATCGACAAGACGGTGCGGGCATTCACGTGGGCCGACCTCGACACCTTGCTCGAAAAAGCCAGGGTGATGCGGCGCGGCCGCGTCCTGCAGGTCGCAAAAGGCGTGGCCGCCAAGGCCAAGGCGGACTGGCCGGAACTCCTCGGCGACGCGCCCGACAGTATGCGACGTGCGATCAGCGAGCGTTTGGCCGGCGGGGTCGCATTGGCCAAGATTCCGTTCGCCCCCGCGCCGGCCCGGCGCGCGCCGCCCTCGACAGCGGTGTAGAGCGCCGTCCACCTCGCGGCCGCCGCCTACAGCTTCTTCGCCTGCCCGCGCAGCGCCTCGAGGGTGCGCGGCAGGCTCTTCTTGCTCATGATGTCGACGATCCAGCCGAGGCCGTAGGGCACCGGGCCCGGGTCGGCGTAGACCACGTATTCGACCACCGACTTGGCCGGGTTGGCCGGCAGCGGGCTGAACATCCAGTAGCCGGTGGTGTCGGCGATGGTGTCCTCGATCTTCAGCTCGGCCGGCACCAGCTTCCAGTTCAGCTGGCAGGTGGCGCCGCGCTGCCTGGCGTCGAGCTGCAGGCGGTAGCGTTTGATTTTTCCCAGCGGCAGTTCCAGCGTCATGTCGACCAGCACGTTCTGCTCGTTGGCGGCGACCACCTGCGCGCTTTTGGTGTTGGGCATGTAGGCGGCGTAGGCCGGGTAGTCCTGCACGATGGCGCACAGTTTCTGCGCCGGCGCGTCGATGATGGTGGCGGCGGCGAAGGACTTGCCGGGCAGGGCGGGCCGGTGCAGCTCGACCACGTCGACCTGCTCCTCCGACAGGCGCTCGTGGGCGATGTGGACGGGCGGCGCGGACGGGCCGGCGCCGGCCGCCGGCGCGGCGCTCTGCGCGCCGGCCTGGCCGCCGAACAGGGCGGTGGCCAGCAGCAGCGTGCCCAGCGAGGGCGCGCGCGGCGTTCCCGGCGCCGCAGTCCAGGGGCGGCGTGGCAGGGGGCGGCTCATGGCGTCAGTGGTGGAAGGCCACGGTGATGACGGTGCCGCTCAGGTCTATCCCCTTGATGGCGATGCTGCCGAAGCTGGGGCCGTCGGTGCCCTTGATGCGGATGTTCTGGAAGTTCAGCTCGCCGATCGAGGTGGGCAGGCGCAGGGTCAGCGAGCCGTCCTTGTTGATGGTGGCGGCCGCCTTGCTCGGGTCGTAGACGACGTTTTTCATGCTCATGTCCGATTCGAGGAAACCCAGCACCGGGTTGACGATCTTGGCGATGTCGCCGACCGCCTCGACGCCGTTGTGCTTGATCTGCTCCTTGACGTGGGCCACCAGGTCCTCGCTCATGCCCTGGGCGGCGGTGTCGCTCATCTCGTCCTCGGTCAGCAGCTGCATGCCGGACTGCTGCTTGGTCAGCAGCACCGGCGTGGTGATGGTCAGCGCCGGCAGCGCCTCGACGGCGTAGGCCTCCAGCGGCGCCAGCAGCGAGGTGGCGATGGCCGCCGCCAGGCGCAGGTTGCGCTGGGTGTGTAGGATGTCGTTGACGTGCTCGTGGGTGATGATGTCCCACTCGGCGAAAATGTCGCCCAGCCGTTGGCCGGTCTTGCGCTGGTGTTCGATGGCGGCGTCGAGCTGCTCCTGCGAAATCAGCTTCTTCCTGACCAGCAGCTGGCCGAACATCGATTTGTGGTGGTTTTGTGACAGCCATCCCATGGCGGACTCCGTTTGTGGTGGTGGAACTACAAAGAGTGTTCAGGCGATCAGCTTGCGCAGCATGCCCGCCGCGGCAGCGGCGGCCGCCGCCGCCGGCTGCTGCTGCTGCTGCTGCTGCGCCGGCTTGGCCAGCAGCAGCGGCGGCGGCCCCGGCTGGTGCGCCATCTGCACGATGTCCGACGGCGCCATGCCGAACCAGCGCTTGCAGGCGCGGTAGAAGGCGCTCGGCTCGGAGAAGCCGAGCTGGAAGCTGAGCATCTTCAGCGACAGCTCGCCGCTGCGCAGCGACTGGCGCGCCAGCTCGCGGCGGGTGTCGTCGACCAGGCTGGTGAAGCTGGTGCCCTCCTCGGCCAGGCGGCGCTGCAGGGTGCGTTCGCTCATCATCAGATGGGCCGCCACCTCGTCGCGGTGCGGCGGCCCCTTCGGCAGCAGGCTGGCCAGCATGGCCTGCACCTTGGCGGCGAAGCAGGGCGGCTCGGCGCGCGCCAGGCTGGCCAGGGCGTGCCGGCCGTTGCCGTTCTCCAGCGGCTGGTTCCGCGGCAGCGCCATGACCAGCTCGGTGTCGGAGAACTCCATCACGTTGTGCGGCATGTTGAACTTGACCGGGCAGCCGAAGGTGTCGCTGTAGACCTGGGCGTTGGCCGGCTGCGGAAAGGCGTACTCGACCACCACCGGGGTGGCGTCGTCGCGCCCGGCGGCGCAGCGCAGGGTGCGCAGCAGCACGCACCAGACGAAGTCGTAGCGTTGTTGCGGCACCACACGCTGGCGTCCCGGCAACAGCATGCCGACCCGGGTGTGGCCGTGGCAGCGCTCGATGGTGCTCTGCACGGTGGGCGAGTCGAGCATGATCTGGCCCATCACGCCGAGCCAGCCGAGCCGGTGCGGCGTGGAGATCTTCAGGCCGAGCAGGGGGTCGCCGGACTTTTCCACCAGCAGCTCCCACAAATGGCTGAGCTTGTCGGACAGGGTCAGCGCGTCGCAGGCCAGGCCGTCGCCCTCGTCGAGGCCGGCCTCGGCGAACAGCGCCTCGGCCTCGACGCCGGAATGGGCCAGCCGCGACTTGACGCCGCGCACCAGGTGCAATGCCGATGAATAGCTCATGCCGCCTCCTGCGCAGTGGGGCGGAACGGGCGCGCCGAAGATGCTTCAGTGAAGTGCGTAGACAAGGTGGACCTCCTGTATGTCACCACTGCGGTTGGACGAAACCTGGGCCGCGCATCCGGCGCGGCCGTGCTGCCGGGCTGCTTGCATCAGGGCGTGACGGCGGCGCGCAGGCGCAGGCCGATGCGCTCCTTCAAACCCTGCAGCTTGGGGTCGATCACGCCGCGGGTGTCGCCGGCGACGCCCTCGCCGAGCAGCTTTTGCATCTCCGGCACCATCGCCTCGAACTTCTTCTTCACCGGCGACTCGAGGATGACGATCAACTGGCGCAGCTCGTCCTCGGAGAAGCGCTCGGCCAGCAGCGGCGCCACCGTCGAGGGGATCAGCTTGTCGGCGCTGCCGACGGTGATCGGGCTGGCCTCCTCCATGAACTTCTTCGCCTCGGCGACGATGTCGCCCATGGCGGCGTCGCGCTTGTCGGCGGCGGCGCGGCCCTGCAGCATGGCGCGCGCCTGTTGCACGGCGTCGGCCACCGGCGCCTGCAGCATGCTCTGGCCGATGGCGTCGATGCGCCACAGTTGCAGGATCTTGTTGACCAGCTCCTGCTTGGCCGGCGGCACCGGCGCGGCGGCGCCGGCCAGGCCGGCGGCGCAGAGGGCGAGGACGAGGACGGCGGTCTTGGCTTGCTGTATTGTGGACATTGTTGCGGACATTGCTTGCACTCCTATAAAAATCCGGCCGGGCGGCGTGCCCGGCCGTGCGGCCGGGATCAAAAACGGTGGCTGAAGTTGACGCCCATATAGCGCACGCGGATGTCGCCGGAGACATCCAGTCCGGCGTACGGGTTGTAGATCACGTTCAAAAAGGTGTTGCAGTTGAGGTTGCAGTCGCTGTTGGCCGGCACCTTGAACTTGCCGACCATGTAGGCGCCGCTGACGCTGATGTCGCTGTTCTTGCCCAGCTTGTAGTTCAGGCCCAGGCCGTAGAGCTTGGTGTCGGGCAGCGGCGCGATCAGGTCGATCTTGTCCGACGGAATCGAGCTCTTGCGCGGCTCGTAGCCCATGCGCAGGGTCAGCTTCTCGGTCGGGAACAGCTGCAGGCCGAAGCCGAAGTTGACCACGCTCTTGTAGCCGCGCGGAATGGTCAGCTTGCTCGAGTTGGGGATGCCGTACAGCCGCGCCACCTCGAGCAGCTTGATGCTCTGGTCGAACTGGAAGGTCAGCTCCTTCCACTCGCCCCATTTGGCGTAGCTGGCGTCGACGTTGAGCTGGACGTACTTGACCGGCTTCAGCTTGACGCCCACCTGCAGGTGCATGGGGAAGGGGATGGTGGCGCTCAGGTTGCCCTTCTGCTGCGCCGGGATCGACGAGGGGAAGCCGAGCACGGCGCCGGCGATCGGGCCGAGCAGGCTGGCGTTCAGGCCGTGGACGAAGTTGCGCAGCATCGGCTCGGTGTTGAACACGTAGGTGCCGCTGTAGCTGGTCTTCGAGCCGCCCTGGTAGACCGCGCCCAGCGCGAACCAGGGCCTGGGTTCCCACAGCACGCCCAGGTTGATGGTCGGGTCGAACGGCGCCGTCATCTCCAGGCGCATGTGGGCGGCCTTCTTGAACGGGTTGACCATGCCCTCCTTGCCGCCGCCGCAGACGCCGAAGCCGAAGGTGTCGATGATGTTGCCGCCGTCCTCGGGGCACCAGCCCTGCTGCAGCTTGCCGAACACGCCCAGCAGCTCGTTGGGGAAGCGCATGTTGGTGTCGACCACGAAGGCCGAGTGGGCGATCGGCACCGAGACGCCGAAGCGCAGCGTGTCGGAGAACTTGTAGCCGAGCGAGGGCGCCAGGTAGACCAGGCGCTGCAGCTGCACCTGGCGGCCGCCGAACTGGGCCGGATCGTCGACGTCCTTGGTGCGGTCCAGGCTCATCGCCTGCGACATATAGCTCTGCGTGGCGAAGGTGAACGGCGAGCCGGCCTTGTTCCAGGCCATGCCGACGCCGGGGATGATGACGCCGGGCAGGCGCCAGCCGGGCTTGCCGTAGGCCGGCACGTACATGCCCTGGCGCACCGGGCCGCCGCTCCTGCCGCTGACCGGGTCGTTGGTCCAGCCGCCGACCTCGAAGCCGGGCGGCGCCTGGAAGCCCGAGGCCGAGCGGATCGAGGCGCCGAAGGCGTGGAAGCTCTCGCTGTCGCCGCTCAGGCGGGCCAGGCCGGCCGGGTTGAAGTGGATCGAGTCGATGCCGGGCGGGTCGGCGGTGACGGCGTTGCCCAGCGCCATGGCGGCGACGCTGGTGGTCAGGTTCTCGGTCAGCGCGGCGCGGGCCGGCGCCGCGCACACGGCGGCGGCGGCCGCCACGGCGAGCAGGCGCAGCGGCGCCGCGCCGGCGGCCGCGCCGAGGCGGGCGCCGAGGCCGGCGCGGGCGCCGGCGCGGCCGGCGGCGGTGGCGGTGGCGCGCATTTAGAAGGCCAGCGGCAGATTCAAGCCCACCGTCAGATTGGGCGAATCGGCGGTCAGGCCGATGCCGACCGACAGGTTGACGGTGGTCTTGGGCGAGACGCGGTAGCCCAGGCCCAGGTTGAGGATGCCCGAGGTCTGCATCGCCGTCTTGACCTTCAGGCCGTCGGCGAAGGTCAGCTTGGAGCCGGCCGCGATCGCCTGCTGGAAGGAGATCGTCGTCGAGATGCCGTACGACAGGGCGTAGGCGAAGCCCAGGCCGAAGCCGACCGAGGCGCCGGGCTGGACGCGGGTCAGCACGCGCGTGCCGTTGACCTGCCACAGGTTCTTGGCCGGCAGGCTGGCGGTCAGGTTGATCGAGCCGAACAGGGCGACCGGATCGACGATGCGGTTGACGTTGAGCCCGCCGGTGAAGGAGGTCACGCCTGCGCCGGTGGCCTGGCCGCTGCCGGCGACGATCTTGAACGGGCTGCGCCCGCTGGGCAGGCGCATGCTGCCGGTGACGGTCATGTTGGGCCTGTCGCGGCGCGCCTCGAGCGGCTGCCAGCGCGCGCCCAGGCCGATGTCGCCGAGCGAGTTGGACAGGCCGCTGTTGCCGCGCGACTCGGAGTATTTCGAGATCAGGGGCAGGGTGACGTTGCCGGTCAGGTTGTCGAGCAGGCCGTAGTCGGCCGACAGGGTGTTGGTGATGGTGTGGGCGCTGGTGTTCTCGATGTCGAACAGGGTGATGCCGCCGCCGGCCAGGTCGGTGACGATCTTCTCCTGGCCGATGTAGCTGTAGCTCAGGTCGTAGCTGACCTGCAACTGGCGGCGGCGGATCAGCGAGTATTGCTTGTCGACGGCGGTCAGGGTTTGCTTGAGCAGGGCGCTCTGGTCGCCCTCGCCCTCCTTCTTGGCCAGGGCGTCGCGGGCGGCGGCGGCGTCGGCCGGCTTGGCGCCGGCGTCCTGCGCCAGCGCCGGCGCCGACATGGCCAGCAGGGTGGTGGCGACGGTGGCCGTCAATGCGAATGCAGCTTTCACAGCGGCGGGCAGAGTGCGAAGAGTCATGCGGGATCCTTGTGGAAAAAAGTGAACGCTGCAAAAAAATTCATTGACGGTGCATCCAGGTGCCGGTGGCGCCGGAGTTGACGGCCCGCTCCAGCAGGTGGCTGGCGTGGTTCATGGCGTCGAGCCGGCCCTGGTGGGTGACGCGGTCCATGTCGACCACGCCCAGCTCGCGGTCCGACAGGGCCAGCCGGGCCGGCGCGCTCTGCCCCTTGGCCGGCGAGAGGATGAACAGGGTGTTCTTGTCCCACAGGCCGGCGAACTCGGACAGCGAGAAGACGATGTTGCCGGCCGACGGGTCGGCGATGTAGACGACGCCGTCGCGGATGCCGCGCAGCACCACGAAGTGCTTGGCGCCGGCGTAGTCGATCGGCACGATGGCCGGCTGGTCCAGGGTCAGCAGGTCCTTGATGTCGGCCTTGAAGCCGGCGCCGGACACGCCCAGCGAGGCGACGTAGCGCTTCATGTCGAGCAGCGAGAAGCCGCGCCGCTCGATGATCTTTTCCTTCTCGCCCTTTTCCAGCATGCCCTCCATGGCCTGCTGCTCGTTGACCTTCAGGCCCAGGTGGTAGGTCAGGATGGTCACCAGCGCGGCCGAGCCGCAGCTGTAGTCGAAGGCCTGGCGCACGATGTGGCGGTACTTCAACTCGGAGAACGGCTCGAGCGTCACGCTCTGGCTGTACTGGCCGCCGCCCAGCATGGTTTGCGGCATCTCGAACTGCCCTTGCGGGCGGTCCTGTGGTTCGTGTCGGGACATGACACCGGCGCCGCCAATGATGGCGGCGACTACGCCCAGCAGGAGCATCAGCATGGGATCAGGCGGCGCGGCCGGTGCCGCCGCGAGGCGTGTGCAACATGGCCCGGGGGCGGTGGAAGGGGGCGCGGCGCGCGCCTGCCCCGGACGCGGGGCGGCCGAACAGTGTGATCATTTTGTCTCCATCTTTTATATGAATAGAACGGTCGTGCTTTATTAAGCCGACAACACTTCTTATTTTTTTGTTATTTATTAACGCATGCTTTGCGCCGGTCCGGCATCTGTTTTTTTAGAAAGGAAGCTCTAGGAAATGTTGCAAAACCTATGCTAACGCAAGCAACAGCCGCACAACAGCGCGCCCACTCTGTGTGGCTCCCGGGGCCAAGTGCTTGGCTTTGCAAGTCAGCGCGAAAGGCTAGACCGGGGCGGAGGGCGGCCCCTATCATTAATTTAATTAATATTCAAATATTAAGATTTTCACGGCAAGCCGGCCCGGCGCGACGCCATCCCAGGATTGTCGATACCGGCGGCAACTCCGGGGGGCAATCCCTGGCGGCACCCGACCAGGGGCCAGGGCGGGGCGGTCGTGACATAAGAGCAAGACGGTAGTTCGGTAATCAACCTTCGCACTCATACAACTATTCTTGGAGATAAACATGCAAATCATCAAATCCGCAGTCGCCGCAGCCCTGGCAACCCTGGCCCTGTCCGCATCGGCCATGACCCCGATCCAGGACGCCGAACTGAGCACCGTCAGCGGCCAGGACGGCGTGTCGATCGCGGCGAACCTGAACATCAAGATCGACTCCTTCGTCTACACCGATACCGACGTGGTCGACGCCAACGGCCTCGGTGGTGGTTCGGTCAGCTTCAACGGCATCAAAATCAACGGCCTGATCGCCGCCAGCATCGACATCCTGTCGCGCAACTCCTTCCTGCAGGCCGCCGGCGCCGCCGGTGTGACCAATCCGGGCACCTTCTACAACGCCGCAAGCGGTGGCGACGTGGTGCAGATCGCCATCCCGGCCGACGTGCAAGTGGCCGCCGGCAAGCTGCTGAACATGTCCGTCGACGCGATCAAGATGGGCAACAGCACCGCATCGTACGGTTCGATGGCCATGAACCAGATCGACCTGCGCGGCACCCAAGTCTGGATCTGGGCGCACTAATCGGCTAGCAATGCGCTGGCTTCCGGGGCCGAAGTTTGGCCGCGAAAGTCAGCGCGGCGCGCTGGACCGGCAGCAAAGCGGACCCTACACTGGTTACGCAGTCTTGAAAAAACACCATAACAATTAACTAAAACCAAATTCTGGAGACACCATGCAAATCATCAAATCCGCCGTCGCAGCAGCCCTGGCAACCCTGGCCCTGTCCGCCTCGGCCATGACCCCGATCCAGGACGCCGAACTGAGCACCGTCAGCGGCCAGGACGGCGTGTCGATCGCGGCGAACCTGAACATCAAGATCGACTCCTTCGTCTACACCGATACCGACGCGGTCGACGCCAACGGCCTCGGTGGTGGTTCGGTCAGCTTCAACGGCATCAAGATCAACGGCCTGATCGCCGCCAGCATCGACATCCTGTCGCGCAACTCCTTCCTGCAGGCCGCCGGCGCCGCCGGTGTGACCAATCCGGGCACCTTCTACAACGCCGCATCGGGTGGCGACGTGGTGCAGATCGCCATTCCGGCCGACGTGCAAGTGGCCGCCGGAAAGCTGCTGAACGTCTCGGTCGATTCGATCAAGATGGGCAACAGCACCGCCTCGTATGGTTCGATGGCGATGAACCAGATCGACCTGCGCGGCACCCAAGTCTGGATCTGGGCGCACTAATCGTCCGACGGTCCGAGCGGGACGGCCGCGCCGCGGCCGTTCCCGACTGGACCGACAAGCCGCCGGCGCCGCCGGCGGCCTGTCCCCCCTCCGTGCGGGCGCCGAACGCTCGCCCACTGCGCGATCGAACCGACCATGACAACCACCAACTTCCCGCCGGGCCGGCTTGCCGTCCCGTCCATCCCGCGCCGGTCGCCGCCGCGTCTGCTGCGCGCGCTGCCCCTGCTGGCGGCGGCGCTGGCGATGCCGTCGAGCTGGGCGCAATTGAAACCGCTGAGCGACGAGGAGATGTCCAACTCGCGCGGCCAGGGCCTGCTGGCGATGAACAACAGCAGCCTGGGCGGCTACGACTTCACCCGCGTCGCGCTCGACGCCGACATCACGCTGAGCGCCAACTTCCGCAACATGCGCCTGGGCGAGTACAACTACGCCGCGCGCAACGGCGGCGGCGCCGACATCGACATGCCCTATCTGCAGTTCGGCCGCAGCGACGCCGGCGAGGCGCAGCGCCTGGTCCACATCAGCAACCCGTACTTCGAATTCGTCTACCGCAGCGCGGCCGACAACGCCACGCGCGAGGTGGTCGGCATGCGCTTCGGCTTCGACGCCGTCAGCGGCGACGTCGGCCTCAAACTGAACACCCTGTCGGGCTCGCTGCGGGTCGGCGCCACGGCGGCCGACGGCAGCGCGCTGCTGCTCGACTCGCGCGGCGACACGCTGGGCGGCGGCAAGCGCTGGGACGGCGCCTGCAGCGCGCCCTGCCTGCCGATGGCCCAGCTGGGCGGCGTGCGGGCGGGCGACGCCAGCGGGCCGAGCCGCGACTTCTGGATCTCCGCGCTGAAGACCGGCGTGCAGTTCCAGGCGCCGTCCGGCACCAGCAACCTGCCCGACATGGCGCAGGCCGGCATCTGGCTGAACTGGCGCGACAAGTTGCAGGCCATCAGCACCAACAGTCTGGTGCCGCCCAACCTGCCGAAGGTGCGCTGAGCATGCGCGCGCCACCAACTTCGCCGGCGCCGCGCCGCGCCGCGCTGGCCGCCGCCGCCGTCGCTGCGGCCATCGGCGCCGCCGTGCCGGCGGCGCCGGCGCTGGCGCTGGAGCCGCTCAGCGACGGCGCCCTGTCGAACGTGCGCGGGCGCGACGGCGTCAGCTTCGATTTGAACGGCTTCGCCATGAGCGGCGACGCCCGCGTCACCTACACCACGGCGCTCGGCGCCAGCGTCTACGTCGACCATTTCGCCGCCGCGCGCAGCGACAACCCGCTGCCGTTCTCGGACCCCTACCGGCTCGACATCGTGCCCGGCGCGCCCGGCCTGGCCGACGTCATCAAGCTGGCCTTCCCGCTCAACGCCAACGGCGAGCAGCGCTGGCAGTTCGCCTACGACTGGGGCGTCAACGCCGACGGCGTGGCGCGCGGCAACGGCAGCGTGGTGATGAGCGATGTGGTGATGTCCGGCGGCGGCTTGCAGTTCTCCACGCCGCAGGTCAACGACGGCGTCGCCTTCGGCGCCGCGCTGCGGCTCGACGTCGGCCAGCTGGCCCTGCGTCCGCGCGGCCGCGACAACAGCGGCGAGCAGATGGCCTTCAGCGGCATCCACCTGGGCGGCGTCGACGCCAACGGCAATTTCAACCAGACGCCGTGGGCCATCGCCGACGTGGCGGCGCAGCCGGCGGTGATCAACGCCCTGACCGACGAGACCGGCCCGCGCCTGCACATCGGCATCGACTGGCCGGACGGCCGCCACGGCAGCGGCGCGGCGCCGGCCGGCGGCCTGCTGATCGACAACATCTCCTTCAGCAGCCCGGGCCAGCCGACGGTGGACCTGGGTTCCTCGCGCATCGGCTCGATGCAGATCCAGTATCTCGACATCAAGTTCAGGCGCTGAGATGCGGTCCGCACATTTCCTTGCCATGGCGCTGGCCGCCTTGCTGTTGCTGCCGGCCGGCCCGGGCGCGCGCGCGGCCGCGCCGCTGCGTGCGCTCGACGACGCCGAGTTGTCGCAGGTCAGCGGCGGCGACGGCATCAGCTTCGCCGCCCACGTCGTGCTGAACGATCCGACCCTGGTCGGCGCCGTCAGCGACAGCCGGCTTTCGCTCGGCTTCAACGGCGACGGCCAGACGCGCTATGTGGTCATCAAGAACCTGCGCGGCGTGGTCGACATGTTCGCCGTCAGCCTGGGCGTCAAGCAGCGCAGCGACGGCGGCGGCGACTACATCCAGATCGGCCTGCCCGGCTATGTGCGCTACACCAATTTCGGCTTCGAGTCGCTCAGCGTGCAGAGCGATCCGAACGCCGCCGTGACGGGCAACCTGGGCAGCCTGAACATCAACGGCACCGTGTCGCTGCAGGGCCAGGTGCGGCTGTGGTCGCATTGAACTAGCGCCGCCCGCCGCGAGGGTCAGACCCTAGGGTCTGACCCTGGGGTGGCGCCCGCTGCTGGTCGCCGGTTGCCGATGAACTCGCTGGCGTAGCCCAGCAGCGCCGCCGTGGGGAAGGCCAGCCCGGCCCACAACACGCCGCGCCAGCCGTGCTGGGCGAACATCCAGCCGCCCAGCGAGGAGCCGAGCGCGCCGCCGGCGAAGAAGATGGCGATGTACAGCCCGTTCAAGCGGCTGCGCACCTCGGCGCCGAGCGAGAAGATGGCGCGCTGGCCCAACACCAGGTTGGCCGACACGCCCATGTCCAGCAGGATCGAGCTCAACACCAGCAGGCCGAGGTCGGCCACACGCCCCCATTGCAGCGAGAGCGGCAGCACGAAGGCCAGCGCGCCGACGGCCAGCGCGGTGGCGGTGGTGGCGCGCGTGTGGCCGCCGTCGGCCAGGCGGCCGGCGATCGGCGAGGCGATCGCGCCGGCCACGCCGACCAGGGCGAAGATGGCGATGCCGGTCTGGCTTTGCTGGAAGTGGGGGCCGGCCAGCACCAGCGGCACGGTGGTCCAGAACAGGCTGAAGGCGCCGAA
Organism: Rugamonas sp. DEMB1; assembly: GCF_029834475.1. Classification (GTDB taxonomy): domain Bacteria; phylum Pseudomonadota; class Gammaproteobacteria; order Burkholderiales; family Burkholderiaceae_D; genus Rugamonas; species Rugamonas rubra. Next base: position 4,897,247 of record NZ_CP122407.1, on the reverse strand, counting down.
CATGCAGGCCTGGTAGAGGGCGCGGCGGCGCAGCACCGGGGTGTCGCGCAGCAGCTGCCACATCGAGGCGAGCAGGGCGGGGTAGCGCAGCGTCGAGTCCGGCTGGCGCGGCGGCAGCTTGCGGCGCAGCACGAAGGCCAGCGCCGCCGTGCCCAGCGCCGACAGCACGAAGATGCTGTGCCAGCCGAAGGCGTCGGCCACCAGGCTGGCGACCGGGCGGGCCAGCATGATGCCGAGCAGCAGGCCGCTCATCACCTTGCCGACCGTTTGGCCGCGCGTGTGCGGCAGCGACAGGTGGGCGGCGAAGGGCACCAGCACCTGGGCGGCCACCGAGCCGAGGCCGATACACAGGGCGGCGGCGAGGAACAGCGGCGCGCTGCTGGTGCAGGCGGCGGCCAGCAGGGCCGCGGCGCTGGTGAGCAGGGCGGTGAAGATCAGCCGGCGGTTTTCCAGCAGGTCGCCGAGCGGCACGATGAACAGCAGGCCGAGGCAGTAGCCGATCTGCGTCAGCGTGACGATCAGGCCGGCGGCGCCCGGCGTCAGGCCGGTGGCGCGGCTGATCGGGCCGACCAGGGTTTGCGCGTAGTAGAGGTTGGCGACGATCAGGCCGCTGGCGATGGCCAGCAACCAGACCATGCCGGGGGCGATGTCGGCCGGCGCCGCCGGCGTGTCGGGCGCGTGTTGCCCGGTCGGATGCGCGGCGCGTTGGCTGTGTGGCTGGGGCAAGGCGTGCTCCTGAGTTAGCTAGCAGGCTATTCTAACCGGCCCGGCAATTTGCTGCCGGGCCGGCCCCGTCTTGCCGTCGTTGCTGCGCCGCCGGCGCGCTTGCGCCGATTTTATGCCGACTTTACGCCAACTGCTTGTGCACGTCGGCGGTGATCCCGTAGGAGCGCAGGCGCTGCGCGTGGTCGAAGATCTGCGAGGTGATCATCAGCTCGTCGGCGCCGGTGCGGGCGACGAAGGCCTGCAGCTGTGCGGCCACCGTGGCCGGCGCGCCGATGGCCGAGCAGGACAGCACGGCGTCGAGCATGGCGCGTTCCGGCGGCGGCAGTTGCTCGAGGTAGCCGGCGCGCGGCGGCGGCAGCTGGCCGGGCCGGCCGCTGCGCAGGTTGACGAAGGCCTGTTGCATCGAGCTGGCGCGGAAATGGGCGTCGGCGTCGCTGTCGGCGGCGAACACGTTGAAGCCGAGCATCACATACGGCTTGGCGAGCTGGGCCGAGGGCTGGAAGTTGTTGCGGTACAGCTCCAGCGCCTGCATCATCATCTGCGGCGCGAAGTGCGAGGCGAAGGCGAACGGCAGGCCGAGGTGGGCCGCCAGCTGGGCGCCGAAGGTGCTCGATCCCAAGATCCACAGCGGCACCTTGGCGCCCCGGCCGGGCACCGCCAGCACGCGCTGGCGCGGGTTGTCGGACAGATAGTCCTGCAGCTCCTGCACGTCCTGCGGGAAGGCGTCGGCCTCGCTGTCGAGGTTGCGGCGCAGGGCGCGCGCGGTCAGCTGGTCGGAGCCGGGGGCGCGCCCGAGGCCCAGGTCGATGCGGCCCGGGAACAGCGCCTCGAGCGTGCCGAACTGCTCGGCCACCACCAGCGGCGAGTGGTTGGGCAGCATGATGCCGCCGGCGCCGACGCGAATGGTCGAGGTGCCGCCGGCGACGTGGGCGATGACCACGGCGGTGGCGGCGCTGGCGATGCCGGGCATGCCGTGGTGTTCGGCCAGCCAGTAGCGCCGGTAGCCCCAGCGTTCGGCGTGTTGCGCCAGGTCCAGCGTATTGCGGAGCGATGCGGAAGCGTTGCTGCCTTCGGCGATCGGCGAGAGGTCGAGGATGGAGAATGGGATCATCGTCCGCATATCGGGCCGTTGCGGCCGCTTTCAATGAAGGCCCTGACTTGGATGTGGGTATCGCCTTGCCAGCGACTTGGCGTGGACGCGGGCGCTGCGCTTATAATCGTTGCATACGGCGCCGAGGTGGCACCGCTTGAAACGGATGGAAGCCGGGCCAGGACGCATATGCACACCGATCAACACCGCCGCGCGCCGCCCCGCCGCCGCCGCCTTGCTTTGGCGCTGATGCTGGCCTGCGCCGCCGCGCATCCCGCGCCGGCGGCCGAGTTGGTGGTGCTGGTCGACACCGGCACCGAGATGCCGATGGCCGGGTTCCGCGATGGGCAATTGGCGGGCGGCATGCATCTGGACCTGGGCCGGGCCCTGGCGCAGAAAATGGGCCGCACGCCGCGCTTCCTCGCCTTGCCGCGCAAGCGCATCGCGCTGGCGCTGGAGGCCGGCCGGGCCGACCTGTTGTGCATGTACGTGCCGGCCTGGCTGCCGGGCAGCTTCCATTGGAGCGAGCCCTTCTTTCCGCTGCGCGAGGTGCTGGTCACCGACGCCGGCGCGGCGCGCCCGCACGGCTTGGCCGAGCTGGCCGGCCAGCCCATCGCCACCGTGCTCGGCTACACCTATCCGACGCTGGAGCAGGCGCTGGGCGGCGCCTTCGTGCGCGACGACGGCCCCTCGAACGAAAGCAACTTCCGCAAGATGGCGGTGGGGCGCATGCACCACGTGATCACCCAGCAAAGCTCGCTGGACTACCACCAAAAAGTCGGCGCCAAGCTGCGGGTGCATCCGCCGCTGCTGGTCAAGCACTATCTGGGACAGTGCGCGGTATCGCCGCGCGGCCATGCCGGCCTGGCCGAGGTCAACGCCGCGATCGCCCAGCTGGTCAAGGACGGCACGGTGCAGCACATCATGGACGATTACCGCTGAGCACGGATAAACGCGCGCGGACTGTTGAATCCGCCAATCCGCGCGGCGCCGGCGGTGGGGGGGCGTCGAGAAAATCTGATTCAATCCATAAGAATGGTTTTGAATATCGCAATTAGTATCGATATATTATTGCAAATTGATGTAATTATTTCATGTTGTATTCGGTTTTTAAAAAACGCAAGTAATCGATAAAAGCATTTCCCGAGGCCGCATCATGCTTTACCATTGGAAACGGTAACGCATTCTGCGGCCTTCTTTTATTCCAAATTATTCTCGTTCATCCAAGCTGTTCGATGCCAGCGCGCGCCCGCCGCCGGCAGGGGAAACTGTATGTGGTCGATCTTGCCGTTGCGCCGTTCTTGCTACGCATTCTGTCTCCTCCTGCTAGCCCTTCCGGCGCGCGCGGTGGAGATGAACGTGCCGGGCGGGCCGGCGGTTCTGGCGGCGCCGATCCAACTGGATGGGCCGGATGTCGCCGACCCGGCCCAGCGCCGTGGCGCGCTGTTCCGTGTGCGCCACGACGGCCGCAGCGCCTACCTGTTCGGCACCATCCATGTCGGCAAGCGGGCGTTCTTTCCACTGGAGCCCGAAGTGACGCGCGCGCTGTCCGATTCCGGCGCCCTGGTCATCGAATTGGACATCCGCGACAACCTGCCCTTCCAACAGGCGCTCGACAAACACGGCCGCTATCCGGCCGGCGACAGCATCGTCCACCATCTGGCGCCGGCCACGCTGCGCCAGTTGGTGCAGGCGCTGGCCAAGGCCGGCCTGCCGCTGCGCACGGTGGAGCAGTACAAACCCTGGCTGGTGGCCAACATCCTGGTCGGCATGCAGCTGGAGGGCCACGGCCTGGAACGGGGCCAGGGCGTCGAATATTTCCTGCTGGCCGCCGCCAAGCGCCAGGACAAGACGGTGCGCGAGCTGGAGAGCGCCGACTACCAACTGGCGCTGTTCGACTCGCTGGACGACCGCCAGCAGGAACAGTATCTGCGCGAAAACCTCGCCGACCTGGACAGCGGCCGGGCGCTGCGCAATTCGCAGAGCCTGGTCGATGCCTGGAGCGCGGCCGACGCGCCGCGCATGAACGCGCTGTGGCGCGATTTGACCAGCGGCCCCACCATCTCGGCGAGCTTCCTGCAGGAAACGCTGCTGGGCAAACGCAATCCGGAGATGGCCAGCGCCATCGAACGCATCATGCAGCACGATCAACGGCCGTTCGTCGGCGTCGGCCTGCTGCATTTACTCGGCGACAACAGCGTGCCGCAATTGCTCAAGCGCCGGGGCTACGAGGTCGAACGCATCTATTGAGCCTGTGGCGCGGACCGCGCTGCGGATACGCCGTTCAATAGCGCTCCACATTGCCATTGTTGAAGCGCACGCGGTCGCCGATCTTGTAGCTCGGCATGGAGTCGAGCACCACCATCTGGGTGCTGCCGTCGTCCAGGCGCACGGTGACGCGGTAGACCTTGTCGGTCGGCGCGCCGATGCTGCCGCCGGCCGCCGCCGCGCCCATCGTGCCGGCCGAGATATCCTGTCTTTGCATCTGCTCGATCGCCCGCACCGAGCCGTACGCCGCCGCCACGCTGCCGGACTGCGCGCTGCTGGCCGGGCTAGTCGTGCTCTGCGCCGCCTGGCTGCCGCTGCGCGACTGGTCGCCCGTGCCGGTGCTGCCGTAGCCGCTGCCGCTGCCGCTGCCGGCGGCGCTGTTGAGTGTGCTGCCGTCCATGCTGCTGTCGGTGGCGCTGGTGTTGGAGCGAGTGCTGTCGGTGCTGCAGGCGCTGACGGCCAGCAGGAATGCCGCGCCCAGCCAAGCCTTGCGATGTTGGATAGTCATGCCGATCTCCCGAGGTTGATTGTTTGCCCACGCATTTTATTCAAGCAAAAATTGAATAAAGTCTTTTCACGTAGTCCGCCCTTCTTCATAGAAAAAACGCGCACTTGATATAAGAGCAAAAAGCCGGGTTTTTGTTCTTTCGTCCTTATTTGGACATTGAGCTAAATCAAACCAAGATACCCTCGAGTTCGTTATCTTGACTATCCTGCAATATTTGACAGGCAAGCAATTTCTTGCCTGCCGCGAAACAGTTGATAAATCTCAAAAGAATCAGGCTGTGAGCAAGCAATAATCGTTCGGTCGAAATCCAAGGGGGCACTATGATGCGGATGCATGCAACGGAAAATATTATTGAGGAAATAATTGCTTCTACCTATGGCGAGCAACTCGATGCGCGCAAGCGGCATGTGTTTGGCCAGGCTTTGCAGGGGCTGGTGCGGCTGGCCAAGGCCGAGCAACTGCTCGACATCCGGCTCGACGCGCAACGTGCCGCCGGCCCGTCCGGCAACGCCAGCGCGCGGCGCCAGACCCGCGCCATCCTGCGGCGGATCGGCTTGGATCTGGAACTGGACCAGGTGCAACGCAAGCTGGAGTTTGGCGACAGCACGGATATCGCGGCCGACGACGGGCCGGGCGGCGCCGACCTGCGCGACGGCCTGCCGCGCGATTGACGCCGGCGCTCGGCGCTCAGGCGGCCGGCAACACCTTGTAGCGGCTCCACAACGCCCACATCAGCAGCGAGGTGAGCAGGGCGGCGTTGCAGTCGACCAGCCAGTCGGAGACCGCGCCGTGGCGGTAGGGGAAGAAGCTCTGTATGTATTCGTCCAGCGCGCCCATCAGCATGATGGTCAGCAGGGCCTTGCCGGCGCGCCATGCGGGCGTGCCGCTGCCGCCGGTGAAGACCAGGAAGGCCAGGCCGGCGTAGGCGCAGGAGTGCAGGATCAAGCCGGAGGCGACGTTGCCGATGTCGCTGCGGGCGCCGGGGATCGAGCCGAGGATCAGGATCAGCAGGTACAACACCATCGCACCCCAGTAGCGCAGTTTGGCGTGGCTGTTGGTCAGGAGTAGTTGAGCGAGCAGGGTGCGCATGGTGAGCCGGGCTAAGGAAAAAGGCGAACGATAGCATGTCCGCATGTCCGCCCGCCAAAAAAAGCCCGCTGTTGAAAGCGGGCTGAAAAACCCGGTTATGGGTCAAGAGAGCGGGATGAGGAGAACGGTAGCTGGCGTCGCTGCGGCAGCGGCGCCGTGGAAAGGGGAGTGGTGCGCCGGACGGGTCCGGCGCACCTGCCTGCGGTCATGCACATCGGTTGCATGTACCGCAGATGTGAACCAGTATAAGGGGGCTATGTGACGCTGTTATGACAGCGCCCAAGGGCGTGCCGGCAACGCGGCGGGACGTCGCGCCATGGCCCGTGGAAATGGTCCACGCCGAAAAATGGACAAAAAAAAGCCCGCTGGTGAAAGCGGGCTTAAAACTATTTTCTTGGAGGAGAATAGTGGAGACAGGTGCATTATGCTGCGCCGCCACATATATGTCTAATTGCCGTTTCGGATATCAGACATATGTTTTTCGTATATCTTGGCCTGCCCCGATCCCGCCTCAGTCCTTGACCGGCACCGTGTAGTTCAGCGCCAGGCGGCCGCCGTCGACGTACAGGGTCTGGCCGGTCATGTAGCTGGCGTCGGCGCTGGCCAGGAAGGCGGCGATGCCGGCCACCTCCTCCGGTTCGCCGCAGCGGCCCAGCGGGGTGCGCGACAGGATGGTGTTGCGCGCCTCCGGGCTCGACAGCACGGCCTGTTTGGCCAGCTCGGTCAAAATGGTGCCCGGGCCGATGCCGTTGACGCGCACGCCGAACGGCGCCAGGTTCAGCGCCATCACCTTGGTCAGCTGGTTGATGCCGCCCTTGGACACCACGTACGGCACCTGGTTCGGAATGGCCAGCTCGGCGTTGACGCTGGACATGTTGATGATGCAGCCGCGCTCGTGCTTGACCATTTCGCGCGCCGCCGCCTGGCCGCACAGGAACATCGATTTCAGGTTGATGCGCAGCACGCGGTCGAAGTCGTCCTCGGTCAGCTCGAGGAAGTCGGCGGCGTGGGTGACGCCGGCGTTGTTGACCAGGATGTCGATGCGGCCGAAGGCGGCCAGGGTGGCGGCCACCATGGCGTCGACATCGGCCTTCTGGCTGACGTCGGCGGCGAAGAAGCGGGCTTGCGCGCCGAGCTCGGCGGCGACGGCGGCGCCCTCCGGTTTAATGTCCACCAGCATCACGCTGGCGCCTTCGGCCAGCAGGCGTTTGGCGCAGGCCAGGCCGATGCCTTGGGTGGCGCCGGTCACGATAGCGACTTGTTGGGATAGTTTCATCGGATGGTCTTCCTAGCGAGAGTTGAGGACGCCCGTGGCGCCCTGTTGCGGTAGCGGATTCTAAACTACAGGATGATGGCGTTGTTGGGCAACTGGTTGGGACGGGCGCCGTCGGCCGGAAAGTGTTGCAGCAGCAGAGCGTTCAAGCGCTCCAGCGCGGCCAGCGTGCTGTCGTGGAAGTCGCCCCGGGCGAAGCCGCCGGTCAGGCGGGCGCAGACGTCCTGCCAGTCGGCCGCCGCGACGCTGCGGCCGGCGTTGCGGTCGGCGACGATGTCGACGGCCTGCTCGGCCAGGTTGATATAGACCAGCACGCCGCAGTTCTCCTCGGTGTCCCACAGGCCGTACTGGGCGAACAACTGGCGCGCCCGCGCGCGGTTGGACAAGTTGTCGAAGGCGGCGGCCAGCGGCAGCGCCGCCTCGACGATCAGGCGGATCTCGGCGCGGTGGCGCTGCTCGCCGGCGCCGATGGCCGCCTCGATCGCCGCCAGCGTGGCCGGCGGGAAGGCGCGCCGGCCGGCGCTGCTGGTGCTGCACAGGTGGCGCCAGGCGCGCGCGCAGCGGCCGGCCAGGGTGCTGCTGGTTTGCTCGTTCATCGTCTCGTCCATCACCAGTTCCCCGAGGCGCCGCCGCCGTCGAAACCGCCGCCGCCGCCGGAGAAGCCACCGCCGCCGCCGCCGCCGCCGCCGCCATGGCGGCCGGATTGGCTCAGCTCGTTGAGCGCGGCGCCCAGCAGCACGCCCTTGGCGCCGGAGCCCCAGTTGCCGCGCGCCACGCGCGGGCCGCCGCGCGAACGCAGCAGGGCCAGCAGCACCAGGCCGCCGAAGAACAGCAGCGGCAGCCACAGGACCAGCTCGCTTTCCTCCTCGGCCGGCGCCCGGGTGTCGGCGGCGGGGAATTTCTCCTGGTTCAGCAGGGTGCTGATGGCGCCCACGCCGGCCACCAGGCCGCCGTAGAAATCGTTTTGGCGGAAGTGCGGCGCGATGACGTCCTGCAACACCCGCTTGGCTTGGGCGTCGGTAAGCACGCCCTGCACGCCACGGCCGGCCTCGATGCGCAGCCGGCGCAGGGCCGGCGGATTGTCCTTCGCCACCAGCAGCAGCACGCCGTCGTCGACGCCCTTGCGGCCCAGCTTCCAGGCGTCGGCGACGCGGATGCTGTACTGCTCGATGGCCTCGGGCGCCGTGCTCTTGACCAGCAGCACGGCGATCTGGCTGCCCGTCTTGACCTGGTAGTCGGCCAGCACCGCCTCCAGCGCGCCGCGTTGCCGGGCGTCCAGCATGCCGGCCTGGTCGGTGACGCGGGCGGCCAGCGGCGGCACCGCCGGCAACTGCTGCGCCGGGGCCGGCAGGGCCACGGCCAGCCAGAGCAGCCACAACAATGCGCGCAGCGCTTTCATCGGATCACTTGCCGAAATTGACGGTCGGCGCGGTCGAGATGGCCTTTTCGTTCTCCACCGTGAACGAGGGCTTGACTTGGTAGCCGAACACCATCGCCGTCAGGTTGCTGGGGAAGCTGCGCGCCAGCACGTTGTATTCCTGCACGGTGACGATGTAGCGCTGGCGCGCCACGGTGATGCGGTTCTCGGTGCCCTCGAGCTGCGACTGCAGGTCGCGGAAGCTGGTGTCGGCCTTCAGGTCGGGGTACTTCTCCGACACGGCCATCAGCCGCGACAGCGCGCCCGACAGCTCGCCCTGCACCTGCTGGAACTTCTGGAAGGCGGCCGGATTGTTCAGCACCTCGGGGGTGATCTGGAAGCTGGTGGCGGCGGCGCGGGCGCGGGTGACCGCCTCCAGCGTGTCCTTCTCGTGGCTGGCGTAGCCCTTGACGGTGTTGACCAGGTTGGGGATCAGGTCGGCGCGGCGCTGGTATTGGTTGACCACCTCGCCCCAGGCCGCCTTGGTGGCCTCGTCGCGGCTTTGGAAGTCGTTGTAGCCGCAGCCGGACAGCAGGGCGCCGAGCAGGCCGGCGAACAGGGCCAGTCGCAGCAGGCGCGACCAGAAGGAACTGGGTGATGAAGTGGTGGACATGCTTGCTCCCGCAAATGGATATGGTGAATATACCTCAGCCGCGCCGCAACGGGCGTCCCGGTCGCGCTGAATTTGCGGCGATGTTGACATCAAAGCGAAAAATCGTGGCCGTTGGCGCGGATTTCAATACCGTTTCGCCGATTTTGCCGGCGCGCGCGGGGAGGGCGCGCGGCGTTCGGGCCGCCGCCCGGCCGGCGCGGTACAATGGAGGGTTTGCAACTGAATAGAAGGGTGTGTCGTGAATTTCATTAATAAATTGTCTGCCGCGTGGACGGCCAACGACTCCCTGTTGTGCGTGGGACTGGACCCGGACATGGCCAAGCTGCCGCCGCAGTTCCAAAACGATCCGGACGGCATCTTCAAGTTCTGTACCGAGATCATCGACGCCACCGCCGACCTGGCCTGCTCGTTCAAGCCGCAGATCGCCTACTTCGCGGCGCTGGGCGCCGAGCGCCAGCTGGAGAACATCTGCTCCTACCTGCGCGCCAACTACCCGCACATTCCGCTGATCCTCGACGCCAAGCGCGGCGACATCGGCGCCACCGCGCGCCAGTACGCCCGCGAGGCCTACGACCGCTACGGCGCCGACGCCGTCACCGTCAACCCCTACATGGGCTCCGACTCGGTCGAGCCGTACATGGAGTGGAGCGACCGTGGCGTGATCATCCTGTGCCGCACCTCGAACGCCGGCGGCTCCGACCTGCAATTCCTGCAGGTCGACGGCAAGCCGCTGTACCAGCACGTGGCGCGCCTGGTGGCGGAGAAGTGGAACAGCAACGGCCAGTGCGCCCTGGTGGTCGGCGCCACCTATCCGGAGGAGCTGGCGCAGGTGCGCGCCATCGTCGGCGACATGCCGCTGCTGGTGCCGGGCATCGGCGCCCAGGGCGGCGACATCGCCGCCACCGTCGGCTCGGGCAAGACCGCCGACGGCAGCGGCATGATGATCAACTCCTCGCGCGCCATTCTGTACGCCACGCGCCAGCCGGGCGAGGACTTCGCCGCCGCCGCCCGCCGGGTGGCGCTGGAGACGCGCGACGCGATCAATCTGCACCGCGCCTGAGTCGCTGACTTGATGTGAACATGGCCGGGCCGCCACGCGCGTCCCGGCCATTTTTTTACCCCGCGCCCCGATACGCCACGGGGACTGACCCCGATGGCGCCAAGGCGGGGAGTCAGACCCCTTCGCTCGTGGGGCAAGGCCGGCGTCCCGCCTGTCCGCGCGGCGCCAGTCCGCCTGGTAGCGCGGCGGCGCCACCATCTCGGCGTAGCCGCACAGCGCGCCGAGGATCTCCTCGCCGCCCGCGCCGGCCGGCCCCGGCGGTTATCCTTGCGGAAACATTACTAAATGATTAGTATTGCGTATGATTCGCATTCAATATTTTCTTGGCGGATTGTTCACCATACCGTTCAGGCACCAGTCGGCACTCAAAACGTAAACGACCCACTTACTTTTGAGGATAGTCACATGTCTGCTATGCACTCCCTTCGCTTGCGCGCGCTGAGCGCCGCTGTTTTGTTCGCCGTTTCCGGCGCCGGTTTGGCCGTCGGGTTGGAGCTGGCGCTGCCCGCGCAGGGTCTGGCGGCCTCGCTGGGCCAGTTGGCGCAATTGGCCGGGCTGCGCCTGAGCGGCGAGGTGGCGGCGCTGCAATCGCTGCCCGCGCCCGCGTTAAGCGGCCATTTCGAGACGCGCGCGGCGCTCGAGCGGCTGCTCGCCGGCAGCGGCTTCGAGGCCGAGCTGCACGGCCAGCGCCTGCACATCGTGCGCGCCGGGGCGCAGCAGGTGATGCCGGAGGTGACGGTGAGCGGCACCGGCATCGGCGTCGCGCGCGCCGCCTATCCGGGCTCGGTGGCGGTGCTCGAACGCGAGGATTTCTCGACCCACGGCAACGTCGTCGAGGCGCTGGCCAAGGTGCCCGGCTTCGCCTCCGGCGGCGGCAGCGGCCGCGACATCGGCCAGCACTTCGCCGTGCGCGGCTTCGGCTACCAGAGCGAGGACCGGGTCATCGTCAAGCAGGACGGCGTGCGCCGCTCGGTGTCGATGTTCTCCAACCATATCTCCAGTTTCCGCATGGACAACGACCTGCTGAAGCGGGCGGAGCTCGTCAAGGGCTCGTCGTCGGTGTCGCACGGCGGCGGCGCCATCGGCGGCGTGGTGGCGATGACCACGGTCGACGCCGCCGACTTCGTCGCGCCCGGCGCGGAAACGGGGGCCGCCACCAAGCTGCGCTACGACAGCAACAACCGCCGCGAGGCCTATCTGGCGCTCGCCGCCGCGCCCGCCGCCGGCGTCGTCGATTTCCTCGCCTACGCCAAGAAGAGCCACGACGGCAACATCAAACTGGCGCGCACCGTGGGCACGGCGCCGAATCGCTACCGGCAAACCGACAACGATGAGAACGGCAATGTGTACTTCGTCAAGGGCGGCTGGAACGTGGCGCCGCGCCAGCGCCTGAGCCTGTCCTATTTCGACTTCCAGCAGCGCGTGGGCACGGCTTGGCAAACGCTGTGGCACGCGCAGACGCCCAGCACCGGCCCCGTGTACGGCAAGCTCAGCCAGCGCGACTGGGTGTTGCGCTACACCGCCAATCCGGCCGGGTTGCCGTGGCTGAACCTGGACGCCACGCTGTACCGGGCCGACGCCAGCTACCAGCGCGGCTACGACCACCAGGCCGGCGCCGGGCGGACGACGGTGGACTACCGCAACCAGGACGAGCGCAGCGGCCTGAATGTGTCGAACAAGATGGCGTTCTCCGCCTTCGGCGCCGGCCACCGCCTGCTGCTCGGGGTCAGCCACGAGCGCCGCCACGAAGACGCCCGCATGCTGCAAAATGGCGCGCTGAGCGACTTCGGCTCGATGCCCAACACCTACCAGGACAGCGGCGTCTACGTCCAGGAGGAAATGCGTCTGCTCGACGAGCGGCTGGTGCTGCACGCCGGCGGCCGCTACGACAGCTTCCGCCGCAGGGTGAAAAGCCAGGCGCAAGCGTACAGCGCCTCGAACTTCTCGCCGCGGCTGGGGGCCAGCCTAGCGGTGGGCGGCGGGCTGACCCTGCTGGGCAACTATGCGCAAACCTACCGCGCGCCGACGCCGCACGAAACGTCGTCGAACGGCCCGCTCAACCCCTTCTATTGGTACTTGCCCAATGCCGGCCTGAAGCCGGAGCTGTCCAAGGAGGTGGAGGTGGGCGCTTCGCTGAGCCGTGGCGCGGTGTTTGCCGCGCGCGACAGCCTGTTCGCCAAGGCGATGCTGTTCGACGGCAAAATATCCCAGATGATCGGCCTCAAGGCGCGGCCGGAGTTGGGCACGCCGCCGGAGAGCGAGAACTATGCCCAGTACGTCAACGCCGACCTCGTCAAGCGGCGCGGCTACGAGGTGGAGGTGGAGTACAAGCTGCCGCAACTGGAGCTGGACGCCAGCTTCGAGCATCTGCGGCAGGTCGACCAGGCCACCGGCAAGAACTTCCCGTCCGCCTTCGCCGACAAGCTGCGCGTGGCGGCCGCCTATTGGCTGACACCGGAGACCAGCGTCAAGCTGGCCGTGTCGCACTGGTTGCCGCCCGGGCAGAACCCGGCGACGGTGGTCAGCAACAAGCAGACCATTTACTATGTGCGCGATGCCTACACGATCACCGACCTGAGCGTGCGCTGGCAGCCGGAGGCGTCGCCGCTGAAGGTGTTGGGGCGGCAGGTCGAGGTGCTGGCCGGTGTGCACAATCTGTTCAACCGGCCGTACCTGAACGCGATGAAGACGGAGACCACGCCGCAGGTGGGGAAGGCGCGCAATATTTACTTGAGCGTGTCGAACCGTTTTTGACGGGGACGGGCGGCGGGGAGCGACGCCGCTCATTGGCGGCGCTGGAAGGCCAGCGCCGGCGGCGGCCCCCTCCGACCTACGCCAACGCCAACGGCGTCGGCGTCGGCGTCACTGTCGCTGCGGCGCCACCATCTCGGCGTAGTCGTACAGCGCGCCGAGGATCTCCTCGCCGCGTTCGTCGGCGGTCTCCTGCAGGTGGTCGATCTCGCCGAACAACTGGTCGACCGTGCGGGCGCCGGCCTCGCCGTCGAACAGGCGGGCGGCGCGGTGCTCCTCCCAGCGCTGCTGCTCGGCTTCCGTCAAGGTCTGCGGGAAGTTGCGCGCGCGGTAGCGGAACAGCAGTTCCTGCAGGCGCTGGTCGTCGAAGGACGGGCGCAGCGCGGCCAGCTTGGCCGGGCTTTCCTTGCGCAGCGAGTCGAGCAGGCGGCGGTCGTTGTTGCCGACGAAGCCGCCGTACAAGTCCTCGTCGACGTCGAGCGACTCGGCCGCGCCGGGCCGCTGGAACACCCGGGCCCAGACGGCGCCCATGTCCGGCCCGGCGGCGGCCAGCGCGGCGTTGGCGCGGCCCTGCTCGAGGTCGATGCCCCAGCGCGCCGCCATGGCCGGCGTCAGCGTCTTCAAATTGGCCACCAGCATCGGCGACTTGTTCAGGTGGATGCTCTTCACCGGCAGCCGCGTCATGCCCTCGGGCATCGCGTCGGCGCGCGTGAACATGCGCGTGCGGATGGTGTCGGCGTCCAGCCCGAACAGCTCGCGCGGGTCGTGGCCGCAGTCCCAGACGATGATCTCGTTCTTGTTCGACGGGTGCTGCGCCAGCGGCCAGACCAGGCCGAGGCAGCCGCGCTCGGCCGGGAACATGCCGGACACGTGCAGGAAGGGCGCGCGCAGCGCCGGCGCCAGTTGCATGCCGATCTCGTCGGCGACGCGGTCCTTCTTGTGCAGCGCGAAGCAGAAGTCGAACAGCTTGGGCTGCTTCTGCTTGATCAGGCGGGCCAGCGCGATGGTGGCGCGCACGTCCGACAGCGCGTCGTGCGCCGCCTCGTGCAGCAGGCCGTTGGCGGCGGCCAGGTGCTCGAGGCGGAAGCTGGGCTTGCCGTCCTCGCGCAGCGGCCACTCGATGCCCTCGGGGCGCAGCGCGTAGGTCATGCGCACCACGTCGAGCAGGTCCCAGCGGCCGCACTGGTGCTGCCATTCGCGCGCGTAGGGGTCGATCAGGTTGCGCCAGAACATGAAGCGGGTGATCTCGTCGTCGAAGCGGATGGTGTTGTAGCCGACGCCGATGGTGCCGGCCTGGGAGAAGGCCTGCTCGATGGTGGCGGCGAACTGGTGCTCGGGCACGCCGAGCTCCAGGCACTGCTGCGGCGTGATGCCGGTGATCAGGCACGATTGCGGGTCGGGCAGGAAATCGTTTGCCGGCTGGCAATACAGCATGATCGGTTCGCCGATCTCGTTGAGCTCGGCGTCGGTGCGGATGGCGGCGAACTGGGCCGGCCGGTCGCGGCGCGCCTGGGCGCCGAAGGTTTCGTAGTCGTGCCAGAGGAAGGTGTGGGTGCTCATGAGTTCGCTAAAAAAAGGGCTACAGTTTTCTGGTTTTCTGCCGTTAATTATAATTATTGCAATTCTGTTCCGGCCGGGGGCGCGCGCCGCCCGTATGGTTGCACAGAATGCTGGACCAAGGAGAGCTATCGTGTCAAATCCCGTTTCCGTCGGCGCCACTGGCGGCGCCCCCACGGCGGCCCCGGCCCCGGCCACCGACAACCTCAAAGTCAAGGACGACAGCGGCATGGGCGCCGTGCAAAAGGCCAAGGGCCAGCTCAACGCCTCCATCGTGCAGGCCTCGCTGACGGTGTCCATCGGCGCCGGCAACGAACCGCTGGCGCTGCTGCTCAAATCGGCGCTGACCGGCATCAACGAGGCCCTCAAGGACCAGTTCGGCGACAACGCGATCGAGAACGCCATGTCGCAGGACAACACGCCGGAGGGCACGGCGGGCCGCATTGTAGCCTTGTCGACGGCTTTTTACGACGCCTTCCGCCAGCAGCACCCGGGCGACGGACCCGGACGTGGTGTTGCAGAAGTTCCTAGACACGATACGCGGCGGCGCCACCACCGGCTTTTCCGAGGCGCGCGGCATCCTGCGCGGCCTGAACGTGCTGGGCGGCGACATCGCCAGCAACATCGACAAGACCCAGGAGCTGGTCGACAAGGGCTATGACGACTTCCTGGCGGCGCACAAGTCCAAGCCGGCGACCGACGCCGCGGCGGCCGGCGCGGCCGGCGACGCCAATGCCACGGTCGGCGTTGGCGTTGGCGCCAGCGCCAAGACCACGGCCCGGGTCGCCTTCGGCAAGGCCGCCTAGCGCGCGCTTCCTTCAGCCTGCCGGCCGTGCCCTCACTCGCCCGCCGGCACGGCCGCCTCGGTGACCACGCGGTTGCGGCCCTGGTCCTTGGCGCGGTAGAGGGCGGCGTCGGCCAGCGCGATCAGCGCCTCGTCGTCCTGCCCCGGCCGCAGGTTGGCCACGCCCAGCGAGGCGGTGATGTGCGGCAGCGGCGCGCGCATGTCGGCGAACACCACGGCGTTCTGCATGCGCTCGCAGAGCCGCTCGGCGACCAGCAGGGCGACCTTGCTGTTGGTGTCCGGCAGCAGCACCATCATTTCCTCGCCGCCGTAGCGCACCGCGAAATCGGTCGGCCGCAGCGCGCCGCTGAGCACGTGGGCGGCGGCGCGCAGGGCCTCGTCGCCGGCCAGGTGGCCGTGCCGGTCGTTGAATTTCTTGAAGTGGTCGAGGTCGATCATGATCAGCGCCAGCGGCGTGCCGGCGCCGTGCGCGGTGGCGATCATGGTCGGCAGCAGGTCGTTCAGCCAGGCGCGGTTGTACAGGCCGGTCAAACCGTCGATCATCGACAGCTGGCGGTAGAACTCGCCCAGCTTCTGGCGCCGGCGCAACTGCGCGTTGGCGGCGCGGATGCGGAAGGACAGCAGGCGCAGCAGGTTGCGCGCCAGCGCGTTCGACTCGTCGATCAGCTTCCACACCAGTTCGGCCTCGATCACCAGCAGCTCGCTGTCCTCCAGCGCGCTGATCGACGACAGGTTGGTCTCCTCGTCGAGCACCGACTGCTCGCCCACGCTCTCGCCCGGCACGGCCTTGCTGACGGTGCCGTCGGCCATGCCGGTGCGGGTGTCGGCGGCCACCGCCAGCGCGCCGCGCAGCACGATGTAGAGGCGGGCGCGGCTGGCGTCGGCCACCACCTCGCCGCTGGCCACCTCGACCACGGGGCAATCGGCCAGCAGCTTGGCGATGGCCGCCTCGTCGTCCGAGTCGCGCAGTAATTGCAGGTCGCCGATGCGGTAGCTGGAGGTGCCGAAGGTGCAGATTTGTTTCAAGGTAATCTTTCCAAAACGTAGAACAAGGTTCCTACTGGCAAGCTGAAGGTCGATCATAGCGCAATCGCCGCGCCGCCGGCGGTCTGGCGGACCTTAGCCTGGTAATATTTTGTGCGCGCCGGCCGCCGCCTGTGTTCCAATGGCGCCGTCAACCACCCGCAGGAAAATACCATGGGCACCACGAGTTTCATCGACGCAATCGGCACCGCGCACGCGGCCGCGCCCCAGGCGCGCATCGTCTCGCTGGTGCCGTCCATCACCGAGTTGTTGTGCGACCTGGGCCTGGCCGGCCAGCTGGTCGGGCGCACCGGTTTTTGCATCCATCCGGCCGCGCAGGTGGCCGCGGTTCCCAAGGTGGGCGGCACCAAGGACGTCAACCTGGAGAAGATCCGCCGGCTGGCGCCGACCCATCTGGTGGTCAACATCGACGAGAATGAAAAGCCCACCGTCGAGGCGCTGGCCGAGTTCATTCCGCACATCGTCGTGACCCATCCCAACACGCCGTTCGACAACCTGGCGCTGGTGCGCCTGATGGGCGGCATCTTCTGCGCCGAGGCGCGGGCCGAGGCCTGGTGCGCCGACTTCGCCGCCGAATACGCCGCGCTGCAGGCGGCGCCGCGCGGGCCGGCGCAGACCATGTTGTACTGCATCTGGCAGGACCCGTGGATGAGCGTGTCGGCCGACACCTATATCGCCAACATGTTGGGGCAGATCGGCTGGCGCGTGCCGGCGCTGGGCGGCGGGCGCTATCCGCGCTTCGACTGGTCGCCGGCGCTGCTCGAACAGATCGACGGCGTGCTGCTGTCGAGCGAGCCCTACCGCTTCACCGAGGCGCACGCCGACGCGCTGGAAAAGCAGATCGGCAAGCCGGTCCTGCTGGTCGATGGGGAAATGATGTCGTGGTACGGCACGCGCGCCCTGCGGGGCTTGCGCTATTTGCGCCAGTTGGCGCAAAACTAAGCCGCCGGCCCCGCGTGGGCGGGGAGGGGCGGCTGTGTGCTCCGTGTGGTGGGCCGGCGGCATGCCGGCCGGGGGACTTATTCTTCTTCCGCTTCGGCCTCGGCGGCCACTGGCACCGGAGTGTGGCGTTTGTCGTTCAGGCGGCCGAGGGCGCTGTCGACGGCGCGTTTCAGTTTGTCGGCGGCGCCGGCGATGGCTTGGTGCAGGGTGGCGGCGTGGTCGCTGACGGCGATCGGCTGGTAGCCGGCGACGCGGGCTTCCATCAGGCAGCGGTTGTCGCCGTCGGCCGATTTCTGGCTGTTCTTGTCGCTCAGGTGGACTTCGACCCGGCTGATCTGCTCGCCGAAGCGATTGAGGGCGGCGGCGACGACGGTCTGCACATGTTCATCCAGGCTGGCATGATGTTCGATGGTGGTATCGGTGTTGACTTTGATCTGCATATGCTTACTCCCGGTTATACAAAAAGATAAACCCGTCCAACCCAGGTCAAAGCAATGTGCTTCGAGGGCCGCGTGGCGCGGAGTGCGACGCCATGGCGCGGCCAGTGTGCATCTGGCTGAAACGCTGTGCACATGACTTCATATTACTCCTTTTTTCGGCCACCGCCGGTACTCCAGAATGCTTAGTCGACCTAGCTACTCAGGAATTGATCAGGCCTGCTGCAATATTGATGGAGAGCCCCAATATGACCAGGTTGAAGAAGAAGCTCAGCACCGCCTGGCCGAGCACCGCCTTGCGCATGGTGCGCGTGTGCAGCGACACGTCGGCGGTCTGCACCGCCACCGCGATGGTGAAGGAAAAGTAGAGGAAGTCCCAGTAGTTCGGCTCCAGCTGCTGGTCGGGGAAGGCGAGCGGCCTGTGGCCGCCGTCCTGGCGGTAGTACAGGTGGGCGTAGTGGACACAGAACAGGGTGCCGACCAGGAACCAGGAGCCGAGCAGGGTGACGATGACGAAGGCGTAGTGCCAGGCCTTGTCGCCGGCCGGCAAGTCCTTCAGCGCCGACAACTGCGAGAAGATGACCAACAAGCTCATCATCGCCGCCGCGCTCAGCGTCGCCAGGATCACCGGCGAGCGCTCGTCCTGGATCGCGGCGGCGCGCTTGACCTGGCCGTGGTCGGCCCGCACCATCATCCAGCCCATGGTCAGCAGATAGGCCCAGACGGCCACGTCCCAGGCCGCCAGCAGGCGTGTCAGAAAGGGCCAGGCGGCCGGCAGGAAGGGGCCGACCAGCGCGCCCAGCACGATGGCCAGGGTCAGGTGGGGACGGCTGCGCACGAAGCTGCGGAAGGGAAGCGGGACGGACATGGACGGATGGTGAAAGTGAGCCGGCCTTACGGCCGGTTCAGGTCGGCTTCGGTGGTGAAGGCGTCGGCATAGAACTCGTCGGCCGGCAGCTGGCACTGGGCGACGAAGTCGCGCTTGGCCGAGTCGACCATGGCGGGCGCGCCGCAGGCGTAGACCTGGTGGCCGGACAGGTCGGGCAGGTCGGCCATCACGGCCTGGTGGACGAAGCCGGCGCGGCCCTGCCACTGGTCCTCCGCCAGCGCGTTCGACACCACCGGCACGTAGCGGAAGTTGGGCAGTTGTTCGGCCCACTGGCGGCACAGCGCGTCCATGTACAGGTCCTGCGGGCGGCGGCCGCCCCAGTACAGGGTCATGGCGCGCTCCGACTTGGCGTGGACCAGGTGCTCGACGATGGCCTTGATCGGCGCGAAGCCGGTGCCCGAGGCCAGGAGCAGCATCGGCTTGGCCGAGTCCTCGCGCACGAAGAAGGTGCCGAGCGGCCCCTCGAAGCGCAGGATGTCGCGCTCCTTCATCGTGCCGAACACCTGCTCGGTGAACAGGCCGCCGGCCATGTGGCGGATGTGCAGGGTGATCGGGGCGTCGCCGTCGGGCGCGCTGGCCATGCTGTAGCTGCGCCGCTTGCCGTCGCGCAGCATGAATTCGATATACTGGCCGGCGCGGTAGCGCAGCCGCTCGTTGGCCGGCAGTTGCAAGGTCAGCACGACGACGTCGGGCGCGACCTTCTCGATGCCGGCCACGCGCGACGGCATCTTCTTGAGCGGATAGTCCTCGCTGCCGGCCACCTCGCGCGCCTCGATCACCAGGTCGCTGTGCGCGCTGGCGCAGCAGAACAGCGAGTAGCCCTGGGCCTCCTCCTCCGCCGTCAGGGCGCGCTGCTGGTGCGCCTTGTGGCTGACCGAGCCGGACACGACCTTGCCCTTGCAGGAGCTGCAGGCGCCGTTCTTGCAGCCGTAGGGCAGGCCGACGCCGGCGCGCATGGCGGCGGCCAGCACGGTTTCGTCTTCCTCGCAGCTGAATTGATGGCCGCTGGGCTGAACAGTAATGTGGAACGTCATACAATCCTTGATATGAAAAAAACTCTGACTCGAAAAATAAACCTGCCGCGCCTGCTCATCCTCGGTTGCGGCGACGTCGGCATGCGCCTGCTGCCGCTGCTGCGCGGGCGCTTCCGCGTGTTCGCCGTCACCAGCCGGCCCGAGCGGCGCGACGAGTTGCGCGCGCTGGGCGCCGTGCCGCTGCTGGCCGACCTGGACCGGCCGGCCACGCTGCGCCGGCTGGCCGGCCTGGCGGACTACATTGTCCATCTGGCGCCGCCGCAAGCGGACGGCGCGCAGGACCGGCGCACACGCCATCTGAGCGCCATTTTACCTGAGCGGGCGCGGCTGGTTTATGTCAGCACCAGCGGCGTCTACGGCGACTGCGGCGGCGCCTGGATCGACGAGACGCGCACGCCGGCGCCGCACAACGCGCGCGCCCGCCGCCGGGTCGACGCCGAGCAGGTGCTGCGCGCCTGGGCCGTGCGCGCCCGGGGCCGCCTGGCCATCCTGCGCGTGCCCGGCATCTACGGCGCCGAGCGGCTGCCGCTCAAGCGCCTGCAGGCCGGCACCCCGGCGCTGCGCGAGGTCGACGACGTCTACACCAACCACATCCACGCCGACGACCTGGCCGCCATCGTCGCCCGCGCGCTGTGGCGCGGCGCGCCGAACCGGGTCTACCACGCCAGCGACGACAGCGAGTTGAAAATGGGCGCCTACTTCGACGCCGTGGCCGACGCCCACGGCCTGGCCCGGCCGCCGCGCCTGCCGCGCGAGCAGTTGCGCCAGGTGGTCACGCCGGCGCTGCTGTCGTTCATGTCGGAATCGCGGCGCCTGCGCAACGGGCGGCTGAAAAAAGAGCTGGGCGTGCGTCTGCGCTATCCGACCGTGGCGGCGACCCTGGCCGCCTGCGCTAAAATAGTGCCTTGACAATTGGCGCGCCCTGTCGCCTACGCCAAAAAAGCAACATGCCTGTTTCTCGGGCAACGATGAAAGCCAACTGTAAGCTTCGCGGCGCAGACTGGCTTCAGATGGCGGCTGACCATGACGGCTTGATGTGCATCAAGCCCGGGTTTGTCGCTTGACGATATTGTGAGCGAAATCGAGGTTGGCGCTGCAGAATTGGGTTTGCCTGCCGTTAATTAGTTTGTCTTTCCCGTGTCGCCACGGCGTGTGATTGGCGACTTCCTCAAGGAGTGCGCATGCCTACCATCCTGCATCCAACCAAAGAACAGGTTCGGGCGTATATGCATCTGCGCGAGTTCGACCGCCGGCCACCGCCAACCCCGGCGGAAATCCGACAGCAACTGGGGTGGTATGGCTACTCCTCGCTCAACACCAATTCCGGCAACCAGTGCCTCTTCCTCCCCAGCAGCATCGCGCAACTGGCCACGCTGTTGGCCGTCGAATGGTGCTTCCTCGCCGCCGGCGTCAGCCGATCCCGTTGATTTTCATTGCTATTTCGCTACCGAAATCTTCCTAGCATAAGAAATAGCTGCAAAATCTATCAAAAAATCACAAAAATATCACCTGCGTTAGCCGAACGTTAACAGAAGGGTGTATTATGTGCATTGTGCGCTCGAAACCGGCATAAACAACTGCGTTTAACAGTGCTGCCTTGGCATTTCAGCTAAAAATTTTTTTATTTTAGTGTCGCTTTTATCCAAAGGCGGCCAAAGAACGGATTGAAACCATTATGTCTATCAAAGAAATCACGGCGTCGCCCACCTACAATCCAAATCGCGTTTTGGATGCCATCATCGAAAAACTGCAACTGAAAAACGACGCGGCCCTGTCGCGCGCGCTGGAAGTCGCACCACCGGTGATCAGCAAGATCCGCCACAACACGCTGCCGATCGGCGCGACCATCCTGATCCGCATGCACGAGATCAGCGACTTCAGCATCCGCGAACTGCGCGAGCTGATGGCGGCATAAAGTCGTCGCGCGGCCATAGCGGCCGCGGCGGCCGCAAGGCCGGACGGGCGCGAGCTATGGCTCGCGCTTTTTTTTCGTCTGTTGTCTGCCACCTGCGGCAAGCGCGCGGCCTGCCGACTAGGCCGCTCAGGCCGAGGTGCTGATGGTGGTGCCGATCTTCTGACCGCTGGTGTTGACCGATGGCGTGGTGGCGGCCGGTGCTGGTGGCGGTGCGACACGTTCGGCCGGCTTGTCGACCTGCTTGGGGGCTTCGGCCGCCGGCGGGGGCGCGGTTTGCACTACGCTGGCGCTGCTGACGGCGCTGCCGCTGGAGGGTATGGCGCTGATGCTCATGATGCGCTCCTGAAATAAGGGCCGGGCGTGCCGCCGCCGCTCGAGGCGAAGGCGGCGGCACTGGCTGAAACGGCTAGGCGCTCAGTCGCGGCCGGGTCGAATACAAATTCTCCGTGGTCGACGCGCCCGGCACGCCGGAGTAGGCCACCGCTTGCTGCGGCGGCACGCCGGAGTAGGCCGACATGTTCTGCGTCGGTACTCCAGAGTATGCCATCTTCTGCGTCGGCACGCCCGAATACGCCACCGTCGGCACGCCGGAATAGGCGCTGCCCTTGGCCTGCTGCGGCGGCACGCCCGAGTACGCCACGGTCGGCACGCCGGAATAGGCGCTGCCCTTGGCCTGCTGCGGCGGCACGCCCGAGTAGGCCGCGGCGGCGGGACGCAGATAGCTGTCGCCGAAGGTCGCCTCGTACAGTTCGCGCATGCGCTCGCCTACCCGGTGGTGGGCCGCCTCGTCGTCCTCGCCGCGCAGGCCGAGGTAGGGGAAGTGGTGCAGGAAGTAGCCGAACACGGCCTGGCAGTCGGCGGCGTATTTCATCGTGTCGAGGATGTGGTAGTGCCAGAAGATGTCGACGTCGAACAGCGGCGCCGTCTGTTCCTGCGGGAACATTTTCATCAGGTACAAGAAGCGGCGGTATTCGAACTCGACGGCGTTGACCTGGTCGAGCGACCAGCCCTCGCCCGACTCGGCGTGCATCAGTTTGACCTTGATCGGTTCCAGGTCGAGAGCGGCGATCGCTGTGAAGCTGTCATTGGAAATCATGGACGTAAACCCTTTTTGGAAATATGGATGCGCTGCGGTGGTGTGGCGGAATCGTGCTGCCGGACGGTGCGTGGATTCGGCACCGGAGGGCGCTGCGTTGGCTCGGCCGGCCTGGCCTCGCCGTTGACTTGCCTTGTGTCAACTTTCCCAGTATAGGCAGGGAAACGCCGATTTCAACCACAAACTTCAAAAAGTGAAGGCGGATCGCACAGTGTCTGGCGGGAAAATCGGCAGATAATTGCTTGCGTTTTGATAGTGTCTGAACGGCGACACAGCGGCGGACGGCGGGAGGGAGGAACAACCCCGCCGGCGGGCGGCGGGGTTGGATTGCTCAAATGCTACTTAGGCGCTCAGGCGGCCGGTTTCAGGCGCGGCCGCTCGCTGTAGAAGCTGGCCAGGCGGGCGTTCTCGATGGCCTCGCTGGCCTGGGCGGCGCTGGCGCCGGAGTAGGCGGTCTGGCCGGCGGCGCCGGAGTAGGCGGTCTGCGCGGCGGCGGCGCCCGAGTAGGCGGTCTTGGCGGCGGCGCCGGAGTAGGCCGTTTGCGCGGCGGCGGCGCCGGAGTAGGCGGTCTTGGCGGCGGCGCCGGAGTAGGCCGTTTGCGCGGCGGCGGCGCCGGAGTAGGCGGTCTTGGCGGCGGCGCCGGAGTAGGCCGTCTGCGCGGCGGCGGCGCCCGAGTAGGCGGTCTTGGCGGCGGCGCCGGAGTAGGCCGTCTGCGCGGCGGCGGCGCCCGAGTAGGCGGTCTTGGCGGCGGCGCCGGAATAGGCGGTCTGCGCGGCGGCGGCGCCCGAGTAGGCGGCCTGGTTGGCCACGCCGGAATAGGCGGTCTCGGCGCGCACATAGTCCTCGCCGAAGGTTTGTTCGTACAACTCCTTCATGCGCTGGCCGACGCGCAGGTGGGCCTGCTCGTCGTCCTCGCCGCGCAGGCCGATGTAGGGGAAGTGGTGCAGGAAGTGGCCGAAGATGGCGTCGCAGTCGGCGGCGTACTTCATCGTGTCGAGGATGTGGTAGTGCCAGAAGGTGTCGACGTCGACCAGCGGCGCGGTCTGCTCGTTGGGGAACTTTTTCATCAGGACCAGGAAGCGGCGGTACTCGAACTCGATCGCGTTGGCGTGCTCGAGGGTCCAGCCCTCGCCGGATTCCCGGTGCATCAGCTTGACTTTGATGGGTTCCAGATCCAATTGGGCAATTGCGTCGAATGCGGTCGAGTCCATGAGGTATTCCCTTCCAGTGAGACGGGTTGATGAAAAGCATGCATGCTGATTCTTGACCCTTGTCATCTCATCCATATTGATATTTATCAATGTTTGTCGGGAAATTCCTAGCGCCCTCGGAGTTCGCCCCGGGCGGCGGCCGCGCTCAGACCGCCGCGTCGGCGGCCAGCGGGCTGTCCGCGCCGGCCTGGTACGGCGCCGCGGCCTGCTGTTCGATCGGCACCGACACCGTCACCGTGGTGCCGGCGTTGGCGCCGCCGCTGATGGCGCACTCGCCGCCGAGGATGCTGATGCGCTCCTCGATGCCGACCAGGCCGAAGGAGCCGATCTTGTTGCGGCTGTTGGCGCGGATGCCGACGCCGTTGTCGCTGATGGTCATGCTGAGCATGCCGTGCTGCTGGCGCAGCTCGACCCGCACCAGGCTGGCCTTGGCGTGCTGCAGGATGTTGCTGAGCGACTCCTGCAGCACGCGGAAGAAGGCGGTGGCGCAGTGGTCGTTGATGGCGATCTCGTGCTGGTGGCCGACGAGCTCGCAGACCATGCCGGAGCGCTGGCGGAACTGGGCGATCTGCCACTCGACGGCGGCGGCCAGGCCCAGGTCGAGCACGGTCGGGCGCAGGTCGTTGATGATGTGGCGCACGCTCTTGATGGTGGTGTCGATCTGGCTCAGCGTCAGGCGGGCGCGGGCGTGCAGGCGCGGGTGGCGCCCGCGCGTGCGCGAGGCCAGCATGTCGGCCTCGATGCGCAGCACCAGCAGGTTCTGGCCCAGGTCGTCGTGGATCTCGCGGGCGATGCGCTTGCGCTCCTGCTCCTTGATCTGCTCGGCGTGGGCGGCCAGGCGGCGCAGCTTGTGGTGCGACATCTGCAGCTTGGCCTGGCTGTCGCGCAGCTCCTGGGTCATCGCCTTGGCCATCTTGATGGCGCGCAGGCGCGACGACGACAGGGTGTGGAACAGGGCGTAGATCAGCAGCGTGCCGGCGAAGCCGGTGAGCAGGGCCAGCCAGGGCAGGTAGGCGTCGAAGCTGGTGTACCAGTCGGACTTGGGGGCGCTGAAGCGGGCCTTCCAGGCGCGCCCGTTGAAGTCGAGCGGCAGCACGATGGAGAACAGCTTGCCGTCGGCCAGCCGGCGCGCGCCCGGCGGCTGGCTGTCGAACAGCAGCATGTCGCCCGGCTCGGCCTGGCGCAGCACCGGCTCCGAGCTTTTGCCGCCGTCGTACAGCGACAGGCGCACGGCGCGCACCGGCATCTCCTCGAGCGCGCCCTGCACCAGGCGGTGCACGCTGAAGCCGATGCCCACCGTGCCCAGGTAGGCGGCGCGGCGCTGCGCCACGCTGTGCAGCGGCCGGTCGTTGCGGTAGACCGGCAGGCGCATCGCCAGGCCGGACTGGCGCGGCTTGCTGAGGATGTCGATCGGCTGGCCCGAGGTGCTCAGGGTGTTGTTGTCGCGCGCCTGCGCCAGCACGCTGGCGACGTGCTCCTTGGCGGCGATGTCGACGCCGAACTTCTCGGCGAAGGGCCGCACCGGATCGAGCATGGTGATGACGGAGTAGTCGGCGCGCCGGCCCGGCGGGCTGATGCGCAGCGGCGGGTAGCCGTCGCGCGCCAGCTCGGCCGGGTCGGCCATGGCCCGCTCGAAGTCGGCGCGCTGCGCCTCGGTCAGGTATTGCGCGTAGTTGATGTTGTCGATCGCCGGGAAGTGCTGCTGCAGGTCGAGGCCGGCGACGTAGTGGTGGAACCTGGCCCGGTTGATCTGCTCGGTGGCCTGGACGAAGCTGGCCGCGCCGCGCAGCACGTCGGTGTAGGCCTTGATGCGCGAGGCGATGGCGTACTGGGTGTTGCGCGCCTGGTGCTTGAAGCGCTGGCCGGCGTCGTGCTCGATCGAGCCGGCGGTGACGAAGTACAGCAGCGCGCCCACCCCCAGCGACAGCAGCACGCCGCTCCACCAGACCGGTTTCTTGGGGGAGAGTACGAATTTGTGCGCGAGGAAGGCAGGCATGATGCGGTGGCTCGAGGCTGCTCCTTGTGCTGGAAGTCCCGCTGGCGGGGTGGATTGGACAATATTGCTCAAATATATAAACGACTGCTTACTCCCGTCAAGCAACTTTTTGTCAAAATGTCACTTCTGACAGGATAGCCACTCCGCCGCGCGCGCTGCGCGGGCATAAAAAACCGCCCCGGAGGGCGGCTTTTGGTGCGGCAGTGGAGCGGCTTACTTGGCGACCCAGCTGTCCTTGAGCGTGACGATGCGGTTGAACACCGGCTTGCCGGCGCTCGAGTCGACCCGGTCGGCGACGAAGTAGCCGTGCCGCTCGAACTGGTAGCGCTGGTCCGGCAGCGCCGCGCTCATGCCCGGCTCCAGGTAGGCGGTGACCACCTCCTTGGCGTTCGGATTGAGCGCGGCGATGAAGTCCTTGCCGCCGGCGTCGGGCTGCGGGTCGCTGAACAGGCGGTCGTACAGGCGCACCTCGGCCTCCAGCGCGGTGGCGGCCGAGACCCAGTGGATGTTGCCCTTGACCTTGTAGTTGTCCGAACCGGGCGTGCCCGACTTGGAGTCGGGGAAGTGCTTGACGTGCACCGCCACGACCTTGCCGTCGGCGTCCTTGTCGTAGCCGGTGCACTCGGTGACGAAGCCGTGGCGCAGGCGCACCCGGCTGCCCGGCGCGTCGCCGATCGGCGGGTAGTAGCGGAAGTAGCCCTTGCTCGGCGTTTCCATGAAGTCGTCGGCCTCGATCCACAGCTCGCGCGTGAAGGGGAACTGGCGCATGCCGCGCTCGGGGAAGTGCGGGTGCACCGGCGACTGGCAGTCGACGCTGTCGTGCTCGCCGAAATTGTCGACGATCAGCTTGAGCGGACGCAGCACGGCGGTGGCGCGCGGCGCCTTCGGATCGAGGTCCTCGCGCAGGCAGCCCTCCAGCGTGCTCATGTCGATCCAGCCGTCCGACTTGGTCACGCCGATGCGCTCGCAGAACAGTTGGATGGATTCGGGCGTGTAGCCGCGGCGGCGCAGGCCGACGATGGTCGGCATGCGCGGGTCGTCCCAGCCGTCGACGATGTTCTCGTCGACCAGCTGGCGCAGCTTGCGCTTGCTGGTGACGACGTAGGTCAGGTTGAGGCGCGAGAACTCGTACTGGCGCGGCACCGGCTGTTGGAAGAAGCCGCCCTCGGCCAGCGTGGCCAGCAGCCAGTCGTAGAACGGCCGGTGGTCCTGGAACTCCAAGGTGCAGATCGAGTGGGTGATCTGTTCCAGCGCGTCCGAGATCGGATGGGTGTAGTCGTACATCGGGTAGATGCACCAGGCGTCGCCGGTGCGCACGTGGTGGGCGTGGCGGATGCGGTAGATGGCCGGGTCGCGCAGGTTCATATTCGGCGAGGCCATGGCGTCGGCGCTGGTCTTGGCGCGCAGGATGTGCTCGCCGTCGGCGAACTTGCCGGCCTTCATGTCGCGGAACAGTTGCAGCGATTCCTCGCGCGGACGGTCGCGGAACGGCGAGTTCTTGCCCGGCGTGCCGAAGTTGCCGCGGTTGGCGGCCATGTCGTCGGCGCTCTGGCTGTCGACGTAGGCGAAGCCGGCCGTGATCAGGTACTCGGCCATGGCGTACAGCTGGTCGAAGTAGTCGCTGGCGTAGTGCAGGTGGTGCTCCTCGCCCTGCGGACCCTGGTAGTCGTAGCTGAAGCCGAGCCACTTGACGCTGTCGATGATGGTGTCGACGTACTCCTGCTCTTCCTTGGCCGGGTTGGTGTCGTCGAAGCGCAGATGGCAGCGGCCGTTGTAGTCGCGCGCCAGGCCGAAGTTCAGGCAGATCGACTTGGCGTGGCCGATGTGCAGGTAGCCGTTCGGCTCGGGCGGGAAGCGGGTGATCACCGGCGGCAGGCCGGCGCGGCTGTGGGTGCCGGCGGCCAGGTCGGCCTCAACGATGGCGCGCAGGAAATTGGAGGTGAGTGCCGGTGCGGGGCTGTTTTTATCGTTGCTCATCAGGGTTTTGCTTTGTAGGGGGTAGGGTTGACGGGCATTTTACCGTATCGCCCCCCGGGCCTGCACCTGATCGGCGGAAAACTTGCCTGAGCGGCAAGCCCGGGGCGCGCTCCGGGGCTGCCCCGGCGCGCCGCGCGGCGCGCCTCCGGCCGGCTTGGCGCCGGCTTACTGCCGCTTTCCTGCCACCTTCCTGCGGCTAAGTGGCGCCATGTCGGCCCCGGCGGGACGCCGCCCGCCGCTGTGCCCCGTTCTATAGGATAATTCGTCTTTAATTGTTTTGGCATTCGGCCCGGAGTTTCCGTATGGAAAATTTATACAATGTGCTCGGTGTCGCGCCCAACGCCTCGGACGAGGAAATCAAGAAGGTCTACCGCTCGCTGGCGATGCGTTTCCACCCGGACCGCAACGACGCCCCCGGCGCCGAGGTGCGCTTCAAAAGCATCACCAAGGCCTACGAGATCCTGTCCGATCCCGTCAAGCGCGACGAATACAACCAGAGCGTGAACCACCGCATCATCCTCGATGCGGAGGGCGAGGCCTACCAGATGTGGCGCGCCGTCTTCAACCTGCACGGCACCGTGCTGCCGGCCAACTGACACGGCGGCCCCGGCCGCAGGCACGGGCGCCCGGCGCCCGGCGCGAACCAGACAGCACCATTTAGAGAATAAAGAAAGCACCCCATGAGAAAAGTACACCCCGAATTTGCCTATCAGTCGCGCGAGCTGGGCGGCCAGATCGACGGCATTCTGGGCGATCCGCCCGACCGCAAGAACTACCAGCTGATGGTCAACGCCCTGGTGTCCGAATACGCCAGCGGCGGCGGCATCGAGGACGTCAACATGCTGGCCTTCGCGCTGGTCGACCACATCCAGTTCTCCGACCCCAAGGCCTGCTGGCCGAGGCCGAGGACTACGAGTTCGGCGACCCGTCGCGCGTGTTCGCCATGGCCTCCTGCGCCGGCGACGAGGCGGCCAAGATGTACGCGGCGCTGGAGGAAAGCCTGCCCGAGCTGGCGCGCCAGGCCATCATCACCGCCTTCCTGTTCAAGAACCCGCGCAAGTGGGACGACGACGACCAGTCGCTCGACCAGTTGTCGGCCAACGACGACGGCGACGACGTGCATGACGACGACGACGTGACCGACGAGTTCTCCCAGATGTTCGACCAGGATGGAGATTAACCATGACTGAAAAAAGCAATCTGCCGGCGCTGACCAAACAGGTCACCGAACTGGTGCTGGCCGGCTCGCTGGGCCACGCCGAACAGGCCTTCTCCGAGGCCGCCGACCAGTACGGCGACCTGGCCGTGGTCGAGGTGTTGAACAACATCCCGCCGCAGGTCACCGCGCTGCACATGGCCGGCTTCGACGGCGGCAAGATGTCGCTGGCGACCCTGCTGGTGCCGCCCAAGGCCTGGGCCGACAGCCTGGCCTTCTTCGCCGCCACCTGGGGCGACGACCTGATCGAGGACGACCCGGAGCGCATCGCCGAGTCGCTGTTCGCCCACATCCACGGCGTGGTCTTCGCCACCGACGACGAGGAGCGCCGCCACGCGCTGCTGGCCGAGGCCTCGGCCACCGACTGGGGCTCGACCGCCTTCGCCATCCTGTTCTCGATGGCGCCCAAGGAGATCCTGGAAGTGGCCGGCGAGATCATCGCCAAGCTCACCTGACCGGCCAGACCTCGTCCGACAACGACGTCGTGCCGCTGGCCGTGGAGCTGGCCAAGGCCTCCGAGGACGGCTGGGACCGCGCCCTGTTCGAGCTGTTCCCCGAGTTCCGCCACAGCGCCGACCTGGCCGACGCCGAGTTCGGCGACGACCCGGACGAGGAGCCTGCCCACCTGCAGCGCTCCACCAAGGAGCTGTTGTACCGCCTGCGCAAGCAGGTGCCGACCAGCCGCAGCGTGAGCGGCCGCGCCAGCGCCCGCCGCAGCCTGGGCAGCGGCATCTTCTCCTGATGGAAGGCGGACACATGCTGCCTGCACTAGTTGTAGAAAACCTGCCACGGCTGACCCGCGCGATCAAGCAACTGGCCGCCGCCGCGCACGACGACGAGGTCGCCGTCAACCTGGCCGACGAGCTTTCCGGCATCACCGCCATGGTGGCCGAGAAGTTCACCAACGAGCGCACCGCCGACGGCATCCAGAAGGCCTTGCAGCTGACCGTCGGCTGCGTCTCGATGGGCCTCGACAGCCTGCTGTTGGACGAGGGCGACGGGGCGGCGCTGGACTTCCTCGTCGAGCACGGCGCCGAGGCGGCCTTTCAGGCCGGCTACCGCCTGGTGCGCGAGCTGTCGGCGCTGCCCGAGGACGCCCTGGTCGGCGAGTACGACCAGGACCCGGTGTACACCCAGCGCCGCCTGCGCGACCTGTTCGTCGACCTGTGCCAGGCCGACCCGAACCAGAACTGGACCGGCTACGAGCGCTACGCCGTCCTGCTCAAGCAGCGCAAGGAGGTGCAGGCCATCGTGCGCCTGGCCGGCTGGCTGCGCCGCCACCACGAGCGCGGCCCGGTCAACGACAGCGACCTGAATGCCGAGGGGGTGATCGCGCTGGCCATCATCTTCGCCATCGAGGGCGGCGGCCGGGTGGTCGCCCGCACCGGGCAGAAGGACTTCGAGCGCTTCGTCAAGGCGGTGCGCAAGAACAAGCCGGACTTCGAGGAGGGCTGGGCCGCGCTGCTGGCGCGGGTGCCGGCGCAGCACCACCCGGTGCTGCTCGAACGCATCGCCAACTACCGCGAGCACTGCACGGTGGTGCAGAACATTCGCGGCCGCACGGCCATGAAGACCCTGTTCGCCGAACTGGAGAACTACGCCGGCTCGGAGCTCGACGCCGACTACGACTGAGGCGGCCCGCGCTTCGCGTGGACACCGGGGCGGCGCGTTGGCGCCGCTTTTTTTTGGGTCCACACGGCCGCGCCGCGGCGGCGGCCCGGCCCGCCGCCGCCCGCTTCCTTGCAAATCGAAAGAAACCCGCCGCCCTGTAACGCGGCGGTCATCTGCCGCTGGCATACTCGGCGCTTTCCCGCTAGTGACCCGGAGCATCCATGCGCATCGCCCCCCCACGCCGTCCCGGCCGCCTCATGCTGGCCGCCTTGCCCCTGCTGTTGGCCGCCTGCGGCAGCGACAACCAGCCCGCCGAGGCCGTCGTCGAGGCCGCGCCCAGCGTCGCCTTCATGAGCGATGTGCACTTCGAGAACGTCTACGGCGACCTGAAGAGCGCCCAGTTCGCCGGCATCCCCACCAAGGACGGCAAGAACGCCACCATCCGCACCATGTACGCCGAGCTGACCTCGACCCGGCTGTTCAACGAGAACTACTTCGCCTTCCGCGCCGCCCTCGACGACGCCTACGGCAAGGGCATCCGCCTGGTCGCGCTGCCGGGCGACATCTCCGACGACGCCCAGCCGATCAACATCGACGG
The DNA here is from genome assembly GCF_029834475.1 of Rugamonas sp. DEMB1. GTDB lineage: Bacteria > Pseudomonadota > Gammaproteobacteria > Burkholderiales > Burkholderiaceae_D > Rugamonas > Rugamonas rubra. Next base: position 4,866,124 of record NZ_CP122407.1, on the reverse strand, counting down.
CATCGCCGCCATCCTCAAGGAATACCAGGCCAAGGGCATGCGCTTCTTCATCGCACCGGGCAACCACGACCCGAACGAGCCGCACGACGACAACGAGGCCGGCAAGAACGACTTCCTGACGCGCGACGGCAAGGAGCAGAAGGTCTACGCGAGCGGCAGCGCCGCCTGCAAGGCCAAGGACCCGGCGGTGGTCTGCACCGACCAGCTGATGGAGCAGGGCTACGAGAAGCTGCTGGCCAAGCTGGGCGAGTTCGGCTACCTGCCGAACCAGGCCGACCTGCACTGGGAGACGCCGTTCAGCAAATACAGCGGCGGCAAGTACAACTACGCCGAGGCGCAGGCCCAGGCCGGCGCCGCCAGCCGCGAGTACGAGATCTGCGCCGAGGGCGAGGGCGGCGCCTACAAGGCCGCCGGCCAGCTCAAGCTGGGCAAGAACTACACGCGCTGCGCCAACGTGGTCGACGCCAGCTACCTGGTCGAGCCGGTCGAGGGCCTGTGGCTGCTGGCGATCGACGCCAACGTCTACCTCCCCAACAGCAATTTCGACCCGCTCAATCCGAAGCGCTTCAAGGGCTACGACGGCGCCGGCAACGCCGGCTGGAACAAGGTGCTGACGCACAAGCAGCACCAGATGGAGTGGATCAAGTCGGTCACCGAGCGCGCCAAGGCGCAGGGCAAGCAGTTGATGGCCTTCTCGCACTACCCGACCATGGACTTCTACGCCAACCAGACCGAGGCGATGAAGGCGGTGTTCAAGCCGGGCGCCTTCCAGACCGCCCGCGTGCCCGAGGCGGCCACCACGGCGGCGCTGGCGGCCACCGGCCTGCAGCTGCACATCGGCGGCCACATGCACTTCAACGGCACCAACGAGTACAGCGACAGCAAGGGCAACTACCTGGTCAACGTGCAGTCGCCGTCGCTGGCGGTGTTCGGCGCCGCCTACAAGATCGTGCGCTACCAGAGCAAGGACGTGGTCGACGTGCAGACCGTCGGCCTGAACGCGGTGCCGCGCTACAACGAGCTGTTCCCGCTGTACCAGACCGAGTACGACTACCTGCAGGGCAGCAGCCTGGCCGCCGACGCCGCCAAGCGCTGGAACCGCGCCATCCTCGACACCAAGTCCTACGGCGAGTTCACCCGCTACTACTTCGGCGAGCTGTCGCGCCTGCGCTTCATGGACGAGTACTGGCCCTGCGAGATGAAGGAGGCGGCCAGCGCGCTGAACGCCAAGCAGATGCTGATCCTGTCGCAGTTGCAGAGCAAGGTCACGCTGGCGCAATTGAAGGACGCGCCCGGCGTGCTGCCGCTCGGCGCCAGCTGCGCCGCCGCCTCGGCGACGCCGCAGACGCTGGTGCCGGCCGGCCAGCTGGCGGCCGACTGGGCCGACGCCACCGCCCGCGCCGACAAGCTGGCCGCCGCCGCCGGCCTCAAGCTGGACGACTTCGCCAAGATCAGCGGCTACGAGTTCTACGGCGACTTCCACCGCACCGTCTACGCCGGCGAGCTGGCGCTGCGCGACATGGGCGCCGAGCGGGTGGCGCAGTACAAGGTGCTGATGGGCGCCTTCCCGGCCAGCCCGGCGGCGCCGCTCAAGGTGGGCGACAAGCTGTCCGACCAGAACCCGGTGCCGGCCGCCTTCCAGAGCCAGTTCAAGCAGGTGTTCGCCATCTTCAAGGGGCTCGGTTCGGCCAAGCCGAGCGAGCACTTCACCATCGACCTGGCCGGCAAAAAGCTCAGCAACGCCAACAGCGCGGCGCTCAGCTTCAACTAACGTCCGCCTTTGCGGCAGGGGGCGGCGCCGAGGCGCCGCCTTTTTTTGTCAGTGCGGCCGCGCCTCGGCGGCGGCCTCCTCGGCCACCGCGACGAAGGCGGCGATCAGCGGCGAATTCTCGCCGGCGCGGCGGGCCAGCTGCAGCATGGTGCCGGCGGCCGGGTCGGCCAGGCGGCGGTAGCACACCCCCTCCATGTGCAGGATCTCGAAGGCGGCCGGCAGCACCGAGATGCCGCAGCCGGCCGCCACCAGGCCGATGATGGTGGTCGCCTCGCCGGCCTCGATGGCGACGTGCGGCACGAAGCCGGCGGCGCGGCACAGGCGGAAAATCTGCGGGTGGATGCCGGTGCCGGCGCTCTTCGGATACATCACGAAGGGCTGGCCCTCCAGCTGGCTGATGGCGACCACAGGATGCGCCGCCAGCGGGTGCTCCCGCGGCAGCACCAGCAGCAGCGGGCCCTGGCGCAGCGTGGTCAGGCGGATGCTGTCGGCCACCGCGTGCTCGGGCGGGCGGACGAAGCCCAGGTCCATCTCGCGCGCGGCGATGCGCGCCAGCTGGGGCAGGGTGGGCATCTCCTGCAGCAGCAGGCTGACGCCGGGATAGCGCTGGCGGTAGCGGTTGACCACGGCGGCGAACAGCGGCGTGAACGGGGTCGAGGCGGTGAAGCCGATGCGCAGCTCGCCGGTCTCGCCGCGCTGCGCCCGGCGCGCCGTCTGCACCGCCTGCTCGGACAGGGCCAGCACGCGGCGCGCGTCGTCGAGGAACAGCTTGCCGGCCTCGGTCAGGCGCACCCAGCGCTTGCTGCGTTCCAGCAGCTGGGCGCCCACTTCGGCCTCGAGCGCCTGGATCTGCTGGCTCAGCGGCGGCTGGCCGATGTGCAGGCGCTCGGCGGCGCGGGTGAAGCTGAGTTCCTCGGCGACGGCGACGAAGTAGCGCAGGTGGCGCAGTTCCATGTTTTGTTATCTCTTTAAAGTATTACTGACGCCTTAAATATATATTGGACAGTAATTATGCGCAATCCTAAGATGAAGCCATCCCGTTCATCTCCAGGCCACCATGTCACGCGCATCCGCCATTCCCGCCGTCCCAGCCGCCCAGACCGAGGCCGCTCGGCCGGCGCGCATCGCCGCCGGCTCGCCGGCCTTCAAGCGCAGCAACCGCGCCATGTTCTTCGGCGGCTTTTCCAGCTTCGCCCTGTTGTACTGCGTGCAGCCGCTGATGCCGCTGCTGTCGCACGAGTTTGCGCTCACTGCGGCGCAGAGCAGCCTGGCGCTGTCGGTCTCGACGGCGGCGCTGGCCGTCTCGATGCTGTTGCTCAGTTCGATTTCGGAACGGCTCGGCCGCAAGCCGCTGATGGTGGCGGCGATGGCCGGCGCCGCCGTGCTGACCCTGCTGTGCGCCGGCGCGCAGAACTACCCGCAGTTGCTGCTGCTGCGCGCCGCCCTCGGCGCGGTGCTGGGCGGCATGCCGGCCATCGCCATGGCCTACCTGGGCGAGGAGATCGAGCCGTCCTCGCTGGGCCTGTCGATGGGCCTGTACATCAGCGGCGGCGCCTTCGGCGGCATGGCGGGGCGAGTGTTCACTTCGCTGCTGAGCGACTGGATGTCGTGGCGCGTCGCCATGCTGGCGATCGGCCTGGCCGGCCTGTTGGCGGCCTGGGAGTTCCGTCGCAGCCTGCCGGCCTCGCGCCACTTCACGCCCGGCCGGGGCGACTGGCGCGCGCTGCTGGCCGGCGTGCGCCAGCATTGCGGCGACGCCGGCCTGCCGTGGCTGTTCGCCATGGCCTTCCTGTTCATGGGCTGCTACGTCAGCTTCTACAACTACATCGGCTACCGCCTGCTGGCGCCGCCGTTCGGCTTGAGCCAGAGCCTGGTCGGCATGGTCTCGCTGCTCTACCTGCTGGGCATCTTCAGCTCGGTCTGGGCCGGCCGCCTGGCCGACCGCCTGGGCCGCCGCCGCGTGCAGTGGATGATGCTGGCGATCATGCTGGCCGGCCTGCTGCTGACCCTGTCGTCCAGCCTGGCGCTGATCCTCGCCGGCGCCGCCTTGTTCACCTTCGGCTTCTTCGCCACCCACTCGGTGGCCAGCAGCTGGGTCAGCCGGCGCGCCGGCGCGCCGAAGGCGCTGGCCTCGGCCCTCTACCTGTTCTTCTACTACATGGGCTCGAGCGTGATCGGCTCGGCCAGCGGCGTGATGTGGGGCCGCGACGGCTGGAACGGCGTGGTGCTGGTGCTGGCGCTGGGCCTCGGGCTGGCGCTGCTGGTCGCGCTGCGCCTGCGTGGCCTGCGCCCGCTCGGCCAGGCCGAGCTGGCCCCGGCCTTGGTCTAGCGCGCCGGACGGGCTTCCGCTCGGACTTCAGCGCGGGCAGTTGGTGTAGCTTTTCTTGCCGTCTTCCTGGATGGTGATGCAGTAGGCGCCCAACGCGGTGCTGATCTTGTAGACGCGCACCCGGCTGTTGGGCTGGCTCAGCTCGACCATTCGCGCCGGCTCGTACCATTTCGGCGGCACCGCCTCGTGGGCGGCGTCGATACCGCGCTCCAGCCTGGCCTGTTTGGAGTCGGGCGGTGGCTGCGGTACGCCCCGTTGCGGGAATTCCTTGCGCAGCTCCTGCTCCAGCTTGCCCAGGTCGATCTTGCCCAGGTCGCGTTTGGGCTGGCGCATGATGTCGGCGGCGCTGGGCGGCGCCGCGCCGAAGACGGGCTCGGCCGGTGGCGCGGCGGCCGGATCGGACGCCGGCGACTGCTGCGACTGCTGCGTCTGCTGCGGCTGCGTGGCGACGGCCTGCGGTGGCGGCGGCAACAGCGTCGCTGGCGCCGGCTTGGCCGCCGGCCGGTCCGGCTTGTCCGGCCTAACCGGCGCGGGCGCGGGCGGTGGCGGCAAGATCGCCGCGCGCTTGGGCGGCAGCGGCAGCAGCCATTGGATCGCCGGCCGCGCCGCCTGGCCGTCCTGCTGCTGCGGCGCGGGCTTGCCGAGCAGCAGGGAGTAGAGCAGGGCCAGGTGCAGCAGCAGCGTCAGCAGCAGGCCGACCCAGCGGCGCGGGACATTACGGAGGAAAAGCATAGGTGATAGCGCGGCGGCGGAAAAACGATGCCGCAATGTAACTTACATTTTCGACATTTGTTGCGCTTGTCACAAGTGCTTACAAAGTGCCGGCCGCCTCAGGCCTCGTGCGCCCGGCCGTGGATCAACTGGTGGTACTGGAAGGCTTCCTGGATGTTGGCGCGCAGGTTCTGGTCGTCCCAGGGCTTGGTGTAGAAGCGGTAGATCTCGCCGCTGTTGATGGCGCCGAGCACCGAGTCGAGCTCGGTGTAGCCGGACAGGATGATGCGCACCGTGCGCGGGTACAGCTGCTTGACCCGGCTGAGGAACTCGGTGCCGTTCATCTGCGGCATGCGCTGGTCGCTGACGATCACCTGCACCTCGTGCAGCGCCAGCAGCTCGAAGGCCTCGGCCGCCGTGTTGGCGCGCAGGATGGTGTAGCCGTCGCGCTTGAGCAGGCGCGCCAGCGCGGCTAGGATGTGCGGCTCGTCGTCGAGCAGCAGCAGGGTGCGGCGGGCGCCGTCCTCGCGCCGCTGCGGCGGCAGGCAGCGCTCCTGGCGCATCAGCTCGGCCATCGCGCCGGCCTCGACGGCGCGGCTGAACAGGAAACCCTGCATCTCGTCGCAGCCGTAGCGGCGCAGGTAGGCCAGCTGCGCCTCGCTCTCGACGCCCTCGGCCACCACCTTGAAGTTCAGGCTGTGGCCCAGCGCGATCACCGAGCGGACGATGGCCGCCACGTTGGGGTCGCCCAGCATGTCGTGCACGAAGGACTGGTCGATCTTCAGGTAGTCGAGCGGGAACAGGCGCAGGCAGGCCAGGCTGGAATGGCCGCTGCCGAAGTCGTCGATGGCCAGGCGGATGCCCAGCTTGCGCAGGCGCGCCATCACCGCCACGGCGGCGCCCGGCTGCTGCATCACCACGCTCTCGGTCAGCTCGAGCTCCAGGTATTGCGCCGCCAGGCCGCTGTCGGCCAGCGCGGCGACGATGTCGTCGACCAGGCCGGCGTGGCGGAACTGGCGCGCCGACAGGTTCACCGCCAGCCGCAGCGGCGCCAGCCCGGCCGCCTGCCAGGCCTGGTTCTGCGCGCAGGCGGTGCGCAGCGCCCAGCGGCCGATCGGCACGATCAGGCCGGTCTCCTCGGCCACGCCGATGAAGCGGGCCGGCGCCACCGCGCCCAGCTGCGGGTGCTGCCAGCGCAGCAGCGCCTCCATGCCGAGGATCTCGCCGGTGCGCAGGCCCAGGCGCGGCTGGTAGTGCAGGCTCAGCTGGCCGCGCTCGAGGGCGTGGCGCAGCTCGGCCTCGATGGTGGCGCGCTCGCTGATGCGGGCGTGCATGGCCGGCTCGTAGAACTGGATCTGGTTGCGGCCGCCGTCCTTGGCGCGGTACAGCGCGATGTCGGCCTGCTTGAGCAGCTGCTCGGGCTCGGCGCCGTCGTTGGGGTAGACGCTGACGCCGATGCTGCAGGTGACGGTGCGCTGCTGGCCGTCCAGCGCCAGCGGCGCGGCGACCGCCTCGAGCAGCTGTTGCAGCACGCCGGCGGCGGCCGGCTGGCCGGGCGCGTCGCGCAGGATCAGCAGGAACTCGTCGCCGCCCTGGCGCGCCACGGTGTCGCTGTCGCGCACGCCGCCGCGCAGCCGGGCGGCGACGCTGCGCAGCAGCGCGTCGCCGGCCTGGTGGCCCAGGCTGTCGTTGACCAGCTTGAAGTTGTCCAGGTCGAGGAAGACGATCCACACGGCGTGGCCGTAGCGCTGGGCGTACTTGATGGCCTGGCCGAGGCGGTCGGCGAACAGGTGGCGGTTGGGCAGGCCGGTGAGCGCGTCGTGGCTGGCCTGGTGCTCCAGCTGGTCCTGGTAGTCGATGGTCTCGGTCATGTCGGTGAGCACGCAGACGTGGTGGCTGACGGCGCCGTCGGCGCCGCGCACCGGCGCCACGTGCAGCCGGCTCCAGGCCAGGCCGCCGCCGGCGTCGCCGTGGCGCAGCAGCAGCGTGACCTCCTGGCGCGACTGCAGCGCGGCGGCCAGCGCGGCGCGCTCGGCCGGCTCCTGGCGCTGGCCCAGCAGTTGCGCCAGGCTGCGCCCCGGCAGCTCGGCCAGGGCGCAGCCGGACAGCTGGGCGAAGGCCGGGTTGGCGTACTCGATGCGGTCGCCGCCGTCGCCGCCGCAGGCGCTGATGACGATGGCGTTGCCGCTGGCCTCGAGGGCGCGGCCGCGCAGCTGCAGGGTCAGCTCGGCGCGCTTGCGCTCGCTGACGTCCTCGATGGTGCCGAGCAGGCCGATGATGCGGCCCTGCTGGTCGTGCAGCGGCAGCTTGTTGATCAGATACCAGTGCAGGCTGCCGTCGGCCGCCAGCATGTGGTCCTCCTGGTTCAGCAGCGCCGCGTCGGCGGCGACGATGGCGCGGTCGTCGGCGCGGATGCGCTCGGCGTTGTGGGCCCAGGGGAAGTCGTCGTCGCTCTTGCCGACCACCTCCTCGTTGCTGCCCAGGCCGGCGGCGCGGGCGAACACCGCGTTGCAGCCGCGGTAGCGCGCGTCCAGCCCCTTCCAAAAGATCTGGTGCGGGATGTGGTTGATCACCAGCTGCTTCAGCTCGCGCGAGGCGTGCAGCGCGTCGGCCATGCGCAACTGCTCGGTGACGTCGTGGGCGAACACGAAGCGGGCGCGCTGGCCGCCCACCGTCACCGGATGCGAGGAGATGTCGACCAGGATGCGGCTGCCGTCCTTCTTGCAATGGGTCCAGCGGCCGCTGCGGTCGACGCCGGCCGCCGGCGCGGCGGCCAGGATGGCGGCCAGCCGCTCCAGCTCCTCGGGCGGGCGGATCTGCTTGATCGTCATGGCCAGGAACTCGGCCTCGCTGTAGCCGTAGTGGCGCACCGCCGCATCGTTGACCACCAGGAAGCGCAGGCTGTCGAGCGCGTACACCCACATCGGCTGCGGGTGGCCCTCGAACAGGCGTTTGAAGCGCAGCAGCGAGGTGTGCTGGTCGTCCTCGCTCAGCTCGAAGGACAGGCATTGGTAGTGGGCGCGGCGCTGTTGCGTGGCGGGCCGGAACTCGACCACGTGGGCGATCGGGTAGGGCAGGCCGTCGGCGCCGCGCAGATCGAGCTCGCCGCGCCACAGGCCCTTGCGGCGCGCCGCCGGCAGCGCCTCCTCGCGCAGCGCGCGGGCCGCCCACGGCATGTACAGCGCGCTGGCCGGCGCGCCCGGCGCGGCGGCGGCGAGGCGGGCGCGGCCGCGCGGGTTGAGCGCCAGCAGGCGTTGCTCGGCGTCGAACAGGCAGGCGATGTTGGGGCTGGCGTCGAAGCAGGCGGCGAAGGCCGCCACGTCGCTGGCGGCCTGCAAGTCCTGGATGCGCGGGTCGCGCGCGGCCTTCCATGGCTTGGGTCGGGTTGGGTTGGCGCGGGGGGTGTGCTTGCGGCGTTCCATGTGCTGTCGACGGGGACGGTGGGCGGGGCATGCCGCCCATTCCTGGCGGCGGCGGGGCGCAAGCTTGCGCCGATCCATAGTAACAGAAGGAAAGTGCGCTTGACCATAGCGCTGGCCCGGTCTGTGGCCGGCCCCGCGACAGGGGCGGCGCGGCGCAATTGAGCTGCCGCGCCTTCGCCTCGCCGCCCGGGGAAACTTTGCGCGCGCCGCGCGGTCAAATTGGGACCGGCCCGACGCGGCCCTGTTTGCCAATGAAGGAGCTCATCATGTTACAAACGAACGAGATACAGCGCCGTTTCAGCAGTGTTGAACAAGCCATCGGCCAGGCCGCGCAAGCCTGTTCGGCGGAGCGCGATGTGCCCAGCGAGCTGCGCGACTGCCTGCAGCGGCTGGACCAGCAATCCGATCTGGTGAGGGAGGTGATCCAGACCAGGGACGAATCGCGCATCCGCAAAGTGCTCGACGAGCTGGAGGAATTGGGCGACCGCGCCAAGCGCGTCTGCTCCAGCGGCGCCCAGCTGACGCCGCGGATGCGCAGCGCCGTGCTGCACATGCACGACGAGCTGTCGGAACTCAAACACCAGCTGCACTGAGCGCCTTGCGCGGCAACCGCGTTGGCTAGTCTTACAGCACGCCCTTGGCGCGCAGCGCGGCGACGTCGGCGGCGCTGTGGCCGAGCAGCTGGCCCAGCACCTCCTCGGTGTGCTGGCCCAGCAGCGGCGGCGCCAGGTCGGCCAGCGCCGGCGTGGCCGACAACTTCATCGGGCTGCGCACCAGCTTGACGGTGCCGGCGGTCGGATGCGGCAGTTCGACCACCAGCCCGCGCGCCACCACCTGCGGGTCTTGGTACACCTCGCCGACATCGTTGATCGGGCCGCAGGGCACGCCGACCGCCTCGAGCCCCTCGATCCAGAAGGCGCGGCTGCGCGCCAGCACCATCGCCGCCAGCAGCGGCACCAGCGTGTCGCGGTGCTGCACGCGCAGCGGGTTGGTGGCGAAGCGCGGGTCGCCGGCCAGCTCCGGCCGCCCGCCCGCCTCGACGAACTTCTGGTACTGGCCGTCGTTGCCGGTGGCGACGATGATATAGCCGTCGCTGCAGGCGAAGGTCTGGTAGGGCACGATGTTCGGGTGGGCGTTGCCCCAGCGCTTGGGCGGCTTGCCGCTGTTCAGGTAGTTGCTGCCGACGTTGGCCAGCATCGCCACCTGCACGTCGAGCAGCGCCATGTCGATGTACTGGCCGCCGCCGGTACGGTCGCGGTGGGTCAGCGCCGCCATCACGGCGATGGTCGCGTACATGCCGGTCATCAAGTCGGTCAGCGCCACGCCGACCTTTTGCGGGCCGCCGCCGGGCAGGTCGTCGCGCTCGCCGGTGACCGACATCAAGCCGCCCATGCCCTGGATCAGGAAGTCGTAGCCGGCGCGGTGGGCGTAGGGGCCGTCCTGGCCGAAGCCGGTCACCGAGCAGTACACCAGGTCCGGCTTGATCGCCTTCAGGCTGTCGTAGTCCAGGCCGTAGCGCTTCAGCTGGCCGACCTTGTAGTTCTCCAGCACCACGTCGCAATGGCGCACCAGCTCGCGCAGCAGGGCCTGGCCCCCGGCGCTGGCGATGTCGACCGTCACCGAGCGCTTGCCCCGGTTGGCCGCCAAATAGTAGGCCGCCTCGCCGGTGTCGGCGCCGGCGGCGTCGCGCGCGTAGGGCGGGCCCCAGGCGCGGGTGTCGTCGCCGCAGCCGGGACGCTCGATCTTGATGACGTCGGCGCCCAGGTCGGCCAGGTTTTGCGAGCACCACGGCCCGGCCAGGACGCGGCTCAGGTCGAGCACGCGGATGTGGCCCAGCGCCTTCGGCATGCCAGAATTGTGTTCTGTGGCATCTGTCATGATGTGTCAGCCTCTGTAGAAAACGGATAGGCCGCTAGCTTACCGTCTGAGCCCGTCCGGCCGCCACTGTTTTTACGATTAGACAACGTTGTGCGCCGCAGCGAAAATTTTTCCTGGCCATTTTTCGGGACGTCGAGCATTTCAATATGAGTCGTGTTAATGTTGCAAATCCCGTCATAACAATGGTCTTCAAGGCAATCTATGTGGCCCTATCCAAAAATCGTCGCCCACCGCGGCGGCGGCACGCTGGCGCCGGAAAACACCCTCGCCGGGCTGCGCGCCGGCCTGGCCTACGGCTTTCGCGCGGTCGAGTTCGACGTCATGCTGTCGCGCGACGGCATCGGCATGGTCATGCACGACCCCGAGTTCGGCCGCACCGTGGCCGGCCGGGGCAGCGTGGCCGGGACCGACGCCGTCGAGCTGTCCTATATGGACGCCGGCAGCTGGTTCGGCCCGCAGTTCCGCGACGAACCGGTGCCCTTCTTCACCCAGTTCGTCGACTATTGCAAGGCCCAGCGCATCTGGATGAACATCGAGATCAAGCCGGTGCCGGGCCACGAGCAGGCCACCGGCGACTGGGTGGCGCGGCAGACCCGCAGCATGTTCGCCGCCGAGCTGGCGGCCGGCGATCCGGCCGCCTTGCCGCTGCTGGCCTCGTTCAGCGTGATGGCGCTGGTCGCCGCGCGCGACGCCGCGCCCGAGCTGCCGCGCGCCTGGCTGCTCGAGCGCGTGCCCGAGCACTGGCAGGCCCAGGCCAAGGCGCTGGGCGCGGTGGCCATCCACACCAACCACAAACATTTGACCGCCGAGCTGGCTGGCGCCATCAAGCGCGCCGGCTACGGCCTGTTCTGCTACACCGTCAACGAGCCGGCCCGCGCCCGCGAAATCCTCGCCTGGGGCGTCGACGGTTTCTGCACCGACCGCATCGATTTGATCGGCCCGGGCTTCGCCTAGGCCGCCGGCCGCCGCCCGCCCGTGGGGCGCCGGCGCCGGCGCCGGCGGGGCCGCCGCGCCGCGCGCCCGAGGCCGGTCTCCAATTCCAGCACCATTTTGTCGACTTGAATCACGTATAATCAACCCTTTGCATCTGCCAGCCACCTCTGCCAATACGACATGAAATCATCTGAAATCCGCGACAAATTCCTTAAGTTTTTTGAATCCAAGGGTCATTCGATAGTCCGTTCCAGTCCATTGGTACCAGGCAACGACCCGACCATGTTGTTGACCAACAGCGGCATGGTGCAATTCAAAGACGTCTTCCTCGGCCTCGACACGCGTCCCTACTCGCGCGCCACCTCCGTGCAGCGCTGCGTGCGCGCCGGCGGCAAGCACAACGATCTGGAAAACGTCGGCTACACGGCGCGCCACCACACCTTCTTCGAAATGCTGGGCAACTTCAGCTTCGGCGACTACTTCAAGCGCGACGCCATCAACTACGCCTGGGAACTGCTGACCAAGGTCTACCAGTTGCCGGCCGACAAGCTCACCGTCACCGTCTACTTCGAGGACGACGAGGCCTACGACATCTGGGCCAACGAGATCGGCGTGCCGGCCGAGCGCATCATCCGCATCGGCGACAACAAGGGTTCGCGTTACGCTTCGGACAACTTCTGGCAGATGGCCGACGTCGGCCCCTGCGGTCCCTGCACCGAGATCTTCTACGACCACGGCGCCGACATCTGGGGCGGCCCGCCGGGCTCGCCGGACGAGGACGGCGACCGCTTCATCGAGATCTGGAACCTGGTGTTCATGCAGTTCAACCGCGACGAGCAGGGCAATATGAACCCGCTGCCCAAGCCCTGCGTCGACACCGGCATGGGCCTGGAGCGCCTGGCCGCCGTGCTGCAACACGTCCACAGCAACTACGAAATCGACCTGTTCCAGAACCTGATCAAGGCCGCCGCGCGCGAAACCGGCGCCACCGACCTGGAATCGAAGTCGCTGCGCGTGATCGCCGACCACATCCGCGCCGCCTCCTTCCTGATCGTCGACGGCATCATCCCCGGCGCCGAAGGCCACGGCTACGTGCTGCGCCGCATCATCCGCCGCGCCCTGCGCCACGGCCACAAGCTGGGCCAGACCAAGCCCTTCTTCTTCAAGCTGGTGGCCGACCTGAACCTGGAGATGGGCGTCGCCTATCCCGAGTTGAACGAGGCCGCCGCGCGCGTCGCCCAGGTGCTCAAGCAGGAAGAAGAGCGCTTCGGCGAGACGCTGGAAAACGGCATGAAGATCCTCGAGGCGCAACTGGCCAAGGACGGCAAGAACCTCGACGGCGCCACCGCCTTCACGCTGTACGACACCTACGGCTTCCCGCTCGACCTGACCGCCGACATCTGCCGCGAACGCGAGGTCACGCTGGACGAGGCCGGCTTCGCCGTGGCCATGGAACTGCAGAAGAAAAAAGCCCGCGCCGGCGGCAAGTTCAAGATGGCCGCCAACGTGGTCTACTCGGGCGAGAAGAACACCTTCGTCGGCTACGACCGGCTGGCCCACGACAGCAAGATCGTCGCCCTGTACGCCGACGGCGCGCCGGTCGAGCAGCTGAACGCCGGCCAGGTCGGCATCGTGGTGCTCGACACCACCCCGTTCTACGCCGAGTCCGGCGGCCAGATGGGCGACCAGGGCGTGCTGAGCACGGCCGGCGCCAAGTTCGAGGTCGAGGACACGCTGAAGATCCAGGCCGACGTGTTCGGCCACCACGGCGTGCTGGCCGCCGGCTCGCTGAAGGTCGGCGACGCCGTCGCCGCGCAAGTGGACGAGGCGGTGCGCGCGCGCACCATCCGCAACCACTCGGCCACCCACCTGATGCACAAGGCGCTGCGCGAGGTGCTGGGCGGCCACGTGGCGCAAAAGGGTTCGCTGGTCGACGCCGACAAGACCCGCTTCGACTTCAGCCACAACGCCGCGCTGACGGCCGAGGAGATCGCCCAGGTCGAAACCATCGTCAACCGCGAGATCCTGGCCAACATCGCCACCCAGACGCACAATATGTCGTTTGACGACGCCGTCAAACACGGCGCCATGGCGCTGTTCGGCGAGAAGTACGGCGACGAGGTGCGCGTGATGGATATCGGCAGCTCGAAGGAACTGTGCGGCGGCGTCCACGTCCACCGCACCGGCGACATCGGCCTGTTCAAGATCATCGCCGAAGGCGGCGTCGCCGCCGGCATCCGCCGCGTCGAAGCCGTCACCGGCGAGGGCGCGCTGGCGCTGGTGCAAGCCATGAACCGCCGCCTGCTGGACGCCTCGGCCGCGTTGAAGTCGAACCCGGAAGAGCTGACCGCGCGCATAGTCCAGGTGCAGGACCACGTCAAGGCGCTGGAGAAGGAACTGGCCGCGCTGAAATCGAAACTGGCCTCGGGCCAGGGCGACGAGCTGGTCAACCAGGCGGTCGACGTGAACGGCATCAAGGTGCTGGCGGCGACCCTGGACGGCGCCGACGTCACCGCGCTGCGCGAAACCATGGACAAGCTGAAGGACAAGCTGAAAACCGCCGCCATCGTGCTGGCCAGCGTCAACGACGGCAAGGTCAGCCTGATCGCCGGCGTGACGGCGGACGCTACGGCCAAGGTCAAGGCGGGCGAGCTGGTCAACTTCGTTGCCCAACAAGTGGGCGGAAAAGGCGGCGGACGCCCCGATATGGCGCAGGCCGGCGGCACCGATCCTAGCGGTCTGGCGGGCGCCTTAGCTGGCGTTGCAGCATGGGTCGCGCAACGCGCATAAGCAGCAAACATGCGGCCCGCGCCCATGGTGCGGGCCGTTACTATTCTGAATTTATCGTTGTGACTTCACAACGGACGGTGAACTATTTTGGTGCAGCGCGTCAATCGACCTGATTTGGAGTAGTATGTCAAAAATCAGTACAACAACATTGCGGGTATATTGATGAGTGAAACTTTACTTGAAACCGAGATCATGGAATTCCACAAAGAGCTCGACGCCCGGGGGCTGAACTGCCCATTGCCGATCCTCAAGGCAAAGAAGGCCTTGTCCGAGCTGGAAAGTGGAGAGGCTCTGCGCATCATGGCGACGGACCCCGGCTCGGTGCGCGATTTCCAGGCTTTCGCCAAACAGACCGGCAACGCTTTGCTGTCGCATGTGCAAAACGGCCGCGAATTTGTCTTTTTGATGCAACGCAAATAAATGCGCGGCGCCGGCCGTCCGGCCGGCGTTCCACCGCCGTTTGTTCGGGCGGGGCAGGTTTTCTCGCTCCGACTCGTTCTCCCAAGAAATATTAATCCAAGAAAAGTGCGTCATTTAGACGATTTATACTAGTAAAAAAACGCACGATCGTGCTTAAATTCTGTTTATGGGCTAGTTTTCTCATATAATCTAGCCCACTATTTAGTCCCGTCATTCTTTATTTTTCCCAAAGGCACAGCTATGAAAGTCTTGGTACCCGTCAAACGCGTGGTCGACTACAACGTCAAAGTGCGCGTCAAGTCTGACGGCAGCGGCGTCGATATCGCCAATGTCAAAATGTCGATGAACCCGTTCGACGAGATCGCTCTGGAAGAGGCCATGCGCCTGAAGGAAGCCGGCAAGGTCACCGAAGTGGTGGCCGTCTCCTGCGGCGTGACCCAGTGCCAGGAAACCCTGCGCACCGGCATGGCGATCGGCGCCGACCGCGGCATCCTGGTGGAAACCGCCGTCGAGCTGGAACCGCTGGCCGTGGCCAAGCTGCTCAAGGCCCTGGCCGACAAGGAACAGCCACAACTGATCATCCTGGGCAAGCAGGCGATCGACGACGACTCCAACCAGACCGGCCAGATGCTGGCGGCCCTGCTGGGTTGGCCACAGGCGACCTTCGCCTCCAAGGTCGTGCTGGAAGACGGCAAGGTCAGCGTCACCCGCGAAGTCGACGGCGGCCTGGAAACCCTGTCGCTGACGCTGCCGGCCATCATCACCACCGACCTGCGCCTGAACGAGCCGCGCTACGTCACCCTGCCGAACATCATGAAGGCGAAGAAGAAGCCGCTCGACGTGACCAAGCCGGAAGACCTGGGCGTGGACGTGACGCCGCGCCTGAAGACCCTGAAAGTGGTCGAGCCGGCCAAGCGCTCGGCCGGCATCAAGGTTCCCGACGTGGCGACGCTGGTAGCGAAACTGCGTAACGAAGCCAAAGTTATCTAAGCGCGGCCTGGCCGTTTATATTTTTACCCCAGCGCACCGAGGCTGGGGTCAGACCCCGGATTGTTGTCGCAGGCCGAAGTTCGCGCCGCCGCAATAGGGTCTGACCCCGGGTTCCGGGTCGCGGGTTTAGAACACAATCTAGGAAAAAATCATGGTCGCATTAGTTATTGCTGAACACGACAACGCTAGCCTGAAAGGCAGCACCCACCACACCGTCACCGCTGCGCTGCAGTGCGGCGGCGACGTGCACGTCCTGGTCGCAGGTTCCAACGCCGGCGCCGCCGCCGCCGCCGCCGCGCAAATCGCCGGCGTGTCGAAGGTGATCGTGGCCGGCGCCGCCCACTTCGCCGACGGCCTGGCCGAGAACATCTCGGAACAAGTGCTGGCGCTGGCTGGTTCGTACAGCCACATCCTGGCCCCGGCCACCGCCTACGGCAAAAACATCCTGCCGCGCGTCGCCGCCAAGCTGGACGTGGCGCAGATCTCGGAAATCACCAAGGTCGATTCGCCCGACACCTTCGAGCGTCCCATCTACGCCGGCAACGCCATCGCCTACGTGCAGTCGTCCGACAAGGTCAAGGTCATCACCGTGCGCAGCACCGGCTTCGACGCCGCCGCCGCCACCGGTGGTTCGGCCGCCACCGAAACCGTCGCCGCCGTTGCCGATTCGGGCAAGTCGGTCTTCGTCGGCCGCGAGCTGGCCAAGTCGGACCGTCCCGAGCTGACCGCCGCCAAAGTCATCGTTTCCGGTGGCCGTGGCATGGGTTCGGGCGAAGCCTTCAAGGTTCTGGAGCCGCTGGCCGACAAGCTGGGCGCCGCCATGGGCGCCTCGCGCGCCGCCGTCGACGCCGGCTTCGTGCCGAACGACTGGCAGGTCGGCCAGACCGGCAAGATCGTCGCGCCGACGCTGTACATCGCCGTCGGCATCTCCGGCGCGATCCAGCACTTGGCCGGTATGAAGGATTCGAAAACCATCGTCGCCATCAACAAAGATCCTGAAGCACCGATCTTCTCCGTGGCCGACTACGGCATCGTGGGCGATCTGTTCGAGATCGTGCCGCAACTGGTCGCAGAACTGGGCTAATCCGGTCGCAGACCGTGGATTGAACACCACCAAGCCACGCCGATCCCGCTGCATAGCCGGGTCGCCGTGGCTTGTTTTCTTGGAGAATAGAGAATGCCGTATCAAGCACCGCTGAAAGACATGTTGTTCGTCATGAACGAACTGGCCGACCTGGCCGCCGTCAACGCCCTGCCGGGCAACGAGGACGCCACCGCCGACACCGCCGAGGCCGTGCTGGAGGAGAACGCCAAGTTCTGCGCCAACGTCGTCGCCCCGCTGAACAACCCGAGCGACAAGGAGCCTAGCTTCTGGCACGACGGCCAGGTGACCACCTCGAAGGGCTTCAAGGAAGCCTTCAAGGCCTTCGCCGAGGCCGGCTGGCAGGGCGTGCAGCATCCCGTCGAGTTCGGCGGCCAGGGCCTGCCCAAGCTGTTCGCCACGCCGTGCATCGAGATGCTCAATTCGGCCAGCATCTCCTTCGCGCTGTGCGCGCTGCTGTCGGACGGCGCCATCGAGGCGCTGCTGACGGCCGGCAGCGACGAGCAGAAATCCATCTACCTGGAAAAACTGGTCTCGGGCCAGTGGACCGGCACCATGAACCTGACCGAGCCGCAGGCCGGCTCCGACCTGGCCGCCGTGCGCAGCCGCGCCGTGCCGCAGGGCGACGGCACCTACAAGGTGTTCGGCACCAAGATCTTCATCACCTACGGCGAACACGACATGGCCGAGAACATCGTCCACCTGGTGCTGGCGCGCACGCCGGACGCACCGGCCGGCGTCAAGGGCATCTCGCTGTTCATCGTGCCCAAGTTCCTGGTCAACGCCGACGGCTCGCTCGGTGAGCGCAACGACGCTCACTGCGTCTCGATCGAGCACAAGCTGGGCATCAAGGCCAGCCCGACCGCCGTGCTGCAGTTCGGCGACCACGGCGGTGCCATCGGCACCCTGGTCGGCGAAGAGAATCGCGGCCTGGAATACATGTTCATCATGATGAACGCGGCCCGCTTCGGCGTCGGCATGCAGGGCATCGGCCTGGCCGAGCGCTCCTACCAGAAGGCCGTCGCCTTCGCCAAGGACCGCGTGCAGTCGCGCGACCTGGCCGGTTCGGCCGGTCCCGTCTCGATCATCCACCATCCGGACGTGCGCCGCATGTTGATGGCTATGCGTTCGCAGACCGAGGCGGCGCGCGCGCTGGCCTACGTCGGCGCGGCCATCAGCGACGTCGCCCACCACCACGAGGACGCGGCGGTGCGCGCGGCCAACCTGGCGGTGTACGAGTACCTGGTGCCGGTGATCAAGGGCTGGTCGACCGAGATGTCGCAGGACGTCACCCGCGACGGCGTGCAGGTGCACGGCGGCATGGGCTTCATCGAGGAAACGGGCGCCGCCCAGCACTACCGCGATTCGAAGATCCTCACCATCTACGAAGGCACCACGGCGATCCAGGCCAACGACCTGGTCGGCCGCAAGACCGTGCGCGACGGCGGCGCCGTGGCCAAGGGCATCATCGCCCAGGTCCGCGCCACCGAGGCGCAACTGGCCGCGCTGCCGGGCGCCGACTTCAAGGCCGTGCTGGCCCAATTGTCGGCCGGCAGCAAGGACCTGGAGGCGGTGGTCGAGTACGTCGCCAACAACATGAAGAGCGACATCAAGGGCGTGTTCGCCGGCAGCGTGCTGTACCTGAAACTGGCCGGCATCGTGCTGGGCGGCTGGCAGATGGCGCGCGCCGCCATCATCGCCCAGCAGAAGCTGGACGCCAACGAGGGCGACGCCAGCTTCTACCAGGCCAAGATCGCCACCGCGCGCTTCTTCGCCGACCACATCCTGTCGCAAGCCTCGGGCCTGCGCATCGCCATCATCGACGGCAGCGCCGGCGTGCTGGCCTTGACGGAAGACCAGTTCTAAGCGGGACTGTGGTGCGGCATTGAGAAGCGGCCTTCGGGCCGCTTTTTTTGCATCTGATGCTGGCGTAGAATCGCATGAATGAGATCTCACTCCAGTGGGGGAGCTATGCGTTTCTTAGTGGTTGTCGAAGAGGGACCTTCATCTTTTGGGGCGCATGTGCCCGATTTGCCGGGTTGCGTCGCCGTTGGCGCCACGCGCGAGGAAGTGCTTGCCTCGATCGACGAGGCGATTCAGCTTCACATCGAGGACATCAAGGCCAGCGGCCTGCCCGTCCCGCAAGCCGTCTCGACGATGGCGACGGTCGAGGTCGCCGTCAACTAGCCGGTCGTGGCGCGGTTGTGGGTGCCGCGCATCACTTGTCGTCGGACGCGTTGTCGTTCCGGATGGTTCGCGTGCATACTGTCTGTACGGCAACATCGTTTGTCTCGACATGGGTGTGTTGGCTGGCAATGGCCGGCTCGTCCATCTGAGGCAGCGAGCTGCCCGCGCCGCCGGTGCCCGGCGCCGGCGTCCTCGCGGTACAACCGACCAGATGAAGGACTATGAAAACCACCTATTCCACCATTCTGCTGGGCGCGCTGTTGGCGGCCGGCCTCGTGCAGGCGCAAACGGCGCCAGAACTCAAACCACCGGCCGATTCGACCATTCCCACCGGCCCCAAGGGCGCCGCCATCCAGGCCGGCAAATTGCTGCTGGGCGAAACCCACCAACGCCTGCCGGCCAACGTCGGCAACAAGCTCAACTGCACCAACTGCCACATGACGGGCGGCACCGTGGCGCTGGCCTCGCCGTGGATCGGCATCTGGGGCGTGTTCCCCGAGTACCGCTCGCGCAGCGGCAAGATCATCTCGCTGCAGGAGCGCGTCAACGACTGCTTCGAACGCTCGATGAACGGCAAGGCGCTGGCCTACAACTCGGACGAGATGAACAACATCCTGGCCTATATGCAATGGCTGTCGAGCGACGTGCCGACCGGCGTCAGCGTCAAGGGCCGGGGCTTCGGCGCCATCGACCAGAAACTGGTGCCGGACGCCACGCACGGTAAAAAGATCTACGGGGAGAAATGCGCCAGCTGCCACGGCGCGGCCGGCGAGGGCTTGGGCAACGGCGCCGGCGGCTACGCCTTCCCGCCGCTGTGGGGCAAGGATTCGTTCAACGACGGCGCCGGCATGGCGCGCACGTTCACGGCGGCCGCCTTCGTCAAGTACAACATGCCGCTGGGGCAGGGCGGTTCGCTGTCCGACCAGGACGCGCTCGACGTGTCCGAGTTCTTCACGCACCAGCCGCGCCCCGTGTACGCCGGCAAGGACAAGGACTGGCCGAAGGGCGGCAAACCCAAGGACGCCCGTAACTAAGTTAAGTCGCGCCGCGCCCGTCCGCCTGGTGGCAGCTCACGCCGTCAGGTCGATCACCGCCTGGTACAGCCGCACCGGCTCCTCGGCGATGCGGTTCAGCACATACAGGAAATGCTCCTCGCCGAACACCGCGTATTCGCGCGTGGGGAAGCCGCGCGCCAGCAGGCCGTCGATCTGCGCGCCGCCCAGGCCGATCAGCGACTCGAATTCGTAGTTGCGCGGGTCGATGCGCTCCTTGATGATGAGTTCGCTCAAATCGTGCTGGATGCTGCGGTCGTGGGTGGCGATCGAACACTTGTGTCCGCTCAGCAGCAGCTCGCCGGCCAGCGCGCGGTAGGCCGCCGCCAGCTCGGCGCTGTTGCGGTGGTAGGCCACGTCCTCGGACTCCAAAAATGCGCCCTTGACCAGGCGGATGCGGCCCGGCAGGCGCATCAGCGCCGGCAGGTCGGCCGGCGTGCGGTGGCGCTTGGCCGGCACGGTGATGCCGACGTTGTCCAGGTTCTCTTCCTTGTGCAGGCGGGTGTAGATGGCGTAGATGTCGTCGGCGCGCTCGGCCGCCTCCATCGAGATCATCACTTCGCGGTTGATGCTGGCGGCGGCGTGGGCGATGCGGCGGGCGTTGCGGAAGCCCAGTTCGGGGTCGACCAGCGAGCCGACGTGCGACAGGTCGAAGGAGATCGAACACTTCAAGTTCTGCTCGCCGATGGACTTGCACAGCTCCATGAAGACTTCCGTCTCGGCCATGGCGAAGGCCTCGTCGCGGCAGCTCTCGCCCATGTACTCGGCCGAGGCGGCGTGGCCGCGGGCGTTGATCTGCGCCACCCGCTGCAGCGCCGAGGCGACCGTCTGGCCGGCCACGTAGCGCTGCGACACCTTGTGCATGTAGGGGCGCAGCAGCGGATCGTTGCAGAATTTCTCCTTGGCGGTCTCGTCGAGCGCCAGCGCGCGCAGGGTGCTGGCGGCTTGGTCGACCAGCGGCTGCCATTGGACGGGGAAGGTGGGTTGCGGCTGCACGGCGTCTCCTTGTTGGGTGAAAATATTGTCTGGTGGATATGATGGCAAAGGCGAAAAAAAACAGCCCGCAGGCTGTTTTTTTTTCTTGCCGCAGCTCGGTGCCTAGTTGCGCACGATGCTGCCGTTGGCGTTTTTGACGCGGTCGCCGGCCATCAGGCCCGGGTCGTGGTCGAAGTTGAAGCTGGCCTGCTTGCCGTCCTGGTACTGCACGGCGACGGTCCAGACCTTGCTCGACTTGGCCTTCTGCTCGATCTTGTTGCCGGCGTAGGCGCCACCGGCGGCGCCGGCGACGGTGGCCAGTTCGCGGCCGTGGCCGCTGCCGACCTGGTTGCCCAGCAGGGCGCCGGCGACGCCGCCGGCGATCACGCCGAGGGCGCTACCTTCGCCGGCCTTCTCGCTGACGTTGACCGACAGCACCTTGGCGCAGTCGTTGCAGGCGGCCTGCTTGGCCGGGCCGGCCTTGAGGGCGGCCTTGGCGGCCTTCACGCTCTTGTCGTATTCGCTTTTGGCGTCGCGCGTGCATTGCATGCGGGCGCCGGAGCTGCTTTCCTCGGCGCACAGCTTCTTGTCGTCGGCGTAGCGCGTCGCGGCGCGCTTGCTGTCGATCGAATACTGTTCCTTGGGGCTGAGCGGCGGCTGGGCGTAGGCGCTGGACATCATGCCGGCCAGCAGCAGGGCGGCGATCATTGGGCGACTCGTCATATTTTTCTCCGTGGTGTTGTGTGGGGGGGGGCGGAATTAACCGTATGCCCCGCCAGTGTACAACAAGTCAAACAGGCGCGAAATCGTGGCAATCAGGCCGCCGGCGCCGAGCATCAGCGTGGCCACCAGGATCAGCGCCAGCGGCCAGGTCGAGTCCGACCGGCGGCCGGAGCCGGCGTTGAAGCCGGCGTCCCATTTCTCGTCCGACATCAAGCCCAGCACCAGCGCCTCGAGGAAGCCGAGCAGCACCGACAGCGTGAGCGGCATGATCTGGTAAAACCAGTTGGCGTCCGGCGCGGCCACGGCGACCAGGGCGGCGGCCGGCAGGCAGGCCAGGTGGGCCCAGCCCCACACGTCGCGCGGGCCGCGCAGGTAGAAGCGGTGGGCGCCCAGGCCGCCGAACAGGAAGCCGAGCAGGGTGGCGAAGGTCTTGTTCTTGTGCGAAACGGTCATAAATATCGTGGCAAATGCACGCCGGTTGCGGGAAAGTGGGCAGTATCGGTCATAATACGGGCCCCGGCCTACCTTTTTTAGGTAACAAGGCTATTGCCCCCTGCGCCGGAACGAGGGATAATCTCCGATTACCCCAACACTGCCCAATTATTTGATAACGCTTGCTGCTTTGCGGTCAGGCGCGCTATAATTTGCGGCTTTTTCCGTCTCAGCACACTTTTTGGAAATATTATGGTCGTTATTCGTTTAGCTCGTGGAGGCGCCAAGAAGCGTCCGTTCTTCAACATCGTTGCAACCGACTCGCGCAATCGCCGCGATGGCCGTTTCATCGAGCGCATCGGTTTCTACAACCCGATGGCATCGGGTGGCGAAGTGCCATTCCGCATCACCGCTGACCGTCTGGCTCACTGGGAATCCGTCGGCGCGCAACTGTCGCCAACCGTGGCCCGTCTGGTCGCCGCGAACAAATCGGCTTAAGTCTGGTCCACTGGTTTGACCGATAAGCATGCATCCGGGGTGCAAGTCCCCGACGATTTGACACAGGTAGGCTTTGTCTACGGTGCCTATGGCGTCGCTGGCTGGGTGAGGGTAAGACCTTTCTCGGAAGATGCGGATGCCTTGCTGAACGTCGATTCCTGGTGGCTCGACAAGCCGGCCATGCGCGATGTTGAAGTCAAGCAGTGCAAACTGCATGGCGGCGACGTTTGCGCACAGCTGGCGGGCGTGACCGACCGGAATGGAGCAGAAGCGCTCAAAGGCGCCGCTGTGTTCGTTCCGCGCAGTCATTTCCCGACGCTGTCGGCAGATGAATTTTATTGGGCCGATCTGATCGGCCTGACAGTAGAAAATGTACAAGGTGAGCACCTGGGGCAGGTGACCGACATGATGAGCAACGGACCGCAATCGATCCTGCGCATCACGCCAGCGGCCGCAGCCGATGCAGACCCGGCAGTCGTGGCGCCAGAGCGCCTGATTCCATTTGTCGACCAGTTCATCGTCAAGGTGGACAAGGAAGCGAAGAAGATCACCGTCGACTGGGGCCTGGATTATTAAGTCGCTCCCGAGTAAGCGTAGTGGACAGTCCGGAAAGGCAGGCCATGCAATTTGATGTCGTGACCCTGTTCCCGGAAATGTTCGGCGCACTGACGCAGTCGGGCATCACCCGGCGCGCCTTCGAACAGAATAAATGTGGCTTGTCGCTGTGGAATCCGCGTGATTTCACCACCGACAATCACCGCACCGTCGACGACCGCCCCTACGGCGGCGGCCCCGGCATGGTGATGCTGGCCAAGCCCTTGGAAGCGACCCTGGCCGCCGCCAAGCAGCGCCAGACCGATGCCGGTCTGCCGCCGCCGCGCGTGCTGTTCATGTCGCCCCAGGGCAAGCAATTGACGCACGAGCGCGTGATGCAACTCAAAGCCGAGCCGGGTCTGGTGATCCTGTGCGGCCGCTACGAGGCGGTCGACCAGCGCCTGATCGACCGTTGTGTCGACGAGGAGGTCAGCCTGGGCGACTTCGTGCTGTCGGGCGGCGAGTTGCCGGCCATGGCCCTGATGGACGCCGTGATCCGCCAGCTGCCCGGCGTGTTGAACACCGACGCCTCGGCGGTCGAGGACAGCTTCGTCAACGGCCTGCTCGATTCGCCGCACTACACCCGGCCGGACGTCTACGAGGGCGTGGCGGTGCCGCCCGTGCTGATGGGCGGCAACCACGCCGAGATCATGAAATGGCGCCGCCAGCGCATGCTGGAGGCGACGGCGCGCAAGCGCCCCGACTTGCTGGCCAAGGCGCGCGCCGCCGGCCTGCTCAGCAAGCTCGATGAAAAGTTTTTGGCGGGTTCGTAAATCCGCTGTTGTACCCTGCGGGCATGTTGCCCGCGTGTTTAACCCCATCCTCTACCGGGCCCGGGGCGTCTTGTACGCCGTGGCCGCGCCGGCAAGATGGTTTATGGAGTAAGAAAAATGAATCTGATTCAACAACTCGAGCAAGAAGAAATCGCTCGCCTGGGCAAAACCATCCCTGAGTTTGCACCCGGCGACACCGTGATCGTCAACGTCAACGTCGTCGAAGGCACCCGCAAGCGCGCCCAGGCATACGAAGGCGTGGTCATCTCCCGTCGCAACCGTGGCCTGAACTCGAACTTCATCGTTCGTAAGATCTCGTCCGGCGAAGGCGTCGAGCGTACCTTCCAGCTGTACTCCCCGCTGATCGCTTCGATCGAAGTGAAACGCCGCGGTGACGTCCGTCGCGCCAAGCTGTACTACCTGCGCGAGCGTTCGGGCAAATCGGCACGTATCAAAGAAAAACTGCCAAATCGCCGCGTTGTGGCGAAAGCAAGCGCTTAATTGCCGCTTGTGTTTGGATAGAAGGGGCGCCGGTTGGCGCCCCTTTTTTGCATCTGCGCGCTGTCCGCTGTACAGTGGCGTGAGGAGGTAGTGCGCGTGGCCAAGTCCCAATTCGATCCCCAACAACTGCCGGCCGGCGACATCGCCGGCGAAGCGCCGCTGGCGGCCGAGCGCCTGGCCGCCGACTGGCTGCGCCGGCGCTTCGCCGCGCCGCCGCTGTGGACGCCCGAGCACAGCGAGCCGGCCTTCGCCTTGCGCGCATCGCCGACCCCGGCCTCGGTGCTGATCCCGCTGGTGCAGCGCGCCGCCGGCATGACCATTTTGCTGACCCGGCGCACCGCCCACCTGACCGACCACGGCGGCCAGATCAGCTTTCCCGGCGGCCGCGCCGAGCACTACGACGCCTCGCCGGTCGACACCGCGCTGCGCGAGTCGGAGGAGGAGGTCGGCCTGCAGCGGCGCCATGTCGACGTGCTCGGCACCCTGCCGGACTACTACACCGGCACCGGCTACCGCGTCACGCCGGTGGTCGGCCTGGTGGCGCCGCCGTTCGAGCTGAACGCCGACCCGGGCGAGGTGGCCGAGATCTTCGAGGTGCCGCTGGCCTTCCTGATGGACGGCCTGAACCACCAGCGCCTGTCGGTCGCGCTGCCGGACGGGCCGCGCTCCTTCTACGCGATGCCGTATGATCGCTTCTACATCTGGGGCGCGACGGCCGGCATGTTGCGCAATCTATTCCATTTCCTGCGCGCATGATTGGCACGGGCGTAATGAAATTCCCGCAATAAGTTTGATTCCGCCACTGCACTGCGCTATCGTAGCGGGCATTACGGCATTGTTGACTAAAAGGACGTTTGATGACATTTCTTTCCATTCTCTGCGCGCTACTGATCGAGCAACTGAAGCCCCTGCGCGCGGACAATCCGATCTACGCCGAGATCAAGAGTCTGGCGTTGCGGATGGAGACCTGGTTCAACGCCGGCCACCCGCGCCACGGCCGCATGGGCTGGTTCCTGATGATGGCGATCCTGATGGTGCCGACGGCGGCGATCTACTGGGTGCTGATGCACTACAAGCTGTTCATCGCCGCCTTCGCCTGGAACATCCTGATCGTCTACCTGACGCTGGGCTTCCGCCACTACAGCCACTATTTCACCTCGATCCAGCTGGCCCTGAACGCCGGCGACGAGGCCACCGCGCGCGGCCTGCTGGCCGAGTGGACCAAGCTCGACACGGTGGGCATGGAGGTGGCCGAGATCTCCCGCATCGCCGTCGAGAAATCGCTCATCACCACCCACCGCAACGTGTTCGGCGTGTTCTTCTGGTTCCTCATGCCGCTCGGCCCGGCCTGCGCGGTGATGTACCGCGTCGCCGAATACCTGTCGCGCGCCTGGAACGAGCCCGAGCACATGCGCAACGAGGCCTTCGGCCAGTTCGCCGCCCAGGCCTTCTACTGGATCGACTGGATCCCGGTGCGCCTGACCGCCGTCGCCTTCGCCGTGGTCGGCAACTTCGAGGACGCCATCTACGCCTGGCGCAACTTCGCCGACCGCTGGCAGGACGAGGCGATCGGCATCATCCTGTCGGCCGGCGGCGGCGCCATGGGCGTGCGCCTGGGCACCCCGGCCGAGAACGCGGCCAAGGTGCTGCCGGTCGACGCCGCCACGGTCGACACCACCGACGTCGAACAGGAAGTGCTGCCGGGCGAGGAGCCCAGCGTGCGCGCCCTGCAGAGCACGGTCGGCCTGGTCTGGCGCGCCTTGTTGTTGTGGATGATGCTGCTGTTGTTGCTGTCGGGCGCCGTCTGGCTGGGCTAAGCCGGGAAACAGGCTTACAATTGTGGCTTGCCTGTAGGATACAGACAACAGTAACGCACTGCACTGGTGCGTATCTGTCTGCAGGCCGCCACTTGCTTGTAAAAAGTGCATGTAATCAAGGGTTTAGCAATTCAGGTCTTCTATAAGATATAATACTGGAATCCGCAAAGGATCGCTTTACCAGCCCGACGTACCTGCCGGGATCTTCCACGCACACTTGTTACCCACAAGCCGCCTATGGCCGAGTCAGCTCAAAACAAGAAAGAACCGCGCGACGAGTTCTTTATTCTTGGCATCACCAGCAATGGCCGCCAGTTCCGTCCCAGCGACTGGGCCGAACGCCTGTGCGGAGTGATGTCCTGCTTCCGCCCCGAGGGCACCACCTCGCGCCATTCCCACCTGCAGTTCTCGCCGTATGTGCATCCGACCGTCGTCAACGGCGTCAAGTCGGTGGTGGTCAACGCCAAGCTGCGCCAGATCGAACCGATGGCCTACCACTTCGTCGTCGCCTTCGCCAACGACAACGACCTGCAAATGGTCGAGGCCTGCCTGATGCCCGAGCCCGAGCCCAAGCCCGAGCTGGGCAAGCCCTAAGCCATCCCCTCCCGGCCCGCCCATTTGAGCGGGATCAGCTTTTTCTCTCCCCAGCGTGTTAACGTAGAACACTGTCCGGCATGCCGCCGGGGGAGGGGATTGCCATGCGTATTGGTGAAATCTGTACCGAGCAAACCGTGCACTGCAAGCGCGACCTGACCGTCCAGGGCGCCGCGCTGTTGATGCGCAACCATCATGTCGGCGACCTCGTCGTGGTCGAACAACCCAATGGCGAGCGTGTGCCGGTCGGCATCATCACCGACCGCGACATCGTCGTCTCCGTCATCGCCCTGGGCCTGGACCCGGCCAGCCTGCTGGTCGGCGACATCATGGTCGAGGAGCTGATGACCGCCACCGAGGACGAGGACGTCTACGAAACCATCGACCGCATGCGCTTCAAGGGCATCCGCCGGGTGCCGGTGGTCAACAGCATGGGCGGCCTGACGGGCATCGTCTCGATCGACGACCTGGTCGAGTTCCTCGCCGAGGAGATGGGCGAGTTGTCGCGCATCAGCTCGCGCCAGCTGGCCAACGAGAAGCAGTTCCGCCAGTAGGCCGGGCGCGTGCCCCTCGCCGCCAGCGCCAGCGCCGCGCCCCGAGGGGGCGGTGGCCGGTCTCGTCCGGACCAAAGTTTTTCTTCTAGCAATATTTCAATTTCGAACTTCCCTTCCGGGGCGAACAGCGGGTATGCTGTATTCCCCGATTTCATCGATGTTTCCCCCTCCCTTGAAAAATATGAAACCACCTGTCCGCAAACCCGGCGTGCGCGCCGGCATGTTCTTTTGCAGCATGTCCTTCGTCGTCAGCTCGGTGGCCTGGGCCCAGGCCCTGCCGGCCGGCGTCGTCAAAGGCCCGGCGGTCGAGGGCATCACCGAGTACAAGCTGGCCAACGGCCTGAAGGTGCTGCTGTTCCCCGACGCCTCCAAGCCGACCGTGACCGTCAACGTCACCTACCTGGTCGGCTCGCGCCACGAGAACTACGGCGAGACCGGCATGGCCCACCTGCTCGAGCACATGTTGTTCAAGGGTTCGCCGAAGAACCGCAGCATCCCCAAGGAATTCGCCGACCGTGGCATGGACTTCAACGGCACCACCTCCTACGACCGCACCAACTACTACGAGGTGTTCCAGTCCAGCAAGGACAACCTGAAATGGGCGCTCGACATGGAGGCCGACCGCATGGTCCATTCCTTCGTCGACCGCAAGGAGCTGGATTCGGAGATGACGGTGGTGCGCAACGAGTACGAGGCCGGCGAGAACTCCCCCTTCGGCGTGCTGCTCAAGCGCATGCAGAGCGTGGCCTACGACTGGCACAGCTATGGCCGCTCGACCATCGGCAACCGCAGCGACATCGAGAACGTCAAGATCGACAACCTGAAAAACTTCTACCGCACCTACTACCAGCCGGACAACGCCGTGCTGCTGGTGGCCGGCAAGTTCGACCCGGCCCAGACGCTGGCCTGGATCAACAAGTCCTTCGGCGCGATCCCGAAACCCAAGCGCAGCCTGCCGCCGTTCTGGACGGTCGAACCGACCCAGGACGGCGAGCGCAGCTTCACCGTGCGGCGCAAGGGCGACATGCAGATCGTCGCGCTGGGCTACAAGATCCCGTCCGCGCTGCACGCCGACAGCGACGCGCTCAGCTTCATGTCCGAGATCCTCGGCGACACGCCGAGCGGCCGCCTGCACAAGGCCCTGGTCGAGAGCGGCAAGGCGGCCCAGGTGTTCAGCTTCGGCGAGACCGGCTACGCGCCCGGCCTGCAGATCATCGGCGCGCTGGTCAAGACCGGCCAGCCGATCGAGCCGGTGCGCGAGGCGCTGACGGCGGCGGTGGAAAGCTTCGCCGCCACGCCGCCGACGGCCGAGGAGATGGAGCGGGTGCGGCGCAACTTCGCCAACGGCATCGAAAAATCGCTCAACGATCCGCAGCGGGTCGGCGTCGCCTTGTCCGAGGAGATCGCGCTGGGCGACTGGCGCCTGCTGTTCCAGGGCCGCGACCGCCTGCCGACGATCACCGCCGAGCAGGTCGGCGCCGCCGCCGGCCGCTACCTGAAGCGCGACAACCGCACCGTCGGCGTGTTCCTGCCGGAGGACGCGCCGCAGCGCGCCGAGATCGGCGCCGCGCCCAGCGTGGCCGAGGCCATGCAGGGCTTCAAGGCCCAGGCCGCCACGCTGAGCGCCGAGGACTTCGAGCCGACCCAGGCCAACATCAACGCCCGCACCACGCTCAAGACCATCGGCGGCCTGAAGGTGGCGCTGCTGCCGAAGAAGAACCGGGGCGGTTCGGTCTCGGTCGACCTGCAGCTGCACTGGGGCGACGAGAAGAACCTGTTCGGCAAGTCCGTCGTCGCCGCCGCCGCCAACGACATGCTGATGCGCGGCACCAGCAAGTACAACCGCGAACAACTGGCCGACGCCTTCTCCAAGCTGAAGATCTCGGGCGGCCTCTACCATTTCGACACCACCGGCGAACACCTGGCCGAGGCGCTGCGCCTGGTCGGCCACGTGCTCAAGGACGCCAGCTTCCCCGGGGCCGAGTTCGAGCAGATGCGCCAGCAGTGGCTGGTCGGCGTCGAGGCCGGCCGCAACGAGCCGCAGTCGCTGGCCATGCAGGCCGTCGCCGAATACTTCGACCACTATCCGAAGGGCGACATGCGCGCCGTGATGACGGTCGACGAGCAGTTGGCGGCGGTCAAGGCGCTCAAGCTGGAGGACGTCAAGGCCTACCACCGCGACTTCTACGGCGCCTCGAAGGGCGAGCTGGCCATCGTCGGCGACTTCGATCCGGCCGCCGCCGGCAAGGTGGTCGAGGAGACGCTGGGCAACTGGCGCAGTCCGGCGCACTACGCCCGCCTGGACCGCAGCAACGCCGACAAGGCGGTCTTGCGCAAGGCCATCAACACGCCGGACAAGGAGAACGGCTTTTACACGGCGCGCCTGAACCTGGACCTGCAAAGCACCGACGCCGACTACCCGGCGCTGATGCTGGCCAACTACATCTTCGGCGAGGGCGGCTTGAAGTCGCGCCTGATGGACCGCATCCGCCAGAAGGACGGCCTGTCCTACGGCGGCGGTTCCGGCCTTGACGCCGGCGACACCGACCGCGCCGGCAGCTTCGCCATCTACGCCATCGCCGCGCCGCAGAACCTGGCCCGGCTGGACGCGGCGGTGCGCGAGGAGTTGGCGCGCGCGCTGAAGGACGGCTTCAGCGCCGCCGAGGTGGCCGGCGCCAAGTCGGGCATGCTGCAGCAGCGCGTGCAGAACCGCTCGAAGGACGGCGTGCTGGCGGCCGGTTGGAGCAAGAACCTGTACCTGGGCCGCAGCTACAGCTTCAGCCAGCAGTTGGAGGACAAGCTGAAGGCGCTGACGCCGGAGCAGGTCAACGCCGCCTTCCGCAAGGCGATCGACGGCGGGCGCCTGAGCGTGGTGCTGGCCGGCGACGAGAGCAAGGCCGGCGCCGCGCCGGCGGCCAAGTCGGCGCCCAAGTAAGCACGCCGCGGGATGGCGCGCCGCTTGGCGCGCCATGCCGGACGAAAAAAGGGGCGGAACGCGCAATGCGTTCCGCCCTTTTTTTACCCCGCAAGGCGGCCGGGCCGGGGTCTGACCCCGCATGGGGTCAGACCCCTTTGTTTGCGGGTTTCGCCAGCGTCCAGCCGGCCTTTGAAGACCCTCCTCGCGTCCGGGCGCGCGAACGCCTAGCTGGTGCTCAGCTCGGCGACGAAGTCGTACATGTCGCCCCGGAAGATCGAGCGGCAGAACTCCACCGCGCGGCCGTCGCGCAAAAAACCCAGGCGCTCGACGGCCAGGCCGGCGTCGCCCTGGTTGGCCTGCAACAGCGCGGCCTGCTCGGCGTTGAGCAGCAGCGCGCTGAGCCGTTGCAGCGCGCGCACCGGCCGGTTGCCGGCCTTCTCCAGCGCGTCGTACATCGACACCTGCACCGCCTCCAGCGAGGGCAGGCAGGCGGCGACGATGGTGGCGTACTCCAGGCACATCGGCACCTCGTCGGCGTAGCGGATGCGGTGGAAGCGGTACACCGCCGCGCCCGGACTCAGGCGCAGGCGCAGCGCCTCCTCCGGCGTGACCGTGCCCTCGGCGCGCTTGAGCCAGACGCTGCGCGGATCGCGCCCGCGCGCCCGCATGTCCTCGGAGAACGAGGTCAGCTTGGCGAAATTCTTCTCGATGCGGGTGTTGATGAAATTGCCCGAGCCGGGCCGGCGCACCAGCAGACCCTCCTCGACCAGGCCGTCGATGGCCTTGCGCACGGTGATGCGCGACACCGACAGGTCGATGGCCAACTGGCGCTCGGCCGGCAGCGCCTCGTCCGGGCCGAACAGGCGCTTGTCGATCGCCTCGCGCAGCGCGCGCTGCAATTGCTGGTACAGGGGCAGGCTGCTGTTCTGTCCCAAATTCTGCATGATCTCTGCGAGCGAAGTCATTGCTGTTGGTCTCCCGTCGTGGCGGCGCGTACTTGGCGCGCCTGCCTTTGTGTCAAATGTGTCGCTGGATAATACCAAAAAAAGACCGCGACGTTGGTATTACTCGGCGCCCTGCGGTTTCTACTTACTACGCCGGGCAATGCGTCAAAACGGTGCAGGAGTTTACGCAAAGTGGTCTGTGTATGACTTGCAACATGCTCAAAATTCCCCTTAAATTGGTAGTATTTCGGTATTTGATAAATGTATATTGGCGTTGGATTGGTTCTGTAAGTGGTCATAGGAAATGGACCTTCGGGACGCCACGCTGCTGGCGAAGCGGCAAGAGGTCTTTATAAAAACGAAATGGTTTCCAAAGCGAAACCACAATCAAGGGGGAGTACATGAAACACAAGGAGAGCGCAGTGGGTATGGTCGATATGCGCGCGGCGGGCCGCAGGATGAAGCCGATCGCGGCGGCGGTGGCGCTGCTGGTGGTGGGCGCGGCGCTGCCGGCCCAGGCCCAGCAGGCGGCGGCCAAGGAGGAGGTGGTGGTGGTGACCGGCATCCGCGCCTCGCTGCAACAATCGCTGAACCAGAAGAAGATCGCCGACAGCCTGGTCGAGGTGGTCACCGCCGAGGACGTCGGCAAGATGCCCGACAAGAACGTGGCCGACTCGCTGGCCCGCGTGCCCGGCGTCACCACCACCAGCGCCGGCTCGGCCGAGGGCTCGTTCGGCGAGAACGAACACGTGCAGCTGCGCGGCCTGTCCTCGCAGCTGACCCTGACCACGCTGAACGGCCACACCGTGTCGAGCGGCGACTGGTACGGTCCGAACATCTCCAGCGGCGGCCGCAGCGTGTCCTACACCGTGCTGCCGTCCGACCTGGTGGGCCGCATCGTCGTGCACAAGTCCGCGCAGGCCGACCTGGTCGAGGGCGGCGCCGCCGGCACGGTCGACATCCAGACCCGCAAGCCGCTCGAATTCAAACAAAGCCTGACCACCTCCTTGTCGGCCGAGGCGGCCTACTCGACGGCGGCCAAGTCGACCGACCCGGCCGTCACCGCGCTGCTCAACTGGAAGAACGCCGACAACACCTTCGGCGTGCTGGCCCAGTTGTTCTCGCAGACGCGCAAGCTGCAGCGCGCCGGTTCCGAGGGCGTGTGGTGGGACAAGACCGGCGCCAACTACGCCGACCCTGCGCTGGCCGGCAAGAACATCAGCCTGCTCAGCGGCGCCGTGCTGTTCGAGCAGGAGCGCAAGCGCCAGGGCGGCTATATCGAGGCGCAATGGAAGCCGGCCGGCAACGTCACGCTGGACCTGTCGGGCTTCCGCTCGACCGTCGACGCGAAGAACTACAACACCAACTACATGGCCAACACCATCAACGCCGCCACCGGCCCCGGCGGCAACGGCAACTCGGTCAAGCCGAGCGGCCCGGCCACCGTGTCCGGCAACACCATCACCTCGGTGTTCTACGACAAGAACGCCTTCGGCGCCAACAGCAGCGGCGCCTACTCGGTGATCGAGGACGTCGCCGCCCGGCCCGACGCCAAGACCGACTCGACCTTCGTCAACTTCGACGCCAAATGGGTGGTCGACCAGGACTTGACCGTCAGCGGCAAGCTGGGCCACACCAGCGGCAGCGGCCGCACCAAGGACGTCGGCTTCGAGGTGCAGAGCGGCTGGAACCAGGGCGCCGGCTATGCGCTGACGCCGGACGGCATCTTCGTGCTGAACGTGCCCGGCGGCGACAAGTTCGTCCGCGCCGGCGGCGGCATCGGCGGCTGGGGCAGCTACACCGGGTCGAGCGACAAGGAAAGCTACGGCCAGGCCGACGGCGAGCTCAAGCTGTCCTTCGACAAGGTGCCGTCGATCAAGTTCGGCTTGCGCTACGCCAAGCACCAGCGCGAGCTGACCAAGCTGGCCATGACGCTGGGCGCCGGCTCGGGTGACGACGCGCAGATTCCCGACAGCGCCATCGGCAACTACGGCAGCAACTGGTACGGCAAGCTGCCGGTCAACCCGACGCCGGGCTTCAGCCCCTTCAAGATCAGCAACGACTACGTCGCCTCGTGGGTGGCCAAGTACGCCACCTTCGACAGCCACGCCCCGCAGCAGGAGTACAACATCAAGGAGAAGGCGGCGGCGGCCTACCTGATGGCCACGCTGCAGCCGAGCGACGCGGTCGGCGGCAACGTCGGCGTGCGCGTGGTGCGCACCGAGATGGACATCCGCGCCTTCCTGCCGGGCGGCAAGCCGAACTACGAGCAGAGCTTCCAGGACTTCCTGCCCAGCCTGAACCTGCGCGCCGATCTGGCGCCCGGCCTGGTCGGCCGCTTCGCCCTCAACCGTGGCATGTCGCGGCCCGATTTCGGCCAACTGGCCGGCAACGACCTGAACGATTTGCAGCACACCGGCGTGGGCAGCAACCCCTTCCTCAAGCCCATCCGCAGCAACAACATCGACGCCACGCTGGAATGGTATTTCGCGCCGAAGGCGATGCTGTCGGCCGGCCTGTTCGCCAGCAAGCTCAAGGGCGTGATCGCCTACGGCCACAGCGTGCTGCCCTACGCCGACGCCTCCAAGCAGGGCGCCATCGCCAACTACGACATCTCGGCGCCGCTCAACACCGACGGCACCCTGACCGGCTTCAACGGCGCCTACGAGCAGAGCATCTGGGGTGGTTTCGGCGTGTCGGCCAACTACACCTACGCCGACGGCAAGCAGACCGGCAAGCTGGCCGACGGCACCTGCAACGGCAAGGCCGGCGAGGACTGCTCGCTGTACGGCACCTCGAAGAACTCCTACAACGTCGGCGCCTTCTACGAGGACGAGCGCTTCAGCGCGCGGGTCGGCTACAGCCACCGCTCGACCTACAAGCTGGGCAACCGCGGCGGCAGCGATTACTTCCAAAGCGCCAACGGTTCGCTGAACGTCTCGCTGAACTATACGTTCAACAAGTCGGTGCAGTTCACGCTGGAAGCGCAGAACCTGAACGACCCGCTGTTGACCGTGTTCAAGACCGACACCACGCAGATCGCCGGCGTCTACAAGAACGGCAAGACCGTCTACGGCGGCGTGCGCATCAAGTACTGACCGTCCCGCGCACCACTTCCATTCGGGGTCAGTGCCGACATTCGGACACGAGCTCGAGCGGAGGAGGTTGCCGCGACTGCCATAGCACCCGGGAAATGTCCGAATGTCGGCACCCCCGGGGTTGTGGCCGCCTTTGTTGGCGGCCTTTTTTCGATTGCGATGAATGGAGTAAGCATGCGCATTACCGTGGGTTTGGCGGCGCTGGCGTTGGCCGCGCTGGCGCCAGCGACGGTTGGCGCCGAGATCGTCGGCTATTATCCGGGCTGGAAGTCGGCCGGCTTCGCGCCCAGCGCCGCCAACATCGACGCGCGCAAGCTGACGGTGCTGATGTACGCCTTCCTCGACACCTGCCGCGACGGCCGCCACGGCAATCCGGACCCGGCCACCGGCGGGTTGGCGCCGTGCCAGGACGTCGCCGGCGCGCCGAGCCGTCCGGCCGACGGCACGCTGGTGCTGGCCGACGCGCTGAAGGATGGCGCCAACCTGCGCGCGCTGGTCGCGCTCAAGCAGGCCAATCCCAAGCTGCGCGTGCTGCTGTCGGTGGGCGGCTGGAACTGGTCGAATCAATTCTCCAACCTGGCCGCCGCGCCGGCCGCGCGCGCCGCCTTCGTGGCGTCGACGCTGGCGCTGTTGCGCCGCTTCCGCCTCGACGGCGTCGACATCGACTGGGAGTATCCGGGCGCGGTGGGTGTGGCCTGCAGCGCCGGTCAGGTGTGCGAGCGCGCCGCCGATAAACAGAACTACGTCGTCCTGGCGCGCGAGCTGCGCGCCGCCTTCGACGCCGCCGGCCGCGCCGACGGCAAGCGCTATTTGATCACCATCGCCGCCGGCGCCAACGCCTCCTTCATCAGCGACGGGCCGCAGGGCGGCGCCTGGATCAAGGCGCTGGCGGCGAGTCTGGACTGGATCAACATCATGTCCTACGACTTCCACATGCCGTGGGAGAAGAACAGCGGCCACCTGGCCGCGCTGGACGCCGACCCGGCCGATCCGCTCAAGGACGGCGGCCTGCATGGCACGGCCTCGGTGCGCCGCTACCTGGCCGCCGGCGTGGCGCCGCAGCAGTTGGTGTTGGGCCTGCCGTTCTACGGCCACGGCTGGAAGGGCTGCGCGCCCGGCGCGGCCGGCGACGGCCAGTACCAGACTTGCGCCGGCGCGGCCGACGGCGGCAACGACGGCGGCTCGAGCTATAGCTTCGGCCATCTGCTGCAACAGGGTTTGCTGCTGGCCGATGGCCGGGGACGCTACATGGTGGGCGGCAAGGGCTATCTGCGGCACTGGAATGCCAAGGCGCAGGTGCCGTATCTGCACCACGCCGGCAGCGGCAATTGGATCAGCTACG
Source organism: Rugamonas sp. DEMB1 (assembly GCF_029834475.1). Classification (GTDB taxonomy): domain Bacteria; phylum Pseudomonadota; class Gammaproteobacteria; order Burkholderiales; family Burkholderiaceae_D; genus Rugamonas; species Rugamonas rubra. The sequence continues at coordinate 4,830,777 of NZ_CP122407.1, read as the reverse complement.
AGGACGAGGCCTCGCTGCGCGCCAAGGCGGCCTACATCCGCAAGGCCGGGCTGCGCGGCGCAATGTTCTGGGAGCTGAGCGCGGACGGTGGCCAAACGCTGGGCGGCGCGCTGGCGGAGGCGCTGGTGTGCCGAGAAACCCCACCGGCAAAGAGCCGGGGTCGGACCCGTCGGGTCCGACCCCAGGCTTACGCCTTTGGTTTTTGTCGGCGCCCCGCAGATCTTTGAAAGCAAAAAAGCTGGACGGCTCGTTGGAGGCGTCCAGCTTTTTTTGCGCTTTGGCCGGCGGGCGCCGGCGCGGTGTTACTTGGCGGCCGGGGCGGCGGCCGGCGCGTTGGTGTCGGCGCGGTTCAACCAAACCAGCCAGTAGCGGGCCAGGTCGTTGCGGCCGTCGTTGCCTTGTACGGCGCTGAGCGTCTTGATGGCTTCGGCCTTCTTGCCGGCCATCGCGTAGGCATAGCCCAGGCGCAGTTTGGCGTCGTCCGGATTTTTCAGCACGCCCTTGGCGATACCCTTTTCCATCAGCTCCAGCCCCTTGTCGAACTGGTCCATCGTGACGTAGGCGTAGCCCAGGTTGACCAGGCCGACGCCGTCTTTCGACTTGGCGGCGGCGGCTTCGCCCGAGGCGATGGTCTTGGCGTCGTCGGCGGCGCCCTTGTTGGCGGTGTCGCGCAGCTTCTTGTGCTTGGCGGCGTTCGCGCCGGTGCCCAGCTCGCCCAACTCGAAGCCGGCGTCGACCGCCTTTTTCGCTTCGACGAAGAAGCCGGCCTGCAGCGCCAGTTCGGCCATGTCGACGTAGTCGTCGGCGCCCATTTTGCTCATCACGAGTTTTTGCAGACGCAGCACGTCGAGTTGGAAGCGGGTCGAGAAGGTGGCTTTGCCCTGGGTGCGCGCCAGCAGGTCGGCCCAGTAGGCGTCGGTCGGGTAGTAGGTGGCCAGTTCCTCGATCGCGCGCAGGTACAGGGCGGTGTCCTTGGTCTTGGCGCCGACGTTGGCCAGCAGTTGCAGCGTTTCGATCGTCGGACGGGTGCCGGCGGCCTTGTTGGCGGCCAGGTCGGTTTCCACTTCACTCTTCACGGTGGCGTAGTCGTTGCTGAAGAAGTAGGCGCGCAGGATGAATGGACGCACCGTTTTATTGTCGCCCGACTCGGTCTGGTAGCGCTTGAACCAGGTCACCGCTTTCGGATAGTCCTTGGCGTTGTAGTAGATCGTGCCCAGCGCCTGGGCGAACTGCGCCTGCTCGTTGGCCGGCAGCTTGCCCGAGGCGAGCACCGCTTCGAGGGCGGGGATGGTGATGGCGTTGTTGTTGGTGACCGAGCCGAGCGCCACGCGCATGCGGTTCAGCACGAAGTCCTCGTAAGGCGTGCGGTTGGCCATCGCCTCGGCCTGGTCGAGACGGCTCTGCACTTCGGCGTAGTTCTTCGCCGTCATCAGCTCTTTGATCTGGACCGGATCGATCAGCTTGTAGATCTCCGGGCGCACCGTGTCCGGCTTGGGGCCTCGGCTGCCGGTGCGGCGGTTTTTTCGGCGGCGCTGGCGGACGACATGCCCAGCAGGGCGGGGGCGGCGTTCAGGCCGATGGCGGCCAGGATCAGGCTGATGCGGGCGAGACGGAAGTGGGACATGGATTATCCTTCAATCAAAGACACGATGACGCGCGGCGCTGATAGGCCGCATCGTCGCTTAGGGACCTGCGAATTCGTCGAATCCGCCAAAACCGCACATTCTGCCACTCCTTGCGGGGAAGGAGAAGGGCGGCCCGGCAAATCGGCCATATTGTTACATAAAACCGGCGGCGGCCGGCGCGCGGCGGCGCCCGGCGCGTTGGGATGGCGTCAGGGCGGCGGCAGGGCGCGGCCGGCGCCGTCGAACAGCAGGCAGCGCTGCGGCGGCAGGTGGACGCGGGCGCGGCTGCCGGCCAGCGGCGGCGCCGAATCGGCGGCGCGCTTGACGGCGACCATCTCGGGCGCGCCGTCCAGTGTGGTGTAGACGATGGCGACGTCGCCCAGGTACTCGACATGGCCGACGCCGACCTCGATCAGGTTGGCGCCCTCCTGCCGCGCCTCGTGCAGGGTCAGGTGCTCGGCGCGCACGCCGAGGCTGAGCTGGTCGCCGACGGCCACGCCGCTGTCGCTGTTGCCGTGCTTGTCGCCCCGCTCGGCCGGCTCGGCCGGCTCGGCCGGCTCGGCCACCGCCACCGCCACCGCCACCGCCACCGCCACCGCCACCACGGCGCCGCCGGGCAGGCGCACCGTCACCTGACCGGGCGCCAGCGCCACCACCTCGGCCGGGATGAAGTTCATCTTCGGCGTGCCGAGGAAGCCGGCGACGAAGCGGTTGCCGGGCCGGTTGTACAGCTCGAAGGGCGTGCCGACCTGCTCGATGCGGCCGCCGTTGAAGACGACGATGCGCTGGCCCAGCGTCATCGCCTCGACCTGGTCGTGGGTGACGTAGATCATGGTGGTCTTGAGTTCCTGGTGCAGCCGGCTCAACTCGACGCGCATCTGCACGCGCAGGCTGGCGTCCAGGTTCGACAGCGGCTCGTCGAACAGGAACAGCTCGGGCTTGCGCACGATGGCGCGGCCGATCGCCACGCGCTGGCGCTGGCCGCCGGACAGCTCCTTCGGTTTGCGCTTGAGCAGCGGGACGATCTGCAGGATGTCGGCGGCGCGCTCGACGGCGGCGCGCACCGCCTCGGCCTTGTGGCCGGCCAGCTTGAGGGCGAAGGCCATGTTCTGGTACACCGTCATGTGCGGGTACAGCGCGTAGGACTGGAACACCATGGCCAGCTTGCGCTGCGCCGGCGCGATGTCGTTGGCCAGTTCGCCGCCGATGTGCAGTTCGCCGCCGCTGATGCCCTCCAGCCCGGCGATCATGCGCAGCAGGGTCGACTTGCCGCAGCCGGAGGGGCCGACGAAGACGACGAACTCGCCGTCGGCGATGTCGAGGTCGACGCCGTGGATGGTGTCGTGCTTGCCGTCGTAGCTTTTGACGATGCCGCGCAGGCTGACGCTGGCCATCAGCCGGCCTTGGCCACGGCCGGTTCGGCCTGCGCCGCCGGCTCCGGCTCCTGCGGCCGCGCGCCCATCGGAATGAGCTGCGACAGCACCGCCACCGGCACCGCGCTGAGCATGACCCAGATGAAGAAGTGCTGGTAGCCGATGGCGACCTGGATGTCGCCGCTGACCAGCTTGAACAGCACCAGGCCGAGCTGCATGATGCCGGTGGCGAAGGCGTAGTGGGCGGTCTGGTATTTTCCCGGCGCGACCACCTGCATCATGTACAGGATCAGGCCGACGAAGCCGAAGCCGTAGCCGAACATCTCGACGCTGAGCGCGCTGCCGATCACCAGCAGCTCGGTCGGCTGGTAGGCCGACAGCAGGTAGAACACCACGTTGGGCAGGTTGACCGCCAGGATCAGCCATAGGATGGCGCGCTTCAGGCCGAGCCAGGAGGTGAAGTAGCCGCCGGCGATGCTGCCGACCACGAAGGCGACCGTGCCGACGGTGCCGTAGACGGCGCCCACCTCGGCGGTGCTCAGGCCCAGGCCGCCCAGTTCGCGCGCCTCGCGCAGGAACAGCGGGCCGATCGCCTGCACCTGCGCCTCGCCGGCGCGGAACAGGATGATGAAGACGATGGAGACCCAGATGCCGGGCTTTTTCAGGAAGTCGACGATGACCTCGAACAGGGTGCGGGCGATGGCCTTGGCGGTGATGTCGGCGGCGACGACGTTCTTCGCCGTCGGCAGCGCCCAGCTGTTGTAGGCGCCGAGCGCCAGCATCAGCGCGGCCAGGATGCCGAAGCAGATGGTCCAGGCCGGCACCACGCCGAGGGTCTTCTCGAAGTGACCGGCCAGCAGCAGCAGGGCGCCGGTGGTGAAGAACTTGCCGGCGTTGAAGAAGGTGCCGGTCCAGCCGGCGTACTGCGCCTGGCCTTTTTCGTCCAGGCTGGTGATGTACAGGCCGTCGCAGGCGATGTCGTGGGTGGCCGAGGCGACCGCCACCAGCGCCAGCATGGCCATGGCGGCGGCGAACCAGAACGGCGCCTGCAGCGCCAGCGCCACCAGGCCGAGGCAGACGCCGCCGAGGATCTGGAAGCCGACCACCACCAGCTTCTTGCTGCTGGCCAGTTCGAGGAAGGGACTCCACAGCGGCTTGAAGACCCAGGCCAGGCCGATCAGGCCGGTCCAGTGGTTCAGCTCGTCGTTGGGCACGCCCATGCTCTTGAGCATTTGGCTGGCCACGATGGCCACCGCGAAGAAGGGCAGGCCCTGCGCCAGGTACAGGCTGGGGACCCAGAATTTGGGGTTGCGTACGTCGTGGTTTTGCTTGTCCATCGCTGCGTCATCTCCATCTGCCGGCGTGGTCGCCGGCTGGTTTGTTGTCGGTGTGTTGTTGGCTTGTCGCCGCTGGCCCGGCTCAGTCGAAGCCGGGCACCGGCACGCGGCCCTTGGCTTCCAGCTGGCCGGCCAGCCAGGCGTTGACGGCGTCCAGCGCCGGCGCGACGAAACCGTAGGTGATCAGCGCCGGCGCGGCGAAGTCGAGCGCCTGGTAGGGGTTCCACAACGCCAGGTGCAGGTCGGGGCGCCAGGTGGCGCGGGCGTGTTCCCCGTAGCGCAGGCGCGAGGTCGAGGCCAGCACGGTGTAGCGGCCGTCCTGCGGCAGCGCGCTCCAGTCGAAGGCCTCGGCGTCGGCGTAGGTGACCAGTTCGACGTCGTACAGCCGGCGCAGCGAGTCGGCCAACACCTCGGCCGGCACGCCGGCCTCGGAGACGCCGTCGCTGACCACGTCCTGGCGCACCACCAGGCGCAGCTTGGCGTCGCGCGCCGGCCGCTGCGGCGCGCCCTTGGCGCTGAGCGCGCGGCGCCAGCCCTCGGCCATCAGCACGCGGTCGCCAAGGTCGTCGGTGTAGGCGCGCGGCCGGCAGGGGTAGGCCTGCGCCAGCGCGGCCAGGCGGCCCAGCCGTTCGTTCATGTCGTCGAGCCGCAGCGTGCCGTCGGCCAGCGCGTCGGCGATGGCGTCCAGCGTCTCCTCCTGGGTTTCGGTCGTGCCGAGCGCCATCACCATGTCGGCGCCGGCCTCCAGCGCGCGCACGGCGGCCTTGCCGACGCCGTAGCGGCCGGCGATGGCGTGCATGTCCATGCCGTCGGTGATGATGATGCCGCGATACTGCCATTCCTCGCGCAGCAGCTCGTGCAGGATGCGGCGCGACATGGTGGCCGGGTTGTCGGCGTCGAGCGATGGGTAGACGATGTGCGCCGTCATCATCGCCGGCGCGGTCGGCGCGGCCATGCGGAAGGGGGCGAACTCGAACTGCTCGAGTTCGGCCAGCGGCTTGTCGACGGTGGGCAGGTCGCGGTGCGAGTCGACGTGGGTGTCGCCGTGGCCGGGAAAGTGCTTGACGCAGCAGGCCACGCCCTCGGCGTGGCTGCCGGCCATCCAGGCCATGCCCAGTTCGGCGGCGCGCCGCGGCTCGGCGCCGAAGGAGCGCTCGGCGATGACCGGGTTGTGCGGGTTGTTGTTCAGGTCCAGCACCGGCGCGAAGTTCCAGTTGAAGCCGAGCGACTTGACGGCGCGCGCCACGGCGGCGCCGGTGCGGTAGGCCAGGTCGCTGTCGTCGGCCGCGCCCAGGCCCATCGCCGCCGGCGGCGCCGGCACCCAGGTCGAGCGCACCACGGCGCCGCCTTCCTGGTCGATGGCGATGAGGGAATCGGCGCCCATCACCTCGCGCAGTTCGGCGGTCAGGCGGCCCAGCTGCGCCGAGTCGCGCATATTGCCGCGGAAGAGGCAGACGGCGCGGATGGCGTTGGCCTTCAGGAAGGCGGCGGTGGCGGCGTCCAGTTCGGTGCCGGGGAAGCGCACCATGATCAGTTGGCCGGCGATGCGGCGCAGTTGTTGGTGGCGAGTCGTCGGGGGGGTAGTCATTTCACAGCTCCATCCATGCCACGCATGAAGAATCGTTGAGTAAAGAGGAAGGCGGCCAGGGTCGGCAGCACCGTCAGCACGGTGCCGGCGGCGATCACCCGGGTGCTGCTGCCGAAGGTGCCGCGCAGGTAGAGCACGCCGACCGACAGCGGGAATTCATCCGGCTTGCTCATCACGATGGAGGGCCAGATGTATTCGTTCCAGGCCTCGACCGCCGTCAGGATGCCGACCGTGGCCAGCCAGGGCGCCACCAGCGGCAGCACGATCTTGCTGAAGATGGTCCACTCGGAGGCGCCGTCGACGCGGGCGGCGTCGATCAAGTCCTGCGGCACCTCCTCGAAGGCCTGCTTGAGCAGCAGGATGGCCACCGCCGTCACCACGTTGGGCAGGATCACGCCGGTGTAGGTGTCGACCAGGCTGAGTTTGGTGACGGTGATGAAGTTGACCAGGAAGTTGACCTCGGACGGCAGCACCAGCGTTGCCAGGATCAGGCCGAACACCAGGCGGCGGCCACGGAAGCGCAGGCGCGCCAGCGGGTAGGCGGCCATCGAGCACAGGGTCAGCTTCCAGAACACCGTGCAGGCGGCGATGAACACCGAGTTGCGCAGGAAGGACCAGAGCGGAATGGCGCGCAGCACCTCGGCGAAGTTCTCCAGCGAGGGCGCGCGCGGCCAGAAGGTGGGCGGGAAGGCGAAGATGTTGCCTTCGGTGGACAGCGCCGTGACCAGGGTCCACCAGAACGGGAACACGCAGACGACGGCCAGCGCGCCCAGCACGAGGTAGTGGACCAGCATGTGCAGGTGGCGTGGCTTCATCAACGGTGCCTCGGTTTCAGGTAGCGCAGGCAGAGCAGGGCGATGGCCACGCAGATCAGCGAGACGACGAAGCTGGCGGCCAGCGCGCGCGGCAGCTTGAGGTGTTTCAGGCCCTGGTCGTAGGCGTAGTACAGCGCGGTGAAGGTGGAGTTCATCGGCCCGCCCTGGGTCAGCACGTCGACCTCCTGGTAGGCCTTCAGCGCGGCCAGCACCGACAGGATGGTGCAGACCATGATGGTCGGCCGCAGCATCGGCACGGTGATCCGCCAGAAGCGCTGCCAGCGGTTGGCGCCGTCGAGGATGGCGGCCTCCTGCATGTCGGCCGGCACCGCCTGCAGCGCCGCCAGGTACATCACCATGTACCAGCCCAGGCCGCGCCACAGCGTGACGAACATGATGGCGAACAGCGCCAGCGCGTCGTTGGACAGCCAGCCGACCGGCGCGCCGACCAGGTGCATGGCCATCAGCACGTAGTTCAGCGCGCCCTGTTCGTGGAACATGAAGCCCCACATGATGCCGACCACCGACACGGTGGTCACCACCGGCACGTAGAAGGCGGCGCGGAAGTAGCGGATGCCGGGCAGCCGGTTGTTGACCAACACCGCCAGGCCGAGCGCGCCGATTTGCACGAAGGGCACCATCAGCAGGAACAGCAGCGAGTTGGTCAGGCCGGTGACGAACATGTCGTTGTCGAAGATGTAGCGGAAGTTGTCCAGGCCGACCCAGCTGGTTGGGCGGATCAGGCTGTAGTCGGTGAAGGCCAGGTAGGAGCCGAAGCCGACCGGCCAGAACGAGAACACCGCCAACAAGATCAGGGCGGGGGCCAGGAACAACCAGGCTTGCAGGGTGTGGCGGTTGGGGCGACTGTGGCCGGGCATGGTTTTGTGCATGGTCAGCGGCTCCGCAGCGCGGCGAGTTTCTTGTTCCAGATCGTCACCGCCTGGTCGAGCGCCTGCTTGACGTCCTGCTTGCCGGTGACGCCCGCCTCGACCGCCTTGACCAGGTAGCGGCGCAGTTCGTCGTAGTCGTCGATGCCGGCGACGTACAGGGTGTGCGCGTGCGGCATCGAGACGGCGCCCGCCGCCACGGCCTTCTCGGCCGCGCCGGCGCGCGCCGGCACGCTGGTGAAGAAGGCGTCGTTGGCGGCCTGGCGCATGGCCGGGTAGACGCTGGCCTGCTTGGCGAAGGCCAGTTGGTTGGCGTCGTTGGTGAGGAAGCGGGCGAACTTGCCGACCGCCGGCAGCAGCTTGGCGTCGACCCCGGTGGGCACGGCGAAGTGGATCAGCCAGCCGCCGTCGGCGATGCCGGTCGGCCCCAGCGGCGCCGGCGCCACGTCGGTGATGGCGTAGATGTCCTTGGCGTCGCCCTCGATGCGCCTGAGCGCGGTGGGCGGCGCCAGCAGCATGCCGAGGCGGCCGCCCTTGTAGGCGTCGATCGCGGCGGGGAAGTTGTCCTCGGCGAACAGGCTGTCCTTGAGCAGGCCGCCGGCGCGGTAGGTGGCGGCGAGTTTTTCGATCAACGCGACGTGGCGCGGCGAGTTGAACACGGCGCGCTGCTTGACGATCAGCGGCAGGCCCTGTTGCAGCATCAGGCCGTCGATCTTGGCCAGCGCCGGACACAGGCCGGCCTTGCCGGTGCGTTCGGCGATCTGGCGGGCGAAGGCCAGCTGCTCGTCGAGGTCGCGCGGGGCGCGCACGATGCCGGCGGCCTTGAAGATGTGGGTGTTGTAGGCGATCACCGCGACATTGCTGTAGAGCGGGAAGCCGTAGGTTTTGCCGCCGAAGTTGAGGTCCCTCCAGCGTCGACGGGATGTAGCGCTCGCGCGCCTCGCCGAGCAGGGCGTCGACCGGCGTGAGCAGGCCGTCGCGGGCGAACTCGTCGGCCCAGGGCACGTTCAGGTTGACCAGCGCGGGCGGCGTGCCGGCCACGATGCGGGTCACCAGCTTGGTCTGGATGACGTCCCAGGGGAAGTCGACCCATTCGATCTTGACGCCGGGGTTGCCGGCCTCGTACTGCCGCACCAGCCCTCGAAGTAGGGGGTGAATTTGGGCTTCATGCTGAAGGTCCAGAATTCGATCTTGCTCGGCGCGCCCGCAGCGGCGGCGGCGGCCGCGCCGGCGCCCGCGCCCGCCAGGGACAGGCCCAGCGCCATCAATGCGGTCAGCAGCGTGTTGATCTTCATCGATGGTCCGGGCCGGGTGGGCGTGGTTGGGCTAAGCGTGGCTTAGTTGGTCTTGGTGACTTTGCTCAGGTGGCGCGGACGGTCCGGGTCCATGCCGCGCGCCGCCGACAGCTTGGCCGCCATGACGTAGAAGGCCTGCACCGCGACGATCGGGTCGAGGTCGGGCGTGGCCGCCACCGGCAGGGTCAGGTCGCGCTCGGCCACGTCGGCCGGCGCGGCCAGCAGCACGCGGGCGCCACGGCCGCGCATCTCGGTGGCCAGTTGCAGCAGGCCGGCCTGGGTCGGGCCACGGGTGGCGAAGATCAGCAGCGGATAGCCTTCCTCCACCAGCGCCATCGGGCCGTGCTTGATCTCGGCGCCGCTGAAGGCCTCGGCCTGCAGCGCCGAGGTCTCCTTGAACTTCAGCGCCGCCTCCAGCGCCAGCGGGAAGCTGATGCCGCGACCGACCACCATGATGTTCTTGGCCGGCGCCAGCACTTCGATGGCCTGCGACCAGTCCTCCCGGGTGGCGGCGGTCAGCGACTCGGGCAGCGCCTCCAGGCCGGCCAGCAGTTCGGGGTCGTTCTGCCACTGCGCCACCAGGCGGGCACCGGCCACCAGGCTGGTGATGAAGCTCTTGGTGGCGGCGACGCTCTGCTCCTTGCCGGCGCGCAGGGGGATGGCCCACTCGGCGGCCTGCGCCAGCGGCGAGTCGATGTCGTTGACCAGGGCGATGGTGGTGGCGCCGCCGTCGCGGAAGTAGCGGATCGGCTCGACCACGTCCGGGCTCTGGCCCGACTGCGAGATGGCGATGGCCAGGGTGTCGCGGGTGATCAGCGGCGATTTGTGCAGCGTCACCAGCGACATCGGCAGCGAGGCGACCACCCGGCCCAGGCGGGCCATGATCAGGTAGGCGGCGTAGGCCGAGGCGTGGTCCGAGCTGCCGCGCGCCACCGTCAGCGCGGTGGAGAACGAGGTGCTCCTCAATTTGCGACCCAGTTCGGCGTAGCGCTCGGTGTCGTTGGCCAGTTGGTGGGCAACGCAGTCGGCGGCGGACAGGGCTTCTTTCAACATCATTGAGGTCACAGCAGTTCTCCTTCGATATAGACGGCTTTAAGTTTGAGATCGCGGTCGAGCACCACCACGTCGGCGTAGGCGCCGGGGGCCAGGCGCCCGCGTTCCTGCAGGCCGAGGTAGTCGGCCGCATAGGTTGAGACGCGGGCCGAGGCGTCCGCCAGGTCGAGGCCGAGTCCGACCAGGTTGCGCAGCGCCTGGTCCATGGTGAGGGTGCTGCCGGCCAGCGTGCCGTCGGCCAGGCGCACGCCGCCCATGCACTTGTGCACGGTGTGGCGGCCCAGCATGTACTCGCCGTCCGGCATGCCGGTGGCGGCGGTCGAGTCGGTGACGCAGTACAGCTTGGGGATGGCGCGCAGGGCGACCTTGATGGCGCCCGGATGGACGTGCAGCAAATCGGGGATCAGCTCGGCGTACTGGGCGTGCGCCAGCGCGGCGCCGACCATGCCCGGCTCGCGGTGGTGCAGGCCGCTCATGGCGTTGAACAGGTGGGTGAAGCCGGCCGCGCCGTGCTCCAGGGCGGCGACGCCGTCCTCGTAGGAGCCGAGGGTGTGGCCGATCTGCACGCGCATGCCGGCCTCGGTCAGCTCGCGCACCAGGTTCAGGTGGCCGGCGATCTCCGGCGCCACCGTGATCAGGCGCAGCGGCGCCAGCGCGGCCAGGCGCTGCACGTCGGCCAGCTTGGCGGCGCGGGCGAAGTTGGGCTGGGCGCCGAGCTTGCCGGAGTTGATGCAGGCTCGAGGTGGGCGCCGAGCACGCGCGCCTCGCCGGGGCGGCGCTCGGCGCAGGCCGCGCCGATGGCGCGCAGGGCCAGGTCGATGTCCTCCGGCGGCGCCGTCATGGTGGTGGCCAGCATGCTGGTGGTGCCGTGGCGGGCGTGCACGGCGGCGATGCTGCGCACCGCGTCGCCGCCCTCCATGACGTCCTTGCCGGCGCCGCCGTGGACGTGCAGGTCGATGAAGCCGGGGATGACGTAGTCGTCGCCGTTTTGGCCCGGGTCGGCGGCGCTGCCGTGGATGGCGGCGATGCGCTGGTCGAAGGTGATTTCACCGCGTACCCAGCCGGCCGAGGTCAGGATGTTGCCTTGGATTGAACTGCTCATCTGCGTGACTCCGCTACGAATTCATAATAATCACTGCGGCAATACGAGTGGGTCAGTTCCACCGCCGCGCCGTTGTCGAGATAGCTGACGCGGGTGATGTGCAGCATCGCGGCACCCGCAGGAATGTTGGCCAGGCGCGCCTGTTCGGCGTTGGCGTTGACGGCGCGGATATGCTGCAGCGCGCGCATCGGGATGGTGCCGTTGGCCTCCAAATAGCCGTACAGCGAGTCGGTCACGCTGTGCGGGTTGGGCATGTAGATGGCCGGGATGGTGGTGGTCTCGATGGCCATCACCACCTCGTCGGCGGTGCGCAGGCGCTTCAGGCGCGCCACCGGCATGTTGGGCGACAGGCCCAGCGACAGCAGTTCGAGCGGCGCGGCGATGCCGATGTCGCGCTGCAGCCAGCGCGAGCCGGCGGTGAAGCCGCGCTGGCGCAGCTCCTCGGAGAAGCTGGTCAGGCGCGACAGCGGTTGCTCCAGCTTGGGCGTGATGTAGGTGCCGGAGCCGCGCTTGCGGGTCAGCATGCCACGGTCGCACAGCATGTCGATGGCCTTGCGCGCGGTGACGCGCGAGATGGTCAGCATCTCCGACAGCACGCGCTCGGAGGGCAGCGCCTCGTTGGCGCGCCAGTCGCCGGCGGAGATGCCGTCGGACAGCTTGTTGGCCAACTGCATGTACAGCGGGGTGTCGCTGTCGGCGTCCGGCTTGAAATCGCTCAACTGGGCTAGCACGGTCGCTACTCCTTCACGTGTTGTTGGATCAGGCGCAGGGCGCCGGCGGCGGAGTCGCCTTGCGGCGGCGCGAGCCGCGCCAGCAGCGCCGGCGGCAGGTAGGCGCGCAGCGGCGCGGCCAGTCCGCCGCACAGGGCGATGGGCAGGGTGCCGGCGGCGTCGAGCGCGCCGCCGATCAGCGCCACCTGGCGGCCCGCCTCGAGCAGCAGGGCGCGCGCCTCGGCGTCGCTGTCGGCGTGCTGCAGCACGATGCGCGCCAGTTGCGCGTATTGGGTTTGGCTGGCGTTGGCCAGCCAGACCTGGATGGCGTGGCGGTTGCCGCCGCAGGCCTCGATGACGGCGCGGGCGTAGTCGCTGCTCTCGCGGCGGCCGTCGACCACTTGTTCCATGTGGCTGGCGGCGCGCAGGCCGATCCAGGCGCCGCCGGCCTCGTCGCCGGCCGGGAAGCCCCAGCCGCCCACTTCGCGGCGCGTGCCGTCGGCCCGCAGGATCTCGCCGACGCTGCCGGTGCCCAGCGCGATGATGGCGCCGGGCCGGCCGGCGTGGGCGCCGAGCAGGGTGGTGTAGGCGTCCGATTCGAGCGCGACGGCGGCGTAGCCGGGGTTGGCGGCGACGAACTCGGCGGCCCACTCGGGGTTGTGCACGCCGGCCAGGCCGAGGCCGACGGCGATACGCTCGCGGCCGGGAGTGGCCAGGCCGGCCGCGGCGAAGGCCTGCCCGGCGGCCTGTTCCACCGAGGCCCAGGCCTTGGCGATGCCGTGCAGCAGGCCGGAGGGGCCGGCGGCGCCCTCGGCCAGTTCGACGCCGTCGCGGCGCGCCAGACGTACGCGGGTGCCGCTGCCGCCACCGTCGACGCCGATTAAGTATTCGATCATGTTTGTATGAGCACGCAAATGAGTAGGGCCAGTGGCTACGCCAACGCCGGTTCCGCCGCGACCCGGCGCGGCCCTTGCAGGCGCTGAAACCGGGGAGTTGTGGGGCACTATATTGTTGCCAAACCAGCTTGTCAACAGGTATTTAACTGGTATTGAAAAATTCGGAAGTGGCATTGCAGCTCCTCGCCGCCATTGCAGGCTAAGTCATTGTTTTTTAATGATTCTACGGCGCCGCCATTTGGTATTGTCATGGCGTGGAGTAAATGCCACTTCGGACTGGTTTTGCCCACCCCGGCGGCGACAGGGAGTACACTGTCGCCTTTACCTGAGTTGGAACGAACACATGAACAAGGCAGTACAAAGCGATTATTGGGACGAGTGGCAGCGCGAAGCGCTGGCGGCGGGCGTCAAGCCGGCCCTGGCCAAGCTGGGCATGGAGGTGCTGCGCGCGCACCGCAAGAACCGTTGGCCCAAGCATTTCCTCGGTCAAATGGACGACGCGCCGATGATGCTCAGCATGTGCCTGGAGGAACCCGACGAGAGCGAGCTGCTGTTCATCGAGAACCTGCACCCCTACGACGCCAAGCTGATCGCCGCCACCAAGAAGCGCCTGTGCTTCGAGTGAGCTAGCGGCTAGCCAGGCGGGCGCATGGCGCCGGCTTGAAACGACAACGCGACAACGCGACAACGCCCGGACTAGCGATAGTCCGGGCGTTGTCGTTTGTCGCGGCGGTGATGGCGCGGCGGGCTATTCGCGGCCCTCGCGCTGGCCGTCGCGGTCGAAGGTGACCAGGCGGGCGACGCTGTTGGCCGTCTGCAAACGCGGCTTGAGCTTGAGCTGGGCGCTGCCGGGGCCGCGCACCTGCACGTCGGCCTGTTCGGCCTGCAGGTGGCGGCCGTCGAGCTCGCCACTGCCGCGCAGCTGCGCGCTCAGCGTTTGCGTGCGGCCGTCCAGCTTGACCTGGCCGGGGCCGCTCATGGTCAGCTTGACGCTGTTGCACTCGGGGCTGGCCTGCAGCTCGCCGCTGCCGCTCATCTCGGCCTCGAGCGCGTCGCTGATCTTGTTGAGGTGGATGTTGCCGGGGCCGCGGCTGCGGGCGAAGGCGCGCGCCACCGCCAGTTGCCGCGCGTCGAGCTTGCCGCTGCCGCTCAGTTCGGCGCTGAGCGTGGCGCTGCTGCCCGACAGCGTCATGTTGCCGGCGCTGCTGAGGATGACGCGGGCGTTCTGCGCCTGCAGGCCGCGCGCCGTCAGGTCGCCCGAGCCGTGCACCTCGGCGTCGAATTTCTTGATGTTGCCGGCCACGCAGGCGTCGCCCGGGCCGCGCAGGATGGCGCTGACGGCGTCGGCGGCCAGGTCGCAGGCGTGCAGGTCGCCCGAGCCGCTCAGCTCGGCGCGCAGCTCGCCGCTGGCGCCGCTCAGGCGCAGCGAGCCGGGGCCGCGCAGCAGGGCGCTGACGCGGGCCGTCTGCAGGTCGGCGACGCGGACGTCGCCCGAGCCGGCCATCTCCAGCACCAGGTCGGCGCTGACGCCGGCCGCCTCGACGTCGCCGGGGCCGCCGGCCTGCAGCGTCAGGCTGGCCGTCTTCAGCTGGCGCAGGTCGACGTCGCCGCTGCCGCCGGCGTGCACGGTCAAGGCGCGCACGCTGCCGCTGGCGCGCAGGTCGCCGGGGCCGTTGGCGTCGAGGTTCAGCTTGTCGCCCTTGAAGTGCTGCAGCTCGACGTCGCCGGAGCCGGACGACTTCAGGCTTTTCAGCTCGGGCGCCCGGACGTACAGCAGCAGCTTGGGCTGCTTGCCGAAGCTCAGGCTCCAGCCGGCACGCTTGGCGGGGCGCAGCACCAGCGTCTCGCCGACCACCTTGCTGTCGATGTCGGCGAACTGCTTGCTGGGGCCGCGCAGGTCCAGGCCGCGCTCGCCCTCGGCGCTGACCACCAGCTGGTAGGGGCCGGAGATGTCGATGGCGCTGAACGGCGCCAGGCTGCGGTGCTCGACGCCGACGGCGGCGTCGGCGGCGCGGGCCGGCCGCGAGCGGTCGTCGGCGCGGGCCGCCTGGACGGCGCCCAGGCCGACGAGCAGGCTGAGTAGCAGGGACGGGGCGAGCAGGGCGGGGGTGTTGTGCGGTTTCATGGGGGCAATCGTCGGCGGAGGCTGGGATAGGTAGACAATATGATAAAACAGCGGCCGGTGGAAGGGCCGTGGGACAGAAGCGCGAAACGGCGGGACCAACTGCGCAAAACCGGTGTCGAGCGGGGCGCCTTGGCGCGGACGAAAAAAAGCCCTTGCGAGCAAGGGCTGTGGAAACGGCCAGCTTGCCTCTAGGCCGTGAACTTCTCGTCTTGTTCCTTTTGTGCGCTGATGACGAGCAGCACCGCGCCGAGCAGCAACATCGAGTACACCTTCGGCTCGGGCACGGTGGAGTACTTGGTTTTCGACGGCAGGGCATGGGCCGCGAACTGCTGGGCCGCTTTGCTGGCGCGGTCGAACTGGGCGGGCGCGAGGGAGCTGCGCGGTCGGCCCCACGGCGCGCCGCCGCGTCGGAGTTCGGTGTTGGCAAGGAATTGCTCGGCGCCTTGCAGGGCGTCGCCGACGGTGCCGGACTCGGTCTCGACCGTGAGAATCGGTGTGCTGCGGGCCGTGGCGCCGGGCGGCGCCGCGGGTGTGGCTGCCATTGCGGCGGGCAGCGTGGTAAGCATGAAGATGAAGGATGATGCGATTGTTATGTTTTTCATCAAAATCCCCGGTGTTATTGATACCAAGACGCTGGTATGCGTGGCCGTCCGGCTGGGGGCGATGCCTTGCCCGGCCCGGCGGTGTCCGCTGTTTTTTCCGAATGATCTGTCCGCCAAGCGCCGTCCGCCAAACGTTGTTTAGGTGGCGGTAATGGCTTGCATTTGCTTAGGGGCCGAGGTCAATTAAATCATAGTAGCCACCAGCTGCATATTAAAATTTGACAATACGTGTTGTGGTTTTGGAACGGCGAAACTATGGGCCGGCTTGGTGCGGGAGGGAAGCTTTCTAGAGGGGAATTTTGCTGGTGTGTCTGCCGGCGGCGGCGAACAGGGTCGGACTGGCGATCAGTTTCCGTGCGTTCATGATGTGGCTCCAAAAGAGTGTTGTGGTGGCGCCACGCTGGCGGCACCCTGCGCATCTACTGCCACCCGGGCTTCGGCCGCGACCAGCTGGCGCCGCTGCTGCCGCGCTTTGCCGCCGAGCAACCCGACATCGTGCTCGACGTGACCATGGACGACAAGAACGTCGACCTGGTCGAGGACGGCTTCGACGTCGGCATCTACATCGGCATCCAGAAGATCGAGCCGAGCATGGTGGCGCGCCGGCTGGCCACCTCGAACGTGATCCTGTGCGCGGCGCCGGCCTATCTGGCGCGGCGCGGCACGCCGGCCACGCCGCGCGAGCTGAGCGGCCACGACTGCCTGAACTACGCCTACGAGGAGCTGCGCCACCAGTGGCCGATGCGCTGCGGCGCCAAGGAGCTCAGCGTGCCCATCGTCAGCAAGATGATCTCCAACAACGGCGACGTGCTGCGCCAGGCCGCCATCGCCGGCATGGGCATCGTCATGCGCACCTCGTGCTCGCTCAACGACGACATCGAGCGCGGCCGCCTGGTGCGTCTGCTGCCGGAGTTCTACAGCCGGCGCCTGGCCATCATCCTGGTGTATCCGAGCCGGCGCCAGCTGTCGGCCAAGGTGCGCAGCTTCATCGACTTCATGGTCGGCGTGTTCCCCGAGCCGGAGGCCGACCCCTGGCTGCCGGCCGGCTGAGCGGCGCCGGCTGGAGTTTGCCGCGCCGCCGCCGTTACCATCGATAGAGCAGGGGCGCAACACGGCACGTCAGGGAGTAGTTGATTTGCCGGGCTGGTGTCATAATGCCTGCAGTGCTATGCCGTGAAGGCCCGCATAGGCGCCGGCGAGGGGGGCTGCGATGATCAAGTACATGGGGACGAAAACCACCGGCGACGGGGCGGTGCTCTACCTTTTTTTGGTTAACGGTGTGCCGAAGGAGATCCGCGAAAGCGCCCTGAAGCAATACCCGGGCTGCTACGAGGCGCTGCCGGCCACGGCCAAGGCGCGCATCAGCGCCAACCGCGCCTGGATGTCGAAACTGTAAACGACGGTCGCGGCCGCCTTCGGCGCGCGGCTGGTTCAACCCTGGAGTCTGGCATGGTGTGTCCATCATCGTTGTTGCAAGCGACGCCGCCGGGCGGGCGCCGGCCTTGCTGAGCGCGCGCCGCCGTGGCGCCGGCCGGCCGCCGCTGGCCGCCGCCGCCGCCGCCGCCGGCCTGGCGCTGCTGCTGGCGCTGGCGGCCGCGTCGGCCGGCGCCGCGCCGACCACCTTCGGCACCATCATCGGCAACGGCCTGCAGTGCCGCGACCAGATCGACAACCAGTACTACTACGACTACCTGCTCGGCGCCTTCGGCCCGGCCTACAAGCGCGAGGGCGGCGCCTACTGGTTCAAGACCGACGGCACGCTGTGGGGCATCCCGATCAGCGAGGTGATGGTCAGCGACGACAGCAGCGCGCTGGTGTTCGTCGGCGCCGTCGCCGAGGCCACGCCGGAGAAGCTGGAGCAGGCCATCACCGAGCAGCTCGGCGTGCACTACGCCAAGATCGACAGCTCGGCCTTCCCGGTGCGCGAGGCCAGTCCGGCCGCCCGCATCGTCTATTTCGACACCAAATCCAAGATCTACTGCGCCAAGTTCAAACCGCTGCCGCCCGCGCTCAACAGCCGGCGACCGGGACGCTGACGCACCGCCAGGGCCTTCATGTACACCCAATTTTTCCATCTGAAACAAGCGCCGTTCTCCATCGCCCCCGATCCCCGCTACCTGTTCATGAGCGAGCGCCACCGCGAGGCGCTGGCCCACCTGCTGTATGGCGTCGGCGGTGGCGGCGGCTTTGTGCTGCTGACCGGCGAGATCGGCGCCGGCAAGACCACGGTGTGCCGCTGCTTCATGGAGCAGATCCCGGACAACTGCAAGCTCGGCTACATCTTCAACCCCAAGCTGTCGGTCGAGGAGCTGCTGCTGTCGGTGTGCGACGAGTTCCGCATCGAGCTGGCGCCGCACGGCGCCGGCGCGGTCAGCGTCAAGACCTATGTCGACGCCATCAACCGCTACCTGCTGGCCAGCCACGCCCAGGCCTGCAACAACGTGCTGATCATCGACGAGGCGCAGAACCTGTCGGCCGACGTGCTCGAACAGCTGCGCCTGCTGACCAACCTGGAGACCAGCGAGCGCAAGCTGCTGCAGATCATCCTGATCGGCCAACCCGAGCTGCGCACCATGCTGGCCCGGCCCGAGCTGGAGCAACTGGCGCAGCGGATCATCGCGCGCTACCACCTGGGTTCGCTGTCGACCGCCGAGACCGGCAGTTACGTCGAGCACCGGCTGGCCGTGGCCGGCGCCGGCGCGACCTCGGCGGCGCCCTTGCCGCGCCGGCTGATGCCGCTGCTGCAGCAACTGAGCAAGGGCGTGCCGCGCCGCATCAACCTGCTGTGCGACCGCGCCTTGCTCGGCGCCTACGTGGAGAACCAGCCGCAGGTGACGCGCGCCATCCTGCGCAAGGCGGCGGCCGAGGTGTTCGCCGGCGAGCGTGCCGTCAAGGCGCTGCGCCGCTACTGGCCCTACGTGGCCGGCGGCGTGCTGGCCGGCGCGCTGATCAGCGGCGCGGCGGCCTGGCATTTGCTGCCGGCATCGCCGGCGGCGACGGCGGCGACGGGCGGCAGGGCGGCCGCGGCCAGGCCGGCCGCAGCCGTTGGCGCTGGCGCTGGCGCGGCAGCCACGGCCGGCGCCGCCGGCTCGGTCGCCGGTTCGGCCAACGGTGCCGCCGGCGGGATCGTCGGCAGCGCTGGGTTGCGCAACGGCGCCGCTGGAACCGGCGCGGTCGGCGGCACCGGTTTGGCCAATGGCGCCGCCGGCGGCGCCGCTTCGACGGCGACTCCTGGCGTCGGTGCTGGCGTTGCCGCCGCCACCGCGGGCGCGGCGGCGGCGGACGGCGAGGCCGTCATGCGCCAGTTGGCCGCGCTGTGGGGGCTGACGCTGCCGGACGGCGAGCCTTGCCAGCTGGCGGCAAAGATGAATTTGCGCTGCCTGCAGGGCAAGGCCACGCTGGCCGAGTTGCGCCGTTTGGATCGTCCCGCGCTGCTGGTGTTGAACGACAATCCCGCCGCGCCGCAGTACGCGCTGTTGATCGGCCTGGGCGACAAGGCGGCGACGCTGAGCGTGGCCGGCCGGCAGCAGAACATCGCGCTGGCGGCCCTGGAACAGCGCTACGCCGGCGAGTACGCCACCTTCTGGCGCGCGCCGCGAGGCTGGCGCGAGCAGGTCGGCGGCGGCGACCACGGCGCCGACGTCGATTGGCTGGCGCGCCGCTTGGCCCAGTTGTACGGCTTGAAGAAGCCGCTCGAGGGCCAGCCGCTGGACGCGGCGCTGCAACTGCGTCTGCGCGAGTTCCAGCAGGCCCAGCAACTCAAGGCGGACGGCGTGGCCGGTCCGAAAACATTCATCCGGCTCAACCAGCTGGGCGGCGTGGCCGAGCCGCGTTTGCTGGTCAGCGCCAGCGCGGCCGACGTCGTGGCGGGGAAATAATATGTCGTATATTTTGGAAGCACTCAAGAAGTCCCAGGCCGAGCGCCAGCTGGGCGCCTTGCCGACGATCCACGCGCCCAGTCTGCACGGCGAGGTGGCGGCCGCGCCCGGCGCGGCGTGGAAGAAGCCGCTGCCGTTGGCCGTGATGGCGATGGCGGCGGTCATCGTCGCGCTGCTGGCGCTGGTGTGGCGCCAACCGGCAACGACAGCGGCGCCGCTTGGGGCCGCCTCGTCCGCAACGCCTGCCGCTGCCGGCGCTGCGGCCGCGCCCGTTGCCGCCGCCGCCGCCACCGCCACCGCCACCGCGTCTATTGCGCCCGCCGTTGCCGAGCACGCCGGGCTTGCCGCAGCCGCCACGGCGGTCGCGCCGAACCCGGGCTTGGCCGCGTCCGCGCCGGCCCCAGCGGTGGCGCTGCCGGCCGCTGCGGCGCAGCCGGTCGCCATGCCGCCGCCGGCCATCGAAGCGGTCGAGACGCTCAAGCCGTTCAAGCCGCTCAAGACCGCTGCGGCGCCGGCCCCGGCCGAGCGCCCTGGGCCGGCACGCAAGCCGGCGCCACCGGCCGCCGCCGCCGACGGCGTCCACGCGCAGCCGAGTCCGCCCGCCGCCGCGCCGGCCGCGCCGGACGACGCCGCGCCCAGCCTGCGCGAGCTGCCCGAACCGATCCAGCGGGCGATTCCGCCGATCGCCGTGGGCGGCTACATCTACTCGAAGAACCCGGCCGACCGCCTGCTGCTGATCGACAAGGTGCTGCGCCACGAGGGCGAGGAGGTGGCCGCCGGCCTGGTGTTGGAAAAGCTGCTGCCCAAGGCCGCCGTGTTCAACTACAAGGGCTATCGCTACCGCGTGCCGTACTAGCCGGCGGCGGCCGGCGCCTGCACAGCGGGCTGGCGAAATGAAACGGTCATCAAACCGTCATGTATAAATGTTATCTTCCATGCATTGTCAATTTGCCTGGGAAGATCCATGAAACACTTGAGACTGTTGCCGCTGCTGATCGCCGCCGCCTACTACACGCCACACGCCCACGCGGTCGAGTTGATCGCCGTCGGCAGCCTGAGCAGCCTTGGCTTCGACTTGTCGAGCGGCACCGGCGGCGCCCTGGAAAACGGCGCCGCCGGCAACCTGCTGGGCGGCCTGGGTTCGGGCCTGGCCTACGCCGGCAACAACACCTTCCTGGCGACGCCGGATCGCGGCCCCAACGCCAGCGTCTACAACCCGTTGATCGACAACACCACCTCCTACATCCCGCGCGTCCAGACCCTGAGCCTGGGCCTGAGCGCCAACACCAGCGGCAAGGGCCTGGCCTTCAATCTGACGCCGACGCTGAACGCCACCACCTTGCTGTACAGCCCGACGGCGCTGGTCTACGGCAACGGCTCGGCCGGCACCGGCGCCGGCCTCACGCTCGGCGCCGGCACGCCCAAGCTGAACGATGCCGGCCACTACTACTTCAGCGGCCGCTCGGACAACTTCGACGCCGCCAAGTCCAGCGCCAACCCGAACAACGGCCGCCTCGATCCGGAGGCGGTGCGCGTGTCGAAGGACGGCAAGAGCATCTTCGTGTCCGACGAGTACGGTCCCTACGTCTACCAGTTCGACCGCGCCAGCGGCCAGCGCATCAACAGCTTCGCGCTGCCGGCCAGCCTGACGGCGGCCAAGCCGAACGCCAGCGGCGACGCCGAGATCGCCGGCAACGCCAGCGGCCGCGTGGCCAACAAGGGCATGGACGGGCCTGGCCATCACGCCGGACGGCAAGACCCTGGTCGGCATCATGCAGGCCAACCTGGCGCAGGACGCCAAGGGCACCGTGCGCATCGTCACCATCGACATCGCCACCAAGGCCACCCACGAGTACGCCTACCAGCTGAGCACGGGCAGCGGCGTCAGCGAGATCGTCGCGCTGAACGACCACCAGTTCCTGGTCGACGAGCGCGACGGCAAGGGCCTGGGCGACGGCTCCAAGGCGGTCGCCAAGCAGTTGTTCATGATCGACCTGAACGGCGCCGCCAGCGTCGACGGCGTGGCCAGGCTGAACGCCGCCAGCCCGTCGGTCAGCAAGTCGCTGTTCCTCGACCTGGTGCCGCTGCTCAAGGCCAACGGCTACGCCGCCAACCAGATCCCGGCCAAGATCGAGGGCCTGGCCTTCGGCGCCGACGTCACCATCAACGGCGTGCTGAACCACACGCTGTACGTGGCCAACGACAACGACTTCTCGGCCGGGGCCGGCGACAACAAGTTCTTCGTCTTCGGCGTGACCGACGCCGACCTGGCCAAGGCCGGCGCCAGCTATGTGCCGCAGGCCAT
This sequence comes from Rugamonas sp. DEMB1, assembly GCF_029834475.1. Classification (GTDB taxonomy): domain Bacteria; phylum Pseudomonadota; class Gammaproteobacteria; order Burkholderiales; family Burkholderiaceae_D; genus Rugamonas; species Rugamonas rubra. Next base: position 4,809,186 of record NZ_CP122407.1, on the reverse strand, counting down.
CTCGACGGTGCCGGAGGCGAGCAGCTACGCCATGTTCCTGGCCGGCCTGTGCATGATCGGCCTGACCGTGCGGCGCGAGCGCAGCGAGATCTTCAAGGCCTGAATGGCCGAGAGTCTGCCCCGGCGCCGGGCCGGGGGTTGGCTGGGCTTGCTGCGTATAATGGCGGCAACATCATCCAGCAGAGGGTAGGGCAATGCAAGAAGAGTCAGCGGCGCGGGCGCGCCATGTGGTCGGCGTGGTCGGCCGCTCCGGCAGCGGCAAGACGACGCTGCTGGAGATCGTCGTCGGCCGTCTGGCGGCGCGCGGCCTGAAGGTCAACGTCATCAAGCACAGCCACCACGACGTCGAGCTCGAGCCGCCGCAAAAGGACAGCGCGCGGCTGCGCCTGGCCGGCGCGGCCGAGGTGATGATCGCCTCGCCGTTCCGCTTCGCCGTCATCCACGAGTTGCGCGGCGCCGAGCAGCCGAGCCTGGAGCAGCAACTGGCCCGCCTGGCGCCGGCCGACCTGACCCTGGTCGAGGGCTTCAAGTCCTACGCCTTCGACAAACTGGAGGTCTACCGCGCCCTCGGCCAGGCGCCGCTGTACCCGGACGACCCGAACATCGTCGCGGTGGCCTCCAACCAGCCCCGGCCGGTTGATCTGCGCGAGGGCCTCGCCTGGCTCGACCTGAACGCGCCGCAGGCCGTGCTGGACTGGCTGCTGGCGCGCCTGGCCGCGCCGGCGCTGCCGAAATAATTGGCAGGGCGGCCTAAAGCTTTGCCGAAAACGTCCGTAAACAGGGGATAGGCATTCTTGTCCTGTACTGGAGAACCACATGGACGTAACGGGTATTGCTCAGCTGTCGACCAGCATCGCCGACACCGGCACCAAGCAGGCGGTCGGTGTTGCCGTGTTGAAGAAGGCGCAGGACATTCAGGCGTCCAGCGCCGCCGCCCTGATCGAGGCGATTCCGCCGGTTCCGGCCGCGCCGAACCTGCCTTCGCACCTGGGCAACACGATCAACACCACGGCCTGAGCCGGGCCGCCGTGGTGTCCGCCGCGCGCGCCGCGCGCGGCACCGTTGCGTCTGCAGCATCGCGCCCGGCGCGCCGCCGCGCCGCCGTCCCCTCCGTTCGCGCTGGTTTCCCCGCCTTTTTCCGCCCCGGCGCCAGCCGTGGCGGCATGTCCGCCTCTTTCTTTGGTTCTTGTCAACAGTCCGCCGCGCCGCCGCGTTATGCATCCGTGGCGCCGTATGCTGCGCTGCGGCGCAATTATTTTCCCGTTTGTTCTGTTTTTGTCAGCAGTATTCAGTAGAATCGCCTGAGTTTCCCCGGGTTGAGATCCCCGTTCAAAAAAATAAAAAATTTGTGTAAGGTGGCGGGGGAGTGGCGCGACTACCGTTCAGTTGCAGACCATCGGGTCGCACTCTTTCGATACTTTACTTTTTTTCCCTTTAAGGAGACTTACCATGAACAAACGTCAAGCCCTGATCGCCGCCGCCCTGGCCACCGTCTGCGCCGCCACCGTCGGCAGCGCCGCCGCCGCCGCCTCGGCCTCGGCCGAAAAAGAAAAATGCTTCGGCATCGCCAAGGCCGGCCAGAACGATTGCGCCGCCGCCAACGGCGCCCACTCCTGCGCCGGCCAGTCGAAGACCGACAACGGCGCCGCCGAGTGGAAATACGTCGCCAAGGGCACCTGCGAGAAGGCCGGCGGCAAAACCTCGGCGCCGGCCAAGTAAGCCAGCGATCCGCTAGCGGAGTCCGCATCATGTCGCAGCGAAGCGCCGCCGTGGCCCCCGTGCTGGGCTTCGGCGTCGGCCTGCGGGCGGCGCACTACCGCCGGTTCCTCGAACAGCGGCCGCGCGCCGACTGGCTCGAGGTCCACACCGAGAACTATCTCGACCTGGCCGGCTGGGACTGGCACGTGCTGCAGCAGTTGCGGCGCGACTACCCGCTCAGCCTGCACGGCGTCGGCCTCGGCCTCGGTTCGGCGCGCGGTTTTTCCGACAGCCATCTGCGGCGCGTGCGCGAGCTGGTGCGGCGCGCCGAGCCGGCCCTGGTGTCCGAGCACCTGTGCTGGGGCGCCGTGGCCGACCGCCAGCTCAACGACCTGTTGCCGATGCGCCTGGACGGCGCCGCGCTCGACCTGCTGTGCGAGCGGGTCGGCCGGGTGCAGGACGCGCTGGGCCGCCAACTGCTGCTGGAAAACGTCTCGACCTATGTGCGCTTCCACGGCGACCAGATGGGCGAGGCCGAGTTCCTCGCCGCGCTGGCCGCCCGCAGCGGTTGCGCGCTGCTGCTCGACATCAACAACCTGTACGTCAACCAGTGCAACCACGGCGAGGACGCGCTGGCGGCCATCGCCGCCATTCCGCTCGGCGCGGTCGGCGAGATCCATCTGGCCGGCCACCTGGTGACGCCGCTGGCGGTGATCGACCACCACGGCGACGTGGTGGCCGAGCCGGTCTGGCGGCTGTACCAGGCGGCGCTGCGGCGCTTCGGCACGCTGCCCACGCTGATCGAGTGGGACACCGACCTGCCGGCGCTGGAGGTCCTGCTGGACCAGGCCGAACAGGCCCGCGCCGCCGCCGCCGAGGTCGCCGGCGAGCGGGGCGGCAGCGCCGCGCTGCGCTTCGACGCGCCGGCCGGCCGGGCCGCCGCGCCGGCGCCGCCATCGCCGGCGCCGCCGCACACCTTGGCGGCCGAGCAGCACGATTTCGCCGCCGCGCTGTTCGATCCGGCGCAGGCCCCGGCGGCGCTGGCCCGCTTCAAGGGGGCGCACGCCGGGCAGCGTTTCGCCCTGTATCGCGGCAACCTGGGCGCGACCTGGGGCAAGACGCTGGCGGCGGCCTATCCGGTGCTGCGGGCGCTGGTCGGCGAGGAGTTCTTCGACGGACTGGGCCAGGCCTACGGCCGCGCCCGGCCGTCGCAGGACGCCGACCTGAACCAGTTTGGCGCCCGCTTCGCCGACTTCCTGGCCGGCTTTCCGCATGTCGCCGAGTACCCCTACTTGCCCGACATGGCGCGGCTGGAGTGGGCGCTGCACCGCGCCCACTACGCCGCCGAGGCGGCGCCGGTGACGGCCGAGCAACTGGCCGGGCTGACGCCGGAGCGGCTGGAGGCGGCGCGGCTGCGGCTGCATCCGGCCTGCGCGCTGCTGGCGTCGGACTGGGCCGTGGTGCCGCTGTGGCTGGCGCACCAGGCCGGCGCCGGCGCCGCCTTCCCGGACGACATGGCCGCGCCCAGCCACGCCGTGGTGGCGCGGCCGCATTGGCGCGCCCGCCTGCTGCCGCTGGCCCCGGCGGCCCACGCCGCGCTGGCGCGGCTGGCCGGCGGCGCCAGCTTCGGCGCGGCGCTCGACGCCGCCTTCGAGCGCGACGAGGGCTTCGACGTCGCCGCCGCTCTGCGGCAATGGATGGAACACGGTTTGATCGTCGCGATCGCACCTTGAGTAGCCGCATACGACGCATATGACGGCCCGGGGCAGGCGGCCAGCCGCCTTGCCCGTCCGGGCCACCCGACCGCTTTATCAACCAAAGAGAAAACAATGATGAAAATGATCTTAGGTTTGCACCAGCAGCTGTCCCGTTTCGACGCCACCCTGAGCGACTGGGGCGGCTCCATGCTCAGCCTGGTGCTGCGCTTCTACGTCGGCTCGCAGTTCTTCCGCGCCGGCATGCTCAAGCTGGGCGACTGGGGCGGCACGCTGGCCCTGTTCCGCGACGAGTACAAGGTGCCCCTGTTGTCGCCCGAACTGGCCGCCTACGTCGGCGTGGCCGGCGAGCTGGCCTTTCCGCTGCTGTTGTTCGTCGGCCTGCTGTCGCGCCCGGCCGCGCTGGGCCTGTTCGCCGTCAACCTGATGGCCGTCGTTTCCTACCCGCAGCTGTTCAGCTTCGACTGCCCGGCGGCGATCAACGACCATTTCTATTGGGGGGGGATGTTGTTGGTGTTGCTGGCCTTCGGCCCGGGCCGCTTCTCGCTCGACGCGGTGATCGAGAACCAGCGCGCCGGACGCTGAGCGGGCGGCGCCGCGCGGCGCCGCCCGCCGCCGCCCCGGCTCAGCGGAAGGCGCGCAGCACGCGCGCTTCGCCGTCGGCCTCGTGGTGCAGCGCGCAGGCCGCGTCGGTGGCCTGGATCATGCGGTCGAGTTGCTCGTCCTCGAAGCGGGCCAGCTCCTCGGTGGCCGCCTGCAGCGCCTGGGCCAGTTTGGCCCTGGCGTTCTGGTACAGCGCGGTGTGGTACTGGTCGGTGTTCTTCAACAGCTCTTCGGCGTTTTCGATCACCTGGCGCAGATCGCCGATCAAGCGTTCCTGGCTTTGCATATTGGGTTGCTGAGGGCCGTCCATGGCGTTCCCCTGTGACTGGTTGAAAAGAAGCGCGCGGCCCAAGGCCCACTATAGCGACGGCCAAATCGGGGCGGTTTGCGTGCGCTCAAGCGCGCTGGCTCCTTTCAGCTTAGTTCTATATTGCCCAAATGCAAGAGCAAAATCAAGCGGCGTCGACGCTGATTTTGACGTCGCCCACGCTGACCTGCTGGCCGGCGCGGATCTTCGCCGTCTTGCGCAACTCCTTCTTGCCGTCGACCTTGACCACGCCGCTGGCCACCATGACCTTGCCGGCGCCGCCGCTGTCGCACAGTCCGACCAGCTTCAACAACTGGTTCAACTCGACAAATTCCCCGCTCAACTCGAAACTGACTTTCTGCATTTTATCCTCTGTTGCATTGATGTGTAATGTGGCTTGCCACCACTCCGGCAAGTGTAGCGGCATTCCGACAGGCGTATAGTTTACTCGATCCCCGATGTCGCTTTGGCATTGCTATAAGGAAAATCAATTGCTAAGCTGAAATTGCTACTTGTGGCAGCACTCGTTCGCGAGAGGTCATCATGAAAACGTTCCGCTACTACCTCCACCCCGGCGCCCTCGGCTTGGCGCTCGCCTCCACGGCGGCCCTGGCGGCCGATCCGTTCAGCGCCACAGCGGCATCGGCGACGGCCGACAATCGCTTCCGCCCCTACCAAGCCTGGCAGTACCAGACTGGCGGCGCCACCCAGCACGCCGGCGCGCTGTTCTCGGCGATGGACCGTGCGGCGGGCCTGATCGAGCTGGCGCAGCCGGGCCGCAGCCTGAGCCTGGCGGCCGATGGCAGCGCCGTCGCCTTCGCCCGGCGCGACGCGCGCGGCACCGTGGTCGGCTTCGGCGCCGGCGGCATGAGCGGCAAGTTCTTCGGGCTGGAGGCGTCCGGCCTGGCGCCGCTGGAGCTGGCCGGTGGCGGCAAGTTCAACGCGCCCTACTATGCGATGGTCAACGACGCCAGCCACGCCGGCGTCAGCTTCGCCACCAGCGGCGGCGGCCGCCTGCGCGTCGGCGCCTTGTCGGCCAGCAGCCCGCGCGCCGATCCGCTCGGCCTGCTCGCCGGCGAGCACGGCAAGCGCTTCCTCAGCAGCGCCGAATTCGAACAAAAGATGGGGCGGGCGGTGGGCATCGTCAGCTTCGGCATGTTGCGCGAGAGCGGCTCGCTGCTGGGCAGCCAGCAGACCCAGGCGCTGGCGCTGAAGACCAGTCCGACCACGGTGTTCACCTCCTTGTCGGTGGGCTACGCGCTATCGCCCAACAGCTCGCTGGTGGCGATGGCCTCGTCCGGCCGCACGGCCGGCTTCGGCGGCGCGGACAGCCTGATCGGGCAGGTGACCAGCGTGCGCACGGTGGCCTACAGCGTGGGCTGGTCGCGCACCCAGCTGTGGCACCGCTCGGACCGCCTGGGCTTGACGCTGTCGGTGCCGGCCATGGTGCGCGACAGTACGCTGCAACTGGGCGGCCAGCTGGCGCCGGCCGGCCGCGCCGCGCTGGGCTATGACAGCCGCACGCTGAACCTGCGGCCGACGGCGGTCGAGCGCGACCTCGAACTGAGCTACGCCCGCGTGCTGGGCTACCAGGGCAGGCAGGGCAAGCTGACCGGCGCGTTGATGCTGCGCGTCAACCCCGGCCACGACGCCACGGCGCGCCCGGACCTGCTGATCGGCGTGCGCTACTCCTTCGGTTTCTGAGCGTCGCGCCGCTGCCGCCGGCGGCTAGCCCTTGGCGTTCGGCCGCGTCATGGCCAGCGGCACGATCCACTGCTCGAACTGCTGCTCGGTGACGAAGCCGAGCGCCAGCGCGGCCTGCTTCAAGGTCGTGCCTTCATGCTGGGCCCGCTTGGCGATCTGCGCCGCGCGGTCATAGCCGATGTGCGGCGCCAGCGCCGTCACCAACATCAGGGAACGTTCCATCAGTTCGCCGATGCGCTCGCGGTTCGGCTCGATGCCGCGCGCGCAGTGGTGCTCGAAGCTGCGCATGCCGTCGGCCAGCAGGCGCGCGCTCTGCAGGAAATTGTGCGCCATCAGCGGCTTGAACACGTTCAGCTCGAAGTTGCCGGAGGCGCCGCCGAAGGTCAGCGCGACGTCGTTGCCGAACACCTGGCAGCACAGCATGGTCAGCGCCTCGCACTGGGTCGGATTGACCTTGCCCGGCATGATCGAGCTGCCCGGCTCGTTTTCCGGGATGCTGATTTCGCCCAGGCCGGAACGCGGGCCGGAGGCCATCCAGCGCACGTCGTTGGCGATCTTCATCAGCGCCGCGCCCAGGGTCTTGAGGGCGCCGTGGGCCGACAGCAGCGCGTCGTGCGCCGCCAGGGCGGCGAACTTGTTGTCGGCGCTGCGGAAGGGCAGGCCGAGCGCGCGCTCGAGCTCGGCGGCGATGCGCGCGGCGAACTCGGGGTGGGCGTTCAGGCCGGTGCCGACGGCGGTGCCGCCGGCGGCCAGTTGCAGCACGCCGGGCAGGGCCTGCTCGATGGCCTGCCCGGCGAAGTCGAGCTGGGCGACGTAGCCGGAGAACTCCTGGCCCAGCGTCAGCGGGGTGGCGTCCTGCAGGTGGGTGCGGCCGATCTTGACGATGTCGGCGAAGGCCTCGCTCTTGGCCGCCAGCGTGGCGCGCAGCCGGCGCAGCGCCGGCAGCACGGCCTGGCGCAGCGCCTGGGCGCAGGCGACGTAGACGGCGGTGGGGAAGATGTCGTTGGACGACTGGCCACGGTTGACGTCGTCGTTCGGGTGCAACAGGCGGCTTTCGCCGCGCAGGCCGCCCATCAGCTCGGAGCCGCGGTTGGCCAGCACCTCGTTCATGTTCATATTGGTCTGCGTGCCCGAGCCGGTCTGCCACACGGCCAGCGGGAACTCGCCGGCGTGCTTGCCGGCCAACACCTCGTCGGCGGCCTGGGTGATCGCCACCGCCATCGGCCCGTCGAGCAGGCCGAGGTCCAGGTTGACGCGGGCGGCGGCGCGCTTGACGCTGGCCAGGGCGTGGATCAGCTCGGGCGGCATGCGTTCGGTGGAGATGTGGAAGTGCTCCAGCGAGCGCTGGGTCTGCGCCCCCCACAGCTGCCCGGCGGGGCCTCGATGGGGCCAAAACTGTCGCGTTCGGTTCTGCTGCTCATGGCATTCCTTGCTGTGGGGGTGGTGCCGGCCATTTTAGCGCAGGGTTGAGATTGAAGTTTTGTCACGCCGAACGGATGGTGGCCGACAGCAATTATTTACGGAGGGCTACAAAACGGCGATTTTCAGCCGTTATAGCTGATACACTTCAAGAATTCGCATCCAAGCGACCACGACATGCAGCGCAGACCACTTTTTTCGATGACCTCGCGCGCTGGCGCCTTCCTGTTGGCGGCACTGCTGTGCCCGTCCGTGCGGGCGGTCGAGCTGGGCGACATCACCGTGCGCTCCTATGTCGGCCAGCAATTGTCGGCCGACATCGAGCTGATTTCGCTGGCGCCCGACGAGGTGGCCGGCCTGCCGGTGCGGCTGGCGCTGCCCGACGTGTTCAGCGGCGCCAACATCCGCATGAACCCCGCGCTGGGCACGGTGCGCATGTCGGTGGTGCGGCGCGACCAGCGCCAGTTCCTCCACGTCACCACCTTGCAGGCGGTCGACGCCAACTACATCCACCTGTTCCTCGAACTGGGCGCGCCCGGCCGCCAGGTGGTGCGCGCCGCCACCGTCTGGCTGCAGCCCGATCCCCATCCGCTGCCGCCGCCGACGTTGGCCTATGCAGCTCCGGCACCGGCGCCCTTGTCGGCGCGCGCCTCCCTCGCGCCCGGCGAGGAGCTGGACGAGTTGCCGCCGCCGCGCATGGCGCCACGTGCGCCGGCCGGCGGCGCTGCCCGCCACCCGGCCGCGTCTGCCGTCGCGCCCGCGCCTGCGCCCGCCGTGGCCGCCCGCCGTCGCGCCGCCACCACTGCCACCACTGCCGCCGATGCCGCCGCCAAGCCGATGCCGCCGCCCATGCGCCAGGACGCCGGCGCTGCGGCCTGCGTGGCGAAGCCGGCCGGCCTGAGCGCCAAGGAGTGCGTCGCCCTGGATTATCGCAATGCCAGCTTGTCGACCAAGTTGGTCGAGCTGGAGGACAAGGTCAAGGTGCTGCAAAACGCGCTGGAGTCGCCGCCGGGCGCCGGCAAGACGCCGCCGCCCATAACGCCGGCGCGGCCGCCTGTCGCCGGTGCCGCCACGGCCGGAGCTGGCCATGCCGCCGCGCCGGCCGCCGCCCTGGTGGCGCCGCACGCCGAGTCCGCGCCGCCTAGCGTGCCGGCGGCGCATGCCGACACTGCGGCGCAGGCCACGGCCGCGCCGCACGCCGCCGCAAGCACGTCGGCGGCCTCGGCGGCAGCGAGCGCAGCGACGGACACGCACGCCGCGCCGCCGCCCATCGTGGCCGCCCCGGCCGCCAAGCGTCTACCCAAGCTCAAATACAGCGACAAGAAGGAAAAGCCGCCCGAGCCGGCCGCCAACACCGGCCTGCTGGCCGCCGCCGCCGCCGCCGCTGCGCTGCTGCTGGCCCTGGGTTTGCTGTGGTATCTGCGGCGCCGCCGCAAGGCCGCCGGCATGGGCAGCGCGCCGCTGAAGATCTGGCAGGGCTGGCGCAGGAAGAAGCCGGCCGGGGCGGAACAGCCCTTGCCCGAGGTGATGCCGGAAGAGTTGCTGGAGCAGGAAAAATCATAAAGTCAATAAGCATTTTGAACAGGCTCGACAATTTTCAAAAATGTAGGTTATACTAACTCCGTGCTCTTAGCAGTACAAACAGGCCCTGGTCCGGCGCAGCCACCAACGATAGTGTGGCGCGGCAATTGGAATGAGCGTTGAAGAAACGACTTGGCCTGGAAGCGGTTTGCGATGCCG